>CAVWDQ010000005.1:0-75035 GCA_963753765.1 uncultured Bacteroidales bacterium
TAGTCAAGTGCATAAGCATTCCCATACATATCAGCAAGCATTGCATGGATAAGCCCTGAGGATGGATTATTGATGAGTGCCTGATTTAATTTCGTAAATGTCAGGGCTCCCAAAGACGCAGACATGTGTGATTCGTAATAATAATACTGCAGGGATGCATCAAATACTTCCAGACTTTCAGGTTTGGTCCGCCTTGATTCCTCTGTCAAATGAGTAAAAACAATGCCGACTTCACTTCCAACTGTTTTTGCGACAGTATCAGCAATATCTTCCTGAACAGTAACCAGATTTTTTACACTTAAGTCACGACTGTAGCGCTCTGCCCAGATTTGTGTATCTGTGCGTATATCAACTAACTTTACTAATATACGAACAGACTCATCATATGCTTGAACACTCCCGTCAATGATATATCGAGCACCAATTTTATCATATGCATTTTCTGAGATAGCGAAATCAGGACGATGCCAACAGTTGATTATTTTCAGGTCTTCGTAATTTGTCAATTCCAGGGATAGTTCTTCAGATAAACCGTAGGCAATGTATTCTTTGGCAGGATCTCCTGTAAGGTTTTTGAAAGGAAGTACAGCAATTGATGGCTCACGTGTAAGTATTTTTTGAGACTCATCCTCAGCATTGGCGATTGACAACGCTTCATCTTTACTTGAAAAAATTGGTTGATAGCCCCCTTTTGGGATCTCAATAAGAATAGGATCATTCTTGCCACTATCAAGGTAATAAGTGTGCAATAGTCGCCTGAGTCTTCCGGCGTGAATTCTTACCAGCGAATCCTGCTCAGGATCAAAATCGTCGTTCTTACCTAGTACGCTGACACCAATGGTGTACCCTTTTAACTGATCACCTCTGCCTTCCAGGGTTTCATTCACTATGAACCTGAGGAAATGGCAAATCAGCTTCTTTGCTTTAAATTCTGAATTGCTGCATATACGCTCTACCTGTTCGAGGATTTCAGTTGTAGCAAAATTGTCCACAAGAATTAATAAGTATACTGCAAGATAGCTAACCTAGCCAAAGAATGAAAATTTCGTTTTAATTATACTCAGATTCTGGAGCATAATTTCACTGTGAATCACGGTGTTTAACTAACCTTTAACAGATAAGAGCCTTATCTTTCATGAATTACATGAATAGATGCATACTGATTCGAACGTCCTAAGCGCAGTAATAGCTAAATTCCCCGGAAAAGCTAAGACCCTGGAAATATTATTCCAGAAGGATGAGGATTTTCGTGAGATCTGTGAGGATTTCTATTTATGCAAGGAGGCAATAAATAAGATCATCATCACAGATGCTCGAAAAAGAAAAATATTAAAGGATTATAAGGATGCATTAAAGGAACTGGAGCTGGAAATGCTGGTTTATATGAATGATAACATAACAGAGAATGACAATTAATATAGACTAAACTATTACAACTATGAAAATGATTCGAAGAATTTCAGTGTTGGGCCTGTTTTTTTTCACTTTACTTTCAGGGGCAGAATTAAAAGCACAAGCCAACTGGGAGGCAGGAATGCGATTTGGCAACAATATCTCTGCAGAATTAACAATGCCATTGGCGGCTTCGCCGCGTTTCCATCCAGCAGTTTATTTTAACCGATTTGGAATTGGGGGCTATTTCGACTGGATGTTTGCCTTATCAGGAGGCCCTACGGGATTGAAATTTTATCCTGGAGTAGGACCGGAATTCTGGTTCGGCAATAATTTTGATTTCAGTATTGCAGGTGATTTTGGTGTTGAGTATGCTTTTGAATTTCCATTAACTATCGGATTTGACTGGCGCCCTGGATTTATGCTAACTGATGGATTTGACTTCAAAACCAGCAACTGGGGATTCTCAGCCAGATTCCGATTTGGGAAAGGTGCGAAATTTGTAAAAGCCAACTGACATTAGGCCCCAGGACTATTACATTTTCTATAAATGATTTAACAACAGATCTTATGAAAAAAATAGTAACAACTACAGTATTATTAATCTGCATAGCAAGTATATCTGCCTATGCGCAGGATGATAAACCTCAAAAAAATGGGATCCGTGCAGGATTTCATTCTGCCTCCATGGTTGATGCAGGAAGTAAGCCAGATACAGCAAATGCACTGAATAGTTTTTATGTGGGATTTTTTCGCAGTAAAAAGGTGGCATCTATACTACATTTCGACTCAGGTATCGAGTATTTCCAGAACGGACTCAAGTATACGGGAAATAGTAAGAGGACATTACACACAGTGAGTATTCCTCTGGATCTCAGGTTAAAGATCGGGCCTATATATGCTCTTGGAGGTGCGGCCGCAAACTTCAAGGTATCGGAGAGTTACGATATTGGGGATAATTCCTATCCACCAACTGATAATGATAAATCTAACTGGTTTGATGTTGCTGCATTTGCAGGTGCCGGTGTCAAGATTTGGATTCTTAGTGTGGAAGCCAGGTATCATTGGGGACTTCTTGAAGTCAGAAATGATTTACACAACAGGTATTTACAGATTGGTGCAGCGGTGTCTTTTTAAGAAGATTTGATGCGAAGAATCATCCAGAAGAGGATGGTTCTTTTCCATTGGATTCGAGACAGAGCTTTACTCTACACGGAGATTGCTTTTTTTACGTCAAATAAATGAAGATTGGACATGCACGATTATTAATGATCTTAATTATGCAAATAGAGGCTGATGAAACAGAAGTGCTAAAATTGAAAAAATAGATTTAAAAGTTAAAACTGTACTACAATGAAAAAATTATTAACAACAGTGCTGCTTATCGTTTCAATGATTGGAAAACTGCTAAGTGTCTACTAGAAACAATCCCAGGAAGAATTATCGGCAGCAGCAGCAAATCCCTTAGCAGATTTAATAAGTCTTCCATTTCAGAATAACCTGAATATGAATTATGGCGAATACAACCGAAATATGAATATATTAAATATTCAACCGGTCATTCCTCTTGCAGGTGGCAAGCTAATCACCCGGACCATTTTCCCTATCGTTCGCATTCCGGATTTTGCTAATGAAAGCGGAAAACTTTCTTCAGGATTGGCTGATATGGTATTGACAGCATTTTATGTTCCTGAAAGCAAAGGGTTGATGTGGGGGTTTGGACCCGTATTTGAATTGCCAACCGGAGGTAGCATACGGGGCACACAAAAATGGAGTGCAGGGCCATCATTGGTAGTATTGGCTCAACCGGGCGACTGGACATTTGGGGCACTCATAAATAATGCCTGGTCGTTTGCAGGAAACTCCGATAGAGAGGATGTAAATCACATGATGGTGAATTTATTTGCTAGTTAGTCAATTAGGTGGAGGCTGGTATGTAAACAGTGCGCCCATCATTACAGCCGACTGGACAGTGGATTCTGAAGACCGATGGATTGTTCCATTGGGTGCTGGTGGCGGAAAAGTGATCATGCTCGGCGGAAAATTGCCTTTAAATCTGCAAACACAACTGTATTACAATGTGGTGCGACCAGATTTTGGACCAGAGTGGCAGTGGAGAGTACAAGCGCAATTTCTTCTTCCCACAAGTATGTTCAAAAAATCAAAATAAATAGATGAACCATTAAATCAACATATAATGAAAACGATAAAATACTAGTGTGATTTTGATTGTGGCATTAGCATCGTTAATGGCCTGCAATAACACAAAAGACAAGCAACAAAAGAGTAATTTAAAGGATACGGCATACGAAGCCTTTATTTACGCCTATCCATTAATGGAACAAGTAAAAACCATGAATGGTATGTTTGAGTTTATGGGCGTGAAGCCTAACATACCTGCAATGAGTGATAAGTTTCCAATGGAGACTGTTGGTCAGCCGATAGTTGCACCAAACTTAACATCAATGACAGGCGGAATCTTAATTGACATTTCTGATGGACCTGTCACAGTGGAAATTCCTGAAGTTAAAGACAGATATATCGTATATCAATGTATTGATGTCTTTACCCACAATTTTTACTATATGGGAACGCAGGGTAATAACGGTGAAGCCGGACAGTTTACCTTTTACAATAAGAATCAAAAGCTAGCTGAAAATTCAGAAACCACAGCTGTTTTGATGGAAGAAGACCTTGCCCTCATTGTTTTACGCATTGATATTAAAGATAGAAGCGAATTAGATCACGTGAGAGAAATTATGAGCAATATAAAAGTTGTAAATGCGCCTGCAAAAACTCGTGAATATCCTAAATACGATGAGGAAAAAGCATTCTCACCACTATTCGTTGAATATGTAAATGAATTGCTAATTGAAATTCCTGAAAGTGAAACAGAGGAATTCAAACGATTTGCTTCTATAGGAATAATGAATGAAGTGAATTTGAGCGAAGCAGAACTTGCTGAAGTTCAGGCAGGAATAGATTCTGCCTATATAGCTATTGAAGAAGTAACTAAAAGTTTAGAAATTGGCAATGGTTATATTAGCGCAACTGGAGCTTTTGGATCACGTGAATTTCTCAATAAGAATTATCTAATAAGAGCTGCAGGAGCCAAATTTGGTTTGTGGGGAAATTCCCAAGATCAAGCAAGTTATTTTATGTTTAAAGCCGAAGGTGAAGGCGAACTCAGATTTGAAAAAGATGAATTACCTCCGCTTTCTGATGTTGGTTTCTGGTCGATAACTGTTCATGATAAAGATGGTCTTGTTCATAAAAATGAATTTGATTCGTATGTGTTGACAATGGACCAGATGAAGTTTAACGATGATGGTTCTCTAGTACTAAAAATATCGCCAAAACCAGAGGAAGGAAATTGGTTATATACAACCGGAGACCAGATGGTTGTCTGGATTCGTGCTTATCAGGCAGATCCGGAAAAAATAGGAACTTATGTGCCACCAGCTTTTATTGAGAGAAAATAAACGAGCCAATGGCTTGCATTGATAATACGAAGAAAAGGTATAAAATTCTACATAATAAATCAATAATCATGATAATAACCAAATGGATAGAACGCATGAATGCTACTAAAAGAATTTACCGCGTTGCTTTTACATTGTTGATTCTGATACAGAGCTCTTTTGCATTTGCACAAGAGACGAAGGATGAAAGCAAGATTCGCGAAGAACAGGCCTACACGCTTGGTACAAGCGCCTACACCTGGGGTTTCACTATGACCGAAATCTATCGGGTGCGTGATATGCAGATCAAAGCCTTTGGGGCAGTTAACACCTTCTCTCATATCCGAGGACTCGCCGACCCGGAGGCCACGAGAGCCGGTGGAGTCGTGTCAGCAAACAATGCGACGGTGTATTCGCAAGCATGGCTCGATCTCTCGCTCGAACCAATCATTCTCGATGTGCCGCCGATTCCAGATCGCTATTACACGATTAACTATAACGACTTTTACCAGAAGTGCGAAAATATCAGTAACCTGACTGAGGGCAGCAGCGGCGGATCGTATGCATTCACAGCGCCAGGCTGGGAAGGTTTGCTACCGGACGGCGTGAAACGGGTTAGTGTTGCGACCAATGATCTCTGGATTATTGGCCGTACAGAGGTAAAAGGCCCTGAAGACCTCGCTGCCGCCAATGCCGTCCAGGATAAGTATGCGCTGACAGCATTGAGCGAATGGCAGAAAGGTAATCGCAATAGCATGGGAGATAATAGCTACGATGAGTGGCCTGCCTATGATGTGAGCAATCCGATTAATTGGTATGCCATGCTGAATGAATGCCTGCGTCGTAATCCACCTTATGGTCCGGATGCTGAAGTCATCGGCATGTTCGAATCGATCGGCATTGGTCCTAACAAGGACTTCGATGTCGCCAATCTCGACCCCGCGACTGCTGCCGGCTTGAAACGCGCTGTGGACATGGGGTATAGTATCATTACAGAGGACGCAAAGTTACGCCTGGGTCAGGTGGTCAATCACTGGAGTCTTATTGCCAATTCCGTTGATTACACAACCGATCGGGGAGCCTTTGATTTTCTCTTCAGATCGTCCGTGGCCTTACGCGCACAACCTGGCCAGGATTCTAAAGAGAACTTTTTCAACTTCGCCTATGAGGACGATCAAGCTGAGCCTCTAAACGGGAGTCAGCCCTATACCATCACGTTTCCTGCCGGCGAGGAGCCTCCTGTCGATGCTTTTTGGTCGATCACCATGTATGACTATCCGGATGGATTTTTAATCAAGAATCCTATCGACCGCTATTCGATAGGGACGTATAACGACATGGAACGGGACAAAGATGGAAATCTAACAATCTATATTCAACATGACAGCCCCGGAAAGAAGCTTGAAAGCAATTGGCTTCCAGCGCCCAACGAACCATTTTATCTGTGTTTACGCTTGTATAATGCCAGGTCAGAAGCCCTGAACTTCGATTGGGTGCCCCCGGCCGTTAAGAAGATGAAGTAGAACCGAAAAACGAAGAGAGAACACTTTAAGGAGTAAAGAATTAATCATCCAATTAATAAAAACCATGAAAATGAAATAAAACATATAATCAGAAAATGTCAATAAAAGAAATTACCCCGTTATTTTTGCATTGTTAATTCTGATGCATACTTCTTTTGCATTTGCACAAGACGTACAAAAGCCAAAATACGCTGCTGATGTACCCGAATTTTTGCTTACCCCAGACAAGGTAGAAACTGAACTTCTTGGCGACCTCGAATTTTTCGATGGTATGCCCAATGAAGCTACGGTTCAGAAAAGCTTTGACTTTCTTGACCTATCGCGAGGCGTAGAGACCTTTCTGAGTGGAATGCCGGCCACTTCCATATATGCCATGCTTGAAGGACTTAAAGAAGCGGGCTTAAAACCGGGGGACCTCGGGCTTTTTGGAGGATTGATGGATGCCCGCACCCTATTCTTGACTGCGCAATCAACGACTCCGTATGCTTTTTTAGAGGTTGACTTAAAAAATGGACCGGTTGTAGTAGAGATACCCGGGCCTGTACTGGGCTCTCTTGATGATGCATTTTTCCGCTTCGTTGGTGACGTTGGCCTGACCGGCCCCGATCAGGGCAAGGGAGGTAAATATCTATTTATAGGGCCCGACTACGAGGGGGATATCCCCGAAGGCTACTTTGTGGCAAAATCCACAACCTACCGTCACTGGCTTTTCATGCGTGTTTTTGTGAAAGACGGTGATTTGGAGGGGTCTACCAAAGCGCTAAAAGAAGGTTTTCGTTGCTATCCATTGGCGAAAGCAAACAAGCCACCTAAACAAAAAGTCCTCGACCTCTCCGGTAAAAAGTTTAATACCATTCATGCTAACGACGAACACTTTTATGAGGAGCTTAATGCGGTGATTCAATATGAACCCGCCGATGCATTTAATCCAGAGCTTGTTGGACTCTTTGCCTCTATCGGCATTAAAAAAGGAGAACCCTTCGCACCGGATGCACGCATGAAAAAAATACTAAAGGATGCGGCTGCAATCGGCAACGCTTCGGCGCGATCTCTTGTTTTCCGACCCCGCGATGCAGCTGTTTATTTCTATCCGGATCGTCGGTGGTATACATCCTTCATCGGCGGCCATGATTTTATGGACAATGGAGAAATGAAGATTGATGGTCGTAGTATTTTTCACTATGTCGCTACCGGCATTACACCAGCCATGTCTATGCCTAAAGTAGGAACAGGATCGGCCTATGCCTTTACTCCCCATGATGCGGATGGTAACTACCTTGATGGTGGGAAAACATATAAGGTGACCTTGCCCGCGCCCATTCCCGTGAATAACTTTTGGTCATTTATGGTCTATTCTGGTCAACATCGCTCGATGCTCGAGACCGATCAAAAATCAGCTGGCCTCGACAGCAACAGTCCGACCATTAAACAAAACGATGATAAATCTTATACGGTTTGGTTCGGTCCAAAGGCACCAAAAGGGCATGAAGACAATTGGATTCAAACGATGCCCGGGAAAAGCTACAATGTCTTACTGCGCCTTTATGGCCCACTGGAACCGTGGTTCGACAAAACCTGGAAGCCGGGTGATTTTGAATTAGTGGAATAGCCCACCCTAATTGTAAACTCTTTGAAAAACCTTTGGCAGGGTTTTATACCTCACATAAGCATAACATTAACCAATTCTTATCAAATCCAAATGAAGACAAATAAAAGTATCTCAGTTTTGAAACCAATTCTACTGATGGTAGTAACATTTTGTATGTCGAGTGTCATATTTGCTCAAGAGGATAAACTACAGGACTCCACCATTCAGGACACAATCGTACAGGAACCAGTCATTCAGGATACAAGCGCTGTGGTTGGGAGTACCGTGGTTGCAAGCTCTGTAGAGGAACCCCAAAAAGAGAAAAAGGAGAGCAAAAGGAAAGACTCCTTTAAAATCTATGGTGGTGGAACCGTCAATGGCCTTAATGTTACTGATGATTTGTATGAGTCGAGTCAGGCGGGCGGGTATATGCTTGGACTTTCCTATAAAAGAGGTAAATTTTTCTACTACGAATTTGGGGCCAGATATAATCACTATGGTTATCTATTAAGGGAGCTATCAAATCCGGGAAATGGGCGAATCAATTTTTCAGTGGGCGTTTTAGATATACCTGTTAATCTTGGTCTTAATTTAACCTCTTTTGCCGACCGGATCGTAGGCGTCAGGATTTTTGCGGGTGTTGTCCCGGCTTTCAGATTAAGTGTAGGGGATAATGATCTTGGGATTAGCAAAGAGAATACAAATTCTTTTAATTTTCACGGACAGGCAGGACTTGGTGTGGATATACTATTCTTATTTATTGAGGCAGGATTCAATTATGGTTTCAGCGATTTATTAATGAATGACATTCAATCTAATCCTGCACAAGTATTTATAAATCTGGGATTTCGATTTTAAATACAAGACAAATACTACTGTTTGTGGTTTAGAATATTGAGCATTTCAATAAAAAAACTAGAAATGAGACAAACAAGTAACAAGCTGAGGATCCTTATCAGTTCCGGGATATTAATTGTCACCGTATTTCTGACTGTTCAGATCGTTTCCCTTGCAAAACAAAACCAGTTGGAGAGGATCGACCTGTCTGAGGTCAACCACATCCGCTATGGTTTACTGAATGTGAGTGAATGGTCGGAGAAACTGGGAGCCATCCTCACTAAGAAAGTCCATGAGTTCCAGGTAACCCCGGAAAACCAGGAACAACTCCTGACCAGTATCGAAAATATATTGTATACACTGATCAATGAGGTGGAAATCCTGATGGAGGAACGCACATCAGGAAAATTCTCGGGTATAAAAACATGGGTGGCAAGTCTGGCTTTGGATATGGAACAACTGAGGGACAGTGTCCCCTCATTTTCAATGCAGGTATTGGTGGAGCTGGATAAACCTGAGACCAAGGAAGGACTGACCTCGTTCCTGGAAACCAAACTGGATGAGTTTTCCAAATCTACCTACAGCAAGGATAAGATGGAACCGCTGGAGGAGGTGCTTCGCAGATACAACTGCACTGATGAGAATGAATGCAGGCAACTCCTGGAGACAAAACTCGATAGGAAAGAAGAGGCCATCAATTTCAGGGTAATCGCCATCATGGTGCTGGTCCTGGGTATATTTGTCATTAACATGATTCCAAGGCAGCAGCTGAACCTGGTTCAGTCCACCTTGCTTATCCTCTCCTCTTTCTGTCTCCTGCTGGGAGGTATAGGGACCCCTATGATCGAACTTGAAGCCAGGATTGACAGCCTGATTTTCCAGCTGTTGGGTGAAGAAGTGGCTTTCACGGACAACATTATTTTCTTTCAAAGCAAAAGCATCACAGACATGGTACAGATCCTCATGAAGGAAGGTTCTTTGCAAATGATCTTCGTTGGGTCACTCATCTTCTTGTTCAGTATCATCTTCCCCCTGGCAAAGCTGGCTTCCACTTACATTTATTCCCTCGGCCGGAACAAGCTCAATGAAAATATGATCATCAGGTTTTTTGTCTTTAAATCAGGAAAATGGTCCATGGCGGATGTAATGGTGGTGGCCATTTTTATGGCTTACATCGGGTTTAACGGGATCATCAGAAGCCAGTTGAGCAACTTCAGCAGTGCAACCAAATCGGTGGAAATATTAACCACCAATGGAACCCAACTCCTGGGTGGTTTTTACCTGTTTTTACTTTTCTGTATCTCCAGCCTGATACTTTCCGGGTTCCTGACTAGGAAATTAGCTGCAACGTAGGTTATATTTATATTTTGCTTCTAAGGTCAAATACTGATCTTATTATAGTTGAAACAAAGCTCTGGAGAAATCCCGAAAAAACAGGAACTGTCATTACTCATATAGTATTGGACCGCTGCGGTTTTCTTGGTCGCTCCACTGGCCTTATGGCTTTGGTTATTATAATGTAAGAGTAAAAAGTTGGATCGGAAAGTATATCGATTCATTCAGAACCTGTAACCCATGTAAAGCGCAGATCGTCCTTCCAAAACACCACTTTTTAGATCTTTATCCAGAGGCATGTTGTAAAAACTGGAAATTAGCTGAAGTCCCGTATAAAAGTGCTGTCCGTTGTAAGCAATGGCATTCATGGATTTGACTCGCAGGGAAAGCGAGGAAGAGATCGGAACGAGATTTTCTGTCCTGTAATCTCCGTTCTTGATTCCTATTCCCGGGATCAGGCTTAGGGTGCATATTCCAGCCATGGTTCGAAGTGAGGGGCTTTCCACCTATTCCGAACAACTATCTGGCAAAATGCTGGCAAAAAGGGAAAAGCTACAAATCCGAATGACTGTAGGTCTTCGAAAAAACTAAAGAATTAGTTGTAAAACTAAAACATTAGTTATATATTTGATGTGTACTGGTAAATCGTTCTTTTACAGGTGTACAGTGTGTGCATCATCGCTAATCTGATCAGCTGGCTGGCAAAAAAACTGGCAAAAACTGGCAAAAAAGAAAGGGTTACAAATTTTTAAATCTGCAACCCTTTGATAATTAGTGTGGAGCATATCGGAATCGAACCGATGACCTCTTGACTGCCAGTCAAACGCTCTAGCCAACTGAGCTAATGCCCCAACGCGTGGCAAAATTAATATAAAAATTGCAAGTACAAAACATGTGATTGGCAGAATTTTTGTAGCTTATCTACTATATATTATAGGTTTAAGCAAATACTATTTGAATTATCATAAGTAAATCACTATTTTTATTGCCCAAATTCATAAGCGACATGGAACTTAAGAAATCAAAAACGGCTGACCTGGAGAAAAGAAAAGGGATGTTCATCCAGATAGGACTGGTTGTAACCCTTGCCATTGTGCTGGTAGCATTTGAATGGACTAAAGGTGAGGACAAGGACATTGATGAGAATGTGGTATCTGAAATCGAGTTTGAAGACGAAATGATGCAGATCACACGAAGGGAAGAGCCGAAACCGGAACCAAAGCCCGAACAACCCAAGGTTGCAGAGGTGCTTGACATTGTAGATGACGATGTTGAGATCGACGATGAGTTCGATTTTGATATGGAAGCTACTGAAGACACTGAATATGACTTCACAAGTATGATGGGTGACGATGATGAAGAGATTCAAGAAGAAGAGGTATTCTATATTGTGGAGGATATGCCAACATTTAACGGGGGTGAACCAGCAACTGAGTTCAGAAAGTACATTGCTCAGAACCTCCAGTATCCTGAAATTGCCGCTGAAAACGGAGTAAGCGGACGTGTAATCGTTCAGTTTGCTGTTGATAGAACGGGTAAAGTAGTGGATGCTGTTGTTGTCCGCAGCGTTGACTCAGCCCTTGATAAGGAGGCCGTCAGGGTGGTTATGTCATCACCAAAATGGACCCCTGGGAAGCAGCGAGGGAAAGCAGTTAAAGTACTCTTTACTTTCCCCATTAACTTCGTGCTTCAATAGGATTTTAATAAAAGCATTTTAAAGCCGGCCAAAAGCCGGCTTTTTTTTGTGGAAAAAATCCCGGGAACTTTTTTTTTAATGCCTCGTATACTGAACCGCATACCAAACCTGAAATGCCATGCGTAAAATTGTTACATTATTATTTGCGGCTTTGCTGCTTGCCGGATGTGGTTCCACTACCAAGAATTTGCAGATGGGAAACTACGATGCTGTGATCGATAAGAATGTCAAAAAGTTGATCAAAAAGCCAGATGCTGAGGTTGCTGCTGAGATGGACAGGGCTTACCGCCTTGCCAATGAGCGGGATCTGGAACGTATTAAGTATCTGAAAACGGAGAATAATCCGGACAGTTACGATGAGATTTTCAACCGCTACAACATGCTGAAGGAGCGTCAGAGGCAGGTTCGTGTAGTAACACCGCTGACTATAGGTGGCAATACTTATAATTATGAGTATGTCGATTATGATGCGGAAATGGTTGCTTCAAAGAGGAAAGCGGCCGATTATTTCTATAACAATGGCAAAGGATTGTTGGAGAATGCCCTGCAAAAGGAGGATTACAGGCAGGCTTATTATCAGCTGGCCAAGGCTTCTGAGTACAGCGGGGGTCAGTTCAACGACATTGATGCATTGATCTACGATGCCCGTATGAAAGGTGTCAGCCGTGTAATTGTTGACGTAAATAACCAGTCGCCCCTGCAATTGCCACTTCAGGTTGAAGAGGATCTGACCTCTTTTGATACCAGGGGACTGGACAATGAGTGGGTTGAATATCACTTCAAACATGTGGATGAAAGCATAAATTATGATTATGCAGTCTCCGTAAAATTAGTCTCCATACTGGTTTCTCCGGATCTTGTTACTGATACCGATGAGATCTTTAACAAGAAAATAGCTGATGGATTTGAATATGTGCTGGATGCCAATGGCAACGTGATGGAAGATACAGCAGGTAATGATGTGAAACTGGAGAGATTCAAGGATATCACCTGCACACTGATCGAGACACAACAATTTAAAACTGTGGAGATCAAGGGGAAGAGTGGAGCATATCGGAATCGAACCGATGACCTCTTGACTGCCAGTCAAACGCTCTAGCCAACTGAGCTAATGCCCCAACGCGTGGCAAAATTAATATAAAAATTGCAAGTACAAAACATGTGATTGGCAGAATTTTTGTAGCTTATCTACTATATATTATAGGTTTAAGCAAATACTATTTGAATTATCATAAGTAAATCACTATTTTTATTGCCCAAATTCATAAGCGACATGGAACTTAAGAAATCAAAAACGGCTGACCTGGAGAAAAGAAAAGGGATGTTCATCCAGATAGGACTGGTTGTAACCCTTGCCATTGTGCTGGTAGCATTTGAATGGACTAAAGGTGAGGACAAGGACATTGATGAGAATGTGGTATCTGAAATCGAGTTTGAAGACGAAATGATGCAGATCACACGAAGGGAAGAGCCGAAACCGGAACCAAAGCCCGAACAACCCAAGGTTGCAGAGGTGCTTGACATTGTAGATGACGATGTTGAGATCGAAGATGAATTCGATTTTGATATGGAAGCTACTGAAGATACTGAATATGACTTCACAAGTATGATGGGTGACGATGATGAAGAGATTCAAGAAGAAGAGGTATTCTATATTGTGGAGGATATGCCAACATTTAACGGGGGTGAACCAGCAACTGAGTTCAGAAAGTACATTGCTCAGAACCTCCAGTATCCTGAAATTGCTGCTGAAAACGGAGTGAGCGGACGTGTAATCGTTCAGTTTGCTGTAGATAAAACGGGTAAAGTAGTGGATGCTGTTGTTGTCCGTAGCGTTGACTCAGCCCTTGATAAGGAGGCCGTCAGGGTGGTTATGTCATCACCAAAATGGACCCCTGGGAAGCAGCGTGGGAAAGCAGTTAAAGTACTCTTTACTTTCCCCATTAACTTCGTGCTTCAATAGGATTTTAATAAAAGCATTTTAAAGCCGGCCAAAAGCCGGCTTTTTTTTGTGGAAAAAATCCCGGGAACTTTTTTTTTAATGCCTCGTATACTGAACCGCATACCAAACCTGAAATGCCATGCGTAAAATTGTTACATTATTATTTGCGGCTTTGCTGCTTGCCGGATGTGGTTCCACTACCAAGAATTTGCAGATGGGAAACTACGATGCTGTGATCGATAAGAATGTCAAAAAGTTGATCAAAAAGCCAGATGCTGAGGTTGCTGCTGAGATGGACAGGGCTTACCGCCTTGCCAATGAGCGGGATCTGGAACGTATTAAGTATCTGAAAACGGAGAATAATCCGGACAGTTACGATGAGATTTTCAACCGCTACAACATGCTGAAGGAGCGTCAGAGGCAGGTTCGTGTAGTAACACCGCTGACTATAGGTGGCAATACTTATAATTATGAGTATGTCGATTATGATGCGGAAATGGTTGCTTCAAAGCGGAAAGCGGCCGATTATTTCTATAACAATGGCAAAGGATTGCTGGAGAATGCCCTGCAAAAGGAGGATTACAGGCAGGCTTATTATCAGCTGGCCAAGGCTTCTGAGTACAGCGGGGGTCAGTTCAACGACATTGATGCATTGATCTACGATGCCCGCATGAAAGGTGTCAGCCGTGTAATTGTTGACGTAAACAACCAGTCGCCCCTGCAATTGCCTCTCCAGGTTGAAGAGGATCTGACCTCTTTTGATACCAGGGGACTGGACAATGAGTGGGTTGAATATCACTTCAAACATGTGGATGAAAGCATAAATTATGATTATGCAGTCTCCGTAAAATTAGTCTCCATACTGGTTTCTCCGGATCTTGTTACTGATACCGATGAGATCTTTAACAAGAAAATAGCTGATGGATTTGAATATGTGCTGGATGCCAATGGGAACGTGATGAAAGACACTGCCGGTAATGACGTGAAGCTGCAGAAATTCAAGGATATCACCTGCACTCTCATCGAGACCCGCCAGTTTAAAACTGTGGAAATCAAGGGTGAAGTGGAAATCATGTCACTGGAACCGCAGCGGCTTATCCAGCAGGAGCCTTTTGGTGCTTCCAACCAGTTTGAACATTTTTCAGCCAGGTCCATAGGAGATGAAGGAGCCCTGACTGAGGAGGCCCTTGCAATGACCCAGCAGGAAAAACTCCCCTTCCCCACGGATGTGGAGATGGTGCTGATGTGTACCGAAACCATTAAGCCGGCCATCCGGAACGCCATCTATGCCAACAGGCAATACATAAAATAGAGCTCCGGGATATTGTTCCGTTGCTGAACCTGTCGCTTCGCAACAGCTAAGGCAACTCTCCCAATATCCCTCCGCAAGGAAGCCTGCTGAATATAATCAGAAAAACATTATAGTGAGAACCCTCCATTGCGAGGGTTCTTTTTTTTGGCCCGGGTTTTCTGGTGGAGGACTTTTCGATGAGGACAGTTACAGAGGCTCTCAAATTAATATCACAGAGTTAGACATAAAAACTATGTTGTTCCGTTCTGTGAAATCAGGAGGTCACAAGTGTGTGACTTTTTCCCTTTATGTGACCTTTCAGCTCAACTGCCGTCAATAATTGCAATCTATAAAAGACTGTAATACAGCGCCATATACTTATACGCATATTTGTTATCCTTATTTTAAAAGTCACAAGCTTGTATAAAAGTCACATACCTGTGACCTGCCAATTTTCTGAAAAGAGGGTGTGAGCGATAGAAAGGTTCTATAAAATGGACAGTCATAGGGAACAAGATGCTATACTAAAAGTTATGGCCTTCTTTAGCTCAAATATAAAGTCCGGACTATTTGCTATTTTTGTGCCCTTAATCAGTCATTATGGGAGACTATTGGGATCATAGGCCACAACGTGAAACTGCTGTACTGGTAGGTGTCATTACACAGGACCAGACAGAGGAGATGGCAGGGGAGTATCTTGAGGAGCTGGCTTTTCTGGCTGATACGGCAGGAGCGGAGCAGCGTGCTGTTTTTACACAGCGTCTTCAGGTTCCACATCCCAAAACTTTTATTGGCACCGGTAAGCTGCTGGAAGTAAAGGAATATGTGAAAGAGGAGGAGATCGATATGGTGATCTTTGATGATGAGCTTACTCCATCACAGCTTCGGAACATTGAACGGGAACTTAAGTGCAGGATTCTTGATCGTACCAACCTGATTCTGGATATTTTCGCAGGCAGAGCGCAGACTGCCCATGCCAAGACACAGGTTGAGCTGGCACAGTACCAGTACCTTTTACCCAGGTTGACCCGCATGTGGACCCACCTGGAACGCCAGCGTGGGGGAATCGGCCTCAGGGGTCCTGGTGAGACCGAGATTGAGACGGACAGGCGGATTATTCGCGACCGGATTGCTAAATTGAAGCTGCAGCTGACCAAGATTGATAAGCAGATGATGGTACAGCGCAAGAACCGGGGAAAAATGGTAAGAGTGGCACTGGTTGGATACACCAATGCCGGTAAATCCACCCTGATGAACCTCCTGAGTAAATCCAAAGTATTTGCCGAGGATAAGCTTTTTGCCACCCTGGATACTACGGTACGTAAGGTGGTGATTGAAAATCTTCCCTTTCTTCTGTCTGATACGGTTGGATTTATCAGGAAATTACCCACCCACCTGGTGGAGTCCTTTAAATCGACCCTGGATGAGGTTCGTGAGGCTGATGTACTTATTCATGTGGTGGATATTTCACATCCCAATTACGAGGAGCAGATTGAGGTGGTGGAGACAACACTCAGGGAGCTGGGTGGTGGGGATATTCCAAGTATGCTGGTCTTTAACAAGACCGATGCTTATTACCTACGTAATGAAGGATGAGGATGATCTCACCCCATCCTTCAAGGAGAACCTGAGCCTGGATGATCACATCAGGGAATGGACCCGCTCACACCCGGGGTCGCTGTTTATCTCAGCACTTAAGAAGTCCAATATTGATGAGCTGAAGGACCAGCTATACCAGAAGGTGAAAGAAATCCATGTGAAGCGTTACCCTTACAACGATCTGCTTTACTAAGTGATCCTGCTTTACTAAGCTACCTGTTTTGCCGGGTACGTTTAGACCAATCCCTTTTGAACCATATATTCGGCTATCTGAACGGCGTTCAGGGCAGCACCTTTTTTTATCTGGTCTCCCACGCACCAGAAGGCTATTCCTTTCGGATTGGAAAGATCCTTGCGCAGCCTGCCAACGAAAATATCGTCTTTACTGGCCGAACCCAGGGGCATGGGGTACACATTATTTGCAGGATCATCCTGCAGGATAATTCCTTCAGCATTAGAAAGTGCTTTTCTTACCTGGTCCAGCTCCAGGGCTTCTTCGGTCTCCACCCAGATGGCTTCTGAATGGTTCCTCAGGACGGGAACACGAACGCAGGTGGAGCTGACTTCAATATCGGAATGCATGATTTTCCGCGACTCGTTGTACATTTTCATCTCCTCACCGGTGTATCCGTTCTCTTTAAACACATCAACATGTGGGATCAGGTTGTAGGCCAGCTGGTGCTGGAACTTTTCGACAGTGACCGGATCACCTGCAACAATCTGGCGGATTTGCTCCTCCAGCTCTGCCATGGCTGCGGCTCCGGCACCACTGGCAGCCTGGTAGGTGGCGGCATGTACCCGCCTGATGGGCGAAAGATCGTTGATGGGCTTCAGGCATACCACCATCTGGATGGTGGTGCAGTTGGGATTGGCCACAATGTTCCGGGGCAGGTGATGGAGGTCCTCCGGGTTTACCTCGGGAACCACCAGGGGTACATCCTCTTCCATCCTGAAGGCTGAGGAGTTATCGATCATAATGCACCCGTGTTTGGTGATGGTTTCTGCAAATTTTTTGGAGGTGCCGCCACCTGCTGATGTTAAAGCGATATCTATGTCTGCAAAATCGTCATTCTCTTTCAGCTCCTTTACGGTAAGTGTTTTACCATTAAAGGTATACTGGCTTCCCGCACTACGGGGTGAGCCAAACAATACCAGTTCGTCCAGGGGAAAAGCTCTTTCCTGGAGCACACGCAGAAATTCCTGTCCAACTGCTCCGCTAACACCAACTACAGCTACTTTCATGATTGCAAATATTAGATTAACAGAGTGCAAAAATCACCATTTTTTTGCTCTTATAAGATATATTATCCTAATTATTTTACTTTTTTCTTTCAAATTGGAAGGACAGTACCGTTTTGACTTCGAAAATGATAGTTCAGGAGTGTTTGAATGCTGTCCGGGCCCCGGATGGACTCAGCTTCCCGAAGGGCGCTGGTGTTGCGATTCCATCGATCCCATCTCGGGGGGCTCTTCTCTTCATCATTGCTTTGATAATCCGCAGGAGGGCTGCGACTACCTGGTATTCAGGCATGATCCGCTCAATGTGATGGATCCTTTCTCCTTTTCATTCCGGATCAGGCATGGCTATGATCCCAGTTCTCAAAACAACTGGCAGCTTGTCCTGGGTGCAGATTTCCATAAGGGATTGGAGTCTGAAGCGCTGGAGTCTGATGGGAGCGCCCCCCTGGTTTTAAGTGGAATTGTCCTGGGGGTCAACTATAAGGGATCGGATGATCTGGTGAAACTCTGGCTGCTAAAAGATGGTGTTGCCGAAGTATTGTGTTCCACCACCCTCAATTACCAGGAAGATGTGGGGACCGGACAGGCTCCCCTGTTCCGGGTCAGTGGGGATGGCGAGGGTGGTCTTGAGCTGTATATGACCCTGGATCCGGAAGCGGAGGAGCCAGTTTTGCTGGGAATCGTGCCAGGTTGAGGATCTGGAGTGGGGCAGACACCTGGTTTTACGCTACAGCTACACATCATCGAGAGACAGGGCTTTGTGGCTGGATGATTTGCTTATGGAGGGGCACTTTCAGAAAGATACCGTGGCCCCGGTGGTGACAGCTGTGACGATTGTAAATGAACAAAGCCTGCGGCTTGGTTTTTCTGAAGTGGTGCTGAGACCGGACCCTCAAGCATTCATTCTCAGCTCTGAAAAAATTCCGGGAGGGGTGTACCCCGATTCTCTCCAGCTGGTTGATAAGGGAATTGAACTTTTTTTTCCGGAAGTAATCCCAAACCGTGTAGCTCACCAGATACGGATTGAAAGGGTGCTTGATTTTGACGGGAACCAACTTCGGGATACGGTGGTGGATGTGATGCGCAATGAGGCCCAATGGGGCGACCTGGTTTTTAATGAGGTGATGGCCGATCCGGATCCGGCTGTTCGTTACAAGGAAGAGTACCTGGAGCTAATAAACAGGTCTGAATATATGCTGAACCCGGAGGGCTGGGAATTGAAGGTGAATGAGCGGACTTATCTTCTGAATGCCGCTATGGTGGAGCAATATTCCATGGAGCTGAAACCCGGCGACTTTATGGTGGTAAGGGGGATTACCCTTCCCAATGAGGGAGCTGTTCTTTCACTTCATAGCAAAGAGGGGCAACAGATTCATGCTGCATCCTACAGGCTTCCCTGGGATGGACCCCGGTGGAAAAAGGAGGGAGGCTGGTCGCTCGAATCGCCCGATGCGGAGCTGCTTTGCAGGATCTCGGCCAACTGGGAGTTTTCAGTTGATCCGGGGGGAGGGACTCCGGGCAGGATCAACAGCAATGTGGCCAGCCTGGTGGACAGGGAGCCGCCCCTCTTGCTCTATGCCGGTCTGGGGGGGGCTGGTCAGCTCCTGCTTCATTATTCAGAACCGCTTTGGCTACACGGTGATGGGACAGCAGCCATAAGGCTTGATCCGGGAGGGGAGCTTCCCGATTCGATACTGCTGCCCGGGCCTCTTTGGGAGATCCTGCAGCTGCATTTTCCGGAGGATTTTCAGGAGTGGACCACCTTCCAGCTGACGGTATCCGGACTGGGTGATTGTGCAGGGAATGAGTCAGGTGATCACAGGATCGTGGCCGGGGCCATCTCCCCACCCGGACCAGCTTCGGTGGTGATCAACGAGATTATGTATGATCCTGATGAGGGCTGCCCGGAATATGTGGAGCTTTTTCTGCCGGGCAACAGGGTATTTGATCTGCAGGATCTTGCCATACATTTTGTGGAGGAGGGTGGCTCGCCCGACAATCCCATCCTCCTGTCTCCCCACTCCAGGCTCATGTTGCCCGGACAGTACCTGGTGCTTACTGCCAGTGTCCCTCATTTGATGGAGGCCCATGCGATCTGGCGATGTCGGGACAGTGGGTGGAGGTGGAGGGACTGCCCGGGCTGCATAACAGCAGCGGGGTCATCTATCTCACCGACCGGGCCGCCAATGTGGTGGATATGGCCCTATACAGTGATGATATGCATATGGAGCTGCTGGACGATCCCAGGGGGATCAGCCTGGAGCGGGTAGGGCTGAGTCGCTCTGGAAGTGATCCGGATAACTGGCACTCAGCGGCCTCCCTGGAAGGCTACGCAACACCCGGCAGGAAGAATTCCCAATCCATGGAAGAGGGGGATACGGACAGGCTGGTGGAAGTGGAGCCGGAGGTGTTTAGTCCGGATAATGATGGCTTTAATGACCTCCTGAAAATTACCATTGCCACGGGTGGGAACGACTGGGTGATCGGATTGCTGATTACCGATCTTCATGGAAACAGGATCAGGGTTCTGGCCAACAATCACCTGGCCGCACCCACGCTTAGCTATACCTGGGATGGAGAGGGAGAGGATGGATCCATGCAGCCCATGGGTTTCTATGTGATCCATGCCCGGGCTTACCATCCTGCTACGGGGGAAAGATGGATCAGGAGGAAGGCGGTTGGACTGGTGTATCGGTAATCTTAAGCAGTCCTTTACGGGTAAAGAGTACGATCAGGATGGCTCCGAATCCCAAAAAAGCAATAAACCTGAAGGTGGGCAAAAATCCGACCCGGTCGATGGCTGCACCCACCAGGGGGTAGACCATCACACTTACGAAGAAGTTGAGGGTCATATAGATGGAGTTTACAAAAGCCTTTTTTTCCGTGCTTAGTTCCTGCACCGTTGCCAGCATCACCGAGGTGGGAGCAAAGAGGAAAAATCCGAGTGGGAGCAGGACCGGGAAGATCCAGAATCCTTCCAGGTTCAGGAAGAGAAGGGTAAGCAGGGGGGTGGCTATACTGATGATAAGAAGGGTGGTATATCTGCCAATTTTATCGCTGATGGTACCGGCAAAAATCGCTCCCATGGCACCAGCCAGCTGAATTACCGTAAGGGCCAGTTCTGAATAGTGGAGTGAGTTTCCGGTAGAGATGAGGAAGGTGGGCAGAAAGTAGGTAAGGGAGGCTTTCATGCCGGCCTGGAAGAGGGTGAATCCACCTGTGAGAACAAAGGCTGCTGAGAAGCGGAGGAAGATCTTCCAGTAACTGCCCTCCTGGTGCTTCCTGGACGAAGAGGAAGGAGTAAAGCGTGCTTTTCTGAACTGGAACCAGAGCACTCCTGAGGCCACAAATCCCAGGGGCATCATTCTCCACATACCTTCCAGTCCCCACCAGCTGATCACACCCAGGATGACCATGGGGCCGGCTGTGCGGGCCAGTTCCCCTCCTCCCATGTAATAACTCATTCCTTTCCCCACGCGACTTCCCGAAAGTTGTCTTACTATCACGGGGGTTGGAATATGCCAGAGGGTGGAGCTAATCCCCGAAAAGAAAAGCAGGATGGCCAGGAAGGTATATCCGGGTGCCACCCCGATCAGGCTCATGAAAACAGCGGTAAGAGCCGGAGAGAAGATCACCATATAGCGCATCACCGGACGTTCGGCTATGATGCCAATCACTGGATTAAAGAGAGAGGGGATGCGCTGGATCACTGCCAGCAGTCCGGTCATCCCGTAAGAGATTCCCAGCTTATCAATGATCAGGGGCAGGGCAGGTGCCAGGAAAGCGGTATAGCAATCATGCACAAAGTGGGCCGCCGACATGGTCAGCACCCTCCCTTTCTGAAAACCGTCCCTGGCCTTAGGCATTAGCCGGTGATAAGCTTGATGATCAGTTCGGTGAGTTTGGGAGCTGTACGTTCAGCAGCTTCGATCACATCCTGGTGGGTTAGCTTCTGGATCTTCCCGGGGACTCCCAGGTCGGTAATGACAGAGGCTGCAAAGATCCTGATTCCCATCTGGTGGGCGGCTATGACCTCGGGAACAGTGGACATACCCACCGCATCGCCACCGATGATACGCATATACTGGTATTCTTTCGGGGTTTCCAGGGTTGGTCCGGTGACACCCACATAGCAGCCCTCTTGAATGGGTATCTGAAGCTCCTTTGAAAGCAGCCGTGCTTTTTCAAGAAGTTCCGGATCATAGGTCTGACTCATATCGGGAAACCTGGCCCCAAATTCACTTTCATGCTTTCCAATGAGGGGGTTTGGCATCAGGCAGATATGATCATTGATCACCATGATATCGCCAATCTCAAATTCGGGATTCATTCCCCCTGCTGCATTGGAAACAACCAGGGTTTTAATGCCCAGGAACTTCAGAACACGGATGGGGAATATCACCTCGCTCATCTCATAACCCTCATAGTAGTGGAATCGTCCCTGCATGACCAGAACACGTTTCTGCCCCAGCGTTCCTGCGATCAGTTTTCCCTCGTGCCCTTCGACAGTGGAGACCGGGAAATTTGGAATGGACTCGTAGTCCACCACATGCTCCACCTCCAGGAAATCCACAATCTTTCCCAGGCCGGTTCCCAGGATAATGGCTGTATCAGGGCTCTCAGGAATTCTCTCCCTGATATAGGATACTGTTTCTTTTATTGCTGCTAACATAAGTCAATATTTGTCTGTCAAATTCATCTTTATCATCATTCAGGAAATGCACATGAATGCGCACTGCATGCATGGCATCCCGGAGCTTTGGTTCAGGATGATGATCCCGAAGCCTCATGGCATCCTTTTCGGTGGTCAGCACCAGGACCTCCTTGTGATGTTCAGCTAATTTATTGTAGGCATTGGAAATTTTCTCCAAATCCTTCCGGGAATACTCGTGGTGGTCCGAAAAAAAGAGTTCTGTGATGTTGGTGCTGATGCTTCTTGCATATTGACGAAGCGGGCGTGGATTGGCAATTCCTGCCACAATCAGTACTCCTCCAACATGTTTTTTAAACCATGCCGCATCTCTGGGGGTGCTTTCCGGGTATACCGGTGAAAGCTCTCCATAGCGCATGGTGGTGAAGAAAAGGTGCTGACCCATGGATAGATTCATCCTGTTTACGTACTCCCGGAGTTCGATGGGTTTGATTCTTTCCGGTGAGCGGGTGACCAGGATGATGTCGGCGCGCTTGCGGTTGGTGGCCGGTTCTCTCAGCATGCCTGCCGGGAGCAGCCTGTCTTTATCGATGGGCCGGTTATAATCAATAAGCAGGATGGAAAACCCGGCTTTGACCGATCGATGCTGATAGGCATCATCCATAAGAATCACTTCCAGCCATGGGGCCAGCTGCATCAATTCCCTGATCCCGTTGGCCCGTTTCCGGTCCACCGCAACATCTACACCCGGGAAGCGCTTCTTGATCTGGAGCGGCTCATCACCGATTTCACTCACACTGGATTCGTCCGAGGCAATTCTGAAATCCCTGGTGCGTCTTTTATAACCACGGCTCAGGGTAGCGACCTTGAATTTGCTGTGGAGCAGTTCGGCCAGGTATTCCACATGGGGTGTTTTGCCGGTTCCCCCCACGGTAATATTACCCACCGAAATCAGGGGAATGTTAAATTCGGAAGATTTAAGTAAACCGTTGTCATAGAAGGCATTCCTGATCCATATCACCAGCCCGTAAAGCCAGGAAAACGGTAACAGTACGACCCTCCAGTTATTGGCACCGGTTTTATTCATGAGAAAGATCCGATATATCAGCTTTGCTTGCCTTGCTTTTGCTTAATGCAGCTCAATTTCATAGGGCATGATGGCCTGTATTCCATGCATCTTCTGGATCTCCTGAATCTTCCTGTAGTGACGATAGCTTTCACCAAGTTCACGCTTCAGGATGCGGTCGGTACGGACCATGGAGCCTCCGGTAAGCTGTTTCATAATAGCTGTCATGGGATCCTCAAGTGCGGGAAGCGACTGAACGCGGTAATTTTCCAGTCCTGCCATTTCTGCAGCGACTTCGATGGATTTATTCAGACCACCATACATATCAATCAAACCCAGTTCCAGGGCATTTGAACCTGCCCATACACGTCCCCCTGCAATGGCATCAATTTCATCATAGGATTTTCCCCGTCCATCGGCTACAATATTCACGAAATTAACATAGAAGTCGTCTATCATCTTTTGAACGATAACCCGCTCCTCGGGATCCAGGGGATTAAAAGGGCTGAGGATATTGGCATTTTCATTAGTAAGTACCACGTCGGTGGAGATGCCAATTTTATCGTTCATCAGTTTCTGCACATTGGGAAAGAGCCCGAATACTCCTATGGAGCCGGTAATGGTGCCGGGTCCGGCCAGGATGGTATCGGCAGGTGCTGCAATATAATAACCTCCCGAAGCGGCTACATCACCCATGGAAGCAACCACTACTTTTTCCTTGGCTGCCAGCATCACTTCCCGGTGGATTACATCGGAAGCTGAACCGCTTCCTCCCCCGGAGTTGATTCTGAATACGATGGCTTTCACCGACTTGTCTCTACGGGCTTTGCGGATGGCCTTGGAGATGCGTTCAGAACTGATGTAACCCTCACCGGCATTTCCATCCACCACACTACCCATGGCGTAGATGACTGCAATTTTATCTTTACTGTATTCTTTCTTTTCCTTCAGGGGAGCGTCCTTATATTTCTTAAGGGAGACAGCCTCCAGGTCGTCTTCCTCTTCCACGCCCAGTTTCTCCTTCATGATGCTGAGCATTTCATCATAATAGATCAAGCCATCGATCATGCCGGTTTCTACCAGTTTCTCCGAATCAATGGTCGCCAGTTCATCGGCAATCTGGTTCAGCTTCTCAGTGGATATGCCGCGGCTCTCAGAGATATCTTCAACGATCTTACCCCAGAGGGCTCCAACGTAGCTTTCAATCTGTTCCCTGTTTTCCTCGCTAAGATCATCTCGCAGGAAAGGCTCCACTGCTCCCTTATAGGTCCCGTGCCTGATCACCTGCATCTCAACCCCCACCTTTTCCAGGGCTTTTCTGTAAAACATGACCTCGGCGCTCATCCCGTTAAAGAGGAACATGCCTTCAGGGGTCATAAAAACACTATCGGCCACGGAGGCCAGGTAATAGGATTTTTGTGTATAGGCATTGGAATAGGCATATATAAATTTCCCACTCTCCTTAAAATCCTCCAGGGCTTCCCGGATTTCCCCCAGGGTGGCTATTCCGGCAGAGACTCCACCGAGGTTCATAAAGATTCCTTCGATATTATCATCAGTTTTCGCCTTTTCCAGGTCCTTCAGGATCTGGTTCAGTCCCATCATTTCGTCATACATGAAATTGCCCGAAAACAGAAGAGCAAAAGGATCCTCATTGGTGCGGTCGATAATCTGCGCATTGAACTTTGCCAGCAGCAATGAGTTCTCTTTGACCTCCACCGGGTCTTTGGAGGTAGAGGCGGCAACGATGCCCATGAAGATCAGAAAAACAAGAATGGTCATGATTACCAGGCCGGTAATGGTTGCAAGAAGACTGCTAAGAAAATTTTTCATATCTAAATTTTTGAGGCAACAATGTACTAAAAATGTGCCTGATAATAAATACCTTAGTCCGAAGAAAATATGAATCTTATTTACCTTTCACTGGGGACGAACCTGGGCAGGCGGGAGCTTCATCTGCAGGAAGCTGTGAAGCTGATTCAAAGCCGGATCGGAATGCCTGAACGTGTTTCCCGCTACTATGAGTCGGAACCCTGGGGCTATTCCAGTTCTTACAGTTTCTATAACTGCTGTTTATCCCTGAGAACTGAACTCGCTCCACTTAAGCTAATGGATGAGCTGCTGGAAATAGAGAAAGTAATGGGCAGGCAAAGAGATGAAATGGGCGGACCAAGAGGAGCAAGGGGATACAGCGACAGGGTCATTGATATTGACCTGCTGTTCTATGGGGACTTTCAGATGGATCATCCCAGCTTAACACTTCCTCATCCTTCCATGGGCGATCGAAAGTTTGTCCTGCTTCCACTGGCTGAAATAGCACCTGAATTGATACATCCTGTTACAGGGATGTCTATCGAAAAGATGTTGCAGGAATGTAAGGACCTGAGTGAGGTCATTCCCGTAGATAAGCTTTAAAAAAAGAGCAAGTTACTGCCGAAGAGCCTGTATTTCAGGATTTTTTTAAGAGAAGCTCATCCCAGAACATATAAAAACTTGTATAGATGACCGACCAGATGAGATTGGAAGCGATCAGGTAGAGGAACTTGTATTTGCTCGTGTTATAATACCTGATCACCAGGAATACCCCCACGGGGATGGATAGCAGTAAGGGCGTGGTCAGGGCGATGCCAATTAATCCGTATTTCCGTTTGATTCGTACTATGCGACGGTTCTTCCTGGTGAAGATCTTTTTCTCCTTCTTTTCATCTTTCTTTCTATGCCTGCCTGATCTGCGGAAGGTTCTTTTCCACCAGGCAAGAAGCTTTTCGGATAGAAAAGCAAAAAAGTAAATCCCGGCAATCCCACCCACATTGGTCCAGAGAATGGTCTCCACAAAACGGAAATCAAATTGTAAGATAACCAGGGGGAAGGTTGCCGCGAACTTAAAGGAACTGAACAATATGGTAAGCAATATCTCTACCAAATTGACTGGATTTAATTGATCAAACCCTCATCTGCAAAACTAAAATAGGACTTATCTGCAATAATAACGTGATCCAATAGTTTAATTTCGAGAATTTCAGCTGCTTTTTTCAATTTCTCGGTGATTTTAACATCGGCATCACTGGGTTGCTTGTTACCCGAAGGGTGATTGTGACAGACGATGATGGATGAGGCCAGGTTATCCAGGGCTTTTTTCAGAATTATCCTGGTATCTATGACTGTTCCGGAGAGGCCACCCTGGCTTACCTTAAAGCGTCCCAGGACCCTGTTGGCCCGGTTGAGCATCAATAGCCAGAACTCCTCGTGTTCAAGGTCACCCAGGAGCGGATGAAAGAGCCTGTATACCGTTTCACTGGATTTGACAGGGATCTTTTCAGCATGCTGCATGCCGTCCCTTCTCCTGCCCAGCTCCATGGCTGCCAGAACCGTGATCGCCTTTGCAGGACCCACCCCTTTGATCCGGACCAGGTCGCTGATTCCCTGTCGGCCCAATAGCTGCAAATTATTTCCAACTCCTTTCAGCACCAGCCGGGCCAACTCAACCGCGGTCATATTCCTTGTTCCGGATCCCAGTAAAATGGCAAGCAATTCCGTGTCGGAAAGAAACTGAACCCCATTGGCCATAACCTTTTCCCTGGGGCGCTCCTCCACCGCCCATGTAGTAAGGGCATGTGAATCATATCTGTTCATGTTCCTGTTTTACTCTTTAATATGACAGAATCAAGATCATCAGTGTAATGAGAGGGCCCTTATGAAAATTTCAGCGAGGCTTTGAGCAGGCAGGATATAAAACAAAAAAAAGACCATCCACAAAGGTGGACGGTCTTTCAAATATCATGGATGAATAAACCTAGAGGCTATTCACGTGTTTTGCAAGCTTCGACTTGAGGTTGGATGCCTTGTTCTTGTGAATCACATTGTTCTTGGCAAGCTTGTCAAGCATGGAAACAACTTCAGAATACTGCTCAGTTGCGGCCTCCTTTTCGGTGGTGTCGCGCAGCTTCTTAACGGCGCTCCTTGTAGTCCTGGCGTAATACTTATTTTTCATACGCTTCGACTCTGTCTGCCTGATCCTCTTTTTCGCTGATAAATGATGTGCCATATTGCCTTATTAAATATTTGGGGATGCAAAAATAGTGATTAATTTGAATGATACAAACAAATGAAGGCAAAATAGTCAGCTATTTGCATAGCTTTTTGGTACTTAACAGTATGGCTGTAACATTGGAAGCCGATATCAGAAGGATCAAGCCCAAAGCTGTACCGTAAATGATGCCATGCAGTGAAGGGGAGATATTTAAGCTCCAGGCCTCAGCCCTGAGATGAAGCTGACTGGCAAGCAGGGAGGTGAGCAGCAGGGATAGGCCTGTGATTCCGGCCATCAGCAACATCAATAGTAAAATATAAGGGCGACTGATTTCTCTGTAATGGAAGCCAAGTTTATTGAGCCTCCGTATCTTTTCAGAAGACCGGCTGATCATTAGCTGCAGACTCAGGAGGAATACCAGGAAAGCGAGCCCGATAATGATTGCAGCCACAAGCACCAGGAAGCTGATGACAAATTTTAGTATGATATTCATTCGGCTGCTTTTCAACTTTTCCCTGATTGTATCGTAACCTTTCTCTTCAAGGAACCTGATAATGTTAGGATCGGTGGGATCTTTTGATACAAGGATGACCTGGGAAGGATCGTTTTTTTTGAAATATCCATATTTCTGATTGGCCCACGCCAGGAAATCCACTGGAACCAGGATGGAGCTGATGCGATTGCTGAACCCTACTATCCGGCCATTGTAGTCGTCATAGTTTCCCCGACCCTGGCCCTGGAGCCTGATTTTGAAATTGATCAGGGAGAGTACACCCTTGGGAATCTGGGGAAGGCCCTGGCTGGGTGCAAATCCAAAGTTATAGAGGTTCAGGTAGTCCTGGGGAATGATTACCGGAATGGTGCCCTCTTCCGGATCCCATGCCAGTCTTCGGATTTTACATCGATGTACTCGTCCGGGATCGCCTCAAAGAAGAGATCGGTAATGAAATTGGGGACCTGTTCACCCTCGGTGTAAGCCTGAACGGGAAATTCATTGGAGTTGAATGCTGCCACCTGGTCGGCGAAGGGCTGGGCTTCGATCTCCGCAATCTCTTCCTCTGTGAAACCTCCTCCGCCCAGTCCCAGTGTCTTACCAATATTTACTTTTTTATTGATCACAATATATTCTGGATCCAGCAGATCACGGTTTTCAGAGAGAACCGCTTTAATATCCATGTAGAACTGTATGCCAGCCAGTAAGAGAACGAATCCTGCCAGGGTTCCCAAGGAAAGCTCCCAGCAGGTGTGTCCTGCTGTGGTCTTTCCATAATATCTGGTACAGGAGTCTCATAATTTCAAGCTTGCATCCGTATTTGGAAGCCCGGTTTCATTCAGTGAGGTGAGGATCAGGCCTGCACCCCGGGCCTCACATTCCGCACGAATCAATTGATAGGCTGTAAGACTGTTATCACGGTCCATGTGGCTGAAACATTCATCGGCCAGCAGGAAGTCAAAAGGTTGACAGAGTGCCCGGATGATGGCCACGCGCTGCTGCTGTCCGAATGAGAGAATGCCGGCTTTTCTTTGCAGAAAAGGATCAATTCCAAGCATCATGGCCATTTCCATGATTCTTTCCTCTGAATGGTAAGCGGTAATTCTGTTTTTCAGCCTGATATTTTCGAGGGCCGTCAGATCATCAAACAGTTCAAGTCCCTGGAAGATAAAGGAGAGTTTACCTTTCCTGATCTGAGACCACTCCTTTGAGCTAAAGGAGACAATATCCCGGTCATCGATAGAGACAAGCCCCTGGTAGTCGGTACGGATTCCGTAAATGACTGAAAGCAGGCTTGTTTTACCTCTTCCGGATGGAGCCTCTACCACATAGCTTAAGCCCTGTTCCAACAAAAGAGAATCGGCCTCCCATACTTCCGAGCCGGAGGTATCCTGCTCCAGCATCGGAAGGGGAATCATTTTTTCAAACCGGATGGTCATGCACTTCAATTCAAATCGGCTACATTATTCCGGCTGGTCAACCATTTTCAGGATGGTATAGAGACTGTTCTCTGAAGGCTCACTGGTTTTAACTACAATTTTGTTCTTGTAGTTACCGGCGCTTATGCCCAGGTAATCAAAGGATCGGTAATACGTTCAACCCACTGGGAAGCCTCAGGTCTCTGGCCCAGCATTCCCTGTAACATAGCCGGATATTCGTCCAGTTCGAGATTGACAAACATACCCATGGATCCGTCATGCAAAGTCACCAAACCTGGAACTGGTCAGTGGGGTTCCATGCGTACCACTCTTCACCGCCTCCTTGTATCCCTTTGCATTGGTAATCACCAGAATGTCGTTTACGATGCCACTGTAGATTTCATTGCCCTGGAAATTAATAATGAAGAAATCGCCCTCCTCTTCTATAGGGGCGAATCCCTGCACTGTCTCCATCAGCTTTTTCTGCAATGCCTCTCCATTCACACCGATGCCTATGAATATTTCCAGTGGAATCATTTCCTGTCCTTCCACACCGTTGATTGCAATGGTGAAGTCGCCGGAGATGGCATCCAACAAATCCTGTATCTCCATACCGGTAGCCATTTCCACCTTGTTACTCATGGTGTCAAGTTCCGGGGGAGCAAATTTTTCTATCATCTTCTGGGCTTTTGCCAGGTCCATGGATCCTGCAATAGCAACCAGCAAATTTCCTCCCGGTGCCAGGTTCAGCATATCTTCATTCAGGGCAGGCTTCATGACAAGGAACTCTTCGATATTCTTTTCAACCTCTTCACTGAAGTGGGTTTCCCCGTTAATATTCATCACGCCATCGGCAAAATCGATGTAAACCTGTGCATAATTGTTATAAAGGGTAAGCGGGAAATCAGGAATTTTATCGCCCATAAAAGTTTCAATAACATCAAACATTTCGTTGGAAGAGACCCAGAGATTCATGTCCTTCATCTTGCCCAGGAAGTCTTTGAAATCGACCATGCTTGTGATGGACTCCTCCTTTACGGGACTGAACATCTTATCCAGGTTGCCGGTAAAATAGGATGTTTCGAATTCATCACTATCGGGTGAAGCCAGCACAATCATCTGCTTACTATTCCAGGCAATGATGCCTTCATTGTCAGGCTGAATCCAGGTATATACCTCATTGCTGACGAACTCTTCACTGATACCCTCTTTAATTTTAGCCAGGGTAGCCTCAAATTTTTTCACATCCTTCATACCGCATACCACACCGATGATGGGTGCCTTCTCCTCCATTTTAACGAATACATAGGCATATTCATTCATCATAAGCCCCGTACTAAGCGGATTATCAAGGATTTGTCCCCAGATCTCATCTTTTACCTTCTCCTTGATGGATTCGAAAGTGTTGATCTGACTTTTGGTATGAATCTGCATGGGATGAATGGAAACTACTGCAATGGCATCATCCGGGATGCTGTTTACGAAGTCGGGTACTTTTTTAGAACACGAAGAGAGAACCATTACGGCCGCCCATACGAATACTATGGATAATCTTTTCATGGAAATACTTTTTGAACTGTTTGCAGGAATAAATATACAACATTAATGGCACTGGCTCTATTAGAACGGAAAAAGTGCAGCCCGGGTTTCAATGAAAAAAAACCCCGGAATATCCGGGGCAGCTTAGATCATATCGATTTCAAGCCTGGTCCTGTTTAGAAATAGTAGCGAATACCGATACCTCCTCCAAAATAAAAATCTGTTCCTGGAAGCAGACTCAGGCCAGGTGCAATCTCGGCAAATACATCCAGCGGGGCTGAATCAAAATGATATGCAAGGCCTATGGGTATGCGTATACCCAGTCCCAATTCGGATGCAAAGTCCATAAAGGCGCCAATACCAAAATAGAGAGGAAGTTGGCCCTCGCTTACATTGATAAGATTAAAATTGTGAATCAGGAAGTCGGCATGGATATGGAAGAATCCGGCACCTGAAAAGGACCAGGCAGCAGCTGCGTCCACGGCGGTCTTCTCACTGGTCCATAATTTGGCACTCAGTCCGGTTGGCTCCCCAAAAACAGCACCAAGTCCAAATCCACTGCCCTGTGCAAAGAGGCCCAGGGAAAAAGTAGCGACAATTAAAGCAAGAAATAATTTTTTCATAATATAAGTTTATCAGTTATTTATCGGATTCCAAAAGTAGTATTAATCATACTTGAATCTCCTAATAAATAACAGAGAATTGGAGCAATTGTTCTGCAGAAAGATAGCTTACCAGGTTCTGTCCTTCAGGTAATCATCCAGGTCGGCTTTCGTCATGGGGAGTTCATTGGGATTGTTTTCCACCCATTCCAGAAAAGCTGTTTTGATTTCCTCGCTCCATTGACCGTCGATCTGGCCGGGTGTATAGACTCCCTTTTTCAGCATTTCGTGGCCAAACATATCACGCAACATGATAAATTCTGCACGTTCCACAACCTCCTCGGCCAGATGTGCAGGAATAAACAGAACCCCTGTCTTTTTAGCCAGAACCACATCGCCGGGAAAGACGGTGGCCCTGCCGATCCGGATGGGGACATTGATACCCATCAGCATGCTTTCCGTCAGGAAGGAGGGGTCGAATCCACGCACAAATGCATTGAATCCTTCGATCCTGGAAAGGCCTTCCATATCGCGCGATCCCCCGTCAAAAACCACTCCATTCCCCGAATTGGCATAGATGGCGTTGCCCAGGTTATCTCCGATCAAAGTACCATCGATCACCTTCCCGAATCCGTCGGCTACATATACATCGCCCTGCTGGAGTGCATCGATGGGCCATGAGTTCATGGCTCCCATACGACCCAGCTCCTGGCCTTTTTCAGTAAGACGATCCATCACCTCATGCCTGGATGGCATATACCGGGCAGTGAGCGCCCTTCCAACTATGGGTTCACTGTCCTTAAGAATGACCCAGTTGCCATCGAACTGTGTGTGGTATCCTTTGGAACGGAGCACACCCCAGGCCTCTTCAATGGAGACCTTGCGCATCCTCTCAAGAATCTCATCAGCTACTTTTGGTCTGCCGTCTTCAAAACGTTCCCCGCTCCATTCACTGGTATAATAGATCAGTTCGTCGGGAGTATTGAAGAATTGAGCCCTGGAATTCAGACACATGACCAGGAGAATGGCTGTTGCAAGAAATAAGAATTTTTTCATGAGAAAAAAGTTATTGGGTTAGTATGTTAGTAAAGCTCACTGTGTTCACTTAAGTGCTTTAAAGTTAGAGTTTCAGGCGGATTCAGAATCCGGGTCCTGCATTTCGGCTTTACGGCGCCACCAGGTGGCCAGGGAGCTTCCGGTAATATTCATCATGGGTCCGAATACTGCAGGCGCCAGGCCAATGGTTGCCACCCTGCCCATCTCAAGCGCAATCCCCGAGGCCAGACCACCGTTCTGCATCCCCACCTCCAGGGCAATGGTGCGGCAGGACTTTTCATCCATCCGGGCCAGCTTGCAGATCCAGTATCCAAGGAAATAACCGGCCGAATTATGTAACAGGCAGGCCAGTATCAGCAGCAAACCAATATCCAGAAGGCTGTCCCTGCCTGCGGCTGTAATCACCAGGATGATGGCACCGATTCCCGCCATGGAAAACAGGGCTGTCGCTTTGTTCAGCACAGTTTTTTTATCACCTTTTAGTTTTGAAAAGAAGGAAGCCGCTACTATGGGAAGCAAAAGGAACCATGCCAGGTCCTTTGCAAGTTGCAGGAGTGCGGCCCCGGTTTCGATCTCCGAGGTCTGGAAGAGAATCAGGTTCTTGCCGGCAATGATCAGACCATAAACTAATCCCTGGAGGACTTTACTTCTGCGCGTCTCACTTCCGTAAGCCAGGGTGTTGAACATCAGTCCGGCCACAATGGGAAGGATCACCATGTTAATGATACTCAGCATCATGCCCCAGAAATCAATGGGTACAAACTGTCCGGCCAGCAATTTCATCAAAGAAGGAGTAATCAGCGGTGCCAGCATGGTGGCCACGGCGGTCAGGGTAACCGACAGGGCAAGATTGGCCTTGGCTATAAAGGACATCACATTGGAGGCTAAGCCGCTGGGGGAGGAACCCACCAGGATGATCCCTGCAGCTATCTCGGGAGGGAAGCCAAAAGTGGTGGCTATGGTGAAGCCTATGATGGGCATGATGGTAAACTGGCAGGCCAGTCCCAGCAGCACCCCCTTTGGCATTTTTATCACTCCTGCAAAATCCCGGTAGCTCATCTGAGATCCCATTCCAAACATAATGATCTGCAGCAGGGGAACAATGGTGGCCTTCAGTTCAAAGTTGCCCCATTTGAGAAAAAGAGCGGGATAGTACATGGATATGGTGACCGCCGCAAAGATCATGATGGTATAGGAAAATCCTTTTCCAACAGGATTCCCCCTTACCCCGAAAGCGAGAAAAGCAAAAAATCCAAAGAGGAAGGGCCCGGTGTATGAGCTCTTTCCGGCTATAATTGCCACGAGAAACAGGATCATGGAGAGGCCAGCCAGGCCCAGCAGAAATTTATAAAGATTCTTTTTCTTCATAGATGAGCAGGGAAGATATAAAGTATTTTAATAATTTGTATGCTTATACCAGCAGAACCTACTATGAAATCTCAAAAAAATCGCAGATCATTCCTGAAAAAGGCCGGTTTGGGCGGTTTGGGCCTTGGAATGCTTATGCATGCCTCCGCGGAGGAGCAAATCGAATACCTGACACAAAATGTGAGTCGCTATTCAGGACCTTCCGACCTGAAGATCACGGATATGCGTATAGCTCAGGTGGGGAATATACCCATTGTGAAGATCTATACGAACCAGGGTGTGTATGGATTGGGTGATGTTCGTGACGGTGCGGATAAACGCTATGCCCTGATGCTGAAGAGCCGGATCCTGGGAGAGAATCCCTGCAATGTGGAGCGAATCTTTAAGATTATCAAGCAATTTGGAGATCATGGCCGGCAGGGAGGTGGAGTCTCGGGTGTGGAGATGGCCCTCTGGGACCTGACCGGCAAGGTCTACAATGTACCGCTCTATCAGCTGCTGGGAGGGAAGTACCGTGACAAGGTCCGGATTTATGTGGATACGCCTTCGGCGAATAATCCGGAGGAGTTTGCCAAAAAACTTCAGGGCAGGATTGATCAGGGCTTTACCATTATGAAAATGGATATTGGCATTGGACTTATAAAAGATATTCCCGGCACTCTTACCAATACAGAGCACTGGGATGAAATGCGGGGATGGGAGCAGACCAGGGGAAGTTATGGTCTGACCATGCACCCCTTTACCAGGGTCCAGATTACCGATAAAGGGATTGATGAAATGGTGAAGTACCTGGCAGCCATGCGTGAGCAGGTGGGATGGGAGGTACCTGTAGCTGTTGATCATCTGGGACATATGGGCCTCAATAGCATGATCAGGCTTGGGAAAGCTTTTGAACCCTATAATATTGCCTGGCTGGAGGACCTGATCCCCTGGCAGTATGCAGATCAGTGGAAGGAAATTTCACAGGCCATCGATGTACCCACGCTTACCGGCGAGGATATTTACCTGAAGGAGGGATTCAGGGAGTTGATCGAAAAACGTGCGGTGGATATGATACAACCCGATCCGGTTTCGGCAGGTGGCTACCTGGAGACCAAACGAATTGGAGATTTTGCAGAGGAGCATGGAATAGCCATGGCCCTGCACCATGCCTCCTCACCTGTCTCTTTTATGGGCTGTGTCCACACGGCAGCGGCCACGGAAAACTTCGTGGCCCTGGAGCACCATTCAGTGGACAAATCCTGGTGGGAAGACCTGGTGACCGGGATCGATAAGCCTATGATTAAGCAGGGTTACGTGGAGGTTCCGGAGAAGCCCGGGGTGGGTGTGGAACTGAATGAGGAGGTGGTAAAAGAGCACCTGAAAAAGGGAGAGGAGCTTTTTGCTCCCACTGAAGAGTGGGATGCAAGACAGTCCTGGGACCGACAGTGGAGTTAATTTTACTCAATTGAAACAGCATGAAACAACTTTTAGTATTCTGTTTAGCAGGTCTGATGATGGCCTGTGTCTCCGATAAGTCGCTGAATCAGGGACCTCTTGATCCTTCTCAGCTTGAATGCGAATACCTGAGAAATCCATCGGTGGTTGATGTGTTCCAGCCCCGCCTTTCCTGGGTCAACCTGGCAGGGAAGAGAGACAGAGGCCAGAAACAGACTGCCTGGCAGGTGCGGGTGGCCAGTACAATAAAACAACTTGATGAGCCCGATCTCTGGGATAGCGATATGCAGGTTTCCAGCCAGTCGACCCGTATCCTTTACCAGGGTGTAAACGCTTGAATCGAGACAGGAATGTTGGTGGCAGGTCAGGGTTTGGGACCGCGATGGGGTTGTTTCAGATTGGAGCGAGCCTGTTATGTGGCGGATGGGACTTCTGGAGCCTGGTGATTGGAAAGCTCAGTGGATTGGTGCTCCATGGCAGGGCGAAGAGGCTTTGCCCCGGCCCGGCTGGCCAGATGCAGAACCGGAAGATATGGGTCCGCCAGCCCCCATGTTCAGGAAAGATTTCCATGTGGAAAAACGGATTAAGAGTGCGGTTGCTTTTGTAAGCGGACTGGGATATTTTGAATTGTGGCTAAACGGGGAGAAGGTGGGCGATGATGTACTGGTGCCCAACCAGACAAATTATGGGAAGAGGCCCAAACTTCAGGATGCATTGATCGCCCTGCCGGATGACTTCACAGAATACAAAGTCATGTACCTGGCCTATGATGTGAAGGATCAGCTTCATCGTGGAGATAATACCATTGGAAGCATTGTGGGAAACGGATTTTACAATCCGGCAAAATTCTGGACCGAAGGTTATGGAACCCCCAGGTTTCTTTGTCAGTTGCATATTACCTATAATGATGGGACGGAAGAATTGGTGGTAAGTGACGCTTCCTGGACCGCCTCCAGGAGTCCCATCCTGATGAATATGGTCTATTATGGCGAAGATTATGATGCCAGGCTGGAACAAGAGGACTGGTGCAATCCGGATTTTGACGATTCCCACTGGGAAGCGGCTGCCATCAAACGTTCCCCCGAAGGAAAACTGGTGGCCCATACAGCCTATCCGGACCGGGTAATTGAACGCCTGGAGCCGGTCTCCATCGAGAAGCTGGGAGAGGGACACTATAAGGTCGATTTTGGAGTTGAAATCTCGGGATGGGTCAGGCTCAACGAGGTAGAAGCACCTGCCGGTCATAAGGTGGAGATCCACCCCATTGCAAATCTTTACTCGGGCAACAATACATATATCTTCAAGGGAGAAGGTCCTGAATCTTATGCTCCGCGCTTCAACTGGTTTGTATTTCACGGAGTCGAGGTTACCAACTGGCCCGGTGAGTTAAAGACAGAAGATCTGATTGCTGAAGTGGTCAATACCTTCATTGAACCAACGGCCAAATTTGAGACCTCCAATATGCTGTTTAATGAGATCAACAAGATCTGGCGCAGGAGTCAGACCGATAATATGCATGGCGGACTGGCCAGTGATTGTCCCCACCGTGAACGTTCAGGGTATACAGGCGATGGACAGATTGCCTGTAATACGGTTCTGCATAATTATGATGCAAAGAACTTTTACCAGAAATGGATCGGGGATATGCGTGGTGCCCAGATCCAGGAGACTGGATATGTACCCAACGGGGCCCCCTGGCAACCCGGGTGCGGGGGTGGACCGGCATGGGGAGCTGCCATCTGTGTTATGCCCTGGGAGTATTATGTACAATATGGTTCCCGTGATATGCTGGAAGATAACTACCAGGCCATGAAGGGATATGTACGTTACCTTCTTACCTGGACCGGGGAAGACGGTATCACACACTCGAAACGGACCGGCAATGATGGATCCATAGTGAAATGGTATAACCTGGGAGACTGGCTGCCCCCCGGGGAACTGATTCCCGATGAGATGGTGCATACCTTTGTTCTCTGGTATTGTGCCGATATCACTTCAAAAACGGCGCTTGTATTGGGTATAGAGGATGAAGCAGATGAGTACAGCACGCTGGCAGAGGAAACCAGAAATGCATTTCAGAAGCGGTTTTTTAATGGAGCAGCCGGATCATATGGTGATGCCGGCGGAAATATCCTGGCTCTGAAGATGGGGGTGCCGGAGGAGCAACAAGATACAGTTGTGGCTGCCCTGAAGGCCGGAATCCTGAAGAACGACGGACACATTGACACAGGTATTCTCGGAACCCGCTTCTTTTTCGAAGTACTGGCCGACTGCGGGCTGAATGACCTGGCCTTTGAAGCCATGAATAAGCGGACGGAGCCCTCCTTCGGGCATTGGGTAGAGCTGGGCTCCACCACCACCCGGGAAAACTGGAATGAGGACGGTTCCCACAATCATCCTATGTTCGGGGGAGGACTGGTCTGGTTTTACCGGAATCTGGCCGGGATGCAGGCCGATCCCCAGGAACCGGGATACCGGCATATTATCTTTAAGCCACAAGCTGTGGAAGAGCTGGAGTATGTTACTTACTTCAACAACACGCCCTATGGAGAAGGAGGTATCACCTGGCGGAATGAAAGGGGGGCTTTTGTGATGGAGATAACCGTACCGGTTAGCACGCACGCCACGATTCACGTTCCGGCTACTGATCTTTCACTGATCACTGAAGGAGGTGCATCAACGGAACAATCAAGCGATGTTTTATTTAAAGAAGTAAAGGATGGTTATTCCCTGTTCGCAGTTGAGAGCGGGAACTATCGCTTCCGGGTCAGTAAATAATTGTAAGCCCATAATATCTGGTCATGGAGATTATCACCGAGCGACTGCTCTTAAGAGAGATTACCTGGAATGATCTGGATGCTATACACCGTCTTCATTCTGTGCCGGAAGTAGATGAGTTCAATACACTTGGGATCCCAGGGGATCTTGATGAGACCAGGGAACTTATACGTGCAGATATTGAAGCAAAAAATGTAGATCGGCAAAACAGGTATACCTGGCGGATCATTGAGCAGAATTCTGGTGAGTTCATCGGATTAGCCGGTATGACACTTTCCAATGATAAATACAGATTGGGTGAGATCTATTACAAATTACTACCAGCATTCTGGGGGAAGGGATACGCTACCGAAGTTGCAAAAAGTCTGATTGTGTCAGGCTTTGATACTTTCAAGTTGCATAAAGTCGAAGCCGGTGTGGCCACAGACAATGAACGATCCATCCGGGTACTGGAGAAAACAGGCATGATCCGGGAAGGATTAAGACGGAAAATTCTTCCCATCAGGGGAGAGTGGAAGGATAATTACCACTACGCAATTGTGGAAGACGATCCCAGGGATTATTGAATGGAGAGCCGGTCTCCTAATCCAGTTCCCTGTGCCAGAGTGTGACTCTCACATTCTGACTTTCACGCAGGTGTTCAGCCAGTCGCTCGGCACAATAAACTGAGCGGTGCTGCCCTCCTGTACATCCGTAACTGACTCGCAGATGGGTGAAGCTTCGATCCTCATACTTATCCACAGACATATCAACCAGGGAAAAGGTAGAGCTTAAAAATTCATTTACATCGCTTTGCTGCTCCAGGTATTCGATAACCGATTTGTCCTTGCCGTTCAAATCTTTGAGATGTTCAAGTTTATGCGGATTGGAAAGAACCCTGCAATCGAATACATAGCCACCGCCATTTCCGTTGGGATCCTCCGGGATCCCATGTTTGTAGCTAAAGCTGTTTATGTTGACGGTCAGGGTGGATTTTCTTCTCTCCTTATCTTTAAACCTCTTTAATTTAGGAGCTATCAGTAACTCTTTGTACACCTGGAGAAGGGTTGGAATCTCAATGGAAAACCTGACATTGTTGAGGATCCATTCCAGGTCGTTCAGCGCATAGGGAATACTCTGCAGAAAATGAGACTTCTTTTCATAAAATCCCCTGAAACCATATGCACCCATGGCCTGCATGATCCGGATCAACACATAGGCATAGTAGGATTCCCGGAATTTATTTGCATCAACTGAAGGGTAATTGGCCAGACCTGCGATATAATGTTCAAGCAATTCTTCCCGGACCTGAGGAGGGATATCAGCTTTTGAGTCATAAAGTAAGGAGGCCACATCATATTGTAATGCTCCCTTCCTGCCTCCCTGGTAGTCGATAAAGCAAGGTTTCCCATCGCGCAACATGACGTTTTTTGACTGGAAGTCACGATAGAGGAAGTAATTATTGTCCTGGATCAGGAGGTATTCAATAAGTGTGTTGTAGTCGTTTTCCAGCAGTTGCTCGTTAAAAGGGATACCTGCCAGTTTGAGGAAATAGTACTTGAAATAGCTGAGGTCCCACTGCATACTCTGCCTGTCGAAGCTGGCCCTTGGATAGCAAACAGAATAATCAAGGTCCTTTGCTCCGGTAATCTGGAACTTCTGAAGTTCAGTTAATACCTGTTTGTAAACTTCGGATCAATGACTCCGGAAAACTTCCATTGTCTCTTACCTGGAATACATAATCGAAGAGGGTCAAGATCGCCCAGATCCTCCTGCAGGTAGGCATTGTGTTCCAGGTCGACCAGGTAGATCTCCGGAACGGCTAAACCTATGGAGTGGAAATGGCTGCTAAATTCAATAAAGGCTTCATTCTCTTCCCGGTCATGGTTAATGGCTCCGATGGCCGTTCTTTTTGTCCCGGTAATCCGGTAATATTCCCTCGGGGAACCGGAAGCGGGCAGCTTGTTTATGGAAATAATATTCTCTCCGCACCACCTGTTAAACAGGTCATTCAGCAACTCAAGTATGGTCTGACTCATGTTCGTTATCTCTTCTGGTCAATCTTCAATTCAAAGATATTTAATTCTTTGTTGCAGATTCCACAAGCTTTTGAACATCTTGGGTATTATTCTGGGATAATTTTCCGGTGCAGGAGATCGTAGCGATTGCCTTCACTAAGCAGGTAAAAATCCCTGCTCCCTGCGGGCAGCTTGTAGATGGTATCTCTTTCGGCCGACCAGCGTGTTCCATCGTAAATGGCCACGTAACTTTTTCCAAATACAGTAAACTGGTCCCCTTCCACAATAATGCCTGTATCCTCATCCAGACCGATTCCCAGAAGTTCGGGGCGGTTGTCCAGGATCTCAAACATATCAAACTGACGGTTCCTGGCAAGCAGATGCTGGTCGATAGCCACATTGGTGATAAATCCCAGGCCTTCCTCATGGTCGCCCATCATGATGGTATTTTTTTTCGTATCACCCCTGGCCAGGTAGGAGCCCTGGATGGTTGCCCCGGCTGAGCTGCCCGCAATCACACCACCTCTTTCCAGGAGCTTAAAAAATTCCCTGTGTGTTCTGGTATCCAGGTAGGAGTCGGCATGTCTCCATTGTCTCCCCCCGCTGAACCAGATTCCGGCGGCCTCTGTAAGTGGCTTCACAAAGGCTTTGCTGTCAGCCACATTACGGTCACGGGTATGCAGGACCGTAACCTGTGTAAATCCCAGTTTTGTGAAGCTTTCCTTAAAGCGCTCCAGGTCTTCTTGAGTCAGGCTATCACTGCTTACTGCAGTTGGGATGACTACGATGGGAGCATCGGCTCCCCCCACAAGCTCCATAAATTTTTCATAGAAGATATCCGAAGCACCACCCCCGATGACCAGGAGGGTTCCCCTGGATGGTCCGCGGGTTTCAACTTCTTTGTTTGATTGGGAATAGCTCTCAGGACTCCACGCAAGAAAGAGGAGTAAAAGTAAGGGAAGTGAAAATCTCATATAATTCAATTTAGATACTTAGTAATCTTTTCAACAGGAAAAGGTTTCCCGTGACCCGGATAGATGGTTTTTGCGCCCATATTAATCACCTTGACCCAACTCTCTTTGAGCAGCTCCAAATCCATTGCATAGATAGGTAATTTTGGCCTGAGCACAAAAGGCAGCCTGTTATGTGCGAGACACCCAACAAAAGCTTCGCCGGAATCCAGTATCACACTGATGGATCCATAGGTGTGTCCGGGTGTATAGACAACTTTCCCGGGAATACCATATTCTTCAAGAGACAGACCTTCATCTCCAATAGAAATATCAACTTTTGCAGCAGGAGATTTCACCATTTTTTTGAGCAGAGGGAAAAACAAAGTTCGCGAGATTTTACCCCAGGGGCTTACTCCTTTGGGCCAGTGAAAAATCGATTGCTCCAGATTTCCCTGGTCCTTTTCGTGCATTAAAATTTTTGCCCCTGTGAGTTCTTTCAGCTCTTTCGCTCCTCCGGCATGATCGAAGTCACCGTGAGTAGGAATGATCAGCCGAAGCACATCTGGTTTAATTTCATGTTTGGCCAGCAGCCTGGAGAAGGATTCTGCACAGCCTGGATAACCAGCGTCAACCAAAACTACCCCTTTATCCTTCAGGATGTAGCAGGTATTGATGCTTGCTTGAAATGGAATAATTTGTACCATCTGCATAGTGAGTTGTTTTCAGATTATTGATCATCCACCACTGATCACCAATTTTCTATGTGTGATAGGTATTCCCATCATAATCTGTAATGATAACCAGGTCAGATTCATCTTAAGCTTATTCCAGCTTTTCACAGCTGCACAGTAGTGGACCAGTCCAGGCAGCACAATGAGCAAAACATACATTAATCTAAGCTCTGGATGTTTCATAAGAAAGCATATTGCTGTTCAAGATAAAAAACGCAGTAGCACAAGTCAAGTAATTTCAAGAAAATCAGACTATTATGCAGTCCGTAGGAGGGCCGACCGCTAAATAACCTCCACCTGAGGTTTTTAGGGAGGAGCCAGCTTGCAGGGGAGGTATGTGCTAGCGGGGTTCGGTTCCTTCTTGAGATGTATAAAACAAAAAAGGGCCGTCTCATAAGTCAAAATGAGACGGTTTCTCTTTTGTAGGTAGAACAGGTTTTTTAGAGTCGGATGTGAAAATAGACTTGTCCCTTTCAGTAAAATCATGAGGTCACAGCATTGTGACTTTTTCGTTTTTTGTGACTTTTTACTTATTCTCCTACCTCTTTCCTGACTTTATAATACGCTGTAATTCAGTGATTTAAAACGAGATGAAATTTGAGTGCCCCAAACTTGTAAGTCACTGAATTGTATAAAAGTCACAAGCTTGTGACTTACCAGAACTCTGAAAAGAGGGTATGGGAAATTATATCTCTAATTCGGGATTTGACACAGTCTTAAAGAATAAGAGGCTGTCTTTCTGAGACGGCCTCTTAGTTTTATGCAGTCCGTAGGAGGGCCGACCGTTAAAAAAACCTCCGGTGGATGTTTTTAGGGAGGAGCCAGCCTGTTGCGTTGGCTGTGAGTTGGCGGGGTTCGATTGGCTGCGCCGTGCTTCAGTTCCTTCTGTAGTTGTATAAAACAAAAAAGGAGAGCCAAATTGACTCTCCTTAGTTTTATGCAGTCCGTAGGGGAATCGAACCCCTGTTACCAGGATGAAAACCTGGCGTCCTAACCCCTAGACGAACGGACCGTATTATTTAGAACGCGATAAATATTTTACCGGAGTGCAAAAATAGAATCAAATTTCTTTTTTACCAAGAAAAAATGCAAAAAAATCTAAGGCATATAATTGTGAGGGTCTGGCAGTTTCCTAATTTTACGAGTCATGGGAATCAATATCATACCCTGCGGCTTTATAAAGGTAAAGGCCACTGCCATGATCAAGCCACTAAGTGAGGATAGGATAGCACTTAAATATAAAGTTGATCAAGAGGGGTATATGAGGCTTGCAATGAATACATTGTTGGTTGAGGAAGATGAACGAAAAATACTGATTGATCCGGGCACGGCTGACTTTTTACCAATGAAGTTGCGCCAGGAATATGGTCTGGAAATTCCTGTCACGCTCGAAGAGGGACTGACGGGCATGGGGCTCCTCGCAGGGCAGATCACAGATGTGATTTTTACCCATCTTCATTTTGATCATGCCAGTGGGGGATTTAAAAGAGTTCCCGGAAATATCGTGAAGCGCTTTCCCGATGCACGGTATCATGTTTTAAAGGAGCATTATCAATACGCACTGGATCCTGATCCCTTCGAATCGGATTCCTTCTGTACCGGCTTACTCAAATACCTGGACCGGATTTACTGGCTGGAGGATTGGGATATGGACCGGATCAGCTTCAGGGTTTTCAATGGACATACCAAAGGTATGGTGGTACCGGTGATAAAGACAGGGGGGGATAAGGTCTATTTTATGTCGGACCTGGTTCCAATGGAAATTTTCATGGACCCGGAGCTCTGGTGCGGGTATGACCTGGAAGCGGATCTGCAACGTAGGGAAAAGAGAGAATTCTTTCAGGAATTGGCTCCCGAATCCAAACTGATTCTCTTCCATGATACGCTGAAAGAGAGCCTTTATTATGAATAAGTCTCCAGTAGTACTTTAAGTATCGCTTTGCCTGCTTCAGAAACTTTGGTGCCGGGGCCAAAGATAGCTATTACTCCGGCTTTGTAGAGGAAATCATAGTCCTGAGCAGGAATCACTCCACCTGCAATCACCATAATATCTTCCCGCCCAAGTTTCTTGAGCTCCTCTATAACCAGTGGAATCAACGTCTTATGACCGGCCGCCAGGGAAGATACACCCAGAATATGCACGTCATTCTCAACGGCCTGTTTGGCGGCTTCTATCGGGGTTTGGAATAGGGGGCCAATATCCACATCAAATCCCATATCAGCATATCCTGTACTGACCACCTTGGCTCCACGATCGTGTCCATCCTGTCCCATTTTGGCAATCATGATCCGTGGCTGTCGCCCCTCTTTGGAAGCAAACTCCCGGGCAAGAGCACAGGCCTCACCAAAGGCTGGGTCTTCTCCCGATTCGGAAGAATATACTCCCGATATGGATCGGATCACCGCCTTGTACCTGCCTGAAACCGCTTCAATGGCGGAAGAGATTTCACCCAGGGTGGCCCGATTCTTAGCTGCTTCAATTGATAATTCAAGTAAGTTACCTTCACCACTTTTAGCACAATTAGTTATAGCCTTCAATGAGAGCATCAACTTTCTTATTATCGCGCTCTTTTTTCAGCTGCTTGAGCCGGTCGAGTTGTGACAGGCGGACAGCTGAATTGTCAACTTCAAGTATATCGATAGGATCCTCTTTTTCCAGGCGGTACTGGTTCACTCCGACAATAATATCTTTACCACTATCGATTCTGGCCTGTTTTCGTGCTGCGGCTTCTTCGATTCGCATTTTGGGAATTCCGGTTTCAATGGCAGCAGCCATTCCACCCAGTTCTTCTATCTCTTCAATGTGCTGCCATGCTCTCCGGGCCAGCTCATGGGTAAGGGTTTCAACATAGTAAGACCCGGCCCATGGATCAAGGGAACTGCAGATATGGGTTTCTTCCTGCAGATGAAGCTGGGTGTTTCGCGCAATACGTGCCGAGAAGTCGGTAGGCAAGGCAATGGCCTCATCCATGGCATTGGTATGCAGCGATTGGGTGTGACCCAGGGCGGCAGCCATGGCCTCAATGGAAGTTCTGGCTACATTGTTAAAGGGGTCCTGTTCGGTAAGGCTCCACCCGGAGGTCTGTGAGTGGGTCCGAAGTGCCATGGACTTTGGATTTTTGGGATTAAACTGCTTCACAAGTTTGGCCCAGAGCATCCTGGCAGCCCTCATTTTGGCAATTTCCATAAAATGATTCATCCCGATGGCCCAGAAAAAGGAGAGCCTGGGAGCAAAAGCATCAATGTCGATTCCAGCCTTCACCCCGGTACGAAGGTACTCCAATCCGTCTGCAAGCGTATAGGCAAGCTCAATATCTGCGGTGGCACCGGCCTCCTGCATATGGTAGCCGGAGATGGAGATGCTGTTGAATTTGGGCATCTTCACCGAGGTGTATTCAAATATATCCGCGATGATTTTCATGGACATCTCAGGAGGATATATGTAGGTGTTCCGTACCATAAACTCCTTCAGGATATCGTTCTGGATGGTCCCTGTTAACTCTTCAAGGGAGGCTCCCTGTTCGAGTCCGGCTACAATATAGAAAGCCATGATTGGCAGTACAGCACCGTTCATGGTCATGGAAACCGACATCTTTTTCAGGGGGATCTGGTCAAACAGCACTTTCATATCCAGTATGGAATCGATGGCCACACCGGCCTTCCCCACATCACCTTCCACGCGCTCGTGATCGGAATCATATCCGCGATGGGTGGCCAGGTCAAAAGCTACGGAGAGTCCTTTTTGTCCCGATGCCAGGTTCCGTCGGTAGAATGCATTGGATTCTTCCGCAGTGGAAAAACCTGCATACTGCCTGATGGTCCATGGGCGCATGGCATACATGGCCGAGTAGGGACCCCGAAGAAAAGGGGGTAGCCCGGCAGCATAATTCAGGTGCTCCATATGCTCCAGATCGGCCTTACTGTAGGCTGGCTTGATGGATATATGTTCAGGGGTTTCCATCAGGTCAGAAGGCATCTCTTTTTTAGAGGCTACCTTAAGATCGCGGAAGTTTATTTGGCTGAAATCTGGTCTCATGTTCTTCTATAGATACTTGGTGAAAGTCAGAAAGCTATAATAATGCCTTATTGAAGCCGGTCAGGGTTTGGAGCACGTTACTTTTCCTGTGGATGAAATGCTCGAGCCCAGCCTTAAGCAATTCATCGATGGCCTCTGCAGGATACCCTGCTATTACTACAATGGATAAGCCGGAGAGTGCCTTATGAGCAGCCGGAGCGGTCTCCCGGTATACATCGTCGGAGCTACAAAGGACCACGATGTCGAAATCTCCGGATGTGGCGAATTCAATGCCCTCTTCTATACTTTTAAAAGGGCTGTGGTCCACAATCTCGTATCCTGCACAGGCAAAGAAATTGCCCGCAAATGTGGCTCTTGCGGTCATCCATGCCGGATTTCCATATTTGAGCAGCAGTACCCTGGGCGTAAGAGCGCTCTTTTCCGTCTCTAAACGGAGTTTTTCAAATGGAGAGGAGAGCCGGAAGGTTTGGAGGGGTCTGAGGGTCGAACCGCCAGTATCCAACATTTCCTTTTTGGGTGCCTTAATCAGCTCCTGAAGGTGCAGTTCATGGAAATTAGGGTAGGCATTGGTCCCCAGAATCCTTCCCATACCTGATGCGGCTCTGTCAATCTTACACATGCGAGAGGCTTCTACCTTATCCTGGATCCACCCTGCTTCGAAGGCCTTTATGAATCCTCCCATGGACTCCACTTCGCAGAACAGATCCCAGGCTTTCTCTGCGATGGAATCGGTCAGGCTTTCAATATAATAGGAACCTGAAGCCGGGTCCGAAACCTGGTCAAAGTATGCTTCTTCGCGAAGGATGATTTGCACATTCCTGGCTATGCGATCGGAAAATTTACTGCCTTTTCCATTGGGGTAATCATAAGGCAGTACATTCACCAAATCAGCTCCGCCAAGAATGGACGACATGGCCTCAGTGGTACCGCGAAGCATATTTACATTGGGATCGTAAAGTGTCATGTTCCATTGCGAAGACACCGAGTGGATTCGGATGTGTGCCCTGGAAGCCTCTACACCATAGGCCTCTGCAATTTTTACCCAGAGGATTCGGGCAGCCCTTAACTTTGCAATCTCCATAAAGTAATTTGGGCCGGAGCCAAGGTACAGCAGGAGTGCCTCCTGGGCGGAAAAAGGATCGATTTCTTTCTCAATGAGAATCGCCATGTATTCACTGGCCATGGCCATGGAAAAGGCCAATTCTTCCACGAGGTTGGTGCTGGCGTTTTGAATAAGTGATCCATGGACCTCGATGACTTTCATTTCGGGGGAGGACTCTTTTACCTGCTTCACAAGCTTGCCCAGGTTCTCAAAACTACCTATAGGGATCCCGGTTTCTGCCATTTTCCCCAGGGGATCTGCGCCCAGACATCCTTTTAATTCTGAGGGTCCAGTTCCTTTAAGGGATGCCAGTTTGCTAAGTGAAGTATAGAGGGCATCGGCACCCAGGCAGCCGCCAAAATGCAGTTCGGTTTCCTGGAGGGAAATACCCTCCAGCAGCTCTTCAAGCACGGTAATATCAGAAAGCCGGGCTTCACCCAGTTGAATGCGAATGGCCTGAACGCCTCCTTTCAGGGCTGCTTTGATTCTTTCGTTGGCTTTCCGAATCTTTTTTCCCGGACTTACTTGCTGGCAAAGGAGCCAGCCATTGGGTGCATCGCTACGATTTCTCAGGTTTCCAATTCCCTCCAGGTAACCCAGAGAATCAATATCCTCCTGCCGGTAGTAAGGTTTTACTGAAATGCCCTCATCGCTTTTCCAGATCAGATTTTTCTCGTAATCGGCACCCTTCAGATCGGCATTGATCTTTTCTTCCCACATGGAAGTGGAGATCTCCGGGAAATCGGCAAATAACTTTTTATTACCCTCTTGCTTCATGTTTTCTAGAAATGAAGTACAAAGAAACTACATTGTTAACACCTTAACAATGTTTTTTGTCATACATAGAGGGGTGCAAAACGGCTAGCCAATCATCCTGGAGGGATCGACCCATTCGTCGAACTCCTCTTCGCTCAGATAATTCAGAGCCAGGGCAGCTTCTTTCAGGGTAGTTCCTTCCTTATGTGCTTTTTTGGCTATTTCTGCCGCCTTTTCATATCCGATATGGGTATTCAGGGCGGTGACCAGCATCAGGGAATTGTTCAGGTTTTCTTTGATGCGATCCTGGTTGGGTTCAATACCCACCGCACAGTTTTCGTTAAATGAGCTGCAAGCATCTCCAATAAGTCGTGCCGATTCCAGGAAGTTTGAGATCATCATTGGCTTAAATACATTGAGTTCGAAATGTCCATTGCTTCCTCCAATGTTGATGGCCACATCATTTCCCATAACCTGGGCACAGACCATGGTCAGCGCTTCGGCCTGGGTGGGATTTACCTTTCCTGGCATGATGGAGGAGCCCGGTTCATTGGCCGGGATGATGATCTCCCCGATACCACAGCGTGGTCCGGAAGCAAGCATACGAATGTCGTTCCCAATTTTCATAAGGCTTACGGCCAGGGTCTTCAAGGCACCATGTGTTTCCACGATGGCATCATGAGCGGCCAGCCCTTCAAACTTGTTGGTACCTGTAATAAAGGGCAGGTCGGTAAAGCGGGCTATGTTCCTGGCAACCAGTACGGAATAACCTTCCGGAGTATTGATTCCTGTACCCACCGCGGTACCGCCCAGGGCCAGTTCGGTGAGATGATCAAGACTGTTGATCAGCGCTTTCAAACCATGATCGAGCTGGCTTACATATCCGGAAAACTCCTGTCCCAGTGTCAGAGGGGTGGCATCCATCCAGTGGGTGCGTCCAATCTTGACCACGTTCATATAGGCATCTGCCTTTTCCTTGAGCGTATCCCTGAGATCCTTCACCCCCGGGATGGTGATCTCGGTTAGCATTTTATAGGCTGCAATATGCATGGCAGTAGGGAAGGTATCGTTCGACGATTGCGATTTATTCACATCATCGTTGGGATGGATCAACCTGTTGCCTTCGCCCAGGGTGTTTCCCTGGATCACGTGGGCCCGGTTAGCCACTACTTCATTTACATTCATATTGGATTGAGTCCCGGATCCCGTCTGCCAGACCACCAGAGGAAACTGATCGTCCAGTTTTCCATCGATGATTTCGTCGCAAACATCCATGATCAGGTTTGCCTTATCTTCCGGAAGCACTCCCAGCTCCATATTAGTGGCTGCTGCCGCCTTTTTCAGATATCCAAAGGCCTGGATAATCTCTTTGGGCATCTGCCCGTCGCCAATTTTGAAGTTTTCTTTTGAACGTTGGGTTTGTGCACCCCAGTACTTTTCGGCGGGGACCTTCACCTCGCCCATGGTATCCTTTTCAATCCTGGTTTTCATGATCGGTAAAATTTTGAGTTAAATATACTCAATCAGAATCAAGCTGAAGCAGGAAAGAATAATGTTCTTGGAAAGAAATTGATCAGGAATCGGCTTTTGCCAGGAGAACAGTAATGTAATTGTTCCCTTCTGTATCGGGTTCTACTCCCACTCCGCACTGGGTCAAGTCTTCGAGAAGGATTTCTTCTACGCCAGATATAAGAAGCAGCTCCTCCAGGATCTCATCCTCATTGTTTGATGTGGTTTTTAGCACCAGGGCATTCAGGTTGTAGAAGCTATATTTTTCGAGCAGGGCATCCCAGTGTACATCCAGGCCATCGGTGTTTACTTCCTCCACACCATTGGCCATTTTATAGGAGTATACCTGTGCTTCGCCTACAATAAAATACTGGTGTACGAAGGGACCATCTTCACCTTCATTGACGCGGAAATCCTTGATGGCCTCATAGATAAGATTCTCAATGTTTTTAACCTGGATATAGGGCCCTGTATCCTCCTTACAGGAGAAGAAACTTAGTGGTATCAACAGAATCAGGACCAGGCTTAGCTTTTTCATGATCTTCGTATTTATACCTTAATACGAAAAGCCTGGCTAAAAGGTTGCTTAGAGCTGGTCGATGTTTTCAGGGGGATCACCGACCACAGCCTTGTACTTTCCCTCTACAATGGGCCGTTGAATCAGCTTGGGATTTTCAACCATAACCTTGATCCATTCTTCGTCATTCAGATTCAGCCCTTTCAGCTCTTTCTTATAGGCCTCCTCCTGGGTGCGGATCAATTCTTTGGGTTTCACATGGAGTTTCATGATCAGGGCGGTGAGCTCAGCTTCGCTAAGAGGATCCTTCAGGTATTCACGCACCTGGAGCTCCATCTTAAGCTCGGTGGCGTACTGCAAACCAGCCCTGCTCTTTTTACATCGGGGATTGTGGTAAATAGTGTACATCTTGAACGCTTAGTTTTTATTCATTCTCTTCTTCATCCTCCAGGTTCACGGGATCGGCATCCAGCACAAACATGCCGCGCCCGTGGGTGGCGACAATGATAACATTTTCGCGGGGATGGATGGCCAGGTCGTGCACATAGGTGCAGGGCAGGTCGCCCAGGACTTCCCAGCTCTTACCTGCATCTTTCGAAACATAGACACCCACATCGGTTCCCAGGTAAAGGATTTTTTTATCTTCAGGATCTTCCCGGATCACATTCACAGGTCCGGCCGGTACATTGGCCGAAATATCTTCCCAGGTGCTTCCAAAATCGGTGGAGCGCCATATGTAAACAGCTGCATCATCATCCCTGCGTCCGGTCTGGGTGACATACACCGTACCGAAATCATGTTTGGAGGCCACAATCCTGGAAACCCATCTTACAGGAAGGGGATCCTTACGGATATCTTCCCAGTTCTTGCCACCATCCCTGGTTCTCCAGAGCCGCCCGTCATCTGTGCCCGCATAGAGCAGCCTGGGGTTGAAGACAGATTCCTCCAGGGCCGTGATGGTCTGGTAGCTGATATCTCCCTGCTTTTCAGGGTCATTGTAGGTGAGGTCGGGACTTATCTGCTCCCAGGTTCCTCCCTTATCTATCGACTTCAGAACATACTGAACACCATGATAAACAATGTCGGGATTGTGGTCAGAAAGCAGGGTCGGGGCCATCCATTGTCCCCTGAACTCAGGCTCATCCGGGAAGGTCTGAGGCAATACCCACTCCATATCTTCAGGGTAGCCCTCTACGGTGGCTCTGGCCAGTTTTCCATAGAACAGGGAAGCATAAATGGAGCTGTTGTCACGCGGATCCACCACATGGGTGCTTCCTTCAGCTCCCAGGGTGTATTCCCACTCAGTGGGTCTGATCTTTTCCTTTCCATCGGAGAGGTCCACTTCGGTGTAAAAACTGTGGTGGTCCTGGACGGAACCATATACCCTGAAGGGTTCGTTGTTATCAAACTCCACGTTGTAGAACTGGGCCAGGGGAAGCTCCTCGATCAGATTTCGCCAGTTTTCACCTTTATCGTAGGAGACAGAGATCCCTCCATCATGGGCTGCCAATATGTAATTGGAGTTATCCGGATCGATCCACATGCCATGCTGGTCGGCATGGATCTTTCGCCTGATGGGTTCAAAGGTGGCGCCGCCATCGGTGGAAATATTGATCCAGAGGCCCAGGGTATAGATGCGGTTTTCATCATTGGGGTCCACTCGCACCTGGGCAAAAACCCAACCATAGGTACCCGAGTGACCTGACATATATTTTTTTGTCTCCTCTGTAAGACCGCTCACCTGTTTCCAGTTCTCCCCGGCATCATCGGAGCGGTACAGAGTGGCTCCCTTGATCACATCCTCCTTGGGACGGCCATAGGAGTCCAGTTCGCCCTCCCCGGCTTTGAAAGCGACTTCATAGTCGTCCACAAAAGCGTAGACCACATCCGGATTGGAGCGTGCCACATCGATTCCGGTGCGTCCCATATATTTGGATGGAGGCAGTCCATTGGTAAGTTGCTTCCAGTTTTTCCCGGCATCGGTGGTTTTCCAGATCCCGTTATTCTTGTGGTTCTCGTAGGTGCGTGGATCGTTCCACTTCAAACGGGTTCGCTGCCAGGTGGTTGCATAGAGGACGTCCGGATCGCGGGGATCCATGACCAGGTCGTTGACCGCGCTTTCGGGGCCCTTATATAGTATCTTCTCCCAGCTTTCACCTCCATCGGTGGTAAGATAGAGACCCCGCTCCTTATTCTGGGTCCACTCATGACCCGAAGCGGCCACATAAACAATATCAGGATTGTTCGGGTGGACCAGGATACGGGAGATGGTAAAGGTTTCTTCCAGGCCCATATGCTCCCAGCTTTCTCCTCCATCTGTGGTCTTCCAAACCCCGCATCCGGGATTTGAGGATCTGAATATATTGGCCTCCCCGGTACCCACCCAAACGATTTCGGGATTGGATGGTGCAACGGCCAGGTCGCCAATGGTGGAAGTTCCCTGGTGCTCAAATACCGGTTCGAAGGTGACCCCCTCATTGATGCTTTTCCACACCCCACCTGATGCCGTGGCTACCCATATGGTATAATTCTTCCCCTTGGGTCCAACCGCTTCCACATCGGTACAGCGGCCACTGATATTTGTGGGTCCGATGAATTGCCAGTGCAGCTCCTTAAATGAAGAGCTTTCGCGCATCTCTTCATGACTTTGATACATGAGCAACTTTTCTTTGCCGCTTTCTACAGGAGATTTTGTTTGGCTATAGAGCCCCATTCCGGGCAGAATCATGCATATAATCAGCAGGTAATGGAACAGATTTTTTGGTTTCATGGTTTCAGGGATAGGTTTCCAATCTTAAAAATAGCTAAGTTTTTGTTATTTTGTCCAAAATCCAACAGTATGCAGATTCTGATAGTTGAGGATGAGGCTTCATTAATGGAGTCCATGGTATCTTACCTGGCCCTTGAAGGATTCAGATGCGAAAAGGCATCTGACTACCATACAGCGGTGTGTGTACTGGATAAGCATGACTATATCTGTATGCTGATCGATTTGAATCTTCCCGGTGGGGATGGCCTGGAGCTGGTAAAGCTTGCCAGGGAGAATCAGACGGAGTCGGGCATCATCATTATATCTGCAAGAAACAGCATTGAACAAAGAGTGCAGGGTCTTGAAGCCGGGGCAGATGATTATCTGGTCAAACCCTTTCATCTCTCTGAACTGGTTGCCAGGGTTCATTCCGTAGCCCGCCGGACCCGCATGAAAGGAGGAGAGGTGCTAAGTTTTGGAGCAATCAGTATTCTGCCGGATGAGCACTCCTGTTTTGTTGATGAGAAACAGGTCGACCTGACCCGGAAAGAACTGGATATGCTGATGTTCCTGATGGCCAATCGCAACCGTGTGGTAACCAAGGAGAGTATAGCCGACTATCTTTGGGGGGAGTATGGAGGAGGTTACGGATCTTACGATTTCGTCTATACTCATTTGAAAAATCTGAGGCGAAAACTGCAGGATGCCGGATGCCCCGATTATGTGGAGAATATTTACGGCATTGGTTACAAATTCTCCCTTGATAAAAAATCATGAAACTTTTAACCAAATCAACTCTTCTGATTGCAACTCTCTCCCTGTTCCTCTTCTTTATTATGGGTATCATCTTTTTCCAGGTGCTTAAGAATATGAGTAAAGCCAACCTGGACAGGGAGCTCTATGATTTCAAAGAGCTTGTGGAGGATCACATAGAGAATTATAGTCCCAATCATATAATAGCTCTGCCGGGGATCGATTCTTTGTCAATTCAGCTGGTGGTACTGAATGAACAGACCGGAGATTTCTTAGGGGATACACTGATGTACGATTCGAAGGAAAAGCAGTACAAGACCTACCGCTATATTCATTTTATTTCTGAGAAAGGAGATGCTGCCTATCAGGTAGAAATCTATAAGTCCACCAATCCAACCGATTACCTGGTCGAACGGGTTACCCTGATGATGACCCTGATGGTGATTCTTTTTCTGGCGGGGATTTTTATTCTTAACAGATTCATTTTCGCAAACCTGTGGGGAGATTTTTTCAAGGCTATCGATAAGTTAAAAGAATTCGAAACCACTAAGGAACCTGTGATTCTGGGAGAGCAGGATATCCAGGAATTTGAGGAACTCAGGCAGGCACTTGAGAGGATGACCAGGCGCCTTGCTAACGACTACAAAGAGCTAAAGGAATACACAGACCACACCACCCATGAACTGCAAACTCCCCTTGCGGTGATTAAGTCCAAAACAGAGTTACTAATACAATCGGAACGAATGGGGGCCGAAGAGATGAAATGCCTGGAGGCGATCAATACCAGTGTGAACCAGTTATCCAGGCTTAACTCTACCCTGGCCCTGCTTACCCGTATTGAAAACAATCAATTCACTGAAAAAGAAGAAGATCGATCTGAACGGGCTGCTGGAACGGCACCTGGATTTACTGGAGGAACATATAGGATTAAGAAATATAAGTATTCAGAAGCAGTACCACATGGAACCGATTATGCTGTTTATGGATCAGGGACTGGCCGATCTGATGGTTGCCAACCTTCTGAAAAATGCCATAGTTCACAATATTGAAGGTGGAAACATTCTGCTGGAGACCCTGCCCGGTAAACTTATCATACGAAACGACGGACATCCCCTGGGATTTAACCAGGAGGAACTGTTTACACGCTTTGTAAGAGACACCAGGCGTACTGGTAATTTCGGACTTGGACTGTCACTTGTAAAGAAAGTTTGCGAAACTTATAATTTTTTTATTGAGTATTCATTTGATAATGAGCAACATATCTTTGAGGTGGCCTTAAATTCCTGATCTCTTCAGATTCTCTTCAGATTCAGGTTTTATATTTGAAATGTCAAGTTATCAGGCAATGAGATAACAACATAGCTAAATGGATAAAAAAGACCATCGGGAGTGATAACCCGGTGGTTTTTTTTATTTTGCAGACATTATGATCTATTCCTTTGCTTTCAGGATCCACATTATCATCAGTACCATAACTCTTCTGGCAGGAATTGGCACCATTGTTATGTCAGTGCACGGACTGGTCAGGAAGAGGGATTATACCAGAAGTGATCTTGTAGCCTCCCTGATCTTTAATGTGGCACTCTATTTTCAACTTTTCCTGGGCTTCCTGATTTATTATCTGCTTCGAACTGCACTGGAAGGACCCATGTGGGAGGTGCCCGATACCCAGAATGATGCTTCTTTAAGGTTCTGGGCCATCGAACACATTGCCCTGATGATCTTTGCTCTTTTCCTGACCCAGCTGGGACGGGTTTTTATTAAAAAATCAAAAGTGTCGTTCCGAAAATTCCGCGCCTCTCTTTTTTATTTTGGGACCTCCCTGTTCCTGATCCTGTTCTCTATGACAATGGCGCTTGCCCGTTAGCCTCACGATTCTGGTATAATTTTTATTCGTAACTTATAGCTTTATGGTGTGCTTATTCAACTAAAGAGCCGAAACTATGAAGCAAATTATTTCTTTTCTGGGTGTAGTGTTCCTGTTCACACTTTCTTTGCAGGCACAGATTCGATTGTTTCTCGAGGAGCAGGACACAGGACTTCCGGATGGGACTTCCACAGCCTGGGTATTTCCCATTGCCGGGATCGTGGAGGATGCAATAGAGGATCTGGATGATTATGGAAAGGAACGAAGTGATGTGAAGATGAAAAAAGTAGGTAATAATCTGATTATTGCTGAGAAGGTTTCAATGCCTGCTATTGCATCTAAAAGAGGTGACCTTATTGGGTATGTCTATCTTACAGATCAGAGCTACAATATGGCCATGGTGTTCCAGCTTGGGTATGACATCTCCTTGAATAGTACCGACTGGCCATCCGAAATGGAGAACCTGCGTAACTATGCTAAAGCCTTTATGGCCTACCATTATGAGCAGGAGTATACACGTCGTGCTAAGCCTCAGGAAAAGGAGCTCAAAGATTTGGAGAAGGAGAAAAAGCAGAATGAGAATAAAATTGGTAACCTGAACGATAAGATCAATAACCTGGGTAAAAAGATTGGCAAGGAAACTGAGACCGCCAAGATCGAGGCCTACGAGACAGAGATCAGAACCCTAGAATCCGATGTCAAACAGCTTATGGATACTCTACCCGGACTGGAATCAAGTATTTCTCAACTCAAAGCCAGAATTGAACAGAATCTTGCCGAATCAAGTGTCTATCTGACTACCATAGGTGGCCTGTAGCTAGTCCAGGTTGGCGCGGACATGTTTGATCATCCAGTCCACGATCTTCTCGAAATCGTAATCGGGCAATCCATTCTCCCACTGTTCCAGCGAGTAGACCCCCTTGAATCCACCTTCTTCCATGATTCTTACACAGCGGTCAAAGTCAAACCCGGTATGCTCATAGTTCTCGTCAAACTCATGGGTCTTGGCTGAAACCAAAAGGGTATAGGGAGCAATCATCTCAAGAGCCTTATACTTATCGGTGCTCTCCGGGTAGTTTCCAAAATCAGCCAGCAAGCCAAAGTTTTCACTATTCACCGATTTGGCCATCTCCAGGTGTTTCTCCGGTTCAGACATAAGATCAAAATGATTCTCCGACAGAAAGGTGATCCCTTTGCCTGCAGCATAAGAGGCAAGTAAGCGGGCAGATTTGATTCCTTCCTCCATGGAATACCTTAAAAAGCTGCCCCGGACCATTTTTGCTCCCAGGAATGCTCCAACATCAATCCATTCCTGGATCTCCTTAATGGCGAGGGCACTGTTTCCGTTCTCCGGGTTGGACATGTCCAGTCCCGGTGTATCAGCCTGGATATTGATCAGGGTGCAGTTGGCCTTATCCAGGGCTTTTTTCAGATCCTTAAGATAGGATAACTCTCTCGATTCAAAATGTTCGGACCAGAATTCGGGCTGATAGATGCCAAACCGGTCCTGGAAGTATTCGGGGACCCTTTCAAGGCTCAGTAAATTTTCAGAAGCATCCGGGTTGGTGCTGAGAAAGCGATTACGGAATACCACGGTGGTGAGCCCGATTCGTGCCATTGGATCTGGTCCGGTGCAACTGGATAAAACCGATGGTCCGGCCAGGACGGCTCCGGTGGCCAATCCTGTTTGCTGAATGAATGTGCGTCTTTTCATAGTCAGGTGTTTAGCGAAGCGAGGCCTTGCTCAGCATATGTTCAGGAATTTCAACATCAAATTTTATCTCATCCACGATAAACTCTGTCCCGGCTCCCTGTTTCAGCATATCCTTAAAGGTGATCTTGCCGGGATACCAACGTGAACCATGTTTTGTAATATTTGTTAATTCCGTCTTTTTCAACATTTTCCCACTTTTAGCATAAAGCTCTTCTTTAAGAGGAATATTTCGATCTTTATCGACCCATAGTTTTCTCATCTGGTAGGCCACATCCTCCACAATTGCGTTCATTTCCACCACCCAGCAATCGGTTTCGCCGATGGTTTCAGATCCCACCACTGCTGCATCATATATATCGCTCAGTTTTTTGTCGTCCATCATGTCCTCGTAGGAGAGGTCAGATCCCATAACTGATTGACGCAGCATATGACCGGAGATCTGTATGGTTCGGTCTGTGGAGGGGGAGAAGATCCAGAGTTTGTCCTCCAGCTTGAGCATCTTGGTCCCTTTTTCCCTTGCCGGAGCCAGGTATTCAGTGAAGCCGGACTTTCCTTCTGCCCAGCTTTCCGATTCTACGGTGCGCGAGCTGCGCGGTCCATGGATCACCATTTTGGATTTCACATACCTGGTGTCGGACGACATGTTAGCGTCGATCTTATCCAGAATTTCCTTGCCAGTGGGTTGAGCCCATAATGTACCTGATATAAATACGAATATAGCTGTTATCTGTATTATATGTTTAAAACGTTTCATGCCTGTAATTCTTTAAAAAGTTGTGCGGTTTTGCGCTTAAAAATTCCTATTCCCGCCAGGGCGGTTCCCAGGGCGGTGGCGAATATGCCGGGAATAAATCCGATATAATAAGCATCCGGGGTAATACTTGCCTTCATCACTCCCTGCATCATCATATTGGAGCCCTGCATCATGCCTCCTATATCGATCCCTTTTGTGAGAAGAGCGGCAAAAAAGAGGCCAAATGCTGTTCCTACAACCGAACCTGCTGTTCCGATAAATACAGACTCAATGATCAGGCTGCGATAGATATGCCTTTTTTCTTCACCGATAGCTATTCGTAGTCCCATTTCCCCGTAGCGCCTAAGTCCGCCCAGCAGACCTGAATTCCAAAGTACAATGGCCATGGCCACCATGAATATGCCAATGATGAGGCTCTTGAAATAGTCCATGATGTCGAGCATCATGGTCATGGTCCCCTGGTCACGCAGTGAAAGCATCACAGGGGAGAACTCGTCTTCCGGATCACTGTACTTATTGTTGAAGGAGGCAGCTATGTTGGCAGCCTGCAGATCATCGTACTCTCCGCCGGGCAGGTAACCCAGAATTTCTCCCGTGGCATCGTGCATATCCAGGGCCATCCGAATGCTGCTGATATCTGCCACTATGCCACCCCGGTCCAGTGCGGCAGCCCCGAACTTAACGGTTCCGCATACTGTAAAGTTGGTGATGGACATGGCCCCAAACATGGTGGTGGTGATCAGGGTTACCTGGTCCCCGGGCTCCACCTCCAGTTTGCTGGCGAAATCATCGCTAAGCAGGACCTCTTCAGGGGCTTCAGGTAAGCGGCCACGGACAAGAGCCTTTTCCAGGTTCAACCTTTCCACCTCTTTGCTTCCGGGAGAAAGCAGGTCAATGGCCATTCCTCCGCCCGGCCCTTGCGCACGGGTCTCCCCGTTTTCATCCGGTGCATCCACCAGTCCCCCGAACTTGATCCTTTCTGCCCATTCCATACCCGGGAATTCACTTTCCAGATCCTGCAGGACCTGGTCGGTACCCATCAGGGCCAGGTCGTTGGGCTGCTGACCTATGTTATCGTTGTAGGCCCGGCTCATGACCTTGACGTGCCCTGTGGCAAAGCGTGCATTAAAGACGACCATATCGCCCAGCACTCCGGTCACCCAACACTGCATCAGAACCACCAGGGTTACCCCGACGGCCACCACCAATATGGGCATCAGGCTCCTGGAGCGGTCCCTGAACAATCCTTTTATATAAAATCGTAACATGGTTTTTTGTTTTTAATTATTGAATTTTTCCTCGTATGGCATCGTTGGGGTTCATTTTACTGATCTTCCGCGATGGCATGTAGCTCACTATTGTAGTTGCAATCATGACCAGGAAAATTGATCCCAGAATCAGTGCCAGACTGTAATAGGGATACATGTGTTCGGCAGCTGCCATTCCAAAATCATCGGTGCCTTCGGGCATCTTGATCCCTGATTTTTGAGTCCAGAGTAGCAGGGGGAAACCATAAAGGGCACCCAGTATCACGGCCAGGATGGCATGCATGCCCCCTTCCACAGTGAAGATTCCTACAACCTGCTTCTTGGTCATTCCCATAGCTATATAGGTGCCAATCTCCCGTTGGCGACGGAAAATGGAAAGCACCTGTGTATCGAAAACGGCCAGTAAAGCCAGTGCCAGGATGATCAGGTAGAAAATGGATCCTCCCGTGCTTTTCATTTTGATCATATCTTCCAGCTCCTTGAAGAGGTAATCATGACCCTTGAATTCCCATCCTGAAATGGTGGTCCCTTCTTCCGGGCTTTCATCCATCACCACCAGGGTGGCTTCCCCGGGCATGCCGGTGATCTCCTGCAGCTTTTTAAGCGGGATCCACACCTGTCCCATGTCCACTGCCGGAACCGTGGTATTAAAGATTCCTTCGATTTTTACTTCAGTGGCATCAAAGGTGCCATGCACGTCCCTCCATCGGATCAGGAGGTAGTCCCCTGTTTGAAGTCCGGCCGCCTTGGCCAGGCGGGTGCCCACCATGGCGGTGATTTCTTCTGAATCAGGATCCAGAATTTTTGTAGGAAGAGAAAGGACCTTCTGACGGGTATCGATACCCTTCAGCATGACCCCCATCATTCGTCCCTCGGGATAAATGGTGGCTTGAGTGACCAGAATTGGAACGGCTTTGCCCTCCGAAGCTCTTGCTTCCAGGGCTGCTGGTACCGGTGCATGGGCATCGGTCAATGTCATGGCATCATAGGGATCGTACATATCTTGCCAGTACTGTCCTTCTGCTACCTCCCAGGCAATGGATTCGATCCGGGCCTGCCGGTCCCATCCCTGGTATAATCCGTTCATATAGACGATCAGTACATAGGCCAGGGAGAGGACAAAGACTATCAGCAATGTCCGCAAGCCTGCACCCATTAGATTCTTGTATGCTAATTTAAATGCAATCATGGTTCCTATTTTTTGATGTGTTCATCAGAAACCACCTTTCCATCTTCCAGGCGGATAATCCTGCGCAGGTAACCGATCACTTTCTCGTCATGAGTGGCGAAAACAAAGGTGGTCTGCAACTCTTTATTCAGCTTCTCCATGGTCTGGAGAATGTGGTGAGAGTTCTCAGCATCCAGGTTGGCTGTTGGCTCATCGGCCAATACCAGGTCGGGTTTCTTCACCATGGCCCTGGCAATGGCAACGCGCTGACTTTCTCCACCGGAAAGCTGGGGGGGCTTGGACTTGATCTTGTCGGAAAGACCCACCCATTCCAGGGCTTCCAGTACCGCCTTTTTTCGCTCAGCAGCAGGGGTTTTAATCAGGAGAAGCGGAAACTCCACGTTCTCGTAGACCGTATATACCGGCATCAGGTTGTAGGTCTGGAAGATAAACCCGATGTGCCTCTTTCTTAAGTTGGCCGCCACTTTCGGACTCATCTGGGAAGATGTTGTTCCCAGAACATTGGTTTGTCCCTTTGAAGGTGTGTCAAGTGAGCCCAGGATATTCAACAGAGTTGTTTTTCCCGATCCGCTGGGACCCACAATGCCTGAGAATTCTCCTTTTTCAAAGTCGAGTGAAATGCCATTCAGGGCAGTGAATTCGCCCCCACCAATGGGAAAACTCTTCACGAGATTTTCAATGGTGATGATGCTTCCGTTTTTCATTTTGTTTTTGTTTATGGAATGGTTACTGAATGTCTTAATGATTAAATACTGCCATTAGTTGGAATCCCCATCCTCCATAAAGGCTGGTGCGTGGATCCACATTGTATAGATTATAGCTGTCGGGATTCCAGAATCCCATGACATAAAAGCTCCAACGGTCGTAAGCTACCGACCAGTTGATAAAGCGGTAGAAGTCATTGTTTGCAAAGTCGTAGAAAACCATAGCGCTCACATTGTGGATAATGTTTATGGGATAGGAGGCTGAAAGCAGGCCGAATGTGAATCCTTCATCCTTTGCGAAGGGCTTATCTCCCTGCAGGTATGCAAAGCCTTCGGCCATAAGGTTCAAGCCGTTTCCCAGGTTAAAGGTGTAGTCCGTTCCCACATTGAGCATGGCTTTATATTTCTGATCGGAGTAGCTGAGATCCTGGTGGATCAATGATATTTCGGTCCACAGTCCCACCACCAGGTCCACCTTGGCATCCAGTGCAATCCGGTTTTCTGCAGCCTGATTACCCATGGAAATAGAGTCGGGCAGAACAGCAGTGGGATCGGCGGTGCGATGGTGGTAGGTAGCAGCTACCTCTCCTGTATAGAGGGGCAACTGGACACGCCCACCGTACTCAATGCTGTTTTTAAGGGAGGGGATAATCTCCCAGCCTTTGACCTTATCTTCTCCATACAGACCCCAGAGCCAGATATTGGCATTGTTCAGGAAGTAATAACGGGCCAGTAGTCCGTATACACCATCGGTCAGTTGCAGGGGGTCACGGGGATCAATGAAGTCGAACCACATCAGGGGCCGGAACATCTGGGCGGATCCGAAATTGATTTTTTGGAGTCCGGCCCGAAGTTCAAACTGGTCGCCCGAAAACTTCACCCACATGCGATAAGGCGAAAGCTCCTCGTCAAATACAAGGGAATCACCAGAATAGATTCCACTGCCCCAGAGGTTTGCCGAGAACTCCCCTTCGAAGGAGTATTTTCCTGCTGGAAGAGTGAAAGAAAGTTCCGGGATATACCTGAGACCTGCCTGTGCCTGGAAGGGTTCGGCAGGATTCAGGGTGGTCCACCCGATAGCCTGACCCCTGAATCCAAGCGATTGTGCTTCCGCCTTCCCGTCAGACAGGAGGATGGTCACAATTATAGCCAGTATGGAAGCAGTTTTTTTCATCACTCTTTCAAGTATGAACTTCTCTGTTCAGGATGCCGTAGAAAAGAAAATTGGTAATTTCCATGACCAGGTCCTGGGGATTGTCGTACATGTCGAGCAGTACATCCTCATGGGCCATATCGATCAGGCGATTCATGACAACCATGATAAACTCTATTTTGAGATCTTTCCGGATATCCCCATTCTGCTGTGCCTTATGAAAATCGTCTACAAATATTTGCATGCTTTCTCCGGACACCTTTTCAAGATATGCAAGTAACTCGGGATCGCCGCTCTGAACATAATCTCTGAAAAACTCACTGCTCATGGTTTCGATCTGATCCCTTTTCAACTTGACCATGCCCGCGACTTTCTCGGGGTAAGGAATATCGCTGGCTATAATTTGCCTGTATTTTTCCAGGGATTCCTGGAGGATCTTATCCATGATGGTTTTCACCAGATCCATCTTATTGGTGAAGAATTTGTAATAGGTCATTTTGCTTACCCCGGCCTCTTTACAGACTTCCTCAATGGTCACTCTCTTAAATCCGAATTTCCAGAAAAATTCTTTGCCTGTCTTCAGGATCTGCTGCCTTTTGGGATTTGACGTCATTGCTCATAATTGTACGAATTATGTATTATGAAACATATTTCGTACAAATATACGGTAAAAAATATACGATTGTCAAGAAAAATCGTAAAAATCGTACAGTAAGGCATAAAAAATCCCCGTCCGGGTTCATCCAGACGGGGATCGGGGATTGATATTTTCCAGGCTATTCTCCGCTTTTCCCGTAGTTAGGAAGGACCCTGGCGCTCGGATCGTTCACATCGCAATTGTCCCACTCTTTGTTGGGCATCCAGAAATCTGCCACGGTTTTGGAGCGTCCGGGGAAATGAGACTCAAAGATATCCCGGTACATCAGCGACTCCTTTGAAATAGGCGTGGCATGGGTATATTTTAGTTCCGCATCCATCAGGTCGTCGTCGCTATACATCTCTTCTGCATAAGCTTTCAGGTTATCTGTCATACTGTGCCCAACAGCATCAGAGAATGCCGCTTTTTCCCTGTATAGCATGTCATGCGGGAGGTAATCCCCTTCAAATGCCATGCGAAGAAGGTATTTCCCTACACCTGTGAAATTCATCTTCTTCTCGGGAGGAATGCTCATTACATATTTTACAAAATCGAGATCGCCAAAGGGAACCCTGGCTTCCAATCCATTGGAGGAAATGCTGCGATCGGCCCGGAGTACATCATACATATAGATCTCTTTCAGGCGCTTCTCGGCTTCCTGCTGGAAGGCTGAAGGAGAAGGGGCAAAGTCGGTGTATTTATAACCAAAGATCTCATCACTGATCTCACCGGTCATCAGCACCTTTATATCGGTATTTTCGCTGATGTACTTGCTTACCAGGAACATCCCCATGGATGCCCTGATGGTGGTGATATCGTATGTTTCAAGGTTGTAGATCAGGGTACTCAGTGTATCGAAAATGTCCTGTTTGGTAAAGAGCACCTCGGTATGATCGGCCCCCAGGTAATCGGCTACGATTCGTGCATATTTGGTATCGATGGGATCCTTGTCGATCCCCACCGCAAAGGTACGAATGGGTTTATCCATCATCCTTGCAGCGATAGCACATACCAGGCTGGAATCGAGTCCGCCGCTAAGCAGAAATCCAACTGGTACATCCGCATGGAGACGCTTTTCCACTCCTATGGTAAGAAGCTCATTAATCTTTACAAAGACCTCCTCGATACTATCATCGGTAAACTCCTCTACTGCTGAAATATCTGTGTAGCTTACGGAATTTTTCTCCGTCGTAGATATGACCCGGTGGAAAAGGTCTGACAACAGAACATAGTTCACTCAGGGCCTTCATCTCACTGGCAAACATGATTTTCCCATCGGAGGCATAGCCGTAAAACATGGGGCGGATCCCGACCGGGTCGCGTGCTGCATAGTACTTGTCCACATCAGCGTCATAGAGGACACAAACAAACTCCGCATCCAGGCGGCGGGCGGTTTCCTCCATTCCCAGTTCCATAAACATAGGTATAATCACTTCGCAGTCACTTTCCGACTGAAACTCATAGCTATCCCTGTACCCCTCCATCAGTTGCTGGTAGTTGTATACCTCGCCGTTGGCCACCAGGTGAATTGATTTATGTATGAGCGGCTGGTTGCCATCGTCAGAGGTGTCGATAATCTTGAGCCGGTGAAAGCCCATCCATCCCTTTTCTCCCAGGTCACAGGCCACCGAATTATCAGGGCCCCGGTATCTGATCTTTTGGAACTCGCTGACCACACTGAGCCGCAACATCTTGTCTCCTCCCGTATACACTGAAAATCCACACATATTATATAATTTTTGTTACAGATTAATACAAATTAGGCTTCAAATATATAAATATATAATTTAATAAAGCAAATAAGTAACAAAACAGTTAATATGTGAGTCTATAAGTTACGAATCGTAACTTTTTATGATTAATTTAACAGTTTAGGTAATAATCTGAAAGGGAATCTTCTCAGAGATTAAACTCCAGCTTTTGGTCCCGGGCCTTAAGTGAAGAATAATCCACTGTCACATTGCCTTTCCCGGAAATCAGGAACTGGTATTCCACCTTCCCGAAACCAGGCATTTGTATAAACTGGACCTGGGGCTTGTGTTCTTTATATAAAGCCTGATTCATATGAGCATCCATGAGCTCACCTCCTGCATGTACCTGAATGGAAGGCCCCGAGATCTTCAGTATATCTTTACGATGTGACTTGTTTCTCATGGACTGGTAGGTCAGGGAGGGAATGGCATGTTCATTTAGTAAGCGGATTCTTACCTGGTAGAGGTTCTTGCCAATTTTCTCTTTTTCCATTAACTCTACCTTGATTTCAGGAGTCTGAGCTGCAGAAAATAATACTGCGCTGGCATTTCTGTGGGCCAGGTCCTGGAGCATAAAAGGATGTGGCAGCCTGGAGCTCATCTTTGTCCAGCCACCAATTTCGATCTCACCATACACAGGATGATCGAACTTTGTCCATGGTTTGTATAATTCGCCCTGGAGCACATGATCGTTAAACTTCAGCCGTTGATGATTTGAATCTCCGGCGCCCGGTTCACGGTTACGTTCTCCCGCTTTCTTCAGGTCTTCTTTCAGCACATAGGTTTCAGTCTGAGATTGGAATAACTCTCCTACAAAACCATAGGATCCGATAATGTTGCTTGTGAAACCTGTAAAGTCCCCGTAGGTAGTGTACAGATCTTTCCATAGAACCAGATATTCGTAGCCCGGGGTGATCATCTCGGCGTTATCTCCCAGGTAGTCATAGACACTCAGATCGCTTGATGGAAATTCAAGCTCATCTTTAGTCGAGGGCCCCCTTAGAAACATACCTCCCGAATTATGAAATGCCCAAACCACGATCACATTGGGCCGTTCTAGTAAGTATTCTGCGATGGCCTTAAGACCTGTTCCTGATAGAGGGTAGTAACCGGCACCACTCTGGACGTAGTTGGGTGCCCAGTTGTAGCCCCAGTTCCTGTTTGGGTCGAGGTAGCCCTCGGTATCTTCATTGATCCTTCCATCCCCATCATTATCAATTCCTTCTCTTCCAAGGAGTATCCATTCTCCTTTTTCTCCGGGTTTTACCCGAACCATCAATCTTGAATCGAACGGATCTGTCCGGTGGGTCCCATTGGGATCCCTTTTTCTCATGTCACAAATGTTCCCATCTCCATCTAAATCGTCGTATAAATCTTCATCAAACAAGCCGTCTTTGTCATCATCTTTGGGTCTGCGGATACTGCGGTTCGAACTGGAAGTATTGGCATCTTCGAAGAAATGATATCTCCCGTCCACATTTACAGCCGGGATGATATAAAAGCTGTTTTTATCCACCAAGGATGTGATTTGCTCGTTGGTGCCGTACATAGTAAGAATTCTGTTGGCCAGATAGAGACAAACTTCCCCGGCCTGAACTTCATTGCCATGAATATTGCCATCCACATATACTCCGGGTTTGGACAAATGACTGCCGGTCTCGGGATTTGATATGCACAGAGCATAGATGGCCCTGTCCTCCTCACTATAACCCACCAGATCCAGAGTTGTCAGACCGGGGTAGGCCTGGTGAAGTGCTTGCATAGCATCCACCAGTTGATCGTAGTCATAATAGTGGTCAAAGCGAAGGGGAACCTCCGTATTCTGAGCTGACATAGATCCTGTAACAATAAGTCCTAATGCGAATAATAATATGAAGCTCTTTTTCATGATTCTATCCTCCTATTTTTATTATTTGCAGATCATGGCCAGCCGTTTTACTGTCCAGCGTTAAAGTGATTTCCCCGGGTTTTTCCATTTGTATGATCAGCGTTGTTTTAATCCGTGAATTTCCAGCCACGCGAGCGATTGGCGTTCTTCCATATCCCGAAATGAATTCTATGTTCTCTCCTTCCAGGGAGAGAACTGCGGGTGCAGGTTGCCTGTTTCTGCTTCCCATATCTGTTGGAAATGGAATAAATGCCTTATTCTCAATCCAGATATCCAGCTGATAAATGCCCTTGCCTTTTTCGGAGACTTTTGTTTCATATATATGTAAGTCTGGCAATTCACCGGCCAGATTCAGGATCCAGGGTATGTGAAGATTTAAAATGGAATCTGCCCATTCATAAGGGGGAGTGGTGCCAAGGTAGGGTACAAATCCACCAATTTCCAAAGCTCCCAGCGTGGGGTGATCATAGGCTTCCCATTCCACAAATCCTTTTTTCCCGGGCTTGTTATCCGCGTATGCAAGCATAGCCTCTTCCAGCTTGATCTTCCCGGTATCCTTTTTATTCATTCCCCAGAGGTCCAGGCTGAATACCGGAACTCCCACCTGGAAGTATCCCCAGAGTTCAAATGATCCGTCTAAAGCAGGCAAAGGTTCAAACCGTTCCTCATTTACACCCTGTTCCTTCTGAAAGGCTTTATAGTCTTTAGCGTATTTTTCATAGAATATAAGATCCCCTTCCTGGGGATTTAATGCAGCTCCCAGCCCGAGCATGCCTGCAATCATGCTCTCATCAATATTCGATTGTGGATTTTCAGCCTTGAATATCTCAACAAGCTCAGTCAGGGTATAGACCCTGTTCTGATCCAGGTTAAATCGCCTGGCCTGTCTCTCAGATAACCTTATTTTATTGAGGTCTGCTTCACCCTTTCTCCCACCTTTGGGTGGAGTATAGCACCAGTTTGTGGAACCTAATGAAACAATCATAGCAATATCGGGGTGCTCAAAGACAAATTTCATGATGGCATAGGATTCAGGTGTTGAACCAGGGAACATGCCACCATCTGTTGTATAATGCTTGAATAGTTGGGGGAAGTTGATTCCAACATTGGTGCCTCCCGGTCCGTCCTCATTGTAGAGCCCATCGCCATCGTCGTCGGTCCCTTCTGAATACATCTTATATACTCCCACCTCACCTTTTTTAGGATCTGCCTTTTGCATGAGTCTTGGATCTGAGTCGGAGACGATCCATTCTCCATCGGGATGCATCACCCGCATCCTGGTAATCCATCCGTCCCCATTGAGATCATTCACTCCATCTTCATCGGTCTGTTCATCGCGGTCATCATTTGTGGGCAAATCATTCCTGGAATCCTCATTCACAGGAGCCTTAAAATACCTGGCCGCTGCATCCGGATTCCCATGGGGAAGGATGTACCAGGTATGAGATTCATAATTAGAGGGATCGGAAAGTATGATTTCCGCAAGCTTTATGGCACCTTCGGTAGCCAGGGGTCTGTTTCCCTCCAAATTGGCTCCCACAAATATGGAAGGATTGCTTTCTTTTTTGCTTTTGGGGTCCTTCCCGATTCTAATAAGGTAAAGGGGTCTCTCACCCGGTGAGCTTGCAAGATTGCTTGAAGAAAGTATTCCAGGATGCATATCCTTCAATTGTTCTATCCGGCTTAGTACCTGATCCGGAGTAAGATAGTCTGCGGACTGGGCCTGTAAACATTCAGGAAATACCAGGATTGATAATAGGAGGAAATAAGTTGACAGCAAGAAAGATCGTTTCATAGCATAAATTTTATGGGCATGAAACTACAAAAAATGTAAGAGAAAGCGGGAGTGCTATCCAAACTCTGCAATGGATTGAAGAGACTCCATATTGACAATTTGGATGGTTTTGCCATAGATTTTAAGAATACCGTCGCGGCGAAATTCACTTAAGGTACGGATCACATTCTCGGTGGTCATCCCCACATACTCTGCCATCTCTTTTCGGCTGAGCGGGAGCTCGAATTCTTCGGCATAAAATACTTTCTTGGCAAAATAGATCAGGAGATAGGCCACCCTGCCCCTCAGATGCTTTTTACGAATTTCCAGGGATTCAAGAATAATGGTGTCGGCCACCCTGCTCATTTTCCCAAGCAGGTTAAGGGCGAGCTTCCCATTTTCATTAATCAGGGTTCTGATATCCTCCATTTTCAGATTGCAGGTAACGGAATCTTCCAGCGCAGTAACGGAGTAATTATAGCGCTTGTCTGAAAATACACTGAGCAAACTTACATAGTCCATGGGTTTAGCAATGGTAATAATCTGCTCTTTACCTGAAGGATCGCTTCGGAATAGTTTTACAAGTCCGCTTTTCAAATAGGAAAAGTCCTTTATAAGGGTTCCTTCTTTTATAATTATCTGCCCGGCAAGATATTCTTTCTCAACCTTTCCAGTGCAGATAATATCCATGTTTTTCTCATCCAGATTTACAATGAACAGCTCCCTGAGTTCGCAAAATTCACATGTACAACTTGAATCCATTCAGTCTACTTTAAATGCTGGTTAACATACCCGGATATGATAGTTGTCATGACATGATAATTATCATGTCGTTATTTGTATAACGCAAAAAAACTCCTGCTACTTTTGACATCCAAATACAAAATATAGCAAACAACAATATTATGAAAAAGATTTTAATACTGGGCGGTGGAACAGCAGGGACCATGATGGCCAACAAACTATTTAAGGCACTGGATCGCCAGGAATGGGAAATTACCATTGTGGATCAACACAAAACCCATTATTACCAGCCCGGGTTTTTGTTTATCCCTTTCGGGATCTATAATAAATCTGACGTAATCAAACCCAAAGGAGATTTCTTCCCCTCTGGCGTAAATGTGATATATCAGGAGATTGATAGGATAGAAGGTGAGGAGAACAAGGTTTTACTGATGGATGGCACCTGCCTGAAGTATGATTTCCTTATCATTGCCACCGGTACCCAGACCCGCCCCGATGAGACTCCCGGACTTCTGGGTAATGAGTGGCGCAAAAGTATCTTCGACTTCTATACGGTGGAAGGTGCAGTTGCATTGCAGCAGTTCTTTAAGAGTTGGGAAGGCGGAAAACTGGTGTTGGCTATCTCCGAGTTACCTTTCAAGTGCCCGGTGGCACCCATCGAGTTTGTTTGCCTGGCAGAGGCTTATTTTACCGAAAAAGGGATCAGGGATAAGGTGGATATCACCTATGTGACCCCGCTTCCCGGAGCTTTCACGAAGCCCATTGCAACGAAAATGCTGAGTCAGCTTCTGGAGGACAAAAACATCAAAGTTATACCCGAATTTTACATCGAGAGTGTTGACGGTGAGAAAAAGGTAATTAAATCCTATGATGAGGTGGAGATTCCATATGATGTACTGACCATTGTTCCGGTGAATATGGGTTCGGAGATGATCGAACGCAGTGGTCTCGGCGATGATATGAATTATGTGGATACCGATAAAGAGACATTGCAATCGAAGAAATTTGAGAACATCTTCGTACTGGGTGACGCTTCCAATATTCCCACATCTAAAGCCGGATCGGTTGCACACTTTGCAGCTGAGATTCTTTTTGAGAATATGATGAATGCCATTGAGAACAGGCCCATGACTGCCAAATTTGACGGGCATGCAAACTGCTACATTGAAACAGGATATGGCAAAGGGGCATTAATCGATTTCAATTATGATACAGAGCCGCTTCCAGGAACTTTCCCTCTACCGGGCATCGGACCATTCGGGCTTTTGAAAAATACAAAGATCAACCATTACGGAAAAATGATCTTCCGCTGGATATACTGGCACATCCTGTTAAAAGGAAAAGAGATGCCCATTGAGGCCCATATGACCATGGCAGGTAAAAAGAACAACATTGACTAAGCGGAACAAGATGTCAGATAATACAACACAACAGATTGCTGAATTAAACCAGAAGGTCGATACGATCCTGGAATATGTAAATCAGCAAAGACTAAAGTCTCAGGCCATTGATGACCTGGTGGCAGATGTATCGATCATCGGCAAGGATGCTTATGATTCCACTGTGAAGGCTCTGGATGAACACGAAGTGGTACTTGATCCTGATCAACTCCGGGAACTTGCAATCAGATTTGCCCAGAACATAGGCAATTTTAATACCCTGCTTGATACCATGGGAAGTGCCATGGATCTTGTAAAGGATGTGGGGCCCATTGCCAACGAGGTGATTATCGATACCACCAAAAAATTGCATGAGTTTGAGCAGAAGGGCTACTTTGAATTTATGAAGGAGTTCGGAGCCATTATTGACAATGTTGTGACCCATTATAGTGTTAATGATGTTCGCATGCTGGCCGATAATGTGGTGACCATCCTGGATACTTTGAAGAACCTGACCCAACCGGATATGCTAAATTCCATTGACACGGCGGTGAAGGTATTTGCAAACATGGAGATCGAGAATGTGCCCGAATACTCCATATTCAGAGTGATGAGAGAGATCAACAAACCAGAGATGAAAAAGGCCTGGGGTTTCCTTTTCACATTTATGAAAAACATGAGTACCATCGATGATAAAAAATAACTTTTAACAAATAACGATTAACTAATAAGCAAGAAATTATGGCAACAAAAACCTATGCAGGACAGACTGTGGAAGTTAACGATGAAGGATACTTGGTAGATGCTTCCCAGTGGAACAAAGAGATTGCAGCTGAAATAGCTAAGGAAGAGGGTATTGATTTAACTGATCAGCACTACGAAGTGCTGGAATTTCTCCGCAATGCAAGTGAAAAAGGAGAAACCCTTACCATCCGCAGGGTTGGTAAATCGGGGATTGTTGATATCAAGGGCTTGTATAAGCTATTCCCCGGTGGCCCCCTGAAGCATTCTTCAAGGATAGCGGGAATTGCCAAACCAGCAAGTTGTGTTTAATCTTAAAAATTGATGAAAATGGCTGAAAATAAAGAAAGTCCCTTAAAAAAAGTATGCATCATTGGTGCCAAGGGTACCATTGAAGATGTATATGCCACCCTGGTCATGGCCAATGGAGCTGTGATGGAAGGAATCGAGTGCAAGGTATTCTTTACCTTTTTTGGACTGGATGCAATTACCAAAAAACAGATGGGAAAACTAAAGACAGCAACTGTTGGAAATCCTGCCATGCGGGCACCAGGCGGATTGCCTTTTCCAACCGTCCTGGGAATGCTTCCCGGAGTTGAAGCGGGTGTGTCTGCAATGATGAAGAGCCAGATGTATAAGCTCGATATGCCTCCCGTGGATGAATTCCTGGAGATGATTACAGCTGGTGGCGGAGAAATTTATGCCTGTAAGCTGGCCATGGATATGTTCAAGCTTGAGAAAGAGGATCTTCATGAAGAGGTTAAAGATGTTCTTACTATAGGTGATTTTTATGGAATGTGCGGTGGAGAAAACACCCAGATCATCTTTACATAAACTCGTTAGTTGGTAATGAGGAAGGGGGTATGTCTCAGGTAGACAGCCCCTTTTTTCTTTTCCCGATGTAGAGAAAGGAATCCCCTTTATCAAACTCTTTGTAGTAGTGAAAGAGCTTGTGATCAAAGTATTCGCCAAACAGCATCCCGATTCCTTCATCCGTATGGTAATTAACAAACAGGTCATTGTAGATCTCTGAATCCTGACCGTGCCAGAAGGTGTGGCATACAATGCCACCGGGATGAAGGAGCTCATATTGCCGTTTGACAGAGGCTATCAAAGCCTCATCCTCCAGGTGGTGCAAGACCTTGTTTGAGTAGATCCCATCAAAAAGAAGGGGTGTATTCAGCGATGCAGCATCCAGCTCAAGGAATTTACCTTCCGGATTATTTGCCTGCAAATGTTTCAGGAACTCCCTTGATTGATCCGAGCCAATGACCTTGTAGTGTTCCTTCAGAAGTTTCCAGTCCGTTCCCGGCCCCGATCCTATTTCAAGCAGATGGGATCCGGCAGGAAGATGTTCTTTTAATTTGGCAATGATCTTTCTTCCATCATGGCCACGTGCCATCTCGATGTACTCCTCAACCGACTTTTTTGTATGGTAATAGGTGCCCATTTCAGGATTCTTTATTTTCCGCCAAACTCCATCAGAAAGGCCTTGATAAAATCATCCAGGCCCCCATCCAGAACCGCCTGTACATTTCCTGTTTCAAGGTTTGTACGCAGGTCCTTTACCAGTTTATAGGGATGCAGCACATAGTTGCGTATCTGGGAGCCCCACTCGATCTTCATTTTGTTGCCCTCCACCTCGGCCTGCTTCTCACGCTTTTTCTGCAACTCCATTTCGTAGAGATGTGATTTCAGAATACGCATGGCGTTCTCCCTGTTTTTCAACTGGGAGCGTGTTTCGGTATTGTCCACGGTGATTCCCGTGGGGAGGTGGCGGACCCGTACACCGGTCTCCACCTTGTTAACATTCTGACCACCTGCACCACCCGAGCGGAAGGTGTCCCATTCGATATCGGCAGGGTTCACCACAATTTCAATGGATTCGTCAATTACCGGTGTCACAAAGACCGAAGCAAAGGAGGTATGCCTGCGATTGGCGGAATCAAAGGGAGAGAGGCGAACAAGCCGGTGCACACCGGATTCACTTTTGAGAAAACCGTAGGCATAGTCGCCCGTTACCTCCAGGGTTACTGATTTGATTCCAGCCTCATCGCCCTGAACCATATGCAGCTCCTTCAGTTTGTAGTTATGCTTTTCGCCATAGCGGAGATACATGCGCATGAGCATCTCGGCCCAGTCCTGACTCTCGGTTCCGCCTGCTCCTGAATTGATTTTCAAAATGGCCCCCAGGCTATCCTCCTCATTGCGAAGCATGTTTTTTAATTCCAGTGCTTCTGTAAGGGCCAGAGCCTGCATATACTGTGCGCTAACCTCCTCTTCTGAGGACTCTCCGGCCTCCAGAAATTCAGACAGAACATTCAGGTCATCCACGGCGGAAAGGACATCATTGTATCCATCCACCCAGCTCTTAAGCCGGGCAATTTTTCTGAGTTGTTCTTCTGCAGATTTGGGATCGTTCCAGAAATCCGGATCCTGTGTTTTTAGTTCCTCTTCTTCTACCTGGATGCTTTTGCCATCCACGTCAAAGATGCCTCCTTAACGCATCCAGGCGCCTGCTGAGGTCTTTAATCTGATCGCTTGTAATCATAATAAAATTTTGCTAAAGATAGGAAAGAATCTGGTGAATCAGATCCGATTCAAAACCACGTTGGGCAGCAAACCTGAAGAGTTTACCTTTTCGCTTAAACTGATTGCTCTCCCTGAGGGTGGCTGCCTTTTCCGTAATCAGGCGCTCACATGTTTGCCTGTATTCATCCTGGTCAATCTGGCTCAGAGCTTCCCCGATGATATCTGGAGGGATCTCTTTTTGCCTCAGCATAACAGCCAGCTTAATCTTTCCCCAGCCGTTAAAGCGATATTTATCCCGCACATAGAAAGTAGCATATCTCGCATCATCCAGAAATTTCTCCTCATGTAAGAGCCCGATAATTTTATCTGCATCTTCATCAGAGACATTCCAGCTCTTCAGTTTTCCTCTGATATGGCTGCTGCATTGTTCCTGCTTACTGCAAAGCGCCGCGGCACGTTGAAGTGCGACCTTGTACTCCATATGTTCATCTCCGGACATGAATGTATCGTTCTTTTTCGTGAATATCTTTGAGGATCCGGACCCTGCTGAAGCCCTCCTTTGTAAAGACTCCGGCGGTCTCTTTTCCAAGAGTTTCATTGATTTCCATCCAGATTTCACCCCTGTGGGCCAGGTGAAGCTTGCAAAAAGAAGCAATGGCTGCATAAAAAACCAAGGGATTATCATCCTCTACAAAGAGGGCCGATTCTGGTTCATAATCCAGAATATGAGCTGCCATCGCTATTCGTTCGCTATTCATCACATAGGGCGGATTGCTGACCACCAGGTCAAATGCCTCCCACTGATCCAGGGGGTGCTGGTTTAAGAGATCCATATAGCCCCAGTTTACATGAAGCTTATTTATTCTTCCATTTTCACCTGCTACCAGAAGGGCCTCCCGGCTTTTATCTACTCCCCATATTTCTGCATCCGGGAAGTTTTGTTTCAGTGCCAGTGCAATGCATCCCGAACCTGTCCCCAGATCAATGATCCGCTGAAGCGGTTCTATGATCATTGCTTTAATATGCTCTACCATCTCTTCAGTTTCGGGTCTGGGGATCAGCACATTTTTGTCCACCTTAATTGGCAGGTCGCAGAACCAGGTTTGTCCCAGGATATACTGAATGGGTAAACCGGTACGGATTTCAGCTACAATTGTTTTAATTTGCGAAATAACAGCTGGATCAGCTATCAGGTCGGGATCGCGAAGTGTCATCGAAAGAGGGTAGCCAACATGCTCCATAACAAGACGGGCTATGGAATCGGATTCATTTTCAGTGTATATTTGCCGTAGTTCGTTCGACAGGTGGAGTCGGACCTGTTTAAGTGTGGCACGGTTTTGGAGCATAATTCAAAAATAGTAATAATGATGTAGCCTTGATTACTGAGAAAGATAAAATATACATGCGCCGCTGCTTTGAACTGGCGCGCAAAGGATTGGGAATGACCAAGGCAAATCCCCTGGTTGGTTGTGTCATTGTATACAACGATCGAATCA
>CAVWDQ010000006.1:0-250634 GCA_963753765.1 uncultured Bacteroidales bacterium
TTTATTATTTTAGATTAATCGCTGAACATGGCCTGGTAATCCGGATCATCTTTGATCTTATTAACCAGGTACTCCTTGCAGAAATGGCGGCGCTTTCGCACATACCCCTCACTTCGGAAACCCAGCTGCTCAGCAATTTCCGAAGAGCTCAGGTCCTGGGCCGTAAGTTGAAGAATTTTCTGGCAATCTTCAGGGATCTTTAGCAGAGTACGCTGATAAATGGCCATTCGAAGATCCTTATCATCTACCGGTAAGGGCTCTTCAAATTCGATCCGTTCCTCCATATCCCGGTTAAGCGGATCGATCTCAATTTTCTTGATATGCCGGAGATGTTTTAGCCAGAGCAGGCGGGCAATGGAATAGATATAGGTTGAAAATGACGCTTCGAGTTCAAAATCGGGGGCATCACGCAACTTTTTGAATACCACGATCAAAGCCTCCTGAAAGATGTCCTCCGCATCTGAATCAGACCCAGCATTATTTAAGATCAGCTGCTTAACCGGGGTAAAGCTGTTCTTGTAGATATACTGCAGAATACGGTTGTCCCGTTTTCTTAATCCGGCTAATATTTCTTCATCCGACAGCCTTTTCACTGAAAGTGGGTTGCATTTTGATGAACGACAAATATAAGTATTAAGTCATTCCTCCGATTAGCTAAGCCAATAAAAAAGTAAGGTGCTATTTTCCGGCGACACGAGCCATCATCTTTATAAGGGCTGCTGAGCATACCGGACAGAAGGCCGCGTCGTTGGTATGCATCCGGCAGTCGATCATTGGCCGGAACACTCCCCTGGCCACATAACCACCTCCTTCATAAACACCTAGCACTTCTCCATTGGCTTCCACAGCTGGTGTTGGAACCGGGGTTCCTTCCGATAGCATATGCTTCCACTTGGAATCAAAATCTACCAGGGTGGTAAGATTGGGGTTCCATGGTTCCACATCCAGGGGGAAGTAATCGTTATAGGCTACAGCCGAATTAAAATATTCATCTGCCAGTCCACCAAAAGAATGTCCGAATTCATGGATCACCACTGCTCTCGACTGGAGGTTGTCAGCGGCAGATATGCTGTAGTGGTTATAGATGCCCCCACCCCCGTATTTATCTGTATTTACCAGAATATAGATCTGATCGTAGGGGGCACATGCCGCCACATCGCAAACCGATTTGTAATCCATGGTGGTCATATAACGCTCTATACCAAAAGTATAGAAGCTGGAGTTCACCACTGTATTTTTCCAGATACCCTCCCCTGGAATATCAGTGCCTGAATCCCGGCTGGCCGATAAGACAGCCCTGATATTAAATTGCTCCCTGTTACTTTGGAATGGCTCCTCCGAAAAGATATACCCTGCCGAACGTCTGGCATCTTCAATGAATTTATCCATCTCCTCTTCGGTATAACCCTCTGCAAGAAATAGAATATCTACTTTTTCTTCTACACTGCCATTAATCTCCAGATCGACAGATACAAATTCATAGGGATTCCCGGGATCCGAATAGAGTGATGCCGGATCAAAGCTTCCCGACCAACTCTTGTTGAATGCCCCTTTGCTGTTCCGGTCATGGATCTCCACCACCACAGGGACTAAAGGCCAGGGAAATCTGAGCACATGAGGATAGGCCCTTCTCAGACTCTGCGATTCCCCTGTGGTCTGCCACTCGCGAAAAAGTGTGCAATAGCTGTGACTGAAGATTACCTTACCACTGGCCTTATCTTTAACTACAAATTTGTGATCGCCATAATCGAAAGGATCGATAAGTTGAGTTTTAGATCCACTATAATACTTCTCCTTTTTAACACCTGAAAGAGCGTAGCTGGTCTCCTCTGCTGTACCGGAGAATACCAGGTCGATGCGCATGACACCCTGATCAAACACTTGCTCAAATCCCTGTGTATAGGCAGCTTGAAAAACTACCAGCAGGCCAATGGCTATAAGTAGAGTAACTTTGATTTTCATTCCCATAAAAATTTAGAAATAATCCTCACAATATAAGTGCTATTCCTGACTTAATATTGATATTTTAGTATGTTCTTTATGTATAAATAAAAAATCAATCCCCATGATTGAAAGATTAATTACCTGGTACAATGAGCTACTATCCGGAACCGGAATATCAGCATGGAATGCTGGTCTTTATTGAAAATGCGACAATCATGGTGATTACAATTATTCTGGCATTCCTGGCCGATTATATTGTAAAGAAGATAATAATTAGTTCCATTGCACAGCTGGCAAAACATTCAAAGAACGAATGGGACGACGTTTTTGTAAACGGAAAGTGTTTAACCGGCTGGCCCACCTGGCTCCGGCATTATCGTATTCTACGCATTACAAGTATATATTTGAAGCAGATGGATTGATCATTTTCCTGGAGAACATGACCCAGAGCCTACATGGTGCTGGTGGTCGTAATGGTGATTGATGCCGTACTTAATGCCCTGCATGAGATCTACATGAAGCTTCCCATATCCGAAGGCAGGAATATCAAAGGATATGTGCAGGTGGTCAAGATCATCTTTTATTTCGCAGCCATCATCTTGATCATCTCTATTTTCAGTGGAGAAGCCACCTAAGGCCTTGTTGACAGGCCTGGGAGCCATGGCCGCAGTCCTGATGCTGGTCTTTAAGGATACCATCCTGGGATTTGTTGCCAGTATCCAGCTATCAGCAAATCAAATGGTCAATGTGGGCGACTGGATCTCCATGCCCAAATACAATGCCGATGGGGATGTAATCGATATCAGCCTGAATACGGTCAAAGTTCAGAACTGGGACAAGACCATCGCCACCATTCCCACCTATGCCCTGGTATCTGAATCCTTTAACAATTGGAGGGGAATGGAAGAATCAGGTGGACGCAGGATCAAACGCTCCATAAACATAGATATGAGCAGTGTCACCTTCCTGAATGCTTCACAAATTGAAAAGTTCCGGAAGTATTATCTTCTGAAAGATTACATTACGCAAAAGGAAAAAGAGATAGCCGCATATAACAATTCACTCGAAATGGAGGAAGGAGAGGTTACCAATGGTCAAAAAATGACCAACCTGGGGACTTTCCGGAAGTACCTCGAAGAATACCTCCAGAATCTTCCGGAAATCAATAAAGAGATGACCTTCCTGGTCAGGCAATTGCAAACCAGCGACAAAGGTCTGCCCCTGGAGATCTATGTTTTCAGTAAAGAACAGGCCTGGGCTAAATATGAAGGAATTCAGGCTGATATCTTCGATCATGTCCTGGCCATTCTGCCAGAATTTGATCTTCGTGTCTTTCAAAATCCCACAGGAAGTGATTTTCAAAAGACTCATCAAAATAATTTCATCTGTAAGGATTTGCAGGGATAATATGTTTAAAATCACACCGTGGCTGGTGAATGTCTTTCAAATTGTAACTACATTTGGGAATTCATAACAGATTATAAATTTGCGGCCACATGGATGACACACACCATATTGACGAACTCGATCGAAAAATTCTCACCCTGATTACAAAAAATGCACGCATCCCTTACCTGGAGGTTGCCCGGGAATGCAAGGTGTCAGGAGCTGCCATTCATCAACGGATCCAGCGCCTAACCAAAATGGGTGTGATTACCGGATCGGAATTCAGTATCAGTCCCAAGAAAATTGGATTTAATACCTGTGCCTATGTGGGAATTTTCCTGGATAGCGCGAGCCTCTATCCCGAGGTGGTGGAGCAGTTGAAGCAGGTTCCTGAGATCACTCAGTGCCACTACATTACCGGCGGATATTCCATTTTCATTAAGATCTATACCAGGAACAATGAAGATCTGAAACTTTTGCTGGTTGACAAGGTTCAGGCCATAAAAGGGATTTCAAGAACAGAGACTTTTATCTCCCTGGAAGAGAGCTTTAACCGCCAGCTCCCCCTGGCTTAGGGTTCCGGACTTTCAGCTCCCCGCTGGCGGAGCATTTCAAATAAGATCACGCCCGCAGCAACTGATACGTTCAGTGAAGCAATGGTTCCTTTCATGGGGATGGAAACCCAGGTATCGGCAATCTTTAACAGTTGTGGTGAGATGCCCGTATCTTCGCTTCCCAGGATCAATCCAGCAGGCCCCGTCATATCGGTGGCATATAAGTTATCACTTGCTTTTTCGGTGGCAGCGAACAATTTGAGTCCGCTCTCTTTCAGAAACCTCATGACCGTCAGCAGATCGCGATGCCTGCATACGGCTATTCTGTGTAAGGCTCCAGCCGAGGTCTTAATGGCATCCGCATTAATGGCAGCACTCCCTGATGCCGGTATCACAATGGCATGAACTCCTGCGCATTCAGCACTTCTTGCAATGGCGCCAAAATTACGAACATCCGATACTCCGTCCAGCAGTAAAATCAAAGGTTCTTCTCCTTTTTCATAAATGGATGGAAGCAAAGAGGTAATGTCCAGATAGGTAATTTCTGAAAGGAAGGCAATCACTCCCTGGTGGTTCTTACCTGTAATCCTGTTCAGTTTTTCGACCGGGACCATCTGAACGGGAATCTCCATACTCCCAAGGACGCCCAGCAGTTTTTTGAGTAGTTCCGATCCACCACCCCTTCTTACAAGCACCTTATCCAGGTCCTTTCCTGCATTAACCGCCTCAAGAACTGCATGTATGCCGAAAATATAATTGTCGTTTTTCGCCATCAGCTGCCCATTGAATATACCTTTCCGCTTTTCCAGGAGCGAATAGCTTCGTTATAATACATCTGCGAATCGGTTGTTTTCTGCCATTTCATGTTCTGATCAGAAAAGGCGTCCTGCTCACGCATAAACTTAAACTCAACTACTTTGCTTTTACGTTTGGCATAATAGTACCAGCTTTCGCCATTTCCTGCCATCTGGATCCTGGAAGGCGGCCCGAAAAGAATGAAGATCATACCCTGGTCAGTCTTCCAACCCTCCTTGTTGGAGGAAAAATACAGATTTGAGTAGACTACCCGGTTGTAATAGATCCTGATCAATTCTCTGGATTTTTCAATGCTGTTTCCCAGTTTTAACCAGAAATTATCCACAGCGAGCTTCCTGTTTGGTTGTGTTCTAAGGTCCCTGTATTCGGCAAGTGTTGCCAGGTAAAACAGGGGTTCCATCAATTCCCGGGGATTCTTTACCTCGGGAAAAGAACCTCCAAAATTAAAAAGTGTAAGCCCCATCTCATCCTCCCTGTCCACCTTCACCAGGTACATACCTTCCCTGCGAAGGTCATAATCCACGGTATCGATCATGGGAAATACATAGCTTGTGTCGGGAACATATTTCATGGTATAATCGGAAGTGGCAGTGATGGGTGGACGGGGCAATTCATTTTCCGGCTTAAAGAAGTCCACGTAGATAGAATCCACACCCCTGTCTCTGTACACCACATTAAACTTCTCTCCCGTCAGAAAAAAACGCATGAATTTAGGATAACCCGAATAGGAAGAGACTACTTTAAAATTCTGAGCTCCAATGGGACTGGTTTTATCCACATAGAGGTACTCCAGTCCAATGCTCCCCCTGTTCAGGTCAGTGGTTTCCAGCTTGATCAGATATCGTTTACCCTGTCGGACCGGTATGGTAAGTGATGCAAAAAAGGCCGGGCTCCGTTCTTCCCGCTCCTTTAACTTGTAAACCACCGAAGCCGAATCCACGATTACACCCTCCTCCCCTGCATCTTCATCCAGACTGATCAGGTCATATTTTAACTTCAACAGGGCTCTGTATTCCGACTGCTCATTGGTTGCGTTGAATCTAAGTTCAGCTGGGTAAGCCCGGATATAGAGTGAAGAATAATTCTCGTTTTCATGAAAAATTGAGAAATCAGGATGCAGGGAAAGTCTGCTTGGATTGTACAGGGAAGCCAGCTCTCCCTGCGTGGTCTCCTGGTCCGTGCTTTTCTTTATAGAGGCACATCCGGTTGCCAGGCCGGCCAGGAGACAACAAATAATCAACCATGTTACGTTCCTTCCCATGTTCCTAAAATTAATTATTTTCTTTTGGACAGGAGCCTTTCATACATTTCTGTCTGCTTTTCCCATGAAGAAAGCGTTTCGTCATGCTTCTTTTTAAGCTGTTCGTAAGCCTCATATACATGCATCCCTTCAATATTGTCGGGATTCATTAACATCTCGTCCATTTTTGAGAGTTCATCTTCAATTTGCTCAATTTCATGCTCCAATGCCTTCACCCGGTTGGCAAGCTTTCTGATCTTTTTTTCCTCCACCTTCTTCTCTTCATACTGCACCTTATTGGTGGGTTTAATTGCCTCCTGAACCTCAGCTGCCTGTTTACTCTTCTTTTTTTCCGGAGCTGAAGTAACTTTCACTGCTTTCTCTTTCCGTTCAATTTCCTGAAGAGATGTAAGTTTCCTTCGCTGCAGGAAATCATAGATTCCGCCCAGGTGCTCCTTCACTTTATGGTCCCTGAACTCAAAAACCTTGTCCACCAGTCCGTCCAAAAACTCCCTGTCGTGAGAAACCACAATAAGTGTACCATCAAAAGCAAGCAAAGCTTTTTTCAGAATATCCTTGGATCGCATATCCAGATGGTTGGTAGGCTCATCAAGAATCAAGAGATTGAAAGGTTGAAGCAACATCCTGGCCATAGCCAGCCGGGAACGCTCTCCTCCCGAGAGAACGCTCACTTTCTTATCCACATCCTCACCCCTGAACAGAAAGGCTCCCAGAATATCCCGGATCTTGGTCCGGATATCGCCCACCGCGGCACGATCGACCGTCTCCAAAACGCTAAGCTTACCGTCCATGATTTCATCCTGGTTCTGGGCAAAATACCCCAGTTCCACATTGTGTCCCATTTTCAATTTACCCGTATAATCCAGCTCTCCCACCAGGATTCTTGACAGGGTGGTTTTACCTTCACCATTCCTTCCCACAAAGGCCACTTTTTCGCCCCGTTCAATGGTCATATCCACACCGTTCAACACTTTGATATCTCCAAACTGTTTCTTCAGGTCAACTGCTTCCACTACAATGGTTCCGGACCTGGGAGCCGGCGGGAATTTCAGATTCATGCCCAGGTTATCCTCCTTCTCCACCTCAATCCGGTCCAGCTTTTCCAATTGCTTAATGCGCGACTGTACCTGCACCGCCTTGGTCGCCTTATACCTGAAACGGTTAATGAACTCCTCGGTATCCTGGATCAATTTCTGCTGGTTCTCATAGGAGGCATGCTGCACCGAGATACGCTCCTCTTTCAAGCCTATATACTTTGAATATGAAACCCGGTAATCATAGATCTTTCCCAGGGAGAGCTCTATGGTCCGGTTGCTAACATTATCAAGAAAAGCACGGTCGTGCGATATAATCAGGACTCCTCCCGCGTAAGAAGCAAGGAAATCCTCTAACCATTGGATCGACTCAATATCCAGGTGATTGGTGGGCTCATCAAGTAGAATATAGTCGGGTTTGCGAAGAAGAATTTTAGCCAGCTCCACCCGCATGCGCCATCCGCCACTGAATTCATGCACCGGTCGCTCCATATCGCCTGGTTTAAACCCAAGTCCGATCAATGTCTGCTCCACATCGGCATGGATGCTATGTCCCCCTTCCATCTCGAACTGCTCATTGGCATTGGTGAGCTCCTGGATCAGCTCCAGGTAGGCCTTTGATTCGTAATCGCTTCTCTCCCCCAACTCGGCCGTAATGGAATCGATCCTTTTTTTCAAAGCTATCACCGATTCAAATGCATTCAGTGCCTCCCGGTAGAGCGATTTCCCCTTCTTGTGCTTCATCTGCTGGGGAAGATAACCGACTTCAATACTGGCTCGTTTCACCACCCGGCCTTCATCCGGATCCTGCCTTCCGTCAATCAGGTTCAGGATAGTGGTTTTGCCTGCCCCGTTACGTCCCACCAGTCCAATGCGGTCACCCGGATTAACCTGGAAGCTTACCCTGTCGAAGAGCACAAATGCCCCGAAACGAATTGTTACATTATCAATTGATATCATTCTGCCGGCAAAAATAGAACAATTCGGCGAGTCAGTTGTATATTTAACCAGTACAAACTCACAATGAAAAATAAAATGAATCGTATGGTCACTGGAATTATCATTGGAACAGTTGTTGGAATCGCTCTTGGACTGCTGATTGCATTCTTTGCTGCCCCTTCCCTTATGTTCCGTGAAGACAAGTACAATAAAGATTTCGAGACAACTGTAGCTAAACTGGAAAAAGAGATCGAAGAAAGGGGATGGAAAACACCTGTAATTCACGATCTTCAGGCAACCATGAAGAAATTTGGAAAGGATGTAAGAAGTGTAAAGGTCCTCGAGATCTGTCACCCCGACCTCTCTTATCAGATTCTGAGCCAGAGCGAAGAAAAGATAGTCTCCAGCATGATGCCCTGCAGGATATCGGTCTATGAAAAAGAGGACGGCTCAGTCTGGATCTCAAGGATGAACTCGGGCTTTCTGGCCAAACCCATGTCACCGGTTATCCGGAAAACAATGTCGGCTGCAGCAGCCGATGTGGAAGAGATCATTGCAGAAGTGATGCAGGAATGATACTTTTGATCCCAAATTAAATAGATGGGCAGAAGAAAGAATTTACCCCTCCTGGAAGAAGTTACCATTGAGAATATCGGAGCTGAAGGCAAATCCCTGGCAAGGGTAGACAATGTCGTCGTATTTGTAAAGGATGCCGTTCCCGGTGATGTGGTTGATCTTCAGGTATTCAGAAAAAAGGGGCGCTTTATGGAGGCCCGGGTAGTAAAGTACCATAGCTATTCGGAGCAGAGAACAGAGCCTTTTTGTGATCATTTCGGTGTATGTGGGGGATGCAAATGGCAACACCTTCCATACGATCGTCAACTTCACTACAAGGAGCAACAGGTGGTCGATGCATTCAGGCATATTGCCGGAGTGGAGGTTTCCGAAACTATGCCCATACTGGCTTCCGATCCCATCACCCGTTACCGCAATAAACTGGAATATACTTTTTCCAACCGCCGCTGGCTGCTGGACCATGAGTCGGCATCGGAAACTCCTCTGGAGCATACCAATGCGGTTGGTCTGCATGTCCCTGGCAGGTTCGATAAGGTGGTAGATCTGCAAACCTGCCATTTGCAGGGCGAACCAACCAATGCCGTGCGGAATTTTCTCAGGGAGATCGCCCTGGAAAAGAAGCTCACCTTTTACGATCACCGCACCAACGAGGGATTGTTGCGCAACCTTATTATCCGGACCTCCACCATGGGAGAGGTGATGGTGATCCTTTCGGTACAGTTTGATGTGCCTGAAGTATATGAAGTTCTTGATGCCATCAAAGAGCGCTTCCCGGAGCTCACCAGCCTGATGTATGTGATCAATCCAAAAAAGAATGAGACCCTGTACGACCAGGAAATTATTACCTGGTATGGGAGGGACCATATTTTTGAACAGCTGGAAGAACTTAAATTCAAGATTGGTCCCAAATCCTTTTTCCAGACCAATTCTTACCAGGCACTAAGACTCTACCAGGTGGCAAGGGATTTTGCCGGGCTGAGTGGAGATGAAGTACTCTATGACCTCTACACAGGAACCGGAACTATTGCCAATTTCATGGCCGCTAAGGCCAGGTCGGTGGTGGGAATCGAGTCTGTACCCGAATCCATCGAAGATGCAAAGGTAAATTCAGAGATAAACGAAATTGGAAACACAGAATTTTTTGCCGGCGATATGAAAGATATCTTCAGCGACAGCTTTATAGCCGAGCATGGCAGGCCCGATGTTATAATTACCGATCCTCCAAGGGCCGGCATGCATACCAGGGTTGTGGAGCAAATCCTGAAGATCGCTCCAGAGCGCATTGTTTATGTCTCCTGTAATCCGGCAACCCAGGCCAGGGATGTTGAGCTTTTGGGCAGATCTTACAGGGTCACAAAAATCCAGCCGGTGGATATGTTTCCCCATACCCACCATGTGGAAAATGTAGCTCTTCTGGAAGCTATTTAGCTCCGCTTAGTTCCTAAGGGAAGTTTCTCCTGTGGCCACTCCTTCCTGAAGTCTGACCAGTATGTACCAATGGTTCTCTTAATATCCTTCCTTAATACAAGCAGTCCGAAGAGGTTGGGAATGGTCATGATGGCAATGGTAATGTAGGAGAGGTTCCAGACAATGGTGGTATCGGTGAATGAAGCCAGGAAGAAACCAACAACATAGATCATCCTGTAAACAATCACATACCTGGTACCAAAGAGATAAGTCACTGCTCTTCCTCCATAATAGGACCACGAGATAGCTGTAGAAAAGGCAAATAGCAGTAAGCCGATGGAGACAATGTATTGTCCCCAGTCGCCCATCCAGCTACGCTTAAACGCTTCGGTGGTCAGTGCCGCACTATGAATCAGGGAGCTCCCCGTAAAATAAACAGGATCATCCTCCCCGCTCAGTTCACTGAACTGTACCACGCCCCCGGCTACCGGGATGGGGCCGGTATACTTCTCTTTTCCAATGGTTACCACCACATTCTCAGCAAAGGACTCTGCGTGAATAATTGTAATCCCATCGGTAATCACAGTTCCCTTTTCCACCTGGAGAGAACCTGTAAACAGGGCCAATGTGGTATCATTGCTGAAAACCCTTGCCATTAATGCACGATCATTTTCATCCTCTTCCAGGTAACTCCCTTCTATAATCTGCAAATCGGCCTGTTGAAATCGGTTCTCAATCTTTTCGTTCCATACCCCAGAGGACAGCAAGACCAGGCCCGTAATGGTACAAATGATGATGGTATCGATAAAAGGCTCCAGTATGGCCACCATGCCTTCAGAAACAGGCTCCTGTGCTTTTGCTGCACTGTGAGCAATCGGAGCAGAACCCTGTCCGGCTTCATTGGAAAAGAGTCCTCTGTTCACCCCCTTATTGAAGGTAAAAGCAAAACCTGCCCCCAGGAATCCGCCTACTGCTGCACTCCCGGTGAAGGCATCAGTAAAAATGGAACCAAGGGATGGAAGAATATTCTGATAGTTGGTAGCAATCACCAGGATTGCTCCCAGCACATAAATCAAGGCCATCATCGGAACCAGGGTGGAGGTCACCTTGGCTATCCGCTTAATTCCCCCGATGATCACAAGTCCAAGCAATATTGCCAGCACTCCCCCGGTAAGGGTATGGTTTATCCCAAAAGAGGTGAACATCGATTCAGAGATGCTGTTGATCTGTGGCAGGCTGCCGGTTCCAAAAGAGGAGAGGATTGTAGCAAATGCAAAAAAGGCTCCCAGCACCGCACCGGTTTTGATGATTTTTCCCTTCCGGGTGGTGATGTTCATCCGTTTTTTCATGTAATACATCGGACCACCTGAGATGGAACCATCCGGTAGTATATCCCTGTATTTGTGTGAAATGGTCACCTCCACAAATTTCGTGGTCATACCCAGCATCGCGGTAACCAGCATCCAAAAGAGGGCAGCAGGACCGCCCAGGTGAATGGCGAGGGCCACTCCTGCAATGTTTCCGGTACCTACCGTACCAGACAATGCGGTTGTTAGTGCCTGAAAGTGAGAGGTATCTCCAATATCATCTGCACGGTCAAATTTCCCTTTTACAATTCTGATGGCGTGACCAAAATACCTGATCTGAGGCAGTCCCAGGTAGAGGGTAAAGAAGACACCCGTTCCAAGAAGAAGATAAACGAACCAGGCATGGCCACCCAGGTAATCGTTCAGAAAAAGAAGAAATTCGTTGACTTTTTGCATGCAATAGGTATTAGTTCGATGTATTTTTGGAAGGGATAAAAGTAAGAAATATTTGCTAAGGGGAAAGACTCAGGTGGAAGCTACTTTGAGATGAGCTTGCAGATGACCTTTTCAAGCTGGGCCATGGTAAATGGTTTGGGGAGATAGTCATCATACCCCTCTCCCAGGAAGCGGTCCCTGTCTCCTGTCAGAGCATGGGCCGATTGGGCCACTACCCAGATTTCCGGATAGCGTTCCCTGATAATCCTCAGTGTATCTGTTCCACTCATCACTGGCATCTGGATATCCATCAGCACCAGGTCGGGAGGGGGATACTGCTCCAGGATTCGCAGGGCCTCATATCCTGTATCAGCTACGGAAACTTCATGACCCATCTGTGTGAGCATGGCATGGTAAAGTTCCAGGGTATCGGGCTCATCGTCCACTGCAAGGATGGAGATTTTTTGCCCGGAACGCTCCTTTTCAGGGACCATGGCCACTTCCCTTTGCAGCTGTAAATCCGAATCGCCGGCCTTCACAGGAAGTTCCACCTGGAAAAAGGCTCCACTTCCAGCCTCAGACTCCACCCATATTTTGCCACCCATCAACTGGAGAAGATTTTTACAGATGGCCAGTCCAAGCCCGGTACCTCCAAATTTCCTGGTATTGGAACCGTCAATCTGTCTGAATTGCTCAAATATCACTTCAAAATGCTCGCGCGAAATGCCGATTCCCGTATCCTTGACATAGAATATTAAGGAGTGTTCCGTTTCCCCTTTCACGCAACCGATCTCAACCTTCCCCACCTGGGTGAACTTGATAGCATTATTGATCAGGTTCTTCAACACCTGGACAATGCGAATAACATCGGTCTCTATCTCACAATCCTTCTTATCCAGCGAAGTCACAATTTTGATCCTGTCCTTATGCAAACGATCAACCTCATCGAGTGCATACTGCCTCATCTCTGCAATTAGCTCGGAAATCCTGATCCTTCCGTAAATAATTGAGAGTTGGCCACTCTCAATTTTTGCCAGATCTATAATATCAGAGATCAGGGTCAGCAGTAACTCCGAATTGCTAATGATACGATGCACATATAGTTCCCGCAGATGTTCCTCCAACCCTGACTGATTCAGGAGGTTGGAAAAACCGATAATGGAGTTCATGGGAGTCCGGATCTCATGGGACATGTTGGCCAGGAATGCCGATTTTAGCTTATCACTTTCCTCTGCTTTCTCCTTGGCCACTTCCAACTCCTTGATGGTTCTATTTCGTTCGGAAATATCCCGGTTAATAAAGAGTACCAGATCGTCTTCATCTTCCTCCCCTTCGATCAGGACCAGTTTGGAAGACATATCCAGGTAGTGTCCGTCTTTATGCCTTATCCTGTACTCGTGCGATGAAAAGCCCTTTTCAAAAAGCCCCTTCGATTCCTCTTTAAGTCGTTCCCGATCGTCCGGATGAAACAACTCGTATTGACCAAAACCCGTATACTCTTCAAAAGTATACCCTAAAGTTTTGTAATAAGCCGAATTCAGGACTATGGGTTTTCCGTCCACCGTAAAAAGCCCAATCCGGTCGTTTGCAGCCTCAACCACGGTCTGGTATAAGCGCTCACTCTCTCGCAGGGCTGCTTCAGACATTCTTTCCGGGGTCTTATCCTTCAGTATGGCTATCATCAGGTTTTCACCTGTCAGCGTGAAGGCGTGAAGGGAGACTTCCAGCCAGAGTTCCTCCCCGCTCTCAATCTTTACCTTTCGTTCAACCCTTCCAAACCCTTTTTCAAAAACACGCTGCATCAGAACACCATCTTTGCCAATCACATCATCCTGAAGGATATACCCGGGCAAGGCTTGCCCGATAGCTTCGCTGCCCTTATTAAACAACTCCATGGCCTTCTTATTGGCATCCAAAATGTTTCCGGCCTTCCCCTCAAGTAACTCAATAACAACGATGGCCTCGTTTGTATTCCTGAAAATGAATTCAAACTTATCCTTCTCCTCGACCATGGCCAGCAACTTTGTAAATGGAGCCGAAATATCCATGGCTATTCCGCCTATAACATCAGGTTTACCTGTCTCATCTCTATGAAGAACAACTCCCCGGTTATAATACCATTGCCAGGCTCCCTGGGGATCTTTTATCCGGTATTCGATTTCGTAAAGTTCATCTTCTCTGCGGTAGAGCCTCTCCAACAACTCCTGATTTCGCTCCATATCGTCGGGGTGAATATTCTTATTGATTGCAGTTAGAGAATACCCGCCAGAATCCACTGGCAGCCCCAGGATTTTTGCCAAACCAGGGCTCATCATGATTTTCCCTTTGGACCGCTCCCAATGCCACCATTGAAGGCCGATCCTGTCAGAGGAGGACTGAAACTGCCGGGAGGGAGATTGAAGCTCCCCTGGTACGCCTGATAGATCTGGTGACATAATAGAAAAAGAGCTATGTAATTTAAAGATAATATAATCTGATGAAAAGTGCAGGATGCCTGTAATGCTCCATGAACTTTCTTCAGACGAAGCTGTTTCTAAATATAAACTTTCCTCCTATGCTTACTGTACTTAACTTTATTAAGGACCTGACAGAAAATAACAATCGCGACTGGTTCAATGCAAATAAAGAGCGTTACAAAGAGTCCCTTGAGATTTTTCGGGGATTTGCTGGCGAGCTACTGGCCGGGATTTCATTATTTGATCCGTCAGTAGGAAACCTGGAACCTAAGGATACGATCTTCCGGATATACAAAGATGTCCGTTTCTCCAAGGACAAACTTCCCTATAAGACACAATTTGGCTGCTGGATGGCTAAAGGGGGACGAAAATCGACCGATGCCGGATATTATTTTCATCTGGAACCTGGAAAGAGTTTTATGGCTGCGGGAGTCTGGATGCCCCCCAAGGAGCAGCTTAACCTCATAAGACAGGAAATAATGTACCAACCCGACTCCTATTTGAAGCTTATTGGCAAAGCTGACATGAAAGAATATTATGAAAGGGGTGGAAAAGAAGATATGCTGAAAAAAGGTCCGGCCGGTTTCCCAAAAGACTTTAAATATATGGACGAGCTTAAATACAAACACTACATCTGGTCCAGGTCCTACAGTGATTCAGCCATCCAGGCCTCCGGTTTTGTCAGTAGTGTGGTAAAAGATTATGAGGGCCTCTTTCCCGTGGTCAGCTACCTGAATCAGGCCATGTCCTTTACAGGAAATCAGTAAGTGTGACTAAAGTTACAGTAGGACTGTAAGTTTCGCTCTAATTTTGCGACAGAAACAAACATAAAGACATATAAGCATGAAACTGGAACATTTAACAAACGAGACATTTAAAGAGAAGATTTTCAATTACGAAGCTAATAAAGAGTGGAAATTCGAGGGAAAAATTCCCGCCATTATCGATTTCTATGCCGACTGGTGTGGCCCATGTAAAACGATAGCTCCCATCCTTGAAGAACTTAAAGCTGAGTATGGCGATAAACTTGATATTTTTAAAGTGAATACCGAGGAACAACGCGAACTTTCTTCCGTATTTGGAATCCAGAGTATTCCTTCCCTGCTTTTTATTCCCAAAGAGGGTCAGCCTCAAATGGCTATGGGAGCTTTGCCAAAAGAGACTTTCAAGCAGGCCATCTCTGAGGTTTTAAGCGTATCCGAATAACTTCAACCATCGGTTCTACCGATAAATAATTACAAGATGAAAAAGATATTATTAAGTATTATAGCAGTAGCAATTCTGACACTCTCCTGTACCAATGGTTCGGCCAGTTCGCTGGAGAATTCTGACCAGGAAGTAAATGCAGTGGCAAGTGCCGTGAACGATAAGGTGGATGACAGTCAATCCAAGGGATCCGGGAAACCGGTATACCTGACCAAGCAGGAATTCCTTGATAAGGTGATGAACTACGAGAAGAATCAGACCGAATGGGTGTATGAAGGTGATATGCCTGCCCTGATCGATTTTTATGCCGACTGGTGCGGCCCCTGTCGTAAGGCAGCTCCGATCCTGGAAGAACTTGCAAAAGAGTATGAAGGTAGAATCCATATCTATAAAATAGATACTGAGAAAGAGCAGGAACTGGCATCCGTATTTGGAATCAGGAGTATTCCAGCCTTCCTTTTCGTTCCACAGAATGGAAAACCAACCATGAGCAATGGCATTGCACAGACTGATGAAGAGACTAAGGCCATGTTCAAACAGATGATTGATGAACTTCTCCTATCAGAAGGGAGTTAAGTTGAAAGATAGTTAGTTAGGTAGATAGTCTGGAAGTTGAAAAGAGGTGCCTCAAAAGGGCACCTTTTTTCGTTAGGTATACCCGTTCATTGCTGCTCCCAGCCTTCGGCTGGCAAAGGCTGCCTCACGGATATACCTAACTGCAGGTGCGCTTTTCTAATACCCCCTTTTTTTTCTGTTTAATTTTCGCATTCAAGGCATTAAGAATACCTTTGTTGCCGTAAAGACAAAACAATGCGACAAGAAAGATCACATACAAAAGTTATTGCCACCATCGGCCCCGTAACAAGGAATAAAGAGATCCTGGAAAAGATGGTTCATGAGGGTGTGGACGTTTTAAGAATTAACCTCTCGCACGACACCCACGAGGAGCACCTGAAAACTATCAGATATATCGGTGAACTCAACGAAGAACTTGGATCCCATGTGGCCATCCTGGGCGACCTGCAGGGCCCCAAGCTTCGCGTGGGAGATATGGAAAATGATAAAGTGCTGCTGGAAGACGGACAGAAGTTCTCCTTTGTGACCACTCCCTGTACCGGCACCACGTGAAAAAGCCTACCTGAGCTATGAGAAGTTGCCAGCCGACGTGGCCATTGGTGAAAGAATTCTGGTGGACGATGGGAAACTGATTTTTGAAGTGACAGGATCCAATAAGACTGACACAGTTACATGCAGGGTAATTGCAGGCGGTCCACTTTCCAGCAAGAAGGGGGTGAACCTGCCACATACCAAAATCTCCCAGCCCAGTCTGACCGAAAAGGATATCAAAGATGCTCAGTTTCTTCTGGACCACCAGGTGGACTGGATCGCACTTTCCTTTGTAAGAAAGGAGAAGGATATCCTGGACCTCAAAAAGATCATAGATGCACATCCCAGCAATGCAGGGGTCATTGCAAAAATTGAAAAGCCAGAAGCCCTTGAAGATATTGAAGCTATCATCAGTGCTTCCGATGCTGTTATGGTGGCCCGTGGTGACCTGGGGGTTGAAGTCGATTTCCATAAGGTCCCTCTGATCCAGAAGGACATCATCAAGAGATGTCACAGGAAATCGAAACCCGTGATTGTGGCCACGCAAATGATGGAAAGCATGATCGCAAATCCCACACCCACAAGAGCCGAAGCAAATGATGTGGCCAATGCGGTACTGGACGGAGCCGATTCGGTAATGCTTAGCGGTGAGACCTCCATAGGAAAATATCCTGTTGAGACTGTGCGAAATATGCAGATGATCATCGACTCAACGGAAACCGAGGAGTATATTTATAATAAAGGGTCATGCGTCGCCCCCCGGAGCAAAAAACTTTCTGGCCGATTCCATATGCCTGAGCGCTGTTCAGCTTGCCGAACAGGTAAATGCAGCAGCCATCGTTACCCTTACCTATTCCGGGTTCACTGCCATCAGAATCAGTTCACACAGGCCAAAAGCCCCTATTCTTACCTTTACAATGAACCAGGATTTGATCAACGATCTATCCCTGGTATGGGGTGTAAGGGCTTTCTACTTTGGAGAATGCAGTAATATCAACGACTACATGATATACACGGAAGAGTACCTGGTCAGCCAGAACCTGTTGAAAAAAGGGGACCTGGTGGTCCATGTGGGCAGCATTCCGATCCTGCAGAAGGGAAAGACCAATATGTTAAAATTGACCCGTGTAAGCTGATCAGGCTTGGAGACCGGGCTGAAAATATGGATCGACCGGGCCGAAGCCTCCTGGTTGGATGAGCTATATGCCAATGCGGAGACTCTTTTTCGGAACAGCTCACTTCCCTCCCACGATCATAGTCATCACCTGAGGGTATGGAACCTGTGCAAAACCCTGCTTCGGGAGGTCGCCACGTTCAATCCCACCATTGACCAGGCCCTGGTGGAGGGTCTTATAATCGCTGCATTCTTTCACGATCTGGGCATGGTTTATTCCACACGTGTCGATCACGGTCATCTGGGAGTTGAACTATGCCTTAAATGGTTCGAGGCAAGGACAGGGATCGGCCTGGGAATTTTGATGAGATTTTACGTGCCATTGAGCTGCACGACAGGAAAGATGAACTGATCCACAGACCCTTCCAGAGGGATACTCGCCCTGAGATCCTGACTTTCCTTTCAGTGGCCGATGATCTGGAAGCCATGGGTATCATTGGCATTTACCGCTATGCTGAAATCTACCTCAGGCGTGGTATCTCCCTGGAAGAGTTGGGAGACCGTATCCTTGAAAATGCCTCAGCCAGGTTCGACAATCTTTCCAGGGCTTGCCTGCTGTGTGGCCACATAATTGAAAGCTACCGCCATCAGTACGATCAACTACGCCTTTTCTTTGAAGAGTACAATAATCAGCTCAAGACTGTCCCCCAGGCCGCTTTGGTAAGTTCAGGCCCCCTGGGTGTGATTAACTATATTCGTACACCTGACCGGGAAAAAAATTTTATGGCCCGGGCCGACAGCGAAGTAAATGTATACTTTAGAAAACTGGAACATGAACTGGAACAAGCGCGATTATAGATACTTCAGACGCACACTCTCCACAGGAATCATCCTGTTTGCAGTGATCATCCATCCCCTGTGGGCCCAGGTAGAGTTGAGATACTCAGCCAATGAGACGGTTACCTGGCAGGAGGCCATTGATATGTACCGATGGATGGATGAACAGTACGAAGACGCCAGACTGCTGGAGGTGGGGTGGACCGATGCCGGGAGACCTCTTCACCTCTTCGTCATCGACCGGGGGCAACAATTCTCACCGGAACAGATCCGGGAGTCGGGCAAAAACATTCTCTTTATCAACAACGGAATCCATCCCGGAGAACCCTGTGGTGTAGATGCCAGCCTGAAACTGGCAAGCGATCTGCTATCGGGAAAAGACAGCTGTGCCCGCTATCTCGATCAGACCGTCATAGCCATTGTCCCCATATTTAACGTGGGAGGAGCCCTGAATCGTGGATCATATCATCGTGCCAACCAGAACGGACCGGTGGAACATGGTTTCAGGGGGAATGCACGCAACCTGGATCTGAATCGTGACTTCATCAAACTGAATTCAAAAAACACACAGTCCATGGTGCCGCTGCTAAGGAGCTGGGACCCGGATATTTTCATTGACACCCATACCTCCAACGGCGCCGACTATCCTTACACCATCACCCTGATCAACAGCCACGCCCAGCGCCACGAACCATCCCAGGCCCGCTTCCTCGATTCAACCCTGCTACCCTTTCTGTTCAAAGAGATGGAGCAGTCACCCTATATGATGAGTCCCTATGTATGGAGCATGAGGCAGAGTCCCGACCAGGGGATCCTGGCATTTATGGACTACCCCAGGTACACTTCGGGATATGTAAGTCTTTACAATACCATTGCATTTACCGTGGAGACCCATATGTTCAAGGCTTTTGAGGACCGTGTGCTTTCCACCTGGCACCTCTTAAGAGAAGCATTGCGCTTCAGTGGAATGTATGGCGATGAATTGAAAGAAGTGAAAAAGCAGGCCTGGCAGGAAAAGATGAAGCGGCAGGAGTTCACCCTGGAGTGGGCCCTGGATACTTCCAGGCACGTACCCATTCAGTTCATGGGTTATACAGCAAAGACAAAGCTTAGCAAGGTAACGGGACAGCAACGTTCCTACTATGACAGGAACGATCCCTGGGAGAAGGAGATTCCCTATTACAAGTTCTTTAAGCCAGTTATAAGCGCTACTGTCCCGGACTATTACATCCTGCCCTCTGCCTGGGCTGAGGTGGTGGAACGTCTGCAACTGAACGGGGTGGAGATGACAGCACTCACAAAGGACAGCATCATGGAAGCGGATATCTATTTTATCCGGGAGTACAATACGGTGGAGAGGCCCTATAACGGTCACTACCGGCACTATGATGTGGAAACAGAGCTGGTCAGGGATAAGGTTCAGCTGCTCGCAGGCGACTGGATTATCCCAACAAGGCAACATGCCATTGAGTACCTGGTGCAGACACTGGAACCCAGGGGCTATGATTCCTTTTTCAGCTGGAACTTCTTCGACGAGGTGCTGTTCAGAAATGAATATTTCTCTCCTTATATCTTTGAAGAAACAGCCGAGGACTTACTGAAAAATGATCCGCAGCTGAAAAAAGAGTTCCAGACCAGGCAGAAAGAGGATCCCGGGTTTACGAAGAGTGCAAATCAGCAACTCAGGTTTATATATGAGCGATCTCCCTGGTCAGAATCCACCTATATGCGTTACCCCGTATACAGGCTGAGTCATTGATTTATAAAAATTTATCTATTTTTGCATAGTTCAAAAAACACCATTTGATTGATCTGCATATGAAGAAGTTCTTCCTTACAGCAGCCATGCTGGTCCTTGTTATTTTTCAGACCCTGGCAGTTGTTAGTCTGGATGATTTTTTAAACCAGAATGAGGTAAAGGTAGTCCGGACCCTGCAAAACGAATCCACCTTCGAGCGCATTCTGGAAGTTATGATCGAACAACCTCTCGATCACCGCAATCCCGACGGGGGGACTTTTTCCCAGCGCATCTATATTTCTCATGTGGATCCGTCTAAACCGGTCGTTTTAATCACGGAAGGATACGATGCAAGATGGTACTACACCTCCGAAATCACAGCTGAATTACGTTGCAACCAGATTATGGTGGAGCACCGTTACTTTGGCCAGAGTGTCCCCGACAGCCTCAACTGGCATTATCTGAATACCTGGCAGGCAGCTTCTGATCATCACCGGATCATCACCCTCTTTAAGGGGCTCTACCCTGAGCAATGGATCTCCACAGGTATAAGCAAGGGGGGGCAGACTGTCATTTACCACAGTTATTATTATCCGGAAGATGTGGATGTACGGGTTCCTTATGTGGCACCACTTAACTTCGGGCTGGAAGATGAACGAATCTATTCCTTTCTCGATGATGTTGGAAGCAGCGGGGAACGCAGGAAAGTCAAAAACTTTCAGAAGATGGCCCTGAAAAACCAGGAGCAATACCTGGATGCATTCAAAGCCTTCTCCGAAGATAAAGGATATACCTATGAACTGGTCGGTGGGGTGGAAAAAGCTTATGAGTACTGTGTCCTGGAATACTCTTTTGCCTACTGGCAGTGGGGATACGTAGCTTCAAAGAAAATACCGGGCAAGTCTGTTGATCCCGAAAAAATCATTGATCATATGAATCGCGTGGCCGGGTTTGACTACTTCTCGGACCAGTTTATTGTTGAATTCAGGCCCTTTTTCTACCAGGCCATGACCGAAATGGGATATTATGGCTATGACCTGGATGCTTTCAGACCATATCTGAAACATGTGGATAATCCCATTTTCACCTTCACCATTCCGGAGGATGTGGAAATTCAGTTCAATGATGAACTTTCCTTTGATATTGAGCAATATATACTGGAAAAGGGTGAGAATTATATCTTTATTTACGGAGAGTATGATACCTGGTCTGCTACAGCCGTCAGCTCGACCGGCAATACCAATTCAAAGATATTTTACAAGGAAGGTGGGTCTCACCGGACCAGGATCAACAATATGCCTGAAGAGCAGAAAAAAGAGGTATACAGTACACTGGAGTCCTTCCTTCAGTAAGCTTAACTATACTTCTTCATAGCAGAATCATATTCAGCCAGGAAACTATCAAATGAGAAGTGTCGGCCATGGGCCGGGTAGCAGGTCTTAACGGGCAGGCTGCGGATATGTTCCCAGCTCCTGAGCAGGGCCCCCAGGTCCTCGGCAAATGGTGGGAAGTGTTGTTTGTTTAATACTCCGAACATGGTATCCCCTGTGATCAACTGACCCTCTTCCATCAGAACTACCATGGATCCAAAGGTGTGCCCGGGGGTGTGAATCACTTTGCCGGGAAAACCGAATGCTTCCAGATCGAAGCTATCCTCCACCAGCAGGTCAGGTTCTGCCCCCGGAAATTTCATCAATTTTCTGGCAAAAATACGGCCCACGGCCACCAGGACCTTTGCCTTCCACCGGGTTCCCGGGGGTATGGGCGAGTAACCTTTCCTGAGACGCTCGGCTTCCGATTGATGAACCATCACCTTGCATCCGGTGAGCTCCTTCATCCTCCCGGCCGACCCTGCATGATCGAAGTGCGAATGGGTAAGCACCAGCAGCCTGAGCATTTCCGGCTCCAGCCCCAGGTGATCAAATATCTTTAAGATTTTATCCTCCGAACCGGAGTTTCCGCAGTCCACCAGTATGGCCTCTCCCGGCCGGTATATTACGTAAGCCGACACATTAAGTAAACCAATCCGGTAGACTCTGTAGGAAGACATTATTTGACAGGAAAATCCATCAGTTTATCCCCCTCCAGATAAGCTTCCAGCCGATCATTAATTGCTACCGGGCCAACACCTGCCGGTGTACCTGTAAAGATCAGGTCGCCTGTCTTCAGGGTCATAAAACGGGATACATAGGCAATGATCTTCTCAAAACTGAAGATCATAAGGGATGTGGAGCCATCCTGAACGGTCTTCCCGTTCAGGTCCAGCCTGAAAGACAGGTTATGAATATCGCCATACTTCTCCACCGGGAAAAACTCGCTGATGGGTGCCGAGTAGTCAAATCCCTTGGCTATTTCCCATGGCAATCCTTTTTTCTTTTGTTCCGCCTGCAGGTCACGGGCCGTAAAATCAACGCCCAGGGCAAGCTCATTATAATATCGGCCAGCATACTGCTCTTCAATACTTCTTCCCAGCCTGTTGATTCGGATCACCACCTCCAGCTCGTGATGGACATCAGAGGAGAATTCGGGATAGAAGAATGGACGATTGGCAGTGACCAGTGCAGAGTCCGGCTTCATAAAAAATACCGGTTTATCCGGCACTTCATTATTCAACTCCCGGGCATGAGCTACATAGTTCCTCCCGATGCAAATGATTTTCATAGGATTATTTATTAATGGAACCCAGCTTGATATTGGTAAGCACTTTCTTGGTATAGAGCGGGAAATCTCCGTTCATCATCCAGCCATAATAACCGGGGTCTTTATTTAGCACCTCAATGACAGGTGTGCCCTTATATTTCCCAAAGTTGAAGACCTCCACATCGTTCTCGTCGTAAATGATCCTTCCGGCAAAATCAACATTCCTTGTATGGGCAGAAAATTCGGCAAGCTTCGCAATGTCATTCTCCAGATTGGGATAACGGTCCAGCTGTGCCTGCAGAACCTCATAGGTGGCCAGGGTATCGGCCTCTGCCGAGTGGGCATTGTTCAGCTCTTTGTTTACAAAGAACTTGTAAGCTGCAGAAAGCGTCCGGGGCTCCATTTTCATAAAGATCACCTGGACATCCACAAATTTTCTTCTTTTCAGGTCAATGTCCACACCCGATCTCAGGAACTCCTCAGCCAGCAGGGGGATATCAAACTTCACCGAATTATATCCGGCCAGATCACAGCCTTCAAATTCCCTGGCCAGGCTTTTTGCCACCTCATTGAAGCTGGGGGCATCTTTCACATCATCATCGGATATCCCGTGAATGGCAGTCACCTTTTCAGGTATGGGCATGCCGGGATTTAATCGCAGGGTTTTGGATGTTTCATTTCCGTTCAGATCAACCTTTAAATAGGCGATCTCAACAATTCTGTCCGATGCTATATTTATTCCGGTGGTCTCGAGATCGAAAAAAATAATTGGATTCTTCAGGTTCAGCCTCATGCGCTAAGCATTTATCATCATAGGCATCAGAAGCATGAGGGTGTCTTCACTCTCATTCTCCGATGACGAGGGCAGGAGTATTCCCGCTCGTGTTGGATCGCTCATTTCAAGCACAACATCGTCCGACGCCAGGTTTGCCAGGATCTCAATCAAAAAGGTGGATTTAAAGCCAATCTCCATATCCTCCCCTTCATACAGACAGCTGAGTCTTTCGTTGGCAGAAATAGAGAAATCGATATCCTGCGCAGAGATATTCAGCTGATTGCCTGTGAGGCTCAGCTTAACCAGGTTACTGGCCTGGTTTGAAAAGACTGATACCCGTTTAAGTGTATTATAGAAGGCCAGGCGATCGATACTCATCTTGTAAGGATTGTCGGTGGGGATCACAGAGTTATAGCTTGGATAATTGCCCTCAACAAGCCTGCATACCAGTTTGTAGTTGGTAAGTGTAAAGGAGGCATTGCGGTCATCAAACTCAAGAACCACCTTGTTCTCCTCCCTGGGTAAAATATTTTTCAATAGTGATGCCGGCTTCTTGGGAAGTATAAAGCTTGAAGCACTCCCGGCTGCCGCATCGGTCCGTTTGTAGCGCACCAGCTTATGTGCATCGGAGGCTACAAAAGTGATATCGTCGGGCGATAGTTCCATGAAAATTCCATTCATCACCGGACGCAGTTCATCATCAGCCGTAGCAAACAGCGACTTATTGATCCCGGAAAGAAGTACTTCCTGCTCAATCTCAAGGGTCTGTTTCTGATCATCCTTAATCACAGGCATTTGCGGAAACTCTGCCCCATTCTGACCGGGAATTGAGAACTTCCCGTTCTCGCTCTGGATCACAATCATCAGGGTGTTGGGATCCACCTCAAAGTTAAGTGGTATTTCAGGAAATTCCTTAAGCGTATCGGTCAGCAGGCGTGCCGGGATTGCCACAGCACCTGAACCATCTGTGTTGTCGAGCTGGATATGTGTAACCAGGGTCGATTCAAGATCGGATGAGGTAATCTCCAGAATTCCGTCCTCAAGTGAAAAAAGGAAATTATCTAAAATGGGCAGTGTGTTCTTATTACTGATCACACGACTGATGGCCTGAAGATGACCCAACAGTTCCATACTGGATACAACAAATTTCATGTGTTAAGGCTTTTATTTAATGAGTCAATGATCCATCAATTATACGAAAAAAAATTGTTAAAGCCGCAGCTACTTTTCCCCAAAGTAATGGGATAGACCGCGCATCAGAACATCCAGGTAGATGTAGTTGATAAACAAAGCATCCCGCTCATCATTGAAGATTACCAGAGCCCTGAATAGATCGGGTTTCGAATCGGGGAAATCAAGGTATGAAAACACCCTGAGTGAGTAGACCTCTCCACTGGCAGATTCCACCTCAATTCTTGCCATCGGCTGGAAGGGAGTGTCAGCTTTTAAGAGTGAATCAGCAGGAATACCGGCCTTCTGTTCAAACCTGATGGATGTAAAATAGCTGAACAGAAGCTTTGTGGTCAGTTCATTGGGCTTAATATCCGGTATGATGGTGTTCTCATTGGCCGGATGACAGGTGATATTTCCCCCCTGATCCTGTGTAAATCGAAATGCTTCCCCCGATGCCAAGATCAATCTCAATGGAACTTATATCAGAGGGTCTCAAATCGATCAAAAGATGATCGCGGTAATGATCGGGGTTAGCAGAAAAGATCCGGTCAAGATCCAGGTCGGGATATCCAGGAAGAGCAACATAATAGGCTATTTCTGAGGCATCTGGAAGCAGCAGATATTTGCCCGACATGGCTTTTAAGCGGTAAGAAAGCTCCTGCTTCTGGCCCCTGAAATATGTAATCTGACGGCTTTCCTCCGGGGAAGCCCCGTAATCATCAAAGGCCTTACTGCTAACAATGGAGGCCACCTCCAGCCTGCTGGCTGCGATCAGCAGGTTTTCCACAGTTACCATACTCACCTCCTCTGTGCCAAAGAGATACCAGGAATCATCCACCCTGCTGAGTTCTGTGCTATTATAGCGATCGACCAGTACAATTCGATCTACCTCTTCCATATGTTTGAGAACCACTCCCCCGTTGTTCCTCTCCCACAGTTTCCACGGGCCGGCCAGCAAGAGGATCAACAATACTGCTGGAATAAGGATGAAAAGTAATTTAAGGGCCTGGCGCGTCTTCATATCAGCTGGCATATCTCCTTCTTCTGAATACCTGGATGACAAGTCCCGAAATCAACACAAGCATTAGAGGAAGCAGGGTATTTATAAGTTTCCACTTCAGAAGCTGGGACTTCTGAGTGATCAACTCCTTGTTTAAGAGTCGAAGCTTGAACTCCCTGGAACGCAATTCCATAAGACCTGTATCATCGGTCATATAGTTCACAACATTCATGATAAATTCGCGGTTCCCAAAGGTCTGCTGAGTATACCTGTCGTAGCCAAGGGGCTGGGCCCTGTAAGCTCCCTGTTCAAATACCACTTCATTGGCAGCTATGTCCCCGTCGGTGAGCACAAAAACGGAGCTTGTAACACCCTGTGCTATAACTTTCCAGTCGGGGGGGTATACCCCTTCTGGAACCGGATAATTCTTATAGAAGGACTCGAATTTCCCCTCCAGCAGGACTCCGACCGGCAGGTAAGAAGCCTGGTAGAGTGCAGGATCGGGCTGGACCGTCACTTCCTCCATATTGATATACAGGGGAACATCCCTCTTCCTGCTGGACTTTGATGTTGCCAGCAATACAGTTTTTTTCACCTGACCGGTGCTGCCCGAAAGCGTGTCCATGGATGAGGCAAACTGGCTCTTCACATAGTTAAGCCCCCTGCTTACCGGATGGGTCACCGGTCCTGCCAGGAGGGGGTGATATACCCAGGGCATCATTGTAAAACGTGCCTGTTCCCCCGCCGGAGCCGTATTAACCGGAACATAGTTGCATTGCAAATCTGCTACCAGGTTATAGTTGATCCTGACTCCGTATTTAAAAAGCAGATCTTCCAGTCCCACCTGATTGGCCAGTGCTACGGTAGTGCCGGCTGAAAGACTATCAGCAAAAGGATGTACGGGATCCAGGAAAAAAAGAACCTTGCCGCCCTGCATGATATACTGGTCAATGGCAAATTTATCTGCCTCGTCGAAGGGATACTCGGGCCTGGCAATTATCAGTGCCTGGTAGTTAAGAAGCGCCTCCACATTTCCATTGATATAACCCCGGTCCACCTGGAAGAAATTTTTCAGTTCATCCATCAGACTGTGGGTTTGCATGGAGTCCAGCTCACCATGGCCCTCGATAAAAGCGATGCGGGGAACCTCTTCCATGGTCAGGCTGTTAATGGCCCTGGCAAACTCATACTCGAGGGTCTGTATGGAGTTGTTCAGATTCTGTTCGTGGGAGAGGGTTGGATTATTTTTCAGGAGGTTCACAGGCAACTCAAAAGGTCCGTATGCAATAATAGCCCCCGGGAAAATCATCCTGCTTGAACTTCCCCCTTCACTGTCACGTACCTGGATATTGGTAACATTCAATCCCCTGTCATACAACTCTCCAATCACCCTGTTCCTGATACTTTCGTCAGCTTCATCATAGAGGTTGATAAACTGGTACTGGAGCTTATCACCGGCGTAGGCCCTGAATTCGTCCATCAGTTCCCGGATCGATTTTTGAAAGTTTACAAATTCGGCAGGGAGCTCACCATCCAGGTATATCTTCACATAGACTACATCATCCAACTCCCTCAGCAAGCGACGGCTGGGTTGGCTCAGCGTATATTTTTTTTCGCTGGTCAGGTCAACGCGAAAAAACTTGATCTCTGCCAGAAGGGATAGCACAACAACCGCCAGCAGAGTAATCCCCAGCTGCAACAAATCCTTTCTTTTCAGAGCTTTCCGGTCCATATGCCTTACCATTTACTACTTTGAAGTACCGTCCGGGTTCCAACTATAAACAACAGGATTACACCTAAAAAATAAAGCATATCCCTCGAATCGATTACTCCCCTGCTAATGGAGTTATAATGATAAGAGATGCCCATTCGGGAAATCAGAAAAACTGTACGTCCCGACTCAGCAATTCCACTGAGGAATTCAAATCCCAGGTACATCAGAAAGGATAGAAATACAGCCAGAATAAAGGCCACAATCTGGTTCCCGGTGAGCGATGAGGCAAAGATGCCTATGGCTGCATAGATCCCGCCAAGGAACAGAAGCCCCACATAGGAGCCCCATGTGCCACCCATGTCCATATTTCCCGGGGGACTTCCCAGGCGGGCGACGGACCAGAAATAGATCAGGGTTGGGATCAGTGAGCTTAGCACCAGGGCCCATGATGCCAGAAACTTGGCCAGAATGATTTGCAGCTCCGATACCGGCCTGGTGTAGAGCAGGTCCAGGGTACCGGTCCGCTTCTCTTCGGCAAACATCCGCATGCAAATGGCAGGTACCAGAAAAAGAAAGACCCAGGGAGCTATGGCAAAAAGCGTATCCATGGTGGCATAACCATTGTCAATCACATTGAACTGTCCGGGTACAATCCACATGAATAAGGAGTTGAGCAGAAGGAATACCGCAATAACCAGATAGCCTGTAAGGCTGCTGAAAAAACCGCTGATCTCTTTTTTAAATAGTGCCCACATCCTTAACAACTTTTATCTGTTCCGTAAAGATTCCGGAAGACTGGAATCGGGCAGATCGCGATAGTCCATTATCCGCACTTCGTGAAAATAGAACTGGAGAATATCCTGGTACGTGAACCCTTCCCTGGCCATCTTCATGGCACCTTCCTGGCTCATGCCGATACCGTGTCCGAATCCCTTTCCCCACACCAGTACGCTGTCACCATCGGGAAACATATCAAAAAACGCGGATTTAAATCCCCAGTCCTCCCTTATCTTGGCCATCCGGATAGAATCCTTGTCAAGAATAAAATACTTCTTTCTTCGCATCTGCTCAACGTAGATGATCTCTTCGGGAATCCGGCTCACAGATCTCATTCCGTTTTTCAACAAATACTCTTTCCATGCATCAAAGGAAATGGTATCCTGCCATTTGGCATGTGATTGGTGAAGGGAGTAGGGATCCACCACCGACTGGAGATACTCCGCATCGGACAGCCACACATCTGAAGCCCGCTGGGTTTGTCCTCCGCTATTGGAGTGATAGGCAGCCGTGATCAGTTTATAGTTAAAATCGGCCAGGACGGTACCACTGGTTTCCACAATGGCTTCAAGTATTTCCGGATTGCTCATACTCTTACCCCTGTATGTCTGACAATGGGGTCCATCGCACAATTCAAAGCCTTCATTGATATGCCTGTCCATTTGCTTTAATGCATAGGTTCTGCAAAGGATGGACTGGGCTTTATAAAACTCCTTTGCGGCATTGGGCCCGGATTCGGCTTCTACCACTCCGGCCAGGTATTTATCCAGATCCAACTGGTTTACCAGGGTCAGGTAGCGATCTTCCGGAATCACCAGCAGGTTATCATCGTATAAGCGTGATTCGATCTCTGGTGAAATGGACCGTACGCGAAAAATCGATTCCGTGGAAAGGGAGCGTAACTCAAGATGAGAGGCATAGCCAAAATCCCTTTCTGCATCCAGCACCTTCAACTTTCCGTCTTCCAGGTTCAGATAAAGAATATCTCCTGGCTCAAGTCGCAGTCTTACAACCTCATCGAGCAAGAGCTGATAGTTGCCCGAGGAACAGTAGACCACGGCTGACTTTACCAGGTGATCCTGAAAAAGTCCAACCTCCACTGGCTGTGCCATCGATCCAATCCAGGAAACTGCTACCAACAATACCGTTACAATACGCTTCATTCAACTTCCGCTTTAAGCAATTCAATCATCCGCTCTCCGATTCTTTGAGAAACACCCTGTTCACCCAGGTCAAGCTTAATCTTTCTGTATCCTTCCTGCATCTTGCTCCTGTACAGATCGTCCTTCAGAATAAGCTTCAATTCATGCCGGGTCCGCCCGGTCAAATCCTTCTGGATTACCTCCTCGACCAGTTTCTGTCCGTAGATGAGATTCACAAGACTTATAAATTTAATCTTTATTAATCGTTTTGCAATGCTGTACGCAAACTGACTTGTTCTGTAGAGCACTACCTGGGGAAGTTCAAACAGGGCAGCCTCCAGTGTAGCGGTCCCTGAAGTGACCAGACCCGCCTTTGCGCAGGCCAGCAGGGCATAAGTTTCATTATATACAATCTTCACATCCGTCCCCTGCAAATATTTTTCATAGATGGAGGAGTCCATGGAAGGTGCTCCGGCCACCACAAACTGGTACTCAGGATGCTCTCCGGCCAGGGTAAGCATGGCAGGAAGAGTGGTTTCAATCTCCTTGATTCGGGAACCGGCCAAAAGCGCCACCAGTGGTAAGTGATCCAGCTTATGTTTCTTTCGCCATTCAGCTTCACCTTCGAACCCATCCAAAAACCGGCCAACCTCGTCCACCAGCGGATTTCCAAAGTACTCCACCTCCATATTAAATCGCCTGAAAAATGCCACTTCAAAGGGAAGTATGGCAAAAATCCGGTTCACATATTTTTTCAGCGACTTCACCCTGCGCTGCTTCCAGGCCCATACCTTGGGTGAGATAAAGTAGAATACCCTGATCCCATGTCCTGAAGCAAACTTGCTTATCCGCAGATTAAATCCGGGATAGTCAACAGGAATAAGCACATCTGGTTCCCATTCCAGGATCTTTTGCTTGATGAGACGCATGTTCCGGAAGATCTTTCCAAGGTGAAGAAACACATCTGCCATCATATAGTTGGTCTCCCGGTAGTGCATCACCATCCCCGAAGATACCTCCTGCATCAGGTCGCCCCCCATATAGCAAAACTCAGCACCCGGATCAGCCCTGAGAAGTCCTTTCATCAGGTTTGATGCGTGCAGGTCGCCCGAGGCTTCTCCAACTATAAGAAAATACTTCATTCCTTCCTCAGACAAATTTGAGAATCACCATGACTAATGCCAGCAGGAGGGTGGAGAATATAACACCCCTGGCTGAAAAATTACGGTTGGTCCATATGAAAATAAAAAACAAGAGCAGGTTTGGAATGGCGGAAAGACTCACCACCTTGGATAACATATTCATTTGCTGGAATTTTTCCAGGAACTCCACAAAACTCCGATCACTCTTCACAAGCCAGAAAATCAGCAGGGTCAGAGCCGGAAGAACCAATGCGGGTATCAGCCCGTGCCAGAGGGTGTCGTATTTTTTCTTACTCATGTTTTCCGATTTGAGCAAATTCCAGTGATTTCATTCTTTCCAGAACATCATAGGCTGTCAGATCAGTATTGATGGGAACAACTGAGACATAGCCGTTCTTCAGGGCCCACTCATCTGTTCCGCTTCCACCGTTCTCGGGCTCCCTGTTGTGGAAAAACCCGGTTAGCCAATAGTATTCAGAACCAAAGGGGTCGCTTCTTAATTCAAACTCCTCTTTCCAGTAGCCATTGGCCTGATTACAAATCCTGATACCCTTGATCTCCCCGGCAGGAAGTGCAGGTATATTCACATTCAGACAAATTCCATCGGGCAGTCCGTTTTCAAGCACATGAGAGATCACCTCCTCTGCGACCCCGGAGGATGCAGTGAAATCGGCATCCGGATCGTAGTCGAGCAAGGAAAAACCTATGGAAGGAATATGGTTCACCGCGCCCTCCATGGCAGCTGCCATGGTTCCCGAATAGAGTATACTCGATGAGGAATTTGAACCGTGGTTTATCCCGGAAAGCAGAAGATCAGGTTTGCGCTCACAGAGACTGTTAAAGACCAGCTTCACTCCATCTACAGGCGTGCCATTGGTAATATAACGGATAAGTCCTGGCTCTTCAGAAACAATCTTGACCCGAAGAGGCACCTTGATGGTAATGGCATGAGACATGCCTGACATAGGTTCCCGTGAAGATATGGCTACCACATCTCCAAATTTTCGGGCCACCCTTATAAGTGCTTCCATACCCCCGGCATTTATACCGTCGTCGTTGGTGACCAGAATTAAAGGTCTTTGATTCATCATAGTTTTATAAGCTTACAAAAATATCTAAAATCCACGAGAACCAGGTTTTTTATTTTTAATTTCATACAGTGAACAGGATGAATTTGCCTCTGTTCCAGAATAGAAGTGTTTCAGAACCCAAATCATTGAATACCGATATGAAAAAAACAATACTCCTATCTGTGATTGTATGGATGGTCATTTCTGTCAATGCCCAGAACCTGGCCGATCTTTTTGAAAATAATAAGCGCTCCGTTGTCACCATCTATGTCCAGGAGACTGTAAGCGCTGGAACCGGCGATCCGCGCACTTTTACTTCCGACGAGGGACTGGGGTCCGGTGTGCTTATCAGGGACAACATGGTGCTTACTGCTTCCCATGTGGTAGCCAACGCAGACAAGATCATGGTTCAGTTTTATGATGGTGAATCGGTGGAGGCCACAACCACCAGGATATCCCGCATTGCCGACGTGGCACTGATCACCCTTAACAAGCCCCCGGGCAATCAGCAGGTGGCTGTAATTGGGAACTCTGAAGAAGTCCGGATCGGAGATGAAATTTTCGTGGTTGGGGCCCCCCTTGGACTTCCCTACTCCTTGTCCCGGGGCGTAATCAGCGGAAAGCATGCAGAGCACAATTTTTCCAATGACGGGAAATCAATGGAATTCTTTCAAACCGATGCAGCCATTAATACGGGTAACTCCGGCGGCCCCATGTTTAATTACAAAGGGGAAGTGATCGGCATTGTGAGCTCAATTCTGACTCGTTCAGGGGGATTTGAAGGAATCGGATTTGCTGCCACATCCAATGTGGCAAGGGAACTTCTGACCGACAGAGGCAGCAGGTATTTTGGAATCGAAGCCATGGTTCTTTCCAGTGAAATGGCTTACATCCTCAATGTTCCGCAGGAATCAGGCTGGCTGGTCCAGCATGTAGTCAGGAACAGTCCGGCTGGAAAACTCGGGATTAAGGGTGGCTTCAGAAGTGTTTTGATAGATGAAGAGGATATCCTGCTGGGTGGTGATATTATCCTGCAGGTTGACGATATTGCAATCACGGGTGAGGAAAGTATCTATCAAATATGGGAGTACCTTAATTCAGAATATTCAACCACTACCTATACGATCAAAGTATTCAGAAATGGAAAGATCTTTGATTTGCGCTGGGTATCGTCCGAGTTTGAACCAAGCCGTCAATGACCCCGGTCACCACTTTGCTGCCTGCCGGGTCTCTGGATGATGCGGAGCTGACTTATGTGGTTATAGGAGCCAGGTACAGGGAGAAATGGATTTTTGTGCGTCACCGGGAGCGCCAAAGCTGGGAGATGCCTGCAGGTCACATTGAAGCTGGTGAAGATCCTGACAGAGCCGCAGTAAGGGAGCTTTACGAAGAAGCGGGGGTCGTAAACTCATCTCTCACCGTCATTTCCGACTATGGCGTTAGCGATGGTGGAAAGAGCGCTTTTGGCAGGTTGTATTTTGCCGAAGTGAAGGAGCTGGGGCCCCTTCCCGAACATGAAATTGAGGAAATAAAACTTAGCCGGGAGCTCCCCTCCCACCTCACTTATCCCGAAGTTCAAACCCTGCTTTTTTCACTTTTATCTCTGCACTAAAAGCACTACTTTTGCAGCTCATATTATGAAGCAGCAATGAAAATCTCCTACAACTGGCTTAAACAATATATTGATACCGACCTTAGCCCCCGGGAGGTCAGTGAAATACTTACCAATACCGGACTTGAAGTAGAGGGACTGGAAGAGATACAGTCGGTAAAGGGGGGATTGGAAGGTGTGGTGATCGGTGAAGTGCTTACATGTGATAAGCACCCTGATGCTGATAAGCTCACGGTGACCACCGTAAACCTGGGAAAAGGTGAAGAGGTGCAGATCGTATGCGGGGCACCCAATGTTGCAGCCGGACAAAAAGTCCCTGTTGCCACTGTGGGCAGCACCCTCTGGCCCGATGAGAAAGGATTTACTATCAAAAAGGCGAAAATCCGCGGGGTGCATTCCATGGGCATGATATGTGCTGAAGATGAACTGGGCCTTGGCAGTTCCCATGAGGGAATCATGGTCCTGGATCCGGAAGCCTTACCGGGCACACCGGCAGCCGATTATTTCCAGGTGGAGAATGATTTTGTTTTTGAGATCGGGCTCACCCCCAATCGCATTGACGGGGCCTCACACCTGGGAGTAGCCAGGGATCTGGCCGCTTACCTGAATCAAAGCGCCGGGGCAAGTGTTAAGAAACCCTCGGTGGAAGCCTTCCGGGCTGACAACAAGGATCTGATTATCCCTGTGGAAATAGAAGAGAGGGCCGGATGCAAACGCTATTCCGGGGTAACAATTCAGGGAGTAGGAGTAACAGACAGTCCCGCATGGTTGCAAAATCGTTTAAGAGCGGTGGGGCTGGCCCCTATCAATAATGTGGTGGATATTACCAATTTTGTTTTGTACGAAACAGGTCAGCCGCTTCATGCTTTTGATGCTGATCAGATCACAGGGCATAAAGTAATTGTCAGAACCATGCCCGAAGGGACCCCCTTTATTACGCTGGATGAGCAGGAGCGTAAACTGCAGAGTTCCGACCTGGTAATTTCAGATGCAGAAAAGAGTATGTGTATTGCCGGGGTTTTTGGAGGCATTGCATCAGGAGTCACTGAAAAGACCACCTCCATCTTCCTGGAATCGGCCTGTTTTGATCCGGTCTATATCCGCAAAACAGCCAGGCACCACCAGCTAAATACAGATGCATCTTTCAGGTTTGAACGGGGATCGGACCCTAACATGACTGTCTGGGCACTGAAACGCGCTGCATTGCTGATCAAGGAAATTGCCGGGGGCAGTATATCCTCCGAGCTGGTAGATGTATATCCGGAACCAGTAGAAGATTTCCGGGTTGAGATCACTTTTGCACATGTTGACCGTCTTATCGGAAACCATATAGAACCAGCCATTATTCGTTCCATTCTGGAGTCCTTGGAGATCAGGGTGGAAGAGGAAAATGCACAGGGCATGGTCCTTCGCGTCCCCCCGTACAGGGTAGATGTTCAACGGGAAGCCGATGTCATTGAAGAGATCCTGCGGATTTATGGATTCAACCGGGTAGAGATTAGCAAGGGACTGCGTTCTACCCTCTCTTATACCAGTAAGCCTGACAGGGAACAGGTGGTGAATATGACTTCAGACCTGCTTACTGCCAATGGATTCTTTGAGATGAAATCCAACTCCCTGACCCCCTCATCCTATTATGATAAGGATGAGAGCCAGGACCCGGCAGCTGTTCGCCTATTCAATCCACTTAGCCAGGACCTGTCCCTGATGAGGCAAAATTTGCTTTACGGGGGACTGGAGGCCATTGCCTACAATATCAACCGGAAGTGGAATGATCTGAAGTTATATGAGTTTGGGAATTGCTATTTCATGAATGCCGGGAAAAAAGGAAGCGATCCCCTGGAAAAATATAAAGAGGCTTTTCATATGGGCATCTTTCTCTCCGGAAATGTCCGGCAGGGAAACTGGGTTCAAAAAACAGAAGAAGCTTCTTTTCATCATTTGAAGACCTATGTGGAAATGATCCTTGTAAAACTTGGGATCGAACCTGTAACACTGGATTGTACCGCCTCTCTGAATCCGAATTTTGGCGAGGCCCTTGTTTACAGGCATAAAGACTCCCAGCTTGTGGAGTTCGGGCAGGTGGCAAAGCATACAGTTAAACTCTTCGATATCAAGCAAGAGGTATTTGCAGCTGAATTTAACTGGGACCTGGTCCTGCAGGCTTTGTCCAGCCACAGGGTTCTCTTCAAACCGCTCCCCCGCTTCCAGGTGGTGACGCGTGACTTCTCCCTGATGCTGGACCAGAAGGTAACTTTTGAATCTCTCAGGGCTCTTGCATTCAAAGCAGAAAAGAAGCTATTGAAAAACGTGACTCTCTTTGATGTATACGAAGGGGATAAAATAGAGCAGGGGAAGAAATCCTATGCCCTTAGCTTTACCCTTCTGGACGAGGATAAAACTCTTACAGATAAACAGATCGACAAAGCCATGCAGCGTATTGCCAGGGCCTTTGAAGAGGATCTGGGTGCCTCCATCCGTGGAATGTAAAATCCATGAGTTCAACAATTACACTCTTCAGAGGTGACATCACCACATTGAAGGTTGATGCTATTGTAAATGCAGCCAACCGCCGCCTTCTGGGTGGCGGCGGCGTAGATGGAGCCATTCACCGCGCAGCGGGACCAGAACTGCTTGAGGCCTGCCGCGCCCTCCATGGATGTGAAACCGGCGAAGCCAGGATCACTCCCGGTTTTCAGCTGTCAGCTACTTATGTGATCCATACCGTCGGACCGGTTTGGCACGGTGGTAATAACAACGAAGAGAAGCTCCTTCAACAATGCTATACCAACAGCCTTGAACTGGCGCTGAAACATAAGTTAAAATCCATTGCCTTCCCGAATATTTCTACCGGAGTCTACGGATTTCCAAAAGCCCTGGCAGCAAAGATTGCCATGGAGACCGTCGGGGAGTTTCTGGAAGAAAAACAGCCCCTCCTTGATGTCATTTTTGCTTTGTTCGATAGCGAAAATGAAACCCTCTACAGCACTCTTCTTTCATAAACAATTATTGCTAATTTTGATCTGTGCAGTTAAAATAAAATTCAGATATGAAAAGATTAATAGGTATCATGCTTGCAGTGCTATTGGCACTCCCCGCATTCACTCAGGAGCTTAGTAAAAAGGAACAAAAACAGCTTGAGAAAGAGCTGAAAAAAGAACAAAAAGCAGAAGAGGCAGCAAAACGGGCAGAGGTGGTTAGCGCTATGGTAGAATACCATAAATTTGTACTGGAAGTCAACACGCTGAGAGACAAACGTGGCAATTCGCTCCAGGTATCCTCCAATATTAACTTTATCGCCTCAGACTCCATCAGCGGGGTGATCCAGGTGGGATCCAATTCCTATATAGGCAGGAATGGTGTTGGAGGGGTCACCGTGGAAGGATCCATAGCCGACTACAAATACACCAAACACGAAAAGAGCGGGAGTTATTCTGTAACTTATTATCTGAGAACCCCGGCGGGAAGCTACGATGTACGCCTGACGGCCTATCCGGATGGCAGGGGTGATGCCGATGTAAGCTCAACCACCTGGGGTGACAAACTTCGTTACTCTGGCAACCTTGTACCCATTGGGATCTCCAGGGTTTATAAAGGCACCTCCCTGTAACTAACCGCCTTCTATTCCTCCAGTTTGTAAAGAAAGCGTTTGATACTCCGCTTGGGTGTCTTCTCAAACTCTGCTTCGTGAATATGGATTTTCAGGAGGGTTTCAAAAGCAGCTGCATGCTTATTATACTCTTTCCTGTTTTCTTCCATAAGGGCTTCCAGTTCAGCCTCGACCTTATCGGCTTTAACCTGGTCGGGATCCGGATAGACCAGGGCCTCCAGCTTGTGATTGCTGTTCATGAGCACCACTGCTTCACTGATGTAGGGCAGGTTACATAACCTGGATTCAATCTCCTCGGGATAGATATTCTGTCCCGATGGTCCCAGCAGCATACTCTTGCTCCTGCCCTTGATATAGATAAAACCATCCTTATCGGTCACCCCCAGGTCGCCCGTATGGAGCCAGCCCTCCTCATCGATGGTGGCTTTGGTGGCCTCCTCGTTTTTATAATAACCCTCCATCAGGTTTTCTCCCTTAACCAGGATTTCTCCAGGCACCTCGTATGGCTTTTCGGAATCGATCTTCAGTTCCATGATATCCAGGATCTTACCACTGGATCCCTTCCTGGTAGTTGCAAATCCTTCATAGGACATAAGCGGACCGCATTCGGTCATTCCATATCCGATGGTAAAGGGGAACTTTATTTTGGTAAGGAAATCCTCCACTTCGGCACCCAGGGCAGCACCGCCCAGCACCGCCTCCCTGAAGCGGCCCCCGAAGGTCTCGATTAATGATTTCCGCATCTTTCCATAGATCAAGCCCTTTACTCCCGGAATCCTGGTCAGCACCTTCACGGAACCTTTATTCAGCACGGGTAATAGTTTTTTCTTGTAGATCTTTTCGAAGAAGATGGGCACAAAGAGAATCAGGTGGGGCCTGACCTCAGAAAAAGCTTTGATAATCACCGGGGTGGCCGGCAACTTACCCAGGATGGTCACATGTACTCCCACGGCCATGGGAAAGAGGTAATCAAAAGCACATCCGTAGCAATGTGCCAGTGGCAACAGGGCAAGCATCTTCTCTCCGGGATTCAGTTCAATGGCACGCATGGCAAAGTCCACGTTGCCGGCAAGGCTATTGGCCGAAAGTACCACTCCCTTACTGAATCCGGTGGTTCCCGAGGTATAGTTAATCTCCACCACATCACTGTTATCCACCTCGGCATATTTGATCTGCTCCTTGCTAAAACCATCAGGAAATTTCTTTTCAAACAGTTGATCCAGTCCCTCATGTGCCTTCTTCAGGGCAGCAGTTGGTTTGGCAGAAAGGATTCCAAAATCGTCCAGGGAGAGTATACTTTTCACATTCTTCATCTCCCCTTCAGACAGCCCTTTCATGGTTTGAGCGTCCACCAGCAACATTACCGAATCGGAATGATTGATGATGGTATGCGCATCAGCCGGTTTAAAATCGGCAAGCACCGGCACCGAAACGGCCCCATAGGTAATCACACTCATGAATCCCACGCACCAATTGGAGGAGTTCTTCCCAAACACCGCAATCTTATCCCCCTTCTTTACTCCGGCAGCCTCGAACAGGAGGTGCAGTTTGGCAATCTGGCGGGCCATTTCGCCATAGGTATAGGATACATCGCTGGTGTAGTCCGACAGGGCCGGCAAATCAAAATTACGGGCAAAACTCTCCTCGTATAACTTGATGAAGTTCTTCTGGATCATGGGTGCTTAGTTTTAGTTTGTGTTAAATATATTCAATTCCTCCCAATGTTAAAAAACTCTTCATGCATTCCTGTCCCCGGCCGGGCCATAATCGAACAAAGCAATTATCTTTGCACATATCATTTAGAAAAACTATTCAAACACCTTATTTCATGATCTATTTTTTCCAGGTCCCCAACAACAGAATCATTGCTCTTGAGGCAAATAGCCAATTGCCCTCCCAGGCGACTGAGAAGCTGGAATGGTTGTTTGGCTCAGCTTCCTGCCTTTCTGAGAACCGGGTCGACGGATGGTTTGTTGGACCCAGAAAAGAGATGATCACTCCATGGAGCACCAATGCGGTGGAGATAACACAGAATATGGGAATCGAAGGGCTCCAGCGAATCGAGGAATTTTTCGCTGTTAAAGGCAAAGAGGCCTCTTTTGATCCCATGTTGCAGGTCCTGTATGAAGGTCTGGACCAGGAGCTATTCACCATTGAGCATTCTCCCGAACCAGTTCTTGAGATAAGTGATATTACTGCCTACAATACAAAGGAGGGCCTGGCACTGAATCCCGAGGAAATTGAGTACCTGGAAGGTGTAAGCAAGAGAATTGGAAGAAAGCTCACCGACAGCGAAGTCTTTGGATTCTCCCAGGTAAACTCGGAACACTGCCGTCATAAGATATTCAATGGCACCTTTATTATCGATGGAGAGGAAAAGGAGTCCTCTCTTTTCGAGCTGATCAAAAAAACTACCCGGACAAATCCCAACCATATTGTCTCGGCATACAAGGACAATTGCTCCTTTGCAGCGGGACCGGTCATTGAGCAATTTGCTCCTGCCTCCCATGATAAATCGGACTATTTCAGGGTGACTGATATTGAATCGGTACTCTCTCTGAAAGCTGAGACCCATAACTTCCCTACTACTGTGGAGCCCTTTAACGGGGCAGCCACTGGTACCGGAGGAGAGATCCGCGACCGTATTGCAGGTGGAAAGGGTGCCATTCCCATGGCAGGAACAGCCGTCTATATGACCTCTTACCCCAGGCTCGAAAAGGGGCGCATCCTGGAAGGAATCATGCCAGAAAGGCCCTGGCTCTACCAGACCCCGGAGGAAATCCTGATCAAGGCTTCCAACGGCGCCAGCGATTTTGGCAACAAATTCGGTCAGCCACTTATCTGTGGCAGTCTCCTCACTTTCGAACATGAAGAGAAGGGAAAGAAATTCGGGTTCGACAAGGTGATTATGCTGGCCGGAGGAATTGGCTTTGGGAACAGTGAGCATGCCCAGAAAGAAACCCCGGAAAAGGGAGATCTGGTGGTATTGCTGGGTGGTGACAACTACAGGATCGGCATGGGGGGTGGTGCTGTCTCCTCTGTAGATACCGGGGAGTTTGAGAACACCATTGAACTGAATGCGGTTCAGCGCGCCAATCCTGAAATGCAGAAAAGGGCCTACAATGCCATCCGTGCCCTGACCGAGTCGGGCAAGAATACCATCGTAAGCATACATGACCATGGTGCCGGGGGACACCTGAATTGTCTCTCCGAGCTGGTGGAAGAAACCGGGGGAAAGATCAACCTGGACAAGCTGCCTGTGGGTGATCCAACCCTTTCGGCCAAGGAGCTTATCGGCAACGAATCGCAGGAGCGGATGGGACTGGTTATTAAAGCCAGTGATGTGGACGAGCTGGTTCGCATCGCTAAGCGGGAACGGGCTCCGATCTATATCATCGGGGAGATCACAGACGATCACCGCTTTGTATTTGAGAGCGAGAAGACCGGGGAAAAACCCATGGATCTGGAGCTGGTGGATATGTTTGGAAAACCGCCACGCACTGTAATGGACGACCGCACCCTGAATACGCGTTACAAACGGATTCCTTATAAAACCGTCGATCTGAGCCATGATCTTGAAGGAGTGATGCAGCTGGAAGCCGTGGCCTGCAAGGATTGGCTTACCAATAAAGTGGACCGCTCGGTGACAGGAAAGGTAGCCCGCCAGCAATGTGCAGGCGAACTGCAGCTGCCCCTGAACAACCTGGGTGCCGTGGCTCTGGATTACCAGGGAAGAAAGGGATATGCCACCTCCATTGGTCATGCCCCGGTGGCAGCCATGGTAGATGAGAAAGCAGGCAGCGTGCTTTCCATAGCAGAGGCTTTGACCAATATTGTATGGGCACCTATGCCCGAAGGTATTAAAAGTATCTCCCTCTCGGCCAACTGGATGTGGCCCTGTAAAAACGAGGGAGAGGATGCCAGGTTATACCATGCTGCCAAAGCGGCCAGTGATTTTGCCGTAGCTCTGGGTATCAATATCCCCACTGGAAAGGATTCTCTTTCCATGACCCAGAAGTACAACGATCAGGTGGTTTATGCACCTGGTACTGTTATTATTTCAGCAGCCGGAGAGGTAAGCGATGTCAGAAAGATTGTTGAACCGGTTCTTCAGCCCGATACAGAAAGCAGATTGATCTATGTGGATCTGGCCAAAGATGAGTTTAAGCTGGGAGGAAGTTCCTTCGCGCAATATAAAAACAGGCTTGGTAGAGAAACACCTACTGTTACAGATCCCGCCTACTTTGTAAAGGTATTTAACCTGCTTCAGAACCTGATTGAAGAGGGTCACATCCTGGCAGGTCACGATGTTTCGGCCGGCGGACTGATTACCACGCTCATGGAGATGTGCTATTCCAACAGCACAGGCGGTGTAGAGGTGGATATTACAGGGATTCCCGGGGAGACCACCCGGGTACTCTTCAGCGAAAAGCCCGCAGTGGTGATCCAGGCGAATAATCCTCATGTGCTTACAGCCCTGTTCGAAAAAGAGGGAGTTCAGCATCATGTGATCGGGCGCCCTGTTGAAGGAAGGATGATGACACTGCGCACCAAGGAAGAGAACCTGACCCTGGATATTGATCACTACCGCGAGTTCTGGTTCCGGACTTCCTATCTGCTGGATCGGAAACAGTCAGGTGAAAAGCTGGCCGAAGAGCGTTTTAAGAATTATAAGAACAACAAACTGGATCTCGATTTAGGAGATTTCGAGGGGACATTTAAGAGCCTGGGAATAGATCCCAAAAGGCGCACCGACAGCGGTGTCAAGGCAGCAATCATCCGCGAAAAAGGTGTCAATGGCGATCGTGAAATGGCACACGCCCTGTACCTGGCAGGTTTTGATGTGAAGGATGTACATATGACCGACCTTATTGCAGGAAGGGAGACTCTTGAAGAAATCCATATGATTGTCTTCGTGGGTGGCTTCTCCAACTCCGATGTGCTGGGTTCGGCCAAAGGCTGGGCAGGGGCATTCAAATACAATGAAAAGGCGCGCAAGGCCCTGGAAAATTTTTATGCCAGGGAAGATACACTGAGCCTGGGAGTTTGTAACGGCTGTCAGCTGATGATCGAACTTGACCTGGTGGTCCCCGAACTCGACCAGAAACCCACCATGGTCCACAATGCCTCCGGGAAATTCGAGTCCGCCTTCCTGGGATTAAAGGTTCCAGAAAAACAGCTCCGTGATGTTAGGTTCACTGGAAGATATGAACCTGGGTATTTGGGTGGCCCATGGGGAGGGCAAATTTGTGCTTCCTGAGCCGGTAGAAAAATACCATATTGCTGCCCGTTACAGCCGCTCCTCTTACCCGGCCAATCCCAATGGATCCGATTACGATGTGGCGGCCCTTTGTTCGGCCGACGGACGTCACCTGGCCATCATGCCCCACCTGGAACGCGCCTACCAACCCTGGCAATGCGGCTACTATCCGGAAGATCGAAAGCAGGATGAAGCCACACCCTGGCTGGAGGCCTTTGTAAATGCAAAGAAGTGGATTGAAAAGGCATAAAACTGAACAAACCTCCCCCGCTTTTTCATAACAAGCCTGCTACATGTCCATTATATTTGCATGTGAATATTAAATTGCGCCTTAAACTGATTCCAAAAATGAAAACGAAAATGCTCTTCAAGGATACGATCGCCCGGGTCATAAGCGCTTGCAGTATTGATTTCACTTGTACTTCCTGTTTTGAGTGCACAGGACCCCCTTTCAGGCACCATCACCTACCAGCAGGTTACCCACTACAATTTTGATAATATAAAAGAAGCACATGGAGAAGACCAGAGGACACAAGATTGGCTGGCTACGCTGCCCAAGGAGGGAACAAGTGTTCAGGTGCTAAACTTTAACAGCAAAGAAGCACTGTTTGAAGAGGACGACTCGGAAAAGGAGGCCACCCCTCCCGGAGTGCAACGGGCCATCATGTACGAAAACTCTCTTAAGCCTCCCAGACCGGTCATTCAAAAGGTTTATTTTGACTTTGATAAGAATCAGAAGCTGGAGCAGGTGGAGTACCTGACACGAATCTTCCTGGTACAATCGGAAATCGAAGCAGTGCCCTGGAAATTGGGTAGCGAAAAGAAGAAGATTCTGGATTATATCTGTATGGGCGCTACAGTGACCCTGGACGATCAGGAAATTGTTGCCTGGTTCTCTCCAGAGATTCCAGTTTCGCTGGGACCCTCTTTTTTTGGAGGATTGCCAGGTCTGATCCTGGCTGTGGAACGCAATGGCGAAACAGCCTATGTAGCCACGTCGGTGATTCTTGCTCCTCCTGCTGAAGAGTCCATGGTGAAGCCTAGTAAGGGAAGTAAAGTAAGCCAGGATGAGTTTGCAGCCATTCAGGAAGAAAAAGAGAAAGAACAGAAAGAGAATACACAGGAAGAAAACTATCATAGATAGAACCAGGTTATGAAACAGACCCTTCTGGCCATCCTGCTCCTTGCAGGAACACTGAATATAGCAGCTCAAGCGAGCCTGAGCGGGACTGTGAAATATACCAGGACTACCACCTATACTTTCGATCCCACAGGCAATGATGAATGGGATGCCTATGCCAGGAGCCTGCCCACTGAAGGGAAATTTGAAAAGACACTCTACTTCACCAGTGATGAATCCCTCTACGACGAATCCACGCTAGAAAAAGAAGAAGTCTCCATACCCCAGCAAAAGGCCATGTTTTTTGCCACCTACGGGAAGCCCCCCAAGCCATCCCTGAAATTACTCTATATTGATTTCCAGGAAGAGAGCAAGACCGCCCTGCAGGAGTTTATGACCCGGGAGTTCCTGGTGGAAGCCCCCCTGGAGAACAGGGGCTGGAAACTCGATCCCTCCCGAAAAAAGATTGGCGAATATGTCTGCATGAAGGCCACCATGAACATGGAAGGCGATACGGTGACCGCCTGGTTTGCCCCGGAATTGCCGGTTCCCACAGGTCCTGCCGAGTACTACGGACTGCCTGGCATCGTACTGGCAGTGGAGCGCCTGGGAGAAACGGTTCTGTCTGGCCACCTCCATCGATCTGACGGCCCCTCCGGCAGAGCTGTTGGTTAAACCTGACAAGGGGAAAAAGACCACCCCTGAGGCCTTTGATCGGATCGTGGAAGAGAAATTGGAAGAGTTTAAGAAAAATGGTCCCGATAAATTCTTTGACTAACACAAATTGCATGCATAGGACCATAGTCCATAAGAAACTAATCCTGATTATCCTCTCCCTGGCCCTGGCAGGCCCTCTATTAGCTCAGCATGCATTGACCGGAACAGTAAGCGACGAACAGGGAGAAGCACTAAGCTTTGCCACGGTGGCCCTCTTGAATCCATTGGATTCCATATTGAATTATTTCGGTGTCACCGACAGCAAAGGGACCTATCGGATCAGAAATATCAAAGAAGGTGACTACCTGCTGCAGTACTCCTTTGTGGGTATGAAAACCCTGTATAAGAACATCTCCGTTCCGACTCCAGGTGGAGAGGACCTGGGGGTGCAATCCCTGGCAGCCAATGCCCTGGAAGAAGTGACTGTTATCGAGGAATATATCCCCATTACCTTTAAGAGCGATACCGTGGAGTTCAATCCGAATGCTTTCAATACAAAGAGCCATGCAGTGGTGGAGGACCTTCTGAAAAAGATCCCCGGAATCGAGGTGGATGAAGCAGGGAACATGAAGGCCCTGGGTGAGGATGTTGTGAATGTACGGGTAGATGGCAAGGAGTTCTTTGGCAAGGATCCCAAGGTGGCCACCAGGAACCTGCCTGCAGATGCCATTGAAAAGATACAGGTTTACGATAAAAAATCGGATGAATCGGATTTCACCGGGGTGGATGACGGAGTCAGGGAGCGGACCATTAACCTGCTGCTGAATGAAGACCACAAGAAGGGCTATTTTGGAAATGTGGAAGCAGGAATTGGAACGAATACCCGTTACAGCGCAGACGGAAAAATTTACCGTTTCTCTGAAAAACTGCAAAGTGCCCTGCTGGGCATGGCCAATAACATCAACGAATTCGGATACACGGGCATGCATGGAAAAGAATGGGGGGCCAGTGTGGAAGGAGAGAACCAGTCTCTGGCCGGGGGACTGAACCTGAGTTATAATGCCAAAGGAAGCAACCGGTATTTCCTCAGCTACCTGGCCAGCACCAATAACAAAGAGCTGGCAGAGGAAACTCGCACAGAAAATTATCTGCCTGGAGGAACCTACTACCAGCATTCATTGGTAAATGAAGAGGAAAGAACCACTCCCCACAAGCTGAACCTGGGGGTTCGGCACAAGTTCAATGAAAAGCACAATCTGATTCTGGACGGAAACCTGGCCTTCTCTTCAAACAATCTATCCAGTGAAGGCATTACCAATACAGGGATAGAGGATGCATTGATCAATACCCTTAATAATACCACTACCACAGAATCATCGGCAATCGATGCGGATGCGAAGGGAAGTTATGTATTCAAATTCAATGAAGGAAGGACCCAGTTCAAAACCGAAGCGAGCGCCTTTTACTATCGGGACAACTCGCTGCTGAACTGGAGAGATACCATTCGGCTGTACAGTCCCGACAGCATGGACCTTTTTGTGCAGTACAGGGATGAGTATTCCGACAGAGCCGGGTTGGTCGTAACGCCCGGTGTAGTGCAACGGATAAAGCAATTCTGGTATCTCAGTGCAGGAGTTGAGCTGGGAATCAAAACGGAGCAGCTGGACTGGCAGCAGGAGATAGTCCGTGGAAACGGGGAATCGATGGATACCATTTTACCTTCCTTCTCCACCCAGGATTTATCGGTGGGACCTATGCTCTCTCTGAAACGCAATTCCAACAAAACCCTGATAGAATTTATCCTGAAAGGAACCTGGAACCAGTTAGACAAAATGCTGGATGAAGTCAGCCTGGAGAAACCGACCTATTTCTATTTTCAGCCAGGCTTTAACTACGAATACAAATACCGGACGGGCCGGAGAGTCAATGTTCGTTACAGTACACAGGTCAACATGCCCTCGGTCAACCAGCTCTACCCGGTGGCAAACACCCTCAACCTGCTTTCGATCTACCAGGGAAACCTGGAATTGAGCCCGGAATACAGCCACAATCTTTCTGCCTCCTGGTGGTATTTTGACCAGTTTTCATTTACCTCCCTGTTTATGAGGATAGGTGCAGGCTATGTTAAAGATAAGATAGGGTGGTCGCAATCAACCAACGAAGAGCTGATCACCCGGATTAGTCCGGTCAATACCCCTGACCATCGCTCCTTCTATTCTTACATCTCCTTCTCCACTCCCATCCGGGCCCTGGGTATGAAAATGAGCCTTACCTCTCATGAAAACTGGAGCAAGGGTTTGAGCATTATTAATGGAGAGGACAATACCCAAACCAATTTCATTCACTCCTTAGGCTTGAGATTTGAAAACCGAAAGAAGGAGAAGTGGGATGCAGCCCTGGGAGCTAATATAAGCATCACGGATGCCAGGTACTCCATCTCCTCCATGAATACGGTCTACTATAATACCTCACTGTACACCGACATCCGCTTCACTCCCAGTGAAAAGTGGAGCTTTGAGACCAAAGCCAGTATTGTCAACTACGATTCAAAGAGCTTTGAGGAATCGGTGAATATTCCATTGCTTACGGCAGGCATCAGCTACTATTTTCTCCGGGGCGAAAGAGCCTCACTTACCCTGCGCGGATACGACCTCCTGAACAAACAGGTGGGCTTTGAGCGGATCTCTATGACCAACTACCTGTTGCAGCGGGAGTGGAACACCATCGGCCGTTATGTGATGCTGGTGTTTCACATGCGCGTAGGGCGCTAATCAACATGTCTAAACAGATCCAGGGAAGAATGGCCTTTCGTTTGCCAGGATAGTCGGGAAAAGTCTCCTGGTACCATCGATGGTGACTCAGCGCCCTGGGCACCAGGTTAAAGAAGGTCCAGAGGGCAAATACCAGGGCCGCCGGACTCCAGGTCATCACCGCAAATCCTGTCCACTGCAAAATCTCACCCAGGAAATTGGGACAGGAGATCCATCGAAACAATCCTCCGTGAGGTATATAATAACCCGTCTTCCCTCCCTTGCGCAAACGCAGCAGGATCTGGTCGGACCACCAGTTAAGGAAGCCTCCGGCTGCATAAAGTATCACCCCTGTGATAAAGCGTGCATCGGTGAGCCAATCCATGGTATAATCACGGGCAAAGGCCGAAAAATAATAGCCGTTTGTGAAACCATTGACCAGGTTAAAACAGAGTGCCAGCATAGCAATCAGCAGCGGCATCGACTTACCCGATGTGCGGATGCGCCAGGGCCAGATCAATGAGCGGTTGACGTAATGGGATGTATACAGGGCAAAAAAGATCCAGGTGAGGGGCTGAATTTTGTTGGGACCAAACAAAAAACAAAGCACAAAAACCAGCAGGGAAACGAACTCCATCAGTAACCATCCCAGCCGGTTGGGGATATTTGGCCCCCAGTCCTTCCGGTTGTGCCTTCCATAGGGGGCTTTAACAAAGAGCAGCAGGATAAAAACAGCCAGGCCAAGTATGGCCCAGGCCCATAAAAAAGCAATAAAGGTTTCGCGTTCCATTTAGCAGTAGAAGGAACGCGAATATAGAAGTTTTTTTCAATTAATCGGGCAACACGGCATCCATCCTGTTTTCCGTATAAAGGTAACGGATCGACAGTTCCTCAGCTTCCAGGGAGATAATCCTGATCTGGTAGGTCATCATCCCTCCCCAGTAGGCCACGGTAACATCCAGCAGACTATCGGAAACAGCTTCCCAGCTTCCTTCAAAATTGTCATAGGTGATGGGTGGAGTGCCACACCAACCTGCATTCTTCCGTTCAATAAAGGTCCCGTCATCATTAATGGTGAAACCATATTTCTCTTTCTCAAAACTACCGGAACGTTCAAGAAACAGGGTATCTCCCTGCTGTCCATCCTCTACCCAGGTCCCGACAATACCTGCATTCGAACCCAGGTCGGCGGATACCATCATATCCTTCTCACAGGAAATCAGCAGCACAAAACCAAATAGAAAAAATAGTCTCTTCATACAACAGTTCACTTTCTTTATACAGAGGATGAATGAAAGCTTCATTAGGTTGCTTTACATGGCAGCAAATTATTACTTTTGAATAAATCCATCTCCTCTCATGAAAAACAGATCAGTACACATTGTGTTCATCCTTCCCCTGACAATGCTCATGTTATTTCTGGCTCAACAAGCCTTTGGACAAACCGTAGTGGACAGAATCCCCCTGAAGCCGGGACCGGAAGATATGGTACTGGATACCCTGCATGGCGATCCCGGTTTAATAATTTCCTGTTGCGGGCGCCGGGAGGCGGATAAGCCTTACGGGGAAATGATTCACTTATGATCTCCTGTCGGGAAAGCAGCAGGTGATGGAACGCATAAATGAACCTGAGGATATTCTCTTCCGTCCACATGGCATTTACCTGGACGGGAATATGCTCTATGTGATCAGCCACGAAAAAGAACCTGACTTCCACCCGGTACTGGTCTACAGGGTAGATGGAAGGGAACTGGATTTTATAGAGATGATTCATACCACACACCAGCACTCGCCAAACGCACTGGTCACCGGCCCCGGAGGAGAGATCTACCTGGTAAATGACTCGGGGAAAAGGGGAAGTATGATGGAAAAAGCGCTTAAACTCAAGCGGGCCAGTGTAGAGAAGCTTACAAAAAACAGTGATGGAGAGTGGGTGGCAGAGATGGTGGCAGATAAACTTGGTTATCCGGCAGGGATAAACCGGATTGGCGACCAACTGTATGTGGGCGATGCGGTGTTATCCAAGATTCATGTGTACCAGATATCAAAAGAAGGGCTAAGTCCTGTGGGTGAGATTAATAAGCTGAAGGGCAATGACAATATCAGAATATATAAGGGCCAGCTGCTGACTCCGGGACATGTGAAGCCCCTGAAGTTTATAAAGCATGCAAAGAATCCCGGGAAAAAGTCACCCGTGGATGTCTTCCTGGTCGACCCTGATTCCAATGAACACTCGGTTCTTTACTCCACCGATGGCTCCACCATCAGTGGGGGTTCCACGGCCATCATCTTCGGCAGGCACCTTTATATCTGCCAGGTTTTCGACCCATACATCCTGAAAGTGGAGTTGGATCCCTGAAAGCAGCTAATTTTTATGGCCGCCGGCTACCATTCAATTTTATAATAGAATAAGGGAAGAATTCCAAGCTGGTATTTTTCACCCAAAGGCGGTTCAGTTCCGGGTACATAGGTTTGCTTAAACACGTTTTGCCTGTCTGTGACATTTACCAGGTCAAGTCCCAGTTCATGGGTGGTTTTTGCACCATTAACCCTGTAATTCAATTTCAGGTCAGCACGAAAATACGGACTGAATTGCATGCTGTTTCTCAGCTGGTCCTGGTATACCGCCTCACCTGCAATTGCAGAAGCCTCTTCATCAATCGGGGTATATCGTTTTCCACCGGCCAAAGTAATCTTGCCACCGATGGTAATCGATTGATCTCTGTGCATTCCCCAGGAAAACTCCTTTGATCCAAGCATATTCAATGTATACCTTCCATTAAAAATGGTATGGTAATCAAGCTCGTCGCTCCCTGTACGCCTGGCATCAAACAAAGAGGTGGTTAACATCAGCAAATAGCCTTTACTGAAGAATTTCTCCATGGTGATTTCCAGTCCGATATTTCTGCCCGTCCCCCTGTTATCAAGACTGTCAGGGAAAAACCTGGTCATATCATGTCCCTCATCCAGCACAGAATAGGACGATGGCTGGTACTCCACTGGTACCTGGTAGAGGTACTGGTAATAGGCCTCCACCTTGAAGCGCCACTCAGAATTCATATAAAAGTCCCATGCAAGCACATTGTGAAAGCTGTTAATAAAGTCCAGATCCCTGTTAGGCTCCACCGGATCCCCATTTGAATTCTCAAGGAGCCCGAAATAGATATAGGTGGGCAACATCTGGCTATGTAATCCTATGCCGTAACTCAGTGTATGCTTCTCTTTTATCCGGTAATTTATACCCATACGGGGTTCCAGTGACCAGCTTCTGTTTTCTTCCAGGTGAAGGAACTGTCCGTGCACCCCGGCGTTGAAAGTCAGCTTGTCACTCGGTTTATACTTCCACTGCAGGTAGGGTTGGGTAAGAAAAGCCATACCCCTATGATCCAGCCTGGTAACATAGGTCTGGGATGCTTCATTGAAGATGGAGTCCAGCATATCAAACTGGTAGCTATCAAAGGTGGCCCCGGCTTTAAATGAAAGCCGCCTGCTAATTTTCTTGTTCCAGCTCAGGTTGGCAGTGTATTTATTCTGCTTGCTATAGTAGCCGTTGTAGGAATAATGGATATCATCTATGACATACTTCCCATTTTCTAAATGGCGGTAGACCTTATCCAGGTGGTTGGTCTGATGTTCCCTGGAAGCCGCAAGGGTCATCTTCACAAAAGAACCGGAGCCGAAGGGCCTGGAATAACTCATACCTACCACACCCATGGAGGTCTGGAAATGTTCATCCATAGCTTCATCACCGTAAACATCTTTTCCATCCGGTTTCTCCAGTTCGCTGGCCAGTATTTCAACATAGCTTGTACCTCCAAGGCCAAAAAGGGACAGATTACCAGACTTCCCCACAGGAAAATTTAATTTAAAGGAGAGGTCCTGGTACTTTGGAACTGCATCTGTCCCGATTTGGATATCAAGCATTTGAAGGATATAGAGTGTGGAGTAGCGATATGCAGCCAGGTAGGAGGACCTGCCCTTTTTGCTGATGGGACCTTCAGCGCTTAGTTCGGAACCAAGGAAACCAAACTGACCCGTGAATTCGTGCTTTTCATTGTTGCCATTTCTCACCCGCAAATCAAATACTCCGGCATTGCTGTTCCCGAATTCTGCCGGGAAGGCAGCGGTCATAAAGTCTGATGTTGCCAGGACCTTGTTATTTAATACGGTTACCGGTCCCCCGGTGCTGCCTGAGACACCGAAATGATTAGGATTAGGAATATTCACCCCTTCATAGCGCCACAATACACCGAGCGGTGAATTTCCCCTGATAACCAGGTCGTTACTTTGATCATTATTCCCCTGGACACCGGCATAATTAAAGGCCATTCGCGCAGGATCCCCCCTGCTGCCGGCATAACGGTTCGACTCCTCAACCGAGAAGGACCTGGCACTTACAAAGGCCAGTTTATTCAGGGTCTCCCCTTTTCTCTCACTGGCCCGTATGGTGATCTCCTCTATCTCCACTGCAGATTCCTCCATTTCCACCGGGAGAATCACCTCCTTACCCGCCCCGACAATCACATCCGGTACATGCACCTGCCCGTATCCAATATAGGAGCATACCACGGCATACCTTCCCACCGGGATATTGTCAAACCTGAAGTTTCCGTCCGCATCTGTTATGGAGGCGGTAACAAAATCCGGACTGTCATAGATGGCAACTGTTGCTGCCAGCATAGGGATTTTCGTGTCTGTATCAAGAATTGTTCCCCTGATGGTCTGGGTAATATCCTGTGTAAATACATTCAAGTGACACATAAGCAGACCTGATAAAATCAGCGATATAGTTTTTGAGTGAAACATGATGTAAGGTTTTTTTACGTGAAGATTCATTCTGCAAAAGGTGATAATCCACCTTAGTGAGAGCTTTCAATACATACCATCCAGGAGGTTCTCAACCAGTCCCCGGACATTGGACCTGTTCGCTAATGTTGCACTGATCCCATACAATGCTGCCTGGGACCCCTGGTCACCTTCATCCGGCCCGTCCATTTTAGAACCGGCCATCCTGGCAAGCTTAGCGGTGATGCCAGCAGGCAGGATTTTGGTGATCCTGTTTACCCAGAGCACCGTTTTTTGCATTCCCTTTTGTGCACTGGCAAGCGATGCTTCATTGGAAAGGACCTCCCTGAGATCGTTCAGGAATTCTTCGCCTCTGCCAATGTTAAGTTGAGTAATGGTTAAATGGAGCGCTTCGGGAAACTGCAGGCGATCCAGGTACCATCCTTTTAAGGCCAGGGCATCTCCAATATTGTAAATATTGCCCCGCCTGGAGGTAAATGCAAATACCGACATGTCCGGATCGCCCAGGATGCGGAGTTCATCCATACTCTCGATTCCTTCCCGGATGATCAGCGTTGTTTCCATCACCTTTCGGGCCAGGGACCTGTAGCCCTCGCGGCCCATATGCTTCATAACCGCCCAGCACCCGGCCAATGGACCTCCGCCCCTGGTACCTGCAAAGGTGGTGGAAGCAAAAATACCTCCCTGCCATTCGGTATGAATGAAAAACTGCTTTCTTCTTAATTTCCGGTTCTTGTAAAGTATAATGGATACTCCTTTGGGGGCATACCCGTATTTATGTGCATCCAGGGAGATGGAACTCACCCCGGGTACCCTGAAATCATATTCCGGTACAGGATAGCCCTCTTCTTCCAGGAAAGGCAACATGAACCCCCCCATGCAGGCATCCACATGTAACAGCAGGTGATGCTTCAGAGCCACCTCACCCAATTGGCGAACCGGATCAACCACCCCGTAAGGGAAACAGGGGGCGGAACAGGCCATCATGATGGTGTTCGGCCCAATTGCATCCTGCATGGCATCCACATCGGCCATCATCCGGGCATCCACGGGGACAATCACTGGTTTCAAGGACAGGTAGTGACAGGCCTTCAAAAAAGCAGGATGTGCCGTCCCGGGAAGGATTACTTCATAAGGCAGATCCTTTTTTTCTCTCTCAAGAGCCAGATCCCTCGCCACTTTAAGTGCAAGAAATATACTCTCGGTCCCCCCGGTAGTAACACTTCCTGCGACATGAGGGTCGCCGTGGACCAGTTCACTGGCCATTCCGATGACCTCCTTCTCAAATTTTCGCAGGGAAGGAAATGCGGTAGGATTAAGGGTAGTCTCATATTGAAAGGCCTCCTGGTATACTTCGGATAATTTTGCATACTTATTTCCTGGATGATAAATAAAACCAAAAGTCTTACCGCTGTTCCATTGTGCATCATCCGCTTTGTGTTCCACAAGCATGCTGGTAAGTTCATGTTCTGTCATACCATACTCCGGAAATGTGTGTTCTTTTTTCATGAGGCTCAGTTTAAAATGTAGGCAAGGCCCAGTCCCAGGTAATTGCCAATGGCATATCCGATCAAACCCAATGCTATCCCTATGGGTATGATTTCTTTGTTACCGATGGCATTTGCCACGGGTCCAATAAAGGCCGGACCGAATATGGCAGCTGTGGAGCTAATCATCAATGTATCCCTGTCCACCCGGAAAAGGATGGCCAGAAGGTAATGCACCAGGATGCTGCCAAAAACCACAAAACCACAGAACCAGAAGAGAGCCGAGCTGGCTTCAATCAGCTCCCTGAAGTCCGCCATTGATCCCATGGCAAGAGCAAATACCAGCAACATATAGTTGGCCGTGGAAAAGGTCATAGGAAGAGCTCTTACACTCCGAAAGAAGGAGGCCCCGATCCCAAGGGTGGTGATAAGCAGGATTACCAAGGGTTCCGACAGCTTTCCAAATACCAGCAGGGAGCTTCCTGCGGAGATTCCAACCACCACCAGAGCAAGTGCCAGGCCGGCCAGCACATGCACAACTTTTCCACCCTTTACAGTCTGTGCCGGACCCTCTTCCGGTATTTCTATAACTTTTAAGCCTTGCCGGTAAGAAGGAAGAAGCATGCCCAACATCTTGTGAGCAACAGTAAGCAGAAAAATAAAGTAGATTCCGCTGAACACTATATCGGCGCTATTTAACAACACAAATACTTCCTCCTCCACGCCCAGACCCATGCCTATGGCACTCATGTTCTGGGTGCCCCCGGTATAACATCCGATCATCATTCCAGAAGCTGCATGAGCATCGTAAATACGGTCCCTGAATACCAGGAAGGCCAGCATGGCAACCAGCACCACACCGGCAATGCCCAGGAAAAATGAGAAAAGGGCTGGCCTTACCTGTTTTAAAAGCAATGGGAGATTGGCCGAAAAGAGCAGCAGGGGGATGGCCAGAACCACTGAAATCATACAAGTGGTTTCCTGGACCTCCCTGTTCAACATTAATCCCGGCAGGTTCCCGGCCAGTATCCCTGCCAGGTAGCATATGACTATGGGTGAGATCCAGCGAACTGCCCTGGATCTTTTTTCTGACCACATAATAAAATAGGGGAAGCCCAGCAGGAAAACGATCAATAAACTTAGGTGTGCCATGTCGCTTGAATCAGATTAATTGTCTGATCAAAACTAGGTGGAGGAGCCCTGAAAATGAAACGGATTAGTCCTGCTCCTTAAGCAGATCTTGCAGAAATTGCAGAAAGTATCAGAAAATAAAAGGATAGGACAGAAGCCCGTGATTTTTTACTTCTGAACCATTGAGATTAGGATTTTCTGCAAAAGTATGGACCTCACCGCATAAGGGTTAAAGGAAAAATGCCAATTAAAGTTTATTCTTCACGGCATCCACTTTTTCATGCAGGACTCTGAAAAACCTGTTTCGTTCCCTCTCAGCAGTACCGCTGATGGGCACAGCTTTGGACAGGAGGTTAAGCCCCCAGGCATAGTTGTACTCAAAAAATGCTCTGTCATAAGATACCAGTAGGTTAATGGCATTGCTTGTCAGATAGGTGGCACTTGTATTGCCTGCCTTGACCAGGACGGTATTGTCGGCCAGAATAAGGTCGTTGTGGTACAACTGGAAATTTCCTTTCTCCCCATGAGGATGTTTTCCATAAGGAAATTTGAAGCCCAGAGCTGCCTGCTTTTGCTGGTGATCAACCAACTCGTGCAATGTATCGCACAGTATTATGGCATCTTCCCGAGCGTTGAAATGACCAGCCTCTGAATAATACAGGACCTGTTTCAGAATACTGTTGAGACTCTCTTCTGTGGTAAACTCAATGGTTTTAACCCGCACGTAGTGTTCGGTAATCTCCTCTGACAGCTTGAGTACTTCATCTTCAAAGTGATCCACTTTGAATTTCAATTCCCGGTAACCGGGGAAATCCAGGTTAGACTTTCTCCAGAAGAACATCTTAAATGCACAAACTTCAGGGAACTGCACGATATGGTGGATGCTGAGTTCATTTAATATATACAGTACCTCGGCGTCAGCTGCCATGCTTGCTCCCATGGTAAATTGCAGAACACCCTTCATCCAATCCGCAAATGAATAACTGCTCTCTTCCAGAAAATTTGTTCTGAATGTTACTGAATTGGTGGGATTTCCGATCAGATCATCCAGGGATATCTTGAAAGTCCTGGCCAGATTCTGCACCTCCTGCAAAGAAATCGGTTTCTCTCCCCTTATTCTCCTGTAGGCACTATCGTTGCTAATTTCCAGTAATTCGGCAATCTCGTCTACCAGAGATACATGATCAGGAAGTTGATCACGTATCATGGTAAATAAGCGAATCTGTATATCTTCCTGAGTTTCCATGCTTTACCAAATGTGAGAAAAAATCAGCTTCAAGTCAACTCCGGAACTGTTAAATCTGTTTTCACCGATAAAGCAGGCCCATTGATCGAAAAAAATTGACTGGCAGGATACTTTCCATGAATTTTACAGTGAATCAATAAGCTGATGCCATGAAAAGAATACTTACATACACCGTAATTACAGGCCTGCTCCTGATGAGCTCCTGCCTGGTCAGTTCCCTCCACCCCTTCTACAAAGCAGAAGATAAAATCTATGATCCGGCCATGATAGGATCCTGGGTCGATTCCGATTCCTGTATCTGGACCATCGAAAAGAATATGGTTTCTGACGGATTTATGGAACCTGAGTATCACGACAAAACCTACCGTCTGACCTACTACGAAGAGGAAGGCCTTATCGGACGATTCATTGGCACCCTGTTTGAACTAAAGGGAATTAAATATGTGGATTTCTATCCCGATCCCAATGAAGACCATTGTGCTTCCGGTCTGACCGACATGCATCACTTTCCCACCCATACCCTGGCACGTGTCCAACTGGACCGGGACATCCTTATGTTTTACTGGTATGGCGATGAATGGCTCAATGAGCTTTTCGAACAAAACCGGATCCGTATTAAACATGAAACCGTGGATATAAGCAAAGATTATGAGCGCCACCTGCTCACTGCCCCCACAGAGGATTTGCAGAAGTTTATCATCAAATATGCCAACAATCCCAAAACAGGAATCGATGTGGATCAAATTTTTGCACTGGGAGATGTGGGTGAAGACATGGAAGATTCAGGGGCATTTCTAAAACTCAGGCCCTATAATGGGCCACTTCCTGAGGAAAAGGCAAAGCAGGTGGAACCAAATTATGTAAATTGAGCTATGAAAACAAGGAACATGGTCTTTATTGCCCGTAGCCTGGATGGTTATATTGCCGATAGAAATGGGGGCTTGGATTGGCTGAATGCTGTTCCAAACCCCGACCATCTGGATCTGGGATATGAGAAGTTCATTGAAAATGTGGATGCCCTGGTGATGGGGCGTTCCACATTTGATATGGTATGCAGTTTCGATATGGATTGGCCCTACAAGATCCCCGTATTTGTTCTAAGCTCCACCATGGAATCCATACCGGAGAATTTGAAAGATAAAATAGAGATCCTGAATGGTCCACTTACAGAGATTCTTGAAGAGATCCATCAGAAAGGATTTAGCCGACTCTATATTGATGGCGGTGTAACGGTTCAGAATTTCCTGAAGGAAGACTTGATTGATGAGCTCATTATCACCACCATTCCCATCCTGCTTGGAGGGGGCACTCCACTCTTCAGGGAGCTTCCCAAAGAACTGGAATTTGAACACGTGGAATCGATACGATACCTGGATGCCCTGGTGCAGGACCATTACAGGCGTAAACGGGATTAGCCCATTGCTATAGCTTATTCAGAGCCGCCGGGATCACCTTTGTAACGGTGACCCTTTTCTCACCTTTAACAAAGGCCAGTAACTCATCCCGGTTTTTAATCGCTCTGAGTTTTTTAATAGCCTCCTTTACATTATAATTTGAGCTATGGTCCACTTTCCTGGCCGCAGGTTTTGGTTTAGCAGCAGGCTTTCGATGCAGCAGGCTTTGGTGCAGGCTTCGGTGCAGGCTTCGGTGCAGGCTTTGGTGCAGCAGGCTTTGGTGCAGCAGGTTTTGGAGCTGCAGCAGGTTTTGGAGCTGCAGCAGATTTTGGAGCTGCAGCAGATTTTGGAGCTGCAGCAGATTTTGGCGCAGGTTTAAGTTTAGGAGCGCCTTTTTTCTTCTTCAGATCCTTCTTTTTTGAATCTTTTTTCTTGCTATCCTTTTTCTTGCTATCCTTCTTCTTCGTGTCTTTTTTCTTAGAATCCTTCTTTTTAGGATCCTTCTTCTTAGAATTCTTCTTTTTCCCAAGCTTCAGCTTCTCCAGAATTTTCTTCTTATCCTTTTTCTTTTTGTCTTTCTTCTTGGAATCCTTATTAGCTTTCTTCTTGGCCATGATGGATTGATTTAGTTGAATATTATTAACAAACGTAAGTTAAAATTTTATTCAATAAATACCATATGAAATTCCAGTTTGTCTTATTTCATATAATCAGGTTTTCACCGATCATTGAGCCCCTTTCATCGAAAAAATTTTATGCACAGGTGGTTTTTCTTAAATTGAACTCCTATGAGGGAACAGTCCCAAAGCTTACAACCGTTCAGGCGGAATCTAACCGATATGATGATATTCAGGAACCGCTGGTGGCAGCACCTGATTTTCTGGGCTGTGGCCCTATTGATTCTCATGAATATTTTTAAGAGTTCCGGGTCCATTGAGAAAATCGATGTGATATATACCTTCATCTTCCTGCTTCCGATTGTGAGCATTGTCTACCTGAACCTGTACCTGGCCGTTCCACGCTTCCTCAGGAAGGAGAGATACCTCTTCTATACACTTGCTTTCCTGATTCTCCTGGCCTCGGGAGCCCTCTTCCTCTATCTGCTCTTCGACAGATGGATCGACCTATTTCTGCCGGGTTACTATTTCATCTCCTATTACAATGTTCCATTACTGATGCTCTATACCGGGAGTTTTTTGGTGCTTAGCACCCTGTTGAAACTCTCCCGGAGCTGGTTTATGCTTTTAAGGGTGGAACGCATGACCAGCACCCACCAGCTGCAGTCCCTGCAATCCCAGATCAATCCGCATTTCCTGCTTAACAGCCTGCAAACCATTTATGCTCTTTCCCTGGAGAAATCGGAACGCTCCCCGGAGGTCATTCTTCAACTTTCCGACATCCTGAAATACACCCTTTACGAAACAAGACAGGGCAGCGTTGAATTGGAAAAAGAGATTGGAATCATCAAAGATTATGTAAACATGTACCGGCACAGGGTGGATACTGACCGCACCGAGATCAAATTTGAGGTCCATGGTGATCCGGAACAGTTAATGATCGCACCCATGCTCCTGATACCATTCATTGAGAACAGTTTTAAACATGGAATTCAGGGTAATCCGGATAAATCCTTTGTATATATTCGTATGGATCTTTCGGGGGAGAATCTGCAATTTACGGTTCGTAACAGCCAGGGTGAAATCGATCCGGCCGGACCGGAACAAAATAGAGGGAATTGGCATTGCGAATACAAAGCAGCGACTGGAGCTGCTCTATCCCGGGAGCCACAAACTTGACATCGAGACCTTAAATGACACATTTACTGTGAATCTGTCCATTGAACTGAAACGAGAATAATGGCAAGCTGCCTGATAGTTGACGATGAACCCCTCTCCAGGGATGTACTTAAAAAGTATATTGCTGATGTAAAAGACCTGCAGCTGCTTGCAGTGTGCCGTAACGCAACAGAAGCAAGTCATCAGCTGAATAAGGCCCTGGTTGATATCCTCTTCCTGGATATCAATATGCCCGGAATCTCCGGGATCTCTTTTGCCCGCTCGCTGACTAACTCTCCTTTGATTATTTTCACCACGGCCTATCCGGAGTATGCTGTAGAAGGTTTTGAGCTGAACGCCACCGACTATCTTGTGAAACCTTATTCTTTTGAACGTTTCCTGAAAGCAGTAAACCGTGCTCTTGAGCGAATGCGGGAAAACAGGGATTCCGGGGCAGCCAATGGGAAAATCCTTGTGAAAGCGGACAAAAAATTATATGCCCTTCAGTTCTCAGAGATACTATTCCTGGAGGGACAGGGGGACTATATTCGGATAAGAACCGGGCAGCATAGCCTGGTGGTACATGATACCATTAAAAATTTCCTCAGTTCCTTGCCTGAAGAAGAATTTATGCGGATTCATAAATCTTATGTGATCAACCTGAAACACATTGAATACATTGAAGGCAACCAGGTCAGGATCGGGGAACACACCCTCCCGGTAAGTCCGGTTCACAGGGAAGAGCTGCTCAGTCGTTTTTCTCCATAAAAAGACCCTGCAGGGTTTCAAAGAATTGTCCCATATGCAGTCCATCCGCCACGGCATGATGAACATGCACTGAAACCGGAATCATCCTTTTATTTCCGTTCATAAAGTATTTCCCCACTGTTATCTTGGGAATGGAATCTCTTGTTTTATAGTGCCTCGGGTGACTTACATGGCTAAACTTTATCCAGGGCAGGGAAGAAAAATGGATTATATTTTCCCCAATATCATGCCGTATCAGCTGATCCGACATTCTCACCTCGATCATCTCCTCAATGGCCCTTTCCATAAACAGACCCAGGTCCTCAAAATAGGGAATATAGGAAAATCCAAAGGTGCCATTGTCGCGGTCGATGGTGGCTGATCCGTTAACCACATCGTAGAGATAAAGCCCATCCTCTTCAATGCGGTACTTGAAGGCCTCGGTCTGGTTCACAGCCTTCAGAACCAGATACAGGTAGTAGAGAAAGAAGGAAAGCTTATTCTTTTTTGCAAAATCATAGGCCGCAGAGCATTCCAGATCTACAGTGATCCCGTAGTAGGGTTCATCAAAATCCTTAAAGAAGCGATAGATCTCACTCCGTTCCCACTTTGCTATATCAATCTTTCTCTTCATCTCTTTTTCATCTTTATTCCCCTCTAAGATACAAATTCACAGCAAAGGCTCCCGCTTCCCCCGGATCGTGCACTGCTTTGACGACAGGTACAGGGAGGGGGATAACGGGAACCAGGTTAATTAAAATATTCCGGTAATATCTTAGAAAGAGATACTGCCCTGCAGACCAACCCAAATCTGTACATTGGTCTGGTCGTAATTGTTGCTGGTACTGTTATAAAAGGAGTAGGGTGGAATCTCATGCCAGGATAGCGCTCCCATATTGGGATTTGAATCGGCCACTGAAACGTTGAAAGTGGGACCAATATGGAGATCGACCTTATCATCCAGGTTCCATCCGAAGAGGAACTTAAGCGTATTGTACAAATTCAGGCGATCGATGGAAAGGAAATAGGGACTGCCATTATTCCCGATCCACAATTCCTGGTGGACCGTTCCTTCAATATTAAGCATCATCTTTTCGCTCAGGCCAATCTCTGTCCCAAGGCCACCCCCAAACATCCATCTACTTCCGGGCCCCTTGGGTTTCCCAAAAGAATAAATGGTATAAAGTTCCTTCACCCCCATCTTAAAGGAGAGATTGGCATATTGGACCTCACTGATCGTAAACCCTATTTTCCTGTAACCATTTTTCTTTACCACGCTGATAAAGGCCAGGGGAACCCCGTCGATGGAATCACAAATATTCAAAAACCCGGCACCCTGAAAGCCTTTTACATTCCCGGCAACATTGATAAATCCTGCTATCTGAGCGCCCTTCACATCCTCGGCCACGTTAAAGAAGCCAGCACCCTGAAAATGGGTGTTCCCTTCACCGGTAACATTGCCAAAGCCAGCTGCCTGTACTCCCTTTTTTACCTTTCCGGTCACATTTAAAAATCCGGCTCCCTGGAAGCCCTCCAGGGAATCCCCGGCCACATTTACAAAACCTGCAACCTGGGCCCCTTTCACTTCTGTGCCCGCCACATTCACAAAGCCGGCTCCCTGGAAGCCCTGGAGACTTGTGCCATTTACATTAAAAAAACCTGCCAGCTGGGCTCCGGTAGCAGATCCTCCAACCGTATTTCCAAATCCGGCTATCTGGCAGCCATTTGCATAATATTGGTCTATATTGATAAAGGTAGCAGCTTCGAAAGCTTCGACACCTCCTGAAACACCAAGGAAAAGATTCAGGGACACATCGTTAACTATCCGTGCATTTTTAGCCCCGTTGGTACTCAGGGGCGGAAAAAGAAAGGTAAACTGAAAGGGACGGCGTTCATAGGCAGTGGAATCTTCCTGTGCCCCGATAAACTGCAGGGCAAGGAATGATATTAGTAATAAAGTAAAAGTCTTTTTCATTGCTTCTGTTTCTGTAAAGGATTTAACGTTTATTACAAAGACAAGAAAAGCTCATCCGGGTTGTCTCAATGAAAAATTTAATGTTAAATTCATCCCAATAAATCCTGCAAAATTCCCGGAATATGAAGATCAGATACACGCTATCCTTTATTGTACTTATTGCTTTTATGGCCACGGGCTTCACAAAGAAGGATCCCGACCTGCCCAATATCCTGTGGATCACCAGTGAGGACAACAGCCCCTTGCTTGGATGCTATGGAGATGAATTTGCCACCACCCCAAATCTGGACCAACTGGCATTTGAAGGTTTTCTCTATACCAATGCCTATGCCAATGCCCCGGTTTGTGCCCCGGCACGAAACACTATTATTACAGGGGTGCATGCCTGCTCCAATGGAAATGAGCAGATGCGTTCCACCTATCCAACATCCGAAATGGTTCGTTTTTATACGGAGTATCTGAAGAGCAAAGGTTATTATTGCACCAACAACAGCAAGACCGATTACAATACCAGCTCCGCGGATCCAAAGCTTATGTGGGATGAGAGCAGCAGGAAAGCACATTACAGGAACCGCTCCAAGAGGCAGCCCTTCTTTGCCATTTTCAATACTACCACCAGTCACGAGAGCTGCCTCCACAAGTCAATTCCCAATGACAGGAGCTAAGGCACAATCCGGAAGAGGTAACACTTCCTCCATACCATCCTGACACTCCGGAGATGCGGCACGACTGGGCACAGTATTACGACAAGGTGGAGGATATGGATAGTGAGGTTGGAGCTTTGCTCAAAGAATTGGAGGACGAGGGTCTGGCCGAAAACACCATTGTGTTTTACTACGCAGATCATGGAGGTGTGCTCGGAAGAAGCAAACGCTATCTCTACGAGACCGGCACGCATGTTCCCATGATTATACGAATCCCTGAAAAGTATAAGGATCTCTATCCCGAAGAAGGTCCAGGATCGCATGTGGACAGGCTGGTCAGTTTTGTGGACCTGGCTCCCACCCTCTTAAGCCTTATAGGACTGGAGGCCCCGGAATATATGCAGGGATCTGCCTTCCTGGGACAATATCAGGTGGAGGAACCCGAATATGTTTACATGTTCAGGGACCGTATGGACGAACGCTACGATATGACCCGGGCAATTGTGGACAGGCGTTACAGGTACATCAGGAATTACAACTCCAACCGCATCTGGATGCAACAGCTGGAATACCTGTGGAAAGCTCCTTCCATGGCTTCCTGGGAAAGGGAGTTCCTGGCAGGAAATTGCAACGAAGTGCAGGCCCGGTTCTTTAATTCCAAACCTGTGGAGGAATTGTACGATACGGAAACTGACCCCTGGGAGCTAAACAACCTGGCAGGTGATCCGGAATATGCCGATCGTCTTTCGAAAATGAGAAAGGCAAGCCTGGATATTGCCGTTTCCATGAATGATGCCGGATTCATCCCGGAAACAGACAGGATTATCCGGGCAGGTGAGGTGCCTATTTACGATTACATGAGAAGCAAAGAAGTTCCGTATCAGGAGATTCTCGATGCTGCATTCATTGCTTCCCAGAAGAAGACGGCTAACCTGGACCGCTTACAGCTTATGCTTGAAAACGACGACAGTGCCATCCGCTACTGGGGAATATATGGATTGCTTTTGCTGGGAGAAGATGCTTCGCCAGCTTTACCGGAGATCGGGGAAGCTGCTTTTGACGAATCATGGAATGTTAGTGTGGTGGGAGCCGAAATCCTATACCGGCAGGGCATGAAAGCCAGGTCCATCGAAGCCTTCCAGAGGCTACTGAATTGCGATCAGGATATGATAAGGACCATGGCACTGGCCAGCATCGATAACATCGGTGGTACTGCAGAGGAGTTCCTGGATATATGCAAATCTATCCCGGGCAACTATGAAAGACCCGGAAACCAGTATGATGTAAGGGCTTATAAGGGCTTGGTGATAAAATGGGGAATTGATCCCATGCATCTAAGTCTTTAAATCCAGCAGCCACGCGATCCACGCTTCCATGCCTTCACCGGTTCGGGCCGACAGCTCCATGATATGGAGGTGTGGATTTACCGAAAGTGCATGTTTTTTCACCAGCTCCATGTCAAAATCCACATAGGGCAGCAGGTCCGTTTTATTGATAATGCAGGTATGGGCATGTTCAAACATGGTGGGGTATTTCAGGGGTTTGTCATCTCCTTCTGTAACACTGATAATGACGATCCTGTTCTTCTCTCCCAATTCAAAAAGTGAGGGACAAACCAGGTTTCCCACATTCTCAATGAAAAGGATGCTCTCCTCCTGTAGCTCAAGCTGATCAAGAGCCAGTCTGATCATCCCGGCATCGAGGTGACAGCCGTTTCCTGTGTTGACCTGTACCACCGGGGCACCTGTCTTATGAATCCTGTCGGCATCATTCATGGTCTGCTGATCCCCTTCGATAACTGCCACCGGCCGCTTTCCCTTCAGGGCTCTTATGGTCTTTTCCAGCAAGGTTGTCTTGCCCGATCCGGGAGAACTCATCAGGTTCAGGGCAAGCACCTTTTTTGCTTCAAAATAACCACTGTTCCTGCTGGCCAGCAAATTGTTCTTTCCCAGGATATCTTCCTCCACCCGGATAAGCCTCTGCTGGGAGCTGTCATGACTGTGGTCGTGGGGATGATCATGGTCGTGGTGATGGCCATGGCTGTGAGGATGATCATGGTCGTGGTGATGATCATGGTCATGATCATGGTCGTGGTGATGATTTGCTCCCTGCTCCCCCGGGCGACTTATTTTTACAGGATTGCTCCCGTTTCCGCATCCGCATGTGTCACACATAATTATTCGTTTTGTTCTACCAATAATGATTTAATTTGCAGCTCGGTTCCCTTGACCAGCCTGATTCCCTGCTCATTACATTTTGGACAGTAAGAGAATATTCCCTCCGGCGTGTACAGGTGCTGACATGCAGGACATTCAGCTACAGGCTCTACCCTGTTGATCCTGAACAGGGTCTCTGCAAGTATGGTTTCCTTTGTAGCTACTTCCAGGGCGAATTCAAGTGATTCATATTCAATACCCGAATGGGTACCTATATCCAGTTCAACCTCCGATACACGATCGGCCGCTGCTTTGCTTGCCTGGTCAATGACCAGATCCACAATACTCATTGCAATAGAGAGTTCATGCATTGTTCTGCAAGTTACATCAATTTCCTTCTATGTGCCCCAATGGCCAGCTGTCCGGCTGCAATACCCTGGTCGTTCACCGGTATACTTTGGGGAAGATATACCTTGAAATGCTCTTTTTCAAGTTTATCCACTACTTTTTCGGAGAGGAAGCGGTTCTGGAAGGTACCTCCCCCCAATACGATCCGGTCCAGTCCGCTTTCAGCTCTGATTTCCATGGATAGCTCCAGGATCAGACGGACCAGGGTATGATGAAATTTTGCAGCAAGGGTTCCCATATTGCTTCCCAGGTGGATATCCTCAATGAGTTCACGGATCACGGGCGCAAAAGAGACCTGTCCCTCCATGATCTCATAGGAATAACTCCCCTTTTCAGCGATGTCGATGGCCGATTCCAGCAACATGGGGGCCTCGGCCTGATAAGTGGAAAAGTAGTTGAGTCCTGCAATAGCTGCCACTGCATCAAAGAGCCTTCCGGCACTGGAGGCCAGGGGGCTGTTGATCCCTTTTTGAATCAAGGCAGTAATGTTCCCCATTTCCTCCCTGCTGAACCTTTGCGTAAGAGGTATTTTTAAATCGTAGAGATCCTCTCCAAAACAATGGTGGAGATAGGAGATGCCCATTCTCCATGGCTCCCTGGTCGCTTTGTCACCTCCAGGTACGGGTAGGTATTCGAAATGGAACAGGCGCTCATAATCAAGGTATCCGGCCTTCATCACCTCAGCTCCCCACATATGTCCATCCGGGCCTAAACCGCTGCCATCAAAACTGAATCCCAGTACCTCCCCTTCCAGCCCGCTACTTAGCATGCCCGAAGCAATATGGGCATGGTGATGCTGAACAGAAATATGTTCGATCTGCGGATTCTCCTCCTTTAGCTTCCTTGCAAAACGGGTGGAAAGATAATCGGGATGCAGATCGCTTACCACCAGCTGTGGAGTAAACCTGAAAAGCCTGCAATAACGATCATAAGTCTCCTGGTAGAATTCAAGGGTTTCCAGGTTCTTTAAATCGCCTGTATATGGACTCATAAGTGCCAGGTGCCCGCTGCCCATGCAAAAAGAACCCGTGAGCTCAGCACCTGTACCAAGGATCCCTTCCAGATGAAAGCCGGTCCGGATGGGTGAAGGAGCGTGGCCCCGTGCCCTTCTCAGCACCATGGGAACATCTCTGATAAGCGTACTTACAGAGTCATCCACCCTCATGAAGATCTCCCGGTTATAGGTGATAATTCCATCCAGATAAGTACTAAACTGTTCCCTGGCTCTTTCATTGGATATAAGAATTGGCTCATCCGAAAAATTCCCGCTGGTCATAACCAGGGCAGCGGTGTCAAGCTTTTCGAAAAGCAGGTGATGGAAGGGCATGTATGGAAGCATCACTCCAAGGCTGGCCAGATTATCAGCGATCCCCCTGGTGATATCCCTGGTCCTTTTAAGCAATACAATGGGTCTTCTCCAGGAACTTAGCTCTTCCTCTTCGGCCTCACCGATCTCAACATAGAGCCGGGCCTCCTCAATGCTCCTGAACATCAGGGCAAAAGGTTTCCCGTCGCGTTTTTTCATGCTCCTGAGTTTCGAAACTCCCAACTCACTGAACGCATTGCATACCAGGTGAAATCCACCTGTTCCTTTAATTGCCAGAAGTGCATTGCCGGAAAGGAGCTCAGCGCTCTTTGCAAGAATCTCCCTGAGATCTTCCGTAACTCCTCCTGCATACTCAAGCCTGTAGACCGGGCCACAATTGTTGCATGCCACCGGCTGGGCATGAAACCTGCGATCATTCACATCCATGTATTCCGAGCGGCACGTGGGACACATCTCAAAAGCATCCATGGTGGTATTGGGACGATCGTAGGGGAGATCGCGGATAATGGTAAACCTGGGGCCACAATGGGTGCAGTTGATCAGGGGGTAGCCGATGCGGTGTTCCTGATTTTTCAAATCATCCAGACATTCGCTGCATACTGCAATATCGGGACTGATCTCAGTAATTGATCCGTTTACATCGCGGCTCTCCCTGATCTCAAAAGAATCGTAGGGCTTAAAGGCGACCTTCCACATCTCCACTGATTCAATGGAAGCTGCTGCCGGAGCCTGGCTCAGAAGCTGTTCCCTGAAGCGGATAAGCTCTTCCTGCTTAATATTTACCTCCACAAGCACCCCGTCATTTCGGTTTTCGACCCACCCTTTCAGCTCAAGATCTCTTGCTATCCTGAATACAAAAGGGCGAAAGCCCACACCCTGTACAAGACCCTTAATTCCGATGCGGAAGGTTTCGGAACGCTGCTTAATCATTCTGTAATTTAAAAAGAAATATCTATTTCAAATAAGAAGTGAGTCCCGGATGATCCAGGATGTCTATCCTTTTACCTTCGGTGCGGATGATTCCTTCACGGTTCAATTCACTTATGGCGCGGCCGATGGAAGGCCGGGCCACTCCGAAGAGCTCGGATAGCTGAAATTGGGAGTGAGGAAGTATAAAACTGTTGGAAGCAGATTGCCTGGAGAGATCCAGAAGATACTGGGCCATCTTGCCTTTAATGGTGGTAAATGAAAGGAATTTGATCTTGTTTGATAAGAACTGTCCCCTGCTGGAGACAGCGTTCACAAAATTCTCAAGTACTTTTTCACTCTTTTGGAGCATGATCAGAAAGCGATCACGCGGGATGGAGAGTATCACTGAATCCTCTGCGGTGCTTATATTGACCGGGTAGTTGTTCTGAGTGCCGAAGAGGAAGGCGGGAGCCAGTGGGCGAACGGGATGAATATCTTCAATCTTGATCACCTTTCCCGTATAATCGACCATCTCACCTTTCACACTTCCCTTTAAAAGAATATGGAGAAAAGCCACCTCATCACCCGCCTGGGCAATTAGTGCATCCCGGGCATAACTATGGATCCTACCCATATGGCCGGAAAGTGCCAGGGAGATTTCAGTGGGGCTCATTCCCTTAAAAAGTGTACACTCTCCCAGGAATTCGATTATCCGTTCTTCTGACATGGACATATGGATATAACTCCCCCTGACAAAAAAAGTTTACTTCCAGACCCGATACAACGAAATGACTTTTATCTTTGTCCACTTCAATAGCAGATTATAACTTATGATTTATAGCAGATGGAGCTATACCCTCCTGGGAGCGCTTCTCTCTCTTTTTTTGTTTAACTCCGCCAGCCTGGCTCAGGAGAGCTCTCACTGGGAAACAGTTATTATTCCCGGCAGACAGTGTCATTACCTGGTTCCTGGATCGCCTTTAGATCCTGCCTGGACTACAATCGGTTTTGACGACTCGGGATGGACAACAGGTACCGGTGGAGTGGGCTATGGAGATGATGACGATAATACCACCATCGACCCGGCTATTTCTGTGTACTGCCGGTATAACTTCACCCTGTCCAGTCCGGAAATTATCACCCATCTGCTCCTTGATATGGACTTCGACGATGCTTTCGTGGCCTATCTCAACGGTGTGGAGCTGGCCCGGTTTAATATGGGAGACTCCCTGAGTGTTACTGGCTGGGACCAGGCGGCCGACACACTTCAGGAAGCATCAGTTTACCAGGGTTTGCTTCCTCCAAGATTTACATTTGCTGATTCGATCATCAATCTGCTGGTATCGGGAAACAATACCTTTGCCTTGGAGGTCCACAATGAATCCATCTCCTCATCTGATCTAAGCTCCAATCCCTACCTGCATGCCAGAGTTGAAGCTTCAGGCACCTATTTCCACGGCACTCCCGAATGGTTTTATCCGCCATTTCCGGAAGACAGTACTTTGCTTCCCCTGGTAGTGATCAATACCGATGGTCAGCCGATTCCCATGGAACCCCGGATCACTGCTTCCATGAAACTGGTAGATAATCCACCGGGAATCTACAACTTCCCAGACGATCCCGGGAACGGATACGATGGACAGATATCCATCGAAATCAGGGGGGAATCCTCGGCCTGGTACTCTCCTAAAAAATCCTACAGTCTGGAAACTCAGACCGATCTGGGAGAAAACAACAATGTGTCGCTGCTGGATCTTCCTCAGGAGAATGACTGGATACTCTATGGCCCCTATTTAGATAAGAGCCTGATTCGTAATGTACTCAGCTATCGTTTATTCGAGGAGATGGGACATTATTCACCCCGGACCCGTTTTGTGGAAGTGATCCTCAACAACGATTATCAGGGCGTCTATATTCTGACTGAAAAGATCAAGCGGGATAAGAACCGGGTCGATATGGCCAAACTACTTCCCACGGATATAAGTGGTGATGAACTAACGGGGGGCTACCTGCTGCGGATCGATAAACTGACCGGTATGACTCCCGAGGAATACTGGGTCTCCCCGGTCATTCCACCTTATTCGGAATACCAGCCGGTCATCTTACCAGTATTTTGATCCCAAACCGGAGGAGCTCAACGATCTGCAACGATCTTACATCAAGGAACATATGCGGAATTCGAATCGGCACTTATCCAAAGATACTTCAAAGATCCTGACAAGGGATACCGCGCCTACCTGGATATCCCTTCCTTTGTGGATATGATGATCCTGAACGAATTTACCAAGGAGGTGGACGCATTCAGGCTCAGCCACTACTTCTATAAGCAGAAGGACTCCGATGGCGGGTAAACTGGTTACCGGACCGCCCTGGGACTACAACCTGACCTTTGGAAACAGTGACTATTAGCGAAGATATTCACCTGACTTATAACTGGATATATGACCAGTCCCATAACCAGTCTACTGGTGGGCCAGGGTGATGGAGGACTCCTGGTTCAGGAATCAGCTGAGATGCCGTTGGGATGAGCTCCAGCTGCGGTACTTAAGCAGTCAGCACCTCCATGGGATCATAGACAGTACCCTGATGGTGATGGGTGAATCGATCGACAATAATTTCGATCGATGGCCCATTCTGGGCACCTATGTATGGCCCAATAGTTTCGTGGGAGAAACTTATAGTGAAGAGGAGTGGTTCCTGCGAAACTGGATCGACGAGCGGCTGGAGTGGTTAGATGGCAAGTGGGGTGGACAGTGCTGGCCACTCGCGGACGAGGCCGAAGAGCATATTTCACTTCCGGATGCCAAACGCATCTACCCAAATCCTTCAGACCTTTCCGCTACCTATGTGGACCTGAATGGCTTTGTTGAAGCAGAGCTGGGATTCAGGGTATATGATATGAACGGGAGGGTGGTACACCAGGATATGGCCCACTATTCAGGCAGCGAGTTCACCTATGCCTTACCCGATCTCTCCTACCTTCCCAATGGGCTTTATACCTTGGAAATTGGCAATTCCAGTCAGGGCAGATCGGTGTTCAAGCTAATCAAGCAATAAGGATTCAGAAGCTATAGGAATAGCCCATGACCATTACATGTAGCTGAATCGGATTGACTACATTAAACTCATCTTCCATGATATAACGGAGGGAAAAGCGGGAAGTGAAATTCAGCGAATACCTTATTCCCGCGGAGTACCTCATGCCAAAGGTCTGCCATTGTGATTCAATACCGGATCCATGCCAGCTCTCCAGCGAAGCAAACCAGTCGAACTTTGTCCCAAAGACATGCCGGGCCACCTTCAGCCTGTTCCGGTTCACCAGGGAATTCAAGCGCAGGTATCTGAAAGCCATGATCTCATCAAATCCATACTGAAGCCGCACTCGCAGGGAGAGGTCGAATCCTGACAAATCATATCCTCCCATGGCATCGAAATGCATCCTGTACCTGGTTCGTAGTTCCTGCTCCCCGTCCAAAGTAAAAATGATTCTGGCTCCTCCGGCCAGGCGAAGGTAATCCAGCAAATCATAGGAAGAGCCAAGGGTAATTAGTGTGCGACTGTACTGTGTACTATTGTTTTTGAAGCGCTGCTCAAGCTCTGCATTCAAATCCAGCTTTGCCGTAATCTTCTTGTCCATTTCCAGCTCCCACCAGGTCTGAAAATCCTGAAACTGCCCCTGAATATCATGGGTGACTAAGAAAAAGAAAAGAAAACAGCTAAGGGTATATTTGAGCCGGCTAATCGTCATCATCACCGCTCTGGTAGCCACTACCAGTATTCCTCCAATCCTGCTCAAAATAGAAGATATAGACCCTGGCTGCATCCCGCAGGTAATCGATCCGCTCAATCTCAATACGGTGGATGGGCAGACCGGTCCGCTCCACAAGATCCGCTATCATCTCGTCTCTCCTCTCGGGTTTGATCAGTTCAATCTTTTCATAAAAGATCAGCTTCTTGCTCTCGGTCTTCAAAAGGTAGACCTTTTCAAGAAGGTAGGTGATAAGTACAATGGCTGCATTGGTAAGCAGAAGCTCTGCATAACTAACCCTCCTGTTGGCCAGGGAATTTATCACGGAAACACCGATTACCAGGAAAAGGTAGGTCATTTCACGGATGGGAATCTGCTGAGTTCTGTACCTGAGCATTCCGAATATGGCAAAGAGTCCCAGTGCAAATCCAATTTCAACACCCACATTTTCAAGCAGCATGATCATAAAGAACACGACTACACTTATGAGGATGTATGTGAAGAGGTACTCCTTTCTGGGAGTGATTCTGTAATAGAGAACCCTGACCAGGATCAGGACTACGAAGAGGTTAAATGTGGCGCGTATAACCAGGTCCCAGAAATCCTCCCAGTTCATTAATTCGATATTCAGAAATTCAGGCATAATAGGTTTATTTTAGAGTTAGTTTGTACTGCTGGTTAAGCTGGTTGACCTTACGAACCTTACTTTTAAAGCGGTTCTGTTTTAGTCCGGAATGAAGCAGGGCCATGCCTATGGCATACTTACTGAAACGACTTGGTTTGATGCGAAGCTTCCTCAGGGCTGCATGGAGAGATGAACCATGAAAGATGATCCTCATATTTGATTTCGGCAATGGCAACTCCCGGAAGGTCCAACTCTTCTCCATTCTCCTCACTTGCGAATTGCAACCCGTAATCAAGGGTTACGCGTTCAGTCTGGGCATAACTGACCAGGGTAATTCGCCGGAATTCATTTTGCATGGCCGAGTCTATTAAACTCCCTTCATAGGGAGAACAGGAGGCAAGAAATTCCTCCTCTTTCATCAGGATTTCCCGATCCATCCCGCTGGTTTTTACCCGCTTTTTAGTGGTAACTCCTTTTGCATTCTTCAATTTTACTTCCAGGAAATGAAGGGTTCCCGATCCATATCTCCGGATCCTGACCTTGTGCCGGTTTGCCAGGCCACGGTGATGCTTATGGTACATTTCCCGGCCATCGGTATCAAAGTAGCGGGTATGGTAATGCTGCGACCGGGATCCATCAATCTCCAGCACCCTGTAATCCTTACTTACCATTTCCAGGAGGGTAGACAAGATGCTCAATGCCGAACAGGTATTTTTTGTCCTTTCTGCGCATCAGACTGGCCCGGTTCACTTCCTCTAAGGTAATCCCTTCGAACTGATTCAGAATCTTTTCGAAATCAGTCCCGGTACTCATATTCATATACTTTTCGCTTATAAAGCTTATCCCTGTTGTTAAAGTACAGTTTCTCTACTTTTAAACCATCTGCATAGATGCTTTTTTCTGTTCTTTCAACTTTTCCTTTTTCATTCAGGAAAATCTCCTCCACAAGCCGGCCCTCTTCGTTATAGGCATATTTCTCCCACCTTTTCACCTCCCCCTTGCTATTGAACTCCTTAAGCTCGGTAAGATCGCCTCTATCATTGAATGCTTCGAAGGATTCAACCACAGGCTCGTCCATACCCTCTTCAATGAAATACTCCTGCACCGTCAGCGACGCGATCTTCTTTTCTTTAATGGTGGAAGTATTCTGTCCAGATACAGTGGTGGCCATAATCAAAAACAAGGAGCACAAGAGGAATAATATCCTGGTTTTTATTTTCATTGATCCAAATTTATAGTTTTTGAATAACAATCTCACCAAGATCAACTACCTGATCCAGATCATTGATGCTTACTTCATACTCCATGGTCACTTTATCGGACTCTCCTGTTACATCATCGGAATAAAGAAATATCAGGTACTTACCCGGGATCAGTCCCCCGAATTCAAACACTCCCCCTGTCTGGGTACGAATGCGCTCGTCATAAAAAGTATGATTGTTATAGGTCAGGTAGATCTCCTGCTCGGTGGCATAATAGGTTTTCTCAATTACCAGGTTGGGGTAGGTGGAAGTATCCACATAGTCGATCACCTTCACCACTCCTTTGATCATGGCGGATCCATCATCAAAATCCAGTGTGCTCAGCTTCTCCAGCTGGCCAAGCTTATGTTCCTCACCCCTGTCCAGTTCGACCTCATAGAGCTTTTCCTCATCCATATTCAAAAGGGATGTTGAATCGTCCGAGATATAATATACCTGGTAAGACCCGGGATAGAGAAATTTGAACATGAATTGTCCCAGGTTATTGGTTCTCACCCTGGCCCCCAGATCCTCCTTGTTTCCGAACACAATAAAAATCTCCTCATCCACAGCAGGCTTCTCGTAGATCAATATGGAATAATCATCATTGTAAAACTGCTCCATAAGCGTACCGGAAATAGATCCGGTTCCACCCAGGCCCTCACTCTTTTCGCAGGAAAATGAAAGAAGAACAACTATAAATGATAAGGCTAATATGCGGAGACAGGAAACAGACTGTTTCCTCCTTATTTGATACAACATTCTCAGATTATTATTATACAACAGTTTCAAATATAACAAATTCCATAGCGCAATAATGTCTGCTGTAACATATGTTACCAAATCTTAAGCTCCTTTAAGTGCATCTTTGTATTAGAAACCTATGAATTTGATAGCTATGATACGAGAAATGGTCAAAATAGATGAGGACTTATGTGACGGATGCGGAGCCTGTATTCCCAATTGCCACGAAGGTGCATTGCAAATGATTGATGGAAAGGCCAGGCTGATCAGCGACCTGATGTGCGACGGACTGGGTGCCTGCCTGGGCCATTGCCCCCAGGGTGCAATTACCATAGAAAAGAGAGAGGCAGAGCCCTATAATGAGACAAAGGTTATGGAGATCATGGTGGAGAAGGGCGAAAATACAGTTGTTGCCCACCTGCAGCACCTGAAGGAGCATAATGAAATGGAATTTCTGAAGGAGGGTGTCCAATACCTGAAAGATCATCAGTCGGAACTGAGTTTCAGTGTGGAGAAGGTCATGAGCAGGGTGCATCACGCTAAGGTCGAAGAGGAGCAACTGGCATGTGGTTGCGCCGGTTCCGAGGCGCGCAGTTTCAGCCCGCAGTCCATGGCTGGAGCCGGTATTCCGGCTGCTGGAACATTTACACTGGCTGGAGCTGGAGGAACAGTGGATGAGCAGCCTTCAGAACTAAGGCAGTGGCCGGTCCAGATGCACCTGATCAATCCCGGGGCATCATACTTCAGGCAAACAGACCTGGTTCTTGCAGCCGATTGTGTTGCCTTCTCACTGGGAAATTTCCACTCCAAATGGCTAAAGGGAAAAACACTGGCCATTGCCTGTCCCAAACTCGATTCGGGAATGGAGACATATGTGGAGAAGATTAAGTCTCTGATAGATCAGGCAGAAATTAATACATTAACAGTGATGATGATGCAGGTTCCATGCTGCGGTGGTCTTTTACAACTGGTCAATATGGCCGCTGGTCAGGCCGTAAGAAAAGTCCCAATTAAAAAAGTCATTGTAGGAGTGGAAGGAGAGATTCTGAGTGAGGAATGGGTTTGATGGGGAACTACTTGTAATGATAACCTGGGAAGAAGGATGAGTGGAGTACAAAAAAAACAGTTGTGGCTTCCCATTTCCGTAAGCCTTTTTATTCTCCTGTTGCTGATTCCTGTCCAGTTAAAGGTGGAAAATCCCATGCTGCTCCTGGAACGTTTTGTTCCGGGGGGAGGGTGGTTTGAAATTGTCGCCATAGCCATCTACGGAGCCATCCTGGCCTGGCATATGCAGGACCCGGCTAAGGTACAGGCATGGAGAAGGTATAGCTGGCTTGCCTTTTCAATCGTATTCTTCTCCCAGCTGATCCTGGGACTGCTTGGATTTGAAAAATTCCTGATGACCGGAAAACTGCACCTGCCGGTTCCCATGATGATCCTTGCCGGCCCCATTTACCGGGGTCACCTTTCCGTGATGAGCATCCTCTTTGTGAGCACCCTGGTACTATCGGGCCCTGCCTGGTGCAGTCACCTGTGTTACTTCGGGGCCATCGATTCAATCAGCGCCAGGGGAAAAACCAGACCCACACCCATACGAAACAAGTGGGCGCTGAAATCCACGGTGCTTCTCCTCGTTATTGCCGGAGCCATTGTTCTTCGTTGGATGAAAGTCCCGGTGCTAACCGCCACCCTGCTGGCCATTGGTTTTGGTGTTGTTGGACTGGGAGTAATTCTGATGCTGTCAAGAAAAGAGGGCCGGATGGTTCACTGCACAGCTTACTGTCCCATTGGCACTATTGTAAACCTGACCCGCTTTGTTAATCCTTTCCGCCTGTCCATTGATAAGGACAGCTGTACTGAATGCATGGCCTGTACTTCCAAATGTAAATATGATGCACTGAACCGGAAGGATATTCTGGCCCGTAAGCCCGGGATAAGCTGCACCCTCTGTGGCGATTGTCTCTCTTCCTGCCATGCAGGGTCCATTCACTACCGATTCCCGGGACTTTCAAGCCGCAGTGCAAGGGCCCTCTACCTGCTTATTACCATTTCGCTGCACGCTGCCACCATGGCCCTGGCCCGGATCTGAAGACTCTTTCTGGTCTGGATAAATTTCACTATTTTACAGGGATAGAAGAGGGGAACACATGGACGAACTTTCAATCACGCTGGAAAAAACACTTGGTATCTCTCCTGAGAATCAGACGAAGATCCTCTATTCGGTATTGATACTGGTGGTGCTTGGCATAATCAGGTTTGCCATTCTTAAAATTGTGTGGAGGCTCAGCGAGGACCCTAAAATGCGCTATACCTGGAAACGTGTAGTCTCTTTTGTAATGGGGGTTCTGATGGTGATCCTGATCGGAAGCGTATGGGTCAGTGCCATTGGGAAGTTCGGGGCTTTCCTGGGACTGCTCAGTGCAGGTATTGCCATCGCCCTTAAAGATATGCTTACCAATGTTGCAGGGTGGATCTTCATCCTTACCCGAAAACCGTTTAGCATAGGCGACCGTGTTCAGATCGGAGAAAATTCAGGGGATGTAATTGACATCCGTCTTTTTCAGTTCTCCCTGATGGAGATCGGAAACTGGGTAAATGCCGATCAGAGCACCGGGCGGATCATTCATATGCCCAACGGAATTGTTTTCACAAAGCCGCAGGCCAATTATAGCGCCGGTTTTAATTATATCTGGAACGAAATATCGGTTCTGGTCACTTTTGAGAGCCAGTGGGAGCGGGCCAAAACGATCCTGGAGAAGATCATCCACGAGCACTCGGAAAACCTCTCATTAAATGCAGAGAAGAAGATCATCGAGGCATCAAAAAAATATATGATTTTTTACCAGTACCTCACCCCCATTGTCTATACTTCGGTCGAGCCCAGTGGTATATTGCTTACCATGCGGTTTATCTGTGATCCCCGGAAAAGGCGCTCCAACGAGCAGGAAGTTTGGGAAGAGGTGCTCAAGGAGTTTGCAAAGCACAAGGATATTGAATTCGCCTATCCCACACAGCGTTTCTATACCCGTCACGCCGAGAAAGACGATTCGCCTCTGTAGGCCAATCCTTTTTAATCCAGCTCAAGAACAATTACCGAGCGGGCCGGTACGCTTAACTGCAGTTTCCCGTTTTTGAAACGCGCACCATCGAACTTTACAGGCACCACCTCTACGGGGTTTTCGAAACTGTTGTGACTGTCCATCTTCTCAGAGCTCAGCAGGAGGCCCGTCACCCTGGCAGTAGATTTTCCCTCGAGCTCCACCTGCATATCCACCGCATTTTGAGGATCGATGTTCACCAGGGAGAGATGAATCCGGCCCTCTTTATCCATGGAAGCACTTGCACTGATGGCCGGCAGTGCATCTGAACCCAGCACATAATCCGGACCTTCCAGCGTTTGCGGGAGCAAGGTGGCATCATGATGAACCTTATACATCTTATAAATGTGATAGGTTGGGGTCAGCAGCATCTTTTCTCCTTCTGTAAAAATCAATGCCTGCAGTACATTGATAGTCTGCGCAATATTTGCCATACGAACCCGGTCACACCGTGCATTCAGATAGTTCAGGGTGATGCCGGCCACCAGGGCATCCCGCATACTGTTCTGCTGGTAGAGGAATCCCGGGTTGGTGCCGGGCTCCACATCGTACCAGGTCCCCCACTCATCGAAAGCCAGGGCCACACGCTTATCCGGATCGTACTTGTCCATAATCTCCATATGCCGGTCAATGGTCTTTTCAATATGCAGGCACTTCTTCAGCACCTCGAAATAGTGATTCTCCCCAAAGCCGGTGGCAGGTCCTTTATTGCTCCAGTTGGTTGTATAGTAGTGGAGAGAGATCCCATTCATCATATGGTGAGGTATCTTTTGCATCAGGGTTTCGGTCCACCCGAAGTCTTCCGAATTGGCCCCGCCAGCAATTTTAAACAGCCTGTTTTCCCCATAATTCCTGCAATAAGTTGCATATCTGCGGTACTGATCAGCATAGAAGTCGGCGGTCATATTGCCCCCGCATCCCCAGTTTTCATTACCCACATCCCAGTACTTCACTCCCCATGCACTCTCCCTGCCGTTGACCCGTCTTAGATCGGCCATGGGGCTGATTCCATCAAAGTTCAGATATTCCACCCAGGAAGACATCTCCTGGACCGTCCCACTTCCCACATTGCCACAGATAACCGGTTCAGTTCCCAGCTGCCCGCAAAGCTCCATAAATTCATGGGTCCCAAAACTATTGTCCTCGGTGACTCCGCCCCAGTGGGTATTGACCATTTTGGGGCGCTTTGCCGGATCGCCAATACCATCCATCCAGTGGTATTCATCGGCAAAACAGCCACCGGGCCATCGCAGGTTGGGTATATCAATGGCACGTAGGGCCTCCACCACATCGTTTCTGATCCCATTGGTATTGGGAATTTCAGAATCATATCCCACCCAGTACCCGCCATAAATGCAGTGACCCAGGTGCTCGGAGAAATGGCCGTAGATATGACGACTGATGGTTTCGGTGCCTCCTGTGGCATCGATTGTGAGATAGGCTGAGCTTCCACGGTTTCCATCCTGTGAAAGCAATGGAATGCTAACAACGATGATCATCATCGCTGCAAGAAAGTAATGTGTTTTCATCTGGTGAGCTATTGGTTTATAATTTACCAGATACAACTTACCACAAAATTTTCTAAAAATCCATGGCCCCGGAAACTATCTGTGGGTTTGAGTCATGTTCGAAGGAACAGCAATTATAAAGTCTGCTTTCCCCGTGGACTCCTCATCCAGGCTTTCAACATCGTCCTGACTCACCGTGGAGATGGTAACTATTTTCAGATCCGGCTTGTCCCTTTTCAGGAACCAGTTCATACTCTCAAAATCGTCGGAGTGGTAGGCCCCGTTATAGTGAATAAGAAGCATTCCGGGCTGCCAGTTCTCCAAAATAAAATACGACATGGTGGCATCCTTGATGGCCTGGGCGTCGGCCAGATTTGTACTCCCGTGCCCTCCCATGGGACTGGTACCAGCCATGGGCATTTTCGTTTCGCCCATGGGCATTTTAGCTGCGCCCAATGGACTGATGGCTGTCGGCCATAGAACTGATGCTGTCGCTCATTGGAGTTTTGGCCATTGGGCCCATATCCGATCCCAGGAGCTGCTTGTAGCAGTTAAGGGAAGTATCGTATTCCAGGGGAAGCGGAGCTATGTAGGACTTTGCCTCATCACTGAGGCTATCCAGGGAGACCAGCCCCTTTTTAAAAACCATATTGGCATAACGCCTGGGAATATTGCTTGCCACAAAAGTCAGCCCGTTTTCCCTGGCAATCAGCACCAGGGGCTTATAGTCCGTTTTATAATTCTTCCAGAGCCTGGCCTCTTCTTCAAATTTTGCTTCAGTAATCTGACCAGCCAGGTATTCATCCATGATCAGCTGGTTATCGGCTTCAAACATCTCAGCTCCCAGAATCAATGCTTCTCCTTTTGCTTCAAAGAGATCGGTGGTGAGTTCCAGCTGAAGCCAGTGAGAGATTGGATTGGTATGGTATTCTCCGAATAACACGATATCGGCTCCTTCTGCAGCCTCCAGCATCTTTTCATATTTCACCTTCTTTCCATCCTCCCGGAACAAGCCATAGGCTGGTTTCTGAGCCATGGCCGTTATGACTGAAAATCCGGCTAAAAAAAATAATATTACAGCTTTCCGGAAATATTTTTGGAAATTATTCATCTTCATTATTATTTTAATTTGACAAAATTACGAGTTAATTGTTACTTGTAGATAACAAGCATTCGACCCAATGGTTCCAAGAAATAAAATAGTGATCCTGGTTTTTCACCCCCTTTTACATAAAAGTCGGGTAAACAGCACCTTACTGAATGCGGTGAAAGGGCTCCAGGGAGTAAGCTTTCGCTATATGTATGACCTGTACCCCGATTATCAGATTAATATCAAGGAGGAACAGGAGGTTTTACTACAAAACGATATTATTATCTGGCAGCACCCCTTATACTGGTACAGCTCACCATCCCTGCTGAAAGAGTGGCTCGACCTGGTGCTGGAACATGGTTTTGCCTATGGGAAATCCGGCAGGGCCGTGGAAGGGAAAAGTGTGATGTCGGCTATTTCCTCCGGGGGAAGAAGAGAAAACTATGGTTCTGAAGGCGGAGTGAGATTTTCCATTCGTCAATTGCTTGTCCCCTTTGAACAGACTGTTAACTTATGCAGAATGAGTTATTTACCACCTTTTGTGACCCATGGAACCCACCTGCTAAACATGCAGGAGATCGAGAAGGCCGCTGAGGATTATAAGCGCATTATTACAGGACTTAGAGATGGATCCTTTCCCAGGGAGGATCTGAAGTAATGCAGAGTACATCAATGATTTAATATCCTGATTTATGGATGAACAGAATTTTTTCCTGAATGCAATGGTCTATCTGCTGGCAGCAGTGATCTCGGTCCCTGTGGCCAAAAGGCTTAGGATTCGGATCGGTCCTGGGCTACCTCCTTGCAGGTATGATTATTGGTCCCTTCGTTTTAGGCTTTATCGGGAGTGAAGGGGAAGATGTTATGCATTTTGCCGAATTCGGCGTGGTTATGATGCTCTTTCTGATCGGTCTGGAACTAAAACCAAATCTTCTATGGGATATGCGGAGATCTATCTTTGGGCTGGGCGGATTACAGCTCCTGATCTCGGCCCTGGTAATAGGAGCTGTAGCTGTTATGCTGGGCCAAACCATCAGTGCCGGTGTCGCCATTGGCCTGACCCTGGGTCTCTCTTCCACTGCCATCGTATTGCAGACCCTGGCCGAAAAAAACTTAATGAAACAGGCTTCCGGAAAGGCCTCCTTCTCGGTACTCCTGCTACAGGATATAGCGGTGGTCCCCATTCTGGCACTGATCCCCTTACTGGCTGGGAGTGCCCTGCCGGAGGGTAATGATATCCACCGGGAGGTACAGTATATTGCAGGAGTAGAGATAAGCGGATGGGTTCAGGTAGGTCTGATGCTAAGTGTTATTACCGCCATCGTGGTGGTTGGGCTCTACCTGGTGAAATACTTCTTCAGGATCATTGCACGTACAGGTATGAGGGAAATCTTTACTGCAGCAGCTTTGCTGCTGGTGATCTCCACAGCAGCTCTGATGGATCTGGTGGGACTTTCACCTGCACTGGGGGCCTTCCTGTCGGGTGTTGTGATGGCAAACAATGAGTACAGACATGAACTGGAGGCCGATATAGAGCCCTTCAAGGGACTCTTATTGGGACTCTTCTTTATTTCGGTGGGTGCCAGCATGGATTTCTCTTTGCTGGGTTCTGCTCCGGGTACGATACTCTCACTGCTGGTGGCTCTTATTGGTATCAAATTCGTGATCCTTTTTATCCTGGGAAGGGTGTTTGGGATCAGGGGAGGTCAGAATACCATGTTTGCCTTTTCCCTGGCTCAGGGAGGAGAATTTGCCTTTGTACTGGTCGCCTTCAGTGCTGAAAACGGGGTGCTGACTTCCGATACCTCTGCCATTCTCTTTCTGGTGGTTGCACTCTCCATGGCTGTAACACCGCTGCTCCTCTTACTCAATGATAAAGTGATCATGCCCCAGGTATTCAAAACGGAAAATACCAGGGAGGAAGATACCATCGATGATGAAGATACCCCGATGATTATTGCAGGCTTTGGAAGGTTTGGAGTGGTTATGGGAAGGTTCCTGATTGCCAATGGGATGCGTGCCACCATTCTGGATGATAATCCGGAAAATATTGATGTGTTAAGAAAATTTGGATTTAAGGTTTATTATGGGGATGCCTCCAGGGCCGATCTGCTGGCATCGGCAGGGGCTGACAAGGCTAAGGTGCTGATTGTGGCAGTGGATGATCCGCAAAAATCACTAAAGATCATCGACCTGGCTCAACGCAACTACCCCCACCTGAAAATACTGGTCCGTTCGATCAACCAGGAACACTCCTATGAGCTGCTGGACCGCAAGGTGGATGCTTTTAAGCCCGAAACTTTTGAGTCATCGCTCCACCTGGGTATTGAAGCACTGACCCACCTGGGATATAACAGGTACCATGCCCACCGCCTGGCTCATACCTTCCGGAAACACAGCAACAAAGTGATTCACGAATTGCACAAGCATCACAGGGAGGATGAGAACAAATACCTGTCCGAAACCAAAAAGCATGCCCTGGAGTTGGAGGAGCTGTTCCGCGCTGAAAAAGAGGATATCGATCACATGACCGACGGATCCTGGGATGTCTCCTCACGTCGTGAAGAGGCAAAAGAGCAATGGCTTCCTAAAGAAGAATAGAATTAAAAAGGAGCTTGTAGGAAGCCTGGGTGGAGGTCCTGAACTGGGGACCAAATCCAAACAACACATACTGCCCCTTTCCTTTTTCCATCCAGATCATGGCTGCCCTGTTTCCCATCTTTTCTTCCCCGGAGGCATATCCCGATATCAAAATATCCTTTTCGGGATAGGTCCCAATCACCCGGCGATCCATATCAAATTTTGGAACCGAAGTAGTGAATACCGGACGGCCTCTCGAGAACACACCAATGCTTTCGGGCATGCCCAGTGTAAGCGGATGATCCTGAATTAAATCGATCTTAACCAGGCTGCCCGGAATATATAAGCCTGCTTTTACCAGGTCCGGAGAGATATCCCGAAAGGGAAGATTGAACTCCTCTTCCTCTTCACCATGCTTAATTTTCAGCATGCCCTCAAAAAGGCTGGCCGACCTGCCCCAGGCCACAATCTTACCGCCTCCATCACTAAAGGTCATCAGCTTTTCCATACCTTCTTTGCCAATTCCCTTCACATACTCGGGAGGGTAGCTACCCATATAGTAGCTTTCTCCCGATTTCTGTTTACCGGTCATTAAAATTTCCTTATCGTTATCAGGGAAGATGATTATATCAAATTTCTCTGACAGTTCGCTCTTGGCAAAATCACCAGGATGAATGACGGTAAAGGGAATGTGATAGCTGTCAAACAAAAAACGGGTCCACCCGGCATCCATATCATGAAACCAGGTCTCCACCAGTGCAATTCTTGGAAGCTTCAGCGCTGTGGTGGGCAAAGCCCTTTTATCGGTCAATTCGCCGGGCTGGAATGGAAGTGATGCAAGTAACTCATCCCATTGAACCTTTTTGGAGCCTTTGTATATAATAAAACTACCAGCACCATATGTAAGTCCTGCCACATCTGTTTCGGACAGAAGGCGCTCCACTTTCATGCCCTGTTCCAGTGCCATAAATGCGGCACGGTAGGATTCATTGGATGTAACCGGCAATACAATGGTGCCAGCTTCGACCTCTTTCCCTTTCAGGTCATATTCACCTTCAAGCAGGCTGAGATTTCCCTCAAGTGCCTTGCTGCGAACATCAATTTCCTCGGATGCCACATAGCGATGAAGTGGCAGGGACCAGCTGGTAATATCGTAAGGCTTAATAAGCTCTCCGCCAGGAGTATAGTGACGTTCAGGGAATACCTGGGTTTCCATCACTTCCTTGATAAATGCTCTGAAGGGCTGAGCCATAGGGATGACCACATCACCCTCCGTATAAACCTTTCCATCCAGAATCACTTGCTCATCGAGGGTATAAACATCCACACCCTGTTCCTTCATCAGGTTCACCAGGTTGACCAGTTCTCCCGGGTCGTGCTGCTTCTGAGGCATAATGTAGTAATAGGGAGCCTCACTTTTGCCCAGCGCCACCTGCTCCCGGCACATCCTGTTCCTGAAATCGAGGATATCCTTCCTGTACAGGGAGGCGGTTTTGATAATGGAGGTGGTGGAAGATATCTCGTACTGAACGATATCACTCAATCGCCACCAGCCCCCTTCCCAGGGCAGCAACATATTAATACTCTTTTTATATTCGGAAAGTCCCTTCCCTCCAACCCTCAGCTCGGTGGGTTCAATATAGATAGGTGTAGCGGTTTGCACACTGGCAGCCTCGGTAAGGAAACCAATCACATTTTTCCAAATACAAGTCTCCGTGGCACCGGGCCAGTAATCATCAAAAATGTAGTGCTGGGATACACCGGCCAGTCCGTCAGCCGTCATATCTGTGGCCATATGCTGTCCGAATACCCCACCCCAGTGAAAGATCCCCGCAGGAACATTCTCTGCAATGGGATCATGGTTCGGGGGAACAAAGTAACGGGTACCGGTGGAACCCATCTGGTGCTTTTCGACCATCACCTGTGGAAACCAGGTCTGGTTGTAAATACTGGCGATGGCCCTGGTATCTTCCTGGCTCAGAATTACAAAATCGCGGTTGTTATCATGACCCACGTATTTATGATATACGGCAGGAAGAGAGGCCCCTTCATACTTAGTGCCTTTGTACTTTAAATAGTTCTCCACGATCAGGTCCATACCATCGGGATTGTGAGGTACCAACATATAAACCACATTGTTAAGCCACTCCTCCTTCTCCGGATCTTCCGTGCTGGCAAAATCCCAGGCAATCAGGGGTGCGGCCTGCGCTGGCGCCACTTCAGATGCGTGCATGGAAAGTGTTGCCAGTACAAAGGTCTTGCCATCGCGGATCATCCCCTGAAGCTCATCCTCCTTAAGATTTGGATTCAGCGCCAGTTCCCTGTTGATCTTTTTCAACTCCTCCAGATTGGAGATATTTTCTGCACTGGAAATAAAGGCGATATACATGGGCTTTCCCATGGGTGACTTACCGATCTCCTCCAGGTAAATCCGGTCCGACTCAGCATCCAGCTTCTGCAGGTAGTCTATCAAGAGCTCATAGCTAAACAGGTTCCGGTCAGATCCCGGTTCAAAACCAAAAAAATCGGATGGCCTGGTATAAGAAGCATCCTGGGCCATCACTCCAAGAAGGGAGAAAATCATGGCCATAGTAAAAAGCACCTTTTTCATTTTATGATGATTAAGATTAGAATGGATCAATCGATCCAGATTGTTTTAATATTGACAAATTCTTTGATGCCCTCTTTGGCAAGTTCACGACCATATCCCGACTTTTTAGTTCCTCCAAAGGGAAGCCTTGGATCGGATTTCACCATGGCATTGACAAAAACGGCTCCCTCTTCCGCACCCCTGGTAAATAGTTCGGCTGAGAGCTCGGATCCGGTGAACACCTGCATGCCGAGTCCGAAGTTCGATTTGTTTGAAAGTTCCAGGGCGTGTTCCGGTGAACTTGCTTCCATCACGGCAAATACTGGTCCGAACACCTCCTCATCGAAGACCGGCATTCCGGGTGTGACTTGCGAAAGGATGGTAGGCTGGTAGAATGCCCCCTTTCGCTCTCCACCCAGGAGTAATTTTGCTCCCATTTCCACCGATTTTTTAACCTGTTCCTCCACCTCCCTGGCTTGCTTGACTGAAACCAGTGGCCCCACCTGGGTCCCCTCCTCCATGGGATCGCCCACAACAAGATCAGCCACCCTGCTCACCAGGAGCGGAATGAAATCCTCTGCAATCCACGACTCCAGGATGAAGCGCTTGGCTGCAATGCAGCTCTGTCCACCGTTCTGCATCCTGGCCGGAATGGCCAGGGTAAGGGTAAGCTCCCGGTTGGCATCGTTTAATACCACAAAAGCATTACTCCCTCCAAGTTCAAGCACACATTTTTTCAAATTCCTTCCAGCCTCCGAGGCCACAGCCATCCCTGCCGCTTCACTCCCGGTGAGGCTTACCGCCCTGACATATTCACTGGCAATAACTCCTGCTACCCGGTCTGACCCGATGGCCAGGTTCTGAAAAATGCCCTCTTCAAATCCGGCCTCTTTAAATATCTCTTCGATGACACCCGCACATCCCTGTACATTGGAAGCGTGTTTGAGAAGTACCGTATTTCCTGCCATCAGCGCAGGCGCGGCAAAGCGAAACACCTGCCAGAAAGGAAAGTTCCAGGGCATAACAGCCAGAACGGGTCCCAGGGGCTCAAAGATCACACGGCTCTCCTCAGCCTCAGTCGCCACCAACTTATCCTTAAGAAAACGGGCTGCATTCTCAGCATAATAATCACATACAAGGGCACACTTCCTTACTTCAGCCCTGGCCTCCGTCACCGGTTTCCCCATCTCCCCGGTAATCACCTCTGCAAACTCCCGGCTGCGCTCACGAAGCACAGAAGCCACCTTGTTCATCAAGGAAGCGCGTTCTTGAAAAGAACTATGGCGATAGGAGTTAAAGGTGGTTTGAGCACGTCCCAGACGAATTGCAAGATTCATATCCGAAAGCTGGGGATAGTTGATGATCCTGGAAGGATCATAAGGATTAATACTCTTCAGAACAGCCATTTTGGTTTCTGTGAAATTAGGGCAAATCGCAATTTAGAAGAATCGATACGATTATCAAAAAATACGGCCCTTCAATGAGATCCACTTCTTCCTGTACAAAGGATAAATACACGCATAAAAAGAGTAAAAATCAAAAATAATAATATTTTTACCCTCTGGAACTAACCTGAGTAAAAATGATTCTCCGCACCCTGGCTGGTCTGGGTATTCTGATAATGATCCATGGGTGTAATCCCGGCCCTGAAACCTCTCCCACCTCAAGTCTGAGTGACCCCAAGGCCAGCTCCATGGCCACAGCCCTGTTCAACAATCTTCTAAGCATCTCGGCCGATCACATTCTGGTGGGCCACCAGGATGCCCTGGCCTACGGCATGGGTTGGAAAGGGGATGACTTCCGTACCGATATTAACGATGTGCTGGGCGATCATCCGGCTGTATTTGGCTGGGACCTGGGACATATGGGAGATGAACTTAACATTGATGAAGTCCCCTTCGGGGATATGAAGAAGTGGGCCATTGCCGTCTATGAAAAAGGAGGAGTAAACACCTTCAGCTGGCACATGCGTAATTATGCCATTGGAGGATCCAGCTGGGATAAAGATTCCTGTGTGGAAGCTTGTCTTCCCGGGGGTGCCGTACATGAATTGTATCTGGAACGCCTGGATCAGGCTGCAGAGTTCTTCTCCAGCCTTAAGACAGAAAGCGGGGAACTGATCCCTGTGATTTTCCGTCCCTTCCATGAGATGACCGGATCCTGGTTCTGGTGGGGCCATGGCAATTGTTCGGCTGAGCAATATAAGGCCCTCTTCCGGTTTACAGTCGACTACTTCAGGAACAATAAGGGGCTGCACCAGCTGATCATCGCCTACTCCAGTGACCGCTTTAGCACAGCTGATCAGTACATGGACTTTTATCCGGGCGACGGCTACGTGGATGTGATGGCCTTTGATGACTATCACGGACTGGCCAGCAAGGAACGAACATCCGGGACCATCCATATGCTGGAGGTACTGGACTCGCTTTCCACACAGCATCAGAAAATAATGGCCATCTCCGAAACCGGGCTGGAGACCATCCCCAACGAGAAGTGGTTCACCGATGTGGTACTTCGCACCCTGGATGCCAATGAATCGACCCGGAAAGCAGCCTGGATCCTTTTCTGGCGAAATGGCCGGCCGGACCATTATTATGCGCCCTATCCGGGGCACCCCTCAGTCCCCGATTTCATTGAATTTATGAACCACGATCTGATGCTCTCCCTATCAGAGCTCCCCGATCTTTACCACTAACTTACTAACCCACTAACCTACTAACCCTCCTCCTATGCAACTCAAACTGATCGACATCCTGATTATCTGTGCCTACCTGGCCTCGACCATTGTCATTGGACTGGTCATGAAAAAGCGCGCCCAGGCAAATAAAGCCGCCTATATGCTTGGTGGAAACAAACTTCCCTGGTATATGCTCGGACTCAGCAATGCTTCAGGGATGTTCGATATCTCGGGAACCATGTGGCTGGTTACGCTTGCCTTTGTTTACGGACTGAAGTCCATCTGGATGCCCTGGCTCTGGCCGGTCTTTAACCAGATCTTCCTGATGGTTTTTCTTTCCATTTGGCTGAGGCGTTCCAACGCCACAACGGGCGCCGAATGGATCCGCTCCAGGTTTGGTTCAGGAAAGAGTGGTGTGCAATCGCACTGGATTGTTGTGGTCTTTGCCCTGATCTCCTGTCTGGGTTTCCTCACCTATGGTTTTATCGGACTGGGAAAGTTTGTGGAAATTTTCATTCCCTGGGAGGTGATTTCACCCTTTGTTCCCTTTGAGGTGGCACCGCAGTATGTGGCCCATGTGTACGGAATTGTCTTTACACTATTTGCCATGTTCTATGCCATCCTCGGTGGGATGACCAGTATTGTTTGGGCCGATGTGATCCAGTATTCCATTATGACTATCTCTGCCATCGTGATCGGGGTGATAGCCATGAATGCACTTACCGACCATCCCCTGCTGGTACCCGAGGGCTGGATGAATCCATTCTTCAGAGCCAGGCTCGATATGGACTGGACAGGCATCATCGGTGAGGTAAATGAAAAAATTATCAGCGACGGTTACTCTCTCTTCGGGATTTTCTTCAGTATGATGCTCTTCAAGGGGGTGCTGGTGAGTCTGGCCGGGCCTGTTCCCAACTATGATATGCAGAAGATCCTCTCCACCAAATCACCTAAAGAGGCAGCAAAAATGTCGGGCTTTGTATCCGTCATCCTGATGCCCACCAGGTACTTTATGATCGCAGGTTTTGCCGTGCTGGGACTGCTGTTTTATGACCAGCTGGACCTGATTGTTGGTAACAAGATTGATTTCGAACAGATCCTTCCCTCAGCCATCAGTCAGTTCGTGCCTGTTGGCTTCATGGGGCTCTTGTTGGCCGGACTGCTGGCTGCCTTTATGTCCACCTTTGCAGGAACCCTCAATGCGGCACAGGCCTATATCGTTAATGATATCTATCTCAAATACCTCAAGCCAGATGCTTCACGCAGACAGGTAAGTCGTACCAACTACCTTACCGGTATAACAGTTGTGGCCATCTCAGTGTTCTTTGGATTCTTCGCCCAGGATGTGAACAGTGTATTGCAATGGATTGTATCCGCCCTATGGGGAGCCTACACGGTTTCCAATATCCTGAAATGGTACTGGTGGCGCTTTAACGGTTCCGGCTTCTTCTGGGGAATGCTTGTGGGAATGATCTCTGCACTAATTTGCAGCAGGATTTTTGACTTCCTGGACCTCTACTACTTCCCCATTATCCTGGTTATATCGGCTATCGCAGCCATTATAGGCACCTATCAAAAACCTCCTACAGACGAGGAGACCCTGAAGAATTTCTATAAGAATGTGAAACCCTGGGGATTCTGGAAGCCCATCCATGAAAAGGTGGTAGCAGAAGATCCTTCCTTCGAAGGGAATAAGGATTTGGGCAGAGATATTTTTAACATTGTGATAGGAACCATTGCCCAGACGGCCCTGGTGATCTTCCCCATCTATATTGTGCTCAAAAAAGTGCTGCCACTGGGAATCGCACTTGCCATTATCGTAGTATGTTTTATCATTATGAAGAAAACCTGGTGGGACAGACTGCCTGAAAAATAGCTTAGGGCATGAGTATCAAAGGTCTGAAGGAATTACGTGAAGAACTGGAGCTTGAGTTGAAGGAAAACATCCTGTCCTGGTGGATGACTTATACACCCGACCGGGAACTTGGAGGTTTTTATGGCCATATCGACCATCAAAACCAGGTGGTGAAAGGAGCCGGGAAAGGATCGGTCCTGAACGCCCGGATACTCTGGACCTTCTCGGCTGCCTACAGGATGTATCAGCAGCCCGAATACCTGGAAACAGCCAGGAGGGCCTATGCCTATATCATCTCATATTTCACCGACAAGAAACACGGAGGGGTCTACTGGGAACTGGAGCCCGATGGGAAGGTACGCTCATCCCGCAAACAGATCTATGCCATTGCTTTTACCATCTATGGCCTGGTGGAATATCATCTGGCCACCGGAGATGATCAGGCTCTGAAGTATGCCATTGGTCTCTTCAGGGACATAGAAGGCCATGCCCTGGACCGTATGTATAATGGATATACCGAGGCGCTGACCAGGGATTGGAAAGAACTGGAGGATTTGCGGCTCAGTGAGAAGGACGACAACGAAAGTAAGACCATGAATACCCACCTCCATATCCTGGAAGCCTATGGAAACCTGTACCGGGTATGGAAGGATCCTGCCCTGGAGAAGGCCCTGGATAATTTAATCCGGCTCTTCCTGGAGAGGTTTGTGGACCCGGAACGCAAGCAACTGAACCTCTTTTTCGATGAGCAGTGGAAGTTGAAATCGACCCTGATTTCTTTTGGACATGATATTGAATGTTCATGGCTTCTCCATGAGGCAGCTGAGATCCTGGGAAAAGACGAGCTGGTCAAGGAAACAGCCAGGCTGGCTGTAAAAATGGCCAGGAAAAACATGAATGGTCTGGACCTTGACGGAGGACTAAGCTATGAGTATTTTCCGGAAACCCTGAAGTTAGACACTGATAAGCACTGGTGGCCGCAGGCAGAGGCTATGGTCGGATATTTCAATGCCTGGCAGGAGTCGGGAGACCAAAGCTTCCTTGAAAAATCCCTGGGAAGCTGGGAATTTATCAAGGCCTTCCTGGTTGATAAAAAAATGGGCGAATGGTACTGGAGCGTAAACCGGGACAGAGAACCCCAAACCGAAAAGGAGAAAGCCGGTTTCTGGAAATGCCCCTACCACAATGGCCGTTCCTGCCTGGAGTTAATCCGGAGAATTAAGGAAATTGATAACAAACTAGCCAAGACAGAAGAAGCATGAGCACATTATTTGAAGAACGACTGAAGGTCATCCGACTGGAACATGAGGCACTGCTGTCCAGGAAAAACGAAAAACTCTATAGCACCAATGGCATCTTTCACCGCTATAAATTTCCCATTCTGACCCGCGACCATTTCCCCATGGAGTGGCGCTTTGATTTTAATCCGCAGACCAATCCCATGTTTATGGAGCGTATTAGTTTCAATGCAGCTTTTAATGCAGGAGCCATTAAATGGAAGGGGAAATACCTGCTTGCAGTGCGCGGAGAGGGCAACGACCGCAAATCCTTTTTTGCCATTGCCGAAAGTCCCAATGGTATAGATAACTTCAGATTCTGGGAGCGGCCCATTAGCATGCCCGAAACCGAAGATCCGGATACCAATGTATATGACCTCAGGCTAAGCGCCCACGAGGATGGATTTATCTACGGGGTTTTCTGCACCGAACGAAAGGATCCCCATGCAGCGGATGGAGATACCAGCAGTGCTGTAGCTGCAGCAGGAATAGCGCGAACAAAGGACCTGGTGGAGTGGGAAAGACTTCCTGACCTTATAACATACGGGGGACAGCAGCGTAATGTGGTGCTTCACCCCGAATTTATCCAGGGAAAGTACGGCTTCTACACCCGTCCCCAGGATGGATTTATCGATACAGGTTCAGGAGGGGGAATTGCCTTTGGACTCTCCGACTCCATGGTCAATGCCGAGGTAAAGGAAGAGAAGGTCCTGGATGCCAAAACTTACCACACCATCTACGAACTGAAAAACGGGCAGGGTCCCGCACCCTTAAAAACAGAGCATGGTTGGCTCAACCTGGCCCATGGGGTCAGAAACTGTGCGGCCGGGCTCCGCTACACCCTCTATATGTTTATGACGGCAGTTGACGATCCTACAAGAGTAATTCATAAGCCAGCCGGGCTCTTTATGGGCCCCCTTGGCGAGGAACGGGTGGGTGATGTATCCAATGTACTCTTCACCAATGGATGGATTGCCGATGACGATGGCAAAGTGTTTATCTACTATGCTTCGTCCGATACCCGCATGCATGTGGCCACCTCCACCATAGACCAGCTGGTGGATTACTGCATGAATACGCCGGAAGACGGTCTCCGCTCAGCAGCCTCAGTGCAACTGATTAACAGCCTGATCGACCAAAACAAAGCTTATCTGAATTCCTAGTCCAGCCCATTGGGCTATGATGCTATCAAATGAGTTAATGCATTTGATAGCATCAGTCCCTAATTGCCCAGCACTACCTTTACCTGGTTCACACTGCCTGCTTCGCAGATGGGAACCAGGTTGCCTTCCAGTTTCTCACCATTGAGGATCAATTCCTTCAGACCGGATGACACATGACCGGGATTACTGACTTCGATGCGATAGGTGGCTCCCCTGAACTTCCGGGTCACCGTATAGCCATCCCAGCTGTCGGGTATAACCGGATTAATGAGAAGGCCGTCATGGTCGGCTCTGATGCCCAGGATATACTGCGAAATAGCATAAAAGTTCCAGGAAGCGGTTCCGGTTAGCCAGCTGTTTTTGGCTTCCCCTGGTTTAAAGGCATCCTTTCCCGCAATCATCTGGGAGTAGACATAGGGTTCGGTCTTATGCAGATCGCTGATCTCCTCCAGGTAGGGAGGACAGATCTTCCGGAAGTAATCCCACGCCGCATTGCCGTTCCCTTCCAGGGTCTCGGCAATCATGATCCAGGGATTGTTATGGCAGAAGATGCCGGCATTCTCCTTATAGCCCTCAGGGTAGGTGCTGATCTCTCCATACTGCACATGGTAACGGGTGAAGGCCGGATTGTTGAGCACAATTCCGTATTCACAGTCAAGGCGCTCTTTCACCGAATCAAGGGCTGTTCTGGCACGGCCATCCTCCAGTCCGATCCCGGCCATAATGCACATTCCCTGTGATTCAATAAAAATCTTTCCCTCTTCCCGCTCATCGCTTCCAATCTTTTCACCAAAATGGTCGTAGGCCCTGATAAACCACTTTCCATCCCAGCCATGCTCGTCCACCACCTTCTTCATATCTTCAATATGCCGGGCTGCCCGGTCAGCCTCAGCCTCCTTACCAAGCTTGTGGCAGAGCTTCACATAGGCATCTCCGTAGAGTACAAACATCCCTGCAATAAAGACCGATTCGGCCACTCCTCCTTCACGGTTTTCGGTGGTCTGAAAGGACTCTCCCGGAGTTTCCGAGAAACAATTCAGGTTCAGGCAATCGTTCCAGTCGGCCCGACCGATCAGGGGAAGCTTATGGGGCCCCAGGTTGTTCACCACATGGTCGAAGGAACGCTTCAGGTGTTCAAAAAGGGTGGCCTTATTGGACTCATCATTATCGAAAGGAACCATCTCCTCAAGGATAGTCCAGTCGCCCGTCTCCTTGATATATTCATCGGTACCCAGGATCAGCCAGAGGGGATCGTCGTTGAAGTTGCTCCCCACTGCATCGTTCCCCTTCTTGGTGAGGGGTTGGTACTGGTGATAGGCGCTGCCATCCTCGAACTGGGTGGAAGCAATATCTATGATTCTCTCACGCGCCCGCTCAGGCACCTGGTGTACAAATCCAATCAGGTCCTGGTTGGAATCCCGGAAACCCATTCCCCGCCCGATGCCCGATTCAAAGAATGAGGCACTGCGGCTAAAATTAAAGGTAACCATACACTGGTACTGGTTCCAGATATTCACGGCCCTGTTAAGCTCCTCCTCGGGATGCTCCAGCTGGTATACAGAGAGCAAATCGTTCCAGAATTTCCCCAGTTCATCAAAGGCACGATCCACATCTGCTGCTGTCTGGAATTTTGCCATCATCTTCCCGGCAGGCACTTTGTTGATTACCTGATTCTCCACAAATTTTTCTGCCACGGGCACCTCCACATAACCCAGTACAAATACCAGCTGTTTCTCTTCTCCGGGTTCCAGCTCAATTTTAAGATGGTGGGAGGCTACGGGCGACCAGCCATGGGCATGAGAGTTGCGCGACTTGCACTCCATGACTGCATCGGGTGCGTCATAACCATTGTAAAGACCCAGAAAGGCCTCCCTGTCGCTATCCAGGCCTGCCACCTGCTCATTGACCGTGTAGAAGGCATAATGATCGCGCCGCTCCCTGTATTCTGTCTTGTGATAGATGGTCGAGTCCACTATCTCCACCTGTCCAGTGGAGAAGTTGCGCTGGAAGTTGGTATTGTCATCCAAAGCATCCCAGAGGCACCACTCCACATAGGAGAAGAGCGAAAAGGAGCGCTTCCTGTCGCTGTGGTTGGTCAGTTTAAGCCTTTGCACCTCGCCATGATATCCCAGCGGAACCATATACAGCACCTCTGCTTCCAGCTGGTCCACTTCCCCGGTGATCTGAGTATACCCCATTCCATGTCTGCACTCGTAACGGTCCAGCTCGGTCTTCACCGGCTTCCATCCGGGCGACCATACCTTTCCGTTCTCGTTGATATAGAAATACTTTCCCCCATCGTCCACCGGAACATTGTTGTACCTGTAACGGGTGATCCTTCTAAGGCGGGCATCCTTATAGAAGCTGTACCCGCCGGCTGTATTGGTCACAATGGAGAAAAATTCCTCACATCCCAGGTAATTGATCCATGGATAAGGGGTGCGTGGATTGGTGATTACATACTCTTTTTTCTGATCGTCAAAATACCCGAATTTCATGTGGAAGTTTCTTTTTTATCGATTTGCGTGTGTTCATGCAATGTACTTAAATTTACAATTACTACATTTATCACAATGCAAGAAAAAACAGATCACAAAGCCTTCCTGAAGTTAGCAGTTGATGAGGCCTTCACTGGTATGAGAGCCGGAGAAGGAGGCCCCTTTGGCGCTGTCATCACCAGCAAGGGAAAGATCATTGGCAGCGGACACAATACTGTACTTGCATCCAGGGATCCCACAGCACATGCAGAGGTGAATGCCATCCGGAATGCCTGCAAACATCTGGAGAGCCATCACCTGACGGGGCAGTCATCTACTCCAATTTTGAACCCTGTCCCATGTGCCTTGCAGCCATATACTGGGCAGGAATACGCACCCTCTTCTTCTGTAACGATCGTTCCGATGCAGAGAGGATCGGCTTTATGGACAAACACCTTTACCGGGAACTATCCCTGGACCAGGACAAAAGGGAAATCAGGACATCACAGCAGGCCCTGCCGGAGATGGAAGTACTTATTGAGGAATGGATGGGACTGGAAGGGAAACAACTATATTAATATGCAATTATAATAAATCGAACATACTAACTAAACCAGATCAAATCATGGACAGAAGAAATTTTATTGGAAAATCGGCTCTTGCCGCTGGTGCAGCAGCCATTATTCCAGGCCAGGCTATGGCTAAAGATTCAAAGAAATATATTGCCCCCAGTGACAAAATTAACCTGGGTTATATTGGGACGGGCAAACAAAGCCTGGGACTTTTAAGAAGTATTGCCGGTTGCCCGGAGACCATGGTGCTGGCTGCCTGTGATGTGGACAAAGTTAAACTGGATCGTTTCAAAAAAGCAGCTGAAAAAGCCAACTCTGTTAAACTGGATGGTGGCAACCAGGTGGTTGACACCTATGAAAATTACAGGGAACTCCTGGAAAGAAAGGACATTGATGCGGTGGTGATCGCCACCCCCGATCACTGGCATGCCATGATTGCCATTGATGCTGCAAAAGCAGGGAAAGATATCTATTGTGAAAAACCCATGGCACTTACCGTTGCTGAAGGCCGGGCCATGGTCTCTGCCACCAGGAAGTATGAGCGTGTGTTCCAAACCGGAAACATGCAACGGTCCTGGAGGAACTTCAGGCATGCCTGTGAGATGGTTTCCAACGGATATATCGGGGAGATCAAGGAAATAAATGTAAGCGTTGGAGATCCGGTTATGGCCTGTGAGCTTCCTGCTGTGCCGGTTCCGGAGAATCTGAACTGGGACCTCTGGGTGGGACCTTCCATGTTCAGGAATTACAACCCCGAGCTTGCCCCTCCTATCAACGACAATAGTTGGGCCAACTGGAGAGCCTACCGCGATTTTGGCGGCGGATTGATCACCGACTGGGGTGCCCATATGTTTGATATTGCCCAGTGGGCCATGGGTATGGATAATTCAGGACCCATTGAGTTTATCCCACCGGAGCATGGAGCCAAAAGGGGAATGCAAATGAAATATGCCAATGGTGTAATCATGAATCACGTCGACTGGGGCGATTTCAATGCCGTTCAGTTCCTGGGATCCGAAGGAAAAATAGAAGTGAGTCGGAGTTTTTACCGCTCCGATATTGAAGGGCTCACTGAAATTGAACTGAAGGACAGCGATACAGCGCTATATACAAGTGATAACCACTACCAGGACTGGGTGGATGCCATAAAGAAGAGAACACGTCCGGTTTCCGATGTGGAGACTGGTCACAGGACCGCTTCACTGTGCAATATCGTTAATATAGGCTATACACTGGAACGTACACTGAACTGGAAGCCCGCTCATGAGAAATTCATTGACGACGATGATGCAAATGGTATGCTTACCAGGCCTTTCCGAGGATCGTGGGATTTTCATGACTTTTAAAATTTCAATCCTGACAGTCATACAAAACTCAAAAAAAATGATGATGAGATCCTATCTTGCCGCTCTGTTATCCCTGGCCATCCTCCTGGTCAATCCAAATCAGACAAAGGGACAGGACCCCCTTAGTCCGGAGGAACTCCTGAAATTAAAAACCATAAGTATGGTTCACCTGAGCCCTGTCAATCGCGAGGTGATCTACTCGGTCTCAACTCCCAGGGGAGCCAATGAAAAACCGGGTGGGGCCACCAGGAAATACTTCCGGGCCTCATTGACTGACTGGATACCCCTTCCCCTGTTTGAAAACCAGGTTGGGGTCAGCTCACCCCGCTATAGTCCCGATGGCAAATACATAGGCTTCCTCCATGCAAATGAGGATGAACCGCAACAGGTCTGGGTGATGAACAGCACGGGAGGGAAGATGAAGAAACTGACCAATGAACCTTCAGGAGTATCTCAGTTTAAATGGCAACCGGGAAAAAATGGAATTGCCTACCTGTCCAGGGAGCTGACAAGTGAACGCGAGAAGGAGCTGAAAGAGAGAGGTTACGATTTCATCTTTTACGAAGAGAATCTGAAAAACAGCAGCCTGCATATGGCATGGTTCGATGATGAGTGGAACCAGACCAGTGTGTGGCAGATGACCCATGAAGGAAACACCTGGGATTTTGAATTTAACCAGCAGGGAGACCGCATTGCTGCAAGCATTTCACCCAAGAACCTGATCGACCAGCGTTATATGTTCAGAAAGATCTTCCTGATTGATCTTAAATCGGGCGAGATGAGACAGGTCTCTGAAAATGAAGGCAAGCTGGGCAACTATGCCTTTAGTCCCGATGGCAGGCACCTGGCCTATGCGGCTGCCCTGAATATCAATGATTCCCAGGTGAGCCAGGCCTATATAGTGAACCTGGCTTCCGGAGAAGTCTCCAAGCTGACACCTCCCGATTTCAGGGGACATATCAGCTGGGTAAACTGGAAGGACAGTGAGAACCTGCTCTACCTTGCCGGAGAGGGCGTCTATCCGACCCTCAGTGTGGTGCCTGTTTCGGGCGGAACAAGAGAGGTGATCCTGAATGCTGCCGATCATGGATTTATCTTTGGATCCCCGCTGTTTACTCCCAATTTCAGACATTTTGTTTTTTCTGCTTCGACCCCGGAAGACCGGAGCAATCTCTATTACTGGGATGGAAAAAGTAATCCCAGGAAGGTCACCACACAAAATCCCTGGCTGAAGGAAAAGGTGCTGGGTAAACAGGAACTTATTAGCTACAAGGCCAGAGATGGACAGAAGATTGAAGGTATATTAATTCACCCGGTGGATTATAAGAAGGGAAGTACCTATCCGCTTATCGTATATGTACACGGTGGTCCCGAGTCCCATGAAAACAACGGTTGGATGAGCCGTTACTCCACTCCCGGTCAGGTCATGGCCGGCAAGGGTTACCTGGTACTCTACCTCAACTACAGGGCCAGTACAGGTTATGGGGTTGATTTTGCTATGGAAGGTTTTATGGATCCGGCCGGTAAGGAATTTGATGATATTGCCGATGGCATTGAATGGGCCATACGGGAGAAAGGAGCCGACCCGGAGCGGGTTGGAATGGCGGGTGGATCATACGGAGGCTATGCTTCGGCGTGGTTTGCCACCTATTACACCCAATACGTGAAGGCGGTTTGCATGTTTGTGGGCATCAGCAACTCTATTAGTAAGCGGGGCACCACCGACATACCTTATGAGGAGCTTTATGTGCATTCTGGAAAAAAACTGGAGGAGCAATGGCAACTGGATCTGGAACGCAGTCCGGTTTACTGGGCCCACCAGAGTAAAACCGCGACGCTGATCTATGGGGGTGCAGCCGATACCCGGGTTCATCCCTCCCAGAGTTTTGAACTCTATCGCAGGATGAAAATGAATGACCACCCGGCAGTCCGCCTGGTGCAGTACCCGGGCGAAGGGCACGGAAACCGGAAACAGGTGGGGCAGATCGATGTGCTTATGCGCCAGATTGAGTGGCTCGACTGGTATGTGAAAGACCTCCATCCACTGGACGGGCCCATGCCACGGCTGGACATAAGTGACACCTACGGACTGGACTGGAATTTTTAAGAATTAACACAAATAGCATACCCCAATGAAACCCTCAGTTCATATTAGTCTAATGATCTCCATGATACTGATCCTCTTCCTGCTTCCTTCCTGTGAACAGGAAAATGCAAGCATGGGATGGATCAGCATAGAAGGGAATCACTTTGTGGATGACAGGGGTGCGACCATGATATTCCAGGGAGTAAACATCAGGGATCCGCACAACCTGGAGGAGGAAGGTCACTGGACCAGTTCCCATTTCCAGGAAGCCAAAGCATGGGGTGCCAATGTGATCAGGCTGCCCATCCACCCACCCTCCTGGAGAGCACGGGGTGAAGAAGGCTACATGGTTCTGATCGATCAGGCAGTGGAGTGGGCCAGGGAGCTGGAACTCTACCTGATCCTTGACTGGCACTCCATCGGAAACCTGAAGATGGAGATGTTCCAGCACGAAATGTACATCACCTCAGTGGAGGAGACCACCGCTTTCTGGAATGCTGTTTCCCTGAGGTATGCCAATGAACCGGTGGTACTTATGTACGAACTCTTATAATGAGCCAACTATATCGGGAGACAATTTCGGGGACATGAGCTGGGAGGAGTGGAAAGCAATCAATGAAGACCTCATTGCTGTCATCAGGAACAATCATCCCGGGTCGCTTATCGGGGTGGCAGGATTCAACTGGGCATATGACCTCGTTCCCATAGCAGAGTCACCCATCGAAGCGCCGGGTATCGCCTACATCTCTCACCCCTATCCCCAGAAGCGGGAGGCTCCCTGGGAAGAACAATGGGAAACTGACTGGGGTTATGTGGCGGAAAAATACCCGGTATTCCTGACAGAGGTGGGTTTTGCGCTGCCTGATGAGAAAGGGGCCCACATACCCGTAAAAGGAGATGAGACTTACGGGAAGGCCCTGGTAGAGTTCACCAGGGAGCGCGGCATCTCCTGGGTCGTCTGGTGTTTTGATCCCGACTGGTCACCATATATGTTCACCGACTGGGATTACACTCCCACGCGCCAGGGTACATTCTTCAAAAAGGTAATGAGCGGAGAATAGGTAACTCAGATAAGGCTTCAGAGTTGTTTTTTCAGCTCTTCCAAGCCCCTGAGGTTACGTTCCAGGACCACCTTGATGTCCTCCCCTTCAGTATGTCCGAGGATCCCGATGGATCCTGAGAATCCAGAATTCTGAATGATCCTAAGCATCTCCAGCTCCCGGTCTCCCTCACCCAGGGGAATGATCTTGGGCCCCTCAACCCGCATCCCGTTAATATTAATCGTGGATAGGTAAGGCAGCATCAAAGCGAGATTCTCCTGAAAATGATCTATCTGGTGATGTCCATGGTGGAAGTTATATACGATCCTGACCTTGTCCGATCCAAAAGATTCAACGACTTTGACCAGGTTAGCTGGTTCACCAAACCATCCCCCATGGTTATAGAGTGCAAGAGTACAACCAAGCTCCTCGCATTCCCGAAGGATGTCTTTTACCACCTCCACTGCTCTGGAAAGGCTCTCTTCATCTGAAAGTCCTTCAAAGGCATGATCTGGAAATCCCAGCCAGATTTCCGTCCGGGTACCGGTCTCCCTGAGGATATCCAGAATTTGCCTGCCAGCATTATTAAGCGGCTCTTCCCATTGTGGATCTACCCATAGCCAGACAGCACCCAGCATAATATGATGATCCTTTAATATTCCTATCTCCTCCCTGAATGAGGGAATATGTTCATCCCTGTAATCATAAGCGAAATGCTTTAATCCCAAATCATCCAGCATCTCTGCTCTTTCGCCCGGAGTTCGGTTCTTAGCATCAAAAGGCACAATGCACCAGGCAACCAGGTTTTCTTTTTCAAAAAGTGCTTTTTCTCCTTCATGTGCTGAATTGCATCCCGCAAAAGCAATAGAAAATAGCATTGATATGACGATTATATTTTTCATCTGTCGTCGGCAAAATACCTGCCCAGTTCATTCACGATGGCCCTTTTCACTTCCAGGGGATCAATTAGCCCATTATGCCTGTATACCACTTTTCCTCCAGGTGCTACAAGCATGGTATGGGGCAGGACAACCTGCCGGAGTGAATCTATGGTATTGAGAAATGCCTCTTGAACCTCCCCCTGATAAATGTAGTTGGGAAAAGCCGCCTGGTGTTCTACGAGAAAGGACTTAACATTTTCCTCCAGCGAGGGCTTGTCAATGCTAAGTGAAACCATTTCAAAATTTCTTTGTCCATACATTCTCTGTATGTTTACAAATTCAGGAAACTCAATTATGCAAGGGCCGCACCAGGTAGCCCAAACATTAATAAGCCTGTACTTGTTGCTATTGTTTTCCAGCAGCTCCCTGACACCCTGAAGGTCTATTCCGCTTAATTGCACAGGTTTCTCTTTCCACCGTTCATCCAGGGTCTTTCTCCAGCTTACCTTCGATTTCCACTTCATGGAACAGCCAAAGACCCTGGTGGTTTCCACCGGAACGGGTTTTCCTTCCAGCAGTGCATCAATGGCATTTCGTGCATCCAGCTGAGTAGGTTTCTTGTAAGGATCTTCCATGTCATCGATCCTCCCGCTGTATCGCAATTTTCGTTCCCGGTCAAAGATAAATACATGTGGAGTAGCTATTGCTCCGTAAGCCAGAGCTGCAGCCTGCTCCGCCCCATCAAAGAGGTAAGGAAAAGTAAAGGCTTTCTCCGAGGCCCGGATCTTAGTTTCATCATAGCTGTCACCCAGATCAGAATAGCCCAGTTCTTCCAGGCAAACAGCACCAGGATAGTTTGAAGAAATAGCTATGAGCTGCATTTCTTCGGCCTCATACGCCAAACTCAATTCTTGTATTCGTTCCTCATAGGCCTGGGCAGTGGGACAATGGTTGGCCGTAAATACAATGGTCAGTACAGCAGCCCTGTCAAAACTATCCAGAGTATACAAAATGCCATCGATCCCTTCAAGGAAAAATGGGGGTGCTTTCTGGCCGATGGCCAGAGTTTCAGGCTCATCAGCCAGCACCACGGTTCCCACCATCAACAGCAATCCAAAATATAGGCAACGATATGTCATAATATGGTTTTTGATTCCCGCTTACAAGCCCAGGTATTTAGTCAGCAGTTCCTTGCCCTGGCGGATGGCATCCCTTCCGCTGGATTCAATGCCGTACCAGCCTGTATAGCCCATCTTCTTGGACATCCGTATCATCCGTCCCGACAATTCTTCCGTCGGGCTGGTTCCGGTAAGACATGCCCTTGGCATAGGGAAGCATCTTTTCCAGGTAGGCCAGGTTATCAAACTCAGGTCCCGGCTGGCGCCAGTCGGGATAAGATCCAAAGAGCGGATGATCGACTGCCTCAAAGAGTTTATCCATCCATGTCCGGGTCATTGGTTACCCCGCCATGGTTCTCGATCACCACATTGATTCCTGCCTCCGATGCATAGTCCAGCAGCATTTGATAAGAATCCACGGCCCATTCCAGGTTCTCCTCCGGTGTAGCCTCCTCAAGGCCTCTGCAGTTGGTCCGGATGCTATGGCATCCCAGGTAGTGGGCCACATCGATCCATTTCCGGTGATTGATGGCATATTGCTTCCGCACCTTTGCATCGGGCGAACAGGGGTCCCCTTCCGCATCCACCATAATCAGCACCATGCTCACTCCATAGTCTTCTGCATTCTGTTTCAGCTGATTCAGGTAGTTCATATGCGGAACCTCGAAAAGTGTATTCACAAACTCAATCCCGTTGATATCAAACTCTTCCCTGGCCAGTTTGGGAAAATCCAGGGTGGTCCAAAGGCCCTGACGGATCTCATCCACCAGGGACCACTGGGCAATGGAAATATCATCAACGACAGGCATCACCGGTAAGTTGATAAGAGGTGCTGCAGCAGCTTTTTCTTCAGCATCTCCCTGGGATACACATGATCCCAGCAGGGAGGAAGCCACCATCCCGGTGGCTCCCACTCCTATTGACTTTTCAATAAATGATCTTCTTTTCATATTACAACTCCCATCCTTTCCTGTAAGTTCTGGTTAAAAATTCATTGGCTTCAGGCACATTGGTGATCTCCACCTTCTCCGGATCATAATCCACCCTTTTCCCTGCCCTCAGGGCCACTCCTCCCAGGAGGATGGTCTGCGTGACCGGTGCAGCTTTCAGGAAGGTTCCGGGCGACTCTTCCCCTTTCTTAAAGGTCTCAATCCAGTCGCGATCGCTGCGTATGGTTTCCTCCTTCGGCGGTTTGTCTGATCCGGTAAGTTCTATCATTCGTTTTTCCGGAATGATCTTTGGGCTCTCTCCACGGAAACCAGCCAGGATCTTCCCCTTGTCTCCCACAAACATCATCCCCTCTCGCGGCAGATCCTTGTCTTCGCCTTCCAGCTCTTCCGGGGTAAAGGGTTTCATGCCCCCATCGTACCAGTATAGTTTGAAGGCAGGCAGGGTCTCCTGCTCCGGGAAATCAAATTTTACCATACTTGAATAGGGGAAGGCCACATTGTTGCGTACACCTTTACTCACGTGGTCCACTACTTCGCAGGTGGTGGTTCCGTAAGCTCTTGCACTCAAAGGTGCCGTGTTAATTCCAAGTTGAAGGAAGAGGGGCCATAGACTGTAGTGTCCCATATCGGCAATGGCTCCTGCTCCAAAGTCATACCAGCCCCGGAAAACCGCATGGGTATAATTCAGGTTATAAGGGCGGTCGGGCACTGGTCCCAGCCAGAGATCCCAGTCAAATCCATCGGGTATGGGCATCTCCTCTTTCGGATTGGAGGTCCACTGCGGCCAGACGGGACGATTCGACCAGTTATGGATCTCGGTCAGATTTCCAATAACACCCTGCTTGATCCATTCCCTGGCCACATCCAGTCCGCTTCTCTGGCTCCAGGCCAAGAGGTGAGAACCCACGCCAGTTGTTCTTGGCGGTATCAATGCTTAGCAGGGCTTCCTTCATGCGGTTGGCAATGGGCTTATGAATCACCACAGGCTTTCCTTTTTTCAGAGAGGCGATGGAAACCGCTGCGTGCAGATGATCGGGTGTCATAATCTTCACCGCATCCACATCTGTCTCCTTCTCCAGCAGCTCCCGGTAATCGTTATAAGCCTTACAGCCATTGTAACTCCCCTGTCCACTCTTCAGGGCATAGTATTTATCCACGAATTCCTTCCCCAGATCACGCCCCCCGGGAATACCATCCAGACCGCTTCCCCATTCAGAATCTTCAAGGGTACGGCGGATGATGTTGCGAATGCCATTTAAAGACCAGTCCACATAGTCGGTAGTGAATTTATTGGGGTCGCATACGGAGGTAATCTGTATATCTTCCTCTTTGAGGAGGGGCGCCATCTCTCTGATACCCTGGGTCCCGCAACCTATGTAGGCGATATTCATTTTATCACTTGGTGCGGTAAAGCCAGCTCCTCCCAGCACATGCCTGGGAACAACAGTAAAAGCAGCTGCAGCAGCAGTTGTACCCACAAACTTTCTGCGGGTAATTTTTTTGGAATTTTTCATGCTGGTCGTTTGGTTAGGATCACTAAATTTAGGAAATTCCGCCATAGCCTTCACTCTGAAATGCCAGAAAAAAGTTTCTATGTGTAAAATTTACATAATCCGAAGCAATCGAACTTCAGAATTTTAACTATGGATTATTATTAGTAAATTAGAACGCGATTTTTCAACTTAGACAAAATACCTAACTTAAATTAAGCTATTATGAGTAAAGAAAAAAAGGGTGGAGTTTCCCGTAGAGCATTTGTGGGAACTACAGCCGCTGCAACTGCAGGATTTACCATTCTTCCAAGCAATGTGGTCAGCGGAATGGGACACATTGCCCCCAGCGATAAGATGAACATTGCTGCTGTGGGTGTCGGTGGAATGGGTGCTTCCAACCTCCGGAACATCAAGGACCAGAATATTGTGGCTCTTTGTGATGTGGACCATAAGTATGCTGCAGGAACATTTGAGAAATATCCGGATGCCAAGAAATTCTGGGACTGGAGAAAGATGTATGATAAGATGGGCAAAGATATCGATGGTGTTATTGTTGCCACAGCCGACCATACTCACGCACTGATTGCTGCCCATGGAATGACCATGGACAAGCATATGTATGTGCAAAAGCCTTTGACACACTCTGTTTATGAATCACGCTTGCTGACCAACCTGGCAGACAAGCATCAGCTGGCCACTCAAATGGGAAACCAGGGTTCTTCAGGCGAAGGTGTTAACCTGGTTTGTGAATGGCTCGCCAATGGCGAGATCGGCGAGGTTACAAAAGTTGAAGCCTTTACCGACCGTCCCATCTGGCCCCAGGGTCTGAATATACCCGAAGAAAAGCAAGAAGTACCCAAGACTCTTAACTGGGACCTCTTTACCGGTCCGGCCTCATTGAATGATTTCAATGAGATCTATCACCCCTGGAACTGGCGTGGCTGGTGGGACTATGGAACAGGTGCCCTTGGCGATATGGCCTGTCATATCCTGCACCCGGTCTTTGTTGGTCTGAAATTGCAGTACCCCACCAAGGTACAGGGTAGTTCTACCCTCTTGCTGACCGAATGTGCTCCCAATGCACAGATGGTGAAGCTGACTTATCCTGCAAGGCCAAACATGCCCAATCTCGCTTTACCTGAAGTAGAAGTGACCTGGTTTGATGGCGGACTGCAGCCCATGAAGCCCGAAGGATGGCCAGAAGGTAAAAATATGAACGATCAGGGTGGTGGTGTTCTGTTCCACGGAACCAAGGATACCCTGGTTTGTGGTTGCTACGGTGTGAATCCCTGGTTGCTGTCAGGACGTGTGCCCGATGCTCCCAAGTTCAGGCGTCGCGTAGAGACCAGCCATGAAATGGACTGGGTAAGAGCATGTAAGGAGAGTCCTGAAAGCCGTGTTCAGACTGCATCTCCCTTCAGCGAAGCCGGACCATTCAACGAAATGGTGGTTATGGGTGTTAATGCTGTACGTCTCCAGGGCCTGAACAAGGAGCTGGAATGGGATGGCGAAAAAATGGAGTTCACCAACATTGGCGAAAGCGAAGAGCTGCGCATGTGTATCAAGGACGGTTTTGAGATCCACGACGGACACCCAACCTTCAAGAAGGACTGGACCGACAAGTTCTCTGCCCTTGAGTTCTCCAGGGACCTGGTGAAGCACACTCCAAGAGAAGGTGGATGGGAACTTCCCCCCATGCCTTAGGACACATTATTAGTAAACTAACTTAACATAAAAGAGGCCTTCCCAAAAACGGAAAGGCCTCTTTTCTTTTGTGTGCTTGAGATACCTTAAAGAACCACACCCTCCATGGATTTCTCCAGTTGACGTGCATTGGTCAGGAACTCTTCAACGCTCATTTCCTTGAAATAAAGGAGTCCGTTTGCTGACCTTGTTCGTGGATTCTTGCTCTGATAGAAGGTGTTCTTACCAACCAGCAATTGTATCTGCTTTAACTGCTCCACCCAGATACGCTTGGTCAGATCACTGAATTTGCCATCAAGCTGATAAGAAGGGAAAGAAGCATCCACCTGGCTCAGATAACTATTGGTGAATGCACCGTCCATAACACCCATGGCATTCAGGGAGACCGGCGCTATGACATTGACTTCTGCCGGGTGGAAGCGATACCACACATTTCTGTATCCCCAGACCCTCAGCGCAGACGTATCCACCTCTTCACTGTACAAACGCAAAGCCTCGGCAATCACCTGGAGCACCTTGTAGTGGGTATCGGGGCCACTGCCCTCGGGATCAAAGGCCAGGCTTACCACGGTGGGTTTATATTTCCTGAGCTCTGCCAGTACCGGCTCTACATCTCTCTCCAGCTTGGGCTGCTCGGTAAATACCTCCCCGGTATAAAAGCCCAGCCTCAGGTGACTTACCCGGCTGGTTCTGAATCCAAAGTAGCCCCAGACCAGCTCTTCCTCAAATTCCCTGATCATCCCCTTCAGCTTCTGTATATCAGGTTGATTAATTTCGCCGTCGTAACTCTTTTCCAGGATGTGAATGATGTTGTTAATCTGATCGCGAAGCTGATCCACACTTTTAAGCTTATAAAGACCCACCATATCCCGCACAATCCTGTGTGCCAGGCCCCGACGCAATTCGCTTTTCTCGCCCGAAGCAACCTTCAGCAGATAGTGATTCACATCTTTGTCACGCTTATGATTTATATCCTTTTTCGAAAAAATCAGGATAGTGGGTCATTTGCATCTCTCCCTTGTCCAGGAAATACCTGGTATCCTCCAGGGCCTTGATCACAAAGTCATTGGTTACTGCAGTAAATCCGGAGGTATGTACTGAAAAATAACTGGTGTTGCTATCCTCCCGGGAAAGTCTGTGGACGTGGGGATTGATTCCCAGCATGATATCGTCATGATGGGGCCCGGTATGGTAATATATCTGGTTCTTCTCTACGGCTGTCCCCTTTTCATATTTCTTCTCAATAGATTTGAATACTGTTGATATGGTGTTCTCATCCAGTCCGGGAATCATTTTACAGTACCTGTCCCCCTTCAGATCGCTCATGGTAAGGTGATGACCATACTTATTCAATCTGGAACAGAGGTCAATGACGGCCCGGTCGGTTTTCTCCTGGGTCCAATCCCCTTCTTTGTAATATGCATCCACTGAGGATTGAAGACCGGCAGCTGCACCTGTAGTCAGATAGAAGCGGGCATTCTCCAGTTTATTCAGCACGCTGGCCGGATAAAGAACTGAGGCTTTATTTTCCAGGGCCTCCTTTACAACGGTGGCTTTGGCTTCCCCTGCAGCAAATATCAACGCCACTGCATCCGGATTATGGGTAATGGTATCGAGCCCTATGGTGATCACCAGCCGGTTGCGGGAAATCTCAATTCCTCCAAGGTCACCTGCTGCCACAGCCTGAGTCTCAAAGTTTGTTTCAGTCAGCCTGGTCGTTGAGTAATGATCGGATCCCCTTACATTAAAAGCGATGTGGCCATCAGGACCAATTCCTCCCAGGAAAAAACCAATACCTCCCTTATCTCTTATTTTCTGCTCATATTCTGAACACCAGTTATCGATGGCAAACACCGATTCCTGCTGCATTTTCTCAAATTGGCTTTTGGGGTCCCGGTACCTCAGGGAGAGATCTACCTTGCTATCGGGAAATGCCTCGGAAAAATGGCAGGCACCTGATAGAGGAATCTCATCGGAATTGATCAGCAGGGCATTCTTTGGATCCAGACCAAAGCCCTTGATATAGTACTTCTGAACATAATTGTAAAAACTGTTGTGTTGGGATGAACTGATGGGATAAAACTCATCGATCTGCACAAAATGGAGGTCCTTCAGAGAAGGCTTCTTCAAATCGGCCAGTCCATACTTGCTTCGAAGTTCCTTTATCTCTTTCTCATCCCAGTTTCTTCAGCAAATGAGTGGTCCACTTGATAAAATATTCCGGAGTCTTTCCGGTGGGAAGGCTGATGACTCCTTCGGGGTTCTCACTGACCCACTCCAGGAATCGGAGCGCGGTAAGTAAACCCATCAGTGGAAAGTTTTCCACCACAATGTAGGGAATGTTGGTAGTGATCTCCGGTTCGCCGGAAATCTTATAAAAAGCTGATTCAACTTTTGATTTAAACTGCATGCTATGGTATTTTTAGTGCGTATAAAAAAGAGAAGACAAAAGTATTCATTTTACAACTCTTTATCAATGAGATAAAGAAAAATAACAAGAAATTAATATGATTACATTCCGGGTACCGGATCGTGACAATCGGTACAGAACATGGAGTGGATGTTGTTGGGACTCTCGCTGTTCTTATAGGTGGTGTTCATGGTCATCACATCCAAGCCACAGCTGGTAACTGCAGGGTGACAGGTCTTGCAGGCATTCCGGGGATCGTTGGAGTGTCCGCGGTGACAGGCCCGGCAGCTGATCCCTTCATGCACACCCACCGGGGTGCGGTCATCCTCGGTGCCCGCCTGGTGGGCCCAGTTGGGCGAATGACACTGAATACAGATGAGCTGCAGCGGATCATCGGAAACCAGTACAGGAATCTCACCGTCATAGATGTCGGGCTTCCGGAGCTTATCGGCCCGAAGGTGCATTCGGTCGGCGCGAAGGTAAAGACCCGTGAGAGGATTACGCTCTTCCCGTTCATAAAAAATGGCGTAGGGATCGTCCATGGACTGCGGATGTGCCATGGGTTCATTCTCCATATGGATGGGGTGACAGCTCAGACAGGGGATTACGGGATGGGAAGCTTTTTCCGGATCTTTCAACTTCCAGGGTCCGGTGGTGGAGATGGGTTCCACCAGGTCGGCGATGGTCCCGTCGTAATACATACCGTGACAGCGGAAACAATCGGGATAGGGCCGCTCCATGGAGTTGTGTTTTTCATTCAGAAAGATATCTGCATAGGTGGCAGAGTGTCCGCCTGCCTGCCACGAGCTATATTCGTCGCGGTGACAATTGATACAGGCCTCCATCACCTGGAGCACCCCCTCTTCGTCGAGGCTCACTCTCTGCTTTGCCGGCTCCTCACGGAAATGTGAAAAAAACATGCCCGCCTTCTCTTTCAGGCTGTGAAATCCGTTCCCCAGGGCACTTCCATGACAATCCACGCATTTCACATCCCTGTGCGCACTTTGTTGCCAGATTTCCAGGGAGGGAACAATCTCGTGGCAGGAAGCACAGGTACGTTCCGGGTTGGCAGAGTTCCAGCCTGCATAGCCGCCGAAGAGCACCAGCAATAATAATGCAAGGATTAAAACGGTGCCCAGAACTCTTTTTTGTTTTTTGTGCCTGATCATCATGACTTAAAATGGGTTCCGTTCCAGTTTCGGGTAATGTAATCCGACACCCAGTATCCCAGGGCCATGATGGTGAGGACCGGGTTAAATCCTCCATTGGTCACACAGAGACTTCCGTCTGCCACAAAGAGGTTGTCGATGCCATGAACCTGACCATAGCGATTGCACACCGAGGTCTGCGGATCATTACCCATACGAGCCGTTCCTGCCTGGTGCTGTCCCCCGCTGAGTCCGCGTCCCCCCACCCGCTGCCAGGTCTGAATGGCTCCGGCCTCTTTCAGGACCATCTCAGCTTTGGAGGAGAGAAATTTGCAATGTTCGTAATCGATGGAATGCCGGCTGCCGGACATGGCAACCACCGGAATGCCCCAATGATCGGTAACCGAGGGATCCACTGTAATTCTGGATTCGAAATTGGGAATCTCCTGGATGGGCCCCTGGAGAACGGCCATCCGTTTGATATTTCTCATCTGGAAGTCTTTGTGCTCCTTTCCCCACCGCTTTGCCCCCGGGGGACGCGCGTTCGAAAAGAGATAAGGGAGGGGATTAAACTCGTTGGCCAGCATTCCACCTCCAACAATGCCTTCATTGTGGTGGTTAAAATCACAAAAAGCCAGGGAGGCACCCGGACCGGCAAAATCGGTGATTTCAAAATCGAAAAGTCCTGCGGCCCCGGTATAGGCATGTCCCTGCAGGTTGCGGCCTACCCAGTCGTAATTATTACCCAGTCCCTTTGGGAAAAGCTCCGATTTTGAATTCAACATCAAACGGGCAGTCTCCGTTGCAGAAGCAGCCAGGATCACCAGGTCGGCCGTCTGTATCTGTCCCTTATCTTTGCCATCAAAATATTTAATCCCTGTAACCCGGCCGGAAGCATCGCTCATCACCTCTGCCACCTGGCAGTGGGTCCTGACTTCACAGTTTCCTGTGGCCATGGCCGTGGGAATAACCGTATTGTGGGTACCGTTCTTTCCATCAACCGGACAGGCAAAACCCACACAGGTCCGGTTGCGGATGCAGGCAGGACGCCCGTTGTAGGGGACCGAATTCCTGAGCATGGGTATGGGAAAGGGATGAAGACCCAGTCTGCCGCCTGCTTCTGCCAGCACCCCTCCCTCCCGGGTGTATTCAAAGGGCGGCATGGGCTGTGGCTTTTTTCGTGGAGGAGCAAAGGGATTCTGGCTGTCGTCGCCCGATACCCCGATCTCCCATTCAGCTTTCTCATAATAGGGTTCAAGATCCTCATAGGAGATGGGCCAGTCGTCGAGGGTGGAAGCCTCCACCATACCGTAAGTAGATTTTAACTTAAAATCCTCCGGCATAAAACGCCATGCCATGGCCCCATAGGAAACGGTGCCCGATCCCACACAGGCAGCATTGTGACCATAGCCTCCGGTGATGGGTGTGACCACCCTTTTTGTTCCGTCCGGCTGGATACTTACCCGTGGATTCTTTCTGTGATCGGGCCCAAAGGCCGAACCCAGTACCTGGGTGCGCTGGGATATGAGTTCATCATTGATATGTGCATCATAGTCGGGCCAGCCGCCCCTTTCAAAGAGTACCACGGAAAGTCCGTGTTCTGCCAGCTCCTTGGCGACCACGCCCCCCCCTGCACCGGCTCCCACTATAATGGCATTCACATGTGTATTGGCCATGGTCTGTCAGCTTAAATGTTCATAATGGTTGCGCCCCACCACCAAAGGATAATCCAGCCCCATCATTCGATAACTCATATAATCTTTGTTTCCTCCATGCCTGGGGGAACCATAAAATCCCTGCATGGTATGTGCAATAAGCAAAGAGAAAAAACGGCCCTGGTCCAGATCACCCCAGTGTTCTTCGGGAAGTGTCCTTTCCTCCATGCCTGTGCAAAGGGAGTACTGGCTTTCCTTATCCAGGTTTTCAAAACGCCTTCCATGAAGTTCCAGGCAGCTGTTCTGCAAAGCGGAAATACCCTGCTGGTAAATGAGCTGGTCATAGTTAAAAACTGCCACCAGCTGGCGGTCGATGTAGTGGATCACACCGGCCTCGGTGGCTCCTCCCCCGTGTTCATCCTCGGGGATAATCTGTTCGGCCAGGGCAATCACGCAGAGAGCTTCTTCATCCGAGAAAAACCGCCAGGAGGAGCTGGCCCTGGTCACACAGGAGGGCATGAGCAGGATACTTCCAAATCCGGCCACTCCTGTTCTCAGGAAGGCTCTTCGATTCATGTACATGAAGTGGTAATAGTTAGGTTGGATAATTTTGCAATAAATCCCTTTAGAACAAAATTAAACTAAGCGGCCACTCATTTATAGAGCTCGGCATCTCCCGTTTCGGCCAGGGAAATAAAGAGCGCTGCAAGTTTTGCCGTGACCTCCCGGAAATAGAGCTCTCCTTTTTCCAGGGTGGCTTTGCGGGGATCGCCCACCCCGGTATCGTCGGTACACCGGGTCCATTTTCGTTCGGTCCAGGCCCAGGATTCATTTAGAGACTCCACACTGAACTTCTTTGCCTTTCCCGGTCCGGCCTGGTCCAGGGGTTTCACCAGCTTCGGATTTGTATACAACATCAGGCTGGTTTCCATTTCATCGGCATGTCCGCCGTCATTTTCAAAAATCTTACCCTGGTCCACCGACTGGAACCAGTTGCAGGTGGCCATAAGCAGGTCCGGGTAATTTGCCCCAACCTCCCGGAGGATCTGCCTGAAATCGTTCCCGCCATGACCATTTACAATAAGAAGCTTCTCCACACCATAGCCATCCAGGCTTTCCACAACATCCTCCAGGATGGCTTGCTGGGTGGAGGGATTCATATTCAGAGTCATGTAGATATCGGACTGACCTGTATTCACCCCCAGGGGAATGGTGGGCAAAACGATCACCTTCGCTCCCTTCTCCCATGCTATCCGGGCTGCTTCAAAAACAAGGGCCTCTGTTTCATAGTTATCGGTTCCATAGGGAAGGTGGAAATTATGTGCTTCGGTGGCCCCCCATGGAAGGATGGCCAGGTCGAATTCCTGTTCACTGACTTCTGACCAGTGGGTTTCTGAAAGAATGTATGGTCGCATGAGATAAAAGTTTATATGGGTTAGTGTAGTTAGTTGTTAATTGTTAGTAGTTATTGCTTAATTCGTTTTTTGGGAGGCGGTGCGCATGGCCTTGAGGTGTTCAATGGGTGTGTTTACAGTGATCTCGCAGCCTCCGGACAGGATGAAGGGTCTTCCCTCCTCCTGCTTACACAGCGCTTCCGATTCCCGGACGATCGCTTCCGCACCCTGGTCCTGGATGACTGTCACCGGATCAAGGTTACCGCAGCGGATAATTTCATCCCCCAGCTTCTCGTAGGCCTGGTCCATATCAACCATCCAGTCGATATCAACAATGTCGGGTTTTACATCTCTTATATCCTCCAAAAGGTGGGTGATGTTCCCGCAAATATGCAACTTAACCCTGGCGCCCAGCGACTGGATATATTCAAAAAGTTCCCGCTGTCTATCCTTTACTAAATCTCTGTAGTTCTCCACATCTATCTGGGAACATATGGCATCGCCCACTCCGATAATATCGCATCCTGCCTCCACCTGTGCCCTGGCAAAATCCTTGGCAGTAATCATGACCTTATCCATAAGCCGCTTGATGAAATCGGGCTCCATATAGATCTTAAGCAGGATCTCACTGACCCCGGCCAGGTCACAGCTCTCGGCCAGGGGACCTTCGATCCAGCCAATAACCGGCACTTCATTCCCCAGCTGCTTTCTAAGCGCTTCAGCTCCCCTGATCCTGTCCAGGGTCCTCTCCTCTTTATATACATCAGGATTCTTCAAGAGTGCAATATCCTCCATGGAACGAACCAGGATCTCCATGCAACGCGGTACGGCTTCATGGGGGAAAGTGATCTTTGCCCCAAAGGCAGCAGTCTCCCTGTACGGGTCGGAAATTACTCCCACTGCATCCATCCCAAAATCGTCCCGGCACCGGAGGTTGCTATCCACCAGCGCCCTGAAATCGGAGGCAAACTGGCCATAGGTATATCCCGCATACCGGGCTGCAAAATGCATCAGGATAGGATGAAATAATGTATGATTGCTCATGCCACCCAAGATAATGAAAATTCCTATTGGGCTTGTCTCGCGTCGTGGCGATCCAGGATTTCCAGGGTCCGGTCAAGAGGAAGTGCCTCCATATGATGCCCCTCATATCCGGTCATCTCTTCAGCCATAAACAGGGAGTTGTAGACTGCTTCCTCGGTGGCCTCCACCACTGCCAGGAAAAGAGGCGACATAAAGTCATTTTCAAGCCCGGGACTCTGCCGGATTATGCTGTCGCTCCGGTAAGGGATGCGGCAATCCTTATGGGTGGAAAATGCGATGGCATAATCGCCGCTTCCATTGGACATAAAGGAACCAACTCTCCCCAGGGCCAGAAAGGAGCGCTTTGCCAGTCGCTCCAGGTTCCGGGCAGAGAGGGGTGCATCGGTTGCAATTACAATCATACAGGAGCCATCAACTCTGTGCCCGCCACCATGTGCCAGGTAGTGCTTCTCCAGTTCCTGGCCCACCGGTGCTCCGTTAATGCTCAGGATGCCCCCGAAATTGGTTTGCACCAGTACACCCACTGTATAATATCCGCCGGACCCGTCCAACTTGCGGGAGGAGGTGCCTATCCCTCCCTTAAAGCCCAGACAAAGGGTACCGGTACCGGCTCCCACATTGCCTTCTGCCACCGGGCCGGTTTTGGCTAAGGCCAGGGCTTCCAGAATATCTTCTTCCCCCACATGGCGGCCCCGGATATCATTGAGCCAGCCATCATTAGTTTCCCCTGCCACCGGATTCACCGAGCGGACCTTTTCGTTTCCGGGCAGGGAGAGGGTATAGTCCACCAGGGCAGAAGCTGCAGTAAAAACATTCAGGGTATTGGTCAGGGCAATGGGGGTTTCCAGATTTCCAAGTTCCTGCACCTGTGTAAAACCCAGGGCTTTCCCAAAACCATTGCCCACAGAAACAGCTGCCGGAACCTTTTCCTGAAACAGGTTTCCTCCATGGGGTATAATTACTGTGACACCCGTTCGAACCGAATCTCCCATGATCAGGGTCTTGTGTCCCACCTGTACGCCATCCACATCCGTAATGGCATTCCAGGCACCTGTCTCCAGTATGCCGGGTTCAATTCCCTTATCCCTGGCCCTGCCACGCTCCTGGGCAAAGGAGCTTATTGTAAGTATGGATACTGTGCAGAAGAGCAGTAGTTTTTTCATATATGTCAGTTGAAGGGTTTTAATTTTTCCGGAAAGCTTTCCCTGAGCAGGGCTCTGGCCAGGGCCACAGTTGGATCTATGCTAAGCATGCCCCGGACAGTGGCTTCGGGGTAGGCCAGGGGAATTTCGGTACATCCCAGGATTACCGCCCGGGCTCCCTGAGCGGCCAGCCAGGCAAATCCCTGGTCCAGGTTCTCCATGGCCTGTGGATGGATCCGGTCGGGCAGGGATTTAATTCCGTATTCCGGATCATATACAGCGGCATGAATCAATTTTTCCTGCATTTCAAAGGGGGGCAATATGGCCTCATGGCCCCTTGCGGCAAGTGCATCCCGGTAAATACCGGCCCTGTATGTCCCGGTAGTAGAGAGCACTCCCACATGCTTTACTCCGGGTGCCAGGGCCTCCAGAAAATCCATGCACTCCTCAAGCATGTTCAGAAGCCTGATGCGGCTCCCTTCTCTTTTTAGGATATCCAGGATCACATCATATATGGGCGGGGCATGTGCCGTATTGCAGGGGATCCCGGCAACCGTTGCACCAGCTTTTTCAAGCCTTATCAGAATTTCTGCCAGGGCCTTTCCCGGATTTTCCTCCACCTTTCCAAGGAGATACTCCGTGCGGTCATTAATGCCGGAAGGCAGTGAAAATAACAAGGCATCCACATGCTCCTGGTCCGATGCTGCCAGACTATTGTCAAAGACTTTTTTCATCAGGTCAAGACCGGCGTGGGGCCCGACACCTCCTACAATTCCAATCATGACCTTAAGATAAGGCTTAGCCCGAACATGAGCAAGATATCCGGGGGAGGATCTCCTGATCCAGGTTCATCCTCTCCAGCCTGTCCTTCCGGGAGACAAAGCAGCTCTCACATTGGCTGAAACGTTCCAGATCCCACAGATCGGCAAAAACCAGCCCCTTATTCAAAGCAATTCCATAGTCGAGCACCTGTTCCAGCGAATGGATAACCGGCTCCTGGAAATAGCCCTTAGCAGCCAGGAAATCCAGGGCCCCGTTCCCGGATCTGACCGGGATCACCGAGCAAATATCCACCCCGCAGGCAAAGGCAAAATCTACAGATCGGCAGGCCCACTCCACCCCTTCTTCCTCCGAGAGAAAGGGAGGGCGCAAAAGGATAAATGCACGAGTGGAGATCCCGTTTCCCTTAAGAAATCCTACACTCTTCTTGAAGTTCTCCAGGCTCATCCCCTTGTTCAGGCGGGGCAGAATCTCCGGGTGGATAGTCTCCAGGCCGATGGCCACCTGAAGCTGGCCGGAAAGCTTCCTGTCAAAATCAAGACATGACTCTCCGATAAAGGCCGTATGGCTTTCCACTAAAACGTTCTCAAAAGCAGATAAAAGAGTTGCGATCTGCTGATAATCCTCCACGGGAATGGCCCCGGGATCAAAAAAGCTGCCACTGTTAAAAAGCTTCAGATAGCTTGCGGGCTTTAGTTTTTCAAGTGCATATTCAATCTGGGCCGCTATGGCTCCGGGAGGAACTGTCTCATCCGTGGTATGCTTCCAGAGATCACACATCAGGCAGCTGTAGGGACATTCCCTGTTGGTCAGAAGTATGGCCGACACCTCTTTCACATTCCCTTCCGGGGAAGGCTCCTGTTCATTGAACCAGCCATAGGGTCTTAAGGGAACTACCGGGGACTTATCTCCCCGCAAAGACCGGATCCAGCGGCCATCTGTACTGAATTCCGGGACCTTACTCATAGATGGAGAGAAACTCCTTGCGATAGTCCAGCTCCTTTTCGGGGAAATGAGCCTGGAAAGCATCACCGGAGGCAGCTCCATGCTGGAAACGCCTCTTTTCAAATACGGGCATATCCATTCCTGTGATCGCCTTCACTCCACTTGCTACCACCTGTCCCTTAAGGGCATAGAGCTTTTCATGATCCCAATCGGTGAGATCGATAAAGGGAATCCCTTCGGCCACCTCTATCACATTCTCCAGGGTATAAGGGCTGAAGCTGCTGAAGCCCAGGGTATCGGCCGTTGTATAGGTTCGCATATAGCCCCTGCTCAGCCCCCCGCTGTAAGTGAGAGAATGCTTCATCTTTCCAACACCCCATCCTTCGTGGTAAAGCATCAGGTTGTTAAGCACGCTGCGAATGGTCAGTTCCGGATTCTCCTCGATGGGATAGTCCTTCAGATTCTCGTCACCACCATCCCCATCTATCATGTGAACCCAGTCGGGGTAGCGCCTGCGGATCCCCTCCAGCAGCGCCAGGTTCATGGTGGCCGCCTGGATATCCAGGGGCTTATAGTCTTCCACCACCTTTACAGTCTTTTTCCAGTCAAGCCCCGATGCCTTCACCTCAATGGGTTCCAGGAAAACTTCCAGGTTCAGGGCTTTTAGGAACTCCCTGGCCTGCTTTAGATCCTCCCCGTCACCATCCACACTCAGGGTAAAGGCCTTCAGCCTGGAGGGACTCTCGCCCAGCTCCAGCAAGGCATGATAGGTAAGCAGAAATACGGAACCACTGTCAATCCCTGCTGAAAAAGAGACCCCGATGGGCCCGCTGGTGGCCTTATGCTTCAGCCACTTAAGGATCTCACCATATAGAGCAGTCATGTACTGCCTGCCTATCTCCTCCACCGGTGTTCCGGCAAAGCGGTTTCTTTCCGGGGTAAAAAAGCGCTGGTGAACCGGGCTGGGATCGGGACAGCCCAGAAGTTCAATGGTGGTGATATAGTGTGCCGGCGCCATGCGGGTATAAGAGGGATGAAACTGATCATCCAGTCCCTCCTTTTCCAGGTACTTATATATGGTATCGATGCGTTCTGCCAGTACCAGGCAGGGCCCGGCCTTTAATTTGGCAATAAAGAAACGAATCGGCCGCCCTATGGAACGGGCCATGCGTATGGTCTTTCCGTCCACGGCCACCAGGGCAAACTGTCCATCAATGCCCCGTACACCTTCAGTATCTCCGGCCTTTACAAGCTCCACAGCCTGCTCCATAGACATATTATAAATTGTATTCTTATCCGGATCTGTTAAATCCACCACGCGGTTCACATATTCCTGGTTCATTTTCTATCTGTTTAGTTTTGAACAAAATGGGGCGATATTCCCAGTATATCGCCCTTCAAAGGTAGTAAAATCAAGGCTTTTTTTACAATATGGAATGACTCTAAATAAGTCCTCAAGAGTATCAAAAGTGTTAAAAAACCTTAATTTCGTTATTGTACATATATGTATGTATGCACTCTTAAACTTAACAACGATCTAATTATTAGACATTTTGTTATTCATTGCTAACTTTAAAACTACTTCAATTATGCGAAATTCTGCATGGTGGAAAAGCGGCTTTTTGTCGCTAATCCTGTTTGGTTTTGCGATCAGCTTAACCTTTGCCCAGGAGACAACAGTGACCGGTACGGTCTCTTCCGACATGGAAGGCCCGATTCCCGGTGTAAACATTGTGATCCAGGGAACCACACAGGGGGCCGTGACCGACGTGGATGGTAATTATAGTATTACCGTTCCGGGTCCCGATGCCGTCCTGGTATTTACTTCTATTGGTTATGCTTCACAGAGTATTACTGTGGGCAACCAGACCTCTATTAATGTTTCACTCGTGGAGGATGTCCAGGCTCTGGACGAAATTGTGGTTATCGGTTACGGTACCCAGAAAAAGAAAGAGCTGACCAGTGCCATCTCCAATGTGAAATCAGAAGAGTTCAACAAGGGTTCGGTGAACAGTCCAGCCGGACTGGTCCAGGGTAAAGTGGCCGGTCTCTCTATCTCCAAGCCGGGTGGCAACCCCAACCAGGGTTACACCATGCGTTTGCGTGGTATGAGTACCATTGGTGCCAACACCCAGCCCCTTGTTGTAATCGACGGTGTGGTTGGTGCAGATCTCAACAACGTTGATCCCAACGACATTGAGTCCATGGACGTCCTGAAGGACGGTTCCGCTGCTGCCATTTACGGCACCAGGGGATCCAGTGGTGTAATCCTCGTGACTACCAAGAAAGGTAGAAGGGGAACTGCCCAGATCAATTACAATGGCATGGTAACTCTGGAAACCGTGGGTAAATTTCCCAATGTGATGACTTCAGATCAGTGGCGCACCCTTTCAGCAGAGACAGGGACCGGAACGGATTTTGGATACGACACAGACTGGTTTGAGGAAACTACCCAGAATGCTTTCCAGCAGACCCACAACCTGAGCTTATCAGGCGGTACCGATAAGACCACCTACATGGCCTCTTTCAACTACCGTGACGGAGATGGTATAGCCATCAATACCGGGTATACCCAGTACAACGGAAGACTGAACCTGAGTCAGAAAGCCATTAACGACCGCCTGACTGTGGACCTGAATATCGGTGCCACCCAGCGCGAATGCTCAGTTGGGTTTTGACGAAGCATTCCGTTATGCCAGTATCTTTAATCCCACGGCTCCCGTAAGAAGCGATGATGCTGCATACGAGCAGTATGACGGGTACTTCCAGCAGGTACTTTATGATTACTACAATCCGGTGGCCATTCTGGAGCAGAATGTAAATGACAGAAAAGACCAGCGTGTAAATGTCGCACTGAAAGGTACCTTTGAAATTATAGATGGTCTGAAAGTAGATGCTTTCTACTCAATTCAGAATCAGAACGACAACAAAGGCAGCTACCGTGACAAAAACAGCTACGGAACCGGTATGGACCGCAACGGTCTGGCCCGGAGATGGTATGATGAGAACTCATTCCAGCTGTTCGAATCAACCATCAACTACCTGACCGATATTAGCGGTGCCAGCCTCCAAATCCTGGGAGGATATTCCCACCAGAGCTTTAACTGGCAGGGATTTTCCGCAGAAGGTGGCGATTTCATCACCGATGCCTTTACCTATAACAACCTGGGCGCTTCCAAAGACTTTAATGAAGGAATTGGAAGATCTATACAGCTATCAGAATATGGGTACACTGATTGCTTTTTTTGGCCGGGTTAACCTGAATGTAACCGACAGCTGGTTCCTGATGCTGAGTGGACGTTATGAAGGATCCAGCCGTTTTGGTGAAGGTAACAAATGGGGTCTCTTCCCTGCCGTTGGTGGTGGGGTGGACCTGGCCAATGTGCTGGATATTTCCGCCATGGACAACCTGAAGCTGCGAGTCAGTTACGGAATCACCGGCAACCAGCCCCCGGATCCTTACTATGTCGCTTTTGCGCCTGAGTCCATCCGGAAACTTCTTTTATAACGGGGACTTTATTCCCGGTTACGCCCCTTCCAGCAATGCCAACGCGGATCTGGGATGGGAGAAGAAAGGCGAATTTGACATGGGAATTCGACTTCTCACTGCTGGACGGAAGGTTGTATGGTTCATTTGACTTACTATACCAGGACCACCACCGACCTGCTTTTCGAATACGAGGTGCCGGTTCCTCCGAACCTTTATGCCACTGCCTGGATGAACCTGGGTGAGATAAAAAACAGCGGTCTGGAACTGACCCTGAGCTGGAATGCAGTGCAGTCAGGTGATTTCTCCTACAGTACCACCATTACGCCCACCTATTACCTGAAGAACGACCTGGTCTCCCTCTCCGGTACATTTAACGGTGCAGAGCTGACCTACGGTGTACGCGACCTGGGTGCCATGGGTGCCCCCGGACAGGCTGGTGTACCTCTTGGTTAGAGCCGAAGAAGGAGAACCCATCGGTCAGCTCTGGGCCCATACCTTCATGGAGGTAGGCCCTGATGGCGACCTGATCCTCCGTGATACCAACGAAGATGGTACCGTGGATGAACTGGACCGCTCTGTGTAAGGAAACGGACTGCCCGATGCTGAATTCGGATGGGGCAACATGCTTCAAGTTCAAGAATTGGGAACTGAATATCTTCTTCCGCAGTGTACTTGGACACTGACCTGAACAACACCTTCCAGGGCATTCTATGAAGTGCCGGCAGATGATCACTTCTTATAACCTTCCGGTAACCGCCACCGATATGAGAAACGCTGAGACCGGAACCCTGCTGAACAACTCTTCAGGATGTGCTTTCGAGCTATCACATTGAGAATGCCTCATTCTTTGCACTGGACAATATGAGCACTGGCCTATAACTTTGATATGTCGGGAAGCAACGCTTTCAGGAACATCCGGGTCTTTTTAGCAGGCAACAACCTGTTCTACATCACCGGTTACAAGGGGGTTGATCCCAGCTCCGGTATGACGACGGTGGCAATGTACTGATCCCCGGTATCGATAGAAGGAATACCTGGTTCAGGACCAGGTCTGTTTCACTGGGTGTAAGCCTCGGTTTCTAACCCTCTAAAAGCAGACGATATGAAAACAACAGAAAGATATACATGAGAAAATCACTTATTCTGGTTATGCCAGTTGTTGCTAGTCATGCTGGCAGCTACTTTTAACCAGTCATGTACCAACCTGGATGAAGAGTTATACGGTGAAGTAACACCGGAAAATTTCTTCAATACAGAGGAGGAGATCCTTGCCGCCCTGGGTGCTGCCTATACACAATTTGGTGGTTGGGCTTCCGGCGATCCCTGCAACATGCAATTGTGTTTCAACCGACGAAATGGTCGTACCCACCCGTGGATCGGACTGGGACGATGGTGGTGACTGGAGAAGGATGCATCTCCACGCCTGGACCCGGGAAGATGGAAATATGAATGGGGGATGGAACTTTGGTTTTGGTGGCGTGAATACAGCCAACCGCCTGATCTACCAGTTCGAGGTCCTGGTGGAAGACGGATCCATGGACGCCAGATGTGGCCGCCGCATTTATTGCCGAGCTAAGAGCCGTCAGAGGATTCTTTTACTGGCAACTGATCGAATGTATGGGAATGTTCCCCTGGTGACCGATTTTGCCAACGCTGAAGCCACAGCCTGCTACTGTCCCAAGGGCAGATGTATATGCCTGGCTGGTAGCCGATCTTGAAGAGGCATGTACCCCTGCTACCCAAGGAAGTGGATGGAACTACCTATGGACGGATGAACTACTATGCCGGTCAAGCACTGCTGGCCAAGCTGTATCTGAATGCTGAGGTATATACCGGTATTCCTGCATATGCTGCTGCAGATAGCTGCTTGTAAGGATATCATTGATAATGGCGGATACAGCCTCACAGGCAACTATTTTGACAACTTCAGTGCAGGCAATACGGGTACCACTGAAATGATCTTTGCCATTCCTTACGATCAGGTATATTATGGTGGATTTAACATTGCCGTGCGCACCCTGCACTATGCCAGTCAGTATACCTACAACCTGACTGCCCAGCCCTGGAACGGATTCTGTACCCTGGAGGAGTTCTACAACTCCTACGAAGATACAGATCTTCGTAAAGGGGATGTAGGGACACGGATGGTCCTGCCATCAAACGTGGTAATTTTATTGCCGGCTACCAGTACAACGCTGGACGGAACTCCGACCATGGATGATGGTGCAGATGCAGAATGATCCGGACGGGAAATACCTGAACTTCGGTAACATTGGTACCGGGGAACCCCAGATCAATGAGCTGGGTCCCCAGGCCTGGCGCCAGTCCGGTGTTCGGATAGGTAAATGGGAAATCGAGTTGGGTGGCCATCCCGATGCCATGAATAACGACTATGCCGTTTTCCGTCTGGCCGATGTTCTCCTGATGAAGGCAGAAGCCCTCTGGAGACAGAATCCGGGTGATGCCAATGTGCTTCCCCTGGTGAACCAGATCAGGCAGCGTGCTGGTGTGGATGACCTGACCACAGTTGATGGTCCTGTCAGTTTTGATATTGGCGGTCCGGTTATTCCGGGTGGAGAACTGTTCAACGAGATCGGCCGTGAGATGGCATTTGAGAACAGCAGGCGCCAGACCCTTATCCGCTGGGGATTGTTTGACGATGTTGATCAAATGGGTACTTCCCTATAACAATCCAGGTGATATACTTGTGGATGGTGAGCATACTACGCTCTTCCCCATCCACAGGGACAAGATCGATGCCAACCCCAACCTGGTTCAGAATCCCGGGTATAATTAGAAGTAGCAAATTGAATATATAGTATCTGCGGAGAGCAGGCAAATGCAAAATTGCCTGCTCTCTTTTTTGTATCTTTCGCGCATGTTTTCAAAGCAGATCAAATTACTCAATTCTGACAGGACTATCTATCACTCGCATGTTATCTTCTTCAGGCCTGCCATTCGAAAGACCTGAACCCGGATCCGGCTACCCGCTTTACCATGCTGGACCAAAAGCATACAGGGATCCGCTTCAGCAATGATGTGGAATACAGCGAAGAATATAATACCTACACCTACCGGAACTTTTACAACGGTGCCGGCGTCGGCCTGGGTGATTTTAACCGGGATGGGCTCACGGATATCTATTTCTGCGGGAATATTGCTGACAACAGGCTCTATATCAACCAGGGGGAATTTCCGTTTTGAAGATATTACCGAAGAGGCCGGCGTGGCCTGCCAGGGAGTCTGGTCCACCGGAGTCAGCATTGCTGATGTGAACGGCGATGGATGGCCCGATATCTATGTGTGCAAATCCGGCCTGCCCGACACCCCGCACCGGAATAATGAGCTCTTTATTAATAATGGTGACCTGACTTTTACGGAACAGGCCGGGGCCTATGGCCTTAATGATATGGGGCTCTCCACCCATGCCACTTTTTTTGATTACGACCGGGATGGGGATCTGGACTGCTACCTGCTTAACAATTCCTTTCAGTCGGTCACCGAATTTGACCTGGTGGAGGGGGGAAGATTGGTACGGGATACACTGGGTGCGAATAAACTGTACAGGAACGATGGAAATGTTTTTGTGGATGTAAGTGATGAAGCAGGTATTTATGGCAGCAAGATTGGCTTTGGTCTGGGGGTCAGTGTGGCCGACCTGAACCGCGACGGCTGGATGGATCTCTATGTAAGCAATGATTTTTTCGAACGGGATTATCTTTATATAAATATGCAGGACGGGACCTTTTCTGAAGTCCTGGATCAGCAGCTGGGTGAAACCAGCCTTGGAGCCATGGGTGCAGATATTGCCGATATTAATAATGATGCCTGGCCCGATATTTTTGTCACCGAAATGACTGCCGAGGGCGATGCCCGCTTAAAAACCAAGGTATTGTTTGAAGACTGGGCAAGCTACAGGAACAAGGTGGATAAGGGCTACCACCGCCAGTTTGCCCGAAATGTCCTGCAGCTGAATAATCGCAACGGCTCTTTCAGTGAGATTGGGAGGTACAGCGGAGTCGACGCCACCGACTGGAGCTGGGGAGCACTGATCATGGACCTGGATAATGACGGATGGAGGGACCTGTTTGTGGCCAATGGAATTTACAAGGATCTGCTGGACCGCGATTATCTCGACGTTTATTCCAACCCGGCCCTGATGCGATCCATTATAGAGAGTGAGGAGCAGGCTATTTTGAGCATCATCGATCGCATTCCTTCCCAACGTGTTCCCAATTATGCCTTTCATAATAATGGCGACCTGAGCTTCACCAACTATGCAGAAAAATGGGGTCTTGGCACCCCTTCCCACTCCAACGGGGCCGCCTATGGCGATCTGGATAATGACGGGGATCTTGGACCTGGTAATTAATAATGTGAACATGCCCCCCTTTATCTATCGTAACAATACCAGGGATCAGGATCATTCCAACTTTCTTTCACTAAGTTTTACGGGGACCGGAGGAAATCAACATGCCATCGGTGCTGCAGCCAGTCTTTACTATGACGGAACGAAAAGCTACCAGGAACTGATCCCCATGCGAGGATTTAAGTCAGCCGTGGAATGCCGCCTTCATTTTGGACTCGGGGAAGTGATGCGAATCGATTCAATACATATCAGCTGGCCGGATGGTAGCTGCTCCACCTTGTATGATGTGGAAGCCAATCAGTTTCTGACCCTGAATCAGTCCAGTGCTCTTCCCTGCCGGGATATTTCTTCTCCTTCAATGGACAGGGTCTTTAGCAGGAGCGTTTCACCACCCGGCCTTGATTACACGCACAGGGAGAATGATTTTGTGGATTTTCAAAGAGAGGCCCTGCTATTCCATATGCACTCCAATGAGGGTCCCCGAATGGCTGCCGGGGATGTGAATGGCGACAAAATGGATGATCTGTATATCTGCGGGGCCTCAGGTAGTGCGGGAGCCCTCTATATACAAAACAAAAATGGATCGTTTTCTTCCTCCAACAGAGCTCTTTTTGATAAGGATATCAACTCGGAAGAAACCGGGTGCGCCTTCTTTGATGCCGATGGGGATGGAGATCTGGACCTCTATGTAGCCTGTGGTGGAAATGAATTTTCCTCCAGTTCTTCATCACTATCCGACAGGCTTTACCTGAACAATGGCTCAGGCAATTTTACCAGATCCGAACAGATTTTACCAGCAGGTCGCTATGAGAGCACTTCCTGCGTAAAGGCTTCCGATTTTGACAGGGACGGGGACATGGACCTTTTCGTGGGTATCCGTCTGCGCCCCTATCTATATGGAATACCTGTGAATGGCTACCTGCTGCAGAACGACGGGCGGGGCAATTTCACCAATGTTTCAGATAAGGTGGCCCCCGAACTGAAGGAGCTGGGGATGATCACCGATATGGTCTGGACTGATGTTGACATGGATAAGGATCCCGATATGGTCATTGTGGGAGACTGGATGCCGGTAAAGGTGTTTATCAATGAAGGGGGCCAGTTTACGGACCGCTCCGACTCCTGGGGATTATCCGGAACCGAAGGGTGGTGGAACCGGGTCTCTGCCGGGGATCTGGACGGCGATGGTGATACGGATCTGGTGCTGGGCAACCATGGTTTGAATTCCCGCTTCCAAGCCACCTCTGAAAAACCGGTCACCATGTATGTGAACGATTTTGATCTGAACGGAACAGTGGAACATATCATTTGCGTATTTAATGGTGACACAGCTTATCCCCTGGCCATGAAAGATGCCCTGGTGAGGCAGATTCCCGCCCTGGGAAGCAAGTATGAAACCTTTAAGTCTTACAGCGGGCAGACCATCCAGGATATTTTCTCCGAGGAGATACTTGAGCGTTCGGTGGTGAAGCAGGTCAATATGCTGGAGAGTGTCGTGCTGACCAATGATGGGTCTGGCTCCTTTCAGGTTCATCCTCTCCCGTTGGAAAGTCAGCTATTTCCTGTTTATGCCATCATCACGGGAGATTTCGATCAGGATGGACTTGGTGATATTCTTCTGGGCGGTAATCTGAGCCGGACCAAACCTGAAACAGGGATTTACTGTGCCGGGTACGGTTTATTCCTGAAAGGAAAAGGGTCTGGAGATTGGGCTGCTGTTCCTGCCGATAGTTCCGGATTCTTCACAAAGGGAGAAATTCGTGATTTTGAAATGATAAAAATTAATGGAAAGCAAGTGATTTCTGTTGCGAGAAACAATCAGAATTTACACTTTTACACTTTCTGAATTTGGAATAAGAATGGATAGGATGAATAGGATGAAATGGATGGTGCTGGTCGTCATGGCGACACTGATTGTGGGAGGATGCTCACCGGGAAAAACATACGAACGCAGGTTAAACAGGGAGCTGGCCAGCGGAGTCAGGTACGATTCCCTGTTTATGGGAATTTCGTTCGGGATGAGCTCAGAAGAGTTCTATGACGTTTGCTGGGGTTTGAACAGGGACAGTTTAGTTAAACAGGGATCCGCCAACATGAGCGTTCAATACGATATAAATGAAGAATTGGCCTATCCGGCTACTATGAACTTCTACCCCGTTTTCTGGGAGAACCATATCGTTGAAATGCCGGTACGTTTTATCTACAATGGCTGGGCTCCCTGGAACAAAGAGCTTTCAGCAAGTTCGCTGGCACTGGATGTGAAAGACTGGTACGAAGATATCTATGGCAAAGGATTTATTACCGTAAGCCACCCCATGAACGGTGATGCATATACCAAGATTGATGGAAACAGGAGGATCACCATTTACGTGGAGAACGACCTGTACGTCTGGGCCATATTTACCGATATGCTCCATAAAATGGAGAGTGATACGCTTTCAGCTGAAGTACAGAACTGATATTCCAATGAAAATCCTGCTCACAAAAATCACTCCCCGGTTTGCTTCTGGTGCCGGCTCTTCTGCTTAGCCTCTCCTGCGGCCGGAAAGTGGAACCAGGGTCTGAAGATCAACTCTTTACCCTGATGCCCGAATCCTATACAGGGGCCGGATTTGTGAACCACCTGGACTATGATGAGCAGTTAAAGAAGAAATTCAATATTTACACCTACCGGAATTTCTACAATGGAGGAGGTGTGGCCCTGGGAGACATAAATCAAGATGGGCTCATAGACATTTTTCTTACCTCCAATATGGGACCCAATGTGCTCTACCTGAATAAGGGGGATCTCAAATTTGAGGATATCTCCGGGCAGGCCGGCATAAGCGGCCATGGAGAATGGTCCACAGGTGCCAGCCTGGCCGATGTGAATGGGGACGGGTGGACCGATATTTACGTTTGTAATTCTGGAAATGTGGAGGGCGATGAGCGGCACAATGAGCTCTATATCAACAATGGGGACCTCACTTTTACAGAAAGCGCCGCTGAGTATGGAATCGATGACCGGGGCTACTCCACCCACGGGGCCTTCTTCGATTATGACAGGGACGGGGACCTGGATCTCTATCTGCTGAATAACTCCTTCAAAGCCATCGGAAGTTTTGACCAGAACGAGAGCCAGCGCCTGGTAAGAGATACCATCGGGGGTGATAAGCTGTTCCGGAACGATGATAATCATTTTACGGATGTAAGTGAAGCAGCAGGGATCTATACCAGCCTCATTGGATTCGGACTGGGGGTGACCGTTGGAGATATCGATCAGGATGGCTGGATGGACATCTACATTTCCAATGACTTTTTTGAGCGGGACTATATTTATATGAACAATGGTGACGGAACCTTCCGGGAAACTCTCACTGAAATGATGCCCTGCATCTCTGCCGCATCCATGGGTGCCGATATGGCCGATCTTAATAACGATCACTACCCGGAGATCTTTGTAACCGATATGATCCCGGAGCATGATGCCAGGCTTAAAACCAAAACCACCTTCGATAGCTGGGACTCTTATAAGTCCAATTACGAAAACGGATACCATCACCAGTTTACCAGGAACATGCTGCAGCTGAACAATACCGATGGTACCTTCAGCGAAATTGGGCGGCTTGCAGGTGTTTATGCCACCGATTGGTCCTGGGGTGCCCTGATCATGGACCTGGATAACGATGGTTTGAAAGATATTTTTGTGGCCAACGGGATCTACCAGGATCTGACCGACCAGGACTATATCCAGTACTTTTCCAATCGCGATATGGTGGCATCCATTATTTCAGGGAACAATGTGGACTACAAAACCCTGATCGATGCCATTCCCTCGGTAAAGCTTCCCAGTTATGCCTTCAAGAACATGGGGGGATACCAGTTCGAGAACAGGGCCCTTCCCTGGGGACTGGCCGAACCCAGCCACTCCAACGGCTCTGCTTACGGGGATCTGGACAATGATGGGGACCTGGACCTGGTGGTAAACAATGTAAACATGCCCATGTTCCTCTACCGTAACGAAACCAGCGGAAAGCTACCCGACCATCACTATCTGAAGGTAATCCTGAAAGGTAAAGGGGCTAATACCGATGCCATTGGAAGCAAGGTTACTGCCAGGCACCAGGGCCAGTCTTTCTACCTGGAACAAATGCCAATGCGCGGATTCAAATCAACCATGGACCCCCGCCCCAACCTGGGGGTGGGATCACTCACCGTGGTCGATTCGCTGATTGTCCAGTGGCCCGACGGGACATATACCTTAATGAGAGATGTTCCCACCGACCAGACGCTCACCCTCTACCAGGAAGATGGGCTGCCCTCCCCTCCTCTCCAGGCAGGTAAAGAAGAGCAGGCAGCTTTTTGGTTCAATGAGATCACCGCTGACATATCTGTTGACTTCATTCACCGGGAGAATGATTATGATGATTTTCGCAGGGAAAGACTAATATACCAGATGCTGTCCACCGAAGGGCCACGCAGCGCTGTGGGGGATGTGAACGGGGATGGATTGGAAGACTTTTACATGGGAGGTGCCAGGGCCCAGGCTGGCAGGCTCCTTATCCAGCAGAAGGACGGTTCTTTTACCGGCTCCAATGAGCAGCTCTTTGAAAAAGACAAAGATGCTGAGGATACGGATTGTGCCCTTTTTGATGCAGATGGGGATGGCGACCTGGACCTCTATGTGGCCAGCGGGGGAAATGAATTCTCCAGTTCTTCGTCATCGCTTTCCGATCGCCTGTACCTGAACAATGGACGCGGACTTTACTCCAGGTCCACCCAGGTCCTTCCCGCCGGGCGCTATGAAAGTACCGCGTGTGTACGTGCGGCAGATTTTGATAAGGATGGTATTATGGAGCTTTTCGTTGGGATTCGCCTGCTTCCTTTCCTCTACGGGGTGCCTGTCAATGGCTACCTGCTGGAAAATGACGGACAGGGACATTTTACCAATGTGACTGAGCAGCTTGCACCTGAACTGAAAGAAGTGGGGATGCTTCGCGATATGCAATGGGAAGATGTGGATGGTGACGGGGACCTGGATATGATCCTGGCGGGCGACTGGATGCCGGTGAAAATATTTTTGAATGAGAATGGAAGCTTCAGGGAAAACAAGGAGGCCTTTGGATCTTCTCAGACCACCGGCTGGTGGAACTGTATAGCCACAGGAGATTTTGACGGCGACGGAGATATTGATTTTGTTGCCGGGAACCACGGTCTTAACTCACGCTTCAAGGCAAGTGAAGAGCGGCCGGTCACCATGTATATAAACGATTTTGATCTGAATGGATCAGCCGAACAGGTCATCTGTGTCTATGAGGGGGACAGCGCCTACCCCATGGCATTGAAACACGATCTGACCCGTCAGATTCCGGTTTTGCTAAAAAAGTATCCCAGATACGAGCTATACAAAGAACAGACCATCACCGATATTTTTGCACCCGAACAGCTGGCCAATGCCATTAAGCTGGATGTTGCCCAGCTGGAATCTGCTTTGTTCTTCAATGATGGTTCGGGTCATTTTAGCATGCTAAATCTTCCGGTTGAGATCCAGTTCTCCACGATGATGGCAGCTGAGACAGGTGATTTCAACGGGGATGGCAAAGTCGACATCCTGCTGGGGGGCAATCTCTATCATGTTAAGCCGGAGGTGGGACGTTACGATGCCAGTTACGGACATCTCCTGGAAGGAGACGGAGCAGGAGGGTTCCGGGTGATTCCTCCGAGCTCTTCCGGCTTTAAACTGGAAGGAGAGATCAGGGACATACAGGCCATCGAAACTCCCTCCGGTAAAATGCTGCTGATTGCACGCAGTAACGATCGGCCACAGCTTTTCAGGGTACAGAAACAATGATAATGAGAAAAACAGTATATACCTTTTTGCTTCTTTCACTGGCACTTTCATGTAAGCGCAATGAAGGGAATACACTTTTTACTGCCCTCCCCGCCTCTTACACAGGCATCGATTTTGAGAACCGGCTTACAGAAAGCGAAGCTTTTAACATCATCGAATACCTCTATTTTAACAATGGTGCAGGAGTTGCCGCCGGCGATATTAATAAGGACGGACTGATGGATCTGTATTTCGCATCCAATCAGACCGGGAACAAGCTCTATTTGAATAAAGGAGATCTGAAGTTTGAAGATATTACTGAAGAATCGGGGGTGAAGGGATCGGGCGACTGGAACACCGGGGTTACCATGGCCGATGTGAACGGGGACGGATTCCTGGATATTCATGTTTGTAATGTGGGAGACTATAAGGGACTTAAAGGGCACAACCAGCTCTTTATCAACCAGGGCGACCTTAGTTTCACCGAGGAATCTGCAGCATACGGACTGGATTTCACCGGTTTTTCAACACAGGCTGCCTTCTTCGATTATGACCTGGACGGGGACCTGGATATGTATTTACTGAATCACTCGGTACACACTTCCCGTTCATATGGCATGTCCGACCTGCGTAATGAGGTGGATGTACGGGCCGGAGACCGGCTATTCAGGAATGATATCACCGGGGCAGGAAGAGTTTTCAGTGATGTGAGTGCAGAAGCCGGCATTTACATGAGCCATATCGGATATGGTCTTGGAGTCAACACCAGCGATATAAATAACGACGGATACCCCGATATCTATATATCCAATGACTTCCATGAAAACGATTACCTCTATATAAATAATGGTGACGGCACTTTCAAGGAGCAGCTCACAGAGATGATCGCCCATACCAGCCGTTCCTCCATGGGAAATGATGTGGCCGACTTTAACAACGACGGTCTGGCCGATATTATGGTGCTGGATATGCTGCCCGACGATCAGCAGATCCTGAAGCAATCGGGGACCGAGGATGAAATGGAACTTTTCAGGATGAAGCTTGGCTATGGGTATGCTCCTCAGTATGTGCACAACACCCTTCAGCTTAACCTGGGCGAGGGAAAATTCAGTGAAATAGCACGCCTGGCAGGTGTACACTCCACCGACTGGAGCTGGTCGGCCCTGTTTTGCGATCTGGACAACGATGGTTGGAAGGACCTCTTTGTAACCAGCGGCATCTACCGCCGGCCCAACGACCTGGACTATGTAAAGTTTCTCACCGGTGGGAACCGCTACAACCCCACTCAGAATAATGACAGTGTTTCCAACACGACCCTGTTTGAACTTATGCCTTTGCAGCCCGATATCAATCATCTCTTTCAGAACAACGGCGATCTCACTTTTACACCCATGGAGTCCCAATGGGGATTTGACACGCCCGATTACTCCAATGGCTCCACCTATGCCGATCTGGACAATGATGGGGACATGGAGCTTTTGGTCAACAATATTAACGGACCTGCATCCATTTACCGGAACAATGCCGAAGCGCTTTCCGGCAATCATTTCCTGAAAGTAGAATTGAAAGGCGGGAAAGAGAACCAGGCCGGGATCGGGGCACGGGTGAACATTTATTCCGGTGGACGGCAACAGATGGTCCAGAACTTCTCCACCAGGGGATTTATGTCCTCCACCTCCGATCACCTGCACTTCGGACTGGGCAGCGACACCCTGGTTGATTCGCTTTACATCCTCTGGCCCGGACTGCTTGAACAGAAGGTTTATAAACTAAGGGCCGACCAGTCCATTCAGCTGGATATTTCCAATGCCAGCTCTGTTATTCCAGAGGAAGAAAAAGAAGAAATCTTAACCATCTTCAGCACTACGACTGTACCCGGACTTGAATTCAGACACCGGGAAAACGATTGGGAGGACCTGAACCGCGAGGCATTGATTCCTGCCAACCTCTCTGCCGAAGGGCCGGCCCTGGCTGTTGGCGATGTGAATGGTGACGGACTGGATGACCTCTTTGTGGGTGGAGCCACCGACCAGGTTTCAAAACTCTTTATCCAGCTTCCGGGAGGCAGCTTCTATGCAGTTGCCGAACCTGTTTTACTGGGTGACCGCTATACGGAAGATGTGGATGCTGCTTTCTTTGATGCGGATGGAGACGGGGATCAGGATCTCTACGTGGTAAGAGGTGGCAGCGAAGAGTTTACCGGCAGTCCCATTCTGGCCGACCGCTTAATGATCAATGACGGGCAGGGGCATTTTCAACACAGTCCCCCGGGATCCGTTCCCCTGCTGATGCAAAATGGCTCCTGTGTCCGGCCGGCAGATTTTGACGGGGACGGCGATATGGACCTCTTCCTGGGAATCCGCTCCATACCTGGTGCCTATGGTCTCACTCCCGGCCAGTATATACTGGAGAATGAGGGATCGGGCCGATTTATCCCGGTCCCCCCGGAAAGACTTGGGAAACTGCATAAGGCAGGTATGGTTACGGATGCTTGCTGGTTTGATCATGACCAGGATGGCGACCCCGATCTGGTGGTTGTTGGCGAGTGGATGAATGTCTCTCTTTATATCAACGAAAAGGGGAGCTTTATTGATAAGACAGATGAAGCCGGACTGGGAGAGACTTCCGGATGGTGGAACTGCATCAGGGTAGCAGATCTGGATATGGACGGGGATATGGACCTGGTGGGTGGAAACCACGGACTGAACAGCATGCTGAAGGCTTCAATGCAGGAACCGGTAGAACTCTGGATAAATGATTTCGATAACAACGGCATTCCCGATCCCATTCTCTGCTCCTATTATAATGGAAGCAGCTATCCCATTGCCACTCTTGATGAGTTCAAAAGACAGATCATCGGTATCGAAAATAAGTATCCGGCCTATGCTGACTTCGGCGGGCAAACAGTGACAGATATATTTGGGGAAGAGGCCATTGCCAAATCCCTTGTGAAACGGGCTGTACTCTTTGAAAGTGCTGTTTTCATAAACAATGGCCAGGGAGGCTATGAAAAAAAGCCCCTCCCCACTGAAGCTCAGTTCTCCCCGGTCAGGTCTGTTTTGGTTGACGATTTCAATATGGACGGGATCCCGGATCTTTTGCTGGCCGGAAACAACTATGCCACAAGACCTTCCCTGGGAAGGCAGGATGCCTCTTACGGCTGGTTATTATTGGGAAAAGGGGCTTTTCAATATGAAACAATCTGGCCTGCAAAAAGTGGTTTCTTACTGGATGGAGATGCCCGGCAAATGCATCTTATTGACATAGAGGACAAACCAACCCTGGTCACTCTGCCCAACAATGGTAATCTCAAACTATTCAAGCACGGAAAGTAAGATAAACAGGAGTTTTTATGGCTATTTTGAATCGCTCTAAATTGGCGGATTCCCCTCGAATTCTTTGAAAAAAATAACTATACTTGCTAGGAATTGCCTTGACCCGGGCAGATCAAAGTGATTGAACTATTTATATCTGACTAAGACTAAATATCAAATATAAACCAACTTGTATTCATTTTTAACCTTAAACTACTTCTATTATGCGTAGATCTACATTGTGGAAGAGTGGCGTATTATCGCTACTCCTCCTTGGCTTTGCGCTGAGTATTTCATTTGCTCAGCAAAGAACGGTTACAGGTAATGTAACTTCTGAGGATCAAGGAGCGCTTCCCGGAGTTAACATTGTGGTCCAGGGAACCACACAGGGAGCCGTTACTGACGGACAGGGTAATTATACCATTTCTGTGCCAGGTGACGATGCCACCCTTGTTTTCTCTTTTATCGGCTACAGAACCCAGGCTGTTCCTGTGGGTAACCAGACCTCAATTAATGTAACCCTGGCGGAAGATATTACTTCTCTCGACGAGATTGTAGTAACTGCTTATGCCACCCAGAAAAAGAAGGACCTGACAGGTTCTGTGGGTATTATAAATTCAGAGGAACTGGTTCAGATGCCCCAGGGCAACGTAACCCAGCAGATGCAGGGCCGCGTAGCCGGTGTAACTGTTACTCAGGACTCCAGGCCAGGCCAGTCGGCAAAAGTCAGGATCAGGGGATTCAGTTCCTTCCAGAACAACAGTCCTCTTTATATTGTTGACGGAGTTTCTACTACAGATATCAACACCCTCAACCCTGAAGATGTTGAATCCATGACCGTTCTTAAGGACGCTGGTGCAGCTTCTATTTATGGAGCAAGGGCCTCCAACGGGGTTATCGTGATAACTACCAAGAAAGGATCCTCATCAGGAATGAAGGTAAACTTCAATATGTACGCAGGTACCCAGGATCCGGGAAAAGGACCTCAAAATCTGCTGAACACCCAGGAGTATGCCGATCTTCAATGGCTTGTTTATGCCAATGACGGTATTTCGGAGGTCCACCCTATTTACGGAGATTCAAACGGATCGCCCACTATTCCTTACTGGGGAGCAGATACCAATTGGTGGGACGAGGCTACCAGGAATGCCAGGATCATGAACTATGACCTCTCCATGTCCGGTGGAAATCAAAACTCCAAGTACTATGCCAGTGTAGGTTATTTTGACCAGGAGGGTACAACCATTGGGAACTGGTGGAAACGGTACAGCATGCGTTTCAATTCTGAATTCAATATCAAGGACCGTGTAACCATAGGTGAGAACATTAATCTCGTCTATCGTTCTGATAATGGAACCAACGCAAACGGTAGTGAAACTTCTGCCATAATGACGGCTTCCTATCGGACGCCCACAATTATTCCAGTCATATGGGATGATGGCCCCTTCCAGGGAGTTACTCATTTTTGGGAAGATGGAGACTGGGGAGGCACAGGTATTGCCCCAAGATTGGGCCAGGCGGAAAATTACGTTGCAACACGGACCAGGGCTGATCAAAACAAATGGCAAAACCTTAACATACTGGGTAATGTTTTTGCAGATGTTAAGATTATAGAAGGATTGAATTTCAGGACTACATTTGGAGGATCTCTTGGTTACAGTTATTATATGGGATGGAATGGTGAAACCTATGAACGTGCAGAAAACCAGGCCACTTCTACTTATAACGAGAATGCATCATTCGGTGGCCAGTGGTCCTGGACCAATACCCTGACCTTTGCCAGGGACTTTGGTGATCATAATATTTTGGCTGTTGCGGGTTATGAAGCAGTGAGGACGGATTATGGCCGCGGTGTGAGTGCTACAGGAGCCGATTACTTCTCCGATGCATTTGCCTACAGGACAGTTAGTACCGGGGCAAACCTTCTGAGCGGTAGCTCATGGTTCGGTACCCAGAGATCACTGGTATCTCAGTTCTTAAGAGCTGACTACAACTTCCGCAGCAAATATTATGCAAGTGGAACAGTCCGCAGGGATGGTGCCTCCGTATTCGGGCCAGATACACGATATGGTGTATTCCCTTCAGTATCAGCAGGCTGGCGGATCAGTGAAGAATCATTCCTGGCAGGAGCCAGTTTTATCTCCGACCTGAAGATCAGGGGTGGATACGGTACCATGGGTAACCAGCTGCCCGTATCAACCGCCAATCAGTTCTTCCTGTATGGTGGTAGTCCCAATACATCTTTTTATGACCTGAACGGAACATTTAACAGTTCCTTACAGGGCTTCCGTCCAACCAGGGTAGGAAACTTAGATGCCAAATGGGAAACCAACGTCACTACCAATGTGGGTTTCGACGCGGTGTTGCTCGATCGTAAAATTGAGATTAATTTTGACTGGTACACCAAAACAAGCCAGGATCTTCTCTTTAACCCGGAGTTACCCGGTACTGCAGGTCTCGCAAGCGCTCCTTATGTGAACGTAGGTGAAATGAAGAACACCGGTATCGACCTCCAGTTAATTTACCGCCAAATCTGGGGTGATTTCAGCTTTGAAGCCAATGCCACAATAACCACCTACAAGAATGAAATCGTGAAGATTGCAGATGGTTATCCGTACTTTGATGATGGTGGTTCAAGGATTGGATCATTCAACAGAAATCAAACAGGATATTCCATGGGCCAATTCTTTGGATACAATGTGATAGGCCTCTTCCAGGAGTCTGATGTTACCTGGAATACCACGGATGAGATATGGGAAACCAACGAAGGAGTCCCTGTTCAGGATGGTGCAGAACCCGGACTATTCCGTTATGAAGATGTGGATGGAAGCGGAACCATTGATGACGACGACCGTACATTTATCGGAAATCCAAATCCTGATTTCACCTATGGCCTGAACCTTGTATTTGGTTATAAGGGTTTTGACCTGACTGCCTTCTTTTATGGATCGCAGGGCAATGATATCTTCAACTACAACAAATGGTGGCTCGATTTCTGGCCTTCTTTCCAGGGACAGAAAAGCACGGACTTGCTGTATGACAGCTGGACACCCTCAAATACAGATACTTCAGTGCCAAAAGCAACCCAGGCTTCCAATTTCTCCAGCAATACTGTTTCGAACAGCTATTATATTGAGGATGGATCATTCTTCAGGCTAAAGAACTTGCAGATCGGTTATACTTTTAACAAATCTGTTCTTGGAAATGTATTCTCTAATGCCAGGGTCTATTTGCAGGGAACAAATCTGTTCACCATTACAAAGTATAGTGGAATGGATCCAGAACTGGCCAGTTTCAATGATACCTTTATGGGTGTTGATGAAGGAAACATTCCTTCGGTTAAACAATACCTGGTTGGTGTAAGCTTTGGATTTTAATGTATAAGCGAAAAAAATCAACAGAGATATGAAAAAACTAAAATTTTTATCAGTATTTGCAGTGATCACAGGACTTCTTTTAATGAATTCCTGTAGCGAGGAGTTTCTCGAGATCACTCCAAACGGGTCCTTGGACCAATCTGTACTTGCGACTTACACGGGAGTCGATGCACTTCTTGTGGGTGCCTATGCCCTGCTTGACGGCGTTCAATCTGGTTTTGACTGGAATGCAGCAAGTTCGGGATGGGTATACGGCAGTATCCGTGGAATGGAAGCCAATAAAGGTACCGACTCTGGCGACCAACCGGATATCAATCCTATTCAGACCTATTCTGAAAACCCTTCAAATCCCTATCTGAATGCCAAGTGGCGTGTTACGTATGAAGGAATTTCACGTACGAATTCTACCATATCAACAGCAGCAGGAGCGCTGGAAGCAGGCGCCATTACTCAGGAGCAGCATGATTTACTGGTTAACCAGGCGAAAGCACTGCGCGGAGTTTATCACTTCTGGGCCTGGAAGTTGTGGGCCGACAGAAGCTCCAATACCGGTGTCCCTTATGTGGATGTTGATACGGACCAGGCAACGCTGACAAACACGGAAGATATCAGGGCAAAGATCATTGAAGATCTTACCGCTGGTACCAGTCTTCCGTTAGATGTGGGACAGATAGGCCGTTTTAATAAAACCGTATGTCAGGTGTTTTTAGCAAAAGCTCAAATGAATATGTATGGTGATTATGGAGCAGCTTTAACTTTACTGGAACAAGCTGAAAACGGAACCCAACCTGCAGGCGGAGAGATCGGTTTGATGGATAACTATGGTGACATTTTTGATGCCTCCATGCGGAACGAAAAAGAGGCCGTATATACCGTACAGTATTCCGTAAACGATAATTCCGGCGGAATAAATGCCGGTAGTGGTGAAGTTTTGAACTTCCCCTATAAAGGTGGCGCTTCACCGGGCGGTTGCTGCGGATTCTTCAATCCAACCCAGGATTTTGTGAATTCGTTCCGTACAGATCCCAACGGATTGCCCTATATCGATCTGACTGCCGGTACCTTCTCCTATAACGATGAGGAAGTAACCAATGACCAGGGTATAGCGATTGAGGATCCCTTTACTCCTTATACAGGTCGGCTTGATCCACGTGTTGACTGGTCAGTTGGTCGCAGGGGTATTCCTTACTGGGACTGGGGCCCACATACCGGCGCGGACTGGATTCGTGATCAATCCTATTCCGGACCATGGAGCCCGAAGAAACAAGTGTATAAGCAATCTCAGGAAGGAACTCTTACAGAGGTTGGTAACTGGACATCGGGTTATACTGCCAATGGTTATCGCATGATTCGTTTCGCTGATCTTCTCTTGCTTAAGGCAGAATGCAAAGCAATGACAAACACTGGTGACCTGGGTTTGGCAGAAGTTAATGCAATCCGAACCAGAGCTGCTAATCCTGCAGGATTTGTAATGAATGAGGCTGGAGATGCACCGGCTGCCGACTATGTGATTGGCACATATACATCCTTTGCAAGTCAGGCTGAAGCTATGATGGCCATCAAGTTCGAAAGAAAACTTGAGTTGGGACAGGAAGGACACAGGTATTATGACCTCCAGAGATGGGGAGATGTTCAGTCTGAACTTTCCAGGATCCTTGCACACGAAAAATCTATGCCATGGGGTAATCTTCTTTATGGGTCTGCCTCAATTGGTCCGGAAGATGTCAATTTTCCCATACCGCAGCGTCAGATTGATATCAGTAATGGTAATCTGCAGCAGAACAGGTAAGTAATACACAATATAGCATTGAAATGGGCTCCTAAAAAATAGGGGCCCATTTTTTTTCCAGTGAGTAATAAGTTAACTCTATGAGAGAAGCTCATTTTTTTGTTTCTTTGAGCTCCTCGTTTTTCTTTAATATATTGTTCATATGAAGAATTATTTGCTTGTTTTTCTCGCATTAATTTCATTCTCGTGCTCCGAAAAACCCAGGTTCGAGCTATTGGATTCTAATCATACCGGAGTCAAGTTTGTGAACGCAGTTCTTGAGACTGATAGTTTGCATGTCATGAACTTTGAATATATATACAATGGCGCTGGAGTAGGAATCATAGACCTTAATAACGATGGCCTCCAGGATCTCATATTTACTGCAAATCAGGTGACTCCCAGAGCATACCTGAATAAAGGGGGATTTGAATTTTCGGACATCACTTCAAGCTTTGAAGGGCTGGACGATGGACAATGGTATAGTGGGGTCACATTTGTCGATATCAACAACGACGGATGGAAGGATATCTATTTTACTTGTACGGCCTATGAAGAATCAGAAAGAAACAAAAACAGGTTCTACATCAATCAGGGTTTACAGGGTGATGGACAGCTTTCTTTCGTAGATAGGGCTGAAACTTATGGAATAGCTGATGATAGTTATTCCGTTCACGCCGCATTTTTTGATTATGACAGGGATGGAGATCTGGATCTTTACCTGTTAAATAACTTTGTGAATGACAGGTTATCTGCCAGCTACAGGCCCAAAATCACAGATGGAAGCGCAAAAAATAATGATGCCCTTTATAGAAACAATGGCGACGGCACTTTCAGCAATGTAAGCATTGAATCCGGAATCGTCTATGAAGGCTTTGGATTGGGATTGGCATTGGGTGATGTCAATAAGGATGGATACCCGGATATTTATGTGTCCAACGATTATGTATCAAACGATTTACTATATATCAATCAGGGTGATGGGACCTTTAAAAATGAAATTGATACCTACATGTCCTATCAAACCAAATCGTCCATGGGCAATGATATGGCAGATATCAATAATGACGGGAATCCGGACATGTTCACCCTCGACATGATGCCTGAGTATTACCATAAGAAGAAGCAAACCATTAATGGATTTGGATATATATATTTTATCAACGATGCCAAATATGGATATGAGCATCAATTTTTAAGAAATATGCTACATCTTCACAATGGTTTTGCGCATGGTGAGATGATCCCCTACAGTGAAGTCGGTCAGATGATGGGCATTTACAATACCGAATGGAGCTGGTCTCCTCTATTCGCTGATTTCGACAATGATGGAGATAAAGACCTGCTGATTGCCAATGGTTATCCGGTTGATATGACAGATAAGGATTGGACGCGATATAAAGTTGAAGTATTCGGTCAGTTGGCCAATGAAAGACATGTTATTGATAAGGCTCCAGCCGTTAAAGCTCTAAACCACGCATATGAAAATGTGGGGGATTTTAAATTTGTGAAAAAGAGCGGAGGCGAATGGTTTGATGAAATCCCCTCCTACTCCTATGGGGCAGCGTTTGCAGACCTGGACAATGATGGAGACCTCGACTATGTGACAAATAATCTGAATGACGAAGCCTTCATCTACAAAAACAAAACCATTGAAAATTCAAAGGGAAACAGTAATTTCATTAGAATAAGATTGAAGGGTAAGCAGGACAACTCTTTTGCTTTCGGTGCAAAAGTTGAATTATGGAGTGGAGGTGAATATCAATTCCAGGAGCATTTTTTATCCAGAGGATATATCTCATCTGTTGATCCCATCATTCATTTTGGTCTCAATGGAAATAGTATCATAGATTCCATCAAAGTTACCTGGCCCTCAAGTGGGAATATTTCGATTATTAAAACTATTGAGGTCAATCAGCTTGTGGAACTCGATGAAAAAAACTCAATACCGCCTTTAGCTGATTCAAAATATCCGGAAGAACCTGATCTGCTTTTTTCCAAAATCGACAACTTGGTTTGTTATGACCACCAGCAGGATGATTTTATAGATTACTATTTTTCTCAAAATATAATTCCTCACAAATTTTCGCAAATTGGGCCTTGTTTGCAGATTGGTGATCTGAATAATGATGGTGCAGAAGATATCATCATAGGTGCAACAAACATATTGCCTACCAGAGTTTTTCTCAGGCATGGGGCTCGCTTTCTAGAGACAGAAATTGACGGCTTAACCAATTTCAAAGAATTTTCCGAATCGGACTTTGCCATTATAGATGTGGATATGGATGGGGACAATGATGTCATTGGGCTGGCTGGTGGCTATGAGAACCAAGTCGAGAAATATGTCCACTACCTGTATACCAACATCAACGGTTCATTTTCGAAACAAGAGCTACCCCTCCCCCCCTTCCCTGCTTCCGTAATAAGACCATTTGATTTTGACCATGATGGTGACATGGACATATTCATTGGTGCAAGAATAAAAAAGGGCATGTTCCCATTTGCAGACGATTCCTGGATACTTATCAACGATGAAGGTGAATTTAATCCAGAGAAAAAAATGAGTTTCAATATTGGAATGGTGACTGATGCTGTTTGGAGTGACCATGATGGTGACGGGTGGGAAGACCTTTTGATCGCCCGGGAGTGGAACTCCATTGCTGTTCTAAAGAATATGGAGGGGCAGGAATTTCGAAGTATTAAATTGCCTGAAATTGAATCCATGCATGGTATATGGTATTCGATCACGGCCTCAGATTTTGATCAGGATGGCGATGATGACTATATCCTTGGAAACCTTGGGGAAAATCATCGTTTTACTGTCAGCGATCAGTACCCATTAAGAATTTACGCTTTGGATCTTGATCTGAATGGTACATTGGATCCAATATCAACCGGATACTGGAAAGATCAAAATGATGTAATGAAGGAATATCCAATCAACTATCTGGATGAACTGATGGGACAATCTTCCTTCTTTTCAAAGATGTTCAAGGATTATACATCATTTAGCTATATTTCTGTTGAAAAAATGCTTGATACTGCAACCATGAACAGGGTTGATCATATTTTTTATACCAATACGACCTCCAGCTATATTTTATGGAACAACGCAGATCTTTTCGAGTGGGAAAAATTACCCAGATCCGCCCAGGTATCGCCAATAAAGAAGACGATCGTACATGATTTTAACAATGACAGATACCCGGATGTGATCTTAGCAGGAAATGATCATACCTATGATATCGGTACAGGCTATTATGATGCAAACAAGGGATTACTTCTAATGAGTAAAAATGGCCAGGCGATAAGTGATATAATTACTCCCTCACAAAGCGGATTGGTACTTAATGGAATGGTCGAGTCACTCCTTTATCTGAAAGGTGCTTCACCACTCATAATTGCCGGAATCAACAGGGATTCCGTCCAGGTCTTCTCCATTGAGAGCCCATTGAAGGATTAACAACCCGGAAGCTGTAACAGGCTTATCACAGTAATGCAACCTTCTGATTGAAAAATTGAATACACTTCTTGATATCCGGCACAGAATTTTCCCAATTGTACTCATATTCGATTGAGAACAATCCTGAGAAGTTCTGCCGTTTTAATTCTAAAAGTATTCCTTCAACGTCACAGACACCAGTTCCCCAAATGACATCATGCTGTTCTGCTTCACCATCCTCTTTCTCTTTTACATCTTTAATATGTAAAGTTTTCAACCTGCCCTCATATTTTTTAAGTGCCTCAATAGGGTCGATGCCCATCCTTTTCCAGTGACCCACATCAGCACATGCACCAATCCTGCTGCTAAGTCCGTTTACAGCATTCAGAAACAATTCAGGTTCCCAATAATCTGAAGGTTTAGGGTGATTGTGGATGGCTACATCAATATTGTATTGTTGTGCCAATTGGTCAATGTACTCCAGGTGAGTATAGGCGGGTTCGCAAGTTATGATCCTAATTCCCATGGCATGGGCAAATTCGAATAGTTGTTTCCACTCGGCTTCGTCTTCGCAGATCACAACTCCGCTGGCAACAATTTTAACTCCTTTCGATGCTGCATAAGCCAGTACTTTTTCTTGAGTGGCTTCGTCCATTCGGAAATCCATGGTACCCTCAATGTCTTTACCCAGGGTTTGTCCGTAGTAAACCTCAACATAGTGTAAACCCAATTGCTGTACTTTATCGATAGCTTCCTGAAAGGTGAATTTATGAAAAGTGTAGGACTGAACACCCAAAAGCCATCCGCCTGGCTCTGAATTGCCCTGCTGACCAAAGGTATTTGCAGAAAATAGTAAAGCAATTACAAAAATGTTGAAAATTGAATGAATTGATTTCATGGTGACAAATATTATCCTTGAGGCATATCTGGTAATGACCAGCCATCACGGTAGGTATGATTTATCATCTCTTCTGAGATCTGTTTTGCATTAAATTCTGCGTATTCACGGTCAAATTTGGGATCGCCATCAATAACACTGAATTTATCACTGGTTACAACCTTAATGACATCAGAATCGGAGATATTGGTGAAACGCATATTTTCTCCATCCCATAAAAGCGAGCGTCTAAGATCCTGCAAACGCACAGCCAATACCCCCAGCACTACCATTTCGTTAAAAGGGCCTGAATATTGGAAATTTGCACTTGCCTCTTTCCTGTTGTCAGCAGATTCTTTACATGCACGGATCCAATCCCTTTCGTGTGCGCCTTCCCATGGCCCTTCATCAGCCCCCGGAATTCGCGGAATTCGCGGACTTGGTTCTTTAAAATCGTCCATCTTCGAATAGGGCAATAAGGTTGGATCCATTCCATAATAGCCAGTCATAATAGTCCCTTTTGTACCTACGAAAAGTAATCCCCCACCGCTATCTTTACTGCCCAATATTTCTCCTTCCGGAAGTCCTTCAGGCCGGGGAGGGAGCATACCTCCATCATACCAGACTACTTTAACTTCAGGCATCCCCACCAAAGGCAGGTTTTCCCGCGCAGGGAAAGTATATTCCACGACTTCGGCATGAGGAGCACTTTCAGTATTTAGTAATGTTGAAGAAGCCTCAATGTTAGATGGATATTTCAGCTTGAGTGCCCAAAAAACGGGGTCCAGCACATGACATGCCATATCGCCTAAAGCCCCGGTTCCGAAATCCCACCAGCCACGCCAATTCCAGGGAGTATATACCGAATTATAAGGTCTTTCGGCAGCAGAACCTAAAAACAAATCCCAATCCAATGTTTTTGGAGTCTTCATCAACTCGGTGGGTCTTTGCAGGCCTTGTGGCCATATGGGTCGATCGGTCCAGGCATGTACTTCTTTAACTTCTCCAATGGTCCCTGCCCAAATCCACTCACAGACTCTGCGTATGTCGTCCCCTGAGTTTCCCTGATTCCCCATTTGGGTCGCAACCTGGTACTTTTCTGCCAGTTTAGTTAATAACCTCGACTCATATACAGAATGAGTCAATGGCTTCTGAGTATATACATGTTTGCCAAGTGTCATAGCATGTGCTGTAATTCCTGCATGCGAATGGTCCGGAGTGGCAATCAGTACGGCATCGATGGTTTTTCCAATTTCATCGAACATTATTCTCCAGTCTTTATACTTTTTTGCATCTGGATAATCATTGAACGTTTTATCAGCATAGTCCCAATCTACGTCGCAGAGAGCAACAATATTCTCCGAGTTCATGTGACGAAGATTATTTCTGCCCATTCCGCCAATACCTACTCCGGCAATGTTCAGTTTATCACTTGGGGCGATATGCCCAAATGATTTTCCCAGTACTGTACTTGGAACGATAGTTATCCCTGCAGCCAGGGAAGCTGTGTTCTTTACAAAATTCCTTCTATTCAATTTATCCATGTCGCAAATAATTAAGTATTTTTCAATATTTCTAATGTATACAGCTCCATAATGTTTTAAATAAGAACATTTTCACCTTAAATAAACTAAACCATAATCGCTTATTTATAAGTCTGTGAATATCAAGTGGGATGTGTCGGTTACAAATCTTTATACCTTTATGTAAATATATCAAGAAGTTTTGATCCCCAGACAAGATTAAGCTGCGAAAATTTCAGATTTTTTGAATGCAATATTAATGACCAGTGTTAAGCATCTAATGACGATTAGTACCCGGTTTCAGCCCGCAATGAGCAAAGCCACCACCGGGATTCGCCATGTGGCTCCGTCTGTCTTTTGCATTGGTCCTGAAGGTGGTAACTCTACCTGCTACTCTTTTTTACCAATTAAGGCCCGGGTAAAAGCCTCTGTTCCAACGTACCTGGTATTGTACTTCTCCATATAAGCTTTGTGTTCCGGGTCTGATGGATAGCTTTCCTCTTCACCATAGGGATAAGAGCTCATGCCATGAAATGGCAGGGGTTCCACCGTCTGTCCGTGTGCCGTATTCAGATCGCCATCCTTAACCCAGCCCACGCTGTGTACCAGGAAGTCCCTGGTCCAGCCCTCGGGAAGTTCGGGCAAGGATGAGGCATCGAATTCAATGGTGGTTTCATCGCCGGCATTTTTAATCACATACATATCATCGGGCTCCAGCAGGAGGGGAAGCACATCGCCAAAACGTGTATATTTCCCTGTCAGATCACGCCAGATGGGATCGGTGCTTACCGTGCTGTAATCGAACCAGTGCGGACCATAGCGGCCACCCTTACGGAAAGGCTTGGAGAATCCACGGTAGTGCAGATCTGCAGCACTTGGTTCCAGGGTAAGTGCCCGGACCGGCATATCGGGATCTCCCTGTGAAAAGAATATCTGATCCCAGTGGACCTGCATATTGGTCCGGATACGGATGCGCGGATCCTTAAGGGAGATCTTTCCACTCAGGTCAGCTACCAGCATCTTGTCCTTGCCCATGGGGAAGCCCAGCTTATCCTCGATGACCTCCCATCTTCCCTCTTCATTCAGTGCTTCAATCACAGGAGCCAACATTTTTATCTCATCCGACTGGGATATGGATGCATTGATACTGGCATCCGTAGGAAAGATCCAGCCATAGAGGTAGAGGAAGAGTTTTTCCTCCGGATTTATTTGGCCGGGATCGATGGTGATTTCCGACATCTCGGTAAGGCCCTGGTATTTTCCCTGCTTCAGATAGGGCGTATACCGGTTGTCCCTTTCTGCTACCACAGGCAGGAGGTCAGTTCCAAACTGGTCTGTTACAGAAACAGGCATGTGTTTCTCTTCCACCTGGTAGAGCTTGTATCCCTTGAGGGATGGGGGTCCCATGCGTTCATCCACATAGAGGTCCACCTTTTCGGGATGGTCCAGAACCACCAGTCCGATCTTATCCATATAAAGGGTCTCCCACAGCTCGCCTGTTATTCGCAGGGTATAGGTATTGTCCTTCATCTTCAGCTGCTCACCCGGGATCTTGATATAGTCCACCGATGCATCTGAAGGAGCATATGTACTGTTTTCACCCATAATACCCAGGGGCATCCCCAGGGCACTCTTCCACATGATATCCTTCACAAAGGCATACTCCTCCCCGTTCCAGGTATAGAGGAAGGGGCAGGATCCTTTCAGCTGCTGCTCCTCAATCAGGTCCTGGTTGGTGGCAGGAAAAAACATATTCTGGGGAACTCCATTGGTCCAAAGGATCCGGATCACTTCAGCCTTTTCCCGCAATCCAAGACCAAAATGGATATCTGGCCCCGTAACCACCTGGGATTGATAAAGGCTTCCGGCCCGGACCTCCACCTTGGCTCCGATTCCATAATAGTTATTCTTGGCACTGCCGGCGCGTAAGCCAACCAGTTTCATCTTGATAAAGTGGTTGTTGTTTCCGCCATCATTGCGGAAGAGGCGAATGCTTCCATCAATTCCTGTAATACCCAGGTCCAGGTCCCCGTCATTGTTATAGTCAAAGGTGGTAATCTGACTTCCGGTGAGCAGATCCTCAGGCAATATGCCCGGAGAGAGCCATAGTTTCCCGTTTCCATCGCTGTGATACAGAATTACTCCCTTTTCATCACTCTGGGTGGATTCGCCCACAACAAGCAGGTCGAGATAACCATCGTTATCAAAATCAAATAGCTCGGCATCAGACACACGGACATTCTTCAGGCTCTTGCTTACCTCCTCTGAAGTCAAATCCTTGCTGAATGTCCCGTCTCCACGGTTCAGACACAAGGCCGAGGCCCCTGCTTCCGAAGAAGCCAGGAAGAGATCCAGAAATCCATCATTGTTATAATCCCCCACGCTTACGGCAGAGCCTGCCTTTATCGCCGGGATTCCGGACTCTTGTGTAATATCCTTGAAAATCCCCTGCCTCTGGTTAGAGTAGAGGTGATTTGTACCGTCGTGATTGACGACTAAGAGGTCGATATCCCCATCCTCGTCAAAATCACCAAAGGCGGCATCTCTTGTCTGCTCATCTCCACCGGCAAGACCCGACTTTGCTCCCTGCTCCAGGAAGGTACCATCCATATTGTTCCTGTAGAGCAGATTAGCTTCCAGTCCTGCTGACAAAAATATCCAGATCACCATCATGATCATAATCAAAAAAGAGCGACCCGGTACCCATGGCCTCATCCCCTGCCCCTGACTGGCCGGTAACATCTGTGAAGGTCTCTTCGCCCGAACTCCTGTATAAGATATTGGCTCCTTCCTTAACTACATAGATATCCAGAAAACCATCATTATCATAATCTGCAAAGCGTACGGCAGTCTCCGCACCCTGGTGATTGATCCCGGATTCTGCCGAGACATCCAGGTAAGATCCCCATTCATTCTTTAGGAGAAAGTGCTGATAGGCACCAGTGGCAGGATCGTACCGGCCCGCATAGAGATCCACATCTCCATCCCCGTTATAATCACAGGCTGTGAGGTGGGCAGAGCCCTGCATTTCCCCTGTGCCTGGATTCGTTCCGTTCAATAGAAAATCAAGTCCCGCTGTGGCTGTAATATCGGTAAACTTAATGGCTGCCAGCATCTCTTCCCAATCCGCTGCCTGAAAACCCATCTGGGTCTGATCAAAGGTAATGACCGGAGAACCCACCAGGGCACCCCCTGGTCCTTTCAGGTCCATCATTCCGGCCTGGTAGGGGGTGGTTACCTTCATATAGTTATGGAAAATCATGAAGGAGACTGAAGCCTTCTCCATATCCTGCTTTCGCAAAGCAGCAAGTGCCTGGTCGTAGTATTCAACTGCCTCCATTGGGAAACTCAGGAAACACCTGTTGTACCTCCTCCAGCTTAGCCAGTGCCTGATCCGATTCTCCCTCTGCAATCAGAATCTCAAGCAGGTTCAGGCGAGGAACAATGTTCCCGGGTACTTTTTCAGCCAGCTCGCCGGGTATAGACCAGGCGTTTATCAAGCGCCTCCTCGCCGGGCATGGAGGCATATAGTTCGGTGAGATTAAATAGCGATTTTACATGCCCGGGTGAGAATTCCATGATCTTTTCAAGCTCCTCAATTGCCCTGTCGGAGGAACCGCTCATCTCATAAACCTTGGCAAGGATCAGCCTGACATCGGGATCTTCGGGCTCCATCCGTATGGCTTTCTGAAGCCACTCCTCTGCCTTCTCAAAGGATCCCATACGGAGGTAGACGATACCCAGGTTGGCATAACTCATCACTTCGTCGGCATCCAGGTCAATGATCTTCAGAAACTCGGCTTCCGCCTCCTCCAATTTGTTTTCTTCAAGGTAGGCAAGTCCCAGTGTTTTTGCCGAAATCATCTCTTCGGCCCGCTCAGCATCGGTTCCTTTCTGCTGTTTACAGCCATGACCGGGCAAAAGTAAGAGCCCGGCTATCAATATAATAAAGCTTCTGTATCTCATGATTCTCCTCCAATAAACACGCCACACAAGATACAAAAAACATGCTACTTCAGTCCCATGAATTTCCTAACTTTGGTATATGAAAAAGAGTTTGAAACGTCGTGATTTCCTGAATCGCACTGCCCTGGCCGGCCTTGCAGCTGCCACCCTCGGAGCATGTACAGGCAGGGAGAACCCTCCCGGAGATGCACCCCCTTCTACGCCCCGGAACGAGTCCAGCTTCAGTGAAGAACTGGCCAAGAACCGCCAGATGCCACGCGATCTGGTAATGAAGATGCTGGATCAAAAGGTGGATCAATATATGCAACTGTCCCATCACTGCGCCCAGAGCAGTTTTATCGCTCTGAAGGAACAATTTGGGCTCGATGGAGATCAGCTTATCAAAGCACTGACACCCATGCCGGGTATTGCGGAGCGGGGAGGGACCTGTGGAGCCGTTACCGGTCCCCTGATGGCCATGGGGCTTATATATGGCCGGGATATCCAGCACCTGGATAACTGGGATGCCTACCAGGCATCACTGATACCTACGGGCCATTTTTGTGAGCAGTTTGAGAAGGAGTTTGGAACCACCCTGTGCAGCGAGGTCCAGGAAGTGAAATTCGGGCGTTGCTTTCGCCTCACTGATCCCGCCGAACTGCAGGAATTCCAGAATGCGGGTGCCACCGAACACTGCAGTGAAGTGGTAAAAAGTGCCGTTCATATGGCCGCAGAGATTATCCTGGAGGATGAAAGTCTTTAACTTGAATGTACAGTTAAAGGTCTCTTTCTTATCATTCTCCAATGAATGAGACCGTCTGTATATTACGAAACTTAATGTTCTATGTGTTCGTAAATAACTATAGATCAACATGACTCATGGCTTGAATTAACATTAACTTCAAACCACCAACAATTAAAGTGCTCCAAGGGATGAAAAGAATTTTTGCATTGCTTGCATGTTCATTTTTATTTTTCACAGTATTTGGACAGGATTCAAAACTTATCCTTGGTGTAGATGTGGCTGCTACGAGAAGTACACCCTGGGGATATAAAAATCATTTCGATCCACTTTACGGACTATCTCCGGGTATTAATCTTGAATATATCCTTTCTCCGGCTCTGTCTGTAAAAACTGGCTTGTATTATGAACGGAGGGGATACCGGAGTTATCCTATCGGTGGCGGGGTAAAAGATGCTACGACCTACAATGATTATTTGCTTACACCATTATTGGTTTCACTGTCTTCAAAAGGGGCAACGAGATTCTATGTTAGCGGTGGTGTTTTTTTTGGATTTCTTTTGAGCAGCGAACGATTGATTACGTTTTCCGGAGATAATGATGAGGAAATCCGCGATGACAATGAAAACGTAAGTAAGTATGATTTTGGATTATCTTTTGGATGCGGAGTCATGAAACCCATCGGAAGCAGGATCATATTGGATATTGGTCTGAGGGATAATTTCGGGTTTGATACAGAGAATGGATGGCAATACGGGTACAACACGCTCGGTATGGTTGTTTCGCTGAAATACAGGCTTTGAAATACGTACCAGAAAATGATAAACGACCTCTAAGCAAACGTCAATTATCCTCCCAATAACTTCTGCATACAATTATTTTGGATCAGTTTTTGTGATAAAAACAACTTGGAAACAATGTATTAATAAAGTGTAGAGAATTGCTTCTCTGAACCCTATCATGAAACACTCCTCATTTAAATATACCCTCCTCTTGGTCTCGGTAAGCATCTTTATATGTCTGCCCTCGTGTTATGATCCCGAACCACCTGATCACCCACGACCAGTTACATGCGAAATGCCAGAAGGATATAATTATGAAGATTACTATGAAAGGTGGAGGCAGCCGATTTGCACGACCTCTATGTGTTCAACATACACCTCCATTTGGAGAGATCTACTTATCGAACGAACTACCTTAACAGAACCGTATTTCAATGCGCACTTTGAAATACTCGAATCCTCAGTTTCTTCATCAGTTGGAGGGGATTTTTTTGTGATCGGATACAGAATGCAGAAAGACTGGGCAGTCGGCTATAATGCAGACAAATTCATAATTAGAATCCATGAGGGCACCAACAGTTTTCCTGAGATTGGATTGCCTGTGGATACTTATTTAACCAAGAAAGAAATTGCTGCTGCTTTGGATAACAGAGGATTTGAATCCCGGATAGATGAGATTCCAAAGACCGGACCACTGAAATTTTCTTCACCTGAAGAGGCGCTTAAAACATTAATTACTGAAGCGAATGTTGATACGCTTTGCTTTTATCGAGTTGTACTGAGCCATGACATAGGGACTTTAACTTTAAAATCATTTGCCCGATACATAGATAATGAAGATGAATGTATTGAGGCATCCATTGACTTAATAACCGGACAAACTTACATAACACGGACCCATCGATGTTCCAATGGTTATGATAGATAATGATATTAGGTCGACAAGCTTGATAATTCTTCTCGCTTAAAGATCATATCCTGGAGGATGAAAACCTTTAACTGCGGGCAAATTTCAATAGTTGGCTCAGATCACCTTGATCTGCCTGTATTATAGCCTGTATGTATCTTCTCCTGGTTTCATCCGGATTCGTTAAATTAGACCGGCTCCATGTAAAAATCCGCCTGTTAAATCCCTTTTCAATCAGGATATCTGCCATCAGGCGGGAATGCCTTCCATTTCCATTTGGAAAGCAATGAATTTTAACCAATCTATGCTTAAACCGAATGGCTATTTCATCCGGATTGTAGGTCTTGTTCCCAATCCAATATCGTGTATCATCAAGGAGCATCCTAAGATCCGTTTCTATCAGGGTCCAATCGACCCCCAGATTTTTATTTGATCTCCTGAATGTTCCAGCCCAGTCCCAAACATCCCCCAACATTCGCAGGTGTAGTTTCTTTAAAAATTTTTTGGATAATATACGGTCTATATCAAATTGACGATGAATGGTCCATTCAATTGCTTTTTCAATATTTAGCTGTTCGAGTTGATCAAGTTCCGCCCTGGTGCTTACAGAAATACTTTTAAGGCCCACTTTTTCATTATCATCCAAAGGAGTATGAGCAAAGATATCATCGTTTTCTAATCCCATATAGATCTTCTCAGTTCCTGCCTGATTCGAGTTGCCAGTTCTTCCACTGCCATATTCAAGTTTTCTTTGCTGGTAGCTTGATCTTCAAGTAACATGGTTTGATCTGTTCTTTGAACTATTCTCTTCGCCAGTTCATAGGACTTACTGTCGATTAGTGCTGATATTGATCCGTGGTTTGGAACAAACCCATACACCAATCTCATATCCATAGCCTGCCCCACTTCCCTGAGGAGATTTATAGTTATTGTGCCAGACGCTTCACTATTCTCTATTCGTTTAACACCCTGCCTGGTCATCTTGAGTTTTCGGCCCAATTGCTCCAGGGTCATGTTTAATGTGTTTCGAAGGACATATATCCACCCCTTGTCTGGAATTTCTATTTTCCCAGCTTCAACTAAGGGCAGTAGCTTTCTATCGAGCTGCTCTAATACTAATTTGCTTTGGTCCCGCATATCAATACAATTATATTCAACACTAATGTAAATTAATACATTTACATAAACAAATCTTTTGTAAAGTTATATATTTACATTAATAATTTTTGTGTAAACTTTTATGTTTACATCATTAGGGATTTATCTCCACTTCTAAGTGTAGATCTAAGCTAGATTGCTTTACTTTATTTGTTTTCCTTCTTCCCGAACTTGGGATCGATCTTCAGGAAGGGGATCAGAATGAAGCTGGGAATGGTACAGATCATCACCCAGATAAAGAAGTGCTGGTAGCCAATCAGCTCCTGTAACCAGCCCGAAACCATCCCCGGGATCATCATTCCCAGGGCCATAAAGCCAGTGGTCAGCGCAAAATGGGCCGTTTTGTGCTTTCCTTCCGACACATAGATCATATAGAGCATGTAGGCCGTAAAGCCAAAGCCGTATCCGAACTGTTCGACTGCCACCGATGCGGCAACCACCCAGAGGGAAGAAGGCATGACATAGGAAAGGAAAACATAGACCAGGTTGGGCAGGTTCATGGCTATCACCATCCACCAGAGCCAGTATTTCAGTCCCCGGCGCGATGCAGCGATCCCACCTAAAATCCCGCCGATGGAAAGTGCAATGATTCCAATGGTTCCGTAGATAAGTCCCAGGTCGCCCGTGGTAAGTCCCATCCCGTTGGCCTCCCTGGAATCCAGCAGGAAGGGAGAGGCCAGCTTAACCAGCTGGGATTCGCCCAGGCGGTAAACCAGCAGGAACAGGATAATCACACCAATATTCTTCTTCCTGAAAAAATCCGCAAAGGTGGCCAGGAACTCCTTCATAAATCCACCCTCACCGGAACGGTTGCTTACGTCCGAGGCCGGACGAGGCAGGGCAAAGCGGTGGTAAATATGGAAGCCTGCAAACAGGAGGGCCACAACAATAAATACCATGGTCCATGCAAAACGGATATTTCCACTGAGTCCGGTAAAGGAGGCTGAAGTAGCCTTTTCAAGCTTGGGATCCAGCTTGAAAACAGCAAATGCCGGTACATCCCAGTTCCCTTCATTAAATTCGAAATCGGTATGATCGGGCCAGGGCAATACTTTTATCCCCCTTATCGAAGCTGAAATTCAGTACAATATTCTCCCCTTCCTCAGGTTTCGTGCTCAGCCGGAACCAGGTATAAGCCAAATTGCCTGTAAGCTTAGAGGCGGCTGCATCTCCGCCAGCAACTTGACCAGCTCCTTCTTCTGCGGGGTAAAATCCATGGGAACTGTTCCACTTATCCACTTCAGCAAGCAGGCTGCCTGCCTCAGCTTCAGTAATATTGGCCGTGCCAATACGGATCTCTTCCGGGCTGATAAAGTAAGTCTCCCCTCCTTCAGCTTCAAAACTTAGCTCTTCCGGGTTAAAAGCTGCTGAAGTTGCTTCCTCCACTGCCAGCACATTTACCTCCACCGGAGGCAGCCCTGTCTTTGCTTCCAGACTTCCCGCCAGGATTACCAGCAAGCCCTGGCCGGTGAGCATGGCCAGACGATAGAAGGTAGCTGCGGATCCCCACGAAGAAGGCCTGATCACCTTTGGAGAGTCCCAGCATATAGAAGCCGTCGGCCGCAATATCGTGGGTGGCAGAACTAAAGGCCAGCAGCCAGAAAAATGCCAGGGTAAACTGGAAGAAGCGGTCCACCGGGATGGTAAAAGCCACCCCTGCCAGTCCCGCACCGATACAAAGCTGCATGATCAGGATCCAGAAGCGCTTGGTTCGAAGGATGTCCACCACAGGACCCCACAGGGGCTTGATTACCCAGGGCAGATAGAGCCAGCTGGTATAGAGGGCAATATCTGTATTCGAAATGCCCATGCGCTTGTAAAAGATAACCGACAGGGTCATCACCATAACATAAGGAATGCCCTCAGCAAAATAGAGAGTAGGCACCCAGGTCCATGGGCCGGAACTTCTTTTCTTTCCTCGTGGAAACGGAGTCTGCTTTACTCATATCGTTTTTCTATGGTGGCATCAATAAAGTAGTGCTTTAATATCTCTGTATGGGAGTAGCCCTTGCTGGCCATCACAGCTGCACCTATCTGGCAGAGTCCAACTCCATGTCCCCAGCCGGCTCCCCTTAAGAGGAAAGATCCCGGAACACCATTGTTCACCTGCTCTTTCTGAACAATAAAAGCCGAACTATAGAGATGGGAGCTACTGAGCCAGCGCCTGATCTCCAACTCCTTTCCCACAATCAGGCTTTGCTTTGAACCTATGATCTTTAATCTTAACCAGGCGACCCGATTCGCCCCGTTCCACAGGAATCAGATCCAGGATCTGACCAAAATCTCTTCCTGACTTCTCCTTGATCAGGGAGGCAATCTCTTGCTGACTATAACGCTTCTCCCAGCGGAAAAAATCACTGGAGCTCTGGTCATAATCATTCAATACCTGTCGCAGTAAAGCTGCATCGTTTGTGTTGCAGAAAGCCTCCGGCGAGTCCTTTATGAATTCCACTGCATTCTCTTCCACCTTCAGATCGGGAAAATGACGATTGTCTGCATCCGGATGATCTTCCACCCTTTTCAGATAGGGATGAATCACCGGTTCCCAGTTGTGCTGGAACTCCTCCACCACTCCTCCACAACACTTGGAAAAGCGTGCATCACAAATGCTGCCATTATATTCCAGTACCTCTCCGGCCGTTTCATTTACCGCCTTTACCACTTCGGGGTTGTGGGAACGGGTGGTGCCCTGGTAGCGCTGACAGTGGTCATCGGCGCAAACATGGAAGAGCTCATGATCCTCCCGGTCGTACCAGCGGACATATTCCTCCTCTGTACGGTGCTCCAGTTCATAGCTATTGCCGGACCCGGCAAGCTGATCCTGTTTTTGTATCTGGGCCAGAAGCCAGCTCCTGGATATAATGGTATGGGCCTTTAGCAGATCAGGTGAACTATCGCCGCGCATTTCTGATGAAATCACAGAGATCAGGTAATCCTCCACCGGGATTACATTAACCACCTGGATTTCTCCATGGTCGATCATCAGCTTCAGTGCACCCTGGAACTCCTCTTCCTCTTTTTGCTCCCAGTGGAAGCCGATACCTATGACCACATCCTGCAATCTGAAGCGTCCGGCTTCCTGGTCAAGGGGTGCCAGGAACAGTGGTTCAACCGAGCTTATCTGGCTTTTATTGTACCTGATCGAAATGCTGCCATTGACCAGCTCCGCTTCTGCATCTCCAGTCAGAATCTGATCCATTCCGTCGATCCGGAAGTTTCCATCCAGCCTGAAGCGGATCTTTTCCGCTTTCATGATTCCCACTTCTATCTCGGGTGCACTTTTATCGATCATATTTCCATTTTATGTTTTAAATGTTCATTCATCCGGACAAAATTCTCCTCAGAAAATGTGACCTGGGAAAAGATATCCGCGATATCTTCCCTGGTGATCTTATGAAAATCCTTCTCCAGGGGAGTGATCAGGGCGCCGCCCATATCAACGGATGCCGGACTTAAGCAGGATATTTTTCTCTCCCTCTTCAAAATATTGCCAGGGCCGGTGCTTGTCCCGCGGAAAGAGCAATACCTGCCATCCCTGCTCGTAATAGGAGAGCATATTGATCATGGGCTCTGCGCCCGTCCTGGATCTCCCTGATAATCTGAAAGGCCATGGCTGCAAACTCCTCCAGTTGCTCCTTTGAATCCGACTCCAGAACATAAAACCTGCGCAATCCGTCATCCACGGCAATTACATGTAGGTCCGGATCCTCTTGAAAGCACCTGTCCAAACTTTGCCTTTAATATTTCAAGCTGATCTTCAATGGGCATAAAGCCCTTATTGCCGGCCTGGAAATGCATATGATCGGGTGCAGAGGCCCCGCAGTTGGGTGCATTATAGAAGAGAGCCAGATCGGGCAGTGCCCTGCTTAGCTCCAGGAAGTTCCCGAACTCTGCTTCAATCACCTGGGGGGTATGGTCGGCTTTTGCAATGGTAAAATGCGCTCTGAATATGGGGAAAGGGATTGCAAAGGATCTCATAATGGTCACCGAACCAGACATTCTTCTCTTCAGGCGGACGATGCTCGGTACAGAGAAAGCAGGCTCTGTTTTCGATGGAAACTTTGTCCACCTTTGCTGCCGATGAGACAATCCGTTTGGGATTGCACTGTACCTTGATGGAAAAACCGTCAAAATCAATCTGCTTAATCTTCGCCTCTCCAAGTTTTCCCCAGTTGGCTCCCAGCAGGGGCCAGCTTGTGAGCTGATCCTTAAACAGTGCATCTGCTTTTTCCTGCATGCTCATCCCTGCTCCCGATTCAGTTTGATCCTTGCATTTATTTCAAAGGTCCGCAGCCGGTCCTTGTAGGTATTGTGCTTGTTCTGCGCCTCAACCGAGAGTGAGGCATCTGAATTTTCCTCCCAGCGGCGGCAGAGATAAACAGGCTTGTATATCCTGCCGATCTGGTAGTGCCTGCTGATGGCCAGTCCCACTCCATAATCCTCACCATAGCTCACATTGGGTACATTGATCTCCCTTAACACCGGGGTGTAAAAGGCCCTGGGTGCTCCAAGTCCGTTGATGCGCAATGCATTGTTCCTCCCGTTTTCGGGGGTCCACTCCTTATGATCCACAAGACCCGGGGGTATCTCTTCCAGTTTGAAATTGCACATCTGGTAGGAGCCCACCACCATAGCACACTGTTGTTCATAAAAAGCCGATACCATATGTTTCAGTGTATCCTTGTCGATGTAAAGATCATCGCTATCCAGCTGTACAGCAAATTTGCCGCAAAGCGGGTGGTGTATCCCCACGTTCCAGCAGCCTCCGATTCCCAGGTCGTGTCGCTCCGGGATCACATGGATCAGCCTGGGATATTTCTTTGCCAGATCACTGACAATGGATGTGGTTCTGTCGGTGGAGTGATTGTCCACCAGGATCAGGTTAAAATCAAAATCTGTTTCCTGAAGCATTACCGATTCAATGGCATCGGCCACGGTCTTCTCCCGGTTCAGCACCGGGATAATAACTGATGCTTCCACAGGAAATTCATCTTCACTAAAGCTGATGGGATCAAACTCCGGCTCCAGGAAAGCACCAATTTCCTTCAGGTGTGTGGTGGCCGCCTTCTCCATCTCCACCTGCACCGCTCTGTTCTTTGGATCCACATAGTCGAATATCTTTTTCCCCGAAATCCTTGTATCAAGAGGCTCAACAACATAGAGGTATTCGGGGATCCTCATGGGCAATCCTGCCTGGCTCATCCTGAGTCGTAACTGGTACAAACCGGCAAACTCAAGTGATTCATTCAGGGCCCCTGCAGCCTGCATAAGCACCTGGCTATCCAGGAAAAGCAGGGGACCGAATTCAAAGTCATCACGCAGACTTCCGATCTGGTAATCAATGACGGGATGAGCTGCCAGCTTCCCATCGATCCGGTCAAAAAAATCGGAATATAAAATAGTTGCTCCTGTTCCGGAGGCAAGCTCCTGGAAGCGTTCCAGGGCAAACATACCAAAATGAATCTTTACTTCCCGGGTGATCACAAGGGCATAAGCAGCTCCGATGGAGTGGTCGGCAATCTTTTTAATAGTATCGGTACTGAACCTGCCATCGGTCTTTATAAATCCACACCCTTCAGGTACTGTTCCCGGCTGCTCTTTTCCAAGCAAATACACTCTGTTAACAAGAGCACTGGCACTTAATTCTTCCAGCGTTTCATCCCACAATCCGGGTGTGTTATTACTTATAAAACAATTGATCTTATTCATCATCTTTCTTATTCAATAAATAGTTTATTGTCCGCATCATAATCGTGTCTCTCATCTCCTGGTTCACCACGCTCTCAAATGGAAAGCCCAGTGCTACTATGCCATAATCACCCCTGAAGGCCACTCCGGCACTCATATTGTTCTCCGAATATCTCATCAGGGTTACGGCTGTAGAATCTATGGGTTCCAGGGCATCGGCTCCCTCCACGGTATAAAGAACAGGATCGATCACGGTGTTAAAACGGAAGAGCTGATCCATGGCTGCAAATTCACTTTCCATGCTGTAAAACTGACCCAGTCGTGAGGCATTGCCGGTTCTCCATTTGAATTTCAACAGGGAGCCCACCTGCTCATCCTGCTGGTGGATGTGCATGTCGGAAGCAATATGCGCTCCGCTGATAAACAGGTTTCCTCCACCCAGTAAGTAAGCCTCCAGCACATTCAACATGTTCTCGGGCCAAACCTGGTAGTAACATACCGAATCATTTTTCGGCATATAGGTAGAGCGCTCCTCCCCTGCCAGATAATCCAACAGGCAGTAGGATGAAAGATCTAATGAATAGTCCATAAGAGACTCATCACTAAGCGAAACAAAGGAATATCCTGCATTACGAATGGAGAGTCCGTGAACATATGAAAAATCAAAACTATTGCCCGGAATCACTTTTGCCTCCAGATCGGCATAGGAGGCACCATGTCCCGGAGAATCATCATCCAGCCAGGGAGAATCCTTACGAAAATCAAACTGGTCCCCTACCGTATGAAGGTCCACGCCGATAGGGTACTCCCTGGTCCACCATATTCATAAATCCGGCATGTTGCTCATCGTCGAACCAGGCCGGACCACTGGTCCGGTCAAAAGCGTTGATAATGGCGATTGTTCCTAGAGACTCACTGGCATGGCATACAGAAAGCACTTCAGAAGGGAAACTTTCGCCCCCTTCGTTCACAGCACTTACCTTAAAAGAGTAAATGCTATCGGGCTGAACCTGCTCCAGCACAAAATAGGGTGTACTTACCGCTGTTCCATTATCAAATCCGCCCCCGTTGATACGGGTATAGACCATGTAACTTTCAGCTTCGGCTGTGGGCTCCAGGGGATCACTTACCGCTTTCCAATGCAGTTCAATGCTTCCATCCTCAGCGATCCCTGTCCTGAAGTTATCCACCGGCAGGGGCTGTACTATATACTCGATCCCATACTGAATCTCCAGGAATTTCAGCATCCCCTTATAGATGGAACGGCTTACATGAAAACGGAACATGGGTTCCTGTCCAAATCGCATATCGAGAAAGTTCTGATGCGAAAAGAGCTCAAGCAGCATGCTGGGGACATTGGGCCGGAATGCCTCACTATATCCCTTATCCCACATTCCCCGGCGGGTCCATGCCGGATCAAAGGAGGCTCTCAGGTCCTCAACAATCTGCGACTGGACCAGATCCGTAAGGTCGCGTGAAGCCATTTTTGATAATCCCTCCGGAAAGCGACCCTTGTCATAGGCCGTGCTGTAGATTCCCAGGGTCCCGATTACTGTATCGTTGTCGGTGATCCCTGCATCCGTATGAAAGGCAAAAGAGAGATCCACCGGGATACCCAGCCCCTTGGCATTGCGATTGGCTTTGGGACCTGAAGGAGTTCCCATCAGGTAATTTACCCATTCGCCGCGGCTCTGATAATCATCGTTATAATCATTTGAATCGTTCAGTTTCCATACCAGGGTATCGGGCATGCCTGCATACTGGAGATAGTAGCGGGCACCTTCCTGGTAGCGGGGACGCATGCTGGTAAATCCGTTCCTGGCTATGTTCCCCATTCCCCCTCCGAATTTAACTGCATCGGCAGTTATTTTTTTTCCTCGCTTGCTGCCCTCGTTAATCAAAACTACCCTGCCCTGGTCCATATTGAGCCCCCGGGCAAAGCTGAATTTCCCCAGGTAAATCCAGGTGGCCCCACCCATCTGCTGGTTGATGCTAAACTCGGTTACTCCCCCCAGATGGTGCACCCTGTACAGGGCATCTGTTACGTTTTCGGAAGAGGCATGATAGGAGATATAGACGGCATATTCGCCTGCTTCGGGAATCTCTGGAACCCACTGAATGGAGGCATTTGCCTGCCGTTCCGATTCCATGGTTTCATAGGAACCCTGCCTGAATGGATTCTCATCTGCATAGGGTGGATGACCCATGGCGAAAGCCGCTGCCTGCTTCACTCTCCTTAAGACCTAACTGAGCAAGGTAGAGACTGCTTCCGGTGCTTCCGTTATTGTCCACAACAACCTCATTGAGCTGCCAGTCGCGTTCCCTGGGAAGAAAAACATTGGCTCCCGCATTCTCAAGCATGGGGACAAGAAATGGCAGGGTATAGGCTAGCGGATAGATATCTTCGACCGTTTGAAAGAGCCTGGCGCGCTGCCACTCCCACCTGTTTAATTTGGGCTCGTAATACCAGCCATGACTGTGCCACAGGGCAATATTGGTATTGTAGAGTGCCGAATTACTTAAATAGGGTTTAGAGAGGTTCTGCACCAGTGGCGGTGATTTTCGTTTCAACTGGCCCGGGGATCTGCTCTTGTCCACCGATTTAGAAGAGCTTCGGTGGTAATTGGGAACCAGGTCCCGGATATTTACCCTGTCCGAAAAGAGCTCTATGCGATAGCTATTATATGGATCCTGCAGGCCCGATCCAATTTCTGCTAAAAGAGAATCAACGCTGCTCTCCCGAAACGGGGAATAGGCCAGCTGCTTGTCGGCATGCAGTCTGATCCTGTCGGGTTTATTCAGAATCGTAACCGACAAAATGGAAGTCGAGTCCCTTTTCTGGTAGCCTGTCTGCTTAACAAACCAGGGTCCGTTGAGAAGGGAATCGGCACGATGCTGCACATGGGCCTTTGCCATTGAATCGGACATCTGGACAGGTTCCTGGGCATATAGTGAAGTGAGGAGAAAAATATTTAGAAAAAGCAGGGCACTGTAATTTGAAAATCTATGCATCGGTGATCCTATTTATAGAGGTAATATTGAGTGGAAAGTTCCCTGAACCGTTCTGCATCCTGGTTCCAGTACCCCACCATTTCTGTGAAATTAAAATTGCTCATCATGGAAGTACGAAGCTGATCCGATCCGCAAACCATATCAAACATCCTGTACCGGCCTTCTTTATCCTTAAATGGATTAAAACCGGGATCAAGCTTATGGGCCTCCTGAAGAAACCAGAATTGAATGCTTGTTAAAGGTGCCCGTACCGGATCGGTCAGATGGATCTGGACTCCCTGCAGAGCTATTCCTTTTTTAGGCATGTAATAAGGCTTGAACCAGATAGGCCGAAAGGCCACTCCTTCGATCTGCAAGGCATTCAGGGCTTCGCTCAGTTGCTGGGCATCGATATTCTCGGTGACCATTACCTGGAAGGGTAAAGTGTAACCTATTCCAATCATATTGGGATCCAGTTCTCCAATGATGCCGGTTGCAGGATAGAAATATGCAGTATGGTAATCCGGAATATGGGGCGATGTGGGTACCCAGGGTAGTCCGCATGCACCAAAAGGCATTTCCCGGCTCCATCCTTCCATGGGAACTACCTGCAGATTGCACCGTTTGCCTCCCTCCAGCATTCCCTCGCCATTCAGCAAGAGGGCAAGCTCCCCACAGGTTAACCCGTATACATAGGGGATACTATACTGGCTCACAAAGGAATGAAAACCATCCTCCACCAGGGGGCCTTCAACCCGGACTCCTCCCAGCGGGTTGGGACGATCGAGAATAACTACCTCTTTGTCAAACTCAGCAGCTGCTTCCATAACCAGCCCCATGGTGCTGATATAGGTATAGGAGCGGGTACCAATATCCTGGATGTCGTAGACGATTACATCCACATTCTCCAGCATTTCCCTGCTGGGTTTCCTGGTCGACCCATAAAGGGAGTAAACGGGGATGCCAGTCTTTGCATCCACCTGGTCTCCCACATGATCGCCTGCTGAGAAATCTCCCCGCACCCCGTGTTCGGGACCAAAGAGAGCCGTCAGGTTTACATTTTCATGTAAAATATCGATGGTGGAACGAAGCCTTGCATCCACTCCGGTGGGATTGGTGACCAGTCCGACCCGTTTCCCTTTAAGCAAATCAAACTCCCGATCGGCCAAAACTTCAATGCCTGTTTTTACCTGAGAATGTGATACTTGAAACATAGTAAACAGGAGGATAAGAAGGGCCGGTATGCGCTGAGTTCAGGTACTGTTTCATGCTGCCTAGAATTTGATTTGTAAAGATAATATTTAACTTTACAAGTATAATACGTCATACAAATTATTGTGGGCACTGAATCCTATGACTTCCCTTCTCAAAAAACTATCCGGCGCCATTGGCAAAAAGCAGGTTTACACCGACGATCTTACCCTGATAGCCACTTCGGCCGATGCAGGGTGTTACCGTAAGATACCAAAGATTGTAATTAAACCACAAAATGAAAAGCAGGTTGTAGAATCCCTGAAAATCCTCCATGAAACAGGAACTCCCTTACCTTCCGGGCTGCCGGAACCAGTCTTTCCGGGCAATCCGTTTCCGACTCAGTGCTGCTGCAGGCCAGGGGACAACACTGGAGCGACTTTAAAATACTGGAAGAGGGTCGCCTGATTCAAGCGCAACCGGGAATCACCGGCACCAGGCTGAACCAGGTCCTCGCTCCTACCGGGATGAAATTTGGCCCCGATCCGGCCTCCATCAATTCGGCCATGGTCGGAGGAATCATTGCCAACAATGCCAGTGGGATGAGTTGTGGTATTCATGCCAACAGCTATGCCACCATTCAGTCGGCCAGGATAATCTTTGCCGATGGCACCCTGCTTGACACAGCCAGTCAGGCAAGCCGCGATGCACTGGTCAAATCAAAGCCTCAGTTGATTTCAACCCTCACAAGGATCAGGGATGAAATACAATCCAAACCCGCATTGGTCCAGAAAATCAGGAAGAAATACAGCATCAAGAATACCACGGGCTACGGGATGAATTCCCTTCTGGATTTTAGCGATCCGGTGGATATTATACTACACCTGATGGTGGGATCGGAAGGAACCCTGGGCTTTGTCTCAGAAGCCACCTTTTCAACCGTTCCTGTCAAAGCATTCAGGGCCTCTTCCCTGATCTACTTTAAGGATCTGGAAGCCGCCTGCAATGCAGTTCCGCATTTGAGAGAAGCCCGGATACCGGCCATTGAGATCATGGACCGTGAAGCCCTGCGTTCGGTGGAAGGCAATGCCGGGATCCCGGAATATATCCGGGAACTGGATAAGGGAGTTACAGCCCTGCTTATCGATCTTGAAGAGGAGAGCCAGGAAGCACTGGATGCCATGATTGAACGGACCAGGATAGCCCTTTCGGAATTTAAGCTGGTACGTGATTTCGAGGTCACTGCCGATTCGAAACAGATTACAGACTACTGGAACGTTCGCAAGGGAGTGTTTCCTTCAGTGGGTGGCATGCGCAAGCCAGGGACCATTGTTATTATTGAAGACGTTGCTGTAGCTGCAGAGCACCTGACTGCAGCTGTAAGTGACATGCGCCAGATGCTGGATGAGCTGGCTTATGAAGATGCCGTGATATACGGACACGTCCTGGATGGAAACCTCCACTTTATTTTCGCCCAGGATTTCCACAACCCTGAGGAACTAAAGAAATACGAAAATATGATCCTTCAGCTCACCAGGCTGATTGTGGACAAGTACGACGGATCGCTGAAGGCCGAGCATGGTACCGGGATCAATATGGCACCCTTTGTGGCCTACGAATGGGGCGAAGAACTCTATGGCTATATGAAGGAGATCAAGAAGGCCTTTGATCCCTCCGGAATTCTGAATCCCGATGTGATTATTTCTGATGACCCGGAAATACACCTGAAGAGTTTCAAACCCATGCCCGTGATTGATGAAGCAGTCGATCAATGTATCGAGTGTGGGTTTTGCGAAATCAACTGCCTGACCAACGGGCTTACCCTTTCGGCCCGCCAGCGAATCGTGGTTCAGCGTGAGGTGGAACGCTTAAACAGATCCGGTGAGGATTCCCGGACGCTGAAGAACCTGATCAAAAGCTTCAGGTATGAAGGGGACGAATCCTGTGCAGGAGACGGACTCTGTGCCATTAGCTGTCCCCTCTCCATTGATACAGGGGTAATGATCAAACATATTCGTGCACGCAACAACGCGCGGAAGCGACCGGGAAATCCAATTGCGACCTGGATCAGCAGGCACTTTCCGGTGGTTCATTTCTTTGTGCGGACCGGACTGGGATTTATGACTGTGGTAAATAAGATCATTCCCTTCAGGAAGATCTGGATCTGGGATCGTCATATGCCGCGTCCGGTGAAGAAGAGTACCCTTTCAGCCCCGGAACAATCCGGAGATCCGGCAAAGATGAAAGTGGTTTACTTCCCAAGTTGTATCAACCAGAGCATGGGGACTGCCGTAAGGGTGAAAGAGAAAAAATCGCTGGTGGAAGTAAGTGTGGAAGTACTGGAAAAGGCTGGTTACGATGTGATTTTTCCCGAAGGAATGAACAAACTCTGCTGCGGAACCCCCTGGGAGAGCAAGGGCTTTTTTGATATTGCCGATGCCAAATCGGGCGAACTGGAGGAAGCGCTGTTGAAGGCCAGCTCTAATGGAGCATATCCTGTTCTGTGCGATACCAGTCCATGCACCCACCGCATGCTAACGGGTGATGTCAGAAAAACTGAAACTCTATGAACCCGTGGAGTTTATCCACGATCACCTGCTGGACAAACTGGAATTGCAAAAAACTCAGCAATCCCTTGCCTTCCACGTGACCTGTACCAGTACGAAAATGGGACTTCAGGACAAATTCATGACCGTTGCCAAAGCCTGCACAGAGAGTCCCGTCTTCCCCGAAGAGGTTGGTTGCTGCGGATTTGCCGGAGATAAGGGCTTTACCCAACCGGAAATAAACACCTGGGCCCTCCGGAACCTGAAGCTGCAGGTGGACCGGCTTTCGGCAGGCTACTCCAATAGCCGGACCTGTGAGATAGGTCTGTCCCGAAACAGTGGGATCGACTATAAATCGGTGATGTACCTGGTAAGAGAGGCTATCAAAGAATAACCATCTGTTTGATCGCCGAATCAGCTCCTGCCTGTAAACGGTATGAATAGATTCCTGGCTCAAGCTCTTTTGCATCCACTCCCACCTGATGAGAGCCGGGTCCGTACAGCCTGTCTGCAAGGGTCTGAACCTTCCGGCCCGTGGCATCAAATACCTCCAGCAGCACATGTTTCTCCGCCGGGAGTGAAAAGCTTATGGTGGAATGCTCTCACTAAAAGGATTGGGGTGATTCTGCTCCAGGCTCAAGCCCAGTACTCTCCTTGCTCAGTCCGGTCACACCATCCTGATAGACCCTCACATAATCGAGCACAAAATCCTGGGGAAAAGTTGTATTGATGTCGGGAGACCCGGGCCAGTTTCCACCCACAGCCAGGTTTAGCAGGAGGTGAAATCTCTTATTAAAGGGCGCCGGAAATGCAGCTGCACTGCTATACCACATACCCGTACCCAGACATCTGGAAGACGTTCCCCATCCACATACCATCGCAGTTCCCCTTCCTCCCACTCCAGGGCGAATGTATGAAACTTACTGTTGAAGGCGGTGTCACTGGTCACATAGTCTGTTCCCCTTTGTTGGTTAGCCGGCCACTGCCCGCCATAGTGAATTGTCCCGTACACCTTTGTGGTATCATCACCCAGATACTCCATAATATCGATTTCCCCACTGGCAGCCCAACCCCCGTAATCCTCATCTGTTGGAAGCATCCAGATAGCTGCCCAGAGGCCTTTACCCTCGGGCATCTTTGCCCTGAATTCAAAACGTCCATAGGTCCAGTCACCCATATCGATGGTGCGGATCCTGCCTGAAGTAAACTGGCTGGATCCCACGTTCTCTCTTTTGGCAGTGATGGTCAAAAAGCCATCGGCCACTGTTACATTCTCTTCCTGGTAGTACTGCAGCTCATTGTTTCCCCAGCCCGGAATACCATATTCAGTACCATCTCCAATCATATATGACCACTTCGCCGTATTCAGGGTATCTCCATCAAACTCATCGGCCCACACCAGTTTCCAGTTCTGTGCGCTTAGCCCGTTTATGGCCAGTACCAGGCTAAAAATCAGTAAAATCTTCTTTACATATCATACTTCCTAGTTTTTTATACAATAAAGCTTCTTATCCCCTCTGAACAGATAGGCATCCCCGGCTACTGCCACCGATGCCCAGAATCGATCATTCAGGGTATTTTCCTGCAAAAGTTCAAATTTTCTGCCAGCTTTGATCACCCTGGTAATTCCTTTTTCATCAAAGAAAAAGATTTTGTCCTTATTTACCCATGGACTTGCCCAACATGCCGCAACATTTTCAAGCTTCTCCTGATAAATAATCTCTCCGGATTTGGCGTCGAGACAAGTTAGCTCCCCTCCCCTGCTACTTAAGAGGTATAGAAGTCCATTATATAAAAGTGGGGAAGGATTTCCAAGGGGAGCATTGGGATAGGACCATGCCACTCCTTCGCTGGTATGCTGACCAGAATCAGGCGTGATATCTCCCTCTGCACCTGCTATTACTGAAAAGAAGTTGCCAGGTATGTCCTGGCGACCCGGATTGCCCAGGTAGAGGAAATCCTTATCCGAAACAGGGCCCGGTATGTTATACCTTCCGTTTATCCGGAGTTCCCAGAACATCTCACCTGTGGCCGGATCGTACGAACGAGCCGTGTTAGCACCTGTAATAAGTTCAGTGCGTATGTTGTTCTTCCAAATATATGGAGTACTATAGCTGGTCTTTTCTTCGCGGTCCACCTTCCATATCTCATCACCGGTTTCAGGATTCAATGCCACCAGAAATGAGTTTTCTTCGTTATCAACCTGCACATACAACATACCATTGTAAAGCAAAGGAGAAGATCCTGTTCCCCATCCATTCAGGGTATTATATGCTCCCAGGTCTTTCTTCCATACCAATGCACCCTCCATGTCATAGCAGAACAGACCAGTCATTCCAAAATAGACATATACCCTCTTTCCGTCTGTTACTGGTGTTTCTGATGCATAATTGGTTCTGGCATGCTTATTGGTCCTGGGACTGCCCTCATATGCCACCTGCTTCCAGAGCTCATTCCCTGAGGCCAGATCCACACAGCTTATCTCCCATCTGTATTGATCTTTAAGATAAAGATCCTGGTTTCCCTCCCCTTCGGCTTCTTCTCCTTCACCGGGCTTATTGATCTTGACCGGAACAACCGATGCAATGAACACCCTGTCGCCCCACACAATTGGTGAAGCCCAGCCATCGCCCTCCACTTCATAGGTCCACGCAAGGTTTAAATCCTCCCCCCATTCAATTGGAAGGTTCTCACCTTCAACAATCATATTTGCATCAGGCCCCCTGAATTGGGGCCAGTTTGAGGTATCGGAACATGAAGCTCAACAACAATGTAAGCATGACCAGGGTCATTCCGGAAATTGAAGTTCTTTTTTTAAATCTTTTCATTATTATCAGCTTTGAGTTTTCATATGGGACATGAAACAAATATATAATTATTATTAAATAAGGTAACTCATTCATAATAAATAGGTTTTAATCAAAAAACACTTGACTTAAGATGCTTTATTCCATATATTACATGGCTTAATCCTGTTGATCAGGAATTCTCCTACATCCCACGGCTCCCGAGTGAAGCTATCCGGGAGACCTGTTTTCATGCATTTGTCAAATTCCTTAAGTCAGGAAAGCATGCGGAGAACTTACATTTGTTACAGTATTGTACTGCTTATCCTCTTTTTACTTCCCGGTCACAACATCGCACAGAACAGTGCATCAGCTCTGGCTGTCATCTCCGATGTAAAGGGAAGTGTATACCTGAACACAGCAGGGAGTGATGAGCCTTTGAAAGCGATTTTCGGAACACAGCTGGTACAGGGGGACCAGGTAGAAACAGGGAAAAAAGCCAGCGTGACCATGTTGTTTTCCAACGGCAACCTGATCAGTCTTGGGGCCAACAGCAGCATTACCATATCAGGAAATCAATCGGGCAGTTCATCCCGGAACATCGGGGCCGGTATGGCAGGAAATTTTTCAGACCTGGCCATGCGACAGGACAATAAGGGTGAGATGGGTGTCTTGATGGATCTTCGTTCCGACGAGACCTCCCAGCAACTCATTCCCCTGAGTCCATGCAATACCATGATCCCCACCAACAAACCCGGGTTAAAATGGGAGTCCAAAAAACCAGCCGATGAATTTGTGGTCAGGCTATACAACGGAGAGGGTCTGGTCTGGGAGAAACGGACCACCGCAACATACATGGAATTTCCAGAAGATGAACCCGGTCTCGAATTCGGGACCTCTTACTTCTGGAATGTGGAAGGTGAGGACCTGATCAATTCATTCAGATCCCTGAACCAGAAGTTTACCATTCTTCCGGAAGAGAAGATCAGGGAAGTCAAACAAGAGAAGGAAAGATTGTCTGAGACATTCAGCGACGATCCTGATAATTCAAGCCTGCATTCCCTTCTGGGGGCCTATTATGCTACGACAGGTTTGCTGGAAGATGCAATCAGAGAGTTTGAACTGGTCCGGGATGCAAATCCGGAGGCAACACTTCCCCATGAGATCCTGGGGGGCCTCTACAGCGATGTGGGGAAAAAGGACCTGGCCATTGCAGAATTGCAAAGGGCCCTGTTGATTGAGAAAGGAAAATAATCCGCTTTCACCTTAAGCGTGTCACTATACAGGACCACATACTTATTCTGTATCCTTGCTGCAATTTCTGCCTTCAGCTGGCAGGCAGCAGCACAGGAAGCGCAGGACATTTTCCAGTCAGAACTGACAGAAGCCAGCCTGGGTAAAGATTCATCCAGGGTCCAGGAACTTATCTCAGAACACAGGCTATGGGTAAAACCTGTGGTCAACCAGCTGATCAGTGACTATATCGATCGGACCATGATGGGGAACAGGGGAAGCGCCCAGACGAAAAAAGAAGCTGCCACCCTTATTGCCCAACCTTCCAGGACACCTATGGTGAACGAAGCCTTTCCATAGCCACCGGCTACCTGGATGGCTGGACCATGGAACAGATGGGTAAGAAAGCCCAGGCCGACCGGATCTATGGCATAGCCACAGACCTGCGATTAAAAAGCCAGTTTGAAGAGGCCATTGAGAAATATCACCAGGCCCTGGAACTATACCATGATATCGAGGATGTCCGGGGACAGGGAGAGGTACTTGGTGGACTGGGATATATCTATTGGTTCAGTGATATTGATACCTGTCTTAATTATTATCAAAAGGCACTTGAAAGCAAGAATGGAGGCGGATGACAGGGTATTGATCGGGGCTACATTGAATAGCATCGGAGGTACGTATTTGCAGTACTTCCAGGAACCGGATAGTGCAAAGATCTATTTAAAAAGAGCAACGGAAGTCCGGGAGGAGATCGGGGACATGGCAGGCCTGGGAAGTTCCATGTTTAATCTGGCCAGAGCTTATGATGACCTGGGAGAACTGGAATCGGCCCTCCACAATTACCAAAAATCTTATCACCGTTCACCAGGAATTGGGAAGGCAGGACAGGATGGCCGAATCAAAGCTTAGGCTCCGGCACGATCCTCCGACAACTGGGCAGATATCCGGAAGCCATCATGGATCTTGAATCAGCCAGGGACTTATTTCAGGAACTTACTGATACCATTCTTCCTGGCTGATACATACACCCAGCTGGCCCTGGTTTACGACAACATAGGGGATTATAATACAGGCATCGAACTGGTAACAATAGCTACCGGATTGTACCAGCAGATTGATGATCAATGGGGACTGGCAGGGGCATATAATCATACGGGTATCATTCTGCAGGACGCTGGACCGGAAACAACGTGCAGAAGAATTCTACCTGAAAGCACTGGAAATTTACAAGCAACTGGATGACCAGGTAAATGTGATCAACGTGCTGAATAACCTGGGAACGGTCAAGCTTAGAACAAAATGATTTTAAAAAAGCCGAAAGATACAACCGGCAGGGACTGGAACTGAGCCGAAAACTGGAATATAAGTCCGGAGAGCTTCCCTGCCTGATTAACCTGGCCAATGCACAGAACAGGCTGGATCAACTGGATACGGCCATGCTATAACTATGAACTGGCCCTGAAGCTGTGCAGAGAAATGAACCAGCCCGATAGTGAATGGCGGATCCTGGTGGGCATGGCTGAGAACTGCAAATTGCGTGGAGATTATCCCAGTGCCATTGAATACAATGAAAAGGGACTGAGCATCATCGAGGATTTGCGAAGTAGCTTTCACAGTGCAAGTGAAAAATCCAATTACCTGGCCCGGGAACGCTATGCCTTCGAAGATGTGATCCATATGCTTGCAGAACAACATGAAAAGGATCCGGGCAAGGGATATGATCTGCTGGCCTTTGAATATGCTCAACGCTGTAAATCCCGTTCCTTCCTGGAGCAAATGAGGGTACTGAACCAGTCACCCTAAAAGAGGTTCAGAATGGCATGACTGCATAAAGATGATGACTCCTGGAATACTCATTGGGAGACAGCAGCTCGGTTCTTTGGGTAATCACTCCCGATGCCTATCAGATGATCAGACTCCCGGATCGAGGCACACTTGGAGGAACAGGTCGAAACCTTAAGGTTTGCTCTGGTAAATCCCGACCAGGACAATAAAAATTTCCTTCTGCAATCAGGTTATTACCTGTATAAACAGCTCATTGAACCTGCTGAAGCATTCTTAACAGAAAGAGCCAGATCACGGTCCTGCCCGATGGAATTCTACATTATATTCCTTTTGAAGTTTTGATCACCAGGGAGCCAAAGGAGGGCGAGGACCGTCCCTATGAGAAACTGGCTTACCTGGGAAGCAAACACGCATTAAGCTACGGACAATCCTCCAGTGTATATCTGAGCATGCTGGCTGGTCCTGCTTCCACTGGAAGGGACATGGAATTAAAAGAACTGGTGGCATTTGGGGATCCCCTGTATGCGGATCAATACAAAAAACTGGAATATAGCGGTGAAGAGGTACAAAGTATTGCAGCTCTTTTCCCGGAAGGCTCGGTGGATGTATATCTCGGGGAAGATGCAAATGAAGAAAGCATCAAAAAGGAGCACCTCCTCCCTTCATACAGATACATTCATTTTGCCACACACGGAGTGGTGAATGAAAACAATCCCGGCAGGAGCGGGCTGGTCCTCTCACAGGAATACAGCAATCCGGAAGATGGGATTCTCAGTGCCGAAGAGATTTCCGGAATGAAACTGAACGCGGAGCTGGTGGTCCTTTCGGCCTGCCAGACGGGCCTGGGAAAAATGATCAGGGGGGAAGGCATGATCGGTCTGTCCCGTTCCTTTATGTATGCCGGAGCACCCGCTGTGGTGGTGAGCCTGTGGAGCGTATCGGATAAATCCACCAATCTGCTTATGACAAGGTTTTATGAAAATCTCATAATAAATAAATTAACAAAAGCTGATGCACTTCAGCAAGCCCGGAACTCCATGATCAAGGATGAGCACCTATGCGCATCCTTTCTTCTGGGCACCCTTTGTCCTGACCGGGGACTGGCTAATAGCTCCGGTGGTCAATCGCAGAATTCAGACCACCATACTAACTAAAAACAATTGAATATGAAAGCGCAAATCAAAGTAATCGGGCAGGGCCTTATTGCTCTTTACTGCAACAATTTTGCTATTTCCGGAAACAAGTGAAGCACAGGTTAAGAAAATGTCGGCAGAGGAGCTGACCCTGGAATCCAGCTCCATTCTCTACGGAAAATGCACCAAAATGGAAAGTGCATGGACCGAAGACAGAACGATGATCCTTACCCAGGTCACCGTTGTTCCCGAGTACTACGTGAAAGGAAATCTGGGGGGCGAAGTAACCATAACCGTCCCCGGCGGACAGGTGGGTGACATCATCTACGAAGTCTCCGAGATGCCCAACTTCCAGAAAGGGGAAGAGGTATTTGCATTTATCTGGAAACACCCCTCAGGCCTGAACCTGGTCACAGGTGGTTACCAGGGAAAATTGAAGATTACAAAGATAAGAAGACGGGCATAAGAACAGTAGCAGGAAAACACTGGGAAAACAGCCCCAAAGATCTCGTCAGGGAACCAATGTGACAGGCAAGGAATCCATCAATCCTGAAAGAAAACTACCCTTCCTAAAACGAAACCGGACAAGGTTTCGCTGGATGACTTTACCAAAGAGGTAGAAGGATACTTGAATCAGCACTAAACCCAAAAAACGTAAAGTCATGAAAACAATTACATCAAATATAGCAGGAGTTATTGTCGGACTTCTAATACTATCATTTTCAGCCTTTGGACAAGACAGGGTAGAAGGATATGTCTATGATGAAATCGGAGATCCTGTTCCCGGAATACAAGTTGAATTGTTTGAAGCCGGCATAAGTACTACTACTGTGGGTGACGGTTACTATAACTTCGGGATTACAGCTCCACTATGTGACCAAATACTGACCCTACTGGTAAATCCTCAAACATCTGTTCAATACTACGAGCATTGTAATGGGGGCATCCAGACTGTAAACATCTTTCTGGTATCAGAAAGAGCACCCTTACTGGTGACAAATACCGATGACAGCGGACCTGGCAGTCTGCGCCAGGCTATTCTGGATGCTAATTCCAATCCTGGGAAAGATTATATCCACTTTGATGTGCCGGACATATGGATGGCAACAATTAGGCCTCTGTCCGAACTTCCAGCAATTTCCGAGGAAGTGGAAATCAATGGATTCAGTCAGCCTGGATCCAGGATGAACTCAAATCCGGCAGGAACCGGATTCAATACCAGCCTACAGATAGTGCTGGATGGCGTCAATGCTGGGCCAGGGGCAGAAGGTCTGGTTATTGCTGCCGATGGATGCACTGTATCAGGCATTGTCTTTACTCGCTTTGCATACTCAGGGATTGCTCTGACAGCTGATAATAATCTGGTAAGTGAATGTTTTATCGGAACAGATTCCACTGGATACCAGTACCAGGATAATGGCAATGATATATATGGAATCAGGATATATGGAGCCAATAACAATGAAATTCGATCATGCGTGATTTCGGGCAACGGAGCACCAGGCACAAGTCCAAACATTGCAATTGGTGGAGGAAGCAGCCAAAATAACATCCTTGGCAACCTGATCGGAACAGATATTTCAGGCACTATTCCAACGGCTAATACGGCTAGAGCAATCGGTATCCTTGAAAGTCCAGATAATACTATTGGAGGTTCTACTGACGAGGAACGAAATGTATTATTCGGTGGGATGGATCTCAATGGTGCGTCTACAACTGGCAACAAGATCCTGGGCAACTATATTGGTCCGGATGTTAGCGGCCAGAATGCGCTCGGTTCAGGCGGAGGTATTATTATCAGCACCGGCGCCAGCAGCAACGAAATCGGACCCGGAAATGTGATTTCAGGGAATCCGTTTGCTGGTGTTACTCTCAGAGAAAACCAGACCAATTACAACAGGGTCTTCGGCAATTACTTTGGAGTTGCTGCCGATGGTAATACCTTAATGGGAAACAATTCCAATAATGTGCAAATAATACGTGCAAACTATAATAGAATAGGAGGTCTTTCGATAGATAGCGCCAATGTAATATCCGGCAGTGGTCGGACTGGCATCTCTATCGACCACTCTCACACTACAATGATATAGTTGGAAACCTAATAGGCACAAATGCCAGCGGCAGTATAGCTGTCGGTAATCAGGTTCAAGGAATTTGGGTTTCTGGAACTGATAATACCATCGGACCCGGAAATCTTATCTCAGGAAATATCGGTAGTGGCATTAGCATTGGCAACGCAGGTGGTATAAAAGTACTTAACAACCTTATCGGAGTAAATGCGACCAACGACTCCGTAATGCCAAATGGTGGCAATGGGATAAATATCAGTGGAGGTACTTTCCACAAAATTGAGGGAAACACCATCTGCGGCTCCTCACAGGACGGAATATTTTTGGCAGGAGTTCAGGCACAATACAATTCAATAATTGCGAATTATATAGGTACCAACGAGAATAGCCTTACCGGTCTTGGAACAACGATAATGGTATACGGATGATAAATGGTGGCCGGGACACGGTGAGGAACAACATTATTTCGGGAAACAGGGAACATGGAATTCACCTTAGTGGTCTTGACCCCAATGGCAATTCCATCACCGGCAATAAAATTGGAACCACAGTAGATGGAATGACAGCACTGGCCAATGGCAATGATGGAATCTATATGGAAGGAGGACGTAATACCACAATCGGAGGTTCAAATGGCGAAGGGAACCTGATATCTGGAAATCATGTTGGAATAAACATGATGACCTCAAGACCCAGCGAAGCAGTAATCCTCGGGAATATGATCGGGACCAATGCAAATGGGACAGCAGCGATACCGAATGGAGAAGGCATAAGGCTTCAGGACCCAACAGATATAACAATCGGAGGTCCCGCCCTGGGCGACAGGAATATTATAAGCGGAAATACCGGGCCAGGAATCTGGATCTTCGGGCCGGTCACAAACACCGTGGTATTCAACAATTATATCGGAACTGATCTTACAGGTGAATTGCCAATCCCAAATAACATTGGGATTAGAATGGAATTAGGTGCCGAAGGCAACTACATAGGAGGAGGAACCAACGGTCATGGAAACTTGATTGCATTTAATACGACCATTGGATTAAGTTTGGATAGCGATTATAATTATGTGCTTGGAAATGTGATCCGCGGGAATGGAGATTCGGGATCAGATTGTGGTATTTCCGTCGCTGGAAACCAAAATACCATTGGAGGTTCCACGTTCTCGGAAAGAAACTACCTGTACGGAAACAGGAATGGGATGTATCTTACTGCGGAGGCAGAAAATAACCTGATAGAAGGGAATTATTTCGGTACAAATGCAGAGGGACTAGAGGATCTCACTGATGCAAATACTGGAATATGGGTGTTTGGTAGTGATAACATTGTCAGGAACAACCTGATTTCCGGATACAGTGGAAGCGGGATCCATATTTCTCGCACAGATCCAATAACACCCTCCAGCAGAAACTGGATAGAGGGAAATACCATCGGTCTTAATGCAAGTGGGGATGGTTTTATTCCCAATAGATACGGTATCAGCATTGATTCTGCAGATAATAACACCGTAATAAGCAATGTGATCGCCGGAAACAGAGACAATGGTATAACCGTATTTGATGATCGGGCAGTCAATAACCGGATCAGCCAGAACAGCATCTATAGCAATGGAGAACTCGGGATTGATTTGTTGTATGGATCTGGGGGGTAACAGAAAATGATATTGATCCTTTTGATCCCGATACGGGGCAAACAACCTTCAGAATTTTCCGGATCTGGATTCCATTCATTTTGCGGAAGGGAATGTCACCATTAACAGGAAGTTTAAGATCCGAAGAGTGACAGCACCTACATCCTTGAGTTTTTTTCTTCCAATGTGGGAGAGGTACAGGATACGGTGAGGGGGAGTACTACCTGGGAAGTGATACGGTTTATACCGATGGTTTGGGGAATGCAGTGTTTGAAACCACCCTTCCAACCAAGGGATACGGGGCACAGGTGATTACAGCCACCGCCACTGACCTGAGATGGAAACACCTCCGAGTTTTCGCAGGCCATTGGTGGTGTGATCAACCAGGTGCTGGCTGATATGCCCTTCGAGTACACCCTGAACAGTGAAGGATTATCCACTGTGCCACTGGCAGACTATCAGAATGCCATCCATAGTGCCTTCCAGACCTGGGATGATATTCCAGGAGCAGAGATCGAGATGGAAGATACTGGAAGCAGTGATGCAAAATATGCTTCGGCCACAGACGGATATAAACCTGATCACCTTCCAGGACGACATTTCCCATTTTCCACAGGGGTACTGGCAGTTACTGCGAAAACATTGAAATCTCGGCCGGGGGTACAGAAGCAGAGATCCTGGATGCAGATATTGTATTCAATCCGGCATATATAGAACATCCGATCCACCCATTTGCCGTGCTGGAAGAGGGAGATACCGATACGCATGCATTTGATATCCAGAGCGGTGGCCACGCATGAGATAGGGCATGTACTTGGAATGATCCATTCGGGTGTGTACAGCTCCACCATGTTCTTTATGCTTGGTTATGGTACCACAGGAAGAGAACTGGAAGCGGATGATATGGCCTGGGCCAGTTACCGCTATCCAGGATGAGGATTACCAGTCATATCATGGAATGATCTCCGGCAGGGTCACCTATGGTGATCTTGGAGATCCGGCTGTTCCTTCGTCCCATCCTCCGGTGGCTGGGGCCCTGGTTCTGGCCATTGATACACTTACCCAGGAGATGTTTCATGCTTACACGGATGCGGATGGAAACTACACGATTCCCATCTACATGGATGGCATCGGGATCGGGTCTGTACTGGATATACATCCAGCCACTGGACGGAGATGTATACGGGACTGCATTGAGGCCTGCGAACATCAGTCCATATATCTATTCTCATACCATATTTACAGACTTCCCCGAGGAGTTTTATGATGATGAGGAAAGCTATAATGACAATCCCAGGCATGGTGATTATATTGCAGTTTCAGCAGGTAGTACCGTCACTGGCATCGATCTGATCACCAACCGGGACCTGACACCACCGGAGGTTCTGGCAACCTCACTTGATGAGCAGTCAGTCGATATTGCGGTCAGTCCGACCATTGTGATCAAATTCTCTGAACCTGTTGATATCTACTCCTTTGACGAAACCACCTGCTACGTGGAGAATGGCGGAATTACCCTGGGAGGAGAATATACCATCCTGGCGGACAGCACACATATCATGCTGATGAAGCCTGTTGAAGCACTTCAGTACAGCACTGAATATACACTGCATATTAACGGCATCACCGACTTGAAAGGCAATGCCCTGGCAGCACCATATACCAGTAGCTTTACCACCCGGGAGCCTGATACGATTGCGCCATATGTCTATGATGTCATTCCGGCAGATGGCTTAGACCAGGTGGATGTTACCAAACCGGTCAAAGTCTTCTTTTCTGAACCCATGAACAAGAGTTCAGCGGAATCCGGTTTCAATCTGATGACCTCCGACAGTAGCGCTTGTGGCAGGAGATTTCGACTGGGATCTGGAGAACAAGGAGATGACATTCACACCTGATTTCAGTCTGTCGGAAGGAACAGCTTATATCATTGGTCTGTCTACCACGGTGACCGACCTGTCTGATAATCCCATGGAACAAGATACCAGCTTCACCTTCTCCACGGTGGATGTGGCAGCTCCGCAGATTGTTTATCTCGGACCAGGTAATGGGAATTCCGGGATCACTGTAACTACTCCCGTGGTGGTTAAGTTCAGTGAGCCGCTGGATGTATCTACCATTACTTCCAGCTCTTTCTATCTTACACGATGGGTGAAACAGGACTGGTGAATGGTACTTATGAGTACCTGGATGATAACCGGACCATCGTATTCAGACCGGACCAGGATCTTCAGTTCAATGAGTACTATACCATAAACCTTACCAGCGACATTTCGGATATATCAAATCCGAAACAGTACCTGCAGGACACTACGGCCACCTTCCAGACCGCAGCTGTAACGGTGGTTCCGCATATTACCTATATGGATCCTCCCTTTGGAGCCGTAGGGGCCCAGACTACTATTGTGGGAAGTGGATTTGATCCGGTACTCTCGAATAATGTGGTAAGCTTTGATGGGGTACCTGCAAATGTAAGCAAGGCGACACTGGAATCAGTGACTGTTCTGGTACCCGTCAATGCAGCAAGCGGGCCGGTTACTGTGAATGTAAAAGGGTTGCTGCAGATAATTCCTTTGAGTTTGATGTGGTACCTCCAAATACGGATCCCAGTTACAGTGTGATTGCCAGCGCAAATACAGGTTCCAGGACCAGGGCGGTGATGATTAATCCCGATGCTGGCTATGCCTATGTGACCAACTGGGGGGACAATACGGTCACACCCATTGATATCAGTGGTGATGTACCCGTTCCGATGATCGATATCCAGGTAGGCGTGGAACCCATGGATATAGATCTCAACTCGGAAGGAACGCTGGCATACGTAACCAACTTCCTCTCCAATACTGTATCGGTGATTGGAACTGATCTGGCAAACACGGATTCCTTCCATCAGGTAGTACAACGAAATCCCGGTGGGCTATCATCCATATGGAGTGGCAGTATCCTCCGATAAGAAGGTGTATGTGGCCAACAACGAATCGGAATATGTTTCAGTGATCGATGTGGATCCAAGCAGTGGAGGATTTGATCATGTGATTGCCAATTTGAAAACCGGAAGCAAAAACCGGAGCATTGTGGTTACCGCCGGATGCAGGGACTTGATCCTGGTTACCGGCGAGATGGGGTTCAATATTATTGACAGGGATCCTGTGAGTCTGAATTCAACAATGTGATTGCCAGGCCGGCTCCGGATCATCAACCAGGCATATAGCCATTACTCCTGATGCGGCACTGGCACTGGCCACCACGGATCTGGGCGATATCCTGATCATTGATATCTTCCAGCCGCCCGGCAACGAATTCTGGGAATGTGATTGCCAGCGTAAAGACGAGGTTCCAGTCCAAGAAACATTACCATTGAGTCCGGATGCCATGTATGTATATATAACCAATCCTGAAGACAGTACAGTCTCTGTATACCAAATGGATTACAGCATTGTACCCGGGTATGGAGCAACGCTGCATAATCACCGAAGGACTGAAGTATGTCGCAACCTTGATGTGGGTGATAGGCCATATGCAATTGCGGTGGATCCTGATGAATATCTGCTGTTGACCCATGATACTGAAGAGGGAGGTGTAACCAAAGTATGTCCAGGAAGAGTCCATAGATCCGATACTTACCCTGGGTGACCTGATCGCATCGGTTCAAAATGCCTTGAATTCTGATGACATCTCCGGAAAGGTCGCTTCAAAGCTGCTTGTAGATCTGGATAAGACTCTGGACAGGATAAACTCGAATCAGCTCGAATCGGCAATCGACCATCTTGATAATTTCATCGAACGTGTTCAGGATTGGATCTTGAGGGGGGAAATTCAGGAAGATCTGGGCAATGCCTGGCTGGAAGCTGCCTACAGGATCAGGGAACAACTGGTGAAGGATTTGGATGCACAACAGAGTCTTTTGAAAGGATCCGGTGAGACAGGTTCAGGGATTAGTAGCGTGAATGATTCGGGAACAGCTGCTAACAGTACTTCGGATCTTCAATTGGATAGGTCGCTGAGACTTGAGAACCGGCCGAATCCCTTCAGTTACCATACACAGGTGTACTTTGAGATTCCGGAAAATGGCCAGGCAGATGTACCGGTGATCATAAGGGTCTTTAATATCAATGGACAGGTAATAAAAACCCTGGTTCATCAGGATATGAAGGCAGGCCGGTATATGCTTAACTGGAACTGCGACCTGGATGATGGTGGGTTAGTACCAGACGGGATATACCTCCTGGAGCTAATGGTTCCAACTCAACGGAAGGCAATAAGAATCTCTGTAGTTAAGTAGTTTTAGATTGGTTGGTTAATGCAGAGAAAGGGCGGGGAGCAATTCCCGCCCTTCGTCTATTGTGAAATAATCGACCTGAGCGAATCCAGGTGCTCCTGTGCCAGCAGAACGTTCCATGGAATCGGTCTCCAGGGCCAGGTATATTCTCCAGTGCAATATGGAAGATTCTGTATCTCCGGTGGCTTCGTAATAGCGGGCAAAGCATTTTTCTGTCTCCGGATATTCCGCATTCAGGGCTTTTGACTGCTCCAGATATTCCAGGGCCTTATCATACTGCTTCAGTAAAAAGTGTGCTTCGGCCAGGTTTTTATACACCAGGTAATTATCGATGGACGCAGGAGATATATTGAGAGAACGATGCAGGGTCAGGATCGCATCAGCAGGACGGTTCATCTTGTTATAGAGCGCACCCAGTGCACTGTATCCCGGTGTAAAAGTGGAGTCCATCTGCGTAGTCTTCCTGTACAACTCAATGGCCTGGTCGTAGAAGCCCCTGTCCTCAAATTGTATGGCCATATTGTATGTGGGGATCGTTCTGTCCGGATCAGATTCAATGGCCTTTAAGGAATATCCCATGGCCAGCTCAAAACTGTCCTGTTTGAATGCAAAAGTCGCAAGAAGATCCCAGGCATTTGCATATCCCGGATCGGATTCAACGACTGCATGAAGTTTTTGTTTTGAAAGAACAGTATCGCCCTCCCGCAGGTGTACCAGGGCATAGATGTAGAGCGCCTTGGCATAATCAGGATCGGCTGTCAATGCCAGATCCAGTTCCTCTTTGATCAAAGCCGGATCTGGCCAGATTATCGCTATACAGCCTGGCCTTTCTCCGTGTGCTCCCTGGCCACCTTATTCACCCGCTCCCAATTCTGGAAAATGCGGTCCTTGAAAAAATAAAACCCTGCCAGCATGACCAGTACAAACAGCGGAACAATGAAGCGCCTGAAGTATCCTTTTCCGGGTAAACCAGTTTACATCAGAACCCGGAGGGACCTCACTGACAGCAATCTCAAATTCCTTTCTGGATTCGGTTCTCTTGATTCCTTCAGGGGTAAAATCAAAGATCCAGGAAAAGATTGCAGTAGCCGGGAATCCTACGATCAGAAGGAGAATGACAACGGTAGGCAGCCACCGGGGCAGACTAAGTGGATCTGCAATGTTGTTGATTAAATCAATGATCACAAAGGTGGCACCTGCATACATGGCAATTACCCGCACCACGTTCCGGCGCTTGGCCTCTTCCCAGAAATAGCGAAGACCTGATCCCGATTCATAATCAGCTTTTCCCGGCTGCTTTTCTTTTTGAGAGCTTTCGGGGCCATCAATACCCTCATTTGTAATGGCATAAACCTCTACCTGCTGACCCTGCTCCTCCAGGTCACAGGCTTTTATGTACCTGCATTCAATCCCGCTCTGGTTTTTTACCTCCTGGTAAATTTTGTTGGAGATCAGGATGCCTCCCGGTACCGATTTGGGTTTCGATCTTCCGGGCAACTTTGATTCCATCCCCAATGGCCTCCTCTTCAGTGAAAATAATGTCGCCCAGGTGGATCCCGATCTTCACCGGCACTTCAACTTCCTCCCGGAATGCGAGCTGCATCTCAATGGCACATTGAACGGCCTCCACGGCACTGTTAAAAAGGCTTAGAGAATCATGGCCAATGTTCTGAAGAATTCTCCCATGGAATTTTGCGGCCGAGCGGTGCAATATCTCCCGGTGCCGTTCTTTCATTTCAGCAGCTAGGGAAGCATCCTGCTGGATCAGGGAAGCATAACCATCAATATCTGTACACATGATGGCAGCAAGCTGTCGTGTAGCGGCCATACACAAATTTAAGACAGAAATCTAAAATACCTAAAAATCAGGCACTTTAATTAGGTCAAATTCACTTTTGGATTATGTTTAGCCATACCAGGGCCGGGTGCGGCCCTTCAGCTTGTCAAGGACATCGATGGTGGTATTTACATCTTCCACCACCTGGAAATCGAACATACCCACACAGATAAAGTCGGCCCCTTTCTCAAAGGCCCAGTTGAATCCATCCCTGGGTTCAATGGCCCCGGCGGCAAGCACTTTAAAACCCATCACAGGCACGGTGGCACGCTCCACAAACTCTGCGGTCTTGTCCGGGAAAAGACAGAAGCAATTGTTATGAAACTTATTGTGATCCAGGTAATTCTTACCATCCACCTCAAAGGGTACCCGGTTTTCAATGGGATGAGCCGACCAGTAGTTATCGTGGTGCATGGTCTTCATGTAGTAGTCCGGGATAATTCCATATTCCTCGGTAGCAATCAGGGCATCCACGGTGTGAGATGCCAGTCCGGCCACATAACCCTGCCTCCGGATATGATCCATCATCTTTTCCACCACATCAATGCGATTGTCCCGAACCAGCCAGTCCACCTGGTTCCCCTGGATCTGAACAATGTCCACTCCAAAATCGATGGCCTTGTCTATGTTCACAAAATAATCCTCCTTCTCCATATCCGGATGAATCTGGGAAATCACCTTGATCTTACTTCCTGTGGCTTTCTTGTACTTGGCGATCAGGGCATTGGTCGGGAAACCAATATTGATGGTATTGATTCCGGCCTGCTCGGCCAGCATAAGGGTTTCATATACTTTTTTCTCAGTATTGTAGGCCTTGAACAGCGAGTCCGCATAGATCAGATCCCTGGCGTGGGACCATCCCCCCACCAGGTTGCCTCCGGCCACCAGCCGGCTGATCTCGTGCTCCCCTATCTTACCTTTGGGCAGCTCCCCCTTCAGATCGGCCAGGGTTTTAAAGTTGAGCTGGATGGTAGCTCCAGACATCACATCTACCTGTTTTCCCGCATGGCGGAATGCGCCCCAGCCCATGGCCCCCAGGATGGGTAAGGTGGCCAGGTTCTTCAAGGCCTCCCGACGGGAATTTACTCCCTCCGGCATTTCAGGTCCTTCTTTCTCCTCCTTCTTTCCTCTCTTGAAAAGCATGGCAATTCCATACCCGGTATGACTGCTCAGTACAAACCAGAGCAGCAGGAAGGCTTCAATAAAGTTGCGGTTGACAATATAAAAGTGCCCCTCCGGAGAACCAAACAGGGAAGTGCCAAATGGCGGATAAGCGAAGTAGTAAAGCAGCAGCAGCAGGATACCCCCTGCAGAGGCCAGCCTGACAAATACGCCAAGGAAAAGGGCCAGTCCGATCAGGATCAGTCCATAAACATTCAGAACATCAATCACCTTTACCAGGCTCTCACCTGAGGCCAGCCAGTGATAGAATCCCGACAGGAAACCAGTGGCGTTGGCCAGGTAACTCTGGGCTGACCAGTTTTCCATAAAAAGTTTGGAAATCCCTTCATACAAAAAGTGCCACCCTATGGCAGCACGAATAATGGTAATAAGCGTACGTTTCAATCCTGGATTGTTCATATGCGAAGTGCCTTATTTTTATGCCAGTTTCACCCTGACTGCAGCCAGACCTTTCGGACCTTTTTCTACCTCGAAGGAGACCATGTTGCCTTCCACAATATCATCACGGAATTCGTTTACATGCACAAAAATACTCTCCTGGGTTACTGCATCACGAATAAATCCATAGCCTTTGGAATCATTGTAAAAAGTGAGTCGTCCCCTGCGGATGGGATCCGGCTTCATGGAATCGTCCATTTTGGGTACGCTGACTTCTATATCTTCGATCTTGGTCTTGGATTTGGTGGCAGGATCCGGTGGAGTATCCGTAAGCATACCATTCTCATCCACATAAGCGATCATGCTATCAAGGCCGCCCTTCTTATCACCATCTTTTCTGGCAAGCCTTTTCTTCTCTTTGTCCTGCCTTTTTTTCTCTTTTTTCTTTCTTACTTCTTTCTTATTGAATGATTCCTGTGATCTTCCCATTAAATCAATTTTAGTTTCTTAAGGTTTATCAGTCAAAGTTAGCGTTTATTTTCAGATTATCATGATGATAGTGACCTCTCCTGCCTAAAATGGATTAAACTTTTTGCCCCTAGCTTCATCTAAGATAAAAGGGAAATCATATTTGTTGTATCTTTAATCTTACTAAATCCATCATACCATGAAATACTACCTGATCCTTGCAACAGTCACTCATAATCACATCCACCGCTTATGGCCAGAATACGGTTGTAAATGGGAAACTGACTGCCTATAATTCCTTTCCGGTTATGAATGTGGAAATTACCTCCAAAAAGGCCAAAGCCACCACTATGTCTGATTCCCTGGGAAACTTCTCCATCGTGTGCCTGGAAAAAGATGTCATCATGATCAAACCAAAAGGCTTTCAGCCGGAGAACATAAAGGTGAATAATGAACTGGATTCTCTGAAAATCAACCTTGTATTCATCGATACAAAAAAGAACCGGGAACTGGCCGTGAATTCAGGGTATATGACAGAGACCAATTTAAATTATGCCGTGGCCAACCTGGCAGAGGACAACAACGATTACTGCAAGTACTCAGATATTTATTCATTGCTCAGGGCCACACAGGGTTCCAGCATTACGGTTTCCAATTCAGGAGTGATCACCATCAGGGGTGGAAACACTTCTTTTTCCGGTGCAGACCAGGCACTTATTATAGTAGATGGACAGCCCACGATGGCCATTGACTGGATCAGGCCATGTATTGTCAGATCCATAAATGTGCTAAAAGGCAGTGATGCTAGCATTTATGGAACAAGAGGTGGCAATGGAGTGGTTGTAATTACCACTAAACAATAAAGGTTTTCCCTATGAACATTAATCCAGGGCACATTCTATATGCCCTTATTTTTCTTTTGTGCTCCATTGGATCGAACGCACAGGACAAGCGTGCCATGGAGCTCGCTGATATTATGAAATTCCAACAGCTCAGGTCCCCTGCCATATCCCACGATGGCCATTGGGTGGCACATGCCGCGGTACCCGACCGGGGCGATCCGCGAGTGCTGGTCTACTCCACCGATGGCAAAATACATTACGAACTTGCAGGTGGGAAAGAACCCGTCTTCTCCAATGATGGAGACTGGCTTGCTGCCATAAAGGCTGTTCCTGCCAGCGAAGAGCTGGTATCGGACCGTGGAAAGGATAAGGGGCCGAAAACAGGAATGCTCCTCTTAAATACCTCCAGTGGTGAAGAGCGCTCTTTTGAAAATGTTAAGTCCTTTACCTTCAGCAATAACAGCAAGTGGTTGCTTCTGCATCACCACGATGAAAAAGCAGAAAAGAAAGAGGGGGCCCCTGATGACGAGGGTCTTCAGACTGGCAGTACATTAACTTTAATGAATCTGAAAGAAGGAAGTACGGATACCCTCGCCTTTGTATCTGCCTTCGCTGTGGATTCGGTGTCGAATCACCTGGCCTATGTTGTGGCCGATACTGCTGCACTTGGAAACGGGATCTATGCCCTTTCACTTTCCTTTCCCTCCTCCCCTTCTGCTGTGCTGTATGCTGACAGCGGCGCATGGGCCGGAGCACTGAACTGGAACAACAAGACCGGGGAGCTGGCCTTTCTGGCAGGTCTTAGCAATGAGAAAGGGAAAAAGGAGGAGAGTGCACTGTATCTGTGGTCACCCGGAGAAACTGAAGCTGAACTTGCTCTGGCTGACAATGATCTGGAGGAAGACTGGAAAATCTGGCATACAAATAAATTGCAATGGAGCAAGGACGGCTCAGGGCTTTTTCTGGGAACCAAACCCAGCTCCGAGATCATTGATCAGGAGGAAGAGAAAGCCGACTCCCTGAAAAATCTTTATAGCCTGGAAGATATCCTGGCCGACCGGACCGTGGATGTCTGGCACTGGAACGATCCCTATATCAACTCCCACCAGAAAAAAATGTGGAAGAATGAAAAGAACAGGACCTATACGGGAGTATATTACCCTGACGATGATCGCTTTGTCCAGCTGGCTGATACAAAGATGCCCGATATCAGGATCTCCGGGAACAGCCATACTGTTTTAGGCTCCTCCGGGGTGCCCTATGCCAAGCTTGTTACCTGGGATGGCCGCTACAACGATTTCTACCTGGTGGACCTGGCTTCCGGTAAGAGGGAACAGCTTATTACAGCCAACCAGGGAAGACCCTCCCTCTCACCCGATGGGAAATTCCTGAGCTGGTATGAGGATGGAGACTGGTATCTGATGGATGCCTCGACCCATGCTTCCTGGAATCTGACGGAAAACCTGGAAGTCCCCTTCGCAGATGAGGACTGGGACTACCCGGAAGATACACCGGGTTATGGGATTGCCGGCTGGCTAAACAATTCTGAAGCAGTGCTGATTTATGATAAATATGATATCTGGCAGTTTCCCACCACAGGAGGCCAGCCAATCTGTCTGACCGGGGCCAAAGGAAGGGAAGAAAAGCTGCAGTTCAGAATCGAGCAGCTCGACAGTGAGAAACAATTTTTGGAATCCGGTGAATATCTGCTGCTCTCGGCCTATCACGATCTGGAGAAGTATACCGCATTTTACACCATGAAAGCTGGCAAAGCTGGTGCGACGCCCCTGGTGGAAGAGGACAAAAAATATAGTTTTGTGGCCAAAGCAAAGGAGGCCGACATCCTGCTTTATACCCGGCAATCTTATACGGAATTTCCCGATTTATGGGTCACCGATCTGAAATTCAAAAAACCCAGGAAGTTGTCGGACCTGAACGCCCAAACCCGGGGAATTGCCTGGGGAGAGGCCGAACTGGTGGAATGGTCATCCATGGATGGAACAGACATGCAGGGGATCCTGATCAAACCGGGAAACTACGAACCAGGGAAAAAATACCCGGTCCTGGTTTACTACTACCGTTTCTTCTCCAACCGTCTATATGACTTTAACCGGGTGGAGCTGACCCACAGACCGTGCTTCCCCTATTATGCCAGCAATGGCTATGCCATTTTCCTGCCTGATATCAGATTTCGATATTGGAAATCCGGGATATTCAGCCACTAAATGCCTGGTACCAGGGGTTCAGAAGATCATCGATATGGGCATTGCCGATCCCGATGCCATTTGTTTGCATGGTCACTCCTGGAGTGGGTACCAGACCGCCTTTGCCATCACACAGACCGATATATTCACCTGTGCCATTGCAGGTGCACCGGTCTCCAACATGACCTCTGCTTACAGCGGGATTCGCTGGGGAAGCGGATTGGCCAGGCAGTTCCAGTACGAAAAGAGTCAGAGCCGTATTGGTGGAAATCTTTGGGAAGCCAGGGACCTTTACATTGAAAACTCTCCGGTCTTTTTTGCGGACCGGATCGAAACACCGCTGCTGATCATGTTTGGAGATGAGGATGACGCAGTTCCCTGGTACCAGGGGATTGAGCTCTACCTGGCCATGCGCAGACTGGAGAAGGAATGTCACTTCCTGCAGTACCGGAACGAGCCCCACCATCCCAGGAAATATGCCAACAAGCTGGACTGCACCATCAGGTACAAAGAATACCTGGATCACTACCTGAAAGGGGAACCGGCTGCAGATTGGATTCTTACAGGAGTTCCATATAAAGGAAAATAGACATGATAGTAACAATTGTCCATATTGAAGTTAAGCCGGACCACATCGATCCCTTTATCCGGGCCACTACTGAAAACCACCTTGAATCGGTAAAAGAGCCGGGGTAACCTTCGTTTTGATCTGCTAAGAAACGAGGCCGATGCGACCCGCTTTGTTCTTTACGAAGCTTATGAAAACGAGGAGGATGCTGTGGCACATAAAACGACTGCACACTATCTGAAATGGAGGGAAACTGTTGCTCCGTGGATGGCCAGTCCAAGGGAAGGGATTCGCTATTCCGGTCTACAGCCGGTATTCTAGAGGCGTGATTTCAGGATAGCTGATCCAGATCCATCCAGCGTTCCATAAGGGTGTCGATTTCCTGCATCAGCTCAGTAATCCGGATCGATTTGCTGTTCAGTATTTCATACTCCAGCTTTCCGGAATTGATCTCCTCTTCCAGCACAGACTTTTCAGCTTCAAGATTCTCGATCTTCGCTTCCAGTCCAGCATACTCCTGCTGTTCCTTATAGGAACGTTTATTTTTAGGGCTAAGAGTAGCTTTTTTAGATTTCACCACGGCTTCACCACCCTTGTTCCCGGATTTCTTTTTTGCCTCAGCCTGAAAGCGATATTCCGAATACGACCCATAGTGGTCCTTGATCTTCCCATCCCCCTCAAATACAAAAAGATGATCGGTAAGTTTGTTCAGAAAGTATCGGTCGTGCGACACTATGATCAGGCAACCTTTAAAGGCCAGTAAAAACTCTTCCAGCTTATTCAGGGCAAAGAGATCCAGGTCGTTGGTGGGCTCGTCCAGGATCAGGAAGTTGGGATTACGGATCAGTACCGTAAGCAGGTGCAGGCGACGGAGCTCTCCCCCGCTCAGCTTTTCAATCCGCTTATATTGTGAATCGGGCGAAAACATAAAATACTCCAGGAAACGCGATGCGGAGATGGTCCGTCCATCCTCCGTGACCACTACCTCGGCAATTTCTTTGACAGCATCAATAACCTTCTGCTCCGGCTTCCAGGATGGTCCCATCTGCCTGTAATATGCCGAAACAACAGTCTCCCCGGTAATAATTTTTCCTGAGTCGGCTTGTTCCAAACCGGTGATCAGATTTAGAAATGTGGTTTTCCCGGTACCATTCCGGCCGATTATGCCCAGCCGTTCTCCCTTTGCAAACTTGTAGCTGAAGTTATCAATGATGGAGAGCGGACCATATTGCTTCTTCAGCTTTTCAATTTCCAATATTTTTCCTCCCATACGGGGCGATTTGACCCGCAGGACCAGCTCGCCACCCTCCTCCTCCAATTGGGCCTTCTCCTTAATCTCCTGAAAGGCGTCGATGCGCGATTTTGATTTTCCTGTGCGCGCCTTGGGCATGCGACGCAACCACTCCAGCTCCGTTTTCATCAGGCGTCCGGCCCGGTGCGCCTCCACCTTGCGAAGATCTTCCCTGGCCTCCCTCTTTTCCAGGAAATACTCATAATTGCCCTGGTATTGATAAAGATTCCCCAGGCTCAATTCAAATATCCGGTTGCAGACCCTGTCCAGAAAAAAGCGGTCGTGTGTCACCATCAGAAGGGTGAGTGTGGAACGGCTCAGGTATCCTTCCAGCCATTCGATCATATCAATATCCAGGTGGTTGGTGGGCTCATCCAGAATCAGAAAATCCGGTTCGTCAAGCAAAACCAGTGCCATGGCCAGCCGCTTCTTCTCTCCTCCCGATAGCTTACCAACAAGCTGTTCTGTATCTGTAATGCGAAACAGGTCAAGCAGCTGGCGTAGCCTCCTTTCATAGTCCCAGGCATCCAGTCGGTCCATCTCAGCGGTGGCAAGCTCCAGATTGGTAGCTGCTTCCTCTGTCTGCTGCCCGCATGCTCCTCCAGTACTTTTTCATAGTGTTTGATGACCGTTAAAACGGCAGTGTTGGCAGAGAGGATCAACTCATCAATGGTCAGGCTCTGATCCAGATCAGGGGCCTGCTCCAGGAAAGCAACTTTGATTCCGTTTCTGAAGGTAAATTCACCACTATCGGTAGACTCCACGCCTGCCAGAATGCGTAAAAGGGTGGTTTTCCCTGTACCGTTCCGGGCAATAATGGCTGTCTTCTCTCCCTTTGCCATGCCAAAGGTGATCCCTTCGAAAAGCACCTGGTCACCAAAGGATTTTGATATGTTTTCTGCTGAGAGGTAATTCATGAGATTGATGAAAACTGGTCCCTGACCTTATTTCGGATCCATGTGGTGTTCATCAGGATCAGCAGGAGCTCCTGTAATGCCCCCAGCAGCGGACCCGCCCGGCGAAAAGTTGCCATGACCTGATCCATCGCACGGTTATATTTTAAAACTTGATCCAGTTCCACAGACTCGTGCTCAGGATTCATAATCATTCTGGCCACCTCCATTCCGGATACCAGTGACTGGTATATCCCCTCTCCTGTTAAGCCTGAGGCAAGTCCGGCGGCCTCGCCTACCAGAAAAGTATCCCCGAATCCTTGCTGTTTTTCAAGGAGCAGAACACGAAGGGAAGAAGCGGAAAGTTCCCAGGCACACTTAAGTCCTGCCGGGCCACCCCCTACAATGATCACATCAAATACTTCCATCTTTTATTATCCAGTCCATTAAAAAACAAATATAGAAGGAATTCACTTGCGCGAAGGAAGGGTTTTTTATTTAGCATAAAAAAAATGGTAAATTGAAAACTGAACTAAACACACTGAAAAGATGAAATACACACTTCTTATTATCCCCATCTTCACCCTGATGCTTGCCTGCAAAAGTTCAGGGCCCAAAGAAACTGAATCAACTCCCGACGCAAAGGCCACCTGGTCCTTAAGTGAAGTATGGAGAAGCGACACACTCCTGACTACCTGTGAATCCGTTCTCTATGATCCATCGAGGAAACAGTTGTTTGTTTCCTGCATCAACGGGGCTCCAGCCGAGAAAAACGGCTCAGGCTTTATTGCACTGCTTCAGCCCGATGGAAGCTTAAAGGAACTTAAATGGCTCACAGGTTTAAATGCTCCAAAGGGGATGGCTGTGCATGGAAATATCCTTTATGTAGCGGATATCGATCAACTTGTTATCATAGATATTCAGAATGCCGAGATTCTTGAAAGGCTGGATATTGCAGGTGCATCCTTCCTGAATGATGTGGCCCTTGGTGCAGATGGAAAGGTATATTTTACTGATTCTGACACCGGGTATATCTGGATTTACAGCGATGGAGAGCTTGTAGCCTGGATCACTGAAGGACTTCAGAGACCCAATGGCCTTTTTGTGGAGGAAGCAAGGGTGCTTCTTACCTCCTCCGGAAGCGAGGACCTGAAGGTCATAGATAAATCAAGCGGCAGCTTTGAAACGCTTACCACAGGGATTGGTCATGGCGATGGCATAGAGTTCACCGGAACCGAAGGATACTACATCACATCAAGCTGGTCAGGCGAGATCTTTATGATCTTTCCGGACTACAGTAAAGTCTCCCTTTTAAAAACCTCCGACCAGGAGATCAACTCGGCAGATATCGGCTTCAACCTGAATGAGCAGATTATCTATGTCCCCACATTTTTTGACAACAGAGTCGTAGCCTATAAACTGGAAAAGTAACATGATAACGAGATAAAGCACTTATGAAAAAGATCCTCGCTTTATGCCTTTTTGGCTTCATATATTATACATGCTGTGCCCAGCAATCCCATTCAAACCTTCCTGATCCGGCAGTTCCTGGTGAAGGTGCATATATAAAAGGAGAACTTATCTATCCCCTTACTAACAGACCAACTCCTGAGTGCCATGCTTCCACCCTGGTTGAAACTGGCTCGGGAATAATGGCAGCCTGGTTTGGTGGAAGCCATGAGAAAAACAAGGATGTGGGAATCTGGACCTCCCACCTGCTTGAAGGCAGCTGGAGCCCCCCGCTTGAAGTGGTCAACGGGGTTCAGGATGAAAGCCTTCGTTATCCCTGCTGGAACCCGGTGCTTTTCCAGCCTGCTGAAGGCCCTTTGATGCTCTTTTATAAGGTGGGTCCAAGTCCACGCGAATGGTGGGGAGAATTGATGCTCTCGAAAGACCAGGGTCGCAGCTGGTCAGCATCCCGGAAACTGGGGGAATCCTCACTGGGACACCTCATCGGACCCGTAAAGAACAAGCCTGTTCAGCTGGAAAATGGCAGCATCCTGTGTCCCTCCAGCAGTGAACGGATCGAGCAGGGGGAGACTTACTGGCAGGTGCACTTCGAACTGACCAGGGATCTGGGAAAGAGCTGGGAAGTTATCGGGCCCATCAATGACGGAATTGAGTTTGATGCCATTCAGCCAAGTATTCTCACATACGAAAGCGGGGCCATGCAAATCCTCTGCCGCACCATTCAGGATGTGATTTCTGAAAGCTGGTCGGAAGACGGAGGTCGAACCTGGAGCCCAATGGCAGCCACTGAGCTACCCAATCCCAGTGCAGGCACAGATGCTGTTACGCTGAAAGACGGAAGGCAGCTGCTGGTTTACAACCACTCGGAAAGAGGCAGGCAATCACCTGGAAGAGGGATCCTGAATGTGGCTGTTTCTGAGGATGGCATCTCCTGGACACCTGTATTGACCCTGGAGAAGCAAAAGGGTGAGTATTCCTATCCCGCTGTGATCCAGTCATCCGATGGCCTGGTCCATATCACCTATACTTACGATCGCCAATCCATTAAATACGTGGTTCTTGATCCGCAAAAGATAGCAGTTCCATCGGGGAACAACTAAGCAGATGCATTCGCTGGACACACTCATATTTATTACCTACATGGCGGGGGTGACCCTTTTTGGTGCATCTTTCTTCAGAAAGAATAAGACCTCAAAGGCATTTACACTGGGGAACCGGAACATTCCGGGATGGGTGATCAGCATGTCTATCTTTGCCACCTTTGTAAGCAGCATCAGCTTCCTGGCACTTCCCGGGATTGCCTATCAAAGCAACTGGAATCCCTTTGTATTCAGCCTTACCATTCCCCTGGCCGCTCTGATCGCTGTGAAATTCTTTGTACCTCTTTACAGGAAACTGAATAGTCCCTCTGCCTACTCTTACCTGGAGGATCGCTTCGGACCCTGGGCCAGGATCTATGCATCGGTCTGTTATTTGCTCACCCAGTTGATGCGGGTGGGCACCATCCTTTACCTGCTTGCCCTCACCCTCCATGCCGCTTTTGGATGGAACATTGCCCTGATTATTGTGATAACCGGCTTTACCATTATGGCTTACTCCATGCTCGGGGGATTGCAGGCCGTGGTCTGGACCGATGCCATCCAGGGGATCCTTCTGATCGGCGGGGCCATATTATGTGTCATATTCATCCTGTTGAAGATGCCTGAAGGAAGCCATCAGGTTTTCCAGATTGCAGCTGAGCAGGGAAAGTTCAGTCTTGGAAGTTTTACCCTGGATCTGTCCTCATCCACCTTCTGGGTGGTCCTCGTATATGGCCTGTTTATCAACCTGCAGAATTTCGGGATCGATCAGAACTATATTCAGCGTTACATGGCTTCCCGATCCGATCGTGCTGCAAAGAAATCTGCTCTCTCCGGGGGAATGCTCTATATTCCCGTTTCCATGCTCTTCCTTTTTATTGGAACAGCCCTGTATACCTACTACACTACCGGTGCAGCAAGCCTTCCTGAAGAACTGCAGAGTCCTGGTAAAGCTGACCAGGTTTTCCCGCACTTTATTATCAGTCAGCTTCCTGCCGGAGTGAGCGGACTGCTTCTTGCCTCTATTTTCGCAGCGGGAATGAGTACCATTTCCACCAGTTTTAACAGTTCGGCCACTGTCTTCCTATCCGACTATTACAAAAAGTTTGGTAAAGGTGAACAGGATGAAAAGGGCTCCATGAAAGTGCTCTACATCTCTTCGGTGGTAATCTCCATCCTTGGAATTATCATTGCCCTGGCCATGATCAATGTGAAATCGGCACTGGACACCTGGTGGAAACTGGCATCCATTTTTAGCGGTGGAATGCTGGGATTATTCCTTCTGGGAGCATTTTCAAGACGAAGCAAATCCCCTGCTGCCATGATTGGAGTCATACTGGGAATAGCAGTGATTGCCTGGATGAGTCTGTCTTCACTGGCCGACGATCCCTCCCGATACGGAAACATCTTCCACTCCTACCTCACCATCGTATTTGGCACCCTGGCCATTTTTATGATGGGCTTTCTGATCACATTTATCAGCGGACGAATTAATCGCCAATAATCACCAGCTCTCTTGCCAGGGTCTCACCGTCTGCTCCCCCGATTAACATAAGGTAAATTCCGGAATTCAGGTGATGAAGTTGCAGGTGTTCACTGAAAGTTCCGGCGGAATCAATGGATTTCACCAGAACCTGCTGTCCAAGGAGATCAAAAAGCCGTATCTCTCCGCTTATTTGATTTCCCAGCGTTCCCTCCACAGTAACTAATCCATTTGAGGGATTGGGAAATACCCTGATGTTTGCAGTCTCCCCAGGCTGATCATTGATCCCGGTACTACGGTAGGTAAATTCAAACCAGTTGATATTGAACAGGGGAGCCGTGATGGTCATTCGAAGTTTATGCTCGCCCTGGTCCAGGTAGACTGTCCCCCGGGTGGTCCTCCAGTTTTGCCATCCACCCGTGGATGGAAAACTAAGCTGATGTAAAAACTCTGCAGTCCCGGCCGGATCAATAATCTCAAGCTTAACAGCTCCGGATTCACTTAATGCTGCGGTCCTGTAATCCACATAATAGCTTCCTGCTTCCGTAACTTCTATGTAGTAATCCGCATAATCTCCATTGTCCAGATAGGATATGTTCTGACCTCCGCCAGCATCTGTGGTGCTTTCCAACTGGAGTCCGGATTGATAAAAATAATCTTCTGCCTCCACCTTGCCGGGAAGCGAATGAATAATGGCTACCCTGTTTTCGACGAGCTTCTGGGAGAATTGATCCAGTGCTATACCATCTGTGGCATCGATTTGATTGCCTGTGTACGAAATGATAATCTGATCCGTCGACCGGAGTGTGGTATTGATCGTGAAGGTGATTATCCTGGGATTGGCAGGATCCAGCTGCATATCCGTAATGGTCACTCTGTTGCCATTGACCTTTATTTCAAAGTTGGCAGGAAGTGCTGGGAGCGGTGACTCAAGTGCTTTATTAATATTCAGTTGTATGCTATGATCGTCCAGGGTAAATGCAGAAAGAAAATGCGTGGCAAGATCCGTAGTTAGCCCGGTTTGTGTAAACTTGAAACTACCCACGTTAAATCCCTCATTATCCACGTAAAAACGGAGCTTATTATCCTCCGGGCTAAGGACCACATTGACTACCCTGAGGGTTTGCCAGCTTTCCCACCCTCCTGTATTGGGTACGCTTGAAGGCAAAGAAATGTCAGCATCACCCGACTGGAAATGAAATTTTCCTTCAGTACCGGTGGATGCCACCCGGACCTCAAGCTCATAAACAGCCTCTTCTGCCACATTCACACTATACTGGATCCATTCGTCGGTGGAAAGCCATCCAAGGTTGTAGCCATTGGTATTAACGTTATCTGTAGTAAGCTGGAGATCCACTGCGTCGTTCCGGTATACCCATCCGTTGTTCCAGGCAGTATAGCTTCCGGTGGACACCTGGTAGTTGGCTACATCGGTATCATAGTAGGCAGAATTCAACACACCCATGTCAAAATCGGAGGGATATACTACACCAGGAATATCCTGGATGGTATAGGGAACAGCCTCATCGGAATATACCTGTCGAAAGAGGGCGTCAATCACATCTTTGTGAAAATCGCAGTTCTCTGCCCGATGAGCCAGGGCCATACCCATCAATGCACTTTTGGCAGCAGCTGCAGTGGGTTTGGGTCCATTACCCTCCCAGTAATCAAGCAGAGCCTGGTAGTCAGCAGATTTCGGAACTGAAAGAGGTCCGGCAATGGATTCGATCTTCTTCATGGGCCACCATGCCCACCCGATCTTATGCTCCTCAAATAATTTAACCGCATCGCGGAACCATACATTTGAGTTTTCACCCGTTTCACCGAAGAAGATGGGAACACTGAATTGATCCCGGATATCCAGAACCCATTGAATAGATTTCTGATCGTTGGTGGACCAGTATTTATGTGGGCCGTATACAATATTATTGTCCCAGGGCGGAGTTAATCCGGTAAAATCGTTGGCAAACCAGTTTCCTTCAACAATTATGATGTGCCGGGTATCAACAGTCCGAATGCTATCGGTGATTTCATAAAGCAGATCCCGCAAAGGAATATTTCCTGTCATGTTCCAGTTTGTCTCATTGATCAGGTCGTACCCCCCCACAGTAGGTTCGTCCGCATATCTTTCAGCCAGATTCTTCCAGAGTGCTACTGTTTTATCCCGATTGGCCTTGCTTTCCCAGAGGGAGGGTTTGCTCGGATCATAATCGGAAATCCCCTGATCATATCCCTGTCCGCCCGGTGCTGCATGCAAATCCAGAATGACATACATATCATTCTGCTTGCACCACTTTATCAGGCTGTCGGTGAGGGCAAATCCGGTCTCAAGCCAGGTATGCTGACCTGCAACAGGCTCTTCTTCCACTGGCAGGGTGTAAAGGTTGTAGTGCATGGGTAGCCGCACCGAATTGAATCCCCAGGCCTTCAGGGAATCAATATCAGCTTTTCGAACATGATTGGCCCGCCATGATTCATAAAACAGGTCCGTATCAGTCGTACCAATAAGTTCCTCGATCTTCCCCATCAATTGATATTGTGCATTGGCAAAACTGGATGTATGCATCATATATCCCTCCTGCAGCATCCAACCGCCAAGTCCCATTCCACGAAGCAGGATCGTATCTCCGCTCTCGTTAACAATGGCTTTTCCCTTCGTACTTAAGAATTCCTGGGCTGAAAGTTGCAGAGCACTTATCTGCAGCAGGATGTAGAGTAGAAATAATTTTGTTTTCATGGCAGTGAATATAATAATAAGGCTGTTGGAACACATATTTTTAACATTTCGATGATTTTCATAGCTTTGAGTATACCAATCTGTACCATGTGCGTTTAGCTATCCTGTCAGATATACATGAGGACCTGGGCAGCCTGAAAAGAGTTCTGAAGAAGATTGATAGAAAGGGCTTCGATCTCATGATCTGTCTGGGTGACATCTCAGGATTCAGCGATGCATTCTACCGTTACCGGCGTGGCAGAAACGCCTCTGCCTGCCTCGAGCTGATCCGGCTCAGGTGTGAAATTATTATACCGGGAAATCACGATTTGCATGCTGCCGGGATGATCCCGGAGCTGCCGGCCGGGGCCGGGTATGAATACTGGCAACATGAAAATGATCTGGATCCGGGCTATAATGATGAGGAAAGAGCTTTCCTTGCCAGTCTCCCAAACCACAGGGTACTCAGCACCCCGGAATTAAATATACTGCTGAGCCATTACATAGAGCCCAATTTATCAGGTCTTATCCAGGGTTTCTATAGCAGCGGAAAGGAGATGGGATCTCATTTCAAATTGATGCAGGAGCAGAACTGCCAGCTGGGATTTACCGGGCATGCGCATATCCGCGGCTTCTACATGGCAAAGCCTGAACGGTTCAGACAATATAGTTACCGGCGTCTTCATCTGAAAGATTTTCCTGCTATTATTGGAATTCCACCGGTGACCCGGCATAAATACCGTACCGGATTTTGTATATTTGATACAGACAAGCACCTCCTTCAAGTAATTAAGCTTTACTGAAATGCCCCAGGATAACCTGAACCGGTTTTTTATCTCCATTGTACTGCCCTCCATCCTGGCCATTGGACTCTTTATAATTTCCATTTTTGCTGTGATCCTTCCTTCATCCGAACGAAACATCATGGAAGGAAAAAAGGAAATGATATCAGAACTGACCAACTCTGTCATCAGCCTGATGGAAGAGTACCAGCAGGAAGCTCTGAATTTAAAGATCTCCCCCGACTCTGCAAGGGCACTGGCTGCTGAACAAATTGGCCGTATCCGTTATGGCGATGAGAAAAAAGACTACTTCTGGATCATCGACAAACAACCTGTAATGATTATGCACCCCTACCGGCCTGAGCTGGTGGGCACCAATCTGCAGAACTATCAGGATCCCAATGGCAAAAAACACTTTTTAGAGTCGGTCCGGACCGTGGAGGAGTCCGGCGAAGGTTTTATAGATTATATGTGGCAGTGGAAAGATGATTCGACGCGGATTGTGCCCAAGCTTTCCTATGTGAAGGAATTTGAGTCATGGGACTGGATTGTGGGGACGGGAATTTATCTTGAAGATGTCAGACTGGAGATACGTTCACTAAAAAACAAATTATTGCGGGTAGTCCTGATCATCACTTTGATTATCAGCATCCTCCTGGCATTTATGATCAGGCAAAGCCTGGGAATTGAACGGAAGAAAAAAACCGCGGAAGAGGCGCTCCTTCTCTCCAGGGAGAAATATAAATCCCTGGTAGAAGCGGCTACCGAAGGAACCCTGATGATGGTAGAAAACAGGTTCGTTTTCTCAAACTTCCGTTTCAGCGTATTAAGTGCCTATTCCCCTGAAGAGGTTGGGGCACTGAAGTTCGAAGATCTGTTCAGCCTGAAAATGAAAAATCTCGCTGCAGATTTCAAGGATCCGAAGAAATCCATCTCCCGGGAGACCCTGCTGAAATGCAAAGATGGCAGTAAGAAGGAGGTGGTGATCTCCGCTTCCCGTATCACTTATGCAGAACAGACCGGGTATATTATCGTCCTTAAGGAAGTCAGCAGTCAAATGCAGTTTGAAAAGGATAGTGAATTACTTTCCGGAGAACTGCAAACCCTGCTGCTGATGATGCACCAGCCCCTGAAAGCCATTGCAAAGGAGATCCGAAGAGTTCACGCCGATGCCTCTGTCGGAGAGGCCATCAGGATCATGACCAGGAAACGCAGTGACATCCTTTTCGTGAATCACGGGGATAATATAGTTGGGGTAATCAACCAGCACGATCTCACCGAAAGGGTACTTGCCACCGGTCTGAATCCGGATAACAGGGTCATCGAGATTATGACCTCACCGGTGGTCACCCTGCCCGAAAATGCCCTCCTTTATGAAGGATTACTCGCCATGAAGAAAAGAGGACTCTCGCATATGGCTCTGATGGGACCGAAAAAGAAAATAAGCGGTGTAGTAGGATACCGGGAGATTGGTGGGATACAGGAAAACCTTGCCGGATTCCTGATTAAAGAGATTGCGGTTGCCGAAGGAGTGGAGCAACTAAAAAGAATCTACAGACGTTTACCCGTCCTGGTGAAGGCCCTGTCTGACAGCGGCGGGCAGACCAGAATTATAACCCGGATCATTTGCTCCGTGGGAGATGCCATACAAAGACGACTTATCGATCTGGCCATGGAAGAACTTGGCCCCGCTCCCTGCAAGTTCGCCTTTATTTCCATGGGAAGTCAGGGCCGGGGGGAACAAACCCTGAACACCGACCAGGATAATGCAATCATCACAGTGAACAGGCAGGAGAGCTACAGACAGGAGGCACATCTCTACTTCCAGATCCTTGCCAAAAAAGTCAATATGGAGTTGGATGCAGTCGGTTACCGAAACTGCCAGGGGGAAATTATGGCCAGCAATCCAAAATGGAACCGGGAACTGAATGGCTGGAAGAAATATTTCAGCGATTGGATCGAAAACAGCAATCCTCAGGACATCCTCGATGCTGCAATCTTCTTCGATTTCAGGTGCGTCTATGGAGAAAAGATCCTGGTTGACCAACTCCGGACCCATGTTCATAAAAGTTCCAAGGGCAAGGCCGTCTTTTTCTACCATATGGCTCGCTCCATAAACCAGATGAAAATTCCAACCAAGCCTGACGCACATGCCCTGGACATGAAAAAGATCCTGCTTCCGCTCACCTCCTTTATACGTCTGTATGCCATCCGCGAAGGATTATCAGCCACGGGAAGCCGTGAAAGGGCCGAACAACTTCTTGGAATGGGGATTTTCGATCCTTTACTTTACGAAGAATTAACCCAGGCCTTTGATTTTATCACCCACCTTCGCATCAGAAGCCAGGCAGAAAAAATTGCCCGCAACGAGCCCCCGGGAAACACTACAGACTCCCGTCAGCTGAACCAGATCGAAACCTTAACTCTTAAAAAGCATCTGCAAAATATTGCAAGTCTGCATACCCGCTTAAGCGGAGAGTTTAGCAGCACAGAGTAACAGCAAAACCCATATCTGAAATTAAAAATAAATGAAAAAAGGCACATTGTTATTATTCCTGTCCATTCCCCTTGGCCTGATGGCCCAGGAAATAAAGAAAGCCGATGCACTTGTCTCTCCCAGAATAGCTGAGCGTGAAATAACTGTTGGTGGAGACCATGCAGATATTTCAGGCTTTGATATGCAATCCATCCAGTTCGCTATTGATGCACTTGAAGAAACAGGAGGACGTGTGATCCTGAATCCCGGGCTCTATGCCATTTCAGCACCGGTCCGTCTGAAAAGCAATGTGCATCTGCTTGGTTCAGGCGAGGAGACTGTGCTAAAAAGAGACCCTGGGGTACAAAGCCGGTATGTGGTGGATGCTGACTTTGGTGAACTAAAGCTGAGCCTTGAAAACACAGAAGGATTTGAGATCGGCATGAAGATACAGGTAAGTGATGATGACAATAACGGATGCTGGAATGTCTCCACAGCATACATCACCGATATCAGGGAAAACATTATATACATTGACAAGGGATTGATTCGTGATTACCGCTCTGATCTGAATGGACTGGTCTCAAACGCATCCTCCGTCATAGAGGTGATTGAGGCGGAAAACAGCAGTATCTCAGACCTGGTGATCGATGGCAATCGCGCTGAGAACTTCTTTGCTGACGGGTGCAACAGTGCCGGTATCTTAATCTTAAAATCAAGGTGGATCACGGTGGACGGGGTTCGGGTGAAGGATTTCAATGGCGAGGGTATCAGCTGGCAAATAACGGAACATGTTACGGTGAAGAACAGTGAAATATCCGGAAGTGGCAATACGGGGCTGCACCCGGGAACCGGGTCCCCATTCTCGGTAATAGAAAATAACGATGTGCATCACAACGATCGTGATGGATTATTTATCTGCTGGCGGGTCTACGAAAGCAGGGTGACCGGGAATAAATTTCACCATAACGGGCGTTTTGGCCTGTGTACAGGGCACAAAGACACGGATGTGATTTTTGAGAACAATCACATCTTTGAAAATAAGAGTGATGGCGTAAATCTGCGGGGTGAGCGGGAAGCCAATGCACCCCACAGGAATACCTTTACCAGGAACATCATCGAAAACAATGGAACAGATGGAGGGGGCTACGGCTTTTCCATTAACTCTCCGGCTAAAGAACTGAAATTGATTGAGAATAGTTTCAGGAATTCAATGAATACCCAGAAAGCAGCCATCTATGTGTATGAGGCAGGCTTGAAACCTGAATTGCATAACAACCAGTTCGACAAACATGAACTGGGTGAATTGTTGTTTGAGAATTCTGTGAACAATGAACCCGAAAAAACAATAGATACTGATAAAATGAGCATTGAATATCAAGCTATCGGAGAGTTTCATACAGAACTAACTCCCCAGACCGGTGGCCCGCGCCAGGGCGCTTTAGCTCCTGAGAACCGGGGAATCATTGAAATTGATCCGGAATATGAAGAGGCCTTAAAGGATATTGGCGAATATGAATATATACTGGTATTCTACCATATGCATATGTCAAAAACGTGGCATTCTCTGGTGAGACCTCCAGCCAGCAACAGAGACTTCGGTTTATTCGCAACCCGATCTCCCAACAGACCAAACTCCATTGGTTTTGGTGTGATTAAACTTGAGAAAGTCTCCGGCTTACAATTACATGTCAGCGGGGTTGATGCTTACGATGGGACGCCGGTGCTGGATATCAAGCCATGGCTCCCTACCATAGATTGTCCGGATAGTCAGGCCTCTTCTGCTATTGAAAAAGAGCTGGGCATCCCGGACTGACACTTCTGGTTTTCTACTTTACCACGCTCTGTATACAATCAGGGCTTGCTTCGATTCAAACTGCAGGGTAAAGCTATCGGCTGTAGCTTCATTAAGGGTAGCTGTGTACCAATTGGAAAGTCTGCAGATCCATCCAAGGGATACTTCAGGCCTCTGGATGAAACCCGTACCCTGTTATCAATTGAAAAAATAGAGATTTTCTCTCCAATATAAGACTTCACCACATCCCCGCTACGAACCAGGAAAAACATTCCGTAGTCTGAAACCATTTGCACCTCGATACGGGGGTAGTATTCCAGCATCAGGGAGATATTTCCCAGGGTATGATCTTCCCGTAACCCGGTGGCCCCGAGGATGGAGACCGATGGGTAGCCTTTCTCCATGCAATAGTGGACCGCTTTGGTCAGATCGTTGCTCTCCTGATCATCCGAGGGGATCATCACGGATGCGTATTTCTCAGCGATTTCTCCGGAAACCGAATCCATATCCCCAACAATCACATGGGGCGAAAGACCATAAGCGACCAGCTTATCGGCAGCACCATCGCAACAGATCAATTGATCTGCCTCATGAAGCAGATCCAATGCCTGCCGGCCTCCTGGAAAAAGCCCGTTGGCGACTATGACTATTTTAGGTTCTGCTTTCAACTTCAGGCCTGTTATTCATGGTTTTTTTCCATTCCAGATATCCGTAAACCGCCATCCCGGCATAGACTGCATAGAGAATAACCGTTGGATACAATCCTTTGTAAATATATAGAGCAATACTCACAACATTGGCAATGATCCATAAAAACCACTGCTCAATGATTTTACGGGTAAGCATCCAGGTGGCCACAATGGCCAGAGCTGTGGTAAAGGAATCTCCCAGCGGCACCGTTGAATCTGTATACCTTTCCAGAACAAACCAGATCCCTGCCCAGGCCAGCACAAAGGTCAAAACAAGCAGGATAAGCTGCTGCCGGTTGATCCTGACTACAGGTAACTCTCCCTTTGATTCTTTTGCTCCCCCCCTGCTCCAGTAATACCAGCCATAGATGCTTATCAGGACATAATACACCTGAAGGCCCATATCGGCATAGAACTTACCGCTAAAAAAGATATAGACATAGGCCAGTGAGGTGATAATGCCCAGGGGCCAGAGCAATTTGTTCTGCTTCACTTCCAGAATCACATACAGAATGCCTGTAATTACACCGAATATTTCAATCCACATCTTTCCTGTTTCCATATCTCTCAGAAGCTCAGGCTTATCTTGGCCAGGTAATTAATGCATGCCTGGGGGAAGTAAGCCGACCAGTAATACTCCTGGCCATCCTGCCACCAGGTCCCCCCGTATCCATTGTTTTCATATAGTGTATTAAACAGATTATTCACCTGTAACTGCAATGCAATTACACCAAGCTTCTTAACAGGAAATGAATAGTCAATTCTCAGATTGTTCACGAACCAGGCATCCAGCTTCATATTCTCGTTCATGGTATTCACAAAATACTGTTCACTCACGTACTGACTGATAAGGTGAAGATCCAGAGATTTTACCAGGTGAAAAACCAGGTCGCTGGAGCAGATCACCGAAGGCGAATAGGCGATATCCACATCCCCAAGATCTCTGGAAGAAGCTGTACCCTCCCAGGTATCAGAATCATAATCAATGTAGGACTCCACAAAATCCCTGATCTTGTTCCGGCTCAATGTGAGGTTGGCATTCCACTCCAGGAAGGAAAAGGGCTGAACCCCAAGGCTCAGTTCCAAACCCGCTCTGTAACTTTTGTCCACATTGGTCATAATGGGATAACCATCCTGGCTTAGCTCTCCGGTGGGCACCAGCTGGTTTTTATAATCCATGTAGTAGAAGTTAAGTTCCACAGCCATATGAGGGGAGGAAAAGGAATAGCCAAGCTCCAGGTCCCTTAGTCGCTCGGCAAGGGGTGTTGATTCCGCATCACCTGTTGCATCTTTAAAGTTCTGACGTGTGGGCTCCCTGTTCCCGATGGAAAAAGAAGCATAGGCATATTGATTGGAATTTATTTCCAGTTGAGCTCCCAGCTTGGGGTTGAAAAAATTGTACCTGTGTTCCTGGTCCAGCTCACGCATGTATCCGTCATCATCAATGCCGGACATCAGGTAGTTCACGTAACGGTACTGAACATCGGCAAAAACATTCAGACGATGGCTAATCTGGTAGTTGGACTTCAGGTAGAGATTGCCATCCCACTTTTCAGCATCATTCCTGTACCACTCATGGTCCTTCTCCGTATGGCCGGCATACCTCATCCATATGATTTTACCAAAGTGATCACCCAGATACCTGTTTAAACCACCGCCACCTGTCAACTTCAACTGATCCCTTGAATAAATCAGGGAGAAAACGCCCCCGTAAAAGTCATTATCCAGCCACTTTTGCCTGACCAGATCTGTATGGGTGATGGTATCATTTTCCACCACAATATCCGGAAGGTAATAATCTGCCACCGCCTGGTCCTGCTTAAATTGCTCGTAGTATCCCCTGCCATCCACATAAAAAACTGAAGCATTTAACAGGAGCTTTCGTGAAAGATTTGTGGAGTAAACCAGGTGATAGTGGTTCTGCCAGTAATTATCTGTCTGGTTCTCATAGTAGAGATTCTCTCCTGATGGACTAACATACTGACCAGCCGGATTATAGGTCCGGTTGGTATCCAGTGTAAGCTCATCCACTCCCCACCAGCTGATCCCCGTATGCTGCTCTCCCAGGATAACATTGGCCTTGATTCTGCCCTTCCCGGTGAAATAATTAGCTGTAAACTGCATGGATTGATTATCAGAAGAGGCATAATCCACATAGCCGTCGGATTTCAGATTGGAGTAGCGGAAGTCAAAACTTAACCTGTCCTTGATCAGTCCCGTGCCAGCCTTCACCGTATTGATCCAGGTATTGTAGGATCCAAAGGTACTGCTAAGCTCTGCATAAGCTTCCCTGGAAGGGGCTTCTGTCTGCATATTTACTGTAGCTCCAAATGCTGCGGCTCCATTGGTGGAGGTCCCCACCCCCCGCTGTACCTGGATACTGCTTAAAGAACTTGAAAATGATGGCATGTTTACCCAGAATACCTGTTGCGATTCGGAATCATTCAGAGGAATGCCATCAACCGTAATATTGATCCTGCTGGGATCGGATCCCCTGATTCGAAAGTTTGTATACCCGATTCCTGTACCTGATTCGGACGACTGTACCAGGGAGGGCGTTAAGCTCAGAAGATAGCCCATATCCTGACCCATATTCTGGGCAACTATCTCCTCCTTCTCCATATTTTCATAGGCCATGGGTGTCTTGTTCCCTGCCCTTGTGGCCATAACCACCACCTCATCGGCTATAAAATTGGAGGTTTGTAATACAAGATCATATTGCTCCTTAAATGGAGGACGCACCTCCAGTAAATGAGACTCATACCCCATGTACGAGATAGTAATCTCATAGGACTTCCGTTTATCCAGGACCAGCTCGAACTCACCATCCCTGTTGGTAATCACACCCAGCATGGTGTTATTCACCACTACGATTGGCACCTGGCAGCACCACACCCGCTGTATCTGATACTGTCCCCTTAATACTTGTTTTCTGAGATATAGCAACCAGAGAGGACGCCAGGATCAATGACAACAGGAAAAATCTCTTCATAGAATTGAATTTTCAACTAAAAATCAATCTGAAAAGGGGGCTCTAATGGAAGTTCTATGTTCCCTACGCTGGCATTATCCAGATCAGGTCAAGGGTTTGATCTCAGCCCGGACTATTAAGGCACCCCAAATTCAATGTAAAGGTAAAAGAAAAAATGCTTACTTTTACATATCCATATTTCTACATATCTACATATATGCAATTTAAACAACTGGATCTCAAACCCCAGGGAAGCTGGTTAAACAGGACAGTAAGCTCTCCCCGATTCAAGACTACCATTACCGCCATCCTGGTGGGCGCTGTTTTGGGATTTCTTTTTTTCTATTTTACCGAAGGGAGGCTCATGGAAAGCATGCCTGCCAAAGAAGTTATTAAAAGCCTGTTTATCGGGGGCTTCTTTGGCTTCTTCATCACCAATAGCCCCTGCGCCAGGGGCAGGTGTTAGGCAGAGAATTCCCCAGGATCCACAGGGTAATCATTTCAAATAATATGATTGAAGATTCAACCAGGGGAATAATAAATAACTTAACCGGTTGCGAGCTTCTAATGAATATGGATAGTTTTTACGAATTAAGCCATTTTCGACCATGAAAGCTGCCGTTAACTGGGCAATAACAGGCTAGTAATCAATCATTCCGCCACTTTAACGCACATTAAGCGGCTGTGATCCCTTATCAGAAGCTTGCCCTCAGCAAGAGCTATAGGTGCCCAGTTTTGAGCCGGGAACCTTTCATCCATGCGTTCATCTCCAGCCATTGAAGTCAGAACTTCTGCAGATGCAATGGGCTTGAATCCAGATGTATCAGGCTCTATCAGGTACAGGGACTTGAGTCCATCGGTGGCCAGGATCAATCCCTCGGCCAGGATCATACTGCCCTTATCAAAGGGGGGTTCACGTTTTGTTTTCCACTTGATCTGGCCATCCATGGTCATGCAAACCAGGCCGTCTCTTCTTTCATTGGTTGAATATTGAATATAAAAATGATCCTGATATAAAATCGGAGGCTTTGTATGAGAACCAAATTCAATGGTTTTGTAAAGTTCCTCAAGCTCGTATCCCCCTTCTGATTTCTTACTGACCTGGATCATGGCAGTACCAGCCCGGTATGCGCCTGTAATGAGAACCCTGCCCTCACCTGCATCAAAGGCACTGGGAGCAGGTATGCGACAATCCCAGTTGTACTCCCACAGGATGTCCCCGGTGAGTGGATTGATTCCAGCGACCTTGCCTGGAACAACGGGCCTTCCCCTTCCCCCACCGGAAGCACTTATCATCACCACATGGTCCTCTCCGGCAATTTTTACCATGGCCGGGCTCACATAGCCCACGGGACCAATGGCCGGAGTGGTCCATTTAACATTGCCGCTTAGCTTATCATAAGCCACAACACCGGTCTCAGGTGCCTGCGAAGCCAGGATCAGTAAGTCGCCATAAACCAGGGGACACTGAGCTATTGCCCATCGTGGAATTTCCTCACCCCCGAAATCCTTCCAGACATTTTTATTCCAAACGGGCTCATGTGTGTTTACATCAAAGCAATACAGGTCGCCCGATGGGCCAACAGAATAGACATAGTTACCGTCCACGATGGGGACACTTCGGGAGCCCGGAAAAGAACTTGGCCCGGAAGATTCATAAGTGAAATTCCAGAGTTCTTCTCCATTGTTCAGGTCAAAACTCCGCATGATATCGCCAAGCTTTTCATCTCTGTCCAGTATATAGATCTTACCATCCCTGACAACAGGTCCTCCATAACCAATACCCAGGTCTACGGTCCATAGAACTTCCGGTCCGCCTTCAGGCCAGGAGCGTAAAATACCTTTCTGCTCTGAGGTACTATTTCTTTCAGGTCCCAGATACTGGGGCCAATCCTGGGCATTGATACTTGCCAGGCTAAGGAAGAGGACAATTACCAGTAAATTTAATCTCTTTGCTTTCAGTGTTTTCATAATCATTTGACGCCTAATACAGCATGGGGTTTAATCAGTTAAAAACTTAGAACTTATTGTTTTTCCTTTGCGTTTTGACACTCTTTACCATTTTTCCAAAGTCCTTATCCTTCTTTTTTCTCTCGAGGGCATCTGACTCAAAGTGCATTTTTTCCTTTTCCAATTTTTGATAATTGGCAAAGGAAGCTTCATCGATTTCTCCCTTTTCAAGGGCTGCAAGTACAGCGCAACCTTGCTCATGCATATGTGTGCAATCCTTAAACCTGCACTGTTGAGCAAATTCCAATATGCTATCGAAAGTCATTTCCAATCCACTACTCGTGTCTGCAATCCCCACTTCCCGCATTCCGGGATTATCTATGATGATACCTCCACTATCCAGGACAAATAACTCCCGGTGACTTGTGATATGCCTTCCCTTATTTACGCTTGAGCTTATTTCGCCTGTTTTCATTTGCTGCCTGCCTGAAAGATTATTCAGGAGTGTGGATTTTCCAACTCCGGAGGAGCCCAGCATGCAATAGGTAAGCCCGGCTTCCAGGATACTCTCAAGCTTAGCATAGCCTATGGATTCGCTGCTTACGGTAATAATTGGCACATCGCTTATCCGTTGAGAAATCTTAGCTACAAGTGCTTCCAGCTCAGATTCATTGATCAGGTCGACTTTGCTAAGCACAATAAGAGGCTCCACCCTTGAAGCATTGCAAATGGTCAGATATCTTTCCAGCCTGTTTATATTAAAGTCCCTGTCAACAGCCTGAACAATCAATCCATAATCAATATTTGTGGCAATTATTTGTGCCTGACCCGATCGGCCAGCTGCCTGCCTTTCTATTACAGATGTTCGTGGATAAATAGCATGAATCAGGGCTTTGCCTTCGTCGTATTCCGAAAAGGCCACCCAATCACCAACAGCCGGAAAATCATATCTGCTTTCCGCAGAAAACCTCAAATTACCCAGCAGCTCAGCATCAAACTCTTGTGCAGGAGTGATTACAACATACCTTTCCTTATGTTCCGCTGCAACCCGGCCAAGTTCAAATGAGTCCAGATTTTGGTCTATTCTGTATTTTTCAAGCTCGTCCTTATATCCCAGATCCATGTATGTCATTGTTTTTGATTGTAAGATATCCAAAAGTTAGAATTCAACAGCCGCTTAGATAGAAAGAGTAGCAGGATACCTATGAAGTCAATACCCGATTTTTTAACATTTCGCAGAGATTAGTAAGCATTTCGCACTACCTTTCAATATTATTTGCAATACGCTATACTTTGGAGATTTACAATCAACAGCGGCTCGCTATAGTAGCGGTGATTATAACCGCAGCGCTTAAGTTCATCCTGATGGATTGGCTTAACTTGAGGGCTGTCTATATTGCAGGTATATCTCTTTTTTGGTTCAGTTATATTTTTTTTCGGGTAAAGGCCGACGGGGAAACTCAACACCTTTTTAGCTATAATTCTGCACACTTTAAAAGAACCGCTCTTATACTGATACCCTTTGTCATCGTTAGCATTATTACAACCATCCTCTATAGCCTGTATAACAACAATCTCTTTTTTACCTGGCGTATAATTCCCGTTTTGTTTCTATATCCAATGTGGGGTATTATTCAACAGTACCTGATGCTGTGTATCATTTCGACTACCCTGATTACCTTTTTAGGATCAAGAGTCAGCAGATCTGTGATTATCCTGATCGTATCACTTCTGTTTAGTCTGATTCATTACCCGAGTTTCTTCCTTATGATCTTCACTTTCTTTATGGAGATGGTATTTATTACCCTTTACCTGAAGTGGAAAAATCTATTGGCCATAGGTATTGCCCACGGTTGGATTGCTACCTTTTTACTGTATTATGTGATGGGACGCGATCTATGGTTAGAACTGTTTAGCCGTCCTTAGATATGAAAGAATCTTCGTAATTCGGTACCTTTCTTTAACTTGTAATGTACAAAGAATAGCATCGCAGATATAGGGATCATGCATGCTGCTGCAATGATACTCCAGCTTAAGCGGATTGAATCCTGGTAATAGTGTGTAATACTTGCCTCTATAGAGATCAGCAACAAACCAAGAGCCAGAAAAATCATAGCCAGAATATTAAATCCGTGCTGATGCGAAATGCTGATAAGCCACCAAACCAGAATAAGCAGTATATATATCGAAACAACCACAGGTATTCCTAACCTTACCCCCCACCCGATATTAAAGCTCAACAGATCCAGCAGCATTAGTAACAGGCCCGCTGAAATAAAGCTGCCCAGAACCATCAATACGGGTCTGCTACGCCACAGCGTGAAAAAACTAATATTGGCAAAGACGAATAAAGAAGCAACCAGACTATACTTTGCCCAGGAGATATTTCCATTTTCAATAATATTGATAATGAGGGTTACAATAATTCCCGACCCCAGAATAATGGTCGATATCTCCCAGAATAGCTTGCGCTTCTGAGCGATTGTCAGATGGTTGATCTCACTTAATATCTTATCCTTAAAAGGAGGATGATTTGAAGTTGACTCAGTCGCTTCTGCTTGCTCCTGGCCAGCAGGCAGACCGCACAAGGGACAATCCGTCATATTATTGTCCAGTTCAACGCCGCAATGATGACAATAGTTCATATCTTAAATCCTGTTTTTTGTAAGGCTCACTTCTATTCCCTGTTGCGTAAGAAATTGCAGATATTTCCTTTCGAACTCCCTTGATGCAGTAATATTACCAAAACTCAAAACAAGCTTATCCTTATACCCAATGACTCCGCAGTTTAATTTAAGTTTTCTATTGGGTGGTGGTGGTGTTACAGCAAAATAATCAACCTTGCTCCGAATAGCTTCTGGCAGCTCTATTTTCCCCAGGTTAGTGACCACACCACTGTATTGATTCGCACCTTCAGAATAGTATTTGAAATTAAGTATAAGGCTCTTCAGCCAGATAGGAATGCCTCTGACAACTATGTTTCTTTCGCCGCCCACATTCCGTGAAATAATTTTACTGATAAGCTTTTCATCCGTTTCCAGTTGCATTTTATGATAGACTATTTTTATGATCTCATCAAGCGAGTATTCTCCCAGGCGAAAATCTATTTCAGGCGTCACGAAAAGAGAGAAGTTCCGCAGTGTTTTACTCGGGTAAATATTCCGGAGGTTGACCGGCACCTGGATTCGGGCAATCTTATCAGGGATATGCATGCCCTTTTGCTTACAATCAAAATAAATATCCTGCAGAACCAAAAGATAGACTGCGATCAGGTAATCAGTGATACTCACCTCCTTTTCTTTTGCCTTTTGTTTTAATCGCTCTATAGATAAAACGGCATACAGTACTTCAAAGCGACCTTTGTTTTTTATGGGGTAAGGCAGATGAAAAGCCTTTGGCTGACTGGGCAGAGAAGGCATGTTTTCCTTAAAATAACGACTGTAGGCATCTTCATATTCTTCCTTATCGCCAGCGGAGGTATAAAAATGATCGATTTGATTGTTATCTATATATCCTTTATCTCTGAAATAGTATAAGAGAATGGCCTTCAGAAAGATTAACAGACCGTGGCCATCGGTTAATATATGAGAAAACTCAGCACTCAGCCGGTTTTGATACACCAGTATTCTCAGCAAAAGCTTGTTTTCATCATGCTTACCAAATGCCCTGCAGGGAGTATCTTCATCAGGTACGGTCATGATCGGATGGTCCACCTGTTCAAGATAGTACCAGAAAAACCCTCGGCGCAGACTAACCTTAAAATAGGGAAATCTCTCCTCCGCCCCATCAATAGCCTTAAATAAACTGCTAATGGTAATTCGTTCAGTTAACACAGCAGTTAATCGGGTAACTGTGGTGTTTTCTTTGCTTCGGATAGCTGGAAATATCTTGGCAGCATTGTCCAAAGGACTCCAGTAGGTCTCTTTTCTATCCATGGGATGATATGGTTTATTCCAAACCCACCATTTTGTATACAAGTTATAAATAAAAACACCAATATACTTCGGTTTTGCTATTAGGTCTGAATCTAAGAAGCTATGGCGGTGTGGGGGAAGCTTACAAAGAATGCGGGAATAGACCCGGAGATCTTTGATATGAGTTAAGTAATGCTTAGTTTTAGTCAACCCAGGTTCCAGCATTGATGATAATAAACAACAATGAGGGATCAATCGCTGCTTAAAGAAATTGCAACCATCTATGAATTATATAAAAATTGACTTTACCCAACGGAATGTAGGCATAGATCTTTTCCGGGCACTTACTATGTTCGTCATGATATTTGTCAACGATTTCTGGAAAATTCACGAGGTGCCTCATTGGCTGGAGCATGCCAGTCGCGGAGAGGATTTCCTCGGACTTGCCGATGTTGTATTTCCTTGTTTTCTTTTTGCGGTCGGGCTGTCCATTCCTTTTGCCATCGAACGGAGATATAGTAAAGGAATGAGCGGAGAATCTACCATCGGTCATATTCTGTCGCGTACACTGGCTCTGCTGGTAATGGGTGCTTTTATCACAAACTCAGAGGCACGCCTATCTCCGGATGTAAGTTATAGAATAGGTGTTTACTGGTTATTGATGGTTACCGCATTTATACTAATCTGGAATAATTATCCCGCGAAGCGATGATCCAAAAAGGAAAAGACTGTATACGCTTCTTAAAGTTGCCGGGGTAATTATCCTTTTTTATCTGGCGGTTACATTCAGAAATCCGGATGGAGGAGTCTTTGGTGCCCGTTGGGGTATTCTTGGTGCCATTGGATGGACCTATCTTATCTGTGCGTTAATTTATGTGTATACCCGCGACCGCTTGAAATACCTCATTCCTGTCTGGGTTGTTTTCGTGATCATTTGCATCCTGGGATCGCCTATGAATGAGGCCTGGGGAGAAACGCCCCTGTTAGATTTGCCCCGCGGGAATTTTTATAACGAAATGCTGCGGATCTTGCACATTGGGAACGGAGCCCTGCCTGCATTTACCATGGGAGGTGTAATCCTGTCTCTGATCAGTACAAAATACAGGCAGGCGCCGGCCACTAAAAGGGCTGTGTATACGTCCCTCGCTGTAGCTGTCTTTTTCCTGGCAGGGGTTATTTCCCGCCAGTTTTGGATCCTTGCAAAAATTGGTGCAACACCTACCTGGGTATTCTTTGTAACAGCCATCTCAATAGGTACATACGCGATCCTCAACTGGCTGGCTGAGAAAGGGAAAGCTTATTGGTTTAACATAATCAAACCGGCCGGAACAGCTACACTTACCTGCTATCTGATACCCTATGTATGGTACGGACTTTGCAGATATTACCGGGTATGTACTACCAGATCCGCTTACACATGGCTATCTGGGGATTATCAAATGTCTTTGCTTTGCCCTCATCATTATCGGCATAACCTATCTGGCGGGACTGGTTCACATCAAATTAAAGATTTAAGAACTGAAATAATACACTAACGACCAATACCATGAAAACTTCAAAACTTCTTTATCCTCCTATTAGTGATTACAGGGACTGTTGCCAGTTGCACTAATGATACTGAGAAGTCTTCTGAATACCCCATGTTCTGGACCTGGATGGATTACCGGCCCGGGATGAATTTTGATTCTGTTTGCGCTGTAATGAGCGAAACAGGCCTGGATGGGGTAATGCTCAATGCACCATCACCAGATGATTACCGTGAGGCCATCCCCATTGCCCATAAGTATGGGATAGAGGTGTATGCCTGGCTCTGGACCATGAACCTGGAACACGACCGGGATAGCATAGTTAAGGTCCATCCCGAGTGGTTCAGTGTAAACAGGAAAGGAGAGAGTCTTGCCGATACGAAGGCCTACGTGGATTATTACAAATTCATGTGTCCTGCTTTACCGGAAGTTCGGGAGCACATCAAAAAGAAAATCGTTGCCTATTGCGAAGTGGAAGGCCTCAATGGAATTGCCATCGACTATCATCGTTTTGTGGACGTGATCCTTCCAACCACGCTCTGGTCAAGATATGGAATCGTACAGGATAAAGAGTACCCCGAGTTTGATTATGGCTACCACCCGGCCATGATAAAATTATTCGAGGAAGAACTTGGATACGACCCGCGTGAACTGGAAGACCCTTCCACCGATGAGAAGTGGCTCCAGTTCCGCTGTGATCAGATTACAGAGGTTGCCAACGAGATTGCTGAAGTGGTTCATTCCTATGGAAAGGTTATGGCAGCATCACCTTTCCCCACACCTGCCATGTCGAGAAAAATGGTTCGTCAGGACTGGGGGAAATGGAACCTGGATATTGTCTTCCCGATGGTATACCACAACTTCTATACGGGAGATTTGAGCTTTATATCCGATTGCATGATCGAGGACGCAAGGGATAAAAACCCCATGACAACCCTCTACTGCGGCATGACCGCTTCCAATAGCCCGCTTATGTTTGACTGCATGGACAGCGCATTAAACAACGGGGCCCAGGGGATATCAATTTTTACTGTCGACGGTCTGCGCTCACCGGAAATTCGTGAGAAATTTAAAGCCTATGCGGACAGTGCCAGAGCAGCACGGGCCGCTTCCGGTGGTGAATCCGGAAGTTTCAGTCCCAAAGGTCGTCAATGCAAATCCCTTTGAAAACACAGGGATTATGAGTGCTGTCAATCAGAATATGCTGGCCTACCTCAGCATGGCGAATGCTTCCAGGCTGCCTGAACTGACGCAAAGCGATCAGGAAGTTATCGAAGGCCTGTTTCAAAATGCCCTGCGGGGAAACACGGCCGAAGCATATGTCGGCAACCTGGAAAATGCACCGCGAAGAAACCCGGAGCTTCAGTCTGCTGCAATGGCATTGCGGGATCAGTTCATAAAGGACAACAACATGGCTGATTTGAATCTTAGCGAATATGAACTGATGGATGAATATGGTGCCACCAAATGCTACCAGGTAACTGAAGAAAACAGTCAGGTGGTATTTGATGTTACCTTCTACTTTTACGGCGGAATTATTTCCGGGTGGAGCGTCAAACCGGAGAAAGCATCATACGAAAAGTATAAAAGAGCGGATCCGGGTCCTGAAATAATTACCAGGGGGCTTTGCTTTCTCGAGATAGGAAAACCGATAGCTGCAATGATAAACGGAAGGCTCAGTAACTGCCCCATGTTTAAACGCATACCTGCCTCAAACCCGACCTGGTCATTCTTTAAAAATTCGATGAGGATCTGGTGCTGAACTGGCAACATCGAGACAGCTAAAAAGGAATCTTGCCGAATTTCCTTGTTTATGTTTCAATAGCAGATGACTGTGGCATGAATATCATGGTATCAGGGCAATTTTGCGTTGGATACCTTGCAACGGGAAGCAATCACGGTGGTACTGCGGAAAGCCTGTCCCTGACAAATTCCACCCCCCAGGGCAAAGAGGTTGGAAAACCATAAATTTCGGAGTTGAAGAAATTCCCCATTCGTATTAAGAGCATGGAGTACTCCAGGTGGCGAATGTACTTAAAAGCAAAGCGCTACTTATACTCCGGGGTAGTAGGATTATTCGCCACTTCGTGGCTCCTGACAGCCACAGCTTTTTCGCTTCGCTGAAGGGGGATATAAATCCTCCCATAAGGACTTCGCTGGTGACGGCGGAAAGCCATAATGCCATTGACCAGCATCCCGAGATTGTAAAAATGGCTTGCCGGAGAACTAACAAGGATCAGGACCCAGGAATCAAGCAGGTAAATATCAGTAAACCTGTTCATCATCAAATCCACAGGCATCGCATGGCGAGCGCCAGCTTATGCTTCTGTTAACCCCCTGTTAAGCATTCATTATTCCCGGTAAAGTAATTTCATGGATATCATTCTTCTTGACCTTTTTTTCAACTGTACCCTGGCAATGGATCTTAAATTGATACGCGTGAAAATTCAGCCTGGAAGATACCCTCTCCGCTCTTTCATATTTATGCTAGCCACTGGCCTGACGCTTATATGGATCTTATCCTGTACCCATGCAGAAAGCAATGAGGATCTCAGCTTGTATATTGATCCCACCATTGGGAATGTGTCACGTTTCCTGGTGCCCACTTATCCGACCTTTCACCTGCCCAATCAAATGCTCAGGATGATCCCTCAGAAAAAGGATTACATATCAGAAGAAGTGGAGGCTTTCCCCCTCCAGGTTGCCGCGCACAGGGACAAAGGACTTTTCCGGATGAAAGTCGGGACCGGCAGGATATCTGAGAAAGCATGGGAGAAAAAAATGTACATGGACCATGATCTGGAAATCGTGCATCCCTGGCACTATGCTACTTACCTCCTTGAAGATGATATTCGCCTGAGCTTCACTCCCGCGAAGAAAAGTGCCATGTTCAGGATCGATTTTCCTGCAGGAACGGCTAAGCACCTATTCATACGGGGTTCTGATGATCTCAAGGGATATTCAGCACCGGAAGGGGTGTTCAGGCTGGAGGATAAGATTCGCTATAAGCCCCGCGGATTAAATGCAGTCCCCCGGGAAATGCAGGTATTTGTGTTTGCCAAACTTACGGATCCCGGAGGAAGGGCTGTCAGGGGAGCCAGGGTGGACTGGAACAGGGATCGGTTTTCAATTCAACTTCATGAAGATGCACCCTCTTCCATTCTTGTCAAATATGCGGTTTCCTACATCAGCCATGAGCAGGCAGAATACAACTTCAAAAAAGAGTTGGCCGGTAAAAGCTTTGAATCGCAGATCCAGGCAGGAAAGAAGGCCTGGGAAGAAGCCGTAAGTCAGATCAAAGTCCAGGGAGGAAGCACAGCACAAAAGAGAACGTTTTATACCGCCCTCTACCGCACCTTTGAGCGGATGGTGGATATCAACGAATACGGACAATACTACAGCGGATATGATGGGATGGTGCACGAAAGCGATCGCCCTTTCTACGTGGATGACTGGATCTGGGATACCTACCTGGCGGCTCATCCGCTGAGAACCATCCTGGACCCCGGGATGGAAAACGACATGCTCAATTCCTACGTCCGGATGTATGAGCAAAGTGGCTGGATGCCAACCTTTCCTCAGGTACACGGGAACCACATGTGCATGAATGCTTACCACTCCTCGGCCATATTTATCGATGCCTACAGGAAAGGCCTGAGGGATTATGATGTGCAAAAAGCATACGAAGGAATCCGTAAAAACCTGATGGAGGGTACCTTTATCCCCTGGCGGCAGGGTACACCCCGAAGGCCCATTGATGACTTTTACCACCAGCATGGATTTTTCCCGGCGCTCAGTCCGGGTCAAAAAGAAACAGAAGCCCAGATGGACGGCTTTGAAAAAAGACAGGCAGTAGCGGTATCACTCGGCATCAGCTTTGATTTCTGGGCACTCTCAGAACTGGCCGCTGAACTGGGAAAAAAGAAGGACCAGGAACAATTCGCATTGGAGGCCATTGCCTATAAGCAGCTCTGGCACCCGGAGCACCGGCTCTTTATGCCAAAAGAGGAGAACGGGGATTGGATAGAGATCAACCCAAAATCTGATGGCGGCCCGGGCTACCGTGATTACTATGATGAAAATAACGGCTGGACTTACGCCTGGGATGTGAAACACGATATTGAGGGCCTGACAGAACTCCTGGGAGGAAAACAAAGCGCCGAAGCAAGGCTGGATCAACTGTTCAGGGAACCGCTGGACATGCACAAACGGGACTTCTATGTACACGGTTCCAATTCCACGGGCATGGTGGGCCAGTTCTCCATGGGCAACGAACCTTCTTTTCATATCCCCTATCTGTACAATTATTTTGGTGCTCCCTGGAAAACACAAAAAAAATCACGATTTCTGCTGGATGTGTGGTTCAAGGACAATATATTTGGTGTTCCCGGTGACGAGGATGGAGGGGGGATGTCCGCTTTTGTGGTCCTCAGCTCCATGGGGATTTACCCTGTTACTCCCGGACTGCCCTTTTATACCATTACAAGTCCTGTGTTTGAGAAGGTGAGCATAGCAGCTGGACAACGGCAAGGTATTCACGGTTTCCGCTGAAGGAGCCAGCAGAACGAAAAAATATATTCATCGGGCATTCATTGACGGGGAGGAAATATTCAGTCCTTTTATTACCCACGAACAGATCATGTCCGGTGCCACCCTGGACGCTTGAGCTGGGGGAGCTGCCCAACAAGGAATGGGGGAAGGAAGTGCAGCTTCCCCGTTGGAATTAACAAAGGACTCACGGAATCAGAAACAGAGAAGGCATGCAGAGAAAATTTGACCGGGAAAGTAAAGCCTTTCACTCAAGCAAACTTTCAGGGAGTAAAAATAGAAGTCTGGCAGTTGGCATGCTTTTGCTAAGCTTATTCATCACCCCGCTGAAATCACAGGACGTGATCGATCCTACCTCGCTGAATCATAAAATAATGGCCGGCTACCAGGGTTGGTTTGCGGCTCCTGGAGACGGAAGTGGTTATGGATGGATCCACTGGGGCGGACCTACCATTGATGCAGATAATATCACCATTGATATGTGGCCGGATATGCGGGAATATGACCCAGATGAGTTGTTTGCCACGGATTTCGTATATCAGGACCTGACCCCTGCCGGCTTATACAGCGCCTACACACGAAAAACGGTCGAACGCCATGTAAAATGGATGAAAGACTACGGCATCGATGGGGTATTCGTGCAGCGCTTTCTGGGTTCCACCGCCCAGCGAAGAGATTTGAGAGATACTGTTTTGCAGAACGTCCGATACGGAGCGGAAAAATATGGCCGGGTATTTGCCAATATGTATGATATATCAGGAGGAGATGCTGAAACCATGGTGGAATGGATGAAAAATGACTGGATACACCTGGTGGATGATCTCAAGATATTGGAAAGTCCGAACTATTTGCATCACAATGGACGCCCGGTTCTTTCCATCTGGGGATTTGGGCTTAACGGCCGGCCCGGAACTCCTGCCATGGCAGAAGAGATCATTGACTGGTTTACAAGGGATGCCCCGGAACCGTATCGGGTGACTTTAAAGGGGGGGGTGGATGACAAATGGCAATCCCATTCCCCAGAGTGGCAGGCAGCCTATGAAAAATTTGATATTCTGAGCCCCTGGGCAGTCGGACGCTATGGGGATATTCCCGGAGCTGATAATTTCAGGGAAACCAAGATCGAACCCGACCTGGCCAGAACACAAAGCAAGGATATGGACTACATGCCTGTGGTTTTTCCCGGATTTTCGTGGTACAATCTGAAGGAGGGAAGCAGTGAGCTGAACAAAATACCGCGGAATGGCGGTAAATTCCTCTGGCATCAATTTTTTAATGCCGTGGATGCCGGATGTAACATGGTTTATGTGGCCATGTTCGATGAAGTGGATGAAGGGACAGCCATTTATAAACTGGCTGAGAATGACAGCCAGACACCCACCACAGGGAAATTTGTCACCCTTGACATGGATGGCTACAAATTACCGAGCGACTGGTACCTGCGTTTGACCGGAGAAGCAAGCGCCATGCTTCGCAATGAGATCAGTCTCACATCAGAGATACCGATTGTCGCCTACCCCAACAGCGCTGAATTCGCCGGCCAGGAGGTACCCGCCACCATGCCTCCGGGGAACACCACATCGGTGGGGATTGTGCTGAAGAATACGGGCACCACCACCTGGACAAAGGGCGCGAATTACAGGCTGGTGTATGCCGTTGATTCGGCTATGAATACCTGGGGACCAGGAGTGGTGGAATTGGAAGAAGGCGATGCCATAGCACCCGGAGAAACTAAAACCTTCAACTTTGATATTACAGCGCCTGCTCCGGAAGGGGTATTCAGATTTCAATGGAGCCTTTTACAAGTGGGAGTTGCATGGATAGACAATCCCACACCTTTACATTTGATCCGTGTCAGCGCTAATCCGGATTACCTGGACGATTGCGATAACGCAGCAGACTGGATCTCATCGGGAAGCCTGGTATTAAATACCGCTGATATGCAACAAGGAACCGGATGCATGGAGTTTTCAGGGGGCCAGGATCATCCAACTGAATTTGAAAAAGTATTTGCCATCCCCTATCCATCGAATCTCACGGCGTATGATGCCGCACTGCGGTTCTGGTACTATATTTCTGATCCCACCCTGTCACCGAACGGCTTACATATTTCCCTGGGCAGCAACGGAGCCAGTGGGGATGATGCCTATCACTGGGCAGTGGATGACTTATCGGCAGGATGGAACCTGCTTACATTGCATGTGAGTGAAGCCAGCGTCGCAGGAGTACCGGATCTGAATGCCCTGGATTGGTTTGCCCTGCGAAGCGAGAAAACGGGTGAACTCACATGCCGCTTGGATGGGGTCCAGGTTTTCGATAAAAACTCAGGCTCAGTGAAGTTCGAACTGGTGGTAAACCATGGAAGCGGATCCGGCCGGTACGTTGAAGATGCCATTGTGGAAATTGTGGCGGACGAAGCCCCCGAGGGTACTGATTTTTCGGCATGGAAAGTACAGGCCGGGAATCCCCTGTTCGAGGATGCCAAAGAGATGCGAACCAAGGTCCGTGTAAGGAACAGTCCTGTCGAAATAAGCGCTGACTATAAAATGTTCGGGGCCTACCTGGACGATTGCGATGACCTGGATGCCTGGGGTTCCTCGGGTTCCCTCGCCCTCAATGCTGCAGATCAGCAGGAAGGGGCTGGCTGCATTGAGTTTTCCGGGAACCAGACGGATGAGTTCAAAAAGGCATTCGATACGCCTTACAATTCAGGGGTGTCTGCGGGAACGGGAAGGCTGGAGTTCTGGTATTATGTATCAGATGCTTCCCTGATGGGAAACAACCAGGTGGAACTGGGCAGTGCCGGCCGGCCTGACCAGCAGGAGTACCACTGGAAGTTGAGCGGATTGACAAACGGATGGAATTTCATCAGCCTGCCTATGAACCTGGCAAATATCACCGGAGAAGCTCCTGACCTGGGGGCAATCAATTGGTTCCGGATATATGATTTTAAGTCAGGCAGCCTCACCACGCGCATCGACGCCATTGAGATCGTCGATCCCGATGCGGGCGCCAGATACCCGCTGACCATCAGGCAAGGGGCAGGAGATGGCAGCTATTATGAAGGTACGAAGGTCAAGATCGTGGCAGATCCTGCCCCCGGGAATCAGGAATTTGATCAATGGGTCATCGAATCCGGCCATCCGGTATTTGAAGATATTCTGGCCCCCGGCACGACCCTGACCATGGGCCCTGGATCAACGGTTATCAGAGCCAGCTATCAGGAAATAGTCTCCACGGGAGCTGCCCCGGAGATCCAGGATGAAATCAGGATCTATCCCAATCCAGTCCGTTCGGAAATATCCATTGAATTCAGGCTTGAGATCTTATCGGATATTTCGATCTCCCTCGTGGATCTGACCGGGCGTGCGGTGGGAGATGTTTACAAGCGCTCAGGGATGAATCCTGGAAATCAACTGGTGCGTTTATCCGTGGAAGGTGTGGTGACGGGGATGTATTTTCTAAAGCTTCAGATGAACGGCAGGGTGCATGCAGAAATGATCATGATCCAGGAATAATCAGGGCATGATCAATTTCCTGGTCTGCTTGCATTCACTGGCCCAGCGCAATGTTTGGGTCACTCCCTGGTCAGCAGCACCATTCAGCGGAACCGGAGTATGTGCACGCAGGGGAGGATCTGTGACTGTGAGTGTAAACTCTCAATAGGGCCTGTTTTCAAAACTTTGCAGATAATCCGATAGCAATTCCCGCATTTGAAGAACTACTCCGGGATATTGCTCCAGGACATTCACAGTTTCAGCTGAATCTGCATTCAGGTCGTACAATTGATCCAACTCAAAATAGTGCGGGTTGTTCTTTTCGGCATAATGTCCCAAATGACTGTTTTGAGTCAACTTGGGATAATCGAGGATCTCACCCAGGTAGCCGGCAAAAGTTTATCCCCTGTCAATGGCGTCCTGTAAATCCTCGGGATAGCGTACTGCAATGTATTTCCAGTCTTTCGTCTTTACCGCCCTGGAATATCCCAGTTCACCAAACAAGGAGGAGTGCGCTTCACCGGTTCCGGTTTCAATGATGGTTTTCAGGCTTACGCCATCCGTTTCCAGTCCGGCCGGAATTTCTATACCTGCCAGTTCCAGTATGTTGGAAGGAAATCCACCGTCTGAACAAGTTCGTCGTAAACCGAACCGGCTGTAAGAGTTTCTTTCCAGTACATCAACATGGGAACTTTTAACCCAAAGTCGTCCAATGTAGTTTTGCCGTGCCTTCACATCCCATGATCCGGCATAAATAGGATGAGCGTGTTCTCATCCAGGTTCAATTCAACTATTTTATCGTAAATGGCTTTGATCCCTTCATCCAGTAAAAGTGCATAAGCCTCATTTTCAGGGTATCCTGCCGCAAGGTACTGGTCCTGGATTTCCTGCCGGGAAGGCATAAAATCCCAGGGGGTTTCAATGACTCCTTCCCATGTTAATTTCGGGTCGGCGTGTATATGGCATCCAGGCTGGTATATCCGATGCTGTTAAAGCTCTGGTCATCACTGACAATAATCACAATATTTGGTGGCTGTCCGGATAAAGCAGAGGCAAGCAGCAAGCAAAAAATAAGTAGATGTTCTCTCATGTGTATATAACTAAAGAGCCGCTCGGGCTTAAGCTAAATAAGAGACCGTCTTAAATATACAAATAAGACGGTCTCCCTGCGAAATTTCCGCTCGCCCGCTTATGCGGCCAGGTGGAAACGATCTACACTGTAGAGCTCATTTTATTCAACCACAATCATTTCCCTCACCTGATTATCCTCTCTGTCAGACACTATCACTGCATAAACTCCTGTCTGAAGATCACCTACACTTACTACAGAGCTATTGTAAGTCTCTTTTATCAGCTGTCCTGTGAGGCTGTATATCCTGACAGTAGCCACCTCCATCCCTTGAATGGTCAGAATATCTGACACCGGATTGGGATAAAAGACCACATTATCCGCTTTAAGGGCTTCAGCTGAAGTTGCCAGAGAAGTAGTAAAGGCCCAAACGTAGGGTTCCGCCATCTGGGTACCAAACTCATCTGTCGCCACTACTTCCACCGTTGCGAAGTACATGTTGCTGGGAACCATCTCATCGGTCATGATATAAACGGTTTTCATATCATCGCTCCAGACGTAAGAGTTGATCGCAAGTGCGGGATTAAATGAAATGGCTTTTTCCACACTGTCTGCGATCATGGCTTTCGAAAACTCAATGCTCATGGGAGAATTGATTGGAACTTCCTCTGCCAGATTCGCCGGGAAGGTATTCACAACACCGGGAGGCTCCGGCAGGGTTTTGAACATAAAGGTATCTGCCTCAAGCTTGAACAGGGTATTTGCACCCTGTGCAGCAGTTGAGATCACCACTGTATACCAGGTTTCAAATTCCAGGTCATCAAAAGAGATTGTCTGGATATCTCCTGCTTCACCTGTACTCCAGGCATCTGCCCTGTTCGTAACAGCTGGTGTGAAACTTACAGCAGCTTCTGTAGCCGCCTGGTCCATGGTCGCATCCCACTGGATAACATAATCATCAGCCACCGTATTGGTCGTTGAATCTTTATCTGCGGGAGTGGTTGACACAATAGCTGGAGGTTTGGGCTGAGCAGCCACCACATTAAATTCAAGACTGTATAGCCGGTATCCCACATCGATGGTATCCTCGGTAGTGAAGCGGAGGATGTCGGAAAAATACCTCATGTTGATAATCAGATGCGTCAACATAAAGTTCGGACGGATGCGGATTACCATCGACAAAGTCCAGTAATCGGGCAAGTACCCCCTGGTGTCATGATCAATGACCACCATGTGAGCATTCTCATCATTATCATCACTGGATACGTCATTGTATCCAATCCTGACATAATCAATACCCGCATCACCAAGGAGTTCGAATTGCATCCATTCATTGTTTTCACCTTCGTCATCAATCCTTCTCTGGTTTTTTCCACGTACACCGATTCCTCCCCTGTTCCCGTCAGAATCGTAACCTAACTGCATCCGGCTTTCCGCGGTCAGACGGAGGGTAAACGATTTTCCGTAAAGCTCGGAATTGGTAGTGGCCCCGATCGCAGGATTGTCCCATGTGTTGAGCACATTGACAATGGGAGCATAGGTTGTGGGTGTAACCACATCAAGCGCAATCTGGCCTTGGGGACTTATTGTAAAGTTAAAATCCACATGAGGGTCATCGACGGCATAAAACGCGCTGTCTGGGGGAACATCGGAACCGGATCCACCCAGCCCGATTCCGATAAATCCTTCATTTGTGGATCCGTAGTCTCCACCGTCCGGATTAGTAAACTCCACGACAATATCCTGAGACTGAAGGTTCAGTACAAAGCCGCTCATCGCCAGAATGAAGCTGGCAAAAAGAACTTTTGTTATGATTTGCTTTTTCATAATATCTAATTTTTTTTTGTTCTTATTCTACCACAATCATTTTCCTGGCCGTGTTATCCGCTCTATCGGATACGATAAGTGCGTAGTTGCCAGGCTCCACATCGCTTACATTAATAACAGAAGTATTATATACTTCTTTGATCAACTGTCCCGTGAGGTTGTACATCCTGACTGATGCCACATCCATTCCCTGTATATTCAGGATATCCGAAGCGGGATTAGGATAAATTACAACATCTGGCTGTTCGAAATCCTCGATCGCAGTAGTCCAGGCTTTAAAATCAAATGTGTAAGGTTCGGCCATTTGCACGCCCCAAATATCCGTAGCAACCGTACTGACAGTCACCGTGTAGCTTACGTTTTCCATGGAATCCGAAATCAAGTACACCAGACTTTGGTCGTCGCTCCAAACAAATTTGAGCCCGGCAAGTTCAGGTTCAAATGAAATGGCTAATTCAACACTGTCGGTGTTCATCGGTCGTATAAACTGGATGGCCAGGGGCGTATTTAATGGAACTTGCTTACCCTGCATCACCGGATATGAATCAAGCACTGTTGGTGCATCTGGCAGAGATTGGTAAGCATATAAGATGTCGATAATGGAATTTACTCCCTCTGCACTCACAGCATCTGTGCTGATGGCTAATTCATATGCAGTGTAGAAATCAAGGTCATCACATGTGATGGTCAATTCATCACCTGCACCATTCCAGGTATTCACCCTGTTTGTCAGCGCCGGTGTAAAGGTTACCGCGGCTTCTGTAGTTGCGGTATTCATTGGCATATTAAACAGAATTACAAAATCTGAACTCACATCAACTAGTGTATCTCCGCGTACCGGTGAGATTCCGGCCACAGATGGGTTGGTGGGCGCCATCAGGGTAAAATAGAGACCTAGAAGTCTTCCACCCACACCTCCATCAAGGGAGTCAGGGCTAGTTACTATAAGAGTATCCGATGCAAAGCGATATTCCAACAATCCGGAATCAAAAGCGATGATAGAATCGGCAACAAAGACTGAGTCACCTTCAATAAAGACAGAATCGCCTGCGGGCAGGTAAAATAAGGAATCCGTATCATAATCTTTCAGAACAAAACTGGCATCATCGCCACCACCAAGCTCTGTCGGTTCATACATCAGTGAATCAATGGTGAGGCCCACGCTTCCTTCAAGCGTAATGTATAGGATTTCACCACCTGCACCATCAATACGGCCAGAATTCTGCCCCTGGATACCCAGGCCTCCTTTTTCACGACAATCCAGGCGCTTACCGTTGGTTGTCAATACCAAGGAGAATGACTTGCCGAACAGAGAGGCAACATCCGTAGTCCCCGCGTCTGCAAGGTCCCAGCTGTCGACGAATGCAATAATATCTGCGTCGGTGGCTGGGGTAACAGCATCCAGGGCAATGTTACCGGATCCATCTATGGTGTAATTCAGATGGAGGGCGTCCCTTCCGGCAATACCCTGCTGTCTGTCTTCTCTGTCATCTCCATTCTCGAAGATGACTTTTACCTGCCCATGCATATTGACAAGGCAGGAACTAACTGCTAGAATGACAAAAGCAGAAAGAACTTTTTTGAGTAGTCGTTTTTTCATAATAGAGTTGTTTAAAATTTAACGATTTGGTTTTATCTTTATATTAGAGAGTTAATAGTATAAGCTAGAGCGTGTTTATGGTCCAAATACAGTCACGGTGTATTCCTCAAACCTTACATCCGTATCGATAAAAACAAGTGAATCATTCACCTGGTAATCGTCCGTACCGTCGTTGTATATGTATTCCAGGTAAATGGTCCGGTGTTTGTTCCCGTTGTAGGACTCCGATTCACTGTCTTCTTTTGAATAATAGATTCCGGTTCCACTTACATCAACCGTTGTCGTGTCTGCCCGGGTCACAACAACACTTTGATTATCATGATCAAAAATCAGCTTCATGCGAAAGCTTTCGTCAGTGGCCATTCCTGCGGCATAATCCGTAATATTCTCCGTCAAGGATGTTGTGGCAAGCAAAGTCGCCACATTATCGGTGAGAAACCTTTCGGAATAGAATGTGGTATCAGCGGTCGTCAGATTCAATCGTTGGCCCCTGTACAAATAATAGCCATGGGCAGCATTGATATATCTGATGCCAAAAAGGGTGTAATCCTTAGGCAATGTTTTCCAATGATCCGCTATTCGAACATCAGCAGTATCCAGCAACACTCCTGATGCAACTTCTCCACTCAGAACAGAATCGGAAACCGCATTTGTTATTCTAAGAGGAATGAGATAATGAAATCCCGCGCTCAAGGCATCCTGAAAGAAGGCATCGTTCAACTGCACGCGTGTTTTTCCGCTGAATTCACCCGCAGGAATGGTCAGGTCTACCTGGGCTTCGGTAAGGAATTCAGCATTATAATATTCTTCGGGCAGTAACATCAGGGTATCTCCGGTTGCCGTGTTGATAATGTTTTCAGCCAGCTCCGGAGCATAGGCTGTGGTAACAACCCTGTCCTTTGTATTTTGATACACACCTCCCATTGTAATACCAATCGTGAATGCATTTTCCAGGTCGATCGCATTATTACCAACCGATTCGTCGCCTAGGATCAGGGTACGTATAGGCATCTGATAAGGAAAGTAAACCGTTGTGTAATCGTAATCATCAAATTCAATGTCCCTATTCGTACATGAGCAAAGGAGAATTCCCGTATATAATATGCAAATTATCTTTTTCATGTCTCTCCTGTTTAGTATATCAGACATTTCTGAAATTTAATTCTTTATAGTTAGTTTCTGCTCTAATTCCAGCCCTCATTCTGTATCAGCTCATACTTTAAGGTTTCACCGTAGGGGATGGGGCCATAAACCTGATAGTCCTGGTAATTTCGCTGTTCCACCTCTACATAGTTATACTCGGTTCCGTCAGCAGAGACCTGGACCCCATGCACGGGAGCATGCATCACATCGACCATTTTCCAACGTCTCAGGTCCCAGAAACGCTGGTTTTCAAAACACAATTCGAGTCGACGCTCGTTCTTGATCAGTTCAGGGAATGCTCCCTGGCTTATGGCAAAATCAACATAAAACGATGAGGTAATTCCCGCCCTCCGACGAATCGCATTTATCACACTTTTCGCAGTATATCCGCCAAATTCAGCATCGGGTCCTCCAGCCTCATTCGCCGCTTCGGCATACATGAGTAAAACATCAGTATAGCGGGCATATACGTAATAATGCACTCCATTAGAATTAACAGCTGGATTCACATTGACGTTCAGGTTCATAAACTTCTTAATGTAATAGCCAGTTAATGACCGATTTGGATCAGCACTGCCAATGGCATCCTGCGAACCCGCACTTGTCAGGAGGGTAAGCGTATCGGCTGCTGCTGTACCTTTATTTCTGATAAAGGTTGAACCATTGTAAAGAATATACATCGAAAGCCTGGGATCGCGTCCTGAATATGGATCAGAGGAATTGATCTTACCCTGATCGGCCGGTATTCCGGTAACCAGTGGAAAAGCATCCACAAGTTCCTGGGTTGGATTGGTACTGCCTTCTCCATACCAGGATGGAGGATAATTGCTTTGCTCCCATTCGTTAATATTCCTCCGTGAGGAATACCAGAACACTTCCGGATGCGAATTACCCTGTGGAACATCACCATTGTTATAGAATTCCAGGTGGTCCTGGTTCTCGACAATTACATTGCTGAGTCCTCCATTCAGGTCCATGATTTCAGCAGCTGATTCAGCCGCCTGCTGGTAGGTATAGGATGATCCTTCTGCATATGCAGGACTTGCTGCATACAACAATGTTTTGGTTTTTAACAGGCGAACTGCCAATCCATTGATCCTGTTTGTAAAATCCGAACCATATCCCAGGTTGTAATAACTATCCCCGATGTCTTCATACCTGTCAGGCAATAAAGCAATGGCACTATCGCAATCCGTTAAAATGAAATCGACCAGTTCATCAAATGAGGACCTCGGAATCTCATAATCTTCCGGATTGCCGGGATCGAGTAAATGATCGACAATGGGAACGCCAAGCATTTCTCCGTTTGCTCCCTTGCCTGCATGCGCCTGCAGGAGGGTGAAATAATACCATGCACGCAGGCCATAGGCTTCTCCTTTGAGTCTCATTGCAAACATTTCGTTTACGTTTTCAAACTCCCAGTACCATTCAACGTCGCTAGTCTCTTCTAAAAATGTATTGATATAGGTGATGTCTTCATAAGCATCATTCCAGACTGAAAATGGATTTGAATTGGACGTCCAGCCCCCCTGGTTGGCATTTTTTACATTGGCTTCCTGGTTATTGGTAACCCCGTCGTCACTGCCATAGGCCAGCGTAAAATTGGAATGATTTTGGGGGAGATCCAGGTAGGCTTTCAGCAGTAAGCCCTCAGCATAATTGGTAAAGCGCTGCACATCCTCCAGGGTATACACGTTGGAGGCATCCGGTTCTAAAAGCTCACAACCGGAAAGCAAAAGCAAAGGTATTGATATACTGATGATACTATATGTTAATCTCTTCATATCCGTATATTGTTTATCATCATTTCCAAGCTCCTAAAATGAGGTTATAATGCCTATTACCACACTGCTGGTTCTTGGAGAACCGTAAGGATTGACTTCCGAAAAGGCTTTATTTTCGCCAAATACAGCTAGATTGCTTCCCCTTATGTAGATCTGGGAGTCCTTCAGGAAAGGGATGGCACTACCTCCATTAAAATGATAGGTCAGCTGCACGGTCGGAAGTATAAACGAGTTGTTACCGAACACCCAGAAACTCGAATTCCGGTCATTGTTCCCACCGCTCATGGTAGTCAACCGGGGATGGATGGCATTGACATCCGTATTACCGGGACCGTATGCCTGCAGGGCATATTCTGAATACTTCACATCACCGATCACCTGGAAATAACCTTCTTCCACATTATCTTCATCAGATTCATTCCGGGTGTTGGAATCTCCAAGCCTGCCTACGCCCAAAACATACAAACCAAAATTCCTGAAGCGGAGGTCCAGATAGGCGCTATATTGTGTTCGCCTACCATGGCCCACTATCCGCTGATCCAGCTGATCGATGACTTCATCACCGTTTTGATCCAAATACTTAATATCACCCGGCTGAACGGTCCCGAATGTGGGTACCGGCAGACCCTCTAGAAGGGATCCGTCCGGATTGAAATCACTTTCTCCATACAGGCCGTCGGCAACCAGGGCCCACATAGCATCGCTTGCAGTCCCTTCCCTGGTGAGTGCCGCATCCACACCTTCATAAATAGGTTCATCTCTCTTCGTGATGACCGGATTGATGTTCATCACCTTTCCTCCAATGGTGGCATAGAAATCATCTGAAATCGTGTAGGTGTAATCCAATCCAAATTCAATTCCTGTGGTCTTGTCGCTATTGTAATTCGCATATACCAGGTCCTCAAAACCCAGAACCTGCGGATAGGTGAAGGTCATGCGGGTCAGGTTGCCGATGGAATGGCTCTGAAACCATCCCAGCTCCAGACGGAGCGAATTGTTAAGCAAAACGGCCTCAATACCTGCGGAAATGTCTTCCCGTTTTTGAAGAAAGAGATCATTATAAACTGTAGAGAATATCGTTTCATTGTTACTACGGCCATCATTCGAATAATTGAAGTTTCGCTCCCTGGTGAATGTATTGGTATACTGGTAGTAAGCCTCGTTGCTGGTTCCCCAGTTATCATTTTTTGAAATGCCGTAGGAAGCCCTGATTCTAAGATGATTGATCACCTGAACATTGTCCATGAAACCTTCTTCGGAAACGATCCAAGCGACCCCCACAGCCGGCGCCGGTTCAAAATTATTACCCTCCGGCAACTTTTTTGTGCGGATGCTCATGAGTGATCCCTCCAGTACATACTTTTTATTGAACATGTAATTCGCTGCAATACCGTAATTAAACAGGACCTGTCTCTGAAAGACCCCCTCCGTGGTCAGGGTATTTCCATATAACATGGCCATCGCGGATATATCGTGCATTCCGAAACTCCTGTTATAGCTCAGATTTCCATAATAGGTTAGATCATTATAATAGGTGGATCTCTCGTCGTCTGTATTATACTGGTCACGGGGTACATCTTCTCCGTGGATGAAAACCGTGTCCAGGATACCCATGGAATCGGTCACGGGCTCATAGATGGCATAGTCATAAGACTGCTCTGCAAAAAGCGAATTATAGAAGTTCATTCCGGCATATCCCTTGACAGACAGCCCTTCTGTGATGAAGCTCAGATCCACATCAAGATTGCTGCCGAACTGAGCAAGGGTTTGCTGGTAATTCACTCTTCCGTTCTGGACCAGTTCTCCAAGGATCTGATTGTTCGTGTAGGTGGAATTTCCTCCCAGAACCTCCCCGTTAATTAAATTGGCTTCAGAAAGTATAAAATCCCTTGTAGCCTCATCCTGGATCAGGTTGGGATCCCAGGAAGCCGGATACGCATTGGGTTTGATGGTGGCAAATTTATCCCAGAAATCATCTTCACCTGCATTCGTCGATACGTTAGGTCCCTCATTAAGGGCCAGCCGGGCCACCGCCTGAACTCCCATTTTCATAAAATCCGTGATCTTAAAGTCCAGGTTTCCCCTGAAATTGAAATAATTATCGATATCCGGTATTTCTGTGTTCAGCCAACCGTTATCCCGTCCCCACTCCGTATTTATATAGTACTGTGCGTTTTGGTCTCCCCCGGACAGGTCAAAAATCACATTGGCGCTGCTTCGTAAATCCCGGAGGTAATCCTCTGTATAAAAATCATTATCCGGATATAAGGCCGGTGACTCCCCACTGCGCATCATATCAATGTCTTCCTGGCTGTAAATGGGATCCAGCCCGTCATTTGCCAACGCTTCGTTGTATTTTTCCATGTAATCACCCGAGTTCAGGAAATTAGGCAACTCCCGGGCCCGGGATATGCCATATTGTGCGCTCACCCTGATCTGCGATTTTCCAGGTGTCCCTCTTCTGGTATTGATCAGGATGACACCCTGATCACCAAGGGCTCCATACATGGCTTTGGAAATGGCATCTTTCAAGACCACAATGGACTCAATTTCCATTATATTCAAATTGACATAATAGAATTCATCTTGAGGCACGCCGTCAATGACCACAACAGCATTTCCGGTTCCCCAGGTATTGTAGTAATCAAACAGTCCCACAACCTTTCCGTTTAAGGCAGACCCGAGATTCGTCCTCGAATCCCTTAGATACTCCCGCTGCACATCCACCACACCTACCGAACCGGTCATCCTGTCTTTCTCTGTCTCAAAAAACTGGAGGTCAACCAAGTTATTGTCAGTAGTACCTGAGCTATCAGCAAAGGCACCCGTTAAATCTCCTTGAGTCTCCTGGGCAGAAAGAAGTCCAAAGCATGCCGTGGAAATGATCAGACATGAAAATAATTTCGTGATATTCATCTTACTGTTATTTTCTTACCAGTTAGAGTTAACAATTACCATCCAGGATTTTGCTCCCAGGTTTCGGCATAAAAGACATCCTCATCAAGGAAAGGCATCCAGTAGTGAGGCTCCTTAAATACAAAATTTCCGCTGTCTGGCGCCTTAATGCGCACTACATTTTCGTCGTCAATGGGATTCGCAACATCTTCATTGCCTCCAACCAGGTCGAATTTCAGGATCTGAAGGGGTGTACCGTCCTTGTAATGGGCGATTTTCCATCTGCGGATATCATACCAGTATTGTCCCTCATAAGCCAGTTCCACGGCGCGTTCATTTCGGTAAAGAACCCGGAATGGATCCGTGTTGCCGGCATATGCATCCTCTTCCGATTCCGGTATCAGATAATCGTAATCGCCGATTGTCTCCAGGGTGGTAGCAACATCCGGCATACCCACTCTTGACCTGACTTTATTGACGGCATCTGCGGCTGACATCGTTCCACCTGCCGGGATCGCATTGTAATTTCCACTGAGTTCGTAGGCTGCTTCCGCATAGGATAGATAAATATCGGCCAAGCGCAGGTAGGGAGTGGCATATCCATTTCCCTCATAGTCAGGATTGTTCACCCCATCGTCAAAATACTTGCGGATGATGAAGCAGTTGAAATCTTTCGCCCGGATCCCCCATGCCTGATTAACCACCTTCGTTCCAACCGTATCTCCATGGACATAGAAAACCTTATAAAACCGGGGATCACGATCCTTCCATCTCCGCGAAGCATCCTGATCGTATGCACGTCGGTAACGGGTGCCATCCAACATTTCGAATTTATCGGCATACTGACAATTTCCCTGCGCACCGTCCTGGTTCGTCAGGTTAAAGTCACCGTATGCCCGTCCGGCAGTCTGCCTGACCGTTACTGCCCCAAATGCATCTGTTGGTTTTTTCCATAGTACTTCCGGGGTGCCTGGCTGAATACCTCCATCCGCCAACACAAATATCCGTTGATAATCCTCCCAGTTCGTCAGTCCGTCGGCATTTACCTGCGGCATACCCGGAGGTTGCTGACCGATGATGCTTTTGGCTTCATCGATCACCGCCTCACAGGCCACAATGCAGCGTGCCAGAAGCTCACCGTCATAATCCGCAACACCAGTCGAATATTGATTAAACAGCGGACTGGCTGAATTATGCAGGGCTTTGGCCACATACCCAAGTGCAGCAGCACGGGTCGGGCGTCCCCAGTTGATATTGGGATCTGGCCATACGGAAGGCAGAAGGGAGGCTGCTTCCTCCATATCGTCGATGATGCGTTCGAACACTGCCTGGCAGTCATTGTAGGTCTTTCCATTCTTTTCATAGGACCAGTGACGATTCATGAAATCATATTCCGAACCGTTGGCTATCACGGTATCAACATAAGGAATGGTACCCCAGATTCTGACAAATTCATAATGCCAGAATGCCCGGTAGAACAGTGCCTGTCCCTTTAACCAATCCCGCTGTTCGGGGGTGCTTTCAACCGGCGCTCCTTCATTGACCTTATCAATACAGATGTTGGCGATCCGGACCGCTCTCCACACATGTGAATAAAGTCCGAAATTCGCACCCTCGTGGGAAGATCCCTCATTATGCGGGAAGAATATGGAATGTTCATCCATCAATCCCCCCCCCGACTCGGCATAGAGGCCCAGGTTCGCCTTGGTAACGGAAAAGCCTGCATAGGCAACGCATTCTCCCCCCAGGGAATGAACACGCCTGGCCCCGCCCCTGGTATAGTCTTTCATCATCACAGGCAATTGGTCCTGGAATCCCTGAAAGTTTTTGTAAGTGGAAAATATGTCATCCTCGCTTAACCCGGCCTCCACCGGAATGTCAAGGTACTTTTCACAAGCAGTGAATGTAAAGATCAGGCCCAGGATCAGTATGAAATAAAACACATTATTTTTCATGGCATGTTTTTTAACGTCCTTCTTTTAGAATTGAATTCTTGCTCCAAAATTCACTTGCTTCTTGGTCGGATAGTTCTTTAAGTCATGGTCCGCACCCACCCCATCGTCCGGCATGATTGACCACATCCAGAGATTTCTGCCGTTCACATAGAACTGGATGTTTGAAATTCCAATTTTTTTGGACCAAGCAGCCGGCAGACTGTATGCAATTTGGGCAGACTGGATCCGCAGGAAAGAACCGTCGTACCGCTGATAGTGTCCTATCGGATCCCATTTCGAACCTCTGTTTATCGCAGGATAGTCCGGATCGGTCTGGTTATATGTCCAGGATCTGTCCAGCAGATAGTCGGGAATAAATGCTCTTTCGTAATCGAATTTTGAATCGCTGATGTCTCGTGTCACATTGTAGGCTCCTACAAACTGAATGGAAAAATCCAGGCCCTTGTAATTACCCCCGAGGGATAGGGCATAATTGTTCTGTGGATATACCGGATACCCGTATGGAACCACATCATCCGAGCTCTCATAGAGGCCGTCGGCATCAAAATCAATCAGCGCAACATCACCTGGCATTCGCTGTTCATTTTGACCACCAGTGGAGGATCCTGATGTGGAATAAAGATCATCCCAGCTATTGATGATTCCTGAAGAGATGGAGGTTCTCGTCTGTTCCAGGGGAAAACCTTTTGCGGCCCTGTAATCCGGTGTCAATGGCGGGTCCTCTTTATAGATTACTTCACTTCTTGCCACCGACCAGTTCGCTTTGACCCAATAATTAAACACATTTGCAACAGTGTTCCGATAAGTTATCTCAAACTCCATACCATGGGATGAAGCCTCTCCCAGGTTCGCAGCAGCAAAAGTTGGAAAACCACTGACCCAAGGTACCTGCCGTTGATCTGCTGCAATCAGCATATCGTACCGATATTCGTTCCAGAGATCCATTGACATGGAAAGCTTATTTTTGAATAATCCGATATCCAGACCTAGATTTTGCTTTCTTGCCGTCTCCCATCGAAGGTCGGGGTTCCCGGGCGTTCCTTCTGAGGTCCTTAAATACCCATCGTAATCGGAGAAGGGGTAACCGTAAAGCGATTCCTCTATGGTGGTTGGTGTGTCATTACTGCCGTCCTGGTCGTCAATGGCATTGGTAAATAACTCCCATACGGTTACATAGGGCCACTGGCCACCCGCGTTCACGCGATCGTTCCCGACCAGCCCCCAGGAATACCTTATTTTTAATCTCTCGAGCCATTCGATGGATGCATTACGCATAAATTTTTCATTGGTGATCATCCAGCTTCCTCCCACAGATGGGAAAAGGTCGAATTTATATCCGGGGCCAAATATCTCAGATCCATTATATGCGCCATTCACTTCAAGGAAATAACGGCGGTCATAATTATAGGTGACACGACCGATCCAGTCTTCCCGCTTTCCCGGCCAGTTGCTTCCCGTGACTTCTTCCTGCCGGCTGAACACGGCGGTTCCCGTCAGGTCGTGCAGCCCAAACGTGCGAGCATAATTCAACCGTACATCATAATAAAGAAGGCGCTCGGCGCGATTGGCTCTGCTCTCAGATGCGACAAAGTCAGTGGGCTGCTCAATCCAGCCGAATCCTGCCTCTGTGGCACCTCCCCCGCCTACATCCCATACCGTGGTGGGAAACAACATCTCGGTCGGTTCACCATTGGCCAATCGATAAGTCCCTTCCTCTTTGTCATAATACCCGCCGTTCAAATAAAAATTCGGATCAATGGTTTTGGTAAGCACGCCGTCATCCCTGACCTCATTGCCATATGCCTCAAACCTGTTATCGTAGGCCAGTTTGGCCGAAATCTTTAATCCGGGTGTGATGAATTTCAGGTCTTGTTCAAGTGTATAATCCATATTGATGGTCGTGGTATTCTGGGCCTGCAAACCGCTGGTATTTAATCTGTACAAAGGATTGTATGCATTTAACGCATAGTTCCTGGCTCCATACGCACCATCCTCATATATGGGAACCATCGCGTTCGGGGGATACGCGCTAATCGCATCATAGATGCTATTTAACCGGTACCCGGGGATTGAATTCTGGAAGGTCTGGATGCCATAGATATTCACTTTCAGATTGGTTGTACCGGTCAGTTTCACATCGAAATTGGATCGGATATTGATCCGGTCATAACTGTAACCAGGCTGGTAACCCCGCCCTTCATCTGTGCCATTAAAGAGATCGCCCACATGATTGTAAGCGGCGTTTGCAAAATATTTCAACCGTTCTGTCCCTCCGCGTACACTTCCATTAAAGCGGTACGATTGTGTATAGTCCTTGAAAATGATATCCAGCCAGTCATTGTTGGGATAGGCGTAGGGATAGGTACCGTCACGATAGTAACCAATCACCTCGTCAGAGTAGTAATAATTCAGTCCGGCTGATCCGTCAATCCTCCGGGTCCGTTCCACTGCATAATTAAAGGCATCGATCGCATCTAACAGGCTTGCCGGTACAACGATCTTGCTCCAGGTTTCCATCGAGTATTCACCGTCAAGGGTAAATTGCGCTTTGCCTTCCAGACCGCGTTTGGTAGTCATCAGAATGACCCCGTTCCCCCCTTTAACACCAAATACCGCAGTGGCAGAAGCATCTTTCAGCACTGAAAAGCTTTCGACCTCATTGATATCGATATCATCGATATTACGTTCTACCCCATCCACCAGGATTAAAGGTGAGGCATCATTCCAGGTGGTTCTCCCCCGAATCAATATCTCTGCCTCACGGGTAATTCTCGAATCACCCCCTCCGGCCAATCCTGAAGTGGAGAGTACAGCCATGCCGGGAATCGCTCCGGTAAGTGCATCCTTCAGGTTCGTCACATTGCCTTGTGCCCTGAGATCGTCTCCTTTGGCTACACCAATGGCACCTACCAGACTTTCTTTCTTCTGCTCACCATAGCCAATGACAACCACCTCTTCCAGGTCAATCTCGCTGGTTGCAAGGGTGATATTGATCACCTGGTCAAGGCTTGTTACCTCTACGTTTTGTGTCTCCATCCCCACAAACGAAAATTCAATAAAGTCTCCGACAGATACTCCCGGCAGGGAAAATCTGCCTTCAGCATTGGTAATGGTCCCGACGGTTGTGCCCTGGATGGTGACATTGACTCCGAGCATGACTTCATTGCTTTGATCAATGACCATGCCGGTTATGAGCCCCTGTTGCGCAAATAATTGCGCAGATCCCCATACTACGATGATAAGAACAGTAAGGATTCTCTTCATAGGTCTAGGTATAAGTTTAGTCAATTGAACAACCCCAATCCATTCCTGAATGATTGTTTCCAGATAATATGAATTAAAGTATCGATACACAATTTAAAGCCGGGGGATTAACAGAAAATGAATAAAGAATTAACCGGGAATTCATTCATCCAATCACTCCATGTTTTTTGCACATCATCATTCCAATCCGTCCCGTGAATTGTGCCTGGATAGGCTCTGATGGGCAAAGTGCCCGAAGACAAAGGATTATTCCATCCACAATCACTTGGTAAGAATAATGGTTAATAAGTTATTTATTTTTTATTAAGCTGGCAATGCTATACTGAATAAATATAAATTGAATTGCAGGGTTGGATTTTCAAAACAGATTGATGCGTGTTGAATCTGTTCAGACACCCCAGGTGACGGCTAAATGAGAAAACGTGCGCTTCTTGCGATTAGCATCATATGCTCCATGGTCTTCGGCATGATCCATGCCCAGGAAAAACCGAATATTGTTTTCATTCTGGCAGACGACCTTGGTCACGGTGATATCAGCTACAACAACCAGGATCCTGATAAATTCAGATATACTCCCAACCTGGACAGTATTTGCAGGGAAGGACTGTACCTTGAAAATTTTTATGCCCACCATGTATGTTCGCCAAGCCGTGCCGGTTTATTAACCGGAAGACATTATACGCGCGTGGGATCAGGAAATGAGGTGGGAGGCACCCTTGATAATTCCATCCCCAACGTGGCGAAAGATTTGCAGGCAAACGCTTATGTGACCGGGGCTTTTGGCAAATGGCACAATTCCTATATGAATTTTCCCGAAGATGGCAATGGCATCATGGTTTCCAAACCTGTTGAATGCGATACTACGAACAATATATTTGAAAATTTCAAAGGGATTGAATGGGGGGAAGGTGTGAATGCTTATGGATTTGATCACTGGATGGGATACTATGGCGGGGGTGGAGATTATTTCACCAAATACAGCAACTGGCATAAGGATATTAACTGGTGGGTGGACAGAAAATATGCCCCGGAAACAGCAGACGGATATATTACAAACCAGATAGGTGAAGCAGCTATTTCTTTCATCCAAACAAATAAGGACCAGCCGTTTTTTTGCTATGTTCCCATGGAAGCAGTGCATGAGCCCCTTCAGATCACCCTTGAGGATCTCAGGGAGCTGTGTGCATTTTTCCCCGGCACCTGGGACCAGGTAAAGGATATAACCAGTCCGATAACCGGAAAAAAGATCAGTGAGGTGGATAAGATCAGGACAGAGGCAGGTGCGGAATTTGATAATGACGTGATTGACCCGGGCAAAACCTTCTTTCAGCCATTGGTATATGCCACCATAGTATACGCGATGGACAAAGTCGTTGGAGATATCTTAGCAAAACTGGAAGAACACAGTTTAAGTGAGAATACCATTATTTTCTTTTGCAGCGATAACGGGGCCAACGCAGATGGTCTCAATACTCCTTTCATGGGATTTAAGAAATCCATGTGGGAAGGGGGTATCCATGTCCCTGCAGCCATATGGTGGCCGGATGTGGTGGATGCCGGATTAGCCTCCTATTCCGGTAACGGTGGAATTTATTCCGGATTTACCCAGTACCTGGACTTTTACCCCACCATGATGTCACTGGCAGAATTGCCAATTTCAGGTACCGGTCTTGATGGTATCGACCTGAAGAATGCCCTGATAAATAACATTGAGGCCCGTGGCGGATATGATGATCCTTATTACGGTGTAGATATTAAAAAGGGAGGTTTAAGGTCGGACAAGTGGAAACTGCATTACAATGAAATACCGGGCAACAGCACTGTTGCACTTTATAACCTGGAGAGTGATATCACTGAAACGAATAATGTGGCTTCGGCAAACAGCGCAGTCCTGGATACCCTGGTCGCCATTTACAGAAAATGGTATGATGACAACAACTGGGGATTCTCCTATCTTCCGATCAGTCCCGACAACCTTTTTTCCACCGATCCAAATCCTCAAGGCGAGATCCTCGAGGTAGAGGCCTGGCAGAAAAGCCCGATTTCCAATGGAGATACCCAGGGAGTATTTATACGATTTGCACGACCAAATACCACTGAATATGTCAACAATGTCGAATCAGGTGACAGGGTTGAATTTGATATATATGTTCATGAAGACTCCGAAACGGATCAGGGTGTATTCTTTACTCCCGGGCGAGGCTGGAATCCCTATTATACATCCGGTAATGGCGTAAGCCATGACAGTCTTCTGCTTGCTAGCATTAGTTGGCCGAAGGGGAAATGGGTCCGGAAGGTGGTGGGGATAGGAAATAATGGTGCCCTGGGCATCCCGGTTTGTTATATTGCATTGCGTTCCCCGGCAGCGGGATACAACCATTTCTATCTTGATAATGTCATACTAAGAAAAAATGATGGCACCATACGATCAGTCATTTGGCAGGACCATACAAATACCGCACCCTTGATCTACAGGTACAGGAACAACAACTACAATAATCTGTCCACTGCATTGAATGTCAGCGGTTTTCCATTCTCAGACATCCGGCTCGGTATTGCACACCCTGACGAAATTCAGGAATATGAAATAGAGGTTCTTAGAAATCTTCAGGACACCACACTGACAGATAGTCTTCTGATCCCGCTTGACGGATTGTTCGGGATTGTGGGGGGAGATGGTACGGAAAGCATTTCGCTATCCATTCCACAATTAAGCAGAGACGATTTGCTTACTGCTGAAATTTTGGAATCAGGAAGCACTCTTAAATTAATGAGGGTTTCTGAAGAAACGGGCACAGCGGCAGTGTTCCTCAAGGCCGAATACAAAAATGCGATCATGTATCAGCTTTTTGAGGTTTCAGTAGTTCATCCGACACATGTGCACGATCCTCAGTCCTCAATGATACAGGTATATCCAAATCCGGTACGTCATGTGCTTACACTGCAAGGCAGTGACCTGAAGAACTATTCCAGTGTGAGCATCCACGACATCACTGGTAAAATCATTCAAAACATCCCCATCAGAGATTTAAAGAATATGATCAAGATTGACACTTCTGAATATCATCATGGGATCTACTTACTAACATTTAGCGGATCGGATAAGCTTGAAAATAGAACAGTAAAATTTCTGGTGGCTAAGAATTAATGATTATGTCTATGCATAGAATAGGTTTGATACTCTCGTTTATCATGTTCTTCTGGGTAACTGAGACAATGTCGCAGATCGTTTTACAACGATGCGACAGAACGAATTTATGGACCGGATCCAATACCCTTTCCGCGGATTATTCGGATAAAAAGGAAGGGATAGCGTCACTTTCATTTACAGGAGATGGAACAAACTGGTTTGCCAAATCCTTTTCCCGGGTTCACACTGGGGTGGATGAGACCGGCTACCTTAAGTGCTGGTTGTTCGTATCCGATCCGGTAGTGTTTGATGGTAGCGGACAAATTGAGATAACCTCCTCGGGGGGACCAGACACAGATGAATACTCATGGGACATGTCATCTATGGGCTTGTCAGCCGGCTGGAATGAGCTGGTGTTGCCCATATCCTCTGCGACAAAGCTTGGGAATCCCGACCTGAATGCCATAAATTACTTCCGCATCTATCAGCCCTTGGCAGATACACTTACTGCAAAAATTGATGATATCAGATTGCAGGAAACGGCTTTACCAGTGGTATCTGAGGACCGCCTGGATATACAGCCAGTCGATTTCCAAACCCTGGATGGCAAAGTCATGTTTGGATACCAGGGCTGGTTCCTGCACCCGGATGACGGTTCTGTGTATGCAAGATGGCGGCACTGGGGTGGCACCATGTCCAGTCCGGAAGAACTCACGGTGGATATGTTTCCGGATTTCAGGGAATATGAAGCGGATGAATTATACCCCACAGGCGGCTTTACCTATGCGGATGGAAGGCCGGCCAAGGTGTATTCAGCATATACAAAAAAAACAGTGATGAGGCACATGAAGTGGCTTCGTGACTATGGCCTCGACGGAGTATTTCTGCAACGATTTGTAAGTAATATTACAGGTGGAAGTCTCAAAAGTTCCCGGGATACTGTGACTGTGAATGTAATGCAGGGATGTGAGAAATATGGCCGGACATTTGTCAACATGTGGGATATCTCGGGCTTTACTCCGGGCCAGATGAATGTTATTATCAATGACTGGAAACATCTGGTGGATGACCTGAAGATCACAGAAAGTCCAAATTATTTGCATCACCGGGGCAAGCCGCTGCTTGCGATCTGGGGATTTACAGTAAGGGATGAATTTCCGGAAAGTGATCTGCAAATCTTGCTTGATTTTTTTAATAGTGAATCCACAGAGGAAAAATACCGTGCCAGTGTCATGCTGGGGGTGGATCATGATTTTCATCAAAGGGGAAGCTGGCTGGATGCCCTTGCACAGGCCGATGTAATCAGTCCATGGGCTGTCGGAAGATTCAGCAATGATGATGGCCATCAGAATTTCATGAATGCCCATGTCCTGCCCGGACAGGACTGGTGCGACCAGAACAATGTGGATTTCCTCCCGGTGACCTGGCCCGGATTTTCCTGGTACAATCTCAAAGACGGCCCCCAAAATGCCAGACCCAGACGAGGGGGTAATTTTTTCTGGACCCAGGCCAACAGGGTCGTAAGTGGAAATGCCAAAAGCATCTACATAGCCATGTTCGATGAAGTCGATGAGTCCACAGCCATGTATAAGCTTGCAGAGAATGATGAACAAACCCCTGATCAGGGATACTGGCTGGCACTTGACGCCGACGGATATGATTTACCCAGCGACTGGTACCTTCGATGTGCAAAACTGGCCACTGAGATCGTTAGGGGAAAGGTAAATAATCGTACTACGCTTGGGACACCCCCTGACGGGATTGATGAGTTTACTGCCAGGCCCATAGCCGCAAGGTGTGGAGAGAATAACGGGAGTCTCATCCTGAAATATCCTTTGACTGATGCAGGCAGTCTATATGAATTCAGTATCGACGGAGGTGTGAATTATACCCATACTACTCCACAGGGAACCAGCGAAATGGTGGTCGATGGACTGGCTCCGGGGATATACCATGTATGGGTGAGAAATGAGGACGACACTCACCCTGTGGATCTGGGACCTTATACCATTTTTAATGCTGAGCCGGATGCCACCGTAGGTGCTGCAAATGCTTCCTGCACCGCAGATGGCGGCATTGTTTTTTTAATAAATGATCTGCCCTATGCCGGCGAAATCCAGATAAGCATCGACAGTGGCATGAATTATACCTATACCTCTACTCCGGGAGTCTGGAAGGATACCATATCCGGACTTCCTCCCGGTGATTACCCGGTTTGGATCAGGTGGGAAGACGGAACATGCCCGGTGGACTTAGGCATCGTTACCATCTCTTACAGTGTGGAACCCATCCAGGTTTTGCCTATGCTTGATGGCGTGCAGATTTCAGGACATGTTGATACTTTGTATGCCTGTCCCGGAAGCTCGCTGCTCCTTTTTTGTTTTCCTGCCACAAGCGGTTTGGTGTGGACTATCACAGGGCCCTCTGGCTTTGCTTCAGATTCACGAACGGTGCTGATTTCCAATTCTCTTTCCGAAGACATGTTCGGCAATTACCAGATTAGCTACAGCAGTCCCAATGGTTGTGTGCTTGATACGACTCTCATATTGCAGAAAGACATTGATTGCGAGAGTACATCTGTGGACTTGAATTCTCAAATCCAAGCTCTTGAGCTTTATCCGAACCCTGTGCAATCCATTTTATACCTGAAGGGACTGCCGGAGAAATCCCTGGTGGAAGTATACAATATGCTTGGCCGAAAATGTTACTCATTTTCCTCAATAGAAAAGGTCTCAGAAATAGACATGTCTGATCTACCCGATGCCCTTTATCTTCTGAAGATCAGAAATGAGGAATACAACATATCCAAAACCATCATCAAGCAATAGATTTCGCAGGCTGTATCGTCCCAGTTTCATGATTCCCCATAAAACTGATGAGCATTGTTTGTTATTAATTTCTTATTAATGCAACATTAAACCCTGTGTCCCTATCTTCAGTTTAGAGAGTGTTTTGCTCTTTTAATATTGTATGCATGTTGTTCAAATAAAACAATATACTTGAATGGAAAACTCACGACGAAATTTTATTAAGAAAGTAGCTGCGGGGTCTTCAGCTTTGGCCTTTGGAGGAATTGGATATGGTTTCTCTGCTTCAAGTTATTCACGGATTATTGGTGCGAATGACCACATCAGAATGGGGATCATGGGAACCAATGGAAGGGGGAAAAAAATGGCAGCCAATTTTGCCTTGCAGAAAAATACAGATGTGCTGTACATCTGTGATGTGGACGACAAGGCGATGGCCAAAGGCATAAAAGCCGTAAAGGAAGCCGTGGACCTTACTCCAAAGGGGGTGAAGGACATCCGTAAAATGCTTGAAGCACAAGACCTCGACGCCGTATATCTTGCCCCACCAGATCACTGGCATGTGCCTGCAACCATTATGAGTTGTGTAGCGGGGAAGCATGTTTATGTGGAAAAACCCCTCAGTCATAATCCGGCCGAAGGGGAAATGGCCATCGAGGCTGCGAAAAAATATAATAGGGTCGTTCAAATGGGATCTCAGCGCCGGTCCTGGAAGCTGCTGACAGAGGGAATCAACGAACTGAAAAATGGTGCTATAGGCAAAGCCTATATGGCAAAAACCTGGTATACAAATAACCGGGGGCCCATTGGTATTGGGAAAGTTGTTCCCGTGCCTTCAAACCTTGATTATGATCTCTGGCAGGGACCTGCCCCGCGTCGTCCATACAAAGACAACCTTATACATTACAATTGGCACTGGTTCTGGCATTGGGGAACAGGGGAAGCACTTAATAACGGGACCCATGAAGTAGATGTGGCCAGGTGGGGACTGGGTATTGATTTTCCAAGCAAAGTAAACTCGGTTGGAGGTCGATATCAATACAAAGATGACTGGGAGGCATTCGATACGCAGATCATCACATATGAATGCGAAGAAGGTGCTTCTATCGTATGGGAAGGTCGAAGCTGCAACGGGAATAAGGTTGAAGGCCTTGACCGTGGCGTGATCTTTTATGGGGAAAACGGGAGTCTGCTTACAGGCCATGATGGCTACACGATTTATGACAGGGATGACAATGTCATTAAAGAAGTTTCTTCGGATGTTGTGGTCGATGGCAGGGATATTTCAAGTCCGGCAGCAAGCCTCGATAATGTGCACATTGATAATTTCCTGAATTGTATCCGCACCGGTGAAACACCCAACGCTGATGTGGAAACCGGGCACAAAAGCACCACCTGGGTTCAATTGGGGAATATCGCTCAAAGAGTTGGACGAGGCCTTATCATCGATCCGAAAAATGGCCATATCCAGGGCGATGCGGATGCACAAAAACTCTGGGGTCGTGAATACGAGCCAGGTTGGGAGCCAAAATTTTAGAAATCCAAATGTGAAATAATGAAGACAAGAATAATTATCCTGATGGCATTCACCTTTTCCTTTGTAAAATGTGATCAAAAGGGTCAAACACAAAATACTGGAAATACCGAAGCAGTAGTGTGGGTCAATCTGTTTGATGGATCAAATACTGCCCACTGGAGGGATACCAAATCGGATCTGTTCCCTGACCAAGGATGGTTGGTCGAAGGACAAGTTTTAATGGTCCTGGGTGAGAACGAAGGTCAGCCGGGAGGCCATGACATTATCACAAAAAAACAATTTGGCAACTTTGAGCTTGAGCTTGAGGTAAAACTCACTGAAGGTGCCAACTCCGGGATCAAATATCTCGTGAGCGATAAGTATCCGGGAAAGGAAGGAACTTTCCTTGGGCTTGAATACCAATTGCTTGATAATGAAAGACATCCCGATGCACATAATGGAAGGGACGGCAATCATAAGATGGCTTCTCTTTACGACATGATCCCCCCTCCGGAAGATTTACCAATCAATCCGCCGGGTTCCTGGAACAAGGTCAGAATCAAATTGGACGGAAACCATGTAGAGCACTGGTTTAACGGGGAGAAAGTGCTTGAATTTGACCGGAACAGCCTGGCTTTCAGAGAACTTGTAAGTCTGAGCAAATACAAGGAACTGGAAGATTTCGGGGAATTGGAGAAGGGGCATATCCTGCTACAGGGACATGGAAATGATGTATGGTTCAGAGACATAAAGATCCGGACCTGGTAACAAGAAGAACATGTGTTTATTTTGGATAAGCTTTTAAAACTTGGTAACATGAAAAGCAAAGCAGTAACTTTGAAATTACAGTTAATATTATTGATATCGCTGCGCGTTATGATTGGATGCCACCTGCTTATTAGGGGCATTACTCAAATTATATATCCCGAATGGCCCTCCCCGGCATTTTTGTTGGAATCCTACGGGAAATTGCCCGAACTTTCCCAGCTGATCACTTCAAACCTGAATGTATTGTGTGCTGCCGACTTCCTGAATACCTGGGTATGGATCACGCTGGGTCTCGGACTCATTCTTGGGGTCTATTCCAGGCGCGCAGTTTTTGCAGGAGCAGTTTTGCTCGTTTTGTATTACCTGATACTTCCAAGCTATCTCGGGTTGGTAATCGGCGTTCCACAGGAAGTGAATTACCCTCTTATCAATCCGGACCTATTAGTAGTACTTGCTCTGATATTGATCTCCATCACATCTGTGGCCAGGAAACTTGGCCTGGATGCATTTTATAATTGCAGAATTAAACTTCTTATTATATCCAGTCAATCTAAGTTGGAGAGTAAGCGTATGCCGGATATTAGGAGAGTTCATCAGGAACCACTATCCTATCCCCTGTCGAATGTTTCCTGAGACAAGAATAAGGCCATATTCTAACAATCTGATCTTGAAGAAAATGAGATTTATCCATAGCATGGCGATGATACTATTGTTGAGTATCAGCCCTTTGTTTTCAGCGGTTGTAGTAATTGAACCAACAGGAACTGATGATGACACGTACTTGATTCAAAATGCACTGGATGAGTTAGATGCCGGAGACACACTAGAACTTAATGGGGACTTCATACACAAAAGCACCATCTATCTGGTTTCTGATTTTACCTGGATACTGAATGGAACGGTCACTTTGGCGGGCGATGCTGAACTGGACGAAGCGGGCTATTTCGATTCCGTCATTGATTCCAGGCGCCGAACAGGGATTACTGAAAAAACAGGTGGCGCAACGAAAATTGATATGTCGGGCGGCACTTACCTCGGGAACTCCGCAAACTACGCGAAAAGCATGCGATATTTGAATTTTGGGAGCGTAACAAACTCGAGATTTCATGACATGGTCATCACGGAAGTGACAGATGATAATTTTACCCTGGGGCCCGGGTGCAAAAACAATGAATGCCAAAACCTTGTGGGATCTTTCTCTGAAAGTGGCAATGCTCTAACGGATAAAGGGGATCACAACAGATGGATTGATTGTATTGCCTCTGACTGTGGCAGTGATGGATGGACACCCAAATGCCGCTACAGTACATTCATCCGGTGCATTGCTGCAGATAATGTGGGGCCGGGCTTCGGGATGTATGCCCGTGAAGAAGGGTATGCCGACAACAGAGATGTTGGAGCACATATTATTGGCAATAAATTTATAGACTGTGTATCATACGGAAGTCTTAACAGTTCTGGTTTTAGCTTTAACATCTCGTCCAATTGCCCCGGAGCTGTTATCAGGGATAATTATATACAGGCGGTTTGTTACGATAACCAGGGAAGCGGCGTTTTTTTCAGAAACAAAGATGATGCAGAGCTCGGCATTATAAAAGATAATTGGGTGGATATCGTTTGTTATGGCAATAAAGGATTAAACAAAAGTGGTGACAATAGTAGTTGGGCCGGTGGACTTGGTATGGAAAATGACAACAGCTCTACACACAATATAATTGAAAACATAAAGGGATCTGTTGTCTGTTACGATAACAGGATAGATGTAAATACCAGGGGAGGATATCATTGCAACATTTCCATATATCATCCTGAAGGAGAAAACGATCCTGTATTGGATGATAAAAGCAGTGGAAACAATATCCTAACTGTAATCGATTTTGACTGCATGGATTCATTGGTAAAATGGTGCCAGTATAAGTACTGCGGAGCTACATTACCACCCCTCCCCAATGCTCCTGCCGATCTTACATCAGAAGTAATCTCATACAGTCAGATTGACCTGAGTTGGACAGACCTTACCGACAATGAAGATGGATTTATCATTGAACAGGAAACAGCTGGTTCGTACTCAATCATCGCCACCGTGGATGCAAATGTCACTTCATTCAGTTGTATAAATTTAACAGAACTTACTGAGTATATCTACAGTGTACAAGCATTCAACATCTCTGGTTTTTCCGACTATTCGAATAAAACTACAGCGACCACTGATTCTGCTAGCAGCACATCTGCCCGGCAAGCCATAAGCGGCAGGGATCTTGCAATTCATATTTATCCAAATCCTTTTCATTCAAGCGCGCAAATTGAATTCAACATTCCGGGGAGTTGTTTGGTTTCTTTAAAAGTCTATGATATGTCCGGCAGAGAACTTGAAACCCTGGTTCATGAAAAAATGCATGGAGGGCGCCATGTAATTTTATTTGATGGAAGCGACCTGGCCGGAGGTACCTATTTCTACATTCTCCATGCAGGTGATCATGTGGATTCTGGAAGATTTATTTTGCTGTAAGGATTATTTTTTAGCATTGTGAAATATCGATTCACCTGGTTTAGCAAATCTTTTAATGAGCTTTATCTGTTTGCTGTATAGGGATACTGAACAAAGCTGCCAGAGCTATCGTCTTCAAATAGATTAATGTTTTTAGGAATATCCAATAAATTATCTTCCGTGAGGGCTTCAACATCCTTATCAAAAAGGGTCTGAATCCCTTCATTATATGAGGCTGTAATTACCGTATAAATTTTTAGATGGGCAGGTGATTTTTCTTCCTCTGGAAAAACATGAATCCATTTTACCTGGTTGAACGAACCACTTGTTAGCGTCCATGATTTATCATCGTCATTTGCCCTTGGAGATGCACCCCAGCTTCCTTCACCTATGTACATTGTGCCATTTTCATCATCGCGAATAAAACCCAAGTCAGCATCCTCTGAAATCGTGTCAGGCCTTACCGGATAAGTAATTTTGTGCATATGCGAATCGGCATCAATTGCTACATCCAAATCATATTTATCAAAGAGCCACACCCAATCATTATACAGTTTATCGTTTTCCCTTTTTCTTGTTGTATGTGGTCTGAACGGTTTATGAAAACCAGCAATTTTAAAAGTGCAATTGATGCCTTTCTTCAAATCTTTTTCAATCCACTTTTTTTGTGCTCCACCTGTTTCAATTTCAGAATTAAGTGCCATTAAATGAAGTTGATCACCCCCTATGCTTGCTGAATAATAAATGCTTGAAGAATCGTTCTCGTGGTAAGGCGAATTAAAAATATAGTGGAGGTTTCCTTTGTCACCATTTTCATGATTTCCGTGAACCGGAAAAATCGGAATCATTCTACCATCTGAAGTGGTTGTCATTTGTTGCCAATCATTTAACCATACTTGCCATTTTGTAGCATCAATTCCTTGTCCACTGGTAAAGTCGCCATTGAACATTACAAATAAAGGACGGAGTTTGCTTACCATTCGATTGCTTGCCCTTCCGGCTTCAAGGGGCAAACCTTCACTTTTGGTATCGCCCCCAGCTATAAATGAAAATGACGAAGGTTTAGATGGAGCGGTTTTAAACCAGTAACGTTTGCTTACTCCGAATACATCTTTCACAACAAAATAATAATTGGTTCCGGCTTTTAAATTGTTCAGCCATGCAAACTGGGTATTCATTTCGTATTTATTGTTGCTCTCAGCAGGGGCTACTTTCTGCTTATATTTCCAGTATTTCCTGCCCCAGTCTACGGTGCCGAAGTATACTTCCACATCAGAATGCTGCCACTGATCCCAAGCCAGTGTAATGGAAGTAGTTGGATCTGTGTTCCATACCAGGCGGTATTTGTCTGAAGATGCATATTCATCGGGTGCTTTTTTGCAGGCCGAACTAAACATTAACAGAATTGCAATAATAATCAGGGATAATTGGCTTAAAATATATTTCCTTCCCATAGCTTTAGATCTATTTTGCTATTTCAAATTCGACATAAATTGGTTTGTGATCTGATGGATATACTCCCTCTATGTTATAGTCTACAACTTCATATTGGACGACATTTACCGCGCCTTTATATAGTATCCAATCTATTCTGTCTTTTTTTTCTGCAGAATCATGTAGTTTTCCATTTTCCTTCGATAAGCTATTGTCATATACCAATACCTTGTAAGGTTTGCTCCCGGGGCGACAATTAAAATCTCCCATCAGGAAGATTGGCCTTTCAGCTGTCCAAGCACCAAAACGATCAAGTGCATTTATCCGTTCCAGTATCAATTTTGATGCATTCAATCTTGCCAGGCTGTCTATACGGCCGTTAAAGTAATGCGTATTAAATACATAAAATTCCTGTGTATTTTCCCAATGCCCCCTGTAATCCTGGGGATAAGGACTTGCTTCCCCTTCCCCATGTCTGTTTATTATCGCCAGCCGTGCCCAGGTAACCATTCGTGGATTTTTCTCCGGACCACTCCCAATAATCTCAGGTGTTTCTGAGAGCTGGAAACTATGCATCTCACGGAGGCGGAACACATTACGCTTTATAAAGATTGCCATATGTTCATCGTCATCACCCCCTTTTCTTCCCTCACCAATCACAATATATTCAGGTAGCTGTTCCATCAAATAATCGATCTGCTCTTTCAGACCTTCCTGTGTTCCAATAATATCCGGATCATATTTACGGATCAAATCTACTTGCATTTCACGTCTTACTTCCCATGAAGGCTCATAAGTCGAACTTGCGAATTTTAAGTTATAGGTCATCATTTTTATCAATGTGCCATCTTCAAGTTTTTTTTCCGATTGCCCATTAATGTCAATGTGTAAACCATATATGATTGCAATAATCCAAAAGATATTTATTGTGTTTTTCATTTCAGTGGGAATGTTCACTCTAGTTTTCAACCTTCTACTCTGGCGGAAACGTGGCTATAATCTCCATACCACTTTCAGATTCAAAGGCAAGAGGTCCGGTTTGGTAGGGGATGAAAAATTTAGCCCCCTCATCAACCTGAAAAGTTTGCTCACCAATGACAATTGTACCAGATCCCTTTGTTACAATGCCAATGTAAAAGGAGTCAACCTCTAGTCTGTAGCTATCCCTGATATCGATCCGGTTGACCCTGAAACATGAGGTTTTTTGCGCATCAATAAGTGCATACTCGGTACTTTGATTCTGTTTTCTCACAACCCGTGGTGCACAGAAATAGTTTTCCTTGATGGATGCAACCGGGCTTGGTTTATAATTGAACATGGAGAGGGCGAAATCTATACCCCGGTTCATGAAACGGGATTGCTCTGGCAATACATACCCTCCTCGTTCAAATTCTATGCGAACTACAAAGTCTGTTGGTTCCATAACCTCTATCATCAAAACACCTTCACCAATGGCATGCGGCATACCTCCAGGTACTATGAATACATCTCCAGGCTTTATCGGTATTTTTTCGAAACAGGCCAGTATAGCCATTTCATCCTGCTCTTCAATCATTCGTTTGAAATCTTCTTTAGCAGGGGGATTCTGGAAACCCAAATAGATGTAGGGATCATTAATTTCTTCACGAATATTCAAAATAATATATGCTTCCGTTTTTCCAGAGTTACTGTCAAGGTATTTCTGAGCAAAAGGAATGGTCGGATGACACTGGATATGCAATCGGATCGCAGCATCGAGATATTTTACTAAAAACTGGATATTGGCTCCGTATTTATTATAATGACGTGCTCCGAGCAAAGCGTCAGGATCTTTTTCGCAGAGGGATTTTAGCGTCATCGTATCACCTGCAATATTGACTTTCGATAAACCTTCCTCTGTGAGATGTTCACGGCCTTTATTTACCGCATGGGTTGTCGATCCTATCCAATCTTCAGGGAAGTGTGTATCCTCAGGATTTTCACGACCTTCCATGCGATCGAGATTCATACCACCGGGATAGGTTCTCCAAACGCGGTTTGGTTCAAAGAATAATATGCCAGGAATATTCAAGTTCATTGGCCTGTAATTAGTTGTAAAACGCCTTTGATACCCATCGTAGAAGTAGAGACGGAAAAGATCAAAACAGCTATTAAAAATATATTTGCCCCAATGGAGTTTTTATGCTCTCCCATAAGATCTTTACGATTGCCGAGATAAAGGATGCAAGCTACGGTTACTGGAAGGATAATTGAGTTAAAAGCCTGGGAAATGATCATCACAAAAACAGGTCGCGCATGAAAAATAGGAACGACCAGACCAAGCATTGAAATGATCAGCACCATAATGCGATATTTCGCCAGGGTCATCTTGCGTTCTGAATCATTGTAATCACAAAGCAACCAGGGCAGCATCAACACATTCGGGAATTGAGAAGATACACCCGCAGCAATAATTCCAAAGGCAAAGATTGCAGTGGCAAATTTCCCGGCCAGTGGTTCCAAAAGGGTAATCATTTGTGAAGGCTCTGTAAGACCAAGCCCTTCCTTGAAAAGAGTCCCTGCAGCGGCGGCCATAATAGCTGCACTGATGATAAACATCATAGACACAGAAACGATGGCATCATTGCGTTGTTTTTTTATATCATTGATGGACCAACCAGCTTCTTTGACCAGTGTAGTTCGGATAATGAACAAGCCGGAAAAAACAGTGGTCCCAACCATTGAGGCAATAACAAGAAAGGGTCCTTTGCCCTGGTCGGCAGGGACTTCAGGCAGATTTGGCACCATTCCCTTCACTATATCGATGGGCGGTGGCATCAAAATGAAAAAGTTAAGCAAAAAGCAGGCGGCCATGATGGCCACAATGACCGCCAGGGCTCGTTGAAAAAACTGAGTTCTGCCATTCCAGAAAATAAAGTAAACCAGGGCAATGAAAAAGCCTGCAAAATAAACGGGTCGGATGCCACCATCAATTACCGTTTTTGACCACTCATAACTGATATCGGCCACTATCCCCATTACCCCCATTACACTGCCAGATACCCCGGCGGTTAGTGCGATAATAAAGAAGATGCCCATACCGGGGTGTATATGTTTGCGAAAGGCCTGTAATGCAGTTTCTCCGGTAGCGAGTGTGTATTTTCCATACAGGTTGATCATGAAATAGGTGGTAAAGCAAGACGCAACAACTGTCCACAATAATGACATGCCGTATGTAGCCCCGGCCTTAGCCATGGCGGTAACGCTCCCGGTACCGATATTAAAACCAAGCAGAAAAATACCGGGAAGGATCAGTGCTATGGCTTTAGCAAATCTTTGTCCTATTGTTGTTTTCATGTGATTTCTTTCAATTGATCCTGAGTGCTAAAAGCACCAGAGGTTTACTAAGTACTATTTTTGGGTGAAAGCCTCAGGCATATTAAATCTTTCAATAAATTCCCTGTCACGGTGCAAATCTTCAAAAGGCGACTGCAAAGCTTTGGCATAACCTTCATCACCAACACTCATGGCAATAATGCGAACGAATCGTGAATCCGGAAGCATTATACTTGTTGCGCCTTCAGGTAATTCAATACGATATGCAAACAGATATCCATATTCGTAAAGTGCGTCACCGGCTGGCAGGTGGCGGTGTGAAGCAGACCATGCGATACGTTGATCACGGATAAAAGCCGGATGAATGGTTTTCAGTTCATTGCGCATTGAATAAGATAATTCGGCAACATATCCTTCAAATTCGCGATTATCCCATGACCCCATATACCCTGACCATCCGCCAATTGTTAGTGGGATTTCTTTTTCGCCTGCTTCGAAAGAAACATCCGTATCCACATCGGCTGCTGCAAGTATATGTATTACCCTTGTCCCTTCCGGAAGATCAATATTTTGTCCAAGACAGGCTATGGAATTATATTCCCGCTCCTCACGGGAAGCAATTGAAAAAGAAATATTCCCCAATTGAACCTTATCACCGATCATTTCGGCTGGATATGTTCCGCCTTTACCATCAAGACTTCCCCGATGACCTTCAGACCTTGGAGTGCGATCCATGTATCCATCTTCCCGATTGCTGTTATAGCTGAATACGTCGGTATCATAATCCAGTTCAATAGCTTGAGTAAGTTCAGGTATCGCATTGGCTCTTTCTATCTTAAGCAGTATGGTTTTTAATTCGTAGGGACTGAAGTTTATGCTCAAGCTTCCTTTTTTTGTTTTAAGTTGATTGCCCAGTGCCCGCTCCGCTCCATCAAGTTCTTCAGCTGCAAGAATTGGTTTTATAATAGAAAGCCTGGCTCCCTCACAGACTTTTCCATGCAATTCCTGAAGTCTTATGACCACACCGGATCCGTCCTCAGCCATTTTTAGGGCTTGAATATTTACCTGATCAGTATCGATATTCATAAGGGATAGTGAACTTCCCCTGCCTTTATATTTAGGTACTGCAAATGCAGCAGGCCGCTGTTCAAAACGCATGGCCTCCCAATGGGATTTCCCTTTGCGCCAATCACCTTTGTGACCGCTTATTGCAAAGTTGAACTGATGGCGCCCCCAGTCCTGCCATCTCATTTCACTCATGCTTCCATCGTCAAGAACCTCCTGTTCGCTATCCCTGGTATCCGGACCATGAATTAATG
>CAVWDQ010000007.1:0-11019 GCA_963753765.1 uncultured Bacteroidales bacterium
TGACTGAAATTAAAGCAGACGGTGAGTGATTTTTCTCCTTTGCTTAGCAGATTTGTATTAAATTCGTACTTCTCAAACACGCTTTGAATAATGAGTATGAAGCCAGATACCGGAGAAAAAAGAATCTACCTGTCTTCGCCGCATATGTCCGGGGGGGAGATGACATACATTCAGGAGGCCTTCGATCAAAACTGGATCGCACCGCTGGGGCCCAATGTAGATGCCTTTGAAAAGGCTATTGCCACCTATTGTGGGGTGAAAGAGGCTGCTGCCCTGAGTTCTGGGACGGCGGCCATACATCTGGCCCTCATTATCCTGGGAGTCGAAGCAGGAGACGAGGTGATTGCCTCCTCCTTTACCTTTTCGGCCACAGTAAATCCCATCGTATACCTGGGGGCCACCCCGGTTTTTGTGGACAGCGAGCCTGATTCATGGAACATGGACCCGGAATTGCTGGAACAGGCCATCAGGGAAAGGCGGGACCTGGGGAAGCAGGTAAAAGCCATTATCCCCGTACATTTGTACGGGATGCCTGCCAATATGGATGCCATACTTGAGATTGCATCCCGCTATGATATCCCGGTAATAGAGGATGCAGCAGAGGCATTGGGGAGTCGCTTTAATGGGAAGGCAGCCGCATCCTTTGGACGTATCGGAATACTTTCTTTCAACGGGAACAAAATTCTGAGTACTTCCGGGGGCGGGATGCTGGTTTCGGATGATCCGGAATTAGTAAGAAAGGCCCGTTTTTTGTCGACCCAGGCCAGGGATGCCGCACTTCATTATCAGCACAGTCAGATCGGTTACAATTACAGGATGAGCAACCTTTTGGCGGGTGTGGGCCGCGGACAGCTTGAGGTAATCGATGAGCGAGTCCGGCAGCGAAGGGACAATCACCACTTTTACTGGCATCACCTGGAAGGTGTTGAAGGCATTACTTTGTTGAAGGAGCCAGGTGAGGCATATTTTTCCAATTACTGGCTGACCACCATTCTGATGAATCCGGAATCCACCGGAATCTCAAATTACCAGTTGATGGAAGAATTTGAAAAGCACAATATTGAAACCAGGCCTCTGTGGAAGCCCATGCATCTGCAGCCGGTCTTTGCTAATGCTCCGGCTTATGTGAACGGAACTTCAGAGCGACTTTTTCAACAGGGCTTATGTCTGCCTTCAGGATCCAATATGAACGATGAGGACCGGGCCAGGGTGCTGAATGTTCTGCAGCAAATGCTGAAATTTTAGCAATTGTTAAAATTCTTGCTAAACAAAATGCAGCAGCATGTGTTTAGATAGGTGAAAGAAATGAGCTTAATCACCTAATCTGAAATTTAAAAGCAAGATGAACAAAAGAGAGTTCCTAAAGACTTCGGCCATTCTTGGTGCCGGAACCCTGATAGTCCCTTCAGTAGCATCCTCCTGTATGAACAGTGCCGCCCAGAATGGTGCCACTGCATCTCTGGTTGCCCAAGGCGATGATGGCATATTCCTTCAACCCGCACTGGGCTATGACTTTAATGCCCTGGAACCCCATGTGGATGCCATGACCATGGAGGTTCACTACGGGAAGCACCATGCCGGCTATACAAAGAAATTCAATGACGCCCTGATACATGCCGATTTTCATTCCACCGATATCTACAAGCTCTTTGCTTCAGTATCGACCCATGGAAATGCCATCAGGAACAACGGCGGGGGCTATTTTAACCACAATCTTTACTGGAAATTCATGTCGCCCGAAGGGGGTGGCGAACCCACCGGGAAGCTGGCCGAGGCCATTGCTGCCGATTTTGGTTCCTTTGCAGAGTTTAAGGATCTTTTCTCAGCCACTGCTGCCAGTCATTTTGGCTCAGGCTGGGGCTGGCTATTGCTTGATGCTGAAGGAAAGCTGCAGGTAACCTCCCTGCCCAACCAGGACAATCCACTGATGGACCTTTCACCGGTACAGGGGACCCCGCTGCTGAATATTGATGTTTGGGAGCACGCCTACTACCTCCATTACCAGAACATGCGTAAAAGCATATGTGGATGCCTACTGGAACATCATCGACTGGCGTTTTGTGGAGGCCCTGTACGAGGAGGCTGAAGGGAAGATCACCTGATCTCCCTCTGAAAGCTCTAAAATCTCATTGAGGGGGTACAGGTACAGTGATTCTCAATTCATCACCAAATACTCTTCCAGTTTCATTTTCTGCAAATGCAGTGATATAATAGGTAGTATATTCCAGGTTAGTAAGGGTGGTTATAAAACTATCATCAATGACCTCGGCGCTTACCTCTTGTTTCCCTGTCAAAGTATAAGGCACCTTACCCCACAAAACACCTGCTTCCAAAATGGTACCGCCTCCGTCATCAATAATAATGCCACCAGCGATAACAGCATTTTCAGCTATTAAGGCTGGTTGCAAAGTCTCAACTTCGGGCAGTCCTGTAGTAATATTAAAGCTAACATCTGTTTCTGTCTTTTCCCTGGAGTCATCGAAAACCTCAGCTTTTATTGAATGGATTCCAACTTCCAAATCACCGGTTTCAATTGTATAACTGAAAGGAAAAGCCCTGATCGATGTAATCCCAGTACCATCAAGATAAAATCTGACTTCAACTATCTCACCATCTTCATCAGTAGCTTCCAAACATACTTCAATATTATCACCTCTTGCATATTCTGAACCGTCCTGAGGTGTCACAAACTGACACTCCGGAGGTATAGTCTGAGGGATACATGAAACCAAAATCACTAGAAATATTGGGAAGAACTTTTTCATAGCAAAACTTTTATAAATTATCTCTCAAATATTACGAATTTTATTCATGCAATAGTGAATTTAATGGTAATGGTTTGATAAAAGGACCATATCTTCACATAAAATGCTGACAAACTCCATGTGAGCTAATGACCAGTATATAATCTCATGTCCGGTATCTATCCGGAACAGGGAGATCCCCTAATGATTTTCCTTGGAGCGTTTTTCCTCCTGTTCATCTCTGATACATATAAACTCCGGAGGGATGAACCTTCTTTTGTTCAGGTGGGTTATGACGGATAATGGATTGATTTCCCTCCAGTTAAGGAAAAATTCTTTGTTATGATTTTTGTCATGCCTTTTCAGGCCTAAACCTGCTGTTAATCATACGTTCAGGGCTTGGTAAATCCCGCCAATAACTCCAATTTTACACTACCATAATGAGGGTGTCTTTCCAATCCGGTTATGATCCCTCATTATGTTTGTAGTGGGAGATTTTTTGTTAAGTTGTGAAACGCCTTTAAAGATTTCAGTGGGATGTTTATAAGCCAACTGGCATTTTTAACATAGTTAATAAGCACTTGGCTGTAAAATATTCCACTGAAATAAGTAACATACCAACTTACAAAACATACTGCTATGAACGTAGATACCATCATGAATGACCTGGTCAAGAAGCACCCGGGTGAGGTTGAGTACCACCAGGCCGTTCGCGAGGTCCTTGAATCCATCGAGGAAGTTTACAATGAAAATCCCCATTTTCGTTCGGCCAATATTGTGGACCGGATCATTGAACCCGACCGGGTAATGGTATTTAAGGTACCCTGGGCCGACGACCAGGGAACGGTCCATGTGAACCTGGGATACCGGATACAGTTTAATAATGCCATTGGTCCCTATAAAGGGGGACTTCGTTTTCACCCCAGTGTAAACCTGAGTATTCTGAAGTTCCTGGGTTTTGAACAGATCTTTAAGAACAGTCTTACTTCTCTTCCCATGGGTGGTGCCAAGGGTGGATCCGATTTTGATCCCAAGGGGAAATCCAATGCGGAAATCATGCGTTTTTGCCAGGCCTTTATGATGGAACTCTGGAACAACATTGGTCCCGATACCGATGTGCCTGCAGGTGACATTGGCGTGGGTGGCCGTGAGATTGGTTACCTCTATGGCATGTACAGGAAGCTGGCCAGGGAGAATACAGGAGTGCTTACCGGAAAGGGAATCAACTGGGGCGGATCGCTGATCAGGCCCGAGGCCACCGGTTTTGGTTGTGTCTATTTTGCCAAGGAGATGCTGGCTACCAAAGGGGGAGACCTTTAAAGGAAAGCGTGTGGCCATTTCCGGTTTCGGGAACGTGGCCTGGGGTGCAGCGCTGAAGGTGACCGAACTGGGTGGTAAGGTGGTAACCCTTTCTGGTCCAGATGGCTATATCTACGATCCCGAAGGTGTATCGGCCGAGAAGATCGACTATATGCTGGAGCTTCGTGCCTCCAATGAAGATATTGTGGCCCCCTATGCGCTTGAGTTTGACAGTGCACAGTTTGTTCAGGGAAAGCGTCCCTGGGAAGTGGAGGTCGATATTGCCCTTCCCTGTGCCACCCAGAATGAACTGGATGGTGCCGATGCCGAACAGCTTATTGCCAATGGATGCATCTGTGTCTGTGAAGGAGCCAATATGCCCTGTACCCCGGAAGCCATTGAGAAGCTTCAGCAGAAGCAGGTCCTCTATGCACCCGGAAAGGCAGCCAATGCCGGTGGTGTGGCTACATCCGGACTGGAGATGGCCCAGAATTCCATGAAGATCAACTGGAGCCGTGCCGAAGTGGACGACCGCCTTCACCATATCATGACCAACATTCATGAGAACTGTGTGAAGTATGGTACCAATGCCGATGGCTATGTGGACTATGTGAAAGGTGCCAATATTGCGGGCTTCCTGAAGGTGGCCGATGCCATGGTGGATCAGGGACTGTTGTAGCCAGTAAGCATTTATTCTATCGCATGCATTTTTACGACTCTTTAGAAGAACAAGAAAGTTTTATCTTTGTTATAAAGCTAAAGATTTATGTTATGATGAAACTATATGCAATAATAGGGCATATTATTCCTTTTAGCTGCTTGCAGCACAGGCTGATCACAAATCTTGATGATTTCAACAGGAAGTATGGTAATGGAACAGATGATGCTAGGAATTCTGCTGGAAAAGGTTTCCAATTTGAAAGTCTATTTTGGACACCAATCGGTAGGGCAGTAATATATGAGGGGCATAGAAGCAGTGGGAAAACGAAAGCGGAATGTTCCCTCGAAATAGTTGAATCGAGGGATTTTTCTTCTGTGACAGATGCCTCCGATAGTGCATTTTAGCATTGGAAGAAATGGTGATCTTCGATGGGAAAATAGATGATTTTGTTTCGCTTATGGAGACAGGTACCCCTGGAGGGAGAACCCATCGCTATGTTTAAATTTTGTTATGCAGATATTACAAGCGAGACCCCGGTGGATAAGTGAATTTACCTATTTGAGGGAGAAGATGATCAATCTTAAGGAGAAATATCCAAATATTAAATTTATAGCTTGCACGGTTCCATATACTGGGATACAAAAGGGGCCAGAGCCTTTAGCGAAAAAAGTATTGGGAAGGACGCCCTATGGCGCAGTTGAAAACATTAAGAGGCATGAATTCAATCAAAGAATTCTTAACGATCTTAGTAAAGAATATGCCAGTTTTTGATCTTGCTGCCCTGGAATCGACACATCCCGATGGAAGCATGGAGACTTATCAATACAAGGGAGGATCATATCCCTGCATGCCGGAATATTATCGAAGCGACTATGGACATCTGAATGATTTTGGGGCCAAAACAGTTTCTTACAATTTCCTTGCATTTTTAGCAGAAAGATAAGATCCTTGTAATAGCGTTGATAGAAATTAATCAGGCATATTCATTGATTCATCCAAGGATTAAACACTTTGCCATTAATTGAGACTGCCTTCCGTGGCGCGCGCTCTTTTTAATATGCTGTTTTTATCCGTTCTACTCAATACAATTCCTGTCTTGGTCAAAACGATGTAACCAGATATGAAGTTATGCGTATTTTAAAACAGTGAGAATATGACAATCTTGAAAAATAAAAAAATGCTAAATATCAATTAATTAGAATTCAACAATAAATTCAAAATGACGATGGATAGATATAAAAAAGGAATTGTTTGCCTACGTAAAGGAGAATACTTTTAAGGAAACAGACTCACTTCAGTCAGATACCATGATATTCGTTGAGGGTATTTTTGACTCCATGGGCTTTGCCCTGCTGCTTGACTATCTGGAGACAAAATTTCAGATTTCAGCCAGATGACAGCGATCTGGTTGAAGAGAATTTTGAATCGATCGACGCCATAGCTGAGTTTATTACAAGGAAGAATCCTGCTTTAGTTTAGTGTTTGCATAAAGGTGCATTATGTGCGGTATTTCAGGCATATATAACCCAACGGGGGCACCTGTCTCTCCCGAGGTGGTAAGGAATATGCTCAAGCAGATTCAGTATCGCGGACCTGACGAGTCGGGAATCTATATGGGTAAAGGGGTGGGCCTTGGAAGTGTCAGGTTGAGCATTATCGACCTGGCACAGGGTCAGCAACCCATGAGCGATGAGGAGGAAGAGTTGTGGATCGTCTTCAATGGAGAGATATTCAACTACATTGAACTGAGGGATGAACTTAATAGGGCTTGGTTATCGATTCCGGACAGGGAGCGATACGGAGGTCCTTTTACTCCTTTATAAACATTATCGGTGCAAAGTGCCTGGAGAAGCTGAACGGACAGTTTGCCTTTGCCATCTGGGATACCCGCAAGAATGAGCTTTTCCTGGGACGCGACCGGGTGGGGATCAGACCACTTTATTATTATAAGGAGGGTGATGCCTTTGTATTTGGCTCCGAAATTAAATGTCTGATGGAGTCGGGTCATGTGCAGGCTGAACCCGATCCTGAATCGCTGAACAGGGTATTTACCTTCTGGACCATTCCATCGCCGGGAACCATGTTTAAAGGGGTGAAGGAATTGCCCCCGGGTCACTACATGGTGGTCAGGAAACATGAAACTGAGATAAAGCCATACTGGGAACTACAGTTCCAGGGCGATCCCGGAGCAGCGGGAAGTGCTTCACTTTCTGATTCCCTGGAGGAATTCGAATCGATCATTGCCGATTCGGTGCGACTCAGGCTCAGGGCCGATGTGCCGGTGGCTGCCTACCTGAGCGGGGGCATCGATTCCAGTGCCACCACCTGGCTGATCAAGCAGATTGAACCGGGCGTATTAAATACCTTCTCCCTTGGTTTTGAATCGGCCGAATTTGATGAGACAGCCTTCCAGCAAAGTGTGGCTTCTCAGCTGGAAACAACCCACCACTCCATTATCTGTAAGGACAGCGATGTGGCGGATAATTTTGCACAGGTACTCTGGCATACCGAGATACCTTTACTGCGTACCGGGGCAGTTCCCATGTTCCTGTTGTCCGGACTGGTAAACGACCATGGAATCAAGGTGGTAATTACCGGTGAAGGGGCGGATGAGTACCTGGGAGGATACAATATTTTTAAGGAGGCCATTATCAGGGAGTTCTGGTCAAGGCAACCCTACTTCGAAGATCAGGCCGCTGCTCTTGCAAAAGCTTTATCCTTACCTGGCGCAGTTCCAGGGCAGGAACAGTGCCATGTTGAAGATGTTTTTCGGCTACGGTCTGAATGATACAGATTCACCTGTGTATTCACACCTGGTACGCTGGAACAATTCAAAACACATTAAGGAGCATATCCGGAAAGACTTTCTGGAGGGTGTTGTACCCGATCCCGTGGAGGACTTTGTCTCCACGCTGCCTGAGGGTTTTGCCGACCTGGATCTGCTCAGCAGGGCCCAGTGGCTCGAATCATCCCTCTTTATGTCAGGATACCTGCTGTCGTCACAGGGCGACCGTATGGGCATGGCTCATTCGGTAGAGGGGCGTTATCCCTTCCTGGATCACAGGGTGATTGAGTTCTGCTCAAAGCTGCCATGGAACCACAAGATCAGGGGATTGAACGAGAAGTACCTGATGAAGAAACTGATGAATGGACGGCTGCCCGACCAGGTGGTAAACCGTCCCAAGCAAGCTTATCGCGCCCCTGTGGCATCCAGCCTGACCTCAGCAAAGGCCCCGGAATATCTGCGGGAGGTAATATCGCCCGGGATGCTCAACAAGTTTGGGATCTTCAATACGGCATCGGTAGAAAAACTCCTGGGGAAGATGCAGGAGGGGAAGGCCGTAACTGAAAATGAAAATATGGCAGTGGCAGGTATTCTCTCCACGCAGATCCTCCTGGATATGTTTGCTTCGGGGAATAATCCCTACCGTGAAACTGAAATGCGGGTCAAGTGTCCCGTCACATATGATAAATCTTTAAAAAGACAATATAATGAGTAAACCCGAATTTAGTCGCGATATCCTGAAGATTCAGGATATGGAAAGCCTGATAGATAAACTGACCATAAGGATTCGTGAAGATATCACCACCCGCCACAGAAGGTATGGGGCTGTGATTGGACTCAGTGGAGGAATTGATTCGTCGGTATGTATGGCGCTTACGGCCAAGGCAATTGGACCCGAAAAGATGCTTGGTGTGATGATGCCTGAAAAGGACTCCAGTCCCGATAGTGAAGAGCTGGCAAGAGAGCTGGCCGGGAAATTTGGAGTGAAGGTGATCAAGGAAGTGATTACAGGGGCCCTGGATGGCTTTGGTTGTTATGCACGACGCGATCAGGCAGTAAAGGATATTGTACCCGAGTATGATCCGGACACTTATAAGATGAAAATCGGAATCAAGCACGAAGGAAAAGGATCCAAGCTACCTCCGCTGTTTCACCTTACCGTGGTTAAGCCCGATGGCTCGGAGATTGTGAAACGTCTGCCCTCACCACAGATGAGAACCATTATTGCGGCTTCCAACTTTAAGCAGCGCTCACGGATGTCGCTGGTTTATTATCATGCCGAAAACCTGCACTATGCAGTAATCGGGACGCCCAATAAGCACGAAGTGGATCAGGGTTTCTTTGTGAAGTTCGGTGACGGAGGTGGTGATCTCTTTCCAATCGGACGGCTTTACAAGACCCAGGTATACCAGATTGCTGAATATATGGGAGTGCCCAAGGGGATTATCGAGCGGACACCCACCACTGATACTTACAGTGCAGAGCAGACCCAGGAAGAGTTCTTCTACGAGTTCCCCCACGATGTGATGGACCTGCTGTGGTATGCCTATGAAAACAAATATGATCCTGCTGAGGTGGGAGCTGTCATGGGTATGACTGCCGAGGAGATTGAGAGCAACTACAGGAACTTCGAGCGAAGAAGCGAGACCACCGAGTACCTGAGGACGCCACCAATAAATGATTATATTTTTGTTTAAATCCAGATGCCATGAATGTATACGACTATCTGCTAGGGGAATCCGGTTTTCTTTATAAGAATTTTCTCTTAGGCAATAAGGAGGAAATGACCTATTCTGAACTGAATTGCGACTCCCTCAGGCTTGCCCGCTTTATCAGGGAGAATTACGGACAGCACAATAACATTGTGCTTGTGAGTCCCAATTCAAAATTTTTCCTGGTCGCCTACCTGGCCATCATGAAGTCGGGCAATGTATGCGTTCCACTGAATCCCTCCATTGAGGAGAACAATCTGAAATACATCGTGGATCTTTGCGATTCAAAAATAGCTTTTATATCATCCTCGCTCAAGGATGATCCCAGGTGGGACTATATAGAGGAGATTTTTTGTGAGGTTCCCGAGGTAGGAAAGGGAAAGAACGGATTCGATCTGAACTTGTTCCATGAGGATTCTTTTGACGCTGATCGTCTGGCCGAGATCATTTTTACTTCGGGCTCCACAGGTGAACCCAAGGGGGTGATGATTACTCACAAGAATATTATTGCCAATACCGATTCCATTATCGAGTACCTGAAACTCACCGCCGATGATGTTATTGAGATTGTGCTGCCCTTTTACTACTGTTACGGGCTCTCCTTGCTCCATACGCACCTGAAGGTAGGCGGCAGCGTGGTATTCAATAACAATTTTATGTTCCTTGGAGCTGTAATCAATGACTTGAAAAAATATAAGTGTACTGGATTTGCCGGGGTTCCCAGCCATTTCCAGGTGCTGTTACGCAAATCGAAATCATTTAAAAGTGATAGCTTCCCCGATTTAAGGTATGTGACCCAGGCAGGGGGGAAGCTGCATAAGGTATTCATACAGGAGTTTATTGACAATCAGCCCGATATCACCTTTTATGTGATGTACGGGCAGACCGAGGCCACAGCCCGACTTTCCTACCTGCCACCTGAGCGATTGGTGGATAAACTGGGATCGCTGGGGAAAGCGATTCCCGGGGTTACACTGGAATTGATTGATGACAAGGGGAAGCCCTTATGTGAGTCCGGGGTTGTGGGTGAACTGGTGGCCAAAGGGCGACAATATTATGAAAGGCTACCTGGGCGATGAGAAAGGAACTTCTGAAGCCCTGAAGGATGGATGGCTCCATACGGGCGACCTGGCTTACCGGGACGACGATGGTTTTTTCTTTCATACAGCTCGTCGCAAAGAGATCATTAAAGTGGGAGGTCGTCGAATCAGTCCCAAAGAGATAGAGGAGGTGATTGTGACCATCCCCGGGGTGGTTGACTGCTCCATCTCAGCCATCTTTGATGAGATTCTGGGCGAAGCTCTGAAGGCGGAGGTTGTGGTGGCCGATCTGAACGATCCATCCATGGAGGAATTAGCCTTTAAAAAATTGTGCGGAGAGAAGCTTGCCTTGGAGAAGGTACCCCAGGTATTTGAGTTCAGCTCCCAAATGAAGATTGCCGCCACCGGTAAAAAGACCAAGAAACTGAGTTCAGTGTAAGCATTATAGACCTTTGCTCTTTAGGTTCTATGTCCTAAATGCTCTCTTGCAGATACTGCCTGAAGCTTTGATAATCAGGCTGGATCATCATAGCCTGTTTTTTACCGCCGGCAAAGGCTGCCAGGCGATCCGGCATTTCAACAGTCTTCCCGATCACCTCTTCAACCGTCTCTTTGAATTTGGCCGGATGGGCGGTTTCAAGAAAGATTCCTGTGAGTTCGGGATGCTCCTTTCTGTAGCTTTGTGCAGCCCTGTATCCTGTGGCGCCATGTGGATCACACAAATAGCCTGTCTCCCTGTAGACCTGGGCAATCACTTCCCGGATTTCTTTGTCACTGT
>CAVWDQ010000008.1:0-28722 GCA_963753765.1 uncultured Bacteroidales bacterium
ACCATATCCAAAGAGTCCATATACATTCAGAAAGGGTAGAACCCAGATATCAGGCCTGAAATTAACAGCATAGGAAGTATTGGTATTGGTTCCGAAATCGATAAAGTCCACCGGAGAAAGAGGTATATCTACATTCTCAGAACTTATGCCCAGCTGCATATTCTCTATGATAATCCCCTGCCTCATCCAGATAAAGTTGGCCATAAGACCTGCCGGATAGGGTATATCAAAACCCCTGCTGTAAGCTCTCTGACCAAGAATGGGGAAAATATAATTGTACTCTATGTGTTTGAGACTGTCCACGTAAGCCTCCTGCTTCTTGCTAAGCTTTCGTGTGGCTCCCTGTCCGTACAAACCCGAACTAAAAAGGATCATGGCCAGCAGCAGGCAACCTAAAATCTTATGCTTATATCTCATCCTTGATTTCTAAATCTCCCCAATAAAGGGTATATTTTCCATTATCTCCAGGCGAATGGCGCTCAGCAACCAGTTTTCAAGTTGATAGAACTGTGCCGCCGGCTTGACCCCGGCTGATTTCTTCATTTTCTTGTAGTATTTAACAATCAGCTTATCCAGGTTTTTCTTCTGGGTGGCCATGGCCGTAATCAGTTCATCAGTCTTTGTAGCATCAAGAGTAAGATAGTTTTCTGCGTAAGCATTTAAAAGCTTAAGCCTCGTCTTTCCTAATTCCTTACGCGCAACTTCATATTCATCGTAAAGGGTCCAGAATTCTTGCTTGGCTGGCCCATCCACCTCAACAAAAAGCTCGGTGATATTCTTCTTTGCCATACCGAAAACGGACTGATAGAAATCTACCTCTTCTACAGAGCCCTGTGAATAAGCTGTCAGTGAGACAAAGGCAATAGCAATACTGATTAGAATAACTTTTTTCATGTTTTTCAAATTTTCAGATTTATAATTAATTGTTTAAAATGCTTCTTCTATCCCGAAGTATATCCCCATATTTTTATCCGGACCCATTCCAAAATCCACCCGGAGATTTACCTTTTCCTTTTTGTTGAACTTATACCTTAATCCTGCCCCAAAACTGTACTTTATGTTATTGAAGCTGTATGAAAGCAAATCGTTTGATACATTTCCCACATCACCGAATACAACAAAGCCAAAACTTTTCCAGAAGTATTGTCTGTATTCTGCCTGGAACATCATAAAAAAATTGTCCCGGTACCTTCCCATGAAATATCCACGCATTCTCTTCTGACCGCCAAGGGCCGGCAATAGGTAGAAGGGTGCATCTCCTGAGGTAGACGCCATATAAAAGTTGCCACCAAATACATGGTCTGGTTTGAATGCAAAAAACTGTTTTACATCCAGTTCCATGAAAGAAAACGTGGGTAGATCGATCTCAGGATAAATCACAATTTTAAAATACTGATACCCCCCTGAGTTCGGGAAGAAAATATTGTCCCTTGAATCCCAGACCAGATCACCCCCGATACCAAAAGAATTTCCGCCGTTGCTTCCGGTAACCTCATCGTTGATCAAGAGTTCGTTGCTCCTTTTGTCGACAATCTCAGTGTGGTTGTAGTCTAAGATGATCCCCGTACGACCGGCATCAAAGAGCAGGGGTGGGACCTGCATGGTCAGCGAAACCGTAAAATATTTTTTCGTGAACGCTTCGTCTCCGGTTTTCTCGGTATCGGGCCCTATCCCATACAATCTGTCCAGAGAATAACCATAGGATACTGGCAGATCGATGTACATCTTACTGTCAAGAAAATAGAATTTTGGATTTACTCCGATCCTGTATTGCTTTGATATTGAATACATACCGCCAAATCCAATTTTTGAAGGCTTCAGATCGGGGTTATCACTGGTATAAAATATGAATATTCCTCCTGCACCAAAGGCCAGGCTTGTTTCAGGGGTATAGTACACATAGGGGTAAGCATTAAAAGACGATCTGCGCTCGGTACTGTCCCGTTTACTTTTGGCTATGGATTCCAGAGCATCCTTATCCTGTGCAAGGCAAGTATTGCCTGGAATAGAAGGAATAAGGAAAATCAATAATCCCAAAAAGAAGAATTTGTGTAAGTTTCTCATTTGCTATTTTTTTTATGAAAGGTGTGATACACTCTAAGCCTGAAGAGCATTTCATTGGAATTAAAGGGATCATCAGCAGCTGCCTTGGAATAAAAATATCCGAATAGGAAAAGGGCCTTCCAATCGGGAGTGATATCGCGTCCAATACCGGCCAGTAGCCGGATTTTATCGTTAAACTGTTTGGTACCTTTCAGGTTCCAGAAAAATTCAGCGGTTGCCGGGATAAAAAAACCATTTCCCTTTGCCCATACCTTCCCGTGAAATCTGAAAGTAACCGTTGCGGAGTATCTCAGGCGAAGTCCAAAGGTACTCGCCCAATCATCGGTTTCCATCTCAAATCTTTCCTCCAGTTTCAGAAGGTGTTTGACCTGGAGTCTGTACCTGTTTGGCGCGGTAAGGCTATAGGCCTGGAAAGGCCTGATTTCCAGGCGGTCTACAGCCCCACTGTTTTCGGTGTAATAGAAACCGATCCCCCCATGAAGTTCCTCTTTAAACTTCATATCTTTCAGGATCATCCTGGGCCAGTTGTATTTGACAGATGGTGTGATTAAGTACCTGGACCAGGTGGTTGGAAAAATGGTTCTTGCCCCGATTGCACCATACAGGGTAAGCCGGTCCGTAACTTTCAGACTGGGATTGAAATCCAGCCAGAGCTGTTTCGATACAGGGTCATTGTTTTCATCCTGTGCCTTTAATTCAGACGTGCCAACAAAGGTGGATAATGCAACAATGGCTATGGCCAGGCTACGATAGCCGGGAACAAAACACAGACTTTTCTGGGTAAAATGCCTTGGGAGAGCACCTCCAGTTCTCATGGTTTGATAGTTTTCAGGTTCTTGACTGAGTCAAAGGTAGCCTCAAAAAGAGGCAGCAGTCAATACTACTAAGGGCGAAAAAAAGGAGAAGAAAAGTAGAAGAAAGGTCAAAAAGTCATAAATTTAAGGAAGTCAAATCCCAAGATCATGAAAGATATCATTCAGGAATTTATAAATGACAGGAAGGTGGCGATTGTAGGAGCCTCCGCCAAAAAAGATAATTTCGGTCGCAGTTTGCTGCTTGAGCTAAGCAAAAAGGATTACGAGGTGATTCCTGTAAATCCGAAATGTGAAGAGGTGGAAGGCAGGGCCTGTGTCCCAACGGTTAAAGATCTGCCCAAAGAGGTGGAAAGTGTGATCCTGGCAGTCCCGCCTTCACTTACCGATGAGATCATTGATCAGTGCATTGGCACGCCCATTAAACGTGTCTGGATGATCCGTGGAGTGGGCAAAGGCGCCTATACTGAAAAAGCCCATGAGCTTTGCATAGAAAACAATATCAAGGTGGTATATGGCTTCTGCCCCCTGATGTTTTTTGGCGATGGGATGCATAAATTTCATTTCTGGATGCGAAAAACTTTGGGGAAACTTCCTGCCGAATACCAGATCTCAGCCAATTAACCCGGCTTACCGCCTCCAGAACATGGGGGAGAAAAGCACCAGCACCGTAAAGAGTTCCAGTCGCCCTACCAGCATCAGGAAGGAAAGAAACCATTTGCCGGCCACATGGATCTCCGAAAAGTTCAGGGCCGGTCCCACATCACCGATACCCGGACCAATATTTCCCAGGGTGGCCGCCACGGCGCCAATGGAGGTATTCAGGTCATTTCCCAGGATCGACATAACGACCATGGAGATCACTGCAATAATCCCGTAAAAGGCCATAAATGCCAGTACACTGGTGACCACCGGCTCCTCCACTGCCATTTTATTTAACCTGACAGGAATCATCGCGTTGGGATGAATCATCCGCTTTAACTCCTGGGTGGAGTTTTTCAACATCACCACAACCCGCATGATCTTGGGACCACCCCCGGTGGATCCTGCCGATCCCCCAAAGAACATAAGGGTAAAAATCAACACCATGAGCCAGGGTGCCCACTTCAAATAATCGGCAGTTGCATAGCCCGGTGGTGGTGATAATGGAGACCACCTGGAAAATGGCATTCCGGAAAGCCGGTTCAAGTCCCCCGCCACCAGTAAAAAAGAGCCCCAGGGTAATAAGCACTGTGAATCCACCAATAAATCCGAGGTACCATTTAAACTCCTCATTCTGCCAGATCTTTCTGAATTGTCCGTGCATTCCAAAGTAGGCCAGGGTAAAGTTGGTACCCGCCAGGAACATAAATCCGGTGATTACATAGTGGATATAGGGAGAGTTCCAGTAGGCAATGGAGGCCTGCTTGGTGGAGTAACCTCCCGTAGCCATGGTGGTCAGCGAATGACAGACGGCATCGAAGAGCTTCATTTCACCGGCCCAGAGCAACATGGTCTCCACAAAAGTGAATATCAGGTAGATAAACCACAAGCGCTTGGCCGTATCCTTCACATGGGGATGGAGCTTATCCGGAGTGGGGCTGGGTACCTCGGCCGAAAAAAGCTGCATGCCCCCGATTCCCAGGAAGGGAAGCAGCAGCAGGGTAAGCAGAATGATTCCCATGCCCCCCAGCCACTGAATCAGGCTCCTCCAAAAAAGAACAGCATGCGAAAGCTCCTCGATATTATTCAGAATGGAGGCCCCGGTGGTGGTAAATCCGGAAATGGTCTCAAAAAATGCATCTGTAAAACTGGGAATGGATCCCGTTAAGAGGAAGGGCAGGGTGCCGAACAGGGAGAAAAGGATCCAGGCCCCGGTAACAATCACATAACCATCCCGTCGGTTCAGATCCAGATCAGATTTCCGTAAGGGTACATAGGCCGCCATGCCAGTAAAAACGGTAATGGCTCCTGATAGCAGAAACTGCAAGTAGTCCTTCTCTCCGAAAATCAGTGATACGGGCACGGCCAGCCACATGAAGAATCCTTCGGTGATCAAGATCACACCTAAGATCCGGATAATGGTTCGGTGATTCAGCATCAGCTTCTAGTTGAAATACTTGCCAATGGTATGGATCACCCCGGGCAAGGCAAATACAACCACGCGGTCGTAAGGTTTAATACGCGTTTCGCCATGGGCAATTAATGCATTCTTTCCCCTGATTACGCCTCCAATAATGGCCTCCCGTGGAAAATCAATCTCTGCAAGCGTTCCAAGGGTGGCAGGTGCATCCGGCTTTACCACAAACTCCATCACCTCTGCTTCTGTTCCGGTAAGGCACTTGATGCTGCTTACCTCTTCTGCCATGGTAAAACGGAAGATCCGGCTGGCGGTAATCAGTTTTTTATTAATAATGGTATCCACACCAATATTTTCGGCCAGGTGGATATAGTCCATGTTCTCCACCTCGGCAATGGTTCTTTTCACCCCCATGTGCTTGGCAAGCAGACAGGAAAGAATATTCGTCTCGGAATTTCCGGTGACAGCAATGAAGGCATCCATTTTCTCCAGCCCCTCTTCACGCAGGAGCTCCATATTGGTTCCATCGCCGTTGATAACCAGCGTATTGTTTAACATATTGGATAGGACAAAGCTCCGCTGCCTGTCCTTTTCAATCAATTTTACATAGTGCTGGCTCCCCAGGGCATCGGCTGTCTTCCTCCCGATCCGGCTGCCACCCAGAATCATGATATCCCGAACCTCAAACTGTTTCTTTCCGGAGTATTTATAAAGCTGTTTCAGTCCCGTCTTGCTGCTGATCACATAAACCAGGTCGCCAATTTCGAAGCGGTCATCCCCGGAAGGCACAATGGTTTGCGCGTGCCTGGTAATGGCCACCGCCCGGTATTCCAAACCATTATTTTCGGGTGCCAGTTCCCGCAGGCTTTTATTAATAATGGGAGCATCCTCGTCAAGTCTGATCACATACATATGCAATTTGCCCCCACCAAACTCAACCACCTCCGTACTGCCGGTCTCCGAAAGCAAACCCACAATTTCACGTGCAGCAATTTTTTCCGGATAGATCATATAATCCACTCCCAGATTCTCAAAAATCTCCTTGTTGGCTGGTAGCAGATACTCCTGGTTATCAATCCGTGCAATGGTCTTCTTGGCCCCGAGCCTCTTACTGAGAATGGCAGAATTTATATTGACATCTTCCGAGGAAGTGACACTTATCAGGAGATCGGCCTTATCGATTTTTGCTTCTTTCAGCTGGGTAATGGAGTTGGCATTTCCCTCAATGGTCAGCACATCCAGTGTGCTAGCAATGGACTTCAGTCGATCGCCATCGTTATCAATCACCACCAGATCGTGTTCCTCATGGCTGAGCATCTTGGCCAGATGTGATCCGACTTCCCCAGCTCCGGCAATTATAATACGCATAGTTTAAAAAAAACAACAGGGCAAAATAACAGATAATTGTCCAATAGTAGGCATGGAGATCCCTTTTTTTACCATCTTTTCACATAAGCTCCCGAGCCTTCAGTCAAATAAATCCGGTCCGTTCTGCCATCATACTCTCTTTATACCAGCTGCGGTTGGATCCGTCAATCACAAGCTCCACTTTCCCCCAGCTGCTTTTTAGCAGGGCATCCACGCACAGGTTCTCCCGATAAGCAGAATGAAATCGGGAAGGCCGGGTCTGTCGCTCAAAGAATCGCCAAAACGTCTCCAATTCAAGTGTGCTTAAGCTCTTCCGTAAGCACCAGGCCCTTAATGCTCCCCTCCCACCATCCATATTCCTTCTGCCAGCTGCATACAAGCTGAGATCTTTCCTGCCGGCTCCTAACTCTCCCCCATGTCGTATACCTGGTTTTTATATATCCTCCTGCTCCAGCAAATTTCCCTGTAGGTCTCCATATAAGCAAGTGAAGTGCTGTCAGTGTACCAGCAATAAGTGGTCCACCCTCTTTCCCTCCTGCCTGACAATCATGGATGCAGCCCTGAAGTGGGTAATGATCAGGGCGGAGGATGAGCGGCGCTTCAATCCGGTATAGGAGTTCCATACCAGGGAAACAGAGATAAGAAACATAAACAGGTAGCGGGAAATCCTCTTCTTACCATGAAGAGTGATTAGCGCCAGGAGGAAAACCAGGAGCCAGAGCAGGAGTCCAACCACATCGAGATGCAGATCATCCAGCACGGCAGCCGGCAGAGTGGAGACCTGTATCCATGGAACGGTTCATCAGTCCGGCCAGCTCCACCAGCAGGAAAGTGAAAAAGCTTTCCAGGATACCGGCCGAAACAAAGGGAACCGAGCACACAAAGATGGCAATCAGCAGACTGAGCATGGGAATTGCAAGAAGACTGGTAACAGGGAATAGAGGGGCAGGTGGTGAAAATAGAAGATCACCAGGGGAGCAGTGGAAAGCTGGGCTGCCAGACTTACCGAAGTGGCTTCCCATACCCATCGAAGAATCCATATCTTCGGCCTTAGCAACTTTATACTCAGCGGATGCAGGGTAATGATGCCTGTAATAGCTGCATAGGAGAGCTGGAAACCCACATCCATCAGTCTCAGGGGATCTATCCATACCAGGAGAAATGCTGACACAAGTATGGCATTTAAAGGATGAACGCGATCTCCCATCATCCGGCTGGCTGAAAAAAAGGAGAACATGGTGACGGATCTGCATACAGAGGAAGAAAATCCGGTAATGAATGCATAAAACCACAGGAGTCCCACCACCAGTATGGTCCGCTGCATCCCCTTCCGGAAAATCAGGTTCAGCCAGCCTGTCATATACTGTAATACCCACCAGATCAGCCCCACATGCAAGCCGGAAACTGCCAGCAGATGAGCCCCGCCGGCCCGGGTATAGTCCTGGCGCATATCATCGCTAAGCGAGGATCGATCGCCCAGGCAGACCGCCTTCAAAAGGGATAGCTCCTCCGGGCCTCCATGCCAGTGATCGGATACCTTTTTCCTTATATGAGCAGGAGCATGCCTCGCCCTCTTCCCCTTCACCTCTCTGTTAAAACGGACCTGTTCAGCTCCATTTGAAATATAGAAACGATACCAGCAATTCTTCCTGCCCATGATTGATCTGTAGTCTGGAGAGCCCGGATTTCCGCTGTTTCGAATGGGTACCAGCTTACCGGCAAACTGCCAGGTCTCACCTGCTTCAGGCAGGATTGAGTCGGCAGGCATACTCATATAAGCCTTCAGAACTGTTCTGGTTCGGCAGATGCTATCCTCCGAAAAATACATTTGAATGTCCAGCTCAAAGGTATGAGCATAGCTGCCCGGAATTGGCGATCCGCTTAGCTCTCCTCTTACCACCACCCACTGATCCACAGGTAATCCGGGATCAAGGGGGCGTGAATAGATTCCGCTCCCTGCACCGGCAAAGAACAGGAGTAGAAACAGGAAGGGGGAGGACAGCCAGGGAAGCAATCCCGGTTTTCGTCCGTGCCACCTGTAAATTACCAGCACCATTATCCAGAGCAGCAGCAGCAGGATGATCAGCTCATAAATCTGGATTTTTGAGCTCAGACGGAGTCCGCTCAATACTCCGCCAAAGAAAGGGACAAGGACACGTAAAATGGGAACTTTTCGCAAATCGAACATGATTCCCCCCAGGGTCATTTTAATAAATTCATGCTGTCAAATGAAAAATATCTGCCATTCTTTCCATTTTATTTGAACCTTTCATACGGGTTGGTAGTTTTATATACTAGATTTATATGAACGATTAACCTAATTCAAATGGCAACACTTACAACAAAACACATGGGAGTCACCCTGAAGAACCCTCTGATCCTGGGTGCATGTAATCTCTCAAATAATCTTGATAAACTTTTAGAAGCTGAAAAAGCAGGTGTTTCAGCGATCGTATATCGCTCCCTGTTTGAGGAGCAGATTCAGCATGAAGTCAACGATCTAAGCGAACAGCTGGAAGCCTACGATGAACGCAATGCCGAAATGATCAACCTGTTCCCTAAAATTGAACATGGCGGACCCAAGGAGCATCTGTACAACGTGAAACAGGTGGTTGATGCCCTTTCCATACCAGTATTTGCAAGTCTCAATGCCATTTATAAAGAGTCATGGGTTGAGTATGCAAAACTGCTTGAAGAAACAGGGGTTGCCGGACTGGAACTGAACTTTTTCTCAGTACCACGGGATTTTGAAAAATCCGGACACGATGTAATCCTCGAACAGATCGAAAACCTGAAAGCGGTTAAAGCAGCGGTAAAGATCCCGGTAAGTGTAAAGCTTAGCCCCTTTTATACCAATGTGCTGAAAACCATTAAAGATATGGATGATGCAGGTGCCGATGCCTTTATTCTCTTCAACAGGCTCTTTGAGCCGGATATTGATGTGGAAGCCGAAAAACACGTCTCTCCATGGAACCTGAGTACACACAGTGATCATCGTCTCTCCATCCGTTATGTTGGTCTGACCTATGGGAATCTGAATGCCAGCGTCGCAGCCAACAATGGCATCTATGAGGGCATCGATATGGTAAAAATGATCCTGGCAGGTGCCAGTGCTGTGGAGGCAGTGAGCACTTTCTATCACAATGGTGTGGGTCATGCAGCCGAAATGCTGAAAGAACTGGAAGAATGGATGGATCGCAAAGGCTACGCTTCCATTGAGGCCTTCAGGGGAACACTGAGCAACAAAACCATAAACGATCCCTTCGTTTACAAGCGTGCCCATTATATTGATTTGCTCCTGAAATCGGAAGAGCATTTCAATGCCGTGATCTAGCAGCTGCTAAGACCAGAATAACAAGAAACAAGCGAAGCCGTCTCATATTGATTTATGAGGCGGCTTGTTTTTTATGGATTGTTGTCTGTTCTGAAGGCTGCCATATTGCCTGTTAGCTTGCTGAATAAGCTGAGAAAGCATGCTCTCTCCTCATCCGTAAAATCTTTAAAGACCTCTCGTATATAGGAATCATTGGTATAATTGATGCTTGAACAAAGCTCTTTACCTGAACCTGTCAGCTGAATCAGTGCAAGACGGCGATTCTCCTTTGGGATGGTCCGGTTCACCAGGTTGATATTCACAAGTCCATCCACCGTGCGACTCACAGTACTCTTATCCAGGGACAATTTCATTGCCAGATCTGAGACTGATATCTCACTGTTCTTTTCAACTTCCAGCAGGGTATGACATTGGGCCAGACTGATTCCATTGCAACACGATGCATTGTTTTGCAGGAACATTTCCCGGTCGAATACCCGGAGCGTCTCTCTGAATTGTCTTATAAATTCGTTTTTCATGAGTAGCGTTTCTTTTAATAAGCAATCAACAACATGATTCATCCCCGCCACAGTCACATGTGGGTTCTGTTCCCTTCAGGAATCCATAGATGACTGCAGAGGCACAACCCACACCCTGTTTGACCTTCAGAGCACCCGGGACACAATTCAGTACACATGCACCACACTCCATGCACTTGTCCAGATTGACTACCTCTGCCTTTTTACCCGACATAATGAACACCCTGTGCGGACATACCTCAATGCATAAACGGCAACCGATACAAAGGGATGAATCGTACTCCAGGGTGGCCACATTCTTTAAATATTTCTGTGTATCCATCTTACACCAGTTTTGAAATGATCAGCAGCACCAGACCGGTCAGGGCGAATGCGATCTGAATGGGGACAAAGATTGCCATCTCCTTCCTCACCCCACTTAGTGAGGTATAGGTGCTTGCTCCTGTGAAATTCATGGTGAGGTAGGACGATATGGCTCCTGAAATCAGGAACCAGGCAATCAATGCAGGCAAGGGCAAAGCAAGCTTCCCAAAAAATGCAATCAATCCAAATACCAGGAGTCCGCTTAGCAATCCCTTCCCCCCAAAATGCCGGAAGGGCAAGAAGGGCAACAGTAAAGGCGCAAGAAAGGCACCGCTGAGATAAGCGCTCAGCAGAAAAAAACCAGCCTTCAATCCCTCCTTCCACAGGAGTTCAACAGAATAGCCCTGTGAATGGATCCCCGATAAAAGAGCAAATAGAATAATTGCAAGGATCAAATACCGAAATGAGTTTGCCAGTTCAACCCCGGTCAGAATAAACCTGTCTTTGATATCGAATTGTACAGTCCGGCTTGCTTCATCTTTCTTGTATCCCGCTGAGATATAGTCCTTAATATCTTCGGCACGCACCGGACCAAATTTTACTGAAAAACCGGTGGCTGCCTTTACTTTATGTGCCGCAAGCCCGGGAGCCCCTAGCTGGGGAACAATCAGACGCTTATGGGACACGTAAAGGCTCAGTTGAGATTCCTTCACCTGCCTGATAAGTTCATCACTTCCAAAGCTGCCTTTTCCCGCCGCACACCATACATTAATACCAAAGGTTTCAAGGACAAGGATCCAGGCATCCAGACCCCTGAGGTTTTTTCTAAGCACATCAAAACTGAGCTTGTAATTGGCACTCACAAGCACCTCTGAATCTTTCCCGGGTCGGCCAAGCCTGTATAATCCCGGTTTTACCCGGTACTGGTTCCGCCCTATGGAGAACCTTACCCGAAGGGCTCCCAGGCGATCCATGGCTAACCAGTCCGATGAAATTTCCGGGGGCCTGACAATTGAAAGAGTGCTATAGTCCATGAAGGTTGCGTAATTAAACTGTTGCAATATACAACTATTGTATTACGAAACCATAACATAAACATGTATTTCGAAATAAATTTACTTGAAGTGGGAAATTACTTCTTGGGAAAGACCATCCTGTAGTCACAATCGGCACGTCCCTGACTGATGGTATTCAGGCGGGCCGAAAGCAGTTTACGACGAATGGGGCTGATACGGTCCACAAATAACTTTCCATCCAGGTGGTCATATTCATGCTGGATAACCCTGGCCCGGATCCCGTCATATTCTTCCTCCTTCAGATTCCAGTTTTCGTCGTAGTATTCTATGCGCACATTGCCGGGACGACTTACCTCTTCCCTTATATTGGGGAGGCTCAGGCATCCCTCTTCGAAGGACCAGGGATCGCCCCACTCTTCCAGGATAATGGGATTGATAAAGACTTTTTTGAAATCCTCTAACTCATGTTCCTTTCCTGCATCGGCCATGGGGCTCGTATCAACCACAAAAATCCGAAGCGATTTCCCCACCTGTGGCGCTGCAAGCCCTACACCATCACTGGCATGCATGGTTTGGAACATATCTTCAACCAACTGATCCAGATCCTTAAAATCTTCAGGGATCTCAGGAGCTACTTTTCTAAGCACCGACATCCCGTAAACATATACTGGTAACACCATAATCTAACTGATACTTTTTAATACCAAAACAACGCTTAAGTCTGTAAATTGTTTCTCTTTTCCAGAAAAGATTGCAGAATCAGGGCAGCGCTTACCCTGTCCACATTCCCCTTTATCTTCCGGTCCGATTTTTTCATCCCACCCGTGATCATGGCATCCATAGCCATTTTTGAGGTAAAACGCTCATCCATCCACTCCACCGGGATTTCCTTAAAACGTTTCTTGAAAGCCCCCACAAAAAACCGGATCTGCTTCATGGACTCAGAATCGGAATGATCCATCTGCCTGGGGAGACCCACCACCAAAAGGTCCACCTGCTCCTTCTCAAAATAAGCCTGCAGATAATTCATCAGTTCATGGGTGAGAACAGTTTCCATGGGCGAGGCTATCATTTGCCCCGGATCGGTGACTGCCAGTCCGCACCGCTTTGTCCCGTAATCGATGGCTATTATCCTTCCCAAACCTTTAATTTGACTGGCAAAGTTAAAAAACTTCGGGATATTGTCTTTCTCGCTGAACCCAGTATTTCATACTGGCTTAGGCTTCAAAATCCAATATCCCTTCGTTTGTAAAGCCTAACATGAATGCACAATGTTTCATATAAATAAAAACCGCCCGGTTTCCCGGGCGGTCTCTTATTCTAATTTGGTCACTTTAATCTTTGCAAACCATTGGTAGTGAGGGATATTGATTGCCGAAGCCTCTAGCTGGCGAAGCCAGGTTAAGCGAGGCGGGCAATTTCCCGAACTACACCTGAGGTGCAAAGTCAAGGCTGGCCATGCGCACGTAGCTGTCATAACGCCATTTGGCATTGGTCTGAGCAGCTTTGAACAAATGGGTAGCCTCGGCCGGGAAAGACTTCTGCAGGGAAGTATAACGTACCTCCGATTGCAGGAATCCCTGGAACTGATCCCACTGGGGTTCCTTGGAATCCAGTAAGAATGGGTTCTTGCCTTCCTCTTCCAACACAGGATTGTAGCGATAGAGGTGCCAGTAGCCACTCTCCACAGCATATTTACCCTGTGCCTGTGTTTTGCCCATTCCTGAACGTAATCCATGGCTGATACAAGGCGAATATGCGATGATCAGCGACGGTCCTGGATAGGCTTCAGCCTCCCTGATCGCCTTCAGATACTGGATTGACTGGCTCCCATTGAAACCTGTGCAACATATACATATCCATAGGTCATCGCCATCATACCCAGGTCCTTCTTGCGAATCTTCTTACCCGAAGCTGCAAACTTGGCAACAGCACCCACCGGGGTTGCTTTGGATGCCTGTCCTCCTGTATTGGAGTAAACCTCGGTATCCATCACCAGGATATTTACATCCTCGCCGGAAGCAATCACATGATCCAGTCCGCCATAACCGATGTCATAGGCCCATCCGTCTCCACCGAAGATCCAGACTGACTTTTTCACCAGGTACTGCTTGAGGCACTTGATCTCCTCAGCAATGGCATGTGACTCACTATCCAGAGCGGTCAGAAGCTTTGCAGTTGCTTCCTTGGATGCATCCATATTCTCCATTCCGTCGATCCAGGCTGTGAAGGCCTCTTTGGTAGCGGGTTTCACTTGGTCCATGGCAGCAATCATCTTATTCTTAATACGGTCACGGTTCTTATTCACACCCGTAGCCAGTCCAAATCCATACTCTGCATTGTCCTCGAAGAGGGAGTTGGCCCATGCAGGACCCTGTCCGTCCACATTGGCACAGTAAGGAGTAGAAGGTGCAGAACCACCGTAAATGGAGGAACAACCGGTGGCATTGGCCACAATCATCTGGTCTCCGTACAGCTGGGTGATCAGCTTGATATAAGGTGTTTCACCACATCCGGCGCAGGCACCCGAGAACTCGAAGAGCGGCTGGGCGAACTGACTGTTCTTCACAGTTTGCTTCTTATCCACCAGGGTGTCCTTGTAGGAAATCTCCTTGATCAGGTGATCCCAGCGGGGAGTTTCTTCCATCTGTGTCTCCAGCGGCTTCATCTCCAGGGCCTTCACCTTGGATGGGCAAACATCGGCGCAGTTTCCGCAACCGGTACAATCCAGAACACTTACCTGAATCTTGAATTGCAGGCCTGCAAATGCTTTTCCATTGGCTGTAATTGTTTCTGTTCCCTCGGGAAGTGCCTTGGCCTCATTCTCATCAATTAGGAAGGGACGAATGGCAGCGTGGGGACAAACATAGGCACACTGGTTACACTGGATGCAGTTGTCAGCCACCCACTCGGGTACGTTCACTGCAATACCACGTTTCTCATATTGAGCAGTTCCTGCGGGGAAAGTACCATCTTCACGACCTAAAAATGCACTAACGGGAAGATCGTCACCAGCCAGGTTATTAATGGGCTGAACAACATTCTTAACAAATTCGGGAACAGCACGACCATCATCTTTTACAGCATCGGCACCAAGTTTGCTCCAGGCAGCATCCACCTCTATTTTTATAACGTCACCACCCTTCTCTACAGCTGCAAAGTTCATTTTCACCACCTCTTCGCCCTTACGGCCGAAACTCTTAATGATAAACTTGCGCATCTCTTCAACAGCCTGATCATAAGGAATGATATCGGCTATTTTAAAGAATGCAGACTGCATGATGGTATTGGTCCGGTTGCCCAGTCCAATCTCCTGTGCCAGTTTGGTGGCATTAATGATGTAGAAATTGATATTGTGCTCTGCCATATACTTTTTCATTTTATTGGGCAGATGCTTAATGGTATCTTCTTCATCCCAGATGGAGTTGAGCAGGAAGGTACCACCATCTTTCAGTCCCTTCAACATATCATATTTTTCCAGGTATGCCGGTACATGACATGCTACAAAGTCGGGAGTTACCACCAGGTAGGGGGAACGAATAGGATTGTCACCAAAGCGCAGGTGCGAAGTGGTGATCCCACCGGATTTTTTCGAATCATAGGCGAAATAGGCCTGGCAATACTTGTCCGTCGATTCCCCAATGATCATGATGGAGTTCTTGTTGGCACCTACTGTACCATCAGAACCCAGTCCGTAAAATTTACCCTCAAATGTTCCAGCTACACCCAGCGAAATCTCCGGAAGTAAAGGAAGTGAGGTGAAGGTAACATCATCCACAATACCCACAGTAAATCCATTCTTGGGCTCAGCCATCTTCAGGTTGTCAAAGACAGAAATCATCATGGCAGGAGTGGTATCCTTGGAGGAGAGTCCGTAACGACCTCCAACAATAACAGGAGCATTCTCCCGTCCGTAGAACAGGTTTTTAATATCCAGGTAGAGAGGTTCTCCATTAGCTCCCAGCTCCTTGGTACGGTCAAGTACAGAGATGCGCTTCACCGATTTAGGAAGTACATCCATAAAATACTTGGCTGAGAAGGGCCTGTAGAGGTGAACAACAAGAAGACCTACTTTTTCACCTTTGGCGTTCAGATGATCAACTACCTCTTTCAGGGTCTCTGTAATGGAACCCATGGCAATCACGATATTCTCAGCATCATCGGCGCCGTAATAAGTAAATGGCTTGTACTCACGCCCGGTAAGTTTGCTGATCTCTTTCATATAGGCAGCCACCTCATCGGGAATTGGCTCGTAAAACTTATTGATAGCTTCACGTGTCTGGAAGTAGATGTCGGGATTCTGAGCCAGCCCGCGGGTTACGGGATGTTCCGGATTCAATGCATTGTCCCTGAAAGCTTTAAGCGCATCCATATCCACCAACTTGGCCAGCGCATCCTGATCGGGTGCTTCAACCTTCTGGATCTCATGGGAAGTTCGGAATCCGTCAAAGAAATGAAGAAAAGGAACCCTTGTTTTGATGGAAGTCAGGTGGGCTACTGCAGCCAGGTCCATCACTTCCTGGACAGATCCGGTGGCCAGCATGGCAAAACCTGTCTGGCGCGTGGACATTACATCACTGTGATCTCCAAAAATGGAGAGTGCCTGCGCTGCCAGACTCCTTGCTGAAACGTGGAAGACAGCGGGGAGCAGTTCGCCTGAAATTTTGTACATGTTCGGGATCATCAGAAGGAGTCCCTGGGATGCGGTAAAGGTTGATGTGAGGGCACCACTCTGCAGTGATCCGTGAACAGCACCGGCTGCACCTGCCTCCGATTGCATCTCTGCAACTTTCACAGTCTCACCGAAAATGTTCTTTCTGCCATTGGCCGACCACTCGTCCACATGCTCTGCCATGTTGGAGGAAGGAGTGATAGGATAGATGGCAGCCACCTCACTGAACATGTATGCAATATGCGCTGCGGCATAATTACCATCACATGTCATGAAATTCTTTTTATTTGCCATGTTATTTTTACTTAAATATTTAAATTACAACTAGTTAACTATTTGTATTGAAGTCTCCCAAAATTAGTAAAATAGGCTTAATGTTTATGAGAACTTCGTAATATAAAATCATTTCAAATAACCCCGGGCCAGGGGCCCTAAAACAAAAAAGTGACGGGGTTTGCCGTCACTTTTTTGATTCTGTTCAGCCGGATCAGCCGCTGTTCATGGAGATCAGAAACTCCTCGTTGGTGGCCGTTTTCACCAGGCGGTCCCGGAGGAATTGCATGGACTCCACCGAATTCATATCGGAGAGGTAATTTCTAAGGATCCAGATCTTGTCAAGCATGGGCTTATCAAGCAGCAGGTCCTCGCGACGGGTGCTGGAAGGATTGACATCCACAGATGGGTAAACCCGCTTGTTGGATAGTTTCCTGTCGAGCTGGAGTTCCATATTACCGGTTCCCTTAAATTCTTCAAAGATCACCTCATCCATCTTGGATCCGGTCTCGGTCAGAGCCGTAGCCAGTATGGTCAGGGAGCCTCCGTCCTCAATATTCCGTGCTGCACCAAAGAAACGCTTGGGTTTGTGCAGGGCATTGGCATCCACACCACCGGAAAGCACCTTGCCGGATGCGGGGGATATGGTATTGTAGGCCCTTGCAAGACGTGTAATGGAATCCAGCAGGATCACCACATCATGACCACACTCTACCATCCGCTTGGCCTTTTCCAGGACAATATTGGCAATTCTCACATGCCTTTCGGCCGGTTCATCAAAGGTAGATGAGATCACTTCTGCATTCACGTTCCTTGCCATATCGGTTACCTCCTCGGGACGTTCATCGATCAGCAACACAATCATGTAAACTTCAGGATGGTTGGCTGCAATGGCATTGGCTATATCTTTCAGAAGAACAGTTTTACCGGTCTTTGGCTGTGCTACGATCAATCCACGCTGACCCTTCCCGATGGGAGCGAACATATCGACTACCCTTACAGACAGGTTATGCTGTCCATTGCCCACAAGTGTAAACTTCTCTTCCGGGAAGAGGGGGGTCAGGTAGTCAAAAGGTACACGGTCGCGTATGAAATCGGGACTGCGTCCATTGATGGATTCCACTTTGATCAGTGGGAAGTATTTCTCTCCCTCCTTGGGGGGACGAATGGTTCCGGTAACATTATCTCCGGTTTTCAGACCAAAGAGTTTGATCTGGCTCTGGGAGACATAAATATCATCTGGAGAGTTCAGGTAATTATAGTCGGACGACCGGAGGAATCCATATCCGTCGGGCATAATCTCAAGAACACCCGAATTGGTAATCAGTCCCTCGAAATCGTATTTGTCGACTTCCCTGCGCTCCTGGGGCCTCTTCTGCTGGCGATTGTCGCGCTGCTCACCTCTGTCGCCACGTTCTCTTTGATCGTTGCGGTTCTGATCACTGCGCTCGTTGCGGTTCTGATCACTACGCTCGTTGCGGTTCTGATCACTGCGCTCGTTGCGGTTCTGATCACTCCGGTTCTGATCACTACGCTCGTTGCGGTTTTGATCACTGCGGTTCTGATCATTACGTTCATTGCGGTTTTGATCGCTGCGCTCTTTTCGATCACCCCGGTCTCCCCGCTCACGGAAATCACGGCGGCCAGCTTCTTTTTTAAAGGGCTTTTCTTCCTTTGTTTCGGGCTTAGCCGGTGCACTCTCAGCCGCAGTGGTTTCGCGTACTTCAGCCTTCACCTCGGGTTCCTGCCTCTTTTCTTTTTTTGGTCTTCCCGGCCTCTTTTTGGGTTGGGACGTTGATTCTTCAGAAGAACCTGTCGGTCTCTCTTTTCTGGGGCTCTCTTTGCGGGGGGCCTCCTTCTTGCCAGCTTTGCTCTCCGAGACCACAATGGCCTGGGTATCCAGAATCTTATAGATTAGGTCTTGCTTCTTAAAGGATTCTACACGCTTAATTTTAAGCTCTTTAGCGACATCCCGCAATTCAGCAAGAAGCTTTTTGTTCAGTTCAAGTATATCGTACATATATATGTGATAATTAAATAATGATCCGGTGAGGATATATTAAATCAGGATAAATTGGAATTTTAATCAGAATGGAACTATTGTTCGTCAGAATGGAATTCTATGCAATATTAGTGGAAAAATGGTGAACTACCAAAAATAATATATATATTCAAACGCATTAACACCTCTGCCAGCAGGTCAAATGAGACAACTTAAAATTATCAAGCAGGTCACCAACAGGGAGACTCCCTCTCTTGACAAGTACTTGCACGAGATAGGAAAAGTAGATCTTATTAGTGCCGAGGAGGAGGTGGAACTTGCAAGGAGAATCCGAAAAGGAGACGCCCCGGCCATGGAGAAACTGATAAAAGCCAACCTGCGCTTTGTGGTTTCCGTATCCAAACAGTATCAGAATCAGGGATTAAGCCTTCCCGACCTCATAAACGAAGGGAATCTGGGTCTGATCAAAGCAGCTCAGCGATTTGATGAAACCAGGGGCTTTAAGTTTATCAGTTATGCCGTATGGTGGATCAGGCAATCGATCCTCCAGGCACTGGCCGAGCAGGCCCGGATAGTCCGCCTTCCCCTGAATAAAATTGGTTCCATCAATAAGATCAATAAAACTTTTGCCGAGCTGGAACAAAAGTTCGAACGTGAACCCACCATACATGAGATTGCACAGGCCCTGGAACTGGCACCCGAGGATGTTAGAGAGGCCATCCGTAGCTCAGGCAGGCATGTCTCCATGGATGCCCCACTTCAGGATGGAGAGGATGGGAACATGTATGATGTACTTCTCAACGGGGAAACGCCATCACCCGATCGTGGATTGCTGAACGACTCCCTTCGTAAAGAGATTGAAAGGGCACTCAGCACCCTCACCTACCGGGAAGCCAGCATCATCAGGCTGTATTTTGGACTCAACGGGAAGCATCCCCATACCCTTGAAGAGATAGGGGAAGAGTTTAACCTGACCCGTGAGCGCGTACGTCAGATCAAGGAAAAGGCCATCAAGCGCTTAAAGCACACCACCCGAAGCAAGATCCTGAAGAGCTACCTGGGTTAATTCTTTTTCACAATGTCACCTGCACTGGAGCTGCGGGAATGTACCACCTCTGCTTCACCCTTATAATAGATATTTCCTGCACTGGATGCATTCATGGAGATCTCTTCTGTGGCGTGGACCCTGGCATCGCCTGCGCTGGATACACTCACATCCACTTTTCCTGCAATCAGGTCAAAGGCATTCAGATCACCCGCACTGCTCAGATCCACATTAAATACATTTGCGCTTCCGGAAATACGGGCATCGCCACTGGAGCTGATATCCAGATCGATCCTGTCGGCTTCCACCTCCAGGCTAAGGTCTCCGGCACTGCTGATAGAGAGTCGCAGATCGTCGCAGCTAAAAGGGGTTTGTCCGTTGCAATCACCTGCACTGCTGATCTTAAGCTCCTTCAATTCCGGCAGGGTCACATGCACTTTCTTTGACTTGGCACTCCGGATGCTTACCCGTTCCGTTTTGACCACCAGCATGTTTCCGCTCATTTCGGTCAGGATCACCTCCTGGAGATTCTCATCTGCTTCTACAATTACCTCGAAGCTGCTGCCCTGGCTAAGGTAAACATCAATCCCGGAACTCACATGTACGCCGGTAAATCCTGAAATATCCCTGGTTTCCTCCACCACTTTACCATTGCCGGATATTCCCTGGTCCCATCCATCAATAATACAGGAAGGGAGTGTCAGCAAAAGGACTGTAATTAGAATTGCTACATTTTTCATAGTTGGAAAGTTTGAATTTTTAAAGCTATCTATTTAAAGACGCTTGGAATCCCGAAATGTTACTCCACCTCCAGAACCAAACCCTTCAAATACTCTCCTTCAAGGTGATAAATGCTTACCGGATGGTCGGGGGGCTGTGAGAGCTGATGAAGGACACGCACTTTTCTCCTTGCATTGGCTGCAGCCACAAATACCGATTTGCGAAAGTTCTCCCTGCTAACTGCCTGGGAACAGCTGAATGTAAATATAATTCCGCCGGGCGCAATCGCCTCAAAAGCTCTCTGATTCAATCGTTTATACCCTTGAATTGCGTGACTGAGCACATTCTGGTGTTTGGCAAATGCAGGGGGATCCAGGATGATCAGATCATAGGACTCCTTCATATCCTTAAAGTATCCGAATGCATCAACGGCAAAAGCATCGTGACGCGTATCGCCGGGAAAGTTCAATTCGGCATTTTCCCTGTTCAGGTCGATGGCTTTCCCACTACTGTCCACACTATGAACCAGTGGGGCACCTCCACCCATAGCATAGATACTGAAACCACCGGTATACCCAAACATATTCAGTACTTTGCGATCTTTAGAATAGGCCCCAACCAGCTTGCGGTTTTCCCTCTGGTCAATAAAGAAGCCGGTCTTCTGGCCCTCCACCCAATTCACATTGAAGCGGTATCCGTTTTCCAGCACCTCCCCCTTTACCTGGTCTCCCATCAAAAAACCTGATCTTTCGGTAATTCCAGGCTTATCCGGCAGGGTTGATTCACTCTTATTATATATGGTATGAATACGCTCCCCGGCAACTTTTTTCAAGGATTCCACAATGGCATCCAGGTTAAGATGCATGCCAATGGAGTGGGTCTGCAACACAGCAACACCTGCATAATAATCTACAATCAGGCCAGGCATTCCGTCTCCCTCTGCATTGATCCACCGGAATACATTGGTTTGAGGATCGCTTAGCATTCCCAGCTTTTCCCTGAGTTTCCATGCGTTGGCAACCTTAAGGTCCCAGAAGAGCTGGTCCGTTTCAAGAGCTTCGAAACTGATCACCCTCACGGCAATGGAACCATGCTGGTAGTGTCCGGATGCAAGGTATTCATCCTTATTATCGTAAAGATCAACCAATTCTCCTTCCCTGCCCGGGCCATGGATCTTTTTTATGGCCCCTGAAAAAACCCAGGGGTGATATCTCCGGAGAGACTGGTCCTTACCCGATTTCAGGACAATTCTGGTGCGTTCTGTCATGTTCTTAATTAAATGGAAGCTCTTAAGCTATTGTATATCATCAGACAGATCCATGCATCAGTGGCAGCATAAATCAACTGTGCCTCACTGAGTATGTCGGCGTCCCAGTTGGAGACCTGCTGCGATTTGGATATGCGTCTGTTCAGCACGATTCCGCTTATTTTTTTTAATCCCTTTTCGTCAATCCGGAATGCCTGCACATAGTTCTGCAGGTCGAGGAAACCATCCGGTTCAAACTGGAAGTCGGCCCGAAGCCTTCTCAGATCATCCTGGAGGCCCAGCCCGATCTTCAGGGGGATCTCACCCGAAAGCAGGTCCAGCAGGCGTTCGGGATAACCGATCCGGTTTACACGGAGGATCCAGGCCTGTTCCAGGGAAGACATCTGTATCAGGGAGGTGGGATATAATTTTCCCTTTTTAAAGGAAGGCCTGGTTTCGGTGTCAAATCCAAGTACCGGCTGCCTGGCCATTTGATCTATCTCCTGCTCAAAAGCCTCCATGGAGTCAATCACACTGATGCGCCCTTCAAACTGGATCAGATCCAGTGCAGCCACCTCCTCCTTACTTATCTCATTCTGGTATATCACTCTTCTTCGCTTGGATCAATTCCGCTAACATACAATTCGTGCAACGCCTGCAGGGCGCGGAGCAATTTTGCACCCCAGTGTTCTGCAAAGCGTTCTTTTAGCTCCCAGGCAGCATCGTTCATCAACTCCTCCAGGCCCCGGCTGTATATGATTGTAAAATCTTTTAATTCCTGGTAGACATCGGCCAGATCCTCTGAAATGGTATGGTTAACCAGTTCGGAACGGTCAAATTCCCCCTCTTTGGCCATACGCAGAATATCGTTGTAAGGTCCCAGGATTAATGCAATCCGTTGAAACAGGGCCGACCATTCCTGTTCGGTGACCACTGTCTCAGGAGAGGTTTCAAAAACCGGTTCTGTATCGCCGGTTTCTAAAATTCTTGCATAAACAGAGGAAAGATGCCTGACCGAATCTTCTATAAAGGCCTTCCCTTCTTCCCCTTTCAACTCCTCCAGGAATGCACAGTAGCCATTGGCGGCAAAGACAAAATCCACCAAAGCACTTGAATAGACATAATTATGAACCGGAGTGCCTTCTTCTTTCATGGAACAAAGATAATTAAAAGCCGGAAAAAGGCGCAGCTCAGGTCTTCCAACTGAGCGTCAGGTCCTTCTTTCTGATTAGCCTGCCCTGGTCCACCAGCCACTCGGCCACCCGGGCAAGCTGAACGGGATCCATACCGCTTTGTTTCACCAGCTCATCAAGGGTCATCGAATGTTCAGACAACCGGGATGAGATGGCCTCAACCAGGGCATCGAACTCCTTGCTTCCTGGTTGCAGCTGCTCCATGCCCCGGCAAACATTACAGCGACCGCAACGGGGCGAGTCGAGCTGACCAAAGTAACTCAGCAGGAACTGGTTCCTGCAGATGGTTTCGGATGAGGCATAGCGGAGCATCTCCCCAATGCGTTTTTCGTAGCGTTCTTTTCTGAAATTGTAGCGATCCGGAGCAAGGTTCAGGTTTTTATCATCCAGTCGCTCTTCCAGGAAAGTTATCACCGGAACCTCCTTGCGTGGCAGGTAATAAATGATCTGGCGCTTTGAAAGGGTAAGCAGGTAGCTGTTGATCTTCTCTGAAGTCAGACCGGAGCGTTTGGCCAGAGTTGACTCGTCAATTTTTACAAACTGCGAAAAGAGTCCGCTGTAGGACCTGAGAAGGAGCTTGATAAAGCCATCAAAGCCTGTATTTTTAACCTGGAAGGTATAGAGTGCATCCCGTTCCACCTGGAATTTGATCCTGGTTGGATTGTAAAAAGCCTCGGTAAGAACAATATAACCCTCTCGTGAAAGAATCTGCAGGGAGCTGTGTGCGACCATGGCACTGAAGCGGTAGCGGTGCAGGAACTCGCCAAATTCAAAATCGTATTGCTGTCCCCTGCCGCTACCCAGTGGAACCTGAAGGAAGTTGCAAAGGGCCCTGTACACTTCCCGAACCTTAGGGATACCAGGGAAGTTAACGGCAATTCGCTGCTCAATCACCCGTTTATCGGACGGACTATACAAGAGTATGGCCCGGGAGTGCTCCTCGTCACGGCCGGCTCGTCCGGCTTCCTGAAAGTAGGCCTCGGGGCCGTCTGGCAGATCCATATGGATCACAAAGCGGACATCGGGTTTATCTATCCCCATGCCAAAGGCATTGGTGGCTACAATCACTCTGAATTGGTTCTTCATCCACTCCTGCTGCCTCTGGTCTCTCAGATGCTGTTTTAAACCTGCATGATAGTAGCTGGCACTAATGTCATTTTCCTTAAGCAGCTGGGAAAGATCCCTGCTCTTTTGACGGTTCCTTGTATATACGATCCCGCTACCTTCCATCTGCCCAACCTGCTTCAGCAATTCCCTGGCCTTATCCTCGGTGGCCACCACCAGGTAATCCAGGTTCTCCCTGTTAAAACTTTTCGAAAAAAGATTCTTTTCCGGAAACCCCAGGCGTTCCTGGATATCTTCACCTACCTCTGGAGTTGCCGTAGCTGTAAGCGCCAGAACCGGCACATCCTCAAGGATTTCCCTGAGCTTACTGATTTCCAGGTAAGAAGGTCGGAAGTCATATCCCCACTGGGAAATACAATGGGCCTCATCCACGGCAAGCAGGTTAACATTCATATCAGCTACCCTGGCGCGAAATAACCTGGTTATCAGGCGTTCCGGCGAAACGTAAAGAAATTTATACCCTCCATATACACAATTGTTCAGGGCTATATCAATCTCATAGGCGTTCATTCCTGAATGGATGGCCATGGCCTTGATCTTGCGCCGGTTTAACTGATCCACCTGGTCCTTCATTAAGGCAATCAAGGGGGTAATAACGATGCAAATTCCCTCCATGGCCAGGGCCGGAACCTGGAAGGTAATGGACTTCCCTCCCCCGGTAGGCATCAGGGCCAGCGTATCCTTTCCTGAGAGGACGGAAAGAATGATCTCCTCCTGCAGGGGACGGAATTCATCATAGCCCCAGGTCTCCAATAAAATCCGGTGAATTTCCTGGCGATCTGCTAAGCTTTTTTTTTGTAATTTTGCCACATTTAAAAATAACCAAATAATCATACAATGTCATTTGCCCAGGATAAAATCGCTTCAGAAGGATTGACCTTTGATGATGTACTGCTTCTTCCTGCATTTTCAGAGGTTCTTCCCAGGGAGGTAAGTATCAGATCACAGTTCTCCAGGAACATTGAGCTGAACACACCCATCGTGTCTGCAGCCATGGATACAGTTACCGAAGAGAAACTGGCCATTACCATTGCCCGTGAAGGAGGTATAGGCGTGATTCATAAAAACATGCCACTGGAGGAGCAGGCCAGGCAGGTTAAAAGGGTTAAAAGGGCCGAAAGTGTAATGATCCATGAGCCCATCACCATCAAGAAGGAGGGAACTGTTAGCGATGCCCTGAGCCTGATGAAAGAATATAAGATCGGTGGGATCCCCGTGGTAGATAAAAACAATGTGCTTATAGGGATTGTAACCAACCGCGACCTCAGGTTCGTGCAGGACATGGACCGTTCCATCGAAGAGGTAATGACCGTGGAAAATATTATTACCACTACCAAAAACACGACACTGGCCGAGGCGGCCATGATTCTTCAGGCATATAAAATTGAGAAACTCCCCGTAGTGGACAGCGCTCACAAACTGATTGGGCTGATCACCTATAAGGATATCACCAAAGCCAAAGACCGTCCGAACTCCTGTAAAGATGATAAGGGAAGGCTGCGGGTGGCCGCTGCAGTGGGTGTCTCCGCAGATATTATTGAACGGGTGACCGCGCTGGAGGAAGCAGGTGTGGATGCGGTGGTCATTGATACGGCCCACGGTCACTCCATAGCTGTGCTGAACAGCCTGAAGAAGGTGAAGAAGAAATTCCCGAAACTGGATGTGGTGGTGGGTAATGTGGCCACGGCAGCAGCTGCCAAGGCACTGGTTGAAGCAGGGGCCGATGGAGTAAAAGTGGGTATTGGTCCTGGTTCCATCTGTACCACCAGGGTCATAGCCGGTGTGGGTGTGCCCCAGCTGACAGCCATCTACGATGTGGCCAATGCAATAAAAGGATCAGGAGTCCCGGTAATCGCCGATGGCGGCATCAGGTACTCTGGAGATATAGTCAAAGCCCTGGCAGCGGGTGCCTGCTCCATCATGGCCGGTTCTCTGTTTGCCGGCGTTGAAGAATCGCCCGGTGAAACCATTATTTACAACGGCCGGAAGTATAAATCATACCGGGGTATGGGTTCACTGGAAGCCATGCAACATGGGTCCAAGGACCGTTACTTCCAGGATATGGAAGATGATATCAGGAAGCTGGTTCCTGAAGGAATTGCAGCCCGGGTTCCATTTAAAGGAGACCTTACCGAAGTGATCTACCAGATGATCGGAGGTCTGAGGGCCGGTATGGGTTACTGTGGTGCAGCTGATATCCCGTCCTTACAGAAGGCAAAATTTGTTCGTGTTACCAATGCAGGGGTTCAGGAGAGCCATCCGCACGATGTAACTATTACCAGGGAGGCCCCCAATTACAGCAGATAATATAAAGGTTCATCAATCGTTCTACTTAAAACTGGTATGAGCATATGAAAAAGAGCGTACTCTTAATAGTCCTTGCTGCAATTCTGGCTACTGGACTTTCCGGACAGGAATCTCAGGTTCTTTTGACCATTGGGGATGAGCAGGTAAGCCTGGCAGAGTTTGATCGGATCTTCCGGAAAAATAACAACCAGACCTCGCTTAACCGGCAAAGCCCTGAAGAATACCTGGAACTCTTTATCAATTTCAAGATCAAAGTTAAAGAGGCTGAGGCTCTGGGTATGGATACGACTGCAAAGTTTATTAATGAGCTGGAAGGCTACCGGAAACAGCTTGCCAAACCCTACCTGGTTGATGAAGAGGCCAAAGAGGCTATGATGAAGGAAGCCTACGAATGGTCCAAATATGACATCCATGCAAGCCATATTCTGATCAGGCTCGGCGAAAATCCCTCACCCGAAGATACGCTGGCAGCCTATGATAAAATCATGGAGATCAGGATGCGGATTGCAGGTGGCGAAGCATTTGAAGTTGTTGCCAGGGCCACATCTGAAGATGCCTCGGTCCAGCAAAATGGGGGCGATCTGAACTATTTCACCGTTTTCTCCATGGTCTACCCCTTCGAAAAAGTAGCTTATAACACCAAGGTGGGACAGCTGAGCATGCCCTTCCGGACCAATTATGGATACCATATACTCAAGGTTATGGATAAAAGACCCGCTCGCGGGAGCGTGAAGGTGGCACATATCTTTATCCGGACTCCCTCAGGTATAAGTGAAGATCAGAAAAAAGAGGCCTACGAGAAAATACAGATCGTGTATGACAGCCTTCAAATGGGAGCCGATTTCGGACAGTTGGCCCTGCATAACTCCGATGACAGAAACTCTGCCAGAGCGGGGGGTGAGATTCCATGGTTCGGTACCGGGCGAATGATCCCCGAGTTCGAAGACCCCAGTTTTGAGCTTGAAAATAAAGGTGACTACACCAGGCCCTTTAAAACCTTCTATGGATGGCACATCGTTAAACTAATAGATAAGAAGGAAGTAGGCAGCTATGAAGAAATGGAAGCTGAGCTGCAGCAAAAAATCGACCGCAGTGACCGCAACGCCGCCAGGACAGATAATTTCATTGCCAAACTCAAAACTGAATATAATTATAGTGAGAACCTTGAAGCCCTCCAACCCATCTACATGGCTGTAGATTCAAGTCTTGGACTGGGCACCTGGAAAGCTGGTGATCTGAAGAACCTGGACAGCCAGCTGATTAAGATTGGTGAACAAAAGGTCTTAAGTGGCGAGTTTGCATCCTATGTGGAAGAGAAACAATACCATGGAAAAGCAAGAGACCCCAGGGTTTGGGTCGATCAGCTCTATAAGAGCTTTTCCGATGAGATTGTAATTGCATATGAAGAGGACAGGCTGCCTGAAAAATATCCTGAGTTCAGGTATATATATCAAGAGTACCACGACGGAATCCTGCTCTTCGATATTATGGATCAAAAAGTCTGGTCCGCTGCCCTTGCCGATACAACGGGATTAGAGACATTTTACAAAGAACACAGAAAATCATATATGTGGGGCGAGCGCTGCGATGCATATATTGTCACATGCAGCCAGGGAACCGATGTGACAGGAGTCCGCAAAGCCTACAAGAAGATAAGCAAGGGGAAATTTGATCAGGAAAAGCTAAATGCCCTGTATTGTAATAACGATACCCTTCCCTGTATTACCCTGACCCACTACCTGGTCGAAAGGGGTGAAAATACTATGATAGATGAGCGCTTTGATATTTCGGGACCCGGACCGATAACAGAAAATGAAGGAATGAGTACTTTTGTTATTGTTAAAGGAGTACAGTCGCCCGAGCCAAAAAAACTGGATGAAGCACGAGGTCAGATCACCTCCGACTACCAGGAGTCACTGGAATCGGATTGGCTGAAGGCTTTGAAGGAAAAATATCCGGTGACCGTAAACCAGGACTTGCTCAAAAGTATAAAACCATAAGGATGAGGAGCATTATACTATTTTTATCGCTTTTTATGTTCCTGGTGCAGAGTTGCTCTTTGTTTAAGGAAAATATACAGGAAGAACCTGTGGCCCGTGTATTTGAGACCTACCTCTACCCTTCCGATCTGGAAAAGGTTATCCCCTCAGGTACAAATCCGGAGGATAGTGCCTTATTTGCCGAGCGCTACATTGAAACCTGGGTAAAAGATTTGCTGATGCAGCACCAGGCAGAACAGGCCCTTACCGAAGAGCAAATGGATTTTGAGAATCAGATTGAGGAATACCACCGCTCTTTGTTGATTTATACCTATCGCCAGAAGCTTCTCCAGCAGAAGATGGATACGATGGTAAACGAGAGCGAAATCAACGCTTATTACGAGGAAAACAGCAAAAACTTCGTGCTGAGTCAGAATGTGATCAAGGGCACCTTTATCAAGGTTCCCCTCTCTGCCCCAAATCTGGACCAGTTAAGCCGCTGGTCGTGGAGCAACCGTGAGCAGGACCTGGACCAGATGGAGAAATATTGTATCACCTATGCCGAGAAGTACGATGACTTTAATGATACCTGGGTCGATTTCTCAAGCATTAAAGACGAGCTTCCTGTTCGGATTTCTGATCCGGTCAGATACCTCAGCAGTTACCGGAATATTAATACAAGCGAT
>CAVWDQ010000009.1:0-78975 GCA_963753765.1 uncultured Bacteroidales bacterium
CCAGTTCTCATGGTTTGATAGTTTTCAGGTTCTTGACTGAGTCAAAGTTAGACACAAAAAGAGGCAGGAGTCAATACACTTTGGGGGTAAAAAAAGGAGTAGAAAAGTAGAAGAAAGCTCAAAAAGTCATAAATTTAAAGGAAGACAAACCCCAAGATCATGAAAGATATCATTCAGGAATTTATAAATGACAGGAAGGTAGCTATTGTAGGAGCCTCCGCTAAAAAAGATAATTTCGGACGCAGCCTGCTGCTTGAGCTAAGAAAAAAGGATTACGAAGTGTTTCCTGTAAATCCGAAATGTGAAGAGGTGGAAGGCATCGCCTGCGTCCTGCGGTCAAAGATCTGCCCGAAGAGGTGCAAAGTGTGATCCTGGCAGTTCCGCCTTCCCTCACCGATGAGATCATTGAGCAGTGCATAGGTACGCCCATTAAACGTGTCTGGATGATCCGCGGTGTGGGTAGAGGTGCCTATACTGAAAAAGCTCATCAGCTCTGCATAGAAAACAACATTGAGGTGGTTTATGGTTTCTGCCCGCTTATGTTTTACGGAGAAGGCATTCACAAATTCCATTTCTGGCTGAGGAAAACCCTCGGGAAACTTCCCGCTGAATACCAGCTCTCTGTGAATTAAGACAGGTTAGCGTCTCCAGAACATGGGCGAGAAGAGCACCAGTACCGTAAAGAGTTCCAGTCGTCCCACCAGCATCAGGAAGGAGAGAAACCATTTGCCGGCCACATGGATCTCCGAAAAGTTAAGGGCCGGTCCCACATCACCGATACCCGGACCAATATTCCCCAGGGTGGCTGCCACGGCGCCGATGGAGGTATTCAGATCATTTCCAAGGATCGACATAACGATCATGGAGATTACTGCAATAATACCGTAAAATGCCATAAATGCCAGAACACTGGTAACTACCGGCTCCTCCACGGCCATTTTATTTAACCTGACAGGAATCATGGCGTTGGGATGAATCATCCGTTTCAACTCCTGGGTGGAGTTTTTCAACATGACCACAACCCGCATTATCTTTGGACCACCCCCGGTGGATCCTGCCGATCCGCCAAAGAACATCAGGGTAAAAATGAGTACAATTAGCCAGGGTGCCCAGAGCAAATAGTCTGCTGTTGCATAGCCCGTAGTGGTAATGATGGAGACCACCTGAAATATGGCATTCCTGAAGGCCGGCTCAAGTCCTCCACCCGTAGTAAAAAAGAGCCCTAAGGTTATAAGAAGTGTGAATCCACCAATGAAACCCAGGTACCACTTGAACTCCTCATTCTGCCAGATCTTCCTGAACTTGCCGTGCATTCCAAAATAGGCCAGGGTAAAGTTGGTACCCGCCAGGAACATAAATCCTGTGATCACATAGTGAATATAGGGAGAGTTCCAGTAGGCAATGGAGGCCTGCTTGGTGGAGTATCCTCCCGTAGCCATGGTGGTCAGCGAATGACAGACTGCATCGAAGAACTTCATTTCACCGGCCCAGAGCAACATGGTCTCCGCGATGGTGAATATCAGGTAGATAAGCCACAAGCGCTGGGCCGTATCCTTCACATGGGGATGGAGCTTATCCGGGGTGGGGCTTGGTACCTCGGCCGAAAAAAGCTGCATGCCCCCGATTCCCAGGAAGGGAAGCAGTAGCAGGGTAAGCAGAATGATTCCCATGCCCCCCAGCCATTGAATCAGGCTCCTCCAAAAGAGAACGGCATGTGAAAGTTCTTCAATGTTGTTCAGAATGGAGGCTCCGGTAGTGGTAAATCCGGAGATGGTCTCAAAAAATGCATCAGTAAGATTGGAAATTGAACCTGTGAGCAGGAAGGGCAGGGTGCCGAACAGGGAGAAAAGGATCCAGGCCCCGGTAACAATCACATACCCATCCCTCCGATTCAGATCCAGACTGGATTTCCGTAAGGGCAAATAGGCCACCATGCCCGCATAAAACGCTTATGGCGCCAGACAGCAGAAATTGCAATTAATCCTTTTCACCGAAAATCAGTGATACGGGCACGGCCAGCCACATGAAGAATCCTTCGGTGATCAAGATCACACCTAAGATCCGGATAATGGTTCGGTGGTTCAGCATCAGCTTCTAGTTGAAATACTTGCCAATGGTATGGATCACCCCCGGTAAGGCAAATACCACCACGCGGTCGTAAGGTTTAATAAGCGTTTCGCCATGGGCAATTAATGCATTCTTTCCCCTGATTACGCCTCCGACAATGGCCTCCCTTGGGAAATCAATCTCTGCAAGCGTTCCAAGGGTGGCAGGTGCATCCGGCTTTACAACAAACTCCATCACCTCTGCTTCTGTTCCGGTGAGGCACTTGATACTGCTTACCTCTTCTGCCATGGTAAAACGGAAGATCCGGCTGGCGGTAATCAGTTTTTTATTGATAATGGTATCCACCCCAATATTCTCGGCCAGGTGGATATAGTCCATATTCTCTACCTCGGCAATGGTTCTTTTTACACCCATATGCTTGGCAAGCAGACAGGAAAGAATATTCGTCTCGGAATTTCCGGTAACCGCAATGAAAGCATCCATTCTCTCCAGCCCCTCCTCGCGCAGAAGCTCCATATTGGTTCCATCGCCGTTGATAACCAGGGTATTATTTAACATATTGGATAATACAAAGCTCCGCTGCCTGTCCTTTTCAATCAATTTTACATAGTGCTGGCTCCCCAGGGCATCGGCTGTCTTTCTCCCAATCCGGCTGCCACCCAGAATCATGATATCCCGTACCTCAAACTTCTTCTTTCCGGAGTATTTATAAAGCTGTTTCAGTCCCGTCTTGCTGCTGATCACATAAACCAGGTCGCCAATTTCGAAGCGATCGTCGCCCGATGGCACAATGGTTTGCGCGTGCCTGGTAATGGCCACGGCCCGGTATTCCAAACCATTATTTTCGGGTGCCAGTTCCCGCAGGCTTTTATTTATTATAGGAGCATCCTCGTCAAGTCTGATCACATACATATGCAATTTACCCCCACCAAATTCAACCACCTCCGTACTGCCGGTCTCCGACAGCAAACCCACAATTTCGCGTGCAGCAATTTTTTCCGGATAGATCATATAATCCACTCCCAGATTCTCAAAAATCTCCTTGTTGGCTGGCAGCAAATACTCCTGGTTATCAATTCGTGCAATGGTCTTTTTAGCCCCGAGCCTCTTACTGATAATGGCAGAATTTATATTCACGTCTTCCGAGGAAGTGACACTTATCAGAAGATCGGCCTTATTGATTTTTGCTTCTTTAAGCTGGGTAATGGAGTTGGCATTTCCCTCAATGGTCAGCACATCCAGAGTGCTAGCAATGGACTTCAGTCGATCGCCATCGTTATCTATCACCACCAGATCATGTTCCTCATGGCTTAACATCTTGGCCAGATGTGATCCTACTTCGCCAGCTCCGGCAATTATAATGTGCATAGTTTAAAAAAAAGCAACAGGGCAAAATAACAGATAATTGTCCAATAGTAGGCATGGAAATCCCTTTTTTTACCATCTTTTCACATAAGCTCCCGAACCTTCAGTCAAATAAACCCGCTCATGTTCTGCCATCATTCTCTCTTTATACCACCTGCGATTCGATCCGTCAATCACAAGCTCCACTTCACCCGCCCAGTTGCTTTTTAGCAGGGCATCCACCACAGGTTCTCCCGATAGCAAAATGAAATCGGGAAGGCCGGGTCTGTCGTTCAAAGAATCGCCACACACTGCCTCCAATTCCAGTGTGCTTAAGCTCTCTGTAAGCACCAGTCCCTTATAATGCTTCCCTCCCACCATCCATATTCCTTCTGCCAGCTGCATACAAGCTGAGATCTTTCCTGCAGGCTCCACACGCTCCCCCATGTCGTGTACCTGGTTTTTATATATCCTCCTGCTCCAGCAGTTTTCCCTGTAGGCCTCCATATAAGCAAGTGAAGTGCTGTCGGTGCACCAACAATAGTGGTCCACCCTCTCTCCCTCCTGCAGAACAATCATGGATGCAGCCCTGAAGTGGGTAATGATCAGGGCTGTGGATGAGCGGCGCTTCAATCCGGAAAAGGAATTCCATACCAGGGAAACGGAGATAAGAAACATAAGCAGGTAGCGTGAAATCCTCTTCTTACCATGAAGAGTGATTAGCGCCAGGAGGAAAACCAGGAGCCAGAGCAGGAGCGTTACCCCATCCAGATGCAGATCATCCAGCACGGCAGCAGGCAGGGTGGAGATCTGATCCATGGAACGATTCATCAGTCCGGCCAGCTCCACCAGCAGGAAATTGAAAAAGCTCTCAAGGATACCAGCCGAAATAAAGGGAACCGAGCACACAAAGATGGCAATCAATAGACTGAGCATGGGAATTGCAAGAAGACTGGTAAGCAGGGAATAGAGAGGTAAGAGGTGAAAATAGAAGATCACCAGGGGGGCGGTGGAAAGCTGGGCGGCCAGACTCACCGAAGTGGCTTCCCATACCCAACGAAAAATCCAAATCTTCGGCTTTAGCAACTTTATACATAGTGGATGCAGGGTAATGATGCCTGTAATAGCTGCATAGGAGAGCTGGAAACCTACATCCAACAGTCTAAGAGGATCTATCAGTACCAGCAGGAATGCTGACACAAGTATGGCATTTAAAGGATGAACGCGATCTCCCATCATCCGGCTGACTGAAAAAAAGGAGAACATGGTGACGGATCTGCATACAGAGGAAGAAAATCCGGTAATGAATGCATAAAACCACAGGAGTCCCACCACCAGTATGGTCCGCTGCTTCCCCTTCCGGAAAATCAGGTTCAGCCAGCCTGTCATATACTGTAATACCCACCAGATAAGTCCCACATGCAAGCCGGAAACTGCCAGCAGATGAGCCCCGCCGGCCCGGGTATAGTCCTGGCGCATATCATCGCTAAGCGAGGATCGATCGCCCAGGCAGACCGCCTTCAACAGGGATAGCTCCTCCGGGCCTCCATGCCAGTGATCGGATACTTTTTTCCTTATATGAGCAGGAGCATGCCTCGCCCGCTTCCCCTTCACCTCTCTGTTAAAACGGACCTGTTCAGCTCCATTTGAAATATAGAAACGATACCAGCAATTCTTCCTGCCCATGATTGATCTGTAGTCTGGAGAGCCCGGATTTCCGCTGTTTCGAATGGGTACCAGCTTACCGGCGAACTGCCAGGTCTCACCTGCTTCAGGCAGGATTGAGTCGGCAGGCATACTCATATAAGTCTTCAGAACTGTTCTGGTCCGGCAGATGCTATCCTCCGAAAAATACATTTGAATGTCCAGCTCAAAGGTATGAGCATAGCTGCCCGGAGTTGGCGATCCACTTAGCTCTCCTCTTACCACCACCAACTGATCCACTGGTAATCCGGGATCAATTGGGCGTGAATAGATTCCGCTCCCTGCACCGGCAAAGAACAGGAGTAGAAACAGGAAGGGGGAGGATAACCAGGGAAGCAATCCCGGTCTTCGTCCCTGACACCTGTAAATCACCAGCACCATTATCCAGAGCAGCAGCAGGATGATCAGCTCATAAATCTGGATTTTTGAGCTCAGACGGAGTCCGCTCAATACTCCGCCAAAGAAAGGGACAAGGACACGTAAAATGGGAACTTTTCGCAAATCGAACATGATTCCCCCCAGGGTCATTTTAATAAATTCATGCTTTCAAATGAAAAATATCTGCCATTCTTTCCATTTTATTTGAACCTTTCCTACGAGTTGGTAGTTTTATATACTAGATTTATATAAACGATTAACCTAATTCAAATGGCAACACTTACAACAAAACACATGGGAGTCACCCTGAAGAACCCTCTGATCCTGGGTGCATGTAATCTCTCAAATAATCTTGATAAACTTTTAGAAGCTGAAAAAGCAGGTGTTTCGGCGATCGTATATCGCTCCCTGTTTGAGGAGCAGATCCAGGCAGAAGATAACGATTTGAGCAATGATCTGGAAGCCTACGATGATCGCAATGCCGAAATGATTAACCTGTTCCCTAAAATTGAACATGGCGGACCCAAGGAGCATCTCTACAACCTTAAACAGGTAGTGGATGCCCTGTCCATACCGGTATTTGCAAGTCTCAATGCCGTTTATAAAGAGTCATGGGTTGAGTATGCAAAACTGCTTGAAGAAACAGGGGTTGCCGGACTGGAACTGAACTTTTTCTCAGTACCACGGGATTTTGAAAAATCCGGACACGATGTAATCCTCGAACAGATCGAAAACCTGAAAGCGGTGAAAGCAGCGGTAAAGATCCCGGTAAGTGTAAAGCTTAGCCCCTTTTATACCAATGTGCTGAAAACCATTAAAGATATGGATGATGCAGGTGCCGATGCCTTTATTCTCTTCAACAGGCTCTTTGAGCCGGATATTGATGTGGAAGCCGAAAAACACGTCTCTCCATGGAACCTGAGTACACACAGTGATCATCGTCTCTCCATCCGTTATGTTGGTCTGACCTATGGGAATCTGAATGCCAGCGTCGCAGCCAACAATGGAATCTATGAGGGCATCGATATGGTAAAAATGATCCTGGCAGGTGCCAGCGCTGTGGAGGCCGTGAGCACTTTCTATCACAATGGGGTGGGTCATGCAGCCGAAATGCTAAAAGAATTGGAAGAATGGATGGATCGCAAAGGCTACGCTTCCATTGAGGCCTTCAGGGGAACACTGAGCAACAATACTATAAACGATCCCTTTGTATACAAGCGTGCCCATTATATTGATTTGCTCCTGAAATCGGAAGAGAATTTCAATGCAGTGATCTAGCAGCTGCTAAGACCAGAATAACAAGAAACAAGCGAAGCCGTCTCATATTGATTTATGAGGCGGCTTCTTTTTTATGGATAATCTGGATTTTTGGATTAGACATGAGAACGGGGGGGTGGCGTTTCAGGAGAATCAAGAAGTCACAGCTATGTGACTTTTTCCATATTTGTGACTTTTTAACTCATAAGCCAGCATTTCATTGAATTTTTAATGGGCTGTATATCTGTATTTTACGGCGGTGTAATATTTGTGTAATCCAAACTTATAAGTCACCGAATTGTATAAAAGTCACAGGTTTGTGACCTGCGAAAAATCCGAAATGAGGCTATACCTATACGCTCTTACTTTTCTGCCCTGAAAGCTGCCATATTGCCTGTTAGCCTGCTGAATAAGCTGAGAAAGCATGCTCTCTCCTCATCCGTAAAATCTTTAAAGACCTCTCGTATATAGGAATCGTTGGTATAATTGATGCTTGAACAAAGCTCTTTACCTGAACCTGTCAGCTGAATCACTGCAAGACGGCGATTCTCCTTTGGAATGGTCCGGTTCACCAGGTTGATATTCACAAGTCCATCCACCGTGCGACTCACAGTACTCTTATCCAGGGACAATTTCATTGCCAGATCTGAGACTGATATCTCACTGTTCTTTTCAACTTCCAGCAGGGTATGACATTGGGCCAGACTGATTCCATTGCAACACGAAGCATTGTTTTGCAGGAACATTTCCCGGTCGAATACCCGGAGTGTCTCTCTGAATTGTCTTATAAATTCGTTTTTCATATGTAGCGTTTCTTTTAATAAGCAATCAACAACATGATTCATCCCCGCCACAGTCACATGTGGGTTCTGTTCCCTTCAGGAATCCATAGATGACTGCAGAGGCACAACCCACCCCCTGTTTGACTTTCAGAGCACCGGGGACACAATTCAGTACACAAGCACCACACTCCATGCACCTGTCCCGATTGACTACCTCTGCCTTTTTACCCGACATAATGAACACCCTGTGCGGACATACCTCAATGCATAAATGGCACCCGATACAAAGGGATGAATCGTACTCCAGGGTGGCCACATTCTTTAAATATTTCTGTGTATCCATCTTACACCGGTTTTGAAATGATCAGCAGCACCAGACCGGTCAGGGCGAATACAATCTGAATGGGGACAAAGATTCCCATCTCCTTCCTCACCCCACTAAGTGAGGTATAGGTGCTTGCTCCTGTGAAATTCATGGTGAGGTAGGACGATATGGCTCCTGAAATCAGGAACCAGGCGATTAATGCAGGCAAGGGCAAAGCAAGCTTCCCAAAAAATGTAATCAATCCAAATACCAGGAGTCCGCTTAGCAATCCCTTCCCCCCAAAATGCCGGAAGGGCAAGAAGGGCAACAGTAAAGGCGCAAGAAAGGCACCGCTGAGATAAGCGCTCAGCAGAAAAAAACCAGCCTTCAATCCCTCCTTCCACAGGAGTTCAACAGAATAGCCCTGTGAATGGATCCCCGATAAAAGAGCAAATAGAATAATTGCAAGGATCAAATACCGAAATGAGTTTGCCAGTTCAACCCCGGTCAGAATAAACCTGTCTTTGATATCGAATTGTACAGTCCGGCTTGCTTCATCTTTCTTGTATCCCGCTGAGATATATTCCTTAATATCTTCGGCACGCACCGGACCAAATTTTACTGAAAAACCGGTGGCTACCTTTACTTTATGTGCCGCAAGCCCGGGAGCCCCTAGCTGGGGAACAATCAGACGCTTATGGGACACGTAAAGGCTCAGTTGAGATTCCTTCACCTGCCTGATAAGTTCATCACTTCCAAAGCTGCCTTTTCCCGCCGCACACCATACATTAATACCAAAGGTTTCAAGGACAAGGATCCAGGCATCCAGACCCCTGAGGTTTTTTCTAAGCACATCAAAACTGAGCTTGTAATTGGCACTCACAAGCACCTCTGAATCTTTCCCGGGTCGGCCAAGCCTGTATAATCCCGGTTTTACCCGGTACTGGTTCCGCCCTATGGAGAACCTTACCCGAAGGGCTCCCAGGCGATCCATGGCTAACCAGTCTGATGAAATTTCCGGGGGCCTGACAATTGAAAGAGTGCTATAGTCCATGAAGGTTGCGTAGTTAAACTGTTGCAATATACAACTATTGTATCACGAAACCATAACATAAACATGTATTTCGAAATAAATTTACTTGAAGTGGGAAATTACTTCTTGGGAAAGACCATCCTGTAGTCACAATCGGCACGTCCCTGACTGATGGCATTCAGGCGGGCCGAAAGCAGTTTACGACGAATAGGGCTGATACGGTCCACAAATAACTTTCCATCCAGGTGGTCATATTCATGCTGGATAACCCTGGCCCGGATCCCGTCATATTCTTCCTCCTTCAGATTCCAGTTTTCGTCGTAGTATTCTATACGCACATTGCCGGGGCGACTTACCTCTTCCCTTATATTGGGGAGGCTCAGGCATCCCTCTTCGAAGGACCAGGGATCGCCCCACTCTTCCAGGATAATGGGATTGATAAAGACTTTTTTGAAATCCTCTAACTCATGTTCCTTTCCTGCATCGGCCATGGGGCTCGTATCAACCACAAAAATCCGAAGCGATTTCCCCACCTGTGGCGCTGCAAGCCCTACACCATCACTGGCATGCATGGTTTGGAACATATCTTCAACCAACTGATCCAGATCCTTAAAATCTTCAGGGATCTCAGGAGCTACTTTTCTAAGCACCGACATCCCGTAAACATATACTGGTAACACCATAATCTAACTGATACTTTTTAATACCAAAACAACGCTTAAGTCTGTAAATTGTTTCTCTTTTCCAGAAAAGATTGCAGAATTAGGGCAGCGCTTACCCTGTCCACATTCCCCTTTATCTTCCGGTCCGATTTTTTCATCCCACCCGTGATCATGGCATCCATAGCCATTTTTGAGGTAAAACGCTCATCCATCCACTCCACCGGGATTTCCTTAAAACGTTTCTTGAAAGCCCCCACAAAAAACCGGATCTGCTTCATGGACTCAGAATCGGAATGATCCATCTGCCTGGGGAGGCCCACCACCAAAAGATCCACCTGCTCCTGTTCAAAATAAGCCTGCAGATAATTCATCAATTCATGGGTGAGAACAGTTTCCATGGGCGAAGCTATCATTTGCCCCGGATCGGTGACTGCCAATCCTGTCCGCTTTGTCCCGTAATCGATGGCTATTATCCTTCCCAAACCTTTAATTTGACTGGCAAAGTTAAAAAACTTCGGGATATTGTCTTTCTCGCTGAACCCAGTATTTCATACTGGCTTAGGCTTCAAAATCCAATATCCCTTCGTTTGTAAAGCCTAACATGAATGCACAATGTTTCATATAAATAAAAAGAGGCTGTATCAAAAGGTACGGCCTCTTTTTCAATATACCCGCTCGTCGCTTAAAATCTTTACTGCGTTAATATTTGTAGGCTTCCTCACGGGCATAACTTTCAAAGAGTCCTTTTAATACAGGCCTCAGTTTTTCATGGCTTGATAACTAGGGAGTTATTGTTAAAAAAGAAGGGGGATGCCTCCCCCTTCAAAGACTTCAAGCATAGTAACTTGAAGTATGCAAAATACGTTAAGATCAAAGGTAGTCTTTAAGGACTACAATCACAATCAAAATTTACTACTTCCACCTTCATTGGAAGAGTTGATCGATCCCAATCACCCGGTCCGTGTGGTGAACCAGGTTGTTGATAATCTTAACCTGGATCCGATATTAGCAAAGTATGAGGGAGGAGGATGTCCGGCCTATCATCCCCGCCTTATGCTCAAGGTGTTGGTATACGGTTACCTGACCAACCAATACTCCAGCCGCAAGATCGAGCAGGCCCTTCAGCAAAATATCCACTTCATGTGGCTTAGTGGGATGAGTTATCCTGATCATAATACCATCAACCGGTTCCGGAGCGATCGACTGAAAGGGGTGCTCAGGGAAGTGTTTAGCCAGGTTGTATTGTTGTTGGTGGATCATGGGCACATCACACTGAAAGAGGCTTATCTGGATGGAACTAAGATCGAGGCCAATGCAAACCGGTACACCTTTGTATGGGGCAGGACTATAAAATACAACAGAGGCCGGATCAGGAATCAGTTGAAAGAACTCTGGTCCTATGCAGAACAGGTTGCCAAAGAAGAGCTGGAACATAATGAGCCAGTGAGCTTCGAGGAGATCGATGCTGAAAAAGTGAGCCATGCCATCGAGCAGATCGACAAGGTATTATCGGGAAAGGAAGTGGACAAGAAGGTAAAACAGAAACTGAACTATGCCAGGAGAAAATGGCCGGAAACACTGGATAAATATGAAGACTATGAGCGGCAGTTGGGTAAAAGAAACAGTTTATCAAGAACAGATCCGGATGCCACCTTTATGCGCATGAAAGAGGATCACATGCTCAATGGCCAACTCAAGCCAGGATATAACTGGCAAATCAGTACACAGAACCAATATATCTTAGGCTATACACTACATCAGACCAGCACAGATACTGCTACGCTGCCTGTCCATATAGAATCTCTGGAAGAAAACCTTGGGGTAGTACCCGAAACACTGGTTGCCGATGCTGGTTATGGATCAGAGGAGAACTATGAATATCTTGAGAACAAAGGCATAGATGCATATGTGAAGTTCAATAACTTCCACAAGGAGCAAACCAAAAAGTGGAAGGAGAACCCTCACAGGGTTGAAAATCTGTATTACAATGGAGAACAGGACTGCTACTACTGCCCAATGGGGCAAGCAATGACTTTTATTGGGGAAAGAACACAGAAATCAAAGCTTGGCTATAAACAGTTCTACAGGCAATACCAGGCACAAAACTGCAAGGGATGCCCCATGCGTGGTCCTTGCCATAAAGCTAAAGGCAATCGGGTACTTGATGCCAATACCAAATTGATCAGGTATAAACAGGATATCCGGGAAAAGCTTAACAGCGAAACAGGCTTAAAATACCGAAGTCAAAGACCTGTGGATGTGGAAGCGGTCTTCGGTATTATAAAATATAATCACCACTTCAAACGCTTCTTGTTAAGAGGGCTTGAAAAGACAGAAATCGAAGCCGGTTTAATCTCAATGGCACATAATCTGAGGAAAATGGCCAATTAAAGTCCTTAGGGAACTCTTTTTCTCTTGAAAACTACCCTTACTTGAGTTGACTAGATGAAAAAATCCGGGGAAAACCCGGATCAGTGAAAATCTATAGAAAAAGAAACCGTCTCACTTTGACTTATGAGACGGCCTCTTTTCAATCTATGGAGATCGGGTTTCTTTATTTCAATACCGCTTTCCAGACTTTCTCTTCGCTCACTTTCTTGGTGCAGAAGAACCAATCTACACACTCAACACCTTCTTCTTTTCCTTCCATGCGGTTTTCAGCAGTTCCACAGGATCCGGCAGGGGGTACAATCACATCATCACCCGGACGCCAGTCGGCTGGAGTGGCACAATCGAAAGCATCGGCAGTCTGCATTGCTATCAGGGCCCTGTACAACTCATCAAAATTACGACCTAAACTCAGTGGGTAGTAAACAATGGCGCGAATAATTCCTTCGGGATCCACAAAAAATACTGCCCTTACCGCTTTGGTTGTGTCCTCATTGGGCTGGATCATGCCATATTTTTTTGCTACATCCATGGTGATATCTTCAATCAGGGGGAATTTAACCTCCACATCCTTCATTCCATTAAATTCCATTTTCTCCTTGATTCTCCTTAACCAGGCAATATGGCTATAGAGGCCATCCACTGACAGACCTACCAGTTTGCAATTTGCCTTGGCAAACTTTTCCTCCATTGAGGCGAAAGTCATAAACTCGGTGGTACATACCGGTGTAAAGTCGGCCGGGTGCGAGAAAAGGATGGCCCATTCACCTTTGTAGTCGGAGGGAAAATTAATGTCACCCTGGGTGGTTTTGGCTTTAAACTCGGGTGCTTTGTCGCCTATACGAGGCATGCTAATTACTTGAACTTGTTCTTCCATTTGAATTGTTGTTTGAATTTAACTTATGTTATTTGCTTGCAATTATTTTACTTACTCTTATCCTTAAAATTTCCTTTTATCTGCAGGATAATATCTACAATTTCGAAGCCCGGCATCTCCTTTTTCAGGAAGTAGGCCTTGAGCATCTCATCCAGTTCTTCATCGAAATAGTCTTCTATCCTCTCTGATTCGGCGCAGTAGATATGGTGATGCTTTTCCATGACAGCATCATAGCGCATGGCATCCTTGTCGGTCTTCACTCTGCTGATTAGCTTGTTATCAACCATGGCGTCAAGGACATTGTAGACTGTTCCGGTTGCTATTCCAGGATGTGTTCTCCGGATATATTCAATGATATTTTCAGCAGTGGGGTGGTTGTCCAGTGTATGGACCGCTTCCAGGATGGCGTGCCGTTGAGGTGTCACTTTCATCCCGGCATCCCTGAGTTTCAGGTTAAGCTGTTCACTGCTTAATTTCATGATAAAGGTTCTTAAATAAGAATGATTCTTATCTAAGAACGATTGAAATTACGAAATGTTCAAAGTGTCCTGAAAAAATAATTAGTCTATGGTCTTTACGGTGGACTGGCGCTCCCGGTTTACGATCAGGCGGGTGACATCGGGCCTGGAATAGTGGCCCGCAACATCCAGGTTCTGTCGTTCTTCCAATACCCGGTTAAAGTCTATGCTGGCAGTAATAAGGCCTTCTTTTCCAACTACTGGTTCTACGACCCAATCTCCATCCGGGCCAACGATGCAGGAGCCGCCATCGGTAAGCGGATCAACGGCATCCTTGATAATTTCGTCCCGGTAGGGAGTATCAGCAGGGAAGTCCTTTACAGACATTAATCCTCCCACCGAAACCACAAAGGAGCGGGCTTCTTTGGCTATATACTGTGTAATATCCTCCGTATTTCTTCTGGATCCGGGCCATACTGCCACATGCAGGTCCTCGCCCATTCCATAGAGTGAAGCCCGGGCCAGGGGCATCCAGTTTTCCCAGCAGTTGAGCCCCCCCACGGTAAACTCCTTCAGGGGATGAACCTGCAGGCCATGACCATCTCCGGGCGACCAGGTAAGCCGCTCTTCATAGGTGGGCTGCAGCTTCCGGTGAACCGATTTGATTTCTCCCAGCTTATTGATATACACCAGCGAGCAATAGATGCTGTGGCCTCCCCTGTTTTTAGCCCGTTCTATGATTCCCACGTAGGCAGCCACCTTATTTTGCTTTGCCGCTTCACAAAGCATATCAAGATCACCGGCCTCAATCTGAACTGAATTTCGAACGTAGTGTGCATGAATTTCTTTCTGCATCTTCGAGTTAAAATCACTACCATGGGTCAGACCCAACCAGAAGGGATAGCCGGGCAGCAAGCCCTTCACCGAATACAACCAGGTCACAGCCTTTGGATCCGGCTTCCTCAATGTATGTTCTGATTTTTGCTCTTGTGAGTTCCTTATTTAGCCAGATGGGTGCGATCTGTGCCAGGCCAATGCTTAGAATATTCGCGCTCATAGTATCTGAAATAATTCTGATTCATCAGAAAGTTAGTAATAAGTCCTTCAGACCACAACTCTTTACCTTTTATTCATACCTGAGACTGTCGGCCGGATTAATCATGGATGCCCTGTAAGTATGGTAGAGCATGCTTCCCCACGCTATAAGCAGGGTTAAACCAAAGGCTGCCAGGTAGGGCCATATGGCAAAATTCACCTTGTAGGGGAAGGACTGGAGCCACTGCTTGTTGACAAAGTATATGGCCGGCCAGGAGACCAGGTTGGCAATGATGACCAGGATAAGGAATTCCCTGGAGAACAGCTTTGAGATAAGTACAAAATTGGCACCCAGCACCTTCCTCAGTCCAACCTCGCGTGTCCTGAGTGAGGTGGTATAGGCAATCAGACCATACAGGCCTAGCGCGGCAATGATATTTACAATGATGGCGATGTATAGAACGATCCTGGACATTAATCTTTCTTCCGCATACATCTCTTTGTGAAACTCATCTACAAACTCATAGTCAAATGCAAGCTCCGGAAAGATTGCCAGGAACTCTTTCTGGATGTAGTCCCTGATGCCTGCAACATCCCGGGTATTAAATCTTACTGAAAGACTCTGGCCTGTCTGAGCTTCATTGTATAGTCTGAGCATCAGCGGGGTAATGGAATTATGCACAGAGAGGAAATGAAAATCATCAATGATTCCGACAATGGTGGCCTGGTCTCCCACTACGCCTCCCCTGTAATCTCCACTATAACGCAACTTTTTTCCAATGGGATCTTCAAGACCTATCCTGGTAAGAGCAGCCTGGTTCAGGATCACCTGGTTGCCCTCAGCTTCAGTTCCTTTTTGCTTGCCTGTAAATCCTTCTCCTTCAACCAGTCTCATCTGGTATGCATCCAGATAGTTATGGTCGGTGTAGTTTACATTCATCCGGATAAACTCATTTTCCTGTGCTCCATCCCAGGAAACCCTGGTCCAGTTGGTAGATTCACATACGGGGTAATCATGTACCGTCGAAGCTGTGATATCGGGGTGATTGGAAAATATCGCTTGCAGGCGTTCGATTCTGACCATGGATGTATCGGCAAATTCCACCCTTAGCACTCCATCGGGATTGTAACCCAGGTCCTTGTTCATCATGTAATTGGTCTGGCGTACCACACTCAGGGTGCCAATGATCATTGCAGTTGAAATAAAGAACTGGACCCCTATGAGTGTTTTTCGAAGCAAGGGGTTCTTATTGCCCTTGGATATCTGGGCCTGAAGAAATTCGCTTGGCTGGGACCTGGAAATAAGCCATGCCGGGTATCCACCCGAAAGCAGTCCGGTAAGCAGTCCGGCACCCAGGATGAGTAAAAGAAGGGGATAGTTTGAAAGGTATTCAAAATCCAGCGATCGGTTTATAAGCCTGTTGAATGCAGGAAGGAAAGATTCGAAGAGTACAAATCCAATCAGGATGGCTATCAAAGTCATCACCAGCGATTCTGCGAGATACTGGGTGAGTAGGATCCTTTTGCTGGCTCCGTTCATTTTCCTAAGGCATACCTCACTTGCACGAACAGTCGTATAGGCAATAGCCAGGTTGGTGAAATTAATGCCGGCCATAAACAGAATAAAAATAGCCAGGGTAATCAGGATGTAAATGTTCCTCATGCTCCCTGTCACTGCATATTCTGTTGAAAGATCGGAGTAAAGGTGAATATCCAGCAGGGGGCGGGTCAGTAATTCGTTTTTGGTATCCTCCCGGAAATGCTTTTGCAGCAGGTGCTGGATCTTCATATTGAAATCGTCAATATCATGTCCCTCCTCCAGCATCACATAGCACCTTACCCAGTTGTTCCACCAGGAGGTAAATACGTTCTGTCCGCCTCCATATAATACGTTTAATGATTCTACGGAAATCAGCAGGTCAAATTGTATGTGGGAGTTAAGGGGTACATCCTCCAGGACACCTGTGATCTTGAACAGATTATCCCCCAGCTTATAATCCCTTCCCACCACATCGGAACTACCAAACAGTTTCAGGGCAGTGCTTTCGGTCAGAACCATGTTCATGGGTTCGGCCAGGGATGTTTCAGGATCTCCATGGAGAAATGGAAAGCTGAAGGAGCTGAGAAAATTGTCTTCCACAAAAAAAGATTCGCATACAAAAGGCTCTCCTTCCTCGGGGGTGAGTTCCATTTCTACATCCACCAGGCGCATGGATGCCTCCACTTCGGGAAAGTCGTTTTCCAGAACCTGCCAGAGTGGTTCAGGTGTGCCGTTCATTCTTTCCATCCGGTTTCCCTCATCCATCAACTGTTCAATGCGATAAATCCTTTCGGCATTCACATGGAACTTGTCAAAGCTAAGTTCGAACTGAATATACAGGGCCAGAGCAATAAATACGGAAATGCCAAGGGCAAGTCCAAGGGTGTTGACCACGGAGAAGGCCCGGTGATTTACCAGGACACGGAATGAGGATTTAATGAAACTTTTCCACATAGCTTTAACTTTATAGTTCTGCCGTCACATTAAATCCAATACTTATGCCATTTTACCTTATTTACTGATATACAGTTAAATATACTTGATTAGCTTTTGATAAATTCTTACATTTGTTTCATTATTGAACATTATTTGTTTTAATATTGAACAAATGCTAGGTAAATTTTTGATCATAGATGATGATCTGGCAGTGCTGGAATCGCTTGAATTGCTGCTTCGTGGCGAGTCCGAAAAAGTTGTGACACTATCAGATCCAAACAAACTCAAATCGATACTTGAAAGGCAGTCCTTTGATGCGGTATTGCTTGATATGAATTTTACAACCGGGCGAAATACCGGGAATGAGGGTGTGAACTGGCTTACTGAGATTCTGAAATTGGATCCCTATCTGTCAGTGATTATGATCACTGCATATGGAGATGTGGATCTGGCAGTAAAGGCCATGAAGATTGGGGCCTTTGATTTCATACAGAAACCATGGAAAAGTGAAAAGCTGATTTCCACTCTGAATGCTGCCTGTAAGTTAAGCCTTTCAAGAAGAAAGGTAAGGCAACTGGAAAGCAGAGAGGAAGTGCTGCAGGAAGAAATTGGAAGACAGTATCCTGAAATTATTGGTCAATCTCAGCGGATACAGGAAGTTCACCGGACCATAACCAAGGTAGCAAGAACGGATACATCGGTTTTGATCCAGGGCGAAAACGGGACTGGAAAAGAGCTGATCGCCTGGGAAATCCACAGGCAATCAAGGCGAAGGGACCAGTTGTTTATCCCGGTGGACCTGGGTGCTCTCAGTGCAACGCTATTTGAAAGCGAGCTATTTGGACATAAGAAAGGAGCATTTACCGATGCCAGGGACGACCGGATTGGCCGCTTTGAAACAGCCAGTGGAGGAACCCTATTCCTGGACGAGATCGGGAACGTTCCATTGCAGCTTCAATCCAAACTGCTTTCGGCTATTCAGAAAAGGGAGATTGTTCCCCTGGGTTCGAATACGCCTGTTGCAATAGATGTGCGTATTATATCGGCTACCAACATGGATTTAAATCAGCTGGTCACCAAGGGCCTGTTCCGGGAAGATCTTTATTACAGGATAAATACCATTCGTATTGAATCTCCTGCACTCAGGGACCGGGATCTGGACATTGGTTTGCTGGCCGGGAAGTTCCTGGAAAGGTATGCCGGTAAATACGGTAAACATGCACTCAGGATGAGTAACAAAGCACTTGAAAAGCTCTACCGTCACAACTGGCCGGGCAATATCCGGGAATTGAAGCATACCATGGAGAACGTGGTGATCATGTGCGAAACCGATACCATTCAACCCGAAGATATAAAACTTTCCAGCTCCGTTCCCCAGGATGAATCCAGTCTGAACCTTGAGACCGTTGAAAAGAATACCATCCGGAAAGCTCTGACTAAATACAGGGGTAATTATGCCAGTATTGCCTCTGATCTTGGAATTTCGCGTACCACTTTGTACCATAAAATCAGGAAATATGGTCTATAACAGTTTTCAAACCAGCATTCTGACCAGGATCATCCTGCTGGTAGTCAATATTACTGCCCTGGCATACCTGTATGTGAGGCAGGAACGTTTCTTTACGCTTATCTTCCTGGCCCTGCTGGTTATTATCCAAATTGTGCTCTTATTCGTTTACCTGAATAAGACCAACCGGAACCTGGCCCGCTTCCTTTTGCTTCTAACCCATGAAGATACTTCAGTTGTTCACTGGAAAGACAAAGTGGAAAAGACCTTTCATGGCTTGCATCACAGCTTTAAGAAAGTGAATGATGAGATTAACCGTATACGGTTGGAGAAAGAGAAGGGTACCATCCTCCTGCAGAAGGTGATCGATCATATGGGTACAGGCATTTTTGCAATTGATGAAGAGGGAAATGTGGTCCTCGTAAATCAGGAGGCTTTGGAAATTTACAATGTGAGCCGACTGGAAAGGCTGGTTGACCTTAACCGTATACAGGATGGATTGGCAGCAGAGCTTTTGAATCTGCGCTATGATTCAGGAAACGTTATTTACATCGGTCAGAAAGACGGGGCAATTCTTCCGATCCTGGTCAGGGTATCCGTTTTTACTCTGGAGGAAAAAAGACTCCGCCTGTTTTCTTTTCAAAGTATAAAAACAGAACTGGAGGCAAAGGAAATAGAATCGTGGCAGCAAATGACCAGGGTCCTGGCCCATGAGATTTCTAATTCGGTTACACCAATTTCCACCCTGGCAGATGGAATTCACCGCAAACTGATCCAGGCGAAACAACAAAAAGACGGCGGTATGAATATTGCAGGAAATGCAGCGCCTGATCTCCTTCGTAGTTCTGAACTTATTGTACAGCGTGGAAACGCCCTGGTTGAGTTTGTTGAACATTACAAAAGCTTCACCAGGCTGGCCGATCCTGTTATGGTTCAGGTAGATATCACTCATCTATTTGAAAATATCGCCAGGTACTTCAGCAATGAACTTGAGCAGGGAGGTATCACCCTCAGCATTGACGTGTCTGAAGAGGCCGGGGAAGTTCAGGCAGATCCAAATCTGTTGGAACAGGCTCTGATTAACATGGTAAGAAATGCCATAAGTGCCCTTTCTGACCAGGCTGACGGATTGATAGAACTCAGATCAAGACAAGAGAGCAGAAAAGCGGTGATCCTGGAGATATCAGACAACGGACCAGGAATTTCCCCGGAGATTCAAGCTCAGATCTTTATTCCCTTTTTCACCACAAAACAGAAAGGTACCGGCATTGGCTTGAGTATAGTCAGAAAAATACTGAATATGCATGGTGGGAACATCCATGTAAGAACCCGGGAGGGGAGAGGCAGCACCTTCATCATCAGACTGCCGCAATAGGTTCAGGATTTCCGGTACTGCAGGAAAATCATTATTCCAACAAATACTACGATTACTATCAACCAGTAAGCAAAGCCCGATTTCTGATATATGGGACTGCTATCGCCCAGGACTACAAATCCTGACCAGAAATAGGGATTGGAAGTCAGGTCGTCGGCAGTTTCCAGATAGTCTATTTTAGCAAGACGCATGGCTTCCTGTTTACTCTTTCCTCTTTTCAGATATTTATAGAAAGAGGTCATCAGTTCCGAGCTGGATTTATCTGTCACCTGCCAGAGGGTCATAATGATGGATGGACATCCGGCATAAATAAAGCCCCTGGCAAGGCTCATCATTCCTTCTCCCTTCTGCATCTTCCCGAATCCACTGTTGCAGGAACTCAGTACCACCATCTGGGCATTCAGCTGCATATTGTAGATCTCATAAGCAAAAAGCTTATTATCCTCCACGGTATCACTGTTGTCAACATTTGTAAAAGCCACCATAGAATAGAGCGGTGCATCATCTCTCATCATGGTATGTGTGGCCAGGTGCAGAACATTGTAATCGGCAGCATACTTCTTAAAATGAGCCTCAGTGGCCTGCTCATTAATAAAAACCCTGGATGGAACGGTTTCATTGATGCTTTGAACCTCTTTAATGGTTCCTGCCAGCGGGAAAAGAAATTCTGTATTTTTATCGATCTGGCGAAACTGCGCTGTATCCATATGGTCAAGAGGATTTAGATACAAAGGAGCAAAGGCAAGCACCTTATCTTCGGTAGATTTGGACTTGTATCGCTTGCTGAACAGCAATGTTGAAGAGTGAGAGTAGCCTATTGAGAAATCATGGATCAAATAGGGCAAATCCATGTAGTTGATATATTCCGTATCGGTTTCCCTGGTGATCAGGCCTTCAAAAGGAATATAGGTAATGGCCCCGTCGGGTACAATGGTAAAGTTTTTCCTGTCGGTATATGCCAGGCAGGGCTCTATTAAGATTTTATAGAACTTATTCCCCAGGTTAACAAACCTCCGGTAATTGTCATGCACCCCGCCACTGAAATTCTGATTATTCAGGAGCATATAGTATTCAAGGCATTCATCGGCAAACTCAGGGTCAATTTCCTGGGAAAATACATTGATGCTTTTTCTATCGATCACATAGGTAATCAGTAAAGTATCGGACAAAACATACTCTATGAGCGCATCCCGGTATGCAAGTTTATCCTGAACCTCCTTAAGGGTTATAAATTCAGGGTTGTACTTCAGCTCATAGTAGTTGGCGTAATTCTGTTCAATCTCAAGTTTCAGGTCCCCGTAGTCATCATTCAGGTGAAACAGGGTCTCTTTATAGAAGGCGATACTGGAGCTGTCCGGATCTGAAGAAATCTGCTCCTTATAAAGGAGCTCTTCATAGGCCTGTATCTCTCCCATAAAGCGTTTCTCTCTCTGTTTAATACTTTCAGGAAGATCGGAAAACTGCATGGCTTCCATATCCTTGATTTCACTGTAGAGGGCAAAGGACTTGCTGGTCTCGGCAAACTCAAAGGACTGTTCCAGGTAGGAAAATTCGCCGGTCAGATCATGCAGCATTTTACCGACATAAATGGCCTCGTTATACACCTCCAGGATCCTGGAAGTGGCAAAAATTCTGCTATCCTCATCGCTCATGGCCAGCTTCATATGGTTCAGGGTCTCAATGGTTTTTTGATAGGACTCATAGCACCTGACCAGATCCTCAAAGGCTTTGGATCCCTTGAACACTTCAAAAAGAATCCTGCTTTTTAATACATAAAGATCGGGCAGGGCAGTGGATAATTCATTTGTTTTAAAATCCGTTGAATTCTGAACTGATATATTGTTAATAAAAGCATCCAGTTCCTCGATGCTGTTATTTACGATCCAGAGCGCTTTTTCAGGTTTCCCTGCTGATAGTGTATGCCGGCAGCACGAAATGAAATATCAGTACTGTAAATTAATTTTGATTTAGTAGCACGGGATCTAAGGACTCAATAAAGATATATGCATTGTCACATTCTTTTAATGCCTGATCATATTCCCCATACAACATATGGAATCCAATCACATCATAGTAATAGATTCAAAATATCTCTAGCATACTCTTTTATAGCGGGTTTATACTAATAAATCTTTCTGTGCTTCTACAAATTGCTCCTTTGCCAGATCATATTTGCCCATTTTTGAATACAAGGAGCCATTAGTGGTTCGAATTCGAAATGCAACAATAGGACTAACATTTAATTTACTAAGATCAATCAATGAGAATTTTTCCTCAGCCAAGCTCATATTCTTCAAGTTCAAGACAGCAATCCAACATAGTTGGAGTAGACAAAGGCAAATTCGTGTCATATTCTGATACCCATTCTTAATATAAAAATCCAGGGCATATTCATAATACTCCTTGGTCCTGTAGTAATCTTCCTGAACCCTGTAGATATTCCCTTTATTATGATATATAGTATCCAAAAAAATAATGGGTTGGATCGGTCCTGTTTAAAATTTTTTCTGCTTCATTGAGATGCTTCAGGGCCTCGGCATTATTATGAATATCCCGGTAGAGAGAGGCCAGCAGGGTGTGGTTGATGGCTACTCTGTAATTAATATGGTAGTTGCTTGCGAGCATAGGCTAATCAATGGCTTTTTTATAATAATACTCGGCCGAATCCAGGTTGATATTAGTCTGCCAATAGTCGTAGGCAATGTTGCCATAGTCAAAATTTGATGTTTTAATTATGGTGTCTGGATGAATCTCCTCCTGTGCATGACCCATGGACGGGAAGATGAATACACATATCAGACCAGAAGTAAATAAAGCGGTGAGAGCTGCCCGTTTCATGCTAAATAATAAAGTCTAAATGAAAGAAATTATGGGATAGGATGCAAGTTTTTCTATGAACCGATAAAAAAAGATATGTAATTAAAGTCCATAAAATCAGCAATATGCAGCTGTGAGGCAATAATATTTTAAAAATAATTCATTTTTCTGGGTAACGTTTCAAGCTTTTCTGGAATTAACTACTGAAAACAAACAACAAACAGAAGTTGAATCCCTAATTGAAAAGCCATGAAAACTGTAGACTTTAAATCATTCGCAAAAGATGCTATCAAGGAAACTGAACTGAATTATTTAAAAGGTGGACTAGTCAGAACAGGAAATCCTGTATCAGATCTTATTCATCCTCCGGTTAGGTAATCTGGATGCCACGAAGCGATTTTAGATTTGACATTAAGACGGTCGTATGACCGCATGACATATTGATCCGTGAAGTTGGTAGGGAGCAAAGTGGCTCTGTAGCAGTGTAACGGTAAGGAAAATTCGGAAACGGATATTCCTGCATTGACGCACACATAATTGTGCGAGTACTCTGGAAGGTATGCAAGCGTGTATACCAATGCCAGGGATAACAGGTTCCAAGTGTATGGCCAGTTTTGGTTGTACGCGGTACTTGCATCCTTGAAACCAAATTAACATTTACTGATATGAAACGCGACAGGCACATTTTACAAAAGTACCTGGACAACGAACTCTCTGAGAAGGAGTTGGCCAGGTTTGAGCAGGAGCTCAATGCCAGTCCGGAATTGTTGGTCGATCTGGATCTCTATAAAGAGGTCGATGAAGCCATCGCCGATACTGAGGTATTGGATTTCCGGACCCAATTGACAGACCTGCGGGAAGAAACACGTAGATCGGAGACCGGTAAAAGGGTTTTTCGGTTCACACGGCCATGGCACTATGCAGCATCGGCAGCACTTGCGTTGTTGGTGGCCATAGGTCTGGCCACGGTACTTGGACGTCCGCTATCTAATAACGACTTGTTTGCCAAGTACATGAAACCCTACGAACTGGTTCTTACCAATCGTTCTATGGACTACGAAGGTACCCAGCTCTGGATGAACAGGGCACAGGAGCAGTTTAACAAAGGAGAATTTGGGGCGGCAATTAGTTCTTTCGAAGAGGTACTTGAAATCAATTCTAATAAGATGGAAGCCCATTTCTATATGGGTGAATCTTATATGGAAATTGAACAGTACCAGGAAGCCAGTGAGTCTTTTACTCAGGGTGATTGAGCACGACGACAATCTGTATATACAGAAAGCCGAGTGGTACCTGGCAGGTTGTTTGTTAGCCATGGACCAAACGGAGCTTGCCCGGAGGAAGTTTGCCAGTATTGCATCATCGTCGAACCATTATTATAAGGATGATGCTGCAAAAATCATTAAAAGAATGAAGCGCTAAAGCTTCAATGCCACCTCAGCGTGAGGATTGGCTTAACTGATAATTGAAATATTGCTGAAAAAGGGGAGATGGGAGAACAGCTTGAATATAACGAGCTTCTGGAATACACCAGGCAACTTGAACAAAAAGTTGCAGGCCTGGAGGAAACACTGAAACAGTTTCAGTCCGACGGCACCAGGGTGAAAACCAGGTTTCTCTCAAACATTTCGCACGAGATAAGAACCCCCATGAATGCCATCATTGGCTTTTCGCATCTTCTTGGGGATGAAGATGTAGATGGCAGTCAGAGGGAAGCTTATATCGACCACATTACCCGAAACAGCAATTCGCTCTTAAACATGATGGACAACCTGATTGATCTTACTCTGGTCGAAACAGGGAATCTTCAACTCAAAGAGGAAGAAGTAGCGGTTTATGATTTGTTGAAGGAGCTTTACGATCAGTACAGCCTGGATCAATTCAGGGCACACAGGGAAAGGGTAGCCTTGCTTTTAAATGCAAGAGAAGCATTTAAAGAGGCAAGGATTATTGCTGATAAGCAGCGCCTGTCGAGAGCTTTAAGCTGTCTTATAGAAAATGCCCTTGCCCAGACCAAAAAAGGAGTCGTAGAATTTGGCGCATCCTTCGCCGATAAAAACAAACTGGTTTTCACCATTAAGGATAGCAGCAACATGTTGTTGCAGGATGAAATCAGGAAGATCTTTGAAACAACTGATAAAGAAGAGGACTGGTATAATACCTCCGATACCATTAGTCTTGGCTACAAGCTGGCCAGTGGACTGATAAAGGCCATGAATGGAGAAATCATGGTCTCAGATAGTTCGTTTAAAGGTATTACCATCGAGTTTTCAATTCCAGTGAGAATGGTTATCCCGAAGTACTTTCACTCCGGGAAAGAGAAGAAGATTGAAGTTGAACGTTCGCACGAAGAATGATCCGATACCGGTTTGATGCCTCTGCCAACTTTTCTTAGGGGTTTGTTTTTGTTTTCAAGTTTTCAAAATGGCAGATCATCAAATCCGGAATCATCTTCGGGTGGATTTGAAGAGAAAGGAGCATCTTCTGGCTCGCTGTTTACATCTGGAGTTTCGCTTGCGGGATCAACGGATTCATTCGAAAGTTTTTCGATGCGCCATGCTTCGAGGTTTGTAAAATAGGAAACCTGGCCATCTTTTTCCCACTTTCGTCCTCTCAGGTTAAAGGAGACTTTTACAGTATCGTCCATATTGACTTGATCCAGCAGTGAGCATTTATCCTGCGTAGCCTGGAATTTTATAAAGTCAACAAACTCATATCCGGTGGCACCGGTAGATTTTACCTCCAGGACAAATTCGCGTTTCTGAAATCGGTCCGAGACCTTTTGTGTTTCGAATTTTTCTGTCAGGCGGCCGTTTATCTCGAAGCTCATACTTGAATTCTTTTTCGGTTATAATGTAAATTTAAGGATAGTATATTGAAGAAAGCTAAAATTCGATCTCTATGATCAAAAAAAGGCTGTTCGCATGGCGGACAGCCTTTTTTAAGTTACAGGTGGTAAACTATTTTACTTCAAGTAACTCTACTTTAAAAATCAGGGTTGAGTTAGCCGGGATCGGACCGGTTGCTCTTGAGCCATATGCAAGATTGGAAGGAATATAGAACTTGTAAGTAGAGCCCACAGGCATCAACTGTAAACCTTCTGTCCAACCTGGGATCACTCCATTCAGAGGGAAAGAAATAGGTTCACCGCTATCGAAGTTGCCATCAAAAATAGTTCCGTCGATAAGTGTGCCTTCATAAAATACAGAAACTGTTGAGGTTTCATCGGGCATGGTTCCGTCTCCCAGGGTGATTACCTCATATTGTAAGCCGGATTCGGTTGTAATTACACCCTCTTTCCTGCCATTCTCTTCCAGAAAGGCAATACCCTCTTCCAGGACTGCCATAGATTCAACTTCTTCCTGTTGAGCTTCTACCTCCTGGAGAGCCATGGTTAATTCGCGAAATACATTTTGGGCACTCATCATATCATAAGCAGATGTGTCCTTTAGAACTTGCAGCAAACCGGAAGCAAGCAAGTCGCCATCAACTTCCCAGGGTGCTTCATCCAGGCTATAACCCCAGTTTACTCCCAGAAAATAGTTAAGTGAGTCGTTCTGGTTTTTCATGGTAATCTGACTTTCCGATTTAACACCACTGTTACCTGTTCCAATAAAGTAGCCAACAGCCAAGGCTGCAACTGCCACTACGACGAGTGTGATAATCTGTTTGTTATTCATGTGAATCTCTTATTTAGAAAATATAGAGTGCGAAGATATAAGAAATATTATACACCACACAATTATCTTTTGATGGCCCTGATCATCTCTCTTTTCCCAGGAGGTCCGGCAACTTTATGTACTTCGAAACCGCAGGAGGCCAGTGTCCTGCGTACAATTCCTTTTGAGGAGTATGTGGCCAGGATGGCTCCCGGATCAGATACCCGTCCGATGGAAGAAATGACATCCTCTGTCCAGAGTTCGGGCTGTTTGTCGGGCGAAAAAGCATCAAAGTAGATTAGGTTTATGTTTGAAGGGAGATGCATTGATCTGAAATCAGCGTCTTCTTTGTAGAGGGTGAAACGGTCCGAAATCTGAACAGCTTTACCCCAGGGAGAGTTGTGTATTCGTTGAAGAGTACCTTCTGGCGAATGGTCTATGAACTTTTCAAAGTTCAAGAGGCGGTATTCGGACTCTTTCAAAGGGTATTTTTCAACAGCATGGTAGTAAATATCAAGATTAAGAGGAAGAGATTCTGTTAGGGTCAGAAGAGCATTCAGTCCGGTTCCAAATCCCAGCTCCAGAATACGTACAGAGGATAGTTTTAAAGTAAGGAGGCCCTGTTTGATAAAGACATGCATTGATTCCTGGATGGCACCATGGGTAGAATGGTAAGGCTCATCCAATCCCTGAACAAACATGGTATGGGAACCATCCTCTGTTATCTTCAATCTTCTCTCCATCTGGCTAAATTACTCAATCTTGATAAAAACTGATATGTACCATTTTAATTCCACTTATACTTGTAAGGGATGAGGACGCGGTTCCATATTGAGAAACGAAAGGATGCAAGAGGCAATTTGCTTAGCATGGAACGTCCGGTCTTTATGAGTGTCACTTTCGGTGGACACCGGGTAATTATCGGGACTGGGGTCAGGATTGACATAAACGGATGGGATCCCGGTGTTCAAAGAATTCAGGAATCTTACCCGGGATCGGAGGATCTAAATAAGTGGCTGGAAACCATGCAGGATATTGCCGGCAAAACAATGGAGGCTCTGATAAATTCAGGTACAGAGTTGAATCCAACTAGTTTTCGTAAGCTCTTTCAGCAGTTGAAACCAAAGTACTCTTCGGGGTTTTTCGATCTCTTTTATCGATTCATGGAGGGCAATAGTTCCACTTGGAGCAAGGCCACCTATCGTAAGGTAAGATCCCTCTACAAGCTCTTGCGTGAATTTGAAGATCACTCGGGGATTATCATTTCCTTTCAGGACCTGGATGCACTTTTCCTGGAACGGTTTGTTGCCTTTTGTAAGCAGAAGGGATACCAGCATTCGACTACATATAAGACTGTAAATAATCTGGTCTGGTTCCTGAATTGGGCCACCGACAAGGGGTATAATGTATACCGTGACTATCGACAGTTCTATAAGCTGATGGAGACTCCGGAGGAGAAATCACAGATGTGCTGTTTTTGCGTTGGGATGAACTTATGCAATTGAATGATTATAATACAGAGAATCGGAGAAAGGAACGTGTGAGGGATCTCTTCTGCTTCATGTGTTTTGCAGGTATCAGATTTTCTGAGCTCCAGAGATTGAAGAAGGAGGATTTGAAAGAGGGAGAGATTTTTGTAAGGCGACCGGGAGGTGGGGTGAGGATCATCCCAATGAATAAATATGCTTTGCAGATTCACCGGAAATATGAGAATAAATACTATCTGAATAATACCGCCTTCCCGTCTTTGAGCCTGATTACCATGAATAAGTACCTCAGGATTATAGGGAAGGAGATCGGTTTTACCAGGATGGTTTATTCTGCGAAAGTAGGGGAGGAAGGTCTGCCGGTTTACAGTCGTTTAACTGCTGGAACTGCAGTGAATACCTTTATCAGAAATGCCCTTGAAATGGAGGTCCCGCTTGAAGTAATTTCAAGGTTTACCGGGATCCAGAACGACAGTCGTGTCCGACGTATAAAATCGGATCTTGCCATCGGGGAGATGAAGAAGTTCGATCATAACTAATTCAGTTCACTCCGATGCGTCCTGCAATTATCAACTATTAAGACAATTACATCACAATTACTTTACTTGAATTGATTTTTGTCTTAACTTATTGTCTATACGTGATATACGGCATTTAGTGCTGTTGCTGTCCAAATCAGTATCATACAGACCATTCCAAATGGCACACCCGTATACACTGAAGTGCATATTTTAAACACCAACGCAAATGGTTTGGTAAGCCTTGAAATTGGAGATGGAGTGACCGGAGATGACTTTTCTTAATCGATTGGTCCTCAGGGCCTTATTTTATTAAGACGGAGACTGATCCTGCTGGTGGTTCTAACTATACCATTACATCTACAAGTCAGCTTCTTAGTGTACCCTATGCACAATATGCTGATGAGGCGGTAATACTTTCAGTGGTGCCTATGACGATTTAACAGGGACACCGACGAATGTAAGTGCATTTACAAATGATGCTGGTTATCTGACTTCCCGGTTATGGTCACAAAATGGCAATGATCTCTACTATCAGGGAGGGAATATTGGAATAGGAACTTCTACTCCTGACTATTCATTGGATATACAAGGGGGAGCTTACCATGCGTATACCGCATTTAAAACCACTAGTACAGGTTCAGACTACTCAGACGGTTTATTATTTGGAATGAATACTAATTTGAGTGCATATCTGATGAATCAAGAATTTGGGAACATCTTTTTTGGTACTGACAATGTTCTAAGAATGGCAATTAATGAGGAAGGGGATGTTGGAATTGGAACTATGGTTCCGACTGCCAGGTTACATGTAGAGGGAGATACGAAATTTGGCTCCATGGGTATGCCATTTAATGAGTTGCGGGAAATTTACGGCACAACATCTGCGTCTACGTATTATGTAGATCTCACCCTACCAGATGGATATAATGGGAATAACACCAGGGTTTTGTCCCTGGAGATTAATTTTGGTGGAATAATGTGGATGGGGCTTGGTTTTTGCCAGGAGGGTTCTCCCTCTCCGGGATACAGCATATCCTATGTGTTAAATGGAACAACTATGCGTATCTATTATCCCAACATTGACTCATTCTACTCAATGCCTTTTAGAGGTCTTATTATGCAAATCGCGCCTTAGGGTGTGCAAAGAGGTTTAGCTGAGTGTTTTACTTTAAGGGCTTTTCTTTGACTTGAACGGGGAGGTACTCTTCAAATATCTTATTCATGGCTTTAAAGATATTGAAGGGGCCTTTCCCGTGCAGGTTTTCCACCTGTTTGATTAGTTGGGCGATGCTTTCCCGCTGGGTGCTGTCCTCGTGCGGACAGCTCTTCTCCACCTTGACCAGCCTGTTCAGATTTGCATAGTCTTCCAGCATACGTTCGTCCAGGTCCATCATGGGCCGGATCAGATGAATGCGTCCGTCAAACATCTTCAGAGAATAGGGCAGGGAGCTGATGGAACCATGATAGATCATATTCATCAGGAGTGTTTCAACGGCATCATTCCGGTGATGTCCCAGGGCCAGTTTGTTGCAGTTTAACTCCCTGGTAAGATCAAACAGCTCCTTTCGGCGATGCCATGAACAGATAAAGCAGGCGGGTTTAGAAGGATCTTTCTGAAGGTCTGGTTCGATGGTACGATAGTGGAGAGGAACATCCAGGTTCTCACAAAAGGTAGTTAATTGCTCCCTGTCTATTTCATAACCGATACCAGTGGCTTCAATATGAGCAGCCGAGAGGCTGAAGTCAAAAGGCAGGGCACGTAAGCGTTCAGCCAGTGCTTCAAGCAAAATCATGGAATCTTTTCCTCCCGACAGCCCCACAAGCACATGATCCCCTTCAGCGACCATTGAATGGTCCCGCATGGTCGTACCCATCTTTCGACAGATCTTCTTAAAGAGCTTTTCAGATTGAAGCTGTTCAGCTGCCCCACTCATCGGACCTGAAACTTACAGAAATGAAAGTTGTCCGAAGTAACGTGGTACATGAAAATCAGGAGTAGAGGTAAGTACCGGTTTCCAGGAAAGGAAATGGGGCCGTATCAGCTTGTCACCGCATTTATAGAAATTTGCATATGCATCCATACCTGAAAGGGATTTGATTCTCGAAAAGTGAAGGACCCTGACTGGAATAGTAGCCTGCATGCTCCAAAATGTTTTCTTTTCCAGGCTTTTAATAGGCTTGCGTTCCAGAGATGGTGTTGTTGAGATCAGCGTAAGCAGGCTGTCTGCCAGGTGAAACCTTTTATGACGGTCTATGCCATAGGCTCCCAGTACGGTTCCAATGGCGTTGATTTCAAAGTTGTAGTAGCCATCGTCATTGTCAAAAGAGAGGAAGAACTCCACACAGCTATCTTCCCAGACTGGCGAATTTAGTGCGGTATTAACTGCCCGGACCTGGGGTTCCTCTACCTGGTAGTAGAGGTAAATGGCTGTCCCGTCGTGCCTGATGGAGAACCTGGCATGAACATCGGGAGCCTCCACCCAGTTCTGATTCGAAATGGGGTGTTCTGCCTTTGCAGGAAGATGATCAGTACCGGTTATTTTCTCAACTATCATTGGAGGATCATGACAGATTTTTAATGATTCGCTTCATATCTTCCATCTGTGCTTCACCATCCTGGGTCAGCTTCAACTGAGCCCTGGTCCTGACCAGGTTATGCTCCGGATCTTTCACCTTGTAGTATATGTCTCCATCCAGGTAGTCGATCAGGAAACGTACAGCCTGCATGTATGGGAAAAGCAGTCCTGCATAGACCAGAGCATCCTTTTCGGTATCCGAAAGGATATCCCGGGTTGAGTCGAGGAAACCATTAGCGAAAGCTTCGTACAGTTCCAGGTTCATGCTGACCCTGTCAAGGTTGGGATCATCTTCCTCCCCGGTATTGGTCAGCGTCCGAATTCCATCACCAAAATCAGAAGTTACATAGCCAGGTTGAATGGTATCCAGGTCTATGACACACAATCCTTTTTTGTCCATATCAAATAATACATTGCTAATCTTGGTGTCGTTATGGGTAACTCGAAGTGGAATTGCCCCCTTTTCCCCAAGCTCATGTATGGTAAGCATCATTTTGGAGCGGGATTCCACATAGTCAATCTCCTTTTTCACCTCTTTCAGGCGACCTGCTGCATCCTTACGAATGCTTTCCTCCAGCTGAGTAAGTCTCCATTTCATATTATGGAAGTCGGGAATTACGGTTCCCACTTTTTCTGCCGGGAGGTCGTTCAGCATTGCAGAAAATGCACCAAAAGTCTTTGCTCCTTCATAGGCGATGGCCGGATCGGTGGTGCTGTCGAACACCAGGTGGTCCTCGATAAAGCGCAATACCCTCCAAAAATTCCCATCCGGATCCTTAAAATAGGACTTACCATCGGTGGCAGGAATAATCGTCAAATTGCGTCTTCCTACTTCCGCGGGACTTTCCTTAAGGACTTTGGTTTTTACATGATCTGTCACCAGCACCATGTTTCGCATCAGAAGGGGTACATCCTTAAATACATTGTGGTTGACTCTTTGAAGCAAATAGTCCGGATGTCCCGGGCTGGTGTTTACCAGGCGGTAGCTGTCATTGATATGACCGCCGCCATGATCCTTCACATTGGCTATGCTTCCTTCTGTGACAAATTTTCCTGCAATTTCTTCTACATTCATAGTTTCTAGTCCATTTGGGAGATACAAAGTGCAGCTGCACCGAAAAGTCCGGCATTATCGAGCTCTGCTTTTACCAGTTCCACTTTACTGCTAATCATTGGGACGAGATAGATTTCTTCCATTCTCTCACGAATCGGTTTCTCAATCAGGTCCCATGAGTTCGATACCGAACCTCCGATCACTATGGCTTCGGGCGACAGGACATATAATGCAGTAACAAGAAACTCACCGATATTATGGCCCAGCTCTTCAAAAACCGCCAGGGCATCTTTGTCGCCTGCCTTGGCCTTTTTGTATAATTCAGCTCCGGTACTCTGGTACTTGTTCTTGAAAAGCGCAGCGCTGCATATGTCTTCCACGATGCCCCCATGGAAAGGAATACATCCCAGCTCACCGGCACCACCCATCAAGCCGGTATGGATCTTCCGGTCGATGATGATTCCTCCACCCAATCCTGTTCCCAGAGTTACACCGACCAGGGTATTGTATTTTTTTCCTGCTCCGTAATAGGTCTCGCCCAGGGCAAAACAATTGGCATCGTTACTCTGAAAGGCAGGAAGATTGAATCGCTTCTCCACGGCAGGTTTAATGCGAAAACCGTTAAAGGAAGGGATGTTATTGATCTGCAGGATCTCCCCGGTTTCCGAATTCATAAAACCGGGCATCCCGATACCGATGCCCACCACCTCATCGGTCATGACATTGTCAATGGCTTCATAAAGCGATTCCATGATTTCTACAGCCGGACGATCTGCACCCGTAGGTACCTCCGTGCGATCCAACTGTTCACTTGCCGAAAACCTGGCGGCTACAATGGAAGTGCCACCGATATCTACACCTATATATAATTTACTCATTGTTATTTAGTTCTGATTTTATGTCCTGAAATAGCAAAATAGAGGATGAACACATAGCAGGGTACCATGATCCAGTAGGCTGTCTGATAGTTTGCAACCAAGGCCTGTTCTGTGGTTTTCACGGCATCCACAATGGTCCCGAAAATAAGGGGAATAACTGCACCACCTACAATAGCCATGACCAGGAAGGAAGCTCCCACCTTGGTAAATTTACCCAGGTCTTTCATGGCCAGGGGCCAGATGGCGGGCCACATCAAAGAGTTGGAGAAACTTGCAAAAAGCAAGGCATAGAAGGCGTACTGAGCCGGCAGGTAAATCAGGAGCAGGGTTGAGCCCACACCCAGGATGGCAAAAGCTATAAGTGCTTTTTGCTGGGAGACGAATCTTGGGATGGCGATCACACCAAAAATATATCCGGCCACCAAACCAATGGTCACAAACTTGGAGTAGCCTTCCAGGTTGGGAACATCTCCGAAGGTTGCCCTGGCAAAATCAATAATGGATGCCATGGGAAGGGTCTCAATACCCACATACAGGAAGAGGGTAAAAACACCAAGCAGGAGGTGAGGAAATTGCCAGATGCTTGTCTTTCCTGCAGCATATGAAGACTCTGCAGCAGCATCTTCCTCGTCTTCACCTTCGGCCTTGACCTCGGGAAGCGGGGCAAAATAGACAAAGACACCCAGTATGATCATGATCCCGGTAACTATATAGAAGGGCATGATAATATCGTTTACCTCAACTTTGGAAAGATCAATAAACAGTCCCAGGAACAGGGGAGCCATCCACCAGGCCATTTTATTCATGATGCCCATGAGGCTCATACGAACAGCGGCAGTATCAAGAGGTCCAATGATAGTGATATAGGGGTTAACTGCCCCCTGCAAAAGAGTGTTTCCCATTCCACCAACAAAAAGGGCTACCAGGAAGAGCGGGAAGCTTATGGCTTTGGAGGAGGGTACAAACAGCCACATGCCGAGAGCCATAATGAAAAAGGCGATCATCATTGCCCTCCGGTAACCGATTTTTTTAATGACCCAACCTGTCGGACGGCCAAAAATCACAAATGCAGAGAAAATTGCAGCAGTAACCAGGTAGGATTGACCGGTGGTCAGATCGAAAGCTGAACGCAGGGCAGGAGTAAGGAACCCACTGATACCTACACCAAAACCAATCATAAAAAATACGACGCCAACAATCATTAAGGGGACCACTGGTCCGACTTTGTTTGTGCTTGAATTGCTCATTACAGGATATTTTGAAGTTTAGTTATTTCAAAGAGATGGCCATAAAATTAATCTTTTCTTAATTATGACAAATTATTTATCAGTATATCGACTATTGGAAAGCTAATAATGGATAAGTACATTTACCCAATCATTCATTTGTAATACCTTAATCAATATGCATACCACACTTTTAATCCTGGCTGCAGGGATGGGAAGTCGCTACGGCGGAATGAAACAAGTTGACGCTTTTGGGCCATCGGGCGAAACCATTACCGACTACTCCATTTATGATGCTCTTCACGCAGGCTTCGAACAATTTGTCTTTGTGATCTCTCCCCAGATGGAAGAGGATTTTAAAACAAACTATATCAAAAAGTTCCCTTCACATCTTCGGGTAGACTATGTGATTCAGTCACTTGACAATCTTCCAACGGGGTTTAAGGTTCCACAGGACCGGGAAAAGCCATGGGGAACCGCCCATGCCGTACTAATGGCGAAAGACGTCATCCATGAACCATTTGCTGTAATCAATGCGGATGATTATTATGGCAGGAAATCATATAAAATCATGAATCATTTCCTGGCGCAAACTTCAAAAGAGGCCCCCGGGCACTATTGCATGGTCGGATTTGAGCTCCGGAAAACGGTCTCGAAACATGGCTCGGTTGCAAGAGGAGTTTGCCAGGTGGATCAGAAGGGATATCTGACCGGTATGGTGGAACGCACCAAGGTATATATGAAGGATGGTGGAATCGTATACGAAGAGGAGGATGCATCGGTTCATTCGCTCAATCCCCTGACAACTGTCTCCATGAACCTCTTCGGTTTTACCCCCGATTTCTTTTCTCATATAGAAGAGGATTTTAAGGGCTTCCTGAAAACGAATGCGAATAATCCAAAAGCGGAAATCTATATTCCCTATGTGGTGAACAATTTAATTACGGCAGAAAAATCGAAGATGACTGTGCTGCAGACTCCCGACTCGTGGTTTGGTGTGACCTACCAGGAGGATAAGCCCGTAGTGCTGAAAGCCATCCGTGATCTTGTGGACGAAGGTATTTATCCCGAATCGCTCTGGACCAAAAATCCCTGATCCACTAACCACTAACCATTACCCATTAACCTTCCTTCAATGAAACTCTTTTCAATTTCCCTTTTGTTCTGTTCTTTGTCAATACCCGGCACCTTTGCACAAAAGCTTCCCGAATGGCAAGATCCTGATGTGGTGCAGGTAAACCGTGAGGATGCACATGCAACAAGATTTTCCTTTGATTCTTTCGATCAGGCCATCGTAGGGAAGAAGGACGCGTCGGACAACTATATGACATTGAATGGCATATGGAAATTTCATTTCTCGGAGAACCCGGGTGCCCGGCCGGTCAATTTTTATAAAACAAATTTCAAAGATTCTGACTGGGATCAAATAGAGGTTCCCTCCAACTGGGAGATGAAAGGCTATGGAATTCCCATCTACTCAAATACTCCTCATGAGTGGACGCTTAATCCCAATCCGCCGGAGATTCCCACCGATAATAATCCGGTAGGTTCCTACCGAAGGAGCTTTAATCTGCCTGCCCAATGGAGTGGAAAGCAGATCTATCTTCATTTCGGGGCTGTAAAATCAGCTTTCTACCTGTGGATAAATGGTAAGAAGGTAGGTTACAGTCAGGGCAGCAAAACCCCCGCGGAGTTTAATATCACCTCCTATTTGACTGAAGGTGAAAATAAGCTAGCCCTTGAAGTGTACCGCTGGTCCGATGGCTCATGGCTGGAATGCCAGGATTTCTGGCGAATAAGCGGGATCGAAAGGGAGGTATACCTGGAAGCAAGGCCTGGTATTCATATTCATGATTATTTCTGTAAGGCCGGGCTGACAGGTGATTATAAAAGCGGATTGCTGGAGCTTGATGTGGAGGTGCGAACCCTTACCGGGGAGGCAAAGGGTTCCTATACCATCGATGCCAGCCTGATTCCGGGTACCGGGGAAAAGCTGTGGTCAAAAGAATTGAAGCTGGAAAAGGCTGATGAAGATGTTTTAAAAGCTTCTTTTAAGGACCTGGTGGAAGATGTAAGGCCCTGGTCGGCTGAAACTCCTGAGCTCTATACCCTGGTACTGACACTCAAAGATGGTGAAGGAAATAGCCTGGAGCATCTCTCCTCAAGAGTTGGGTTCCGGACCTCAGAAATCAAATACGGCAAACTACTGGTCAATGGAAAGGCGGTCACCCTCAAAGGGGTTAACCGGCATGAGCATGACGAATTTGAAGGGCATGTGGTTAGCGAGGAGATGATGTTGAAGGATATTGAGTTAATGAAACTATACAATGTGAATGCGGTTCGGACCAGTCACTACCCCAACGATCCACGCTGGTATGAGTTGTGCGATCAGTACGGACTCTATGTGATAGACGAGGCCAATATTGAATCACATGGAATGGGATACAGGCCCGATCGAACTCTGGGGAACAACCCCATGTTTATGAAGTCACACCTCGATCGTACCATTCGTATGGTGGAACGGGATAAGAACCATCCTTCAGTGATCATATGGTCCCTGGGTAATGAAGCAGGCGATGGTGTCTGTTTCGATGCCACCTACGACTGGATCAAGCAGCGTGATCAGAGCCGGCCGGTTCAGTATGAAAGGTCCGTAAGCGGAAGGAATACCGATATTTTCTGTCCCATGTACATGCGCATCCACGATATGGTAAAGTACGTGGAGAGCCATCCTGACAAACCCCTGATCCAGTGCGAATATGTCCATGCCATGGGCAATAGCAACGGGAACATCATGGATTACTGGGAGGTTATTGATAAATATGAGCAGCTCCAGGGTGGATTTATCTGGGACTGGGTGGACCAGGGAATTGCGCAGACCTCAGATGATGGTACAAAATACTGGGCCTATGGAGGCGATTTTGAACCCGAAGATGTGCATAACGATGGGTCCTTTTGTCTGAATGGAGTTGTCTTCCCCGACCGGACCATCCATCCATCCATCTTTGAGGTGAAAAGGGCCTATCAGTATGTGGGTTTTGAAGCAGTACCCCTGAACCAGGGAAGAATCAAGGTGAGTAATAAGTATGATTTTATCTCCCTGAAAGAGTTTGATCTGAAGTGGGAACTTAGCGCAGAAGGGCTGGTAGTTGAATCGGGGGTGATCGGCCTGCCTGATGTGGCACCAGGCATGTTCGCTTACATTGACCTTGGAATAGACAAGGGTGTGGAAGATCCTTCTAAAGAGTATTTTCTCAACCTGGCTGCAGTAAGCAGGGAAAAGGCGCCCCTGGTGCCAGCCGGACATGAAGTGGCAGGCAGTCAGTTCGCTTTAAATCCGGGTGCCGCCTTAAGTATCTGCCAGGATGCATTTGCAAACAAAGGGACAGGGGAGGTATCATTTGTGGAGACTAAATTGGTCCTGACTGTTCAGGTGCCGGGAGGAGAAATCCAGTTTGACAGATCGACCGGGAAGATGAGTTCATATATAATAAATGACACAGAACTTATTTCAGCAGGTCCTGAACCCAACTTCTGGAGGGCACCCATTGAGAACGATTTTGGGAATAGCATGATCAGGCGTTGCGCCATGTGGAAGACTTTCGGGGAAGAACTGACCCTTCAGACACTTGTCCCGATTCAGCTCGATAGTGCGGTAATCCTGGTTGCGGAGTATATCCATCCGGAGAATGCTTCCAACTATAAGGTCGCTTACCATTTTAATTCACTTGGCGAAATCCTGGTTAGTGTGGAATTCACTCCCTCAAAGGATAATTTCCCTGAAGTACCCCGATTTGGGATGAGCATGGTAGTTCCTGAAGGTTTTAATAAGCTGGAGTATTTTGGCCGGGGTCCTCATGAGAATTATATCGATCGAAATCATTCCTCTCATGTTGGCTTATATAGCAGCAGTGTGGACGAGCAGTATGTTCCCTATATAACCAATGGAGAAAACGGGAACAAAACCGAGGTGCGTTGGCTGACGCTCTCCGATGGGAAGGGGAACGGCATCATGATCAAAGGATCACCATCCATCGATTTTTCGGCTTTGCACTATTCCCAGGATCAACTGGACAGGGAAGTACGTGACGGGGCTCATACCATCGACCTTCAAAGGTCCGAAAAGGTCTTCCTGAATGTGGACTGGAAACAGATGGGTGTGGGGGGGGACAACTCCTGGGGTGCCCGGACACATGCAGAATACGTGCTGCGGGCCGAGCCCATGGCCTACAGTTATATGATTTCACCATTGAAAAAATAGACTATGCAACGACGCGATTTTATCAGAACAGGTGCTGTTTTAGGAGCCGCAGCCGCATTGCCTTTCCCTGTTTTTGGGAAGGCAGTTACCGAAAAGGCCCGCATTGGATTTATTGGAGTTGGTTTACGTGGCAGGAACCACCTGAATAACCTGTTAATGAGGGATGATGTGATTGTCCCGGCCATTTGTGACCTGGATCCTGATGCACTGGAGAAAGCGCAGGCTCTGATTAACAAGCATGGCCATCAAAAGGCCGAAGTTTACAGTGGTGATTCATATGCCTACAGGGATATGCTTCAGCGAAGCGATATGGATGGGGTTATTATAGCTACACCCTGGCTCTGGCACACCCGGATGGCGGTCGATGCCATGCGTGCCGGCAAATATGCAGGCGTTGAGGTAAGTGCTGCCAATACCCTTGAGGAATGCTGGGATCTGGTAAATACATACGAGGAGACCGGTGTGCCGGTGATGATCCTGGAGAATGTCTGTTACCGCAGAGATGTAATGGCTGTAATGCAGATGGTCAGGGAAGGACTGTTCGGTGAATTGCTGCATGCACGTTGCGGATACCAGCACGATTTGCGGGGTGTAAAATTCAATGATGGAATCACTGCCTATGGCCCGGGTGTGGAGTTTGGCGAGAAGGGAATTTCTGAATCAGCCTGGCGCACCGAGCACTCCCTTCACAGGAACGGGGATGTCTATCCCACCCATGGGGTCGGACCCATTGCAAGCATGTTTGATATCAATCGTGGCAACCGCTTCTCAGCATTGACATCCACTGCTACCAAAGCCCTTGGTCTGAACCGCTATATTGTGAATCACCCCGAGGGTGGCCCTCATCATCCCAATGCCTCTTTGAAGTGGAAGCAGGGCGATGTTATCACATCCACCATCGAGACCACCAATGGAGAAAGCATTATCGTGACCCACGATTGCAATTCACCCCGTCCCTATTCATTGGGCTTCAGGGTTCAGGGATCGGCCGGACTGACCGAATTTGATTCCCATACCAAACGGATCTACGTGGAGGATGTAAGCCCGGCACATAACTGGGAGGAGATGGATACATACCTGGAGAAGTACGATCATCCGCTTTGGAAGAAGCACGGTGCATATGCTGAAGGAAGCGGGCATGGGGGGATGGATTTCTTTGTGGATAATGCCTTTGTTGAAATTGTTAAAAGGAAGCTGGAGGCTCCCCTTGATGCCTATGATGCTGCTGCCTGGAGTGCCATCACTCCACTATCTGAATTATCCATAGAGAACAACGGGGCTGTACAGGATTTCCCCGATTTTACTCGTGGCCGCTGGATGAAGAGAAAACCGGTTTTTGCACTTGGGGACGACTTCTAGCCTGACTTTATGGCGCACTCCAGGCTCAATACCGCACTGCTGGCGATCCTCTCATGTTTGCTCTGGTCAACTGCATTTGCGGGAGTCAAGATAGGTCTTGAATATGCCACCCCCCTGCAGTTTGCGGGTACCCGGTTTTTCATAGCGGGAGTGCTTGTGTTCCCGCTTGCCTACAGGATCAATCCGGGCTACTTCAGCATCGTTCGAGGTAACCTGAAGCTAATCCTGCTGTTTGCCTTCCTGCAGACCTTTCTTCAGTATACCATGTTTTACACGGGCATCAATATGATCCCGGCAGCTGTAGCTGCAATCGTGATTGGATCGCAGCCACTATTTATTGCAATGGTGGCAAATTTCATTATGCCTGGCGACCGTATGACACTTTCCAAAACACTGGTGATCCTGCTGGGCATCGCCGGAGTGATCCTGGTTAGTTTTGGAAAGGATCCCCAATCGGCCACGGGTCAAATCGCTATTGCCGGAATCCTGTTAATGCTTGGAATTAATCTGCTCTCGGGCTTTTCAAATGTACTGGTGGTCAGAGAAAAGGGGATGGTACCTCCTCTGGTAATCAGCTCATCTTCAATGATACTTGGAGGGGCAGCTCTCTTTTTATTCTCTATTCCTTTGGAGGGACTTCATTTTGACCCAAAGCCCCCAATCTATTTTGTTTCTCTGACCTGGTTAAGCCTGCTTTCGGCCATAGCCATTTCTATCTGGATTATTCTATTAAAAAGGCCTGAGATTAAGGTTTCTGACCTGAACCTCTGGAAATTTCTGATCCCGATGTTTGGAGCAGTATTCAGCTGGATAATTTTACCTGCGGAGCAACCACAGGCACTTACAATCGCAGGGATGTTTATTATTACCCTTTCTCTGGTAATTTCGGGTTTGCTTAAACGGAAAAAAGCATAACTTTATCCCATCATTTAGCCATGAGGATTCAGAACGTAACATATCTGTTTGTTTTTACTTTATGTGCGCTTTCGAGTCTTCAAGCGCAGCAGGAACCCCTGGTCGAAAAAGGAGTTCTGGATCTGAGGGGATATGACTTTAATGCCTTTGGTCCGGTGGAGTTGAAGGGAGAGTATGAATTCTACTGGAGCCAGATGCTTAATCCGGCAGTGGAAGAGGATAGCGGGGAAATGATCTATGCAAAAGTTCCCGGCACATGGACCCATTTGAGAAAAGAACATCCCGAAGTAACACGTTACGGATTTGCCACCTACAGGCTGCGTATTCTCTTGCCCGACAGAGTGGATGAACTGGCTTTCAGAATTAAGGATGTTTATTCGGCTTCAGGGTATTTTTTAAATGGGAAGGTCGTCGATTATCTTGGATTTCCCGGTGTAAATAAATACCAGACGGTGGTCAGATACAGCCGGCCCCTGGTAATCGGAACCGTGAATGATAAGGAAGTGGAGCTGTTGATCAGGGTCTCCAATTTCGAGAACAGAGTTAGTGGTATCGTTGGGGGGCTAACTGTTGGTAAAGTTAGCCAGATGCAGGAGGCCAGACAAAAGGAGCTTTTCAGGGGGCATTTTCTGATCGGGGCATTTCTGATCATTGGGATCTATTTCCTGGGTCTTTACCTTATACGTACAGAACATTACAGACTCTATTTCTCCCTGCTCTGTTTCCTGATGGCTCTGCGGGTAATGATGATTGTTGAACTCCCCGTGATTGAGACGCTGAATCTGAATGGACTTACTATGGCCCGTTTGGACTATCTCAATATATACTTTTTTGCCCCTTTCTTTATCCTGATGATCCGGTCGATCTTTCCCATAGAGTTTCCCCAGTTGATTTACAGGATTTCTTTGTGGGTATCTTCTGTTTTCATTGCAATTGTGGTGGTCTCACCCATCAGTCTCTTTTCCTTCACTTTTCCCGTTTTCTTTGGTTTCTTCCTCGTGGTCAGCATAATTTTTCTCTATGTGATTATCCTGGCATGGAGACGTGGAAGAAGTCATGCTCCCGCTTATACACTGGGTTTGCTGGTCCTGTTCTTTGGTACCCTCAACGACATGTTGAATGAGATTGATGTGATCGAAACGACCCTGGTGGTCCACTACACCATGTTTGTCTACCTGCTGGTATATGCCTACATCTTTGCCGACAAATCAAACTACCTGCAGAAAAAGGCCCAGAAACTTACAGAAGAGGTGAGTCTTGTAAAGAATAACCTGGAAGATCTGGTGGAGGAACGAACCACCGAATTGCAGGCGGTTTCCACCGAGCTGGAGCGTCAGAAGCTTATACTTGAGTCCACCAACCGTGACCTGGTGGAAGCCATGAATGCAAGGAACAGGCTTTTTGCCATTATTGGTCACGATGTGAGGGCGCCAATCGGGTATAATCTGCAAGCCCTGGAGATGCTTATCGACAATCCCGATATTGATGCAAAGGACAGGGATGAGCTCTTAAAAATGATGGCCAATTCATCGGAGGTAACTTATAATCTGCTGGATAACTTGCTGGTATGGGGAAGGTCACAGACCGGGAAACTGAAAGCAACACTGGTGAGGATTAAAGTAAAGGATCTGATAGATGAGAGCCTGGAACTGATTAATGTAGGGTTGAAAGAGAAGAAACTGAAGGTTGAAGTGTATGTTAGCGAGGAACATTTTGTTGAGGCCGACAGGGACCAGCTCTATATTGTAATCAGGAACCTGGTGAGCAATGCCATGAAGTTTACACCCGAGAAGGGAAGCATCTATATCTCTTCGAAGAAATGGAACGGGGAGGTGGTTATCTCGATCCGTGATACAGGGATAGGCATACCAGATGCGAATCTGAAAAAATTGTTTGATTCTAAATCCTATGTTTCCACCGACGGCACCAGGGGGGAGAAGGGATCCGGACTGGGATTACAAATTTGCCAGGAGATTGTGCAGACCAACAATGGATGGATGCGGGTTGAAAGCAGTTCTGGCGAAGGGACTACCATCACCTTTGGCATCAAGGCCGCAAAATAGCAAGCGCTTTAAACGAATCTCACAGCTGTTCCATAGACCAGGATCTCTGCGGCACCCTGCATGATTGTACTGGTGGTATAACGTATGTTAACCACAGCATCGGCATTCAGGCTTTCGGCTTCCTGCATCATCCTTTTTGTGGCTATGGCCCTGGCTTCGTTAAGCATTTCTGAGTAGCCCCTGAGCTCTCCTCCCACAACCGATTTCAGTGCGTTCCCAATATCCCTGCCCAGGTGTTTGGACTGGATCATGGACCCTTTTACTATGCCAATCAGCTCATACTTCTGACCGGGAATGTTCTCGGTATTGTAGAATGGGATCATCTTATCCATATGGCTTCAAATTTGTGTTTAATTTACTAAATTTATACACATGAGAGCCATCAGTATCAAATCAGTTGAAGTCCTTGAAGAGGAACTTCAGCTTCATGTCCACCATACATTTGGGATGGAACAGTATACCGATTATGTTTTCAAGCCTGGGGGAGGTAAGATTTATTCGGCCACCATTATTATGCACTCGAGCGACCATGTGGTGAGCAAGGTGACAGAAGCAACCGCTTCCTTTCCGGGAAGGGAATTTATCCTTGACGATCTCGATACGGATTCCAATGTCTCAACCACTTACAGGTTAAAGGACGGAGAGATCCTGGAGAAGAAGTTTAGTATCGGTTGAGATCATCCTTTTCTTCCTCGTCGATCTCCTTGATGCGTTCAATATAAACGCTAATCAATGCGATAATAATTACCAGGGGAACAATCAGCAACACCAGGGTCCAGAAAACTCCCAGTCCCTCTTTAATAAACACAGTTACCAGGCTGCCAGCATATACCAGGATGAAGAAGATCACCAGGATCAATACCACTGTGGGGCCGAATCGTTTATCCATGATGACTGTTTATTTGTTTGATTTGATTTTTACGCTGGAAGGTTTAAGTCCCTCAGCACTTGCACTTAAAATCAGATCGCCCGGTTCGCCACCGGCCTGGAGAATCAGTAGTTGCTTACCCTTCCGGATCTCTTTTGAACTTGAACCGTATGGGGTCTGATCGGCCAGATCGCCATTATCAATTACCCTGATCCTGCCAGGTCCGTCCAAATCATAGTTGACCATGTGCCTGCTATGTGGATTGAGTTCTCCGGTACTGTCTACCACACTTGTGGTAATATGCACGATCCGACTGTTGCCTTCCACCTGGCGACGATCGGAATTCATGGCAAGGGCATAGGGAGCGTAAGATGAATTGAGGGTATCAGAAACCTGCTGTTGTTCACCGTCTTCGTCCAGGTAGTATGCATGAGCCACCAGTTCGCCACTTTCGTAGGGAACCCTTGCCTTGATCACACCATCAGGAAAGGCATTTTTGTTCAGGGTATGGATAAGTCTGTTGTTCAGTTGGATCTCCACCCGCTTGCAGTTTGTAAAGACTACAACTTCTTTATCCCGGGCATCGTTCCCGAAACTCCAGTGATCCACCAGTGGAGCTCCTTCCCACTTTGTTTGCCAGCTGGTGAGCTGATTCAGCGAATCGGCAAGCAGGGAATCTTTGACAGTAAGTTTTACCAGGGGGTCTTCCCTGTACCGCGATGCGATATACCAGGCATGGGGTTTAATAAAGCCATTGCTTTCCATCAATCCGGTTTTCCATCCGCGATTGGGCCATCCTCCCGATTCGCCCAGGTAGTCAATGCCTGCCCAGATAAACTGGCCGGCCACGAAATAATCCATATCATTCCAGGAGTTATCGGTATAGTCGACCACCTGGTAATCCTCTTTTCTTTGTTTTCCATATGCCCTGGTTTCGCTGGCAATAAACACCAGCTCGGGGTACTGCACATGCCAGCTTCTGAATAAGTCGCTCCGGTAGTTATAGGATACAACAGGAGACACATGCATAAGGCTCGAGGGGACCTCATAAAAACCATTGTCATCGCCTGGATGCAGTGCCGCGGTGACCATCCTGCTTGAATCGATGGAATGCACATGCTCCTTCATTTTAGTGTACCAGGCCACACCGTCGCCCGGGATATAAAGTTGCTCCAGGGTTTCGTTGCCCAGACTCCAGAGGATCACTGAAGGATGGTTCCTGTCACGCCGTATGAAATTCGACAGATCGTTTTGCCAGCTTTCCTCCAGGCTCAGATCTTCAGCGGAACCCGTCCAGGGCTGCTCCCATTTATCATACATTTCATCAATTACCAGGAAACCCATGCGATCGCAAAGATCAAGTACCTCCGGGGCATGTGGATTGTGTGCCAGTCGAAGGGCATTTACTCCCAGTTCTTTTAAAACCTTAAACCTTCGTTTCCAGCTCTCCAACGGTACCGCTGCTCCCAGTTCCCCGCCATCGTGATGCAAACATACCCCCTTCAGAATCAATTTTTCTCCGTTAAGCACAAAGCCTTTGTTCGGATCAAATTCAGCTGTCCGGATGCCATGCTGTATACTTACCTGGTCAAGCTTATTATTTCTGTCCTTCAGGAAGCAATGAACGGTATATAAATCGGGGGTGTCGGGCGACCAGAGCAGGGGATCTTCAATGGTAAATGACCGGGAGCTCCGGCCCTCGCTTTTTCGGTCCAGATATTCACTACTTTTACCATCGGCCACCAGTTTCCCATCTGGTCCTACAATATCGTACCAGATTTCGAAACGCCTGTTTTTCCTGCTGTTGTTTTTAAATTCAAGTGCTATATCAAGCCGGGCCCGACCACTGCTGTCGATGGTGGAGCTAACAGCCTCTCCCCAGACCTGCATATGAAGCGAAGAGGTTGTAATCAGTCTTACATGGCGGTAAATGCCTCCGCCTGAATACCAGCGATCCACAGGCACGTTGCTGCAATCGGTTCTGACTGCAATCACGTTGACGGTATCCTGACGGACAAGTTCGCTGATATCATAGTAAAAACTGGAATATCCATAAGCCTGCTTGCCAAGATGACTTCCGTTAAAGTAGACATCTGCATTCCTCATAACACCTTCAAAAAGAAGGTAGAACTGCTCTTTATTGTCATACTCTGAAAGGTCAATGGTCTTCCGATACCATCCAACTCCACCCGGATAGAAGCCGCCTGCCGTACCTGAGGGATTATTCTCTTCCACCGGCTGTTCAATCATCCAGTCGTGGGGCAGCGATAGAAAGCGCCAGTTGGAGTCATTGTATCCCGGCTGAGATGCGCCCGCTGGATCGCCCAGGTTGAATTTCCAGTTCAGGTCGATGGTGGTATCGATTCTGGGCTGGGTTTCCCTGGTCTGGTATATAAACCAGGTTGCCAGGAAAATCACAAGGGCCAGTACGATCCAGTGTATAATTCTCATATCTGACTTCCGGTATTAAGGAGTTGTTCAAAACGATTGATAAACTGGCGAACCGTATCATAGTGCCCGGCTTTTAACCTGCGGTTTACAGCCGGCTGTGAAATTCCAAGGAGCTGACTAATTTCCATCTGGTTCTTTCCGGTCAGGGCCAGAAACAGGGCCTCGGCCTGTTCATCGGACCAGTCGTGAATCAGAATGTCCATAAAGCGGCAACTAAGTGCAAACTCTTCGTTCAGGGCTTTTAGAGGCGATGTAATGGAGATCCTCTGATTCCGTTTCATCTTCCCTATAGAGTTTGCTGCAGCGCGAAATGCTGTTCCATCCGATTCTCTTAAATGATCCTGTGCAAATTCCACAGGCCCGATTCCCTCACAAATTCTCAGCTCCAGGCGCTCCGAAAGCTCCTTATAAGAGAGGAAGCGGAAAGCACTGAAAAGCATGATCACCGAGCGCATGGAGTGAACAGGCGATTTAGAAAGAGCAAGAAATTCATCCATCCTGATGATCTCATATTTTAATTTGCTCTCCTCCGGGACCAACCGGTTTACCGCCTGGAATGATGCCCTGATCAGATCAGGGATTTTGCTGAACTGTTCATCGGAGACCCTGCTGCCGGGGGCTAGTTCTCCTGCAATCACAGCATAATGTGTCTTAGTCGTCATTCCGTTCTAAATAAATGATTATTGGGTAATCCGGCTTTTATTATGTTTTTAAATTAAAAGCCAAATTTATAATATATTACGCTTATAATCCAAATGAGTTACGGTAGTGATACATAATTGGAGAGGAGGGCGGCTAAATAGTCAATTTTTAAATGCTGGAAAAACAGCCAGTTAAGCTTAAGAAATACCACTCAATAGATTCATTCTGAATAAGTGCCGAAAGGCTTTAGAGACCGTTGATTCAAGGTGATTAGTGCTATTTTTGGCATGAAAAGCAGAAAGTAGCACCTAAATGTAAAGAAAATGAAACGATTAATTCTCCTGATAAGCATATGTACACTACTAAGTGATGGATTTACACAGGTACCCACCCGGTGGAGAGGCCCCAGTGGTGATGGTCACTATCCCGAAACCGGATTATTAAAGCAATGGCCCGCCGGCGGCCCTCAGATCCTCTGGTCCTTTGAGGAGCTTGGACAGGGACACTCCTCAGCCATCGTTGATCAGGGCTTTGTCTTTACCACTGGCATGATCAGTGAAACCGGATACCTTTTTAAATTCGATCTGAACGGAAAGCTGGTTTACAAAAAGGAATATGGACAAGAATTCTATGAGAGCTGGTATGGCACACGGGGCACACCTACGATTGCAGGGGATAAGATCTACCTCTTAAGCGGCATGGGAAAACTGTTTTGCTTCGAAAATGAAAGCGGGAATATTCTTTGGTCCAAGGATCTTACTAAGGATTTCGACGGGTCCAATATCCAGTGGGGAATGAATGAAACACCTGTGGTTGACGGAAAGGTTATCTACATTACTCCTGGTGGAAAGAAGAATAATCTTGTGGCGCTGAATCGCCACACAGGCGATCTGATCTGGAGTTCCCCCGGTAAAGGTCAGCTGACTGCATACTGCACTCCCCTGTTGTTTGTGCATAATGGAAGGAAGATGCTGGCCACCCATTCCGAATCCAACATTATGGGATTTGATGCCACCACGGGCAAGATGCTCTGGAGTCATTACCATCAAAACGAGTGGTCGGTTCACCCCAATACCCCCATCTATCATGAAGGCATGATATACTACCTGAGCGGTTACGGATCGGGTGGTGGCATGCTGGAACTTTCTGCCGATGGAAGCTCGGTTAAACAACTTTGGAAACAAAAAAATATGGATAGCCGCATGGGTGGTGCCGTCCTGGTGGATGGTTACATCTATGGCTCGGGCGACAGCCGGCTCTGGTCTTGTCTCGACTGGCAGACCGGTGAGGAACTTTACACTTCCCAGGAGATTGGACATGGCGTGGTAATTTATGCCGACGGCATGTTATACTGCTACAGTCAACGCGGCGAACTGGCCCTGGTTGCTCCCGATCCGTCTGGATTTAAGGTAGTAAGCAAAACCAAGGTGGCCCTGGGCTCGGAACAGCACTGGGCACATCCGGTCATCTACGATGGAGTGCTCTATGTAAGACATGGCAGGGCACTGGTGGCATATAAGGTTAAATAGTTCACATGATTGGGAGTATGACCAGAGTAATATTCGTATCGTGTTTCTTGTTGCTGTGTGCTTTCAGATTGGAGCTTGGTGCCCAGGATGTGCAATGGAGGGGCCCAAACAGGGATGGGATCTACCCCGATACCATGTTGCTGAAAGAGTGGCCGGAAGACGGACCCGAAGTTCTTTTTGTGACCAAAAACCTTGGAAGAGGCTTTTCCTCGGCAGTGGCGACCAGCCAGATGATTTATGTAACCGGGATCAAAGATTCATTTGAGTACCTGACGGCCATGGACCTGCAGGGTAGCATTTTGTGGCAGAAATCCATTGGACCCTGCTGGGACCAATCCTTCCCCGAAACAAGAAGCACTCCTACTGTGGAAGGAGACCGGGTCTATGTATTAAGCGGAAAGGACCTGATGGTGTGCTTCCATGCCACAAGCGGAGAGGTGATTTGGAGCGTTGATATTCATGAGGTGTATAATTCACGCTGGGATATGTTTGGGGTGTCTGAATCAGTTCTGCTTGTGGGGGATCATATCATTACTACTCCGGCCGGTGAAAGTACCCAGGTGATTGCCCTGGATAAAATGACCGGCGAGCTGGTCTGGAAATCAAAATCCATAGGAGCCACCCGTTCAAATATGTCTCCCATCCTGATCGAACACTGTGGGAAAAAGTATGTAATAGCTTCCACACAGACGCATATGATCGGTGTGGATCCCGAAAACGGGAAGATCCTGTGGGATTACCACTATAATTTCCTGAATGAAAAAAATGAGAACACCACCATATTTACCAATACACCTGCCTACAAGGACTCCTGTTTGTGGATCTCAAACGGCTGGGATGTGCCTTCTGTGATGCTGGAGATTGCCCCCGACGGGAATTCGGTGACTGAAAAATACAAGGACCGGACCTTCGATAACCAGAACATGGGGGTCGTCCTGGTAGATGGTTTTCTTTACGGTTCCAATTTTACCGGCCGGAACAGCGGGAAATGGGTCTGCATGAACTGGGATACCGGGGAGATAAAGTGGGTGGAAGATTTTCATAACAAGGGTCCCATTATTTATGCCGATGGGATGCTTTATATCTATGAAGAGAAACAGGGACATATGGCCCTGGTGAAGCCCGATCCTGAGGAGTTTAAAGTAATTAGTTCTTTCCGGGTTAGCGAAGGTGCGGGTCCCCACTGGGCGAGGCCTACCATCTTTAACCAGGTCTTGCTGGTAAGGCACGGGGATGCATTGATAGCATATGATATTAAACTTTAGTACAAAAAGCAGTCAAAGTAGATAGATAGTATGAAGATAGAAAGATATATGAAGGCCTGGTTGAGCATGTGTATAATGGGTTTGTTATTGTCAGGACTGGAGTTAGAGGCCCAGGATGGGCAGTGGCGGGGAGACAAGAGGGATGGGAAATATCCCGATACGGGCTTGTTGAAGAGCTGGCCGGAGGATGGCCCTGAGCTGCTTTTGAGGATAGAAGGATTGGGCAAGGGGTATTCGTCGCCTATGGTGGTGGATGAGATGATCTTTATAAGCGGCATGAGGGGTGAGCAGGATGTGCTGACCAAGCTGGATATGCAGGGGAACATCCTCTGGGAAACAGTCTATGGCTCTGCCTGGGATCAGTCCTTTCCTGAAACCCGGAGCACACCTACCATTGAGGACGGACGAATTTACATCATGGGTGGATTGGGAACTGTGGTTTGCATGGATGCAGGGTCCGGAGAGATCATATGGCAAAAGAACACCCACCAGGAGTTTGAAGGAGAATTCCATCGATGGGGGATGACAGAATCACTTTTATTGACAGATAAGGCGGTGATTTCCTCACCGACCGGGGAACGTACCGCAGTGGTGGCCCTGGACAAAAAGGATGGTTCCCTCCTGTGGGAATCAGAGCCCGTGGGAGGTGTCCGCTCTTATGTCTCACCTGTGCTTGTTGAGCATAATGGCACCAGGATGGTCCTGATCCACTCCAGCGAAGATATCCTGGCAGTGGATCCCGAAACAGGGGAGATATACTGGACTGTTGATCTCACTACGGAGTACGGATTTGATGGGCGACGAAACAATACCAATACACCCCTCTATTACAATGGCGAGATTTTTACCACCTCCGGATATAATGCCCAGTCGGTCATGCTGCAACTTTCTGAAGATGGAAAATCAGCGGAAGTGAAATGGCATAATGGTGAATTGGATGTTCATCACGGGGGCTTTGTGCTTCTGGACGGCTATATTTACGGTGCCAACTGGATCAACAATGGAAACGGCAATTGGGTATGCCAGGAGTGGGAAACCGGGAAGAAGATGTGGGAAGAGACCTGGCACAACAAGGGCTCCATTATCTATGCCGATGGTCTGCTCTATATTTTTGAAGAGAAACAGGGACATATTGGACTTCTGGAGCCCTCCCCCGAAGGATTTAAACTGATCTCTTCCTTTCGTCTGGAGAGCAGGTCCGGCCCCTACTGGGCGCATATGGCCATCTTTAATAAGAAGCTGTTTGTGAGGCACGGAGAAGTGTTGTATGTGTATGATATAAAAAGTTAGTGGGGTTAGTAAGTTAATGGGTTAGTGAGTTAATGAGTTAATGGGATAGAAGGTTGAGATTGAACAGGGTAAATATGGTGACTGTGTTGCTGGTTCTGGGGGGAGTAATCTCACTGGGCTGGTGGCTTGCAAAGGACCCGGTTCGGGATTTAATAACAACCCAACCCGGTCTGGATAATCGCGGTGAAGGCGGGATTGTGGCCGACATTGATATAGGGGCTTACGGGGAGACCATGGCCAGCCTGGAGACTGATCTTACGGAGACCTGGCCCCGTTTTCGCGGAGAGCATTTCGACAACGTGAGTCGCTCTACTGTTTCGCTGATTGAGAAATTTCCGGAAGGAGGACCCATAGTGAAGTGGACCGTGCCTCTGGGGGAGGGACATGCCGGTGCCGCGATCTATAAGGGAGTTGTATATGTCATGGATTACGACGAAGAGAAGCGGGCCGATCTCCTGAGGGCCTATGCTCTGGAGACAGGCGAAGAGCTCTGGGTACGGGGATATAAGATTAACCTGAAACGGAATCATGGCATGTCGCGCACGGTTCCGGCGGTCACTGAGGATTACATTCTGACCATTGGTCCGCGCAGCCATGTGATGTGTGTGAACCGAAGCGATGGTTCCTTTAACTGGGGATTGAATGTGGAAAAGGAATATGGATCTGAGATCCCCCTCTGGTATACGGGCCAGTGTCCCCTGATCGACGAGGGGAAAGCTATTATTGCCACCGGGGGTAGTACGCTTATGGTGGCCCTTGACCTGGAGACAGGTGAGGTCCTGTGGGAAACACCCAATGTTCAAAACTGGCAGATGTCGCACTCCTCGGTGGTCCCTTACGAGTTTGGTGGACGAAAGATGTATGTATACAGTGCCTATGGGGGTGTTTTTGCTGTTGCAGCCGACGGTCCCGATGCCGGAACCATCCTCTGGGAAACAGGTGCATGGAATCACCAGGTGGTAGCACCCACACCGGTCTGCATGCCCGACGGAAAGGTATACCTGACAGCGGGCTACGGTGCAGGGGCCATGGTTTTACAGTTATCTGCATCCGGCGGAGCCTTTGGTGTGGAGGTAGTGGATGAATATTTGCCTAAAGACGGACTGGCCTGTGAGCAGCAAACCCCTGTGGAGTTTAACGGTCATTTCCTGGGAATCCTTCCCAAAGATGCAGGCCCCTTACGGAACCAGCTGATTTGCGTTCATCCCGATAATTTTAAAGAGGTAGTCTGGTCGAGCGGACAGGACAAGCGTTTTGGACTGGGTCCCTATATGATTGCCGATAACAAACTCTTTATCGTCAGTGACGATGCCACCCTGACCATTGTAGAACCCAGTACCAGGGAATACCTGGAGCTGGATAGTTACAGGGTACTGGAGGGACACGACGCCTGGGGCCCCATTGCCATCGCTGATGGCTACCTGGTGATGCGCGACTCCAAAACAATGGTCTGCCTGGATATGGCTGCAGAGCGACAGTGAAATAATGCTAAAGGAAACTGTATTATGAAGAAGCGAGGCTTAACAATAGTGATACTGGTGATCGTGGGGATCATCCTGGGAGTCATTCTGGTTGATTTCTTTGGGAACCGTCCCGACCGCCGGGGTGAGAATCCCTATGCCCTGGAAGTTGATCAGTACAGGGAGGTTGATAAAGAGCTTATCTCTCATAAAGAGACACGGAATTTTTCATTGGGATTGATGATCTCCTCCGACATGAGCCTCCATGAGAATATACTCTATGTTTCGGGAAATTCATCCCTGGTGGTGTTGCCGCTGGATGGCACCCCGGCCACCATGCACGAAATCCTCCCCGGGGCCACCTGTCTGGAGGTTGACGATCAGCATATTTTCATAGGCTTTGGCAGCTATGTGGCAAAATACAATCATGAGGGAGAACTCCTGCAGCAGTGGGCCGATATGGGGGAGCGCACCGTGTTAACCAACCTGGCCATCAAAGGGGATCTTATCTATGCTGCCGATGCAGGTAACCGGAGGATTGTAATTTTCGACAGAGAGGGTGAGCTGAGCGGACAGTTTGAGGGGAAGGCAGAATCGGAGGCTGGACATGGTTTTATAGTACCCAGTGCCAATTTTGATCTGGCCGTGAATAGTTTTGGGGAATTATGGGTGGTCAACCCGGGCAAACATGCCCTGGAGAATTATAGCGATGATGGTCGTATGCGGGGTTTCTGGGAGAACATCTCTTTCGAAATCGATGGTTTCCTGGGCTGCTGCAATCCAGCCCGCATAACCACCCTGGAAGATGGCTCCTTTGTTACCAGTGAGAAGGGGATTGTACGAATAAAGATCTATGATCAGAGTGGACAGCTAAAAAGCGTGGTGGCATCACCAGACCTTTTTGGCGGGGAGGAAGCAAAGGCCCCGGAGGTGTGTGCCGATGAGAATAATGTGATCTACGCACTGGATTTTGATAAAGATATGGTGCGGGTTTTTGAACCTATTGAGCTAGCAGAATGAACAGAAAGAGATTTATTGAGCTAACAGGCAGGTATTTCCTGCTCGGGGGACTCGCCATTGTAAGCGGCATCCTGGTATCGCGCAAACAGGTGGTGCGGGAGAACCAGTGTTCGCTAAACTTCCAGTGCAGGAGCTGCGGGAAACTTTCGAAGTGCCAGTTGCCTGAAGCTGAAACAGAGCGTCAAGATGGATAAGAAAGATAAGAAACGGGATAAAGCCTATAACCGCAGGGACTTCATTAACAATGGGGTCAGGCTTGCCCTGGGTGTTTCCGTGGTGGGCACCGCAGCATTTTCACTGAAGCGCTCTGCCTCAGGGAAAGACTATGTTTGGCAGATCGATCCCTTCAAGTGTACCCAGTGCGGAAGATGTGCCACCGAATGTGTCAAGGCAGACTCCGCTGTTAAGTGTATACATGCCTACGCCCTTTGCGGCTACTGTGATCTTTGCGGTGGCTACTTCAAACCGGGGGCAAAACTTCAAACCGGAGCCGAGAACCAGCTCTGTCCCACTGCAGCTATACAGCGCCGCTTTATCGAAGAGCCCTATTTTGAATATATTATCGATGAGGAGCTCTGTATTGGTTGTGCCAAATGTGTGAAAGGGTGTGCCTCGTTCGGAAATGGTTCATTGCATCTGCAGATCCGCCATGACCTTTGTCTCAACTGCAACCAGTGCTCCATCGCCTCCATGTGTCCCTCCGATGCCATCAGCCGGGTAGCAGTCAGCGAGCCATATAAGATCAAGGGTGACTTTATTAAGGAGGAGGAAGGCTGATATGATCAAGAAAACACCCCGCATTCTACTCTTTATTTTTACCCTGATAGTGCTTACCGGCAGCTACCTGCATGCGCAGCAACGCTTCCCCAAGCCCGAGTTTGATTCAGGTTATCTGCAACCCGATCCCACCCAGCCCGAGCCCAGGGCCATGGCTCTGGAGTATTTTGATGTGCTGGTTCTGCTGGCGGTTCTTTCCCTGGCATCCTGGCTGGCCATTAAGAAGCGATCCAGGAGGGGCCTTTTGTGGCTCTCTGTTTTTTCGCTCATTTATTTTGGATTCTATCGCGATGGCTGCATCTGCTCCATCGGGGCCATTCAGAATGTGGCCCTTTCCATCTTCGATCCGGGCTATGCAATTTCTATAACGGCACTGATCTTCTTTGTCCTGCCCCTGCTCTTTGCCCTCTTTTTCGGCCGTGTGTTCTGCGCATCGGCCTGTCCCCTGGGGGCCATACAGGATCTGATCGTAATAAATGCGGTCTCCATTCCCAGCTGGATCAGGAAGACCCTTGGCTTTATCCCGGTAATCTACCTGGCGCTCTCGGTGCTGTTTGCTGCCACCGGCAGTGATTTTATCATTTGTCGTTACGATCCCTTTGTGGGAATTTTCCGGATGGACGGTCCCTTCCTGATGATCTTTCTGGGCATCACCTTTCTCTTCCTGGGCATGTTTTATGCCAGGCCCTATTGTCGTATCTTCTGTCCCTACGGAGTATTGCTGGGATGGATGTCAAAATTTTCAAAATGGCACCTGAGCATCACCCCGTCGGAATGCATCAAATGCAAACTCTGCGAGGGCTCCTGTCCCTTCGACGCCATCGAGGTGCCGGTAGAACAGAGCTACAGAGCACCTGAGGTGGCAAGGAAGAACCTGAACAAATTTATCCTTTATATCGCACTGATACCTGTGCTGACTGTTGCAGGTGGCTGGATCGGTGCCAAGGCGCATATCTTTTTAAGCCGGGTTCATTCCGATGTCTACCTGGCCGAGTTAATGATCAGCAACCCCGAGCTAAGAGACGATGAGGAGAATCTTGATATCCAGGCCTTCCTGGAATCGGGAGAAACCTTTGAGCAGCTGGTGGAGCAGGCCGCTGTAATCAGGGAGAAATTCAGAGTGGGAGGCATGCTTATGGGTGGATTTATTGGGCTGGCATTGGGCATTACCCTGATGAACCAGGTGGTTTTCCGCCGCAGGGAAGATTACGAACCGCATAAGGGAGATTGTTTTTCCTGTGGCAGGTGCATGGACTATTGTCCGGTTGAAAATAAAGTTAATGATTAGCAGTTAATAGTTATTAGATCATGATGATATCAAATATGGATCGGGAACAAAAAATTAAGCTGGCCCACAGGTCAGCACTGATCTCCGGGATCTTTTGCGGGGTGGTTGCCTTGCTGCTGATCCTGAACTTCTGGCACATGAAGCAGCATGAGCCCCTGGAGAGTAAAACCATCGAAGTACTGGTGGAGCGACTGTCCAACGAACCGGGAAACGAGGAACTGAAGGAGGAGATCCGAAGCTTCGACCTGCTGGCCCGTAAGGCTTACTTTACCAGTCGCTGGCAGGTAAAAACCGGTACCTGGCTGCTATTGATCGGGGGCATCGTCCTGGCTGCTTCTCTTAAGGTATATACTGATTTGCGGGCACGTATCGAGGAGCCTGAAAAAGTAACAGAAGAGTTATTGAGGGCCCGGGCCAATGCACAGTACTGGCTGATGATGTCCGGCGGCCTGATCCTGGGTCTTTCGCTGGTGGCTGGTTTCCTGACTAACGACTACCTGAAGGAATACCAGGAGATGGGTGTGACGGAAGTTGTGGGCCAGGAAACGGGCGATGTGGAAGTGATTGAAGTTTTTCCCGTATCTCCTTCTGATGCTCCTGCCGAAGGTTTGGAGAGTGACTCCACCGGAACTGAGGAAGCGCTTGAGACTGGCGAAGCAGCTGGTGTGGAGACGAATAATTCGGCAAATAATACCACCCGGGCAAATCAGGCACAGCCTGCCACTGCCCGGGTTAGCTTCAACAGGGAGGATTTCAAAAAGAATCATGCCACCTTCAGGGGATATATGGGACAGGGTGTTTCGGAGCGCAAGAATATTCCTGTTGCATGGAACGGATCCACCGGTGAGAATATCAAATGGAAAGTGGCATTTTCAAAACACGGCTTTAGCTCACCCGTTATCTGGGGGGATAAAATATTTATTTCAGGTGGAGATAATCAATCCAGAACTGTAAGTTGTTATAACCGGCTTACCGGGCAGCTTCTGTGGGAAAAGGAGGTCACTGGAATCCCTGGCTCTCCGGCATCGCCACCCAGGGTAACCGAAGATACCGGATTGGCAGCTCCCACCATGGCGGTGGATGGCAACAGAGTATATGCCATCTTTGCAACCGGCGATGTAATAGCCTTCGACATGGAGGGCAATAAGGTATGGGGCCGGAACCTGGGAGTACCCAGAAACCATTACGGACACTCCTCATCACTCCAGGTCTGGGGGAATAAGGTGGTGGTTCAGTATGATACCAGTACAAGTGGCAGAATGCTGGCCCTCAATACCGCCACAGGTGAGACCATCTGGGATGTGGAACGCCCGGTGCGTGTCTCCTGGGCATCGCCCGTCCTGATCGAGGTGGATGGAAAAATCCAGATAGTTACCACTTCGGATCCCTATGTGTCGGGACATGACCTGGAAACAGGTGCCGAGCTCTGGAAAGTGGAGGCCATGATGGGCGAGGTAGGGGCCTCCGTTGCTTATGGGAGCGGACTGGTATTTGCCACCAACGAGTATGCCAGGCTTGTGGCCATTGAGCCCAAAGCAGGAGCAGAATATACCTGGGAAAATGATGAATACCTGGCCGAGGCATCCAGTCCGGTTGCCTATAACGGTCTGCTCTTCACGGCTACAAGCTATGGAGTGCTGGTCTGTTATGACGCACTTACCGGCGAGAAGAAATTTGAAAAGGAATTTAATGATGGATTCTACTCCTCACCAATCATCGCAGATGGAAAACTCTATATCCTTGATATGGGGGGCGTGTGCCATATCCTGAAGGCAGATGCTACAGGAACCATTGTTGCTGAACCTGCGCTGGGTGAAGGTGGATATGCCGTGCCGGCAATGGCCGATGGAATGATTTACATCAGGGGTGAAGAGAACCTGTATTGCATAGGAAAATAGTGGAGATAGAAATAAAAGATATAGATGCCATAGTGCAGCAGGAGGGAGGAACTCAGAAAGCTGTGATCCCGGTATTGCAGGCCATCCAGGAGAAGTACAATTACCTTCCCGAGGAAGCGCTGCGCAGGGTCTGTGAGATTTCAGAGATCACTCCGGCCCAGATTGTGGGTGTGGCCAGCTTTTACTCCCAGTTCAGGTTTACTCCTGCCGGTCAGCATATGATCAAGGTATGCGTGGGTACTGCCTGCCATGTGAAGGGAGCCGGCCAGGTCTACGATGCCATGAAGCGGGAGCTGGGACTGGGTGAGGAAGAGGATACCACTGAAAACAGGAAGTATACCATTGAGAAGGTCAACTGCCTGGGATGTTGCACCCTGGCTCCGGTTGTGCAAATTGACCAGCTTACATACGGACATGTGAGTACCTCCCAGGTGGCTTCTGTGCTGGCCGATTTTGAAAGTCAGAAAGATAGTACAGGGAAGAAAAAATACAGATTGGCCGATGGCGGTGAGGTGAAGGGAGAAATCCGCATCGGACTGGGCTCCTGCTGTGTGGCCAGTGGAAGTGATGAAATCCGGGATGCGGTTAAGGACACCATCGACCGGAACGGTTTGAATGTAAAACTGAAACATGTGGGTTGTGTGGGCATGTGTCACCAGGTCCCCCTGGTGGAGATTGTCCCGGCCAATGGGGAGCCCACACTCTATTCAAAGGTGAAGGCGGCCGATGTGGACCAGATTGTACAGGAGCACTTTCAGCCTGAGGGATTATTGAAAAGACTATCCGGTAAGCTGCTGAATCTGGCCGATACCATCAGGGACGATAGCCGGTGGACAGGCGTGGACCGCTACGCACTTGATGTAAGAGAGAAGCATGTTTCCCTGTTCCTGGATAAGCAGATTCCCATGGCGACCGAGTTCCGGGGAATCATCAATCCCATCGATGTGGAGGAGTACAAGAGCAGGGATGGATTTAAAGGGCTGGCACGGGTGCTGAAAGAGATGAAACCCGCCCAGGTGGTTGAGGAGATTATTGAAAGTGGAATTCGTGGAAGGGGAGGTGGCGGATTTCCTTCCGGAAGTAAGTGGAAGATGGTGGCCGAACAGCCGGGCGATGTAAAATATATCATATGTAATGGCGACGAGGGCGATCCGGGTGCCTTTATGGACCGGATGCTGCTGGAGTCCTACCCCTACCGGATTATTGAGGGAATGGTAGCTGCAGGATATGCCATTGGAGCCAGGGAAGGCATCCTCTATATCAGGGCCGAGTATCCCCTGGCAGTAAGCCGCATCCTGCAGGCATTGGAAATATGCAGGGAACAGGGCTACCTGGGAAAGGATATTATGGGAAGCGGATTTGATTTTGATCTGACCGTATACCAGGGGGCCGGTGCCTTTGTATGTGGCGAAGAGACCGCCCTGATGGAGTCCATCGAAGGGAAACGGGGATTTCCCAGGATCAGGCCACCCTACCCGGCAGTAAAAGGCCTGTGGGGAGCTCCCACTTTGATCAATAATACGGAGACCTTTGCCCAGATCTCCTATATCATGAAAAATGGTGCGGCTTCATTTAACCGTGTGGGGACAGAATCCTCACGGGGAACCAAAGTTTTTGCACTGGCCGGGAAAGTGGCGCGGGGCGGACTCATTGAGGTACCCATGGGAATGACCATTCGGGAGGTGGTTGAGGAAATCGGAGGTGGGGTTGCAGGAGGCCGGGAATTTAAAGCCGTACAGATCGGCGGACCTTCAGGGGGATGTGTTCCGTCCTGGAAATCCGATACGCCCATCGACTTTGAATCCCTGAAAGAGGTTGGAGCCATGATGGGAAGCGGGGGACTGGTGGTCCTGGACGATGCCGATTGCATGGTCGATATAGCCCGTTACTTTTTGACATTTACCCAGAGTGAGTCCTGCGGAAAGTGCAGCTTCGGGCGCATAGGAACCAAGCGGATGCTGGAGATCCTGGAGAAGATTACCGAGGGGAAGGGGACAGAAAAGGACCTTCAGAACCTGGAGGATCTGGCCCACTGGACCAAAAAGGGGAGCCTCTGTGCCCTCTGTGGAACAGCACCCAATCCCATTTTATCCACCCTGGCTTATTTCAGGGAGGAATACGAGGCGCATATCCGGGGGGAATGTCCGGCCGGGAAATGCAAGGCGCTGATCAAATATGAAATCACAGACGACTGTATCGGGTGTACCCTCTGTGCCCAGGATTGTCCCACAGATGCCATAGCATTTAAACCCCATGAGAAGCATGAGGTGGACAACGAATTATGTATTCAGTGTGATGGCTGCAGGCAGGTTTGTCCCGAAAATGCAGTTATTGTCAGGTAGTCAGAAAGTTAGTATGTTAGTGAGTAAGTGGTAAAGGAAGAGCCAGTGGTAAAAATAAAGATAGATAACAGGGAAGTGGAGGTTGCCGCGGGCAGCGTGCTTATGGAGGTAATCCGGGATATGGGCATGGAGGTGCCTTCCATGTGCTATATGAAAGATGAAGAGCGCTTTACTTCCTGCATGGTATGCGTGGTTAAGGAGCGCAAGAGCGGGAAGATTATTCCGTCCTGCTCGCTGGAGGCAACGGAGGGCATGGACATTATCAGCATGGACGATGAGGTCCGGGAGGCCCGGAAGAGTGCCCTGGAACTACTACTCAGTGAACATGTGGGCGATTGTGAAGCGCCCTGCCAGGTGACCTGTCCGGCCCATATGGATATTCCCCTGATGAACCGCCTGCTGGCCCGGGGAAAATACCAGGAGGCCCTGGTCGTAGTAAAGAAAGATATTGCTCTTCCCGCCATCCTTGGCCGGATCTGTCCGGCCCCCTGTGAGGGCGCCTGTCGCCGGAAATCTATTGATGAGCCGGTCTCCATCTGTCTCCTGAAACGCTTCGCGGGTGACCAGGACCTGGCTGCTGACAGCTCCTGGAAACCTGAGAAGGAAAAGGATAGCGGCAAAAAAGTCGTCATTATTGGTGCGGGTCCGGCCGGACTTGCAGCTGCCTACCACCTGGCCCTGTCGGGACATCATTGCCGGGTGATCGATCGCAATAAGGAAGCCGGGGGGAGCCTTTGTAAGGAAGTAAGTGAAGATGAGCTGCCCGCAGCTGTCAGGCAGCAGGAAATAGATCAGATTGCAGCCCTGGGCGTGGAATTCAGCCTGGGGACAGAAGTGGATGCCAGGCTCTTCGGCGAATTGCAGAAGAGCAGTGACGCTGTTGTGGTAGCCACAGGAAAAGGAGAAAGCGGCATAAGCGAATGGGGCCTGCCCATGCACCCCAAAGGGGTTGAAGCCCATGGGGACACATACCGGGTGGGCGACAGTGCTGTTTTTGTGGTGGGGAGTGCCCTGAAACCCTCCAAAATGGCCATTCGTGTTCTTGGACAGGGCAAGGAGGCGGCCTTTAGCGTGGATCAGTTTCTAAGGGAGCAGCCGGTAAAAGGAGAAGTCTTTCTCTTTAACTCCCGCTTTGGAAAACTTGTTCCGGCTGAGTATGGAGAATACCTGAAGGAATCGGTGGAAGGTCAGAGGCTGGAACCGGCTAAGAAGGAGGAAGGCCTGAGCCTGGAACAGGTGAAACAGGAGGCGGCCCGTTGCCTTCATTGCGATTGCCGCGATCTGCATTCTTGCAGACTCCGGCTCTATTCCGATGCCTATGGAGCCGATCAGAAACGCTTTAAATCGGAGGCCCGTCAGCTCTGTACCAAGCAGGTACAACACGATGAAGTAATCTATGAACCCTCTAAATGCATCAAATGCGGGATCTGTGTCCGGCTCACTGCAAAGTACAAGGAAGATTACGGAATGACCTTTATTGGCAGGGGATTTGAAGTGGTGGTAGGAGTTCCCTTTAATGAGACTATTGCATCCGGATTGAAAAAAGTGGCGCTGGAAGTGGCCGATGCCTGTCCGACGGGAGCCATCAGCCGAAAAGTGGAAAAAATATAAACAAGCATGTAAGCATGAGGAACAAAATCACTTTTATACAATTTCTGCTGGCACTTATTATTGCTTCGGGATCAGGTGCCATGCTCCATGCCCAGACAGGTACTTGCTGGGGGAACTTCAGGGGCGATTCCAAACTCAATGGGGTCAGCACTGCATCCATCCCCAACAAACCGGCCCTTCTGTGGAACTTCAATGCACAGGATGCGATTAAGGCTGCCCCGGTGGCTTGTGACGGGATCATTGTGGTGGGTACCCTGGATGGCGCACTATATGGAATTAGCTCTGAAGGCACCCTGAAATGGAAAATAAGTGTGGGTTACAGCATTGAGGCTCCGGCACTGATAGTGGACGGGATTGTATATGTGGGGAACCTGGATGGGACCCTCTATGCGGTCGATCTGAAGACAGGTGCCATCAAATGGACCTACCAGACCGACAATATGATCATGGGTTCGCCTGCTTTCTACAAAAAGGGAGATAAGAGTGTAATCCTGGTGGGGAGTTATGATTACTACCTGCATGGGGTTGATCCGGCAAGTGGAAAGGGACTGTGGAAGTATGAGACTAATAATTTTATCAATGGCTCCTGTGCACTCTACAGCGGGATGGCCGTTTTCGGAGGATGTGATGGCTTTATCCATATGGTGGATGCAATCACCGGCAAGGTGCGAGCCAGCATGTCTGTCTCCACCTACGTGGCCAGTTCGGCCGGCATCGATGGCAATTATGCCTATGTGGGCGATTACGATGGTTTCTTTATGTCGGTGGATCTGCTTGGTGAAAAGGTGGCCTGGGAATTTCAGAACAAGGAGGCCAATTTGCCCTTTATCGGCTCCCCGGCCATTTACGGAGATCATATTTTTATCGGGAACCAGGATAAATTTGTTTACTGTCTGAACAAAAAGGACGGAAAACTGGTTTGGAAGTATAACACCGGTGGACCGGTGGATGCTTCACCGGTGGTTGTCGGGAACCAGGTGCTGGTTGCAAGCATGCGCGGCGACCTGTTTTTACTGGACCGCAGGAGCGGCAAACTGGAGTGGACCTATGAGCTGGGGACCTCTGTTTATGCCAATCCGGCTGTGGTAGACAACCGGATCTATGTGGCTGGCGATGACGGCCGGCTTTATTGTTTTGGAAAAAAATAGAAAGGATATCAAATGAATATAATGCATATTATCCCGGGTTCCGGGGGAAGTTTTTACTGCGGCAACTGTCTTCGCGACGCCAAGTATGTGGAAGCAATGCGGAAGTCCAATCACATGGTACGAAAGCTGCCCATGTACCTGCCGCTCTTTGCCGATGAACATGATCTTAGCAGGGAGATCCCGGTCTTCTACGGTGCCATCAGCATCTATATGAAGCAGCTCTTTCCCATATTCAGAAAGGCCCCGGGCTGGGTCGATCGTGCACTGAACTCCAAGCCCATGTTGAAACTGGCTTCCAAATTTGCCGGTTCTACCCGGGCCAAGGGACTGGAAGAGATGACCATCTCCATGTTGCTTGGTGAAGAGGGACAACAGAAGGAAGAACTGCAGAAGATGATCGACTGGATTGTGGAGAACTGTGATCCCGATGTGATTCACCTCTCCAATGCACTTCTGCTTGGCCTGGCTCACCAGTTGGGTGAGCGCATGCAGGTACCGGTAATCTGTTCCCTGCAGGATGAAGATGTTTGGGTCGATGTGATGAAACCTTCAGCCGCGGAAAGTGTCTGGAAACTGATGTCCACCAAGGCCGAAGATGTGGCAAAGTTCATCTCTGTAAGTGATTATTATGCGGTGGTGATGAAGGACAAGATGTCCCTGCCGGATAAAAAGGTGGCATCTGTCCATATTGGAGTGGACCCGGCCGATTACACCTTTAAACCGGTGGCAGAGAAGAAACGCAATATAGGCTATGTAAGCCGCATGTGTCATGAAAATGGCCTGGATATTCTGGTGGATGCCTTTATTCTGCTGAAGCAGAAGGAGGGATTTGAAGACGTGAACCTGGTGCTCACAGGTGGATCCACAGGAGACGATAAAAAATTCCTTGCCGATATCAGAAGCCGCATCCGGGAGAATGGACTTCAGAAGCAGGTGGAATTTCATGAGGATTTTGAGGAGCAGGGACTCAGGGAGTACCTGGAGAAGGTGTCTGTGGTTTCGGTACCGGTTCGGAATGGTGAGGCTTTCGGCATCTACCTCCTGGAATGTATGGTTTCAGGAATCCCTGTGGTACAGCCGGCCCTGGGGGCTTTTCCGGAGATTGTGGAACTTGCCGGAGGTGGTGTCATCTATCAGGAGAACACTCCCGAAGCGCTGGCACTGGCACTTGAAAATCTTTTATCCGATCCGAAAGAGATGGATCGCCTGAGCAGGGCCGGGAACAGAGGGAGTGGATAAACATTTCCATATCGATGTGCAGGCCGAGCGAATGGTGGAGGTCTACGAGAGTGCCATCAGGAACTATAATGCCAGCGGCACCAAAAAAGAGAACAGCTAAAATCAGTACCCTATGACGCTTTTATCCCTGGAACATATCAATAAAGGCTTTGGCAACCCCGATGATTCAAGTTATCGTCCGGTGCTGAATGATCTCTCCCTGAAGGTAAAGGAGGGAGAGGGAATCGCTATTCTCGGACCATCCGGTTCAGGAAAAACAACCCTGCTTAACCTGGTGGGAGGCCTCGATAGTCCCGATGAAGGCAGGGTGGTGTTTCGTGAGCAGGATATTACAGGCTATACCAGCCAGGAAATTGATCTGTACAGGAACAGGCAGATAGGATTTGTATTCCAGTTCCACCACCTGCTACCCCAATGCACTCTCCTGGAAAATGTATTAATCCCTACCCTGGTAAAATCGGACAGAATCTCCCGCACCAGGAGTACTGAAAGGGCCGAGGCCCTGATGAAAAGGGTTGGAATCTGGGAATTCAGGAATAAACTGCCAGGGATCCTCTCCGGGGGTGAGTGTCAGCGTGCGGCTGTAGTGAGGGCAATGATCAACTCGCCCTCCATCCTGTTGGCCGATGAACCCACCGGGGCCCTCGACAGCAAAAATGTGGAGAACATGGCCGACCTGCTGCTGGAACTGAACAAGGAGGATGGTCTGACCCTGATGGTAGTGACCCACTCCATTGAACTGGCGCGACGAATGGAAAGAACCCTGGAGATCCGGGACGGCAAACTGCACCAAATCTGACCCACCTTATCAGGCTCATGACGGTCCTTAAATTCATATTCAACAACCTTCGCTATTACACCAGGAAAAACCTCTTGCTGGCTCTCGGCGTGGCCATAAGTGGAGCAGTACTTACAGGGGCCCTGGTGGTTGGTGATTCGGTGGAGTACAGCCTGAACCGGATTGTGGAGCATCGCCTGGGAGAGATCAGCCACGTGCTGAAAGCGGGCGACCGTTATTTTACAAAGGAACTTTCGGAAAGAGTTGAAAACAGGCTGCAGATCCCGGTATCTTCCATACTCCTGCAGGAGGGAAGTGCCGTGGCCGATGGCGGAGCCCGCCGGATGAATCACATCCAGGTTCTGGGTGTTGAACCCGGTTTTGACAGGCTGGCGGGTTTGGAAGGCTATTACAGTAAGCTGTCGGGCGATTCGATCATTATCAGCCGCAACCTGGCCAACAGGTTGAGTGCGGAGGCGGGCGATGAGCTTCTGCTGAGGATCGAAAAAGCAAGCCTGATCCCCCTGAATGCACCCTTTGTCTCCGATGCCGAAAGCGTGGTTACCCTCAGGGCCACCATAAAAGATGTGGCGGATGACCCGGAGATGGGACGCTTTAATCTAAAGGTAAGCCAAACAGCTCCTTTTAATATTTTTATATCATTAAGTCATCTGGAGAAGCTGATGGATTTTTCCGGAAGGGTCAACGTCATGTTACTCCAGGCAGATGAACAGACCAGCAGCGAAGAAATCTGGGAGGCAATACAGGGAGAGTTTTCCGCTGCCGATGCCGGACTGAAACTAAGCATGCTGGAGGAGCTCCAGCAAGTGGAAGTCACCAGCGACAGAGTATTTATAGATGATGTTCTGTCGGGACCGCTCTTTGATGTACGGACCGGAAGTGAAGGGATCCTTACCTATTTTGTGAACCGTTTCGAAACACTTCAGGGTGCTACACCTTACTCCTTTGTATCTACACTTCCGTCGCAGATACTGAAACCAGGAGAGATTATCATCAATGAATGGCTTGCCGATGATCTGTCGGCTTCGGTGGGGGATACCCTGCAATTGAGCTATTTTATGGTAGGTCTCCTGCGCGAACTGACTGATACCGCTGCCCCCTTTGTGATTCACTCCATTGTGCCACTGGAGGGCAGGTATGGCGATGGTAACCTGATGCCCGATCTGCCCGGACTATCCGATGTGGGCAACTGCCGTGACTGGAATACCGGGGTGCCCATATCTCTGGAAAGTATCAGGGATAAGGATGAAGATTACTGGGATGAATATGGCGGTATTCCCAAAGCTTTTATCTCCGTGGAGCAGGGAGAAGAACTCTGGAAAAACCGATTCGGAACCTACACCTCATTTCGTTATCCCCTGGGAGAGGGCCTGACCATGGCTTCCCTGGAGAGTTCCCTGATGGAACAGATCGATCCGGGAATGCTCGGTTTTACCCTGGAGGCTACAAGGACCAAAGGCTACGAGGCTGCGGGGAGCGGAGTGGATTTCAGTGAGCTCTTTGGAGGACTCAGTTTTTTCCTGCTGCTGGCAGCTGTGATACTCACGGTCCTCTTGTTCCTGCTGAATATAGAGAGCCGCAGTGAACAGCTCAGAACCCTGGTGGTGATGGGTATACCACTGAAGACCATACGCCGAATCACCCTGGGCGAAAGCATGCTGGTTGCCCTGGCAGGCTCCCTGGCAGGCGTGTTCCTGTCGGTACTTTATAACAAACTGGTCTTTTTGGCCATGAACGGAATCTGGAGCGATGTGGTTCGCACCGAAATGATGCATATGGATATCCGGATTTCCACCCTCCTCATTGGATTGCTTCTGACCCTGTTGATCGCTTTCCTGGCCCTTTGGTTTCCCATGAACCGCAAGCTGAAGCGTTCCATCAGTGCACATAAAAAGAAGGACTCTGCTCAAAGGCTTCCCGCTGCATCCCTTCGAAAGATTATCGGCTGGGTAACCATAAGCACCGGCTTGATTGCACTTGCTTTGATTGTATCACAGTTCATCAGGATGGAGGTGGTCAATGTAGCCCTCTTCTTTGGTGCAGGGGGATTGCTGCTGATTTCGGCAATACTCTTTTTCTACTGGCACCTCCAGAGCCCCTCTACCGGAAAAAAGAGAGTCATGGACCTACGGCTGATGAGTAGCAGGAACGCCCGAAGGAACCTGACCAGGAGCATGAGCATTGTGATTCTCTTTGCTATTGGGGCCTTCCTGGTTATCTCCACAGGAAGCAACCGGAAGGATCTCTTTTCCAATGCGGAAGATGCGGGCAGTGGTACCGGGGGATTTCTGTATTATGCGGAATCCACAGCGCCGGTCCTTAAACAGCTCAACGATCCCGGTGTGCAATATGAATTTGGATTGAGCGATGGCTACTCTTTTGTACAGTTGCGCAGGGCCGATGGAGACGATGCCAGTTGTCTGAACCTGAACAAAATTGTAAATCCCCAGGTGCTGGGTGTCGATCCGGCCAGGCTGGAAGGAAGGTTTTCCTTTGTGACCCGCACCACCTACCTGGATGAAGAACAACCATGGCTCTCTCTTGAACAGGAGCTAAGCGGTGGATTGATACCGGCCATTGCCGATGAAACGGTAATTAAGTGGGGGCTGGGACTTGCCGTAGGGGATACCCTTCACTATATTAATTCCAATGGGGAGCAGATGGACCTCCTGCTGATCGGGGGACTGGCCCCATCCATATTCCAGGGCAATGTGCTCATTGCAGACAGGCGCTTCCTGGAACAATTTCCTGAGAGCAGCGGAACGCATATCTTCCTGGTCGAAGGAGCGATGGCAGATACAGCCATGATCCAATCGGAACTTGGAAGGGGAATGCGCGACCTGGGTTGGGATATGGAGCTTACGGCCGACCGTCTGGCCGAGTTCAATTCGGTGACCAATGCTTACCTCTCCATCTTTATGGTGCTGGGAGCTCTTGGCTTACTGCTTGGAACCTTTGGACTGGTGGTGGTGCTCTGGAGAAGTGTGATGGAGCGCAGCCGGGAGATTGCCCTGCTCAAGGCAGTGGGATATGGGCGGAAAGAGATTCGCAAGCTGGTGGTAAGAGAGTATATGTTCCTTCTGCTCATGGGCATCGGTACAGGATTTGTAACAGCCATTGTGGCTACCCTGCCCTCCATTTTGAATGCCCATACGGGAACTTCTTTCACATCCATCCTGATCTGGCTTCTGGTTCTGGTGGCCAATGGCTGGTTCTGGATTCACCTGGTGACTCGTTCAGCACTCAGGAACGAATCTATTTATTCCGCACTCAGGAACGAATAATTCATATTTATCTATCTTAGTCTGGATGAAAAAACTCCAGGCCGGCAGCATTGAGGAATGGAGCTCATGGCTCCGGAAAAATCATGACCGAGAGGATGTGGTCTGGCTGGTCTTTCGTAAGAAGGGGTCCGGACCTGTACCTTTTGGCTACCAGGAGGCGCTGGATGAAGCGCTGTGTATGGGATGGGTGGACAGCCTGCTGAAAAAGATCGACGAGGCCACTTACATGCGAAAGTTCACTCCACGTAAAGCCACCAGCACCTGGTCGGACCGCAACAAGGAACGGGTTGAGCTGCTGATCCTTGAAGGGAGGATGATGCCCCCAGGCATGAAGACCATTGAGTTGGCCAGGGAGAACGGCATGTGGGATAAAGGAATACAGCCACCGGAGGTGGATGAAAGCCTTCCCGATGCCCTGCTCTCTGCTTTTCAGAACAACTCCCGGGCAAGGGACCATTATTTTGCTTTGCCTGCCAGGGCACAGAAGCAATTTAATATCTGGATCAATATGGCCAAAAGGGCAGAGACGGTCCGGAAGCGGATCGATGAATCCATTATTCTGCTGGAGAAAGGGGAGGAACTTGGACTTAAATAATTTTTAACATGGCAACAAAGAAGAGGAAGTTTTCGGCTAAAGTCATTGTGGGAATTGTAGTGACCCTGTTTTTTGTGTTGAGTTTCGTCCCCAAACTTGTTATTGAATTCATCGACAAGGGTCTGTCCTATTTCGGGGAGATTGGCCATTCCTTCATATACTGGTACGATGATCCTACAGCCTTTGTCCTTACCTATTTTCTTGGCTATCTCCTGTTATGGTGGAAGCCATTGATCGGCTCAGTCCTGATTATTCTGGCCTGCGTTATTTCAGTTGTCTTCAACCTGGACAACATGGGGTTCTTTATTTTTTCCCTTCCGGCCCTGGCTGTAGCCGTCCTTTACCTGGTCGATATAAAAAAGACCAGGAAAGCATAATTTCAGATAAAAAATGAATGAAAAAGAAAGCGTATTGCTGACCGGGGCCTCCGGATCCATGGGATATGAGGCTTTTAAGTTATTGTGGGAGAAACGCGACCGCTACGATATAGTGCTCCTGTTGCGGCCTTCGAAAAAGAACAGGAAGAAATTCCGGAAGTTTGAACAAGAGGCCGGGAAGTCTGACGATGGCGGGCTGAAAATTGTATGGGGCGATGTGCTGAAGCGTGAGGACGTGGTGGAGGCTTGCCGGGGTATTGACTGGTGCCTGCACCCCATGGCTCTGATTTCGCCCGAGGCGGACCGCAATCCGGAGATGGCCGATCTGGTTAATGCCAGAGGCACGCGTTATCTCGTGGAGGCCATAGAGGCAGAGAACCCCGAACATATCAGACTGGTCTACGTGGGAACGGTTGCAGAGTATGGCGACAGGCTTCCACCTTTACATATGGGCCGCACTGGCGATCCTGTGACTCCCAGTATCTATGACCACTATGCCATCAGCAAGGTTAAGGGCGAATTAGCTGTCATGCAATCGCGGATCAAGCACCGGGTTTCACTAAGGCAGACTTTTATAATGATCCCGGATCTTCTTTCCCTAATAGATCCCATCATGTTCCATCAGCCCATCAACTCCTTTATGGAGAACATTACTGCCCGCGATTCGGGCCGCCTCCTGGTCAATTGCCTGGAGCAAAGCAAGGATTCGGATTTCTGGGGAGGATATTATAATATTTCAGGCGGGCCACATTGCAGGACCACCTTCCTGGATCTACTCGATGGAATTTACAGTATGCTGGGGATCCATTACAGAAAGGTGATGGAGCGACGGTGGTTTGCACTTAAGAATTTCCATATGCTTTTCTATGAAGACTCGGGAAAGCTAAACGACTATCTCCACCATTGGGATGGGGGACAAACGCTGGAAGCATACTACAGGGAGGTGAGGAAGAAATTTCCCTGGTACCTGAAAGCCACCGCCTGTTATGCCAAATATATTCCTCCCTACCGGAGACTGGTGGAGGCTATAACACGTGGAAAGCTCAAAAAGCTGGCTTATCACGCGGATGGGACCATGGGATGGATCGAAAGCAAGGACCAGGGGAAAATTGATGCCTTCTACGGATCCATTGATGCATACAACAAGATTCCGGGTTGGGATGAGGAGATGCCTTCCATGGACCATGCACAGCCCCATAATAAAATCGATCATGGCTACGATGAGTCGAAAGACGAGCTGGAAATAAAAGATCTTCAGCAGGCAGCTCTTTTCAGGGGCGGAGAGCTGGTTTCTGAGACATGGGATGGCAATATGCATGCCTTCCTGAAATGGAAGTGCTGCCAGAAACATGAATTTCAGATGACTCCGCATGCTGTACTTAAAGGCGGACACTGGTGCATTGAATGTATCTCCCCGCCCTGGAACCATGAGGTACTGGCAGAGAAGAATCCCTTCGCAGCACAGGTGTTGAAGCCTTCCGCAAAATAATAGCAGGACGATCAGTATAGCTGATAAACATTGAAATGTCATATCAATGTTTCAGGATATCCATACATGGTTTCGGTGAAATGACTTTGGGGGATTTCTTTCAGGATTCTCTCGGCGGGATAACTATGTATTCTGTATGTCCTTGTAATATACGAATGTTGTCCTTAAATTTGCACAGAATAATGTACATAAAAAGCAACATGTTAAGTGCAAACGTAACAGATTTCCGAAAGGAGATGAAGCGCTACCTGGACCTGGTAACGGAGGATTTTGAAACTCTGATCATAAACCGGGGGAAAGGAAAGGGAGCAGTAATGATTTCACTGGATGAATACAACTCACTGATGGAAACCATGTATTTGCTTTCGTCAAAGGCTAACGCGGACAGCCTGCATAAGTCCATGAAGCAATTCGAGGAAGGCAGGTTTTCCGAGAAAGATCTTCTGGAACCATGAAGATTCTTTTTAGTGAACAGGCCTGGACCGAATACCTATACTGGCAAAGTACCGACAAGCGGATGATCAGAAAGATCAATGCCCTTCTAAAGGATATTGCCCGGCACCCAAACAAAGGTCTGGGAAAACCTGAATTGCTGAAACACGATCTGGCAGGTCTCTGGTCAAGGAGGATTGACCAGGAGCACCGACTGGTGTACAAAGCAGGGGATGATGAACTGAAGGTATACTCCTGCCGCTTTCATTACGAAAAATAGAGATGCAAGAGGCATCCGATTTTGCTCTGTGTTTTAATAGGCTCCTTTTGATTTATGGATTAACTTAGATTTTTAATCCATAAAAAGCCCCAACGTGAAAAAAGGCCCTACTTATCTGCTGCTAATTCTGCTGGCAGTCAGCATGATCGCATGCAAACCAGAGGTGAAACTGACCCCGGCTGAAGCCAAAGAGATTGCCAAGGAAGCCTACGTATACGGATTCCCCCTGGTGGTCAATTACAAAACCATGTATATGTACGTGATTGATGAGAATTCTCCTGAATTCAAAGCCCCCTTCAACGAATTAGCCTGTATTGCCAGGTTGTTTACCCCGGAAGATAAAGCAGTGGTTACACCCAATTCGGATACCCCCTACTGTATGTTCTGGGTGGATATCCGAAATGAGCCCTGTGTATTCTCCTTACCGGAGATGGAGCCGGAACGATTCTATCACTTCCAGCTGATTGATGTTTATACCCATAACTATGCTTACCTGGGAAGCCTGAGCACAGGGAATAAGGCAGGTAAGTATATGATCGCCGGGCCCGGCTGGAAGGGAAGGACTCCGGAAGGCATTGACCAGGTGATACCCTGTGAAACCGGAGTGTTCTTTGTAGTTGTGCGAACCCAGATGATGGATGCCAATGACCTGGAAAATGTGAAGCGTATCCAGGGAGAATACAAACTGGAAATGCTTAGTTCATTTTTGGGAAAGGAAGCTCCCGAAGCTATTCAGGCAGATGTGTTTCCTGAATGGAAGGAAGGGGACCAGTTTACAGCAGCTTCATTCAAGTACCTGGATGTGATGCTGGATATTGCGGAGCCGGTATCAGAGGAGATTGAGCTGATGAAAAGGCTGGCCAGGCTGGGTATCGGAACGGGAGAAGGTTTTGATATCAACCTGTTTGATGCAGATGTACAGGAAGCCATTGAGGAGGGCGTAAAAGAAGGCTTTAAGGAGATGGAGGCATTCATTGCTGTAAATACAGCAGATCCCCTGGTGAGTGCAAAGATCTTTGGCACCAGGGAATTTCTTAAAAACAGTGCGTCCGAGAATTACCAGTTGTCGGATTTTTACGTTTTAAGAGCGGTTGCTGCACATATGGGTTTATATGGGAATTCAGGAACTGAAGCCATCTATCCGACTTATATCGCAGATGCGAATGGTGAGCCTCTGAATACCAGTGAGAACAACTATACCCTTACTTTTCAGAAGGATGAACTCCCCCCGGTAAAGGCCTTCTGGTCCCTTAGCATGTATGATGGCCAGACGCAGCTTTTCATACATAATCCGCTTGAGCGCTACCTCTTGAACTCCAATATGATGGATGATTATGTTCTAGGGCCGGACGGGTCTCTTACCCTCTATATTCAGAAGGAATCGCCGGGACCTGAGCTTGAGTCCAACTGGCTTCCGGCGCCGGACGGACCTTTTTATTGTGTCCTGAGATTGTACGGTCCGGAGGAATCGGCCCTCAGTGGAGATTGGACCAACCCTCCTCTGGAAAAAGCAAAATAGGATTACAATCATTTAATCTACATAAAGTATAGGAACAATGAGAACCACATTTTCGATCCGATTGGTACTGGTTGCCATCTTCGCATTTTCGCTGAATGCCTGCACAAACAATTCTCCCCAGAGCGGTGATCCCTCTGACTCATATGAAGGGATGTCGGAGGAGCGCTTGATGCGAATTGATGCCATGTTAAACGAAGCCATTGAGGAAGGTCAGATTCCCGGAGCAGTGGCTCTTGTGGCCCGAAATGGAAAAATCGTATATCATAAGGCCTTTGGAATGGCTGATACGGAAGCGAACAGGAAGCTGCAGAAGGATGATATTTTCCGGATTGCATCGCAGACCAAGGCCATTACATCCACGGCAGTGATGATGCTCTGGGAAGAGGGGATGTTTCGTCTGGACGATCCAATTTCAAAATACATCCCTGAATTTGAAAATGCGGTGATCTTTGAGTCAATCAATGAGGCCGATTCCTCATTCACGGCTACACCGGCCACCAGGCCTATAACAATACGCCATCTGCTGACACATACCTCCGGAATCGGCTATGGAATGATCGACGACGATAACTTTAGAAAGATCTATCAGAAGGCAGGGATCATTGATGCATTTACAACCGAGGATGTAAGCATTGAATACAACATAAAGAAACTTGCCAGACTGCCTTTGCACCATGAGCCCGGTGCAAAGTTCACCTACAGCGAGGGGCTTGATGTACTGGGATATATGATAGAAAAGCTATCGGGACTGCCCCTGGACAGGTTTTTCAAGGAGCGGATATTTGACCCTCTGGGAATGGAAGACACCTATTTTTATCTGCCCGATTCCAAAATAGAACGGCTTGTGGCTGTTCAGACCTGGGTGGATGGAAAATGGATCACTTATCCGTCTACCCCGTATTACGATCCGGATTATCCCATAAAGGGTGCCAAACGATTCTTTTCAGGTGGTGGAGGACTATCCAGCACAGCAGAGGATTATGCAAATTTCCTTCAGATGTATCTGAATAAGGGTGAGTTTAACGGACAGCGGCTGCTAAGCCGGACAACCGTTCAACTTATCATGGCCAATCAGGTGGGAGACCTGCTGGGAGAATCAGGGTCCTATTACGGCCTGGCATTTGGTGTTCTCGATCAAGGGGGAGCAGCCCAGGGAGGAAGAGGCAGCGCCGGAACATTTGAATGGGGAGGTTACTTTAATACCCAGTACTTTGCCGATCCGGAGGAGCAGATCATTGGAATTCTAATGAAACAAACCCAGGATATTCCATCGGATGAAACCGCTTGGAAATTCCGGCAGCTGGTAGGTCAGGCTGTGGATGACTAAGGATAAAATGCCCTATTTAATTGACTTTCAGGAATTAATGCCTTAACTTGCAGTTAGTTAAGCTATTTGTTGTATGTGGCGTTCAGGCTTAGTTTCATTGGTATATACCTCTGTAATTCCTTTTCGGGATCAATCCCTTTCCTTGACATCTCCTCTTTTTCCAGTTTCGGCGAACAATTGTGAATATATAACATGGCCGTCCCTTCTGATGGCAACCCTCTGATCTTAAAGGCGGTTCAGATGATCTTACCTGACCGACGAACCCTTATCCTTACTCTTTACGCAGTTCAACAGTAACTGGCCCATATTGTAAACAATAAGTAAAATGAAAAAACATTTTTATGCAGCCCTACTTTTGGTTGTTATTGCCCTGTTTTCTTTGCTGCAGTTGAATGCCCAGGAAGAGAAAAATGAACAACACTGGTTCTGCTGGGAAGAATCAGCGAATCCTGCCATGATCGATGAATATCTGGAGCTCTGCAATGAATTGGTGGAATTGTGCAAGCAGGAAAACTACCCTTTCCCATACTATACATGGACCCGTGACCCCATGGTATTTGAGAGGTGGACCCCCATAAACTCCCTGAATGATATTGATGTGATCGGGGATGAGTGGGAAAAAATCCTCAAAATCTGGGGAGATGAGAAGCGAGTGGCTCATGAAAAGACCATGCTAAAGCACTATTCCAAAACAGTGAGCATGCAAAGTGAGCTGTTTTATATGCCTGAGAATCCTGAACATAATGGATACGACTGGACCTATGGGCGGTGGATCGAGCTGTATCTGAAACCCGGAAATATGGAAGATATGGTATCCCTGTTTAAATGGCTCAATGAGCAGAGAGCAAGTTACGGCATTCAGGATCACATCATGGTTGCCATGGCAGGATTAGGATATCAGTCGCCGGGTCTCATGGTCTATTATTCCCAGGAAAGTCAACAAAGCTTTCAGGACTATTTCGATTCTACTCCCGATGCCTATAAAGAGAAATTCCAGGAGTACCTGGCAAAAATGCGCAAGCTCCTGCTGCAACCGCCTAAAATTTATCATTACAACTACATAGAAGAGCTTTCCTATGAGCCAGAAGGGCAGTAGACTACTTTTACTTTTGTTAATCCAAAGAAACTAGAACCATGAAGAAACTATTTGTTTTACCTTTTGTCCTGTTTACCTTTTGCATTGCCTGCACTCAGCAAGCTGATGAAGGTGCTTCCACTAAAGACGTCCGAATCCCTGGTCCATTAGAAGGTGTTTGGGAACTCACCGGTCACTACTGGGTCTTAGATGATGATACTATTTATGCAGACGAAATTGGTGTACAGCATAAAATTTATTTTGATGGTTATGTGATGTGGACATCTGATCCAGCGCCTGATTCATCGGAGTGGCATGGATACGGGACGTATCGGCTTAGCAATGATACACTTATCGAAAAGCTTTCATCCATGTCCTTGCCACTGAAGGCAGCGATGGGATCAGAAGACGAAGCTTTACTTAAAATTGAATATGACCAGGACTTCTACAAGCAAACGATGGAACAAGTCTTTCGTGATACTGTTTACCTGGCAGTTGAAGAATGGAAGAAGCTTAACTAATTATAATCCAGCTTAATGGTGAAGGGCCATCCGGGAAACTGGGCGGCGCCCTTTTCCAGGACAAATACATCGCGGGGCCAGCATTCGAAGGTGACCTCGTGGAGGGTCTTGTGGAAGCGGATCAGTCCGAATCCGGCTCCCTCCGAAGTATTTTCGGGATTGGCATAGGCGTACATGGTGATGGGATTGCCCATTCCGTCGTAGAAATCGCCCGTCCAGGGCAGGGGACTCTCCGGATCGGGGTTGCCACCGGGTAACTCATCCTCGGGCCACCACCAGCGTTTATAGTAGTTGTTTACTGACGGCCGGTACAATAAAGGCCCAGGGGCCATCACCGAATTCCTCAATGCCATGCTGGATCACCGTAGCCAGGTGCTGGTCACCCCCGATATGTACGGCATTGGCTTTTTTAATGGCTTGCAGGGCTTTCTTTCGTCCCGTCTGGGGCCAGCCATTGGAATCCATATCGGCATGCAGCCGGTTGTCCTGGTTTCCATGCAGGTGTGCAGCGCCGCAGAAACCGGTTTGAGAAAGCACGGCCCTCATCTCCACGCCCTCCTTCCAGGTGGCCCACTGGTCAAGGAATTCCAGCTGACGTTCTCCCAGCAGAACCAGTCCGGGTACATCGATGGAAGCAGGATCGTAGTTGGGATCGTATGATATGGTCGGGCCGGGGACCCTGCTGGGGGATTTTCCCGTTGGGCCCGGTTTTGAATTTCCGGTCCTCCAGAATGGCAAAATCCACCCCACCCAGCAAGAGGTTGGTGTAGTAGACCCCGATGCCCTGCCCGATGGGGGTGGGGTCGAAGGGATCGGGAAGGTTGGCCGTCTGGCAGCGCTCCACCATTTTTACATATTCGGGATGGTAGGTATAGCCACCGTCGTCACAGCCCGGGGTAGGATACCTTACCGCTTTCGCCCCAGAGGTTGCCCTGGCCAATATCGTGATCGTCGGGAATGGAGATGCAGGGACGGGTCGCGCCACATTTCTCCGAACTGCGAGCCAAAAAGGAGCCATGAAGCGGTATGTTCTGTATGGTCGTAAGACTGGTCCCCGGCCAGGAAAATCAGATCGGGATCCAGGTATTCCACATTCCGCACATAACTCTCCCGGTCGCCCCGGTCCTTGTTGCTGCTGCAGGAGAAGGCAGCCACCACAATCTCTTCCTTCTCCACCGGGTCGTGACGGATCAGTCCCTGGTACATGGCCTTTTTCCCATGCCTGAGCCTGTAAGCCACATCGAGGGTGGCATCCCAGTTCTCGATTCTGAAAAGAGCTGACCAGCCCAGGTCGTTCACCTCTTCTGAGGCGATCTCCGTCCACTGTCCATCGCGTTCCACTTCCAGCCTGACTGTACGCGTTTCATCCGGATAAAGGGGATACAACTGCGCACTCAGCTTCAGCGTATTTTTGGACACGGTATAGAGCCCGAAGGCCACCACCTGGTCGCGCTCAACCTTTACATTGTGGATGGGATTGGGCGCGCGATTCCACCAGTCGTTGGTGCAGATGATATCAAGGCCCGAAAAAGGCGCCAGCACAGGTGGTTCCATGACTTTTGTCTGACAACTGAACAGGGCCAGTATAAGGGCAGGAAGAATGAGTTTTTTCATGTGGGATGTACTTTTCATTGTTTTACTAAAATTAGGGATAATACCGGCTCGCACACGCAACTCGCATGAGAATTTGTTACTCTTGATAAAGAAGCGAAGTATCAGGGGAATCCCCTGAAAAGTATTCTTACCTTTGCAGGCGCGTATTAAAACCAAACATTAAAACCATAAAAATGAAAAAACAATTGCTTTCTAAAGTGCTTTTCATGGCCGTTGCCATAGCATTTCTCGCATCCTGTAACACAGGAAAGAAACCCGCAGCAGAAGCTGATGAGGCGGCAACAGTGGAAACCACTCCCGATTTTGAAATTTCGCTGGCCCAGTGGTCATTGCATAAAACCTATTTTGGTGGAGCCCCCGACTGGGCAGAGTTTGGCAGGCTGCTGGAGGAAGATCCTGACGCAATGCTCAAAGGGGAGCTGGATCCCTTTGACTTCCCAAAGGTTGCAGCCGGATATGGAATCAACTGCATCGAGCTGGTAAATACCTTCTATTTCAGCAAAGTGGCTGATATGGAATACTGGGCAAAGTTTAAGGCCAATTGTGAGGAAGCCGGGGTTACCGTTGGACTGATTATGTGCGATGCACTTGGCAACCTGGGTGATTCTGATCCCGAGGCCCGTATGGCCGCTGTGGAGAATCACAAGCCCTGGGTTGATGTGGCTGCCTTCCTGGGTGCCAAGACCATCCGTGTAAATGCTGCCGGAGAAGGCACTGCCGAAGAGGTTGCTGCCAATGCAGTGGACGGACTCTCCAAACTGGGTGAATACGGTGCCAGCAAGGGAATCAATGTAGTGGTTGAGAACCATGGCGGTTATTCTTCCGATGGAAAATGGCTTTCAGGTGTGATGACCAAGGTGGGAATGGACAATGTGGGTACACTGCCCGATTTTGGGAACTTCTACGAGTATGACAGATACCTGGGTATAGAAGAACTGATGCCCTTTGCCAAGGGAGTAAGTGCCAAGTCCAATGTATTTGATGCTGAAGGAAATGAGGCCAACATGGACTATCTCCGGATCATGAAGATCGTTAAGGAATCGGGATTCAAAGGCTATGTGGGTATTGAGTATGAAGGCGCGGAGCTTTCAGAAGACGAAGGGATTTTAGCTACCAAAGCCCTGCTGGAGAAAGTTTTTGCCGAGATTTAGCAGATTGCGGCATGCAGTTGCTTAGGCAAGCTGCTGTTGCTTACGCAACCTGAAAATTGTAATTTGCATCTTAATAAAGATGAGAAGAGCAATCGCACTATTTGTCCTGCTCCTCTTTGTACTTGCAGGATGTGAAACTGAGAAGGATCCGGTGGATGAACCGCTGGATCCTTCTTTGCATTTAACCGACGGATTATGTCTGCTTTCCAACAACCGGGTGGTGCTGAATCACTACGACATCGACTACTATGATTACAGTGCCCACCTGATTTACCTGTTAGATCCCGGGGCCTTTGAGGAGAACTTCAATGTGTCCGGAACCAGCGCAGCCATTTATGCCGATTCTTCCAGGATTTACGATCTGCATTTTTATTCATCAGTTGCTTCCTATATTATAGAGGGCCCTGTTATTATGGTTCCCCAAATATTTTACCCGGATTTCACGGTTGCTATTCAGAATATCTGGACTTCCGAACAGATGGCAAAGGAGGGTGATCCCCGCCAGGATCCCCGCATCGTTGAGGCCCTGGAGAAGTATGGACAGTTCCGGCACGGGCTCCAGTGTGAGATCAAATCGGTGCAGCAAGTGGTGCCCGGTACCGTGGAGTTGAATATGCAACTGTGGAACGAAGACGCAGTGAACTATTACTACTGGGATCCGGAGAAGCTGGGGATGGAGCGCTATCATTATGTCACCAATGGCTTATTTCTAATTGATGAAAATGGCCAGCACTACAGGGATCACGTCCAGTCTCTTTCATGGGACGGGGCGGATCCGGACAGGATGTCGCTCCTGGAGAGTGACAGCACGGTGGTCCTGACCCTTAGCTATGAGAACTTTGATGAGCTTCCCCCGGGAAGCTATGATGCCTATTTCAGGTTCCCCGCCCCGGGTTACAATATATCTCGGGAGGACCTGGATCTGGAAGGCGGCCGGATCTGGATTGGGGAACTGCAGCTATATAAAGAAATCGTGGTAGAATAAATAGCATATGAAGATGAGAGCGGATCATTCTCTTCTTGTCCTCTTATTGATTCTCCCCTGGAACTGACCGATGGTTATTGCATGCTTGCCGGCGACCGGGTCTGGCTGGGTTAAATCAAAAGCTTTTTTGCTTTTTAGGAGCAGTCTCATAAGTGTCGGCCTCTGACTTTTGATTGAGTTCTGTGGAAAAGTATGGAGTAGTCCTGTTTAGCGATTTCAGGAAGTCACACACCTGT
>CAVWDQ010000010.1:0-45079 GCA_963753765.1 uncultured Bacteroidales bacterium
GGCAATCACGATATTGTCTGCATCATCGGCGCCGTAATAAGTAAATGGCTTATACTCACGCCCGGTAAGTTTGCTGATCTCTTTCATATAGCCAGCCACCTCATCGGGAATTGGCTCGAAAACTTATTGATAGCTTCACGTGTTTGGAAGTAGATATCGGGATTCTGAGCCAGCCCGCGGGTTACGGGATGTTCCGGATTCAGTGCATTATCCCTGAAAGCTTTCAGCGCATCCATATCCAGCAACTTGGCCAGCGCATCCTGATCGGGGCTTCCACCTTCTGGATCTCATGGGAAGTACGGAATCCGTCAAAGAAATGAAGAAAAGGAACCCTGGTTTTGATGGAAGTCAGGTGGGCTACTAGCAGCCAGGTCCATCACTTCCTGAACAGAACCGGTGGCCAGCATGGCAAAACCAGTCTGGCGGGTGGACATAACATCACTGTGGTCTCCAAAGATGGAGAGTGCCTGCGCTGCCAGACTCCTTGCGGATACGTGGAAGACAGCGGGAAGCAGTTCGCCTGAAATTTTGTACATGTTAGGGATCATCAGAAGGAGTCCCTGGGATGCGGTAAAGGTTGAAGTGAGGGTGCCACTCTGCAGTGATCCGTGAACAGCACCGGCAGCACCTGCCTCCGATTGCATTTCAGCTACTTTCACAGTCTCACCGAAAATGTTCTTTCTGCCATTGGCCGACCACTCATCCACATGCTCTGCCATGTTGGAGGAAGGAGTGATTGGATAGATGGCAGCCACCTCACTGAACATGTACGCAATATGCGCTGCGGCATAATTACCGTCACATGTCATGAAATTCTTCTTATTTGCCATGTTATTTTTGCTTAAGTATTTAAATTACAACTAGTTAACTATTTGAATTGAAGTCACCCAAAATTAGTAAAATAGGCTTAATGTTTATGCGAACTTCGTAATATAAAATCATTTCAAATAACCCCGGGACAGGGGCCATAAAACAAAAAAGTGACGGGGTTTACCGTCACTTTTTTGATTCTGTTCAGCCGGATCAGCCGCTGTTCATGGAGATCAGAAACTCCTCATTGGTGGCCGTTTTCACCAGGCGGTCCCGGAGGAATTGCATGGCCTCCACCGAATTCATATCGGAGAGGTAATTTCTAAGGATCCAGATCTTATCAAGCATGGGCTTATCAAGCAGCAGGTCCTCACGACGGGTACTGGAAGGATTGACATCCACAGATGGGTAAACCCGCTTGTTGGATAGTTTCCTGTCGAGCTGGAGTTCCATATTACCGGTTCCCTTAAATTCTTCAAAAATCACCTCATCCATCTTGGATCCGGTCTCAGTCAGAGCCGTTGCAAGTATGGTCAGTGAGCCTCCGTCTTCAATATTCCGTGCTGCACCAAAGAAACGCTTGGGTTTGTGCAGGGCATTGGCATCCACACCACCGGAAAGCACCTTTCCGGATGCAGGGGATATGGTATTGTATGCCCTTGCAAGACGTGTAATTGAATCGAGCAGGATCACCACATCATGACCACACTCTACCATTCGCTTGGCCTTTTCCAGGACAATATTGGCAATTCTCACATGCCTTTCAGCCGGCTCATCAAAGGTAGATGAGATCACTTCTGCATTCACGTTCCTTGCCATATCGGTTACCTCCTCAGGACGTTCATCGATCAGCAACACAATCATATAAACTTCAGGATGGTTGGCTGCAATGGCATTGGCTATATCTTTCAGAAGTACAGTTTTACCAGTCTTTGGCTGTGCAACAATCAATCCACGCTGACCCTTCCCAATGGGAGCGAACATATCCACCACCCTTACAGACAGGTTATGCTGTCCATTGCCCACAAGTGTAAACTTCTCTTCCGGGAAGAGGGGGGTCAGGTAGTCAAAAGGTACACGGTCGCGTATGAAATCGGGACTGCGGCCATTGATGGATTCCACCTTGATCAGTGGGAAGTATTTCTCTCCCTCCTTGGGGGGACGAATGGTTCCGGTTACATTATCGCCGGTTTTCAGACCAAAGAGTTTGATCTGGCTCTGGGAGACATAAATATCATCTGGAGAGTTCAGGTAATTGTAGTCGGACGACCGGAGGAATCCATAGCCGTCGGGCATAATCTCAAGAACACCCGAATTGGTAATCAGTCCCTCGAAATCGTATTTGTCGACTTCCCTGCGCTCCTGGGGCCTCTTCTGCTGGCGATTGTCGCGCTGCTCACCTCCTGTCGCCACGTTCTCTTTGATCGTTGCGGTTCTGATCACTGCGCTCGTTGCGGTTCTGATCACTCGCTCGTTGCGGTTCTGATCACTGCGCTCATTGCGGTTCTGATCACTACGCTCGCTGCGGTTTTGATCACTACGCTCGTTGCGGTTTTGATCACTGCGGTTCTGATCATTACGTTCATTGCGGTTTTGATCACTGCGCTCTTTTCGATCACCCCGGTCTCCCCGCTCACGGAAATCACGGCGGCCAGCTTCTTTTTTAAAGGGCTTTTCTTCCTTTGTTTCGGGCTTAGCCGGTGCACTCTCAGCCGCAGTGGTTTCGCGTACTTCAGCCTTCACCTCGGGTTCCTGCCTCTTTTCTTTTTTTGGTCTTCCCGGCCTCTTTTTGGGTTGGGACGTTGATTCTTCAGAAGAACCTGTCGGTCTCTCTTTTCTGGGGCTCTCTTTGCGGGGGGCCTCCTTCTTGCCAGCTTTGCTCTCCGAGACCACAATGGCCTGGGTATCCAGAATCTTATAGATTAGGTCTTGCTTCTTAAAGGATTCTACACGCTTAATTTTAAGCTCTTTAGCGACATCCCGCAATTCAGCAAGAAGCTTTTTGTTCAGTTCAAGTATATCGTACATATATATGTGATAATTAAATAATGATCCGGTGAGGATATATTAAATCAGGATAAATTGGAATTTTAATCAGAATGGAACTATTGTTCGTCAGAATGGAATTCTATGCAATATTAGTGGAAAAATGGTGAACTACCAAAAATAATATATATATTCAAACGCATTAACACCTCTGCCAGCAGGTCAAATGAGACAACTTAAAATTATCAAGCAGGTCACCAACAGGGAGACTCCCTCTCTTGACAAGTACTTGCACGAGATAGGAAAAGTAGATCTTATTAGTGCCGAGGAGGAGGTGGAACTTGCAAGGAGAATCCGAAAAGGAGACGCCCCGGCCATGGAGAAACTGATAAAAGCCAACCTGCGCTTTGTGGTTTCCGTATCCAAACAGTATCAGAATCAGGGATTAAGCCTTCCCGACCTCATAAACGAAGGGAATCTGGGTCTGATCAAAGCAGCTCAGCGATTTGATGAAACCAGGGGCTTTAAGTTTATCAGTTATGCCGTATGGTGGATCAGGCAATCGATCCTCCAGGCACTGGCCGAGCAGGCCCGGATAGTCCGCCTTCCCCTGAATAAAATTGGTTCCATCAATAAGATCAATAAAACTTTTGCCGAGCTGGAACAAAAGTTCGAACGTGAACCCACCATACATGAGATTGCACAGGCCCTGGAACTGGCACCCGAGGATGTTAGAGAGGCCATCCGTAGCTCAGGCAGGCATGTCTCCATGGATGCCCCACTTCAGGATGGAGAGGATGGGAACATGTATGATGTACTTCTCAACGGGGAAACGCCATCACCCGATCGTGGATTGCTGAACGACTCCCTTCGTAAAGAGATTGAAAGGGCACTCAGCACCCTCACCTACCGGGAAGCCAGCATCATCAGGCTGTATTTTGGACTCAACGGGAAGCATCCCCATACCCTTGAAGAGATAGGGGAAGAGTTTAACCTGACCCGTGAGCGCGTACGTCAGATCAAGGAAAAGGCCATCAAGCGCTTAAAGCACACCACCCGAAGCAAGATCCTGAAGAGCTACCTGGGTTAATTCTTTTTCACAATGTCACCTGCACTGGAGCTGCGGGAATGTACCACCTCTGCTTCACCCTTATAATAGATATTTCCTGCACTGGATGCATTCATGGAGATCTCTTCTGTGGCGTGGACCCTGGCATCGCCTGCGCTGGATACACTCACATCCACTTTTCCTGCAATCAGGTCAAAGGCATTCAGATCACCCGCACTGCTCAGATCCACATTAAATACATTTGCGCTTCCGGAAATACGGGCATCGCCACTGGAGCTGATATCCAGATCGATCCTGTCGGCTTCCACCTCCAGGCTAAGGTCTCCGGCACTGCTGATAGAGAGTCGCAGATCGTCGCAGCTAAAAGGGGTTTGTCCGTTGCAATCACCTGCACTGCTGATCTTAAGCTCCTTCAATTCCGGCAGGGTCACATGCACTTTCTTTGACTTGGCACTCCGGATGCTTACCCGTTCCGTTTTGACCACCAGCATGTTTCCGCTCATTTCGGTCAGGATCACCTCCTGGAGATTCTCATCTGCTTCTACAATTACCTCGAAGCTGCTGCCCTGGCTAAGGTAAACATCAATCCCGGAACTCACATGTACGCCGGTAAATCCTGAAATATCCCTGGTTTCCTCCACCACTTTACCATTGCCGGATATTCCCTGGTCCCATCCATCAATAATACAGGAAGGGAGTGTCAGCAAAAGGACTGTAATTAGAATTGCTACATTTTTCATAGTTGGAAAGTTTGAATTTTTAAAGCTATCTATTTAAAGACGCTTGGAATCCCGAAATGTTACTCCACCTCCAGAACCAAACCCTTCAAATACTCTCCTTCAAGGTGATAAATGCTTACCGGATGGTCGGGGGGCTGTGAGAGCTGATGCAGGACACGCACTTTTCTCCTTGCATTGGCTGCAGCCACAAATACCGATTTGCGAAAGTTCTCCCTGCTAACTGCCTGGGAACAGCTGAATGTAAATATAATTCCGCCGGGCGCAATCGCCTCAAAAGCTCTCTGATTCAATCGTTTATACCCTTGAATTGCGTGACTGAGCACATTCTGGTGTTTGGCAAATGCAGGGGGATCCAGGATGATCAGATCATAGGACTCCTTCATATCCTTAAAGTATCCGAATGCATCAACGGCAAAAGCATCGTGACGCGTATCGCCGGGAAAGTTCAATTCGGCATTTTCCCTGGTCAGGTCGATGGCTTTCCCACTGCTGTCCACACTATGAACCAGTGGGGCACCTCCACCCATTGCATAGATGCTGAAACCACCGGTATACCCAAACATATTCAGTACTTTGCGATCTGTAGAATAGGCCCCAACCAGCTTGCGGTTTTCCCTCTGGTCAATAAAGAAGCCGGTCTTCTGGCCCTCCACCCAATTCACGTTGAAGCGGTATCCGTTTTCCAGCACCTCCCCCTTTTCCTGGTCTCCCATCAAAAAACCGGATCTTCCTGTAATCCCAGGCTTATCCGGCAGGGTTGACTCACTCTTATTATATATGGTATGAATACGATCCCCGGCAACTTTCTTCAAGGATTCCACAATGGCATCCAGGTTAAGATGCATGCCAATGGAGTGGGTCTGCAACACAGCAACACCTGCATAATAATCTACAATCAGGCCAGGCATTCCGTCTCCCTCTGCATTGATCCACCGAAATACATTGGTTTGAGGATCGCTTAGCATTCCCAGTTTTTCCCTGAGCTTCCATGCGTTGGCAACCTTAAGGTCCCAGAAGAGCTGGTCCGTTTCAACAGCTTCGAAACTGATCACCCTCACGGCAATGGAACCATGCTGGTAGTGTCCGGATGCAAGGTATTCATCCTTATTATCGTAAAGATCAACCAATTCTCCTTCCCTGCCCGGGCCATGGATCTTTTTTATGGCCCCTGAAAAAACCCAGGGGTGATATCTCCGGAGAGACTGGTCCTTACCCGATTTCAGGACAATTCTGGTGCGTTCTGTCATGTTCTTAATTAAATGGAAGCTCTTAAGCTATTGTATATCATCAGACAGATCCATGCATCAGTGGCAGCATAAATCAACTGTGCCTCGCTTAGTACGTCGGCGTCCCAGTTGGAGACCTGCTGTGATTTGGAAATGCGTCTGTTCAGCACGATTCCGCTTATTTTTTTTAATCCCTTTTCGTCAATCCGGAATGCCTGCACATAGTTCTGCAGGTCGAGGAAACCATCCGGTTCAAACTGGAAGTCGGCCCGAAGCCTTCTCAGATCATCCTGGAGGCCCAGCCCGATCTTCAGGGGGATCTCACCCGAAAGCAGGTCCAGCAGGCGTCCGGGATAACCGATCCGGTTTACACGAAGGATCCAGGCCTGTTCCAGGGAAGCAATCTGTATCAGGGAGGTGGGATATACTTTCCCCTTTTTAAAGGAAGGCCTGGTTTCGGTATCAAATCCAAGTACCGGCTGCCTGGCAATTTGATCTATCTCCTGCTCAAAAGCCTCCATGGAGTCAATCACACTGATGCGCCCTTCAAACTGGATCAGATCCAGTGCAGCCACCTCCTCCTTACTTATCTCGTTCTGGTACATCATTCTTCTTCGCTTGGATCAATTCCGCTTACATACAATTCGTGCAATGCCTGCAGGGCGCGCAGCAGTTTTGCTCCCCAGTGTTCTGCAAAGCGTTCTTTTAGCTCCCAGGCAGCATCGTTCATCAACTCCTCAAGGCCCCGGCTGTATATGATTGTAAAATCTTTTAATTCCTGGTAGACATCGGCCAGATCCTCTGAAATGGTATGGTTAACCAGTTCGGAACGGTCAAATTCCCCCTCTTTGGCCATACGCAGAATATCGTTGTAAGGGCCCAGGATTAATGCAATCCGTTGAAACAGGGCCGACCATTCCTGTTCGGTGACCACTGTCTCAGGAGAGGTTTCAAAAACCGGTTCTGTATCGCCGGTTTCTAAAATCCTTGCATAAACAGAGGAAAGATGCCTGACCGAATCTTCAATAAAGGTCTTCCCTTCGTCCCCTTTCAGCTCCTCCAGGAATGCACAGTAGCCATTGGCGGCAAAGACAAAATCCACCAAAGCACTTGAATAGACATAATTATGAACCGGAGTGCCTTCTTCTTTCATGGAACAAAGATAATTAAAAGCCGGAAAAAGGCGCAGCTCAGGTCTTCCAACTGAGTGTCAGGTCCTTCTTTCTGATTAGCCTGCCCTGGTCCACCAGCCACTCGGCCACCCGGGCAAGCTGAACGGGATCCATACCGCTTTGTTTCACCAGCTCATCAAGGGTCATCGAATGTTCAGACAACCGGGATGAGATGGCCTCAACCAGGGCATCGAACTCCTTGCTTCCTGGTTGCAGCTGCTCCATGCCCCGGCAAACATCACAGCGACCGCAACGGGGCGAGTCGAGCTGACCAAAGTAACTCAGCAGGAACTGGTTCCTGCAGATGGTTTCGGAGGAGGCATAGCGGAGCATCTCCCCGATGCGTTTTTCGTAGCGTTCTTTTCTGAAATTGTAGCGATCCGGAGCAAGGTTCAGGTTTTTATCATCCAGTCGCTCTTCCAGGAAAGTTATCACCGGAACCTCCTTGCGTGGCAGGTAATAAATGATCTGGCGCTTTGAAAGGGTAAGCAGGTAACTGTTGATCTTCTCTGAAGTCAGACCGGAGCGTTTGGCCAGAGTTGACTCGTCAATTTTTACAAACTGCGAAAAGAGTCCGCTGTAGGACCTGAGAAGGAGCTTGATAAAGCCATCAAAGCCTGCATTTTTAACCTGGAAGGTATAGAGTGCATCCCGTTCCACCTGGAATTTGATCCGGGTTGGATTGTAAAAAGCCTCGGTGAGAACAATATAGCCCTCTCGTGAAAGAATCTGCAGGGAGCTGTGTGCGACCATGGCACTGAAGCGGTAGCGGTGCAGGAACTCGCCAAATTCAAAATCGTATTGCTGTCCCCTGCCGCTACCCAGTGGAACCTGAAGGAAGTTGCAAAGGGCCCTGTACACTTCCCGAACCTTAGGGATACCAGGGAAGTTAACGGCAATTCGCTGCTCAATCACCCGTTTATCGGACGGACTATACAAGAGTATGGCCCGGGAGTGCTCCTCGTCACGGCCGGCTCGTCCGGCTTCCTGAAAGTAGGCCTCGGGGCCGTCTGGCAGATCCATATGGATCACAAAGCGGACATCGGGTTTATCTATCCCCATGCCAAAGGCATTGGTGGCTACCATCACCCTGAATTGGTTCTTCATCCACTCCTGCTGCCTCTGGTCTCTCAGATGCTGTTTTAAACCTGCATGATAGTAGCTGGCACTAATGTCATTTTCCTTAAGCAGCTGGGAAAGATCCCTGCTCTTTTGACGGTTCCTTGTATATACGATCCCGCTACCTTCCATCTGCCCAACCTGCTTCAGCAATTCCCTGGCCTTATCCTCGGTGGCCACCACCAGGTAATCCAGGTTCTCCCTGTTAAAACTTTTCGAAAAAAGATTCTTTTCCGGAAACCCCAGGCGTTCCTGGATATCTTCACTTACCTCTGGAGTGGCCGTAGCTGTAAGCGCCAGAACCGGGACATCCTCAAGGATTTCCCTGAGCGTACTGATTTCCAGGTAAGAAGGTCTGAAGTCATATCCCCACTGGGAAATACAATGGGCCTCATCCACGGCAAGCAGGTTTACATTCATATCAGCTACCCTGGCGCGAAATAACCTGGTTATCAGGCGTTCCGGCGAAACATAAAGGAATTTATACCCGCCATATACACAATTGTTCAGGGCAATATCAATCTCATAGGCGTTCATTCCTGAATGGATGGCCATGGCCTTGATCTTGCGCCGGTTCAACTGATCCACCTGGTCCTTCATCAAGGCAATCAGGGGGGTAATAACGATGCAAATTCCCTCCATGGCCAGGGCCGGAACCTGGAAGGTAATAGACTTCCCTCCCCCGGTAGGCATCAGGGCCAGCGTATCCTTTCCGGAGAGGACGGAAAGGATGATCTCCTCCTGCAGGGGACGGAATTCATCATAGCCCCAGGTCTCCAATAAAATCCGGTGAATTTCCTGGCGATCTGCTAAGCTTTTTTTTTGTAATTTTGCCACATTTAAAAATAACCAAATAATCATACAATGTCATTTGCCCAGGATAAAATCGCTTCAGAAGGATTGACCTTTGATGATGTACTGCTTCTTCCTGCATTTTCAGAGGTTCTTCCCAGGGAGGTAAGTATCAGATCACAGTTCTCCAGGAACATTGAGCTGAACACACCCATCGTGTCTGCAGCCATGGATACAGTTACCGAAGAGAAACTGGCCATTACCATTGCCCGTGAAGGAGGTATAGGCGTGATTCATAAAAACATGCCACTGGAGGAGCAGGCCAGGCAGGTTAAAAGGGTTAAAAGGGCCGAAAGTGTAATGATCCATGAGCCCATCACCATCAAGAAGGAGGGAACTGTTAGCGATGCCCTGAGCCTGATGAAAGAATATAAGATCGGCGGGATCCCCGTGGTAGATAAAAACAATGTGCTTATAGGGATTGTAACCAACCGCGACCTCAGGTTCGTGCAGGACATGGACCGTTCCATCGAAGAGGTAATGACCGTGGAAAATATTATTACCACTACCAAAAACACGACACTGGCCGAGGCGGCCATGATTCTTCAGGCATATAAAATTGAGAAACTCCCCGTAGTGGACAGCGATCACAAACTGATTGGGCTGATCACCTATAAGGATATCACCAAAGCCAAAGACCGTCCGAACTCCTGTAAAGATGATAAGGGAAGGCTGCGGGTGGCCGCTGCAGTGGGTGTCTCCGCAGATATTATTGAACGGGTGACCGCGCTGGAGGAAGCAGGTGTGGATGCGGTGGTCATTGATACGGCCCACGGTCACTCCATAGCTGTGCTGAACAGCCTGAAGAAGGTGAAGAAGAAATTCCCGAAACTGGATGTGGTGGTGGGTAATGTGGCCACGGCAGCAGCTGCCAAGGCACTGGTTGAAGCAGGGGCCGATGGTGTAAAAGTGGGTATTGGTCCTGGTTCCATCTGTACCACCAGGGTCATAGCCGGTGTGGGTGTGCCCCAGCTGACAGCCATCTACGATGTGGCCAATGCAATAAAAGGATCAGGAGTCCCGGTAATCGCCGATGGCGGCATCAGGTACTCTGGAGATATAGTCAAAGCCCTGGCAGCGGGTGCCTGCTCCATCATGGCCGGTTCTCTGTTTGCCGGCGTTGAAGAATCGCCCGGTGAAACCATTATTTACAACGGCCGGAAGTATAAATCATACCGGGGCATGGGTTCACTGGAAGCCATGCAGCATGGCTCCAAGGACCGTTACTTTCAGGATATGGAAGATGATATCAGGAAGCTGGTTCCTGAAGGAATTGCAGCCCGGGTTCCATTTAAAGGAGACCTTACCGAAGTGATCTACCAGATGATCGGAGGTCTGAGGGCCGGTATGGGTTACTGTGGTGCAGCTGATATCCCGTCCTTACAAAAGGCAAAATTTGTTCGTGTTACCAATGCAGGGGTTCAGGAGAGCCATCCGCACGATGTAACTATTACCAGGGAGGCCCCCAATTACAGCAGATAATATAAAGGTTCATCAATCGTTCTACTTAAAACTGGTATGAGCATATGAAAAAGAGCGTACTCTTAATAGTCCTTGCTGCAATTCTGGCTACTGGACTTTCCGGACAGGAATCTCAGGTTCTTTTGACCATTGGGGATGAGCAGGTAAGCCTGGCAGAGTTTGATCGGATCTACCGGAAAAATAACAACCAGACCTCGCTTAACCGGCAAAGCCCTGAAGAATACCTGGAACTCTTTATCAATTTCAAGATCAAAGTTAAAGAGGCTGAGGCTCTGGGTATGGATACGACTGCAAAGTTTATTAATGAGCTGGAAGGCTACCGGAAACAGCTTGCCAAACCCTACCTGGTTGATGAAGAGGCCAAAGAGGCTATGATGAAGGAAGCCTACGAATGGTCCAAATATGACATCCATGCAAGCCATATTCTGATCAGGCTCGGCGAAAATCCCTCACCCGAAGATACGCTGGCAGCCTATGATAAAATCATGGAGATCAGGATGCGGATTGCAGGTGGCGAAGCATTTGAAGTTGTTGCCAGGGCCACATCTGAAGATGCCTCGGTGCAGCAAAATGGGGGCGATCTGAACTATTTCACCGTTTTTTCCATGGTCTACCCCTTCGAAAAAGTAGCTTATAACACCAAGGTGGGACAGTTGAGCATGCCCTTCCGGACCAATTATGGATACCATATACTCAAGGTTATGGATAAAAGACCCGCTCGCGGGAGCGTGAAGGTGGCGCATATCTTTATCCGGACTCCCTCAGGTATAAGTGAAGATCAGAAAAAAGAGGCCTACGAGAAAATACAGATCGTGTATGACAGCCTTCAAATGGGAGCCGATTTCGGACAGTTGGCCCTGCATAACTCCGATGACAGAAACTCTGCCAGAGCGGGGGGTGAGATTCCATGGTTCGGTACCGGGCGAATGATCCCCGAGTTCGAAGACCCCAGTTTTGAGCTTGAAAATAAGGGTGACTACACCAGGCCCTTTAAAACCTTCTATGGATGGCACATCGTTAAACTAATAGATAAGAAGGAAGTAGGCAGCTATGAAGAAATGGAAGCTGAGCTGCAGCAAAAAATCGACCGCAGTGACCGCAACGCCGCCAGGACAGATAATTTCATTGCCAAACTCAAAACTGAATATAATTACAGTGAGAACCTTGAAGCCCTCCAGCCCATCTACATGGCTGTAGATTCAAGCCTTGGACTGGGCACCTGGAAAGCTGGTGATCTGAAGAACCTGGACAGCCAGCTGATTAAGATTGGTGAGCAGAAGGTCTTAAGTGGCGAGTTTGCCTCCTATGTGGAAGAGAAACAATACCATGGAAAAGCAAGAGACCCCAGGGTTTGGGTCGATCAGCTCTATAAGAGCTTTTCCGATGAGATTGTAATTGCATATGAAGAGGACAGGCTGCCTGAAAAATATCCTGAGTTCAGGTATATATATCAAGAGTACCACGACGGAATCCTGCTCTTCGATATTATGGATCAAAAAGTCTGGTCCGCTGCCCTTGCCGATACAACGGGATTAGAGACATTTTACAAAGAACACAGAAAATCGTATATGTGGGGCGAGCGCTGCGATGCATATATTGTCACATGCAGCCAGGGAACCGATGTGACAGGAGTCCGCAAAGCCTACAAGAAGATAAGCAAGGGCAAATTTGATCAGGATAAGCTGAATGCCCTGTATTGTAATAACGATACCCTTCCCTGTATTACCCTGACCCACTACCTGGTCGAAAGGGGTGAAAATACTATGATAGATGAGCGCTTTGATATTTCGGGACCCGGACCGATAACAGACAATGAAGGAATGAGTACTTTTGTTATTGTAAAAGGAGTACGGTCGCCCGAGCCAAAAAAACTGCATGAAGCACGAGGTCAGATCACCTCCGACTACCAGGAGTCACTGGAATCGGATTGGCTGAAGGCTTTGAAGGAAAAATATCCGGTGACCGTAAACCAGGACTTGCTCAAAAGTATAAAACCATAAGGATGAGGAGCATTATACTATTTTTATCGCTTTTTATGTTCCTGGTGCAGAGTTGCTCTTTGTTTAAGGAAAATATACAGGAAGAACCTGTGGCCCGTGTATTTGAGACCTACCTCTACCCTTCCGATCTGGAAAAGGTTATCCCCTCAGGTACAAATCCGGAGGATAGTGCCTTATTTGCCGAGCGCTACATTGAGACCTGGGTAAAAGATTTGCTGATGCAGCACCAGGCAGAACAGGCCCTTACCGAAGAGCAAATGGATTTTGAGAATCAGATTGAGGAATACCACCGCTCTTTGTTGATTTATACCTATCGCCAGAAGCTTCTCCAGCAGAAGATGGATACTGTGGTAAACGAGAGCGAAATCAACGCTTATTACGAGGAAAACAGCAAAAACTTCGTGCTGAGCCAGAATGTGATCAAGGGCACCTTTATCAAGGTTCCCCTCTCTGCCCCAAATCTGGACCAGTTAAGCCGCTGGTCATGGAGCAACCGTGAGCAGGACCTGGACCAGATGGAAAAATATTGTATCACCTATGCCGAGAAGTACGATGACTTCAATGATACATGGGTCGATTTCTCAAGCATTAAGGACGAGCTTCCTGTTCGGATTTCTGATCCGGTCAGATACCTTAGCAGTTACCGGAATATTAATACAAGCGATTCGATGTACAGGTACCTGGTACACATTAGCGATTACCTGACCGAAGGCGCAGTGGCGCCCTTGGCTTTGGTTAGTGAAGATATTACCAATATAATACTGAATAAGCGCAAGATTAACTTTATCAAAGATCTGGAACATCGTGTATATACGGATGGCGTGACCAGGAACCAGTTTGAAATTTATCCATAGGAACATGAAAAGAAAACATACATATATTTTACTTGGAGCACTCCTGTCTTTTAACATGATGGCCCAGACGCTGGTGATCGACAGGGTCATAGGAGTTGTAGGAGATTTTGATATTCTTCAGTCAGATATAGAACAGGAATACCTTCAAATGAAAATGGCGGGACAATATGTAAGCCCGGAAATGCGCTGTGATATCTACAACAGCTTTATTGAACGGAAACTTCTGATGACCCAGGCAAAAATAGACAGTATTGTAGTGGGACCCGATATGGTGGAAATGCAGATGGAGTCACGTCTGAATTATTTTATCGGCCAGTTTGGAAGTGAGGAGGAGATGGAGGAATATTTTTCTAAGTCGATCTTCGATATCAAAGACGATCTCCGGGAAGCGATCCAGGAACAGATGATTACCGACCAGGTAAGAGGCACCATCGTGGCAGATGTGACCACCACGCCTTCCGATGTGAAAAGCTTTTACCGTTCCATGCATCCCGACAGCATTCCATATATCAATACAGAAGTGGAACTGGCCCAGATAGTGGCCTATCCCCAGTACAGCGAAGAGGCGGTTTTTGTGGTAAAGGAGCGCTTGCTCGAACTGGTTAAACGCGTGCAGGATGGTGAGGATTTTGGAACGCTGGCCATACTCTATTCAGAGGCTCCGGAAGCATCACGCAGGGGCGAAATCGGCTTTATGATGCGATCCCAGCTGGATAAAGCCTACGCCGATGCCGCCTGGTCACTGAAAGAGGGACAGGTATCCAAAATAGTTGAAAGTTCTTTCGGGTATCACATTATCCAGTTGATAGAACGTCGGGGCGACATGTGTAATACCAGGCACATCCTGATGAATCCGAAAGCAGATGCCAATGCAAAGCAAAAAGCCATCTATAAACTGGATAGTCTTAAAACTGTGATCGAAGCCGACTCTCTTTCTTTCGATTGGGCCGCCAAGCGTTATTCTGAAGACATGCAGACAAGCGTAAATGGTGGATTGCTGGTAAATCCCCAAACCCAGGCCTCCACCTTCCAGCTTGATCAGTTGCCTACCAAGGATTATTATTTGATCCGGAACATGAAGGTAAAGGACCTCACGGAACCTTACGAGTCGACCGATCACAACCATAAAATCTGTTACAAGTTAATCTACCTGAAGTCCAGGACAGAACCACATCGTGCCAACCTGAAACAGGATTACATGCTCCTGCAGGATTTGGCATTGATGAACAAAAACAACCAGGTGCTGAAAGAGTGGTACGAGGAGAAGAAGCAATCCACTTACATCCGCAGAGATGACGCTTACAGGAATTGTGGAAATCCCGCCCAGCAGACCAGCCAGAAATGATCCTGAGCCGGCATAAGCTATTCTTCCGCTCATGTCTGCTTATGCTGTGCGTGGTGGCTCCATTGCAAATGGCCATGGCTCAGCGAGTTACTACACTTGACATCCTCAATGCCGATTTAACCGCTTTTGATGATATGCAGCTTGGAAAGGATGCCACCAAGCTTATCGGCAATGTACGCCTGAAGCACGATGATGTGCTCATGACCTGCGATTCAGCATACTACTATCAATCCACCTCTTCCGTGGATGCCTTTAGCAATGTAAAAGTACAGCAGGGCGACACCCTCACAATGACCGGCGACCTGGCCTATTATAACGGTGTCAGCAAGTTGGCCCGGGTCCGGAACAATGTGGTACTGGTAAACAAGGATATTACCCTGCTTACCGACTCCCTCAATTATAACCGGGAAGCAGGTGTGGCATACTATATGGGCGGGGGGATCCTGACCCGGGAAGACAGCCGTCTTACCAGTGGAAGGGGCCGCTATATTCTGGATACAGAAAATTTCTATTTCATGGATAGTGTGGTGATTGTCAATCCCGAATACACCATCCATACCGACAGCATGAGGTATAATACCAGGCAGGAGATCTCATACTTCAGCGGTCCAACCGAAATCCTGAGTGATGGACGCTATATCTACTGTGAAAACGGATGGTACGATATGCAAAAGGATATTTCCTATGTGGCAGATAATGCATACATGGAAGAGGGGGGCAGAATACTTAAGGGAGATAGTCTTTACTATGAAGCCGAACAGGGATTCGGCAGGGCCGTATCCAATGTGGAACTGATTGATACGGCGCAAAACATGATCCTGAAAGGGAATTACGGGCTCTATTACAGGGAACAGGAGACCGCCATGGTCACCGACAGTGCCCTGATGATTCAGGTAGACGGAACCGATACCATGTATGTTCATGCCGATACCCTGCGTTCCATGCAGAATCCGGATACGGAGGAACAGAGCAGAATTCTGAGGGCTTACTACAAGGTGAAAATTTTCCGGACCGATTTGCAGGTCATGTGCGATTCCCTGGTTTATGTGGAGGCCGACAGTGCCTTTGATTTCTATGGAGAACCGGTGATCTGGTCCGATGAGAACCAGTTAACTGCCAGTCATATAAGAATTTATATGGTAGATCAACAACTGGAAAGAATGGAACTCATGGGGGTGGCTTTTGTTGCCTCCCAGAAAGATTCTGCAAGTTTCGATCAGATGAGAGGCAAAGAGATGACCGGCTTCTTTGTGGAGAATAAGCTGGACAGGATCCTGGTGACAGGAAACGGGCAAACCATCTACTATGCAACGGATCAGAATGTTGTTGTGGGAGCGAATAAAACCGTATGCTCCGATTTAACCATCTACCTGAAGGAGAATAAAATCTCAAGGGTTGTATACAATGCTCAACCGGAGGGAACCTATTATCCCCTCTCCATGTTTCCTGCCGAAGAGGCTCGTCTGAGTGATTTTAAGTGGCTGGAGGAGTGGCGCCCACTAAAATGGGAAGATATTTTTATCTGGAAGTAAAGTGGGACCGCAGTTCCGGATCAGTACTCATCCTCGTTAAAAAAGAAATCGTCCTTGCTGGGATAATCGGGCCAGATATCTTCAATACTCTCATAGACATCTCCTTCATCCTCAATCTCCTGCAAGTTTTCAATGACTTCCATGGGAGCACCTGATCTGATGGCAAAGTCAATCAACTCATCCTTTGTGGCAGGCCACGGTGCATCTTCAAGTTTCGAAGCTAATTCCAGGGTCCAGTACATCTATGTATTTAATTAATTTTTTAACTGCTTTAAGAGCCGCAAATTTAAAAAAAAAATCAATTCCTACAAGCCCGGGTTCCAAGCTTCCTGTTTGAGCCCCTTCTGGTCTGCAATTTTTCGTGAAAGAACGAAGAAATAATCTGATAAGCGGTTGTAAAATCGAATGATATCTTCCTGAATATTAACGTCTTGGGCGAGTTTAAGAATGCACCGCTCACAACGCCTGCATACGGTCCTCGCTATATGTGCCTGTGAGACAGCCTGGTCTCCTCCAGGTATTACAAAGCTCGTGAGTGGGTCCAGAGAAGCGTCCATTTCATCGATTCTTGCTTCAAGAAAGGAAACCTGCGCTTCACCCACCACGGGAATTTCAACCGGACAATCATCACAATCTGCTGCCAGTACCGAAGCGGTGGCCATCTGGATATTCAATATGCTTAGCAGCTCTTCCCGGATATGTGGATCCTGAACCATATCCCGCAACATGGTGGTATGGGCCATGAGTTCATCGACCGTACCATAGGCTTCAATGCGGGCGTGGTACTTGGGTACACGCCTTCCACCAATAAGGGAAGTCTTGCCCTTATCTCCTCCTTTGGTATAAATGCCCGATTTTTTTATGTCCTGGGATTCTTATTGATTTCTATCTTGTCTATCTCACCATCGAGCAAACGGATAATCCGGTGAGCGTAGCGAGCAATGTCCTCTTCGTGCGTTACCAGAATGATGGTATTTCCCCTTCTGTGAATATGACCAAATAGCTTCATAATATCCACGGAGGTTTTGGAATCAAGGTTCCCAGTGGGCTCGTCGGCCAGAATAATAGATGGATCATTTACCAGTGCCCGTGCAACTGCCACCCGCTGCCTCTGCCCACCCGATAACTCATTGGGCTTGTGATCCATACGGTCGGCCAATCCCACTTCTGCAAGTGTGGTTGTTGCCCGTTCGGAGCGCTCCGATTTTGAAGCCCCGGCATAGATCAGAGGCAACATCACATTCTCCAGTGCTGTATACCTGGGCAGCAGGTTGAATGTCTGGAAGATAAATCCGATCTCACTGTTACGAATCTCAGCCAACCTGTTATCGTCCATCTTACTCACATCGGTTCCGTTCAGGATATATGAACCACTTGTGGGAGTATCCAGTGCTCCGACCAGGTTCATCAGTGTGGATTTGCCCGACCCTGATGGTCCCATGATGGCAACATACTCATTTGTTTTGATATCAATACTAACAGAACGAAGGGCTTCAACGGTAATTGAACCTATGTAATAATTCTTAACGATCTTATCCAGATTGATAATGTTTTCCATATTCATATTAATTGTAGACGAAAATACATATTTATAAGAACACTTAATTCATAAAAGGTTTAAAACTTGATTTTAATTTCTGTTTTTTGGAGGTCCTTTCTGAGCAGAAGAACACCCATATGAAACAGATCGATACTTGCCCCAATCTCCGGCCAGGCTTGTATTTCTTTCCAGGCCCTGTGCATTCCCCTGGACCAGTATATATCATCCATAATAATTACAGCATTATCACCTGCCCTTTCCAGCAGTTTCCTTACATAGTCCAGCGTGGGTTCATAATGGTGGTTCCCATCCACAAAAGCAAGAAAGCGCTGAGGAAGCAGGGGCAGAATATCCACTAACTTCTCTTCCATTCCCCCCCAGTGAATAGATACCGGCCCCGGACAGCATCTGCAGATCAGTTGCGCTGCCAGTGAAGCCCTCTCTTTGTCGCCCTCAATGGAGTGCAAAGGAGTATCCGGCGCTCCGGAACTAAGGTACATGGTGCTGATTCCCAGCCCGGTACCCAGTTCAATGATCATCTCCGGCCGGAACCAGCTGGTGATTCTGAATAACAAAAGCCCATATTTCTCTGAGACCGAAGATCGCTTCACGAACTTATTAGCAGATCGCAGTTTCCGGTGCTCCGCTATTAAAGCCGTAGGAGGTATAAGTTCTTTCGAATTAAAAAGCACCCCGTTTACAAACTCGAAAAGGTAGGGTGAGTGGATCCCGTGACCATTCCGGTGTCTGGTATGGAACAGGTGCTTTATGTAAGAGAATATTCGCCAGGCCATAAGGCAGGTTTCTGCAATAGGCTAATTTTACATAAATTGCTTCACGCATGCAACAATATCTTCAACAGGACATTCAATTTCTTCCCGGGGTGGGGCCCAAACGGGCCGACCTGCTCAGGCAGGAGCTGAATATCAATACCGTTGAGGACCTTCTTACCTACTACCCTTACCGTTATGTGGACCGGAGCAGGTTCTATAAAATATCGGAGGTAACATCCGATATGCCCTTTATACAGATCAAGGGAAGGATAAAAGGCTACGCTACCATTGGCAAAGGACGGGGAAAGCGCCTGGTAGCTGATTTCACGGATGACAGCGGACGCCTGGAGCTGGTTTGGTTCAGGGGAGCCAAATGGATCCCCGAAAACTACCCGGTGGGAAAAGAACTGGTTGTTTTCGGAAGGCCATCGGTTTACCAGCGAAAATTAAATGTGGTCCACCCGGAACTGGAGGATCCTGAAAAAAAGCATGTGGTCAGCTCCAAACTACAGGCGGTCTACTCCACCACTGAGAAACTAAAGGACAACTACCTCACCTCCAAGGCAATCTCTAAACTGATGGCCAACCTGATCAAGGGCCTGCCTCTTAAGTTTGAGGAGACCCTTCCTGCCTGGCTATTGCAAAAACTGAACCTGGTCAACCTGGATACAGCCATGCGACAGATCCACTTTCCGGATTCAAGCAAGGAGTATAAAAGAGCAGAACTTCGTCTCAAATTCGAAGAGCTGTTTTATATCCAGCTGAATATCCTGGAGGGGAAGTCCGAGCGAAACAAGCGCTTTCGGGGAAATATATTTGAAACCGTTGGAGAGAACTTTAACACCTTCTACCGGGAACACCTGCCCTTTGAGTTAACAGGTGCTCAGAAAAAGGTGATGAAGGAAATACGAAGGGATATGGGGTCGGGCCGACAAATGAACAGGCTGCTGCAGGGTGATGTGGGCAGCGGAAAAACCCTGGTGGCTCTGATGTCTATACTGATAGCCATTGACAATGGCTTCCAGGCCTGTATCATGGCCCCAACGGAGATTCTGGCGCAACAGCATTACAAGAGCATCAGCACTTTTCTGGATGGAATGGATGTCCGTGTGGAATTGCTCACAGGCTCGGTAAAGAAGGCGGAACGGGTGCCCATCCACGAAGGATTGCTTGATGGAACTTTGAATATTCTTATTGGAACACACGCCGTGATTGAAGATGTGGTTCAGTTCAAACGACTTGGCCTGGTGGTCATTGATGAACAACACCGCTTTGGAGTGGCCCAGCGGGCACGGCTCTGGAAGAAGGCTGATGTTCTTCCTCATGTGCTGGTAATGACCGCCACCCCCATCCCCCGCACCCTGGCCATGACGCTCTACGGCGATCTGGATGTATCTGTGATTGATGAACTCCCTCCCGGGAGAAAACCCGTTATCACCCGCCACTCCTTCGATTCCAAAAGACTGATGGTGTTTGGCTTTCTGAAGAAGCAGCTGGCCCTGGGCAAGCAGGCATATATTGTTTACCCGCTGATCAAAGAGTCGGAAACCATGGATTATAAGGACCTGGAAGATGGACTCGAAAGCATCTCCCGCGCCTTCCCTCGTCCCCAGTACCAGGTGAGTGTAGTTCATGGAAAGATGAAACCGGAAGAGAAGGAAGCCTCCATGGCCCATTTCGTGGCCGGCCTCACCCATATTATGGTGGCCACCACGGTGATCGAGGTGGGGGTGGATGTCCCCAATGCCTCCATTATGATCATTGAAAGTGCAGAACGCTTCGGATTATCCCAGCTTCACCAGCTTCGTGGCCGGGTGGGCCGGGGAGCCGACCAGAGCTATTGCATCCTGATGACGGGATATAAACTCTCGGACGAAGGGAAAAAACGAATCGAGACCATGGTCCGGACCAATGATGGTTTCGAAATTGCCGAGGTGGATCTGAAGCTGCGCGGACCTGGCGATATTGAGGGAACCCAGCAAAGCGGTGTACCTTTCAACCTGAAGATCGCCCACCTGGGGCGTGACAGCCAGATCCTGCAGCTGGCAAGGGATACTGCCGAACTGATCATAGAAGAAGATCCGGACCTGAAGCTCGAAAAGAACTTCATCTTTGCCAAACACATTAAAAAAGGAAACCCCAATCGTATTGACTGGGGGAAAATCAGTTAATCCTGAACACAACGGACCGAGAAGCCCATGCTCATGGTGTTGTACTGCCGGTAAACCTGTTCGGAGTCAAATTTAAGCGCTCTGTAATAGGCCTTATCAGTACCGACCTGTTCTGTTGCTGACCAGTATGCTGCATACTGATGGTAATTATAGAAGGTACCCGTGGCACTCCTAAAACCTCCCGGGACCGCTGTAAACCCACTTAAATTGGAGCCTCCGGCAGGAGCCTTCTGCCATTTTGAATATCCGGTCTCTTTTAACTGGGATCCCTCATCGCTTCCGCGCCATTCGGTTCGGTCCGTATCGCTCAGACTCATACCAAGGGACATCTCAAGCAACTTCCACTCAGCATCCGAGGGTAAATGCCAGCCATCCGGACATACACCCTGGATTCCGCTGGGAATGGTGTCACTGCTTGTCATACCGTTCATTGCTGCCGCCCAGGTATACAATACACTTGCCGTATCCTCATTGTCCGGAAGATTTCCATACCAGCAATAGACCTGAGCATCTGCTGTTAAAGTCCCCCACCCGGCTTCGTCTTGCAGCTCCGTAATGGGAGTGCCGTCGGCATACTGGGTCACTCTCAGATTTTCGGCCATCCATACCTGCCCACCAATATCTATGGTAGCGTAAGTATTCCCTTCAATATCGCTCATGGAGCCATAGGTGAGGTCGGGATTAAATCCCCCCGGATTATCCAGCAGTATGGTGATATTATCTGAAGCATATTTATCATCATTATCTATGGCCAGTGCACTCAAAACGTACTCTCCAAGCTCGAGATCCTCTGTATTCCAGTTATATATAAAAGTAGATTGATCGGAAGTTGCCACTTCTTCACCTTCCACATATATGGCCACTTCAGTAATGAAACCGTCCTCATCCTCAGCTATTGCCTTGATAGGTATGATATCTCCCTGTAAAAGGGTCTCTCCATCCTTGGGATTTGTGATTTCAACTGTGGGAGCTACTTTTTCCTCATCCTCCGCACAAGCTGCAAGGAATATGAAAGGAATTATATAAACAATCTTCCGTGCTATTCTCATTTTTCTCATAATTCAATATGCTGTCTGCGCAAAAACTGCGCCAAATTAACAAGAATAATTGACTCTCCTTTCCTGAAACTATTTATATCGCTTATAAATAACTGAGAAAGAAGATTAATATGACCTTCAGCAGGTGAGAATCATCCAACATCAATAATTTTGTGCTCATGATTGAGCACGAGGGGATCATAGAACACATTGACGGGGATGTGGCACATGTGAAAATCGACAGCGTTTCGGCATGCGCCTCCTGTCATGCAAAAGGAGCTTGCAGTGCTGCCGACCAGGAAGAGAAATACCTCGACATTCCCCTGCATGGTGTCACTTACAGCCAGGGGGAAGCTGTAAATGTTCAGGTTGAAAAGCGCCTGGGATTCAGGGCGGTAGCCCTGGGCTATTTCTATCCCTTCGTCCTCGTGATGCTGGTTCTGGTTGCCATGATCGCACTTGGAGCCCCGGAGTTAAAAGCGGGCACATTTGCCTTGCTGTCACTTATTCCCTATTACCTGGGACTCTATATGTTCCGGAAACGTATTGAATCCACATTTACATTCAGCATAAAGAAAACATTCACTGTGCAATGAGCCAGATTATTATTTATACCATTATTACACTGGTTGCCATAGGGGCCGCTGCTGCCATCATTCTTTACTTTGTAGCCCAGAAATTTAAAGTTTATGAAGATCCGCGCATCGACGAGGTTGAAGAGGCGCTCCCTGCTGCCAATTGTGGCGGATGCGGATTTCCAGGCTGTCGCAATTTTGCAGAAACGCTGGTAAAGTCCGACTCCTGGGATGATCTTTTCTGTCCGGTGGGTGGAAACGAAACCATGGCGAAAGCAGCAGCCATTCTGGGCAAAGAAGCCATCGAACAGGCCCCGAAAGTGGCCGTTGTCAGATGCAACGGAACTCCCGAATTCAGACCCAGGGTCACCAGAATACGATGGTGCACCCACCTGCGCCATTGCCCACAGCCTTTACTCGGGCGAGGGAGGATGTCCTTATGGTTGTCTGGGTGAAGGGGACTGTGTGGTGGTCTGTAATTTCGATGCCATTCATATGGATCCGGATACCGGACTGCCTGTGGTTGTAGATGATAAATGCACGGCCTGTGGGGCCTGTGTGGATGCCTGTCCAAGGAATATCATCGAACTCCGGAAGAAGAATAAAAAGGACCGGAAAATATTTGTGAGCTGTATCAACGAGGAAAAGGGTGCTGTAGCCAAGAAGAACTGCAGTGTTGCCTGCATCGGGTGTTCCAAGTGCTTTAAGGTTTGTAAATATGACGCCATTACCATGGAGAATAACAAGGCATTTATCGACTCCGAAAAATGCGTGTTGTGCCGCAAATGTGTGCCCGAGTGTCCCACCAATGCCATCCTGGAGCTGAATTTTCCTCCTCCCAGGATTAAAGGAAGCCGGTTGAAGCCAGCGAAACTGAAAGCAAATAGAGACAATATAAGCTAAGGATTCCATGAGTCTTAAAACATTTTCAAGGGGAGGGGTTCACCCTCCTGAACATAAGCTCTCTTCGGGCAATGCAATCGTTGAACTGCCACCGCCCGAAGTGGCAGTAATACCCATATCTCAGCACCTGGGGGCACCGGCAAAAGTGCTTGTGAATCGGGGCGACCAGGTGAAGGTGGGACAGTTGATTGCCGAGAGTGCGGGTTTTGTATCCACCAACATCCACTCTTCAGTTTCAGGTAAGGTGCTTAAGGTGGACCAGTTTATGGACAGCTCGGGCTACCGCAAGATGGCTGTACAGATCCAGGTAGAAGGCGATCAGTGGCTGGAAACCATAGACCGTTCAGACGACCTGGTTCGTAATACCGTTCTTCCGGCGGAAGATATCCGGAAGAAGATGCTGGAAGCCGGGATCGTAGGGCTGGGGGGAGCTACCTTTCCCAGTCATGTAAAACTGATGGTTCCCCAGGGAAAAACTGCCGAATATTTGATTATAAACGGGGTGGAGTGCGAGCCCTATCTTACAGCCGACCATGCATTGATGATGGAGCACACGGCAGAGGTATTCGCGGGTATACAGATCCTGATGAAAGGACTGGGTGTCGAGAAAGCCATTGTAGGAATCGAAAATAACAAGCCGGATGCCATTAAGAAGATGAAGGAAATGGCAGCCGGAAGTGCTGTTTCTGTGCAGGGCTTAAAGGTGAAGTATCCGCAGGGAGGTGAAAAGCAACTGGTGCAGGCCCTGCTTAAAAGGGAGGTTCCATCGGGTGGACTACCCATTGATGTGGGTGTGGTGGTATTTAATGTGGGCACAGCGATGGCTTCCTACGAAGCGGTGATGAAAAACCGGCCCCTGATCGACCGGGTGGTAACGGTGACGGGAAAGTCGCTGGAGAAACCCTCCAATTTCAAAGTCAGGATCGGAACACCTGTGTCCTACCTGGTAGAGCAGGCTGGCGGACTGCCCGGGGATACCGCCAAGGTAATCAACGGCGGTCCCATGATGGGTAAGGCGATTCCAGGCCTTGATATCCCGGTTGTGAAAGGAAGTTCGGGAATCCTGTTAATCAATGATAAAGAATCCAGGCGAAAAGAGGTAAAGCCCTGTATTCGCTGTACAAAATGTGTGACTGTATGTCCCATGGGGCTGGAGCCCTATTTGCTGATGAACCTGTCCGAAAAGAGCCTGTTTGAACGCATGGAACCAGAGAAGGTCATGGATTGCATCGAATGCGGAAGCTGTAGTTATACCTGCCCCTCTTCTCGTCCCCTGCTGGATTACATCAGGCTGGGAAAAGCTGAAGTTGGCAAAATCATGAGAGCACGAAAAGCTGTTTAAGAAAGATAAACTGAGATGAATAAATTCATTGTATCACCATCACCACATGCCTATACGGACGAATCGGTCCCAAAACTGATGTATGGGGTGATTATTTCATTGCTTCCGGCCCTGGCTGTATCGGTCTGGTTTTTCGGAATAGGGATGATCATTGTGACCACTGTTTCGGTGGCATCTGCCATCCTGTTTGAATACCTGATCCAGCGATATATGTTGAAGGTCAAAGCGACCCACCTGGATGGTTCTGCCTTGCTAACAGGCTTGCTGCTTGCCTTCTGTCTGCCTTCCAACATCCCTTTCTGGATGGTAATGATCGGCGCTTTGGCAGCAGTTGGAATCGGGAAGATGACTTTTGGGGGTCTCGGAAACAACATTTTTAATCCGGCGCTGGTGGGAAGGGTCTTCCTGTTTATCTCCTTCCCTGTGGCTATGACGGCCTGGCCCGAACCCGGACAGTGGATGAGCTATACCGACGCCGTAACAGGCGCCACTCCTCTGGGACTTATGAAAGAAGGACTGGCCACGAAGACCGTGGCGGAGATTATGCCGGAAGTGCCATCCTTCCTCCATCTCCTGATGGGAAAAACAATGGGCTCGGCCGGCGAAGTTTCGGCCCTGGCCCTCCTGCTCGGGATGCTTTATATGATGTACCGGAAGATTATATCCTGGCACATACCCATCTCCATTCTGGCAACAGTAGCTCTTTTTACCGGAATACTCTGGTTTGCCAATCCGGATCGTTTTGCCGATCCGCTTTTTCACCTGCTTACCGGGGGACTCATGCTTGGGGCCATCTACATGGCCACCGACTATGTGACCTCGCCTATGTCAAGCAGGGGAATGATTGTGTATGGAGTTGGGATCGGGATTGTAACGGTCCTGATCCGGGTCTTCGGGGCCTACCCTGAAGGAGTTCAGTTCGCTATTCTGATCTTTAACGGTTTCACACCACTGATCAATAAATTTGTCAAACCGAAACGCTTTGGAAAGGAGGTGAAACATGGCTAAAAAGGAATCCACATTTCTGAGCATGGTGAGCACCCTGATTATTGTCACCCTGGTGGCAGCCGGACTGCTCGGGTCGGTATTTGCGCTCACCAAGGAGCCCATACGACTGGCCGAACTGAAGAAAAAAAATGAAGCCATCCAGGTGGTCGTTCCCGGCTTTGACAATGAACCTTCCCAGGAAGTGGAACGCATGTTTGTGGACGGGGACAGCATTTATCTCTATACGGCCCGGAAGGGTGAAGAAGTACTGGGAACTGCTGTGGAGACCTTTACCAACATGGGCTTCAGTGGTGAGTTCAAACTCATGGTGGGATTTGCCCCCGATGGAACCATCATCGATATTGCGGTGATCAAACATGCTGAGACACCCGGACTGGGCGATAAGATGGAGAAGGGCAAAAGTGATTTCAGTGTGCAGTTTATGGGCCAACACCCCGACAGCTTTAACCTGGCTGTAAAGAAGGACCGGGGCGATGTAGATGCCATTACAGCCTCAACAATTACCTCCAGGGCTTACTGCGATGCAGTGACACGTGCCTATGGAGCTTTTATGGAAAGTCAAAAAGCCAATTGATATGAATCAATGGAAGAACTTTAGCAAGGGATTTATTAAGGAGAATGCTGTATTCGCCCTGTTCCTTGGTTTATGCCCCACCCTGGGGGTTACCACCTCGGCCGTAAACGGACTGGGAATGGGACTGGCCACCACCTTTGTGCTGGTAATGTCAAACCTGGTGGTCTCGCTGGTCAAGAATTTCATCCCCGACAAGGTGCGGATTCCTGCCTTTATTGTAATCATCGCCACCTTTGTAACCGTGGTGGAACTGGTGATGAAAGGCTATGTACCCTCCCTTTTTGATGCACTGGGCCTCTTTATACCTCTGATTGTTGTTAACTGCGTGGTCCTGGGAAGAGCCGAGGCCTTTGCCTCTAAAAATACGATCTGGTCCTCCCTCGTGGACGGAGCCGGTATGGGACTGGGATTTACCATGGCTCTCACCGTACTGGGAGCGGTCAGGGAACTCCTGGGCAGTGGTGCATTCTTTGGAATGAAGCTGATCAGCGGAGATGGCATGCTGCTGTTTATCCTTCCCCCGGGTGCCTTTATCGCCCTGGGTTACCTGATTGTTCTTGCCAATATGATTAAAGAAAAAACTTCCTGAGCATGGAATATATCCTGATTATAATCGGCGCTGTATTTGTCAGCAATATCGTACTGAACCAATTCCTGGGGATCTGCCCCTTTATAGGGGTCTCCAGTAAGGTGGAGACAGCTATCGGGATGACCGGTGCCGTTACCTTTGTGATGGTTATTGCCACCCTGGTCACTTACCTGATTTATTACTCCGTACTGGTACCTCTGGACATTATTTACATGAGGACCATCACCTTTATCCTGGTCATTGCATCCCTGGTGCAGCTGGTGGAGATTATCCTGAAGAAGATCTCCCCCCCACTCTACCAGGCCCTGGGGATTTTCCTCCCCCTGATCACCACCAACTGTGCCGTGCTTGGTGTGGCTGTACTGGCTGTTCAGAAGGACTTCAACCTGCTGGAAAGCACTGTTTACGCCATTGGGAATGCCGTTGGCTTCGGGCTTGCACTGATCACCTTCTCCGGGATCCGCGAGCAACTGGATCTGCTCAATGTCCCCAAGCGCATGAAAGGAGTCCCCATTGCCTTTATCGTAGCCGGACTCATGGCTTTGGCCTTTATGGGATTTGCTGGGATAGTGTATAGTATGAATTCCGGGAAAATCATTGAAAATACGATCTCCTTTGTGAAAGAAACCCTGGCTGGGGCCGAGGGTGGGCATGACTGGTACCATATAGAAAGAGTATGGAATACGGCGCGGTTATATACGCGATCAGGAGGGAAGAGGTGAGCTGCTGATCATCGAACTGGCTGCCCTGCTGCATGATATTTCAGATGCCAAGTTCAATGGAGGGGATGAGGATAAAGGAAGCCGGATGGCCAGTGAGTTTCTGGAAAAGCTTGGATTGGCGCAGGAGAAGGTGGATCATATCCAAAACATCATTCAGCATGTCTCCTACAAGGGGGGCTTCGGCCAGGACCGGATTAATACCATTGAGTTCCAGATTGTGCAGGATGCGGACCGGCTCGATGCCATTGGTGCCATAGGCATTGCCCGGGCTTTTAATTATGGAGGCTTTAAGAACAGGCCCATTCACAATCCCAGGATGCCTCTTCAGGAATACAATGATTCAAAGGCTTATCACAAGAGCGATGCACCTACCATTAATCATTTCTACGAAAAATTGCTTAAGCTGAAGGATCTTATGAATACAGCAACAGGCAAACAAATGGCCGAAGAGCGGCATGCATATATGCTCCAGTTCCTGGATCAGTTTTACCGGGAATGGGATCCAGGTGCAGGCGAATAAGCTAGAACAGGAAATCCAGACCGATATAGATTCCTGAATCCCCATCTTCTTCTCTGAGGGCCAATCCATAATCCACGGCCAATATGAAATTCTGATTCAGGGCAATGTGCAGCCCTCCTCCCAGTGAAATATGTGGTACTTCCTTGGCCTCCAGGTCAATAATCATATCAGGCAAGTAATCGGGTAATTCATCAGGCATTCCGGAAGTATTAAAATCGTATTTCTGTACGACCATTCCAGCATCCATAAATGCAGAAAGTGCGATGTACACGTTTTGATTGAACACTGTGGTCCGCAGGATCTTCCCCCGTAGCTCAAGATTGGCAAAGGCAAAACCGTCTCCCACAATGCGGTTGCGCCTGATGCCCCGCAGTGTTTTATTTCCTCCAACTCCATCCTTGGTTAAGCCGGGGGCCGTATTGAAAATAAAGGGCATCATGTAAAAAGGCACCTCACCGGTTAGCCTCCCCTGATAGGAAAGCCTGTATACCAGGTTCATACGATCCGGAACCAGGGTAAAATACTGCCGATGGGTTAAAATCAGCCTGGTAAAGGACATGTCTGTTGAACTCAGAAAGGAGGGAGCGTAATGTAACTGCATCTCGGTCCATATCCCTGAAAATGGATTGGGTTCATTGTCCCTGGTATCATATACCAATCCTGCCTTCAACAGCGTGTGCCTTCCCCCCTCGGCCTGTTCCTCCGGAATCATACCCCATTCCACATAATTTCCATAAAGGGAGTTATAGGAAAGCAGATCATCCTCTTTGTCTTCATTCAAGCCATCCACATCCACAGAATCAACCGAGCTCCCGAAATAAGAGATTCCTCCAAGCCACCTGAAATTTTTCCCGGTGATCTCTCCCTGGAAATCGGCGGTCATCCGCAACAGATTCCTGCCATACCTGTAATATAAGCGATTGGCATTGCCATTGGGATCCAGGGTATTCTGCTCAAAATCCATGTCATATACGGATTGATATCCATTAAATCCATAGAAATCAAGAGCCTTATCAATGCGGTAAGTGACTTCAAAGAAGGAACGGATACCCGGAATAAGTTTATCCGTATCATACGTGATCTGGTTGATTCCCTTGCCTTTGGTAGTCCTTGACCACTCCAGATATACTGAATGATCGTACTTTGGATAGCGTGAGCCATCCCCGAACCAGTACAGGTTGGCTATTGCTCCATAAAGGAACCCGATGTCCGAGTTATAGGCTATTGCAGGAAGTGCTCCAAGACTGAATCCGGTTTTAATTTTCTCTTCTTTTTTATTGGAGGTCGAATCAGCATCCTGGGCAATCAGGGAGATGGAAAACAAGAAGGTGAGTCCAATGGAAAACAGTCGGTTCTTCATAGAAATTAGGGTTTAGGCTCGACAATTTAGGAATTATTTCCAATCAGCCATCTTAATAAAAACAGATTATTATGTACTTTTAATAACCCAAGCCAATAAGCATGAAGATTCTTCGTCCCCTTCTATATCTGCTCCTATTCCTTGTGGGAGCATTTATATTGTTCCTTCTCTACGCCACCATAGATGACTATAAGCCCCTTGAAGTAAGTGCTCAATCGATTGAATGTGAACCGGATATCTTAGCCGACTCCCTTCAGGCCAGGCTTCTGATCTGGAACATTGGATACGCCGGCCTGGATGCATCCATGGATTTCTTTTACGATGGCGGAGAGCAAATGCGACCAAGTGAGGAGGGGGTGATGGCCAATATAAAAGGAATTAGCAGCACCCTGGAACCCTTTGAGGATTTTGATTTCATCCTGTTGCAGGAGGTTGATAAAGATTCCAAAAGAAGTTATTATCAGAATGAGTTCCAGCTTATTCAAGATCAGTTTAGCGGATACCACAGCAGTTTTGGTAAGAACTACGATGTGGGATTTGTTCCCATCCCCATTAGCGAACCCATGGGAAAGGTAGAATCGGGATTGATGACCCTTTCAAAGCAGTGTCCGGGTAGTGTGGAACGCCACAGTTTTCCTGGCAACTACAGCTGGCCCATGAAACTTTTTATGCTGGACCGCTGCTTCCTGGTAAGCCGCTATCGCCTTAGCAATCAGAAAGAACTTCTCATTATCAATACCCACAATTCGGCCTATGACGATGGCTCCCTCAGGACACAACAGATGAGCTATCTCAGGGATTATCTTCTTTCTGAATATGAGAAAGGCAACTATGTTATTGTGGGAGGCGACTGGAACCAGACTCCCTTTGGTCTTGAACCTGTAGCTACCCTCCCATCGTTTCGACACCGAGAATCTGATCTTTATAGAGAAAGATTACCCTGCCCCCGGATGGCATTGGGCCTATGATGCAAGCATGCCCACCAACAGGCGTTTGGCCATTCCCTATGACCAGAGCAGCTCTCTTACAACAATTATCGATTGTTTCCTCCTGTCCCCGAACATTGAACTGAATCATGTAGAAACCATTGATCTTGGTTTTAAATACAGCGACCATCAGCCTGTTCAGCTACAGATCGGGCTTAGAAAAAACTAAAAAGACACCCCTGAAATGAAAATTTTGAAGCGCATTCTTACCATTGTCCTGGTAGTGATCGTGCTGGCTGTTGCCGGCGGATTGGTTTTCCTGAATAGTGTAAAAACCAGGGCTCTGCCCGATTACAATGCAGGTGCGGATCTTGAAAGGCTATCGGCTCCTGTAACCGTATTCCGCGATTCAATGGGGATACCACATATTTATGCCGACAATGAGGAAGATCTGTACCGTACCGTAGGATATGTCATGGCACAGGACCGCTTATGGCAGATGGACCTCTTAAGAAGGATCACCACCGGACGCCTGTCCGAGGTGCTTGATCCCACACTGGTTGAAGCGGACATGCTCTTCAGGGCCCTGGAATTCACACAAAAATCCCAACTGGTTATTGAACAGACCGATCCTGAGATCCTCCTTTCTATGGAGGCCTTTACAGACGGGGTCAACCAGTTTATTGAACAGAATCAGAAAAAGCTAAGTTTTGAGTTTACTATGCTTGGGTACAAACCGGATCCCTGGGAACTTGAACACTCCTTCAATCTTGTGGGCTATATGGCATGGGATCTATCATCGGGCTGGTACACCGATATGGCACTTTATAAAATCCAGCAGGTGGTTTCCGATACCCTGTTCAGAGAACTGTTGCCCGATATGAAGTACCAGGAGATTCCTGTATTCCCCGAATTTATGAGTTCCGACAATACTCTTGAACTTCAATCTGCCATGGCGGATGCCATCGGGATCATTGACCAACTGGGACTGCAGGTTTTCGAAGCCTCCAACAACTGGGCCGTATCCGGAAAGAAGAGTGAAACCGGCATGCCCATTATGGCCAATGACATGCACCTGGGTCTGATGGCACCAGGTATCTGGTACCAGATGCACCAGGTTATTGAGGGCAAGCTGAATGTGACAGGAGTGGCCCTGCCGGGTGCTCCCTTTATATTGCCGGACACAATGAGAATATTGGCTGGGGCATGACCAATGTGACTGTGGATGATCTGGATTTCTACATGGAGACCATTAATCCGGCCGACAGCAACCAGTACCTGCTTGACGGTGAGTGGAAGGATATGAGAATTGTGAAAGAGGAGATTCCTGTAAAAGGCGAAGAGGAACCCGCTGTGCGCATCAACCGTTTTACCCACCGCGGTCCAGTGGTCAGTGAGTTTAAAAATGTTAAGGATAAAGTTATGTCGGCCCGCTGGCAGGGCAATGAAATGAGCAATGAACTCCGAACCGTCTATTTACTGAACCGTGCCGCAAACTGGGAAGAGTTCAGGGACGCGGTAAAAACCTTTAATTCGGTAAGCCAGAATATAGTCTATGCCGACAGGCATGGAAACATTGGACTTCAAACCTCCGCAGGAGTTCCCATCCGCCATTCCGGCGGCATCCTGGTTTATCCGGGCGACACTTCCCTGTATGACTGGCAGGGAATGGTTCCCTTTGAGGAGCTGCCCAACTTCCTATAATCCGGAATGCGGATACGTTTCCAGCGCCAATAACAAAACGGTGGATGAAGACTACCCCTATTACATAGGTACATGGTTTAGTCTGCCCTGGCGAATTGGCAGGATCAGGGAGATGCTGGAAGAGAAAGAGGTCCTGGGAACCGAAGACTTTAAGCGCATGCTTCGTGACCAGCACTCTCATTTTGCCATGAAGATGACTCCTGTCTATCTGGATGCCCTGCAGGGCCAGGCCAGCGGGGAGTACCAGGCAGCATACGAGGCCCTGGCAGAGTGGGATTACGACATGAATGTCTCATCTTCAGCTGCCCTGATTTTTGAGATCATGTTCATGGAACTGAACCGGGCTATGTTCGAAGATGAGCTGGGAGACCAATACGGACAGCTGGCCTATAATGCCATTGCCGAAAACCTCATAGAAAAAACCAGGGTAAGGGGAGAATCTCTCTGGTGCGATAATGTGAATACACCCGACAAGACAGAAAGCTTTGATGACAACATCCGGACCGCTTTCCAGCAAAGCGTGGATACCATCACCTCCATGTATGGTCCCGATGTCAGCTCCTGGGAGTGGGGCAATCTGCATAAGGTGGCCCTGATGCATCCCATGGGTGGTGTGCCCATCGTTGAAAAATTATTCAAAGTCAACCGGGGACCCTATCCCATTGGCGGAAGCTCGCATACGGTATGCCCCTACAGCTATCCAAAGGGAAGCAGCTTTGTTGCGAATCATGGAGCCTCGGAACGCCATATCTTCCATACCGCAGATTGGGACCTGTCTCTGACAGTAATACCTACCGGAACGTCTGGAATACCAGCTTCGCCCCACTACCTGGATCAAACCAGTTTGTATATCAACAATCAGTTCCACAGGGATTATTTCAGCAAGGAAGCAGTGGAGAGTAATTACCTGTATAAGGCGGTATTTGAATAAAAATCAGGAGAGATATCCATCCATCTTATCAAGCAGCAGACTCATGTTCAGCGGCTTGGTAAGGTAGGCATCACAACCGGCCCTTTTAGCTTCCAGATGATCCGTGGAAAATGCATAGGCCGTCTGGGCGATAACCACCACATTACGGGCAAAGGACTTGATCTCCCTGGTGGCTGTGAATCCATCTTTATCCGGAAGATGAATGTCCATCAGGACCAGGTCGGTTTCGGGGTGCCGTCGAACAAAGTCCACAGCCTCATTTCCACCTGTGGTATAAGTAATGCTGGCCCCGGTCTCTTTCAAAAAAGTCCCCAGAAGAAAAGCACTGGATTCATCATCTTCCACCACAAGGATATTTTTTGAATCCCACCTGTATATGGGCTGTTCTTCCATGATTGATTCTTTAAATAAGTCTATCAGTACATTATGCCTATGAGAAAGTTAAGGAAAATAATTCCACTATGGGCCATTTTAGTCCCAATAATTTTAGGATTGCGTCTGAAAACTTACTAATTTAGAACCCTTTATTTAATCAATCTGACCATAAATTAATTCTAACAAATGAAACTGAGGAAAATACTGGGAATTGATATCGGAGGCTCCGGCGTTAAAGGTGCTATTGTTGATACTAAAAAAGGTAAGCTGCTTACCGAACGCTACCGCATCCCTACCCCACAACCTGCCACTCCTGAGGCTGTGGCAAAAGTGATGAAGAAAATTACAGAGCATTTTGACTGGAAGGGCCCGGTCGGAGCCGGATTCCCCGGGGTAATTCAACAGGGTGTAGCCCGTACCGCAGCTAACGTTGATAATAGTTGGATTGATAAGGACCTGAACAAGCTCTTTTCCAAAGCGACTGGATGCAAGGTTCATGTGGTCAATGATGCCGATGCCGCAGGCATGGCAGAAGTAAAATTCGGAGCCGGAAAAGGAAGAATGGGTACCCTGCTGCTTGTTACCGTTGGAACCGGACTGGGTACAGTGATATTCAGCAATGGAATGCTGGTGCCTAACCTGGAGATGGGGCATATTATTCTACATGGTGCCGATGCCGAACTCTATGCCACCGACGCTGCACGGAAAAAGAATGAGCTGGACTGGGACACCTGGGCCGGTCGTTTCAACGAGTATCTGCTGCGCATGGAAGAGCTGGTTTGGCCCGACAGGATCATCATTGGAGGTGGAGCCAGCAAAAAAGGAGATATATTTTTCCATCACCTGACAACAAAAGCAAAAGTGGTTCCCGCCAAACTGATGAATGAAGCAGGGATTGTGGGTGCTGCCATGGTGAGCAAATACTACAATAAGCTGGAGAAAGAAAACAAGGAGTAGATCCTCTACTTTAGTTCCATCTTTTCAAAAAGGAAGGTGATTTCAGTATCGTCATCGAAGATTCTTGCATATAGCAAATCATCCTGCATGGAATAAGCTATATTCTTTGGGAACTCGTTATTCTTGTTTTCACATTCAAAGCTGCTTTCAGTGTGACTGATCATCAGGAAGGATGTGGGATTTTCATTGACCCCCGAAACTTCCAGCTTCCACATGTCATCTGCCCTATAAAGTTTAAGCTGCTCTTTGAATATTGTATCCCCCTTATGAAGGGTACATCCCAAACCGGTGTATTCAGTATCAGAGTTCTTTTTCCAATGCTCGTAGGTGAGATTCCCTTCCTGATCATTGGTCCGCAGCCAACTCCCAAGCAGCCATTCGAAATTGACATCGCTGTTAGCCCTCTGGGAGCAGGATATGCTTATTAGAGCAAGAAGAATCAGAGTAATATACTTCATCCCGTATTCAATTGTGTATCTACTGGTAGATCCTGATAACCTTCCCCGCATCTTTACCCAGAACACTTCTTTCATAGGCTTTGACCACTTTGCTCATGGGAACAGGAATATGCCCGGGGAAATAATCTTTTAGTTTTTCGTAAGAATCTTCCACCAGTCCGGGAGCTATTACATTTACCCTGATACCATTTTCAATTTCCAGGGAAACTGCCTTTACAAAGCTGTGAATTCCACCGTTCACAAGTGCTGCACTTGTGGTTTTTACAACAGGGTCATCTGCCAGAATTCCTGTTGTCAGTGTTATGGATCCCTTTGGAGTTAAGTAATTCTGTCCGATTCGAACCAGGTTCACCTGGCCCATCAACTTACTTTTCAGTCCGATGTAAAAATCCTCTTCTGTTAAGTTGTTGAAATCGTCCCACCTGGAATTTCCGGCGATGCATATTATTGCATCAAATTTTCCGGACTTCTCAAACATGGCTTTAATGGAAGAGCTATCCGAAATATCCACTGTTATATCGCCACTGCTTCTTCCGGCAATAACCACCTCGTTATTACTTTTAAAATGGGCAGATACCTTCTTGCCAATGGTACCAAAGCCTCCTACAATTAAAATTCTCATATCGTGCTCTTATTAGTTAAAATATCAATCAGGCACATAGGCGCTAACCAGCAATTTGCAGTTCTTTACCTCACTCTCACCTTTATTTTCATCAACCTCCTTCATGGTAACCCTTCCACTATCGATACCCATTCTGGCGTCCTGTCTTACAAAATATACCTGGCCGGCTTTTACATCCAATTGAATCACAGCTGAACTTTCGCCTGTTGAAGATGAAAAGGTATAGGTGCCGGGCTTGAGATCCCATCTGAAAAATGTACCGGGACCTGTGCCTCCGGCATCCAGGGAATTAACTTTAACATTTAGCTGACCAGCAGCCCCTACAGCTCTTCCGGTTCGATAAAGAAATACAGTTCCTCTATCGACCGGAGCTTCAAATGTTTTTGCTTCATTACTCTTACTTTCCGGGGCTTTTGAAGTAGAGGCACAACTTGCTGCAAAGAAGGCCAGAACAATAATTGGGATGACCAGATGCAATCTTTTGAGAATCATAACGTGCTGATATAGGTTTAGTTTAAAAACGTTTCTCTTATTATATTGTTCGGGTACTTGGAGGAAAAAGAATGTCTTTATCCCGATAATACTATCGACAGTCAGGTACAAACAACAGGAGCTGCCCAAACCGGACAGCTCCTTCAATGTCAAATGCTTGATAATTTGCGTCTTGAGCCTACTTATCGGCACTCCACTCTTTCATGGAATCGGCCAGTTTTACCAGCTTCAGGAATTCGGAGCGGTATCCCTCTTCATCCTCTCCCCTGGCACCCTTGGCCATGGCAATGACTTCTTCCATGGAGGCATCCTCCTTGTATTCTGAGTTCCTGAGAATCAATCCGAATTCAGCAATGGCTGCAGAGAAACGGAAGTTATCAGAAGTTTCATCCAGGTCCAGAACCTTCCCTTTAACTGGAATTTCAATCTTGGTACTGGTATTGCCATCGGGCTGCTTATAGCGCAGTTTCACGGTCATCAGCTCGGCACGGGGGTCAGCTTTCACCTGCTCCACTGCTTTCTCATCACCGCGATTGGCCTGGTACTTCAGGGGATCAATACTCTTCATGGACTCATGGGAACCTGCAGGAATAATCTCATAGAGTGCAGTTACGGTATGACCGGCACCCATCTCCCCTGCATCTTTCTTATCGTCGTTGAAATCCTCGTCGTTCAGCAGTCGGTTTTCATAACCTACCAGCCTGTATCCTTTTACACGGGCGGGATTAAATTCCATCTGGAACTTCACATCCTTGGCGATGGTAAAGAGCGTTCCTCCAAATTCGGTAATAAATACCTTACGGGCCTCCTGGATGTTATCGATATAGGCGTAGTTTCCGTTGCCCTTGTCAGCGATGATCTCCATCTTATCATCCTTGTAGTTGCCCATTCCAAATCCAAGTACGGTCATAAAAACGCCATCTTCGCGCTTCTCTTCGATCAGTCTTTCCATCTCCGCATTGCTGGAAGAACCCACATTGAAATCTCCATCAGTGGCCAGGATAATCCGGTTGTTACCTTCTTCTGCAAAGTTCTCCTGGGCTACTTTATAGGCCAGTTTCAGTCCGGCGCCACCGGCGGTGGAACCACCCGACTGCAACTTATCCAGTGCGGCAAGGATTTCAGCTTTCTCGGTTCCGGGAGTTGATTCAAGGACCAGTCCGGCTGCTCCGGCATAGACCACTATGGCTACCCTGTCTTCGGGCCTCAGTTCATTCACCAGCATTCTGAATGCCTGCTTCAGAAGCGGAAGCTTATTCACGTCACTCATGGAACCCGATACATCAATCAGAAATACCAGGTTTGAAGGAGGCAATTCTGACTTATCAATGCTCTTACCTTTTAATCCCACATGAAGCAGCTGATGTGCATCGTTCCAGGGACAAGCCGAGATTTCAGTATAAACTGAGAAGGGGTGCTTTCCTTCTGGTTCCGGATAGTCATAAGAGAAATAGTTGATCATCTCTTCAATCCTGACGGCATCTTTGGGAGGCAATTGTCCCATGTTCAGGAACCTGCGAACATTGGAGTAGGATGCCCGGTCCACATCAATACTGAAGGTGGAAAGTGGGTTGTGTAAGACATCCTTGAACCCGTTTTCGTCAATGGCAGTATATCCTTCTGTATTATGCTGGATATAGCCTGGTTCCGGTGAATATGCAGGGGAAGCATAGCTCTGGTTGCTTGCCCTTTTGTGGTATGATATTGAGGAGACTCCCCGAACGGGAACACCTGAGACTTTTGCCTCCATGGGTGCTGCCATATCATACTCCATATAAACCACTTCCTCAAGCTCCCTGATTGAAGGCTGAAGGATCACATTGATCAGATTAGAATTTTTAATTTTCACTTCCTTCGTGTCATATCCTGTAAAAGAGAATTCCAGGTATTTGGCTTCAGCCTTCACCTGGAGCTGGTAGGCACCATTCAGATCGGTAAGTGTACCATTGCTGCTTCCTTTAACGACCACGGTGACACCTGCCATGGGATTCCCGAACTCATCACTGACGGTACCACTGATCAAACGGGTTTGATCGGGGGCCATGGTGAATGCCGAGAGAAATAGTACGGTAAGTATTGAAATGATTGCTTTCATGATTTCTTGTTTTTTGTTTGACTTCACCCTTAGGATGCAGCCTTCTTTGAGATTCCATAAAAATTCTTGCATTTTTTCTTTATTTTAGCTGACACCACTCCCGTCATATGCTCGAAATCAGCGGAAAACATCCGGATCGTAGTGATGAAGAATTGCTCCTGCAGTTCGATCGAAGCGGGAGTTTAGATACCCTGGGAGAGCTCTATTCCCGCTACATGCACCTTGTATATGGTGTCTCACTCAAGTACCTGGGCAACCAGGAGGATGCCCGTGATTCCGTTATGCAGATCTTCGAAAAGCTGGTCTCGGATCTTCCCGGCCAGGAGGTCCGGAACTTTAAAAGCTGGTTGTACGTGCTTACTAAAAACCACTGCCTGATGCAGATCCGCTCGCAAAAAAGTGCAGACGGAAGACTGGAAGGATATAAAATTGAACGGGAATTTATGGAATCTGAGCCTGAGATGCATCCCATAGACAGAGAAGATCAATCCGTGGAGGATGCTCTGAGGGATTGTATTGCACGGTTAAAGCATGAACAAAAGCAGTGCATTGAGCTGTTTTATTACCAGAAACTGTGCTACCAGGAGATCGCTGAAAGTCTCAGTTTGACTGAGAAGAAGGTGAAAAGCTACCTGCAGAATGGCAAGCGTAATTTGAAAATTTGTCTGGAAGGAAAAGATGTCAGCTAAAAGAAAACATAGAACCACCAATGAGTACCTGAAGTACTTGAAAGGAGAGCTCTCCCGGGAGGAGCGCTATTCCTTTGAAAGGGATCTTGAAGCTGATCCTTTCGAAATGGAGGCTATGCAGGGCATGGAGCAATTCAATGCCGGGGAGCTTGAAGAGGATCTGCTCTCGATCCATGCCTCCTTACACAAGCGTTTACGAAGAAAGAGAAGGCGGACGGTATACAGCTTTGCTGCCGCTATAGCTTCCATATTAATCGTAGGAACGGTTTTCCTTAATATTTATAATATCGATCCTGAATCTGCTTCAGAGTCGATCCCGAATGAGGAATCATTCCTGCATGAAGATGCCGGGGTGGAAGCTGAGGCGCCCGGGCAGGAAAAGAAATCTGAAGATCGTATTATTCCACTTGAGGAGGATGATGAGGCTCAGGCTCCGGAGGAAGGCCAGATCCGGGAGATGGTTTCAGAGATGGAGACACCTGCAATAGTAAAGGGCGTTCAGGTACAAGATGAAGCTCAGGTTCAAGAGGAAGCCCAGGATCAAATGAAGGCCCAGCTTAGAGAGGAGGCTCCAATCCCGGATAATGCTATGGTTCTTGATGAGGAAGTCGAGGTGCCTGCTCCGGTGACACGTGATGTGGTAGCTGTTGAAGCTCAGCCAAAGAGATCCCGTAAAAAGGAAAGTCCCCCGGAGGCCGCCGTGCCTTACACTGCCAACAGGGTGAGTGGAATTGTAGTTTCTGCAGAAGACCAGGAACCGCTTCCCGGTGCCAGTATTTTGGTGAAGGGTAGCGATTCGGGCATGGTAGCTGATATGGATGGCCGCTTTTCCCTTATGGCAGACGAGCAGACTGAGACCACGGTTATTGCCTCCTATGTTGGTATGGAAAGCAGCGAGTATCAGCTTGCAGGGGGAAAAGAAAACCGGGTGGTTCTGCAGCCCGATATGGCCACCCTCGATGAAGTGGTGCTTATCGGAAATTCTGATGAAAACAAGGAAGAATTCAATTATAGTGGGGCTGAGCCGGAAGGGGGGCTTGAAGCCTATGAGATGTACATAGAGGAGCAACTCCGGTTCCCTGCCGGAGCCATTAGTAAAAAGGAAGTTGTGGTCCTGAAGTTCAAGGTAGAACAGGATGGTACAATTTCCAATATTCAAACCCTTCGGTCACCGGGCGTGCTATTTACAGAAGAGGCCATCAGACTGTTACATGAGGGCCCGGGCTGGAAACCTGCCCGTAACGAAAGCGGAGTCACTGATGATGATGTCCGCATGCGCATCGTATTTAAAAGACAGTAAAATGCCCCAACATGAAACGAGATTTCCTGAACAATGCAGGATTGTTCCTCCTTGCCATTGTTTTCTCCACCGGGCTTATTTTTGCCTTTATCGAACTTCCCAGGCTGCTTGATGCAAGCTTGCAGAATAAGCTCGGATTCCCCCAGTTTGACCATGGGATCGGGGATATAAATGCCTATAAAACAGAGATGTTTATCCAGGGTCTTCACCTGCGATGGATCGGTTATGGTTCATTGCTCCTGATAGTTGGACTGATCATATTCGGATATGCAACACGCAGGTCCGGATGGGCCATAGCAGGTGCTGTAGGGCTCTTTATCCCGGTATTCGGACAATTTGCATTCAGCATGTTTTTCCTGGCCGGACTTGGATTTCTAAGGGTGGGCTGGCTACCTTTCCTGGAGATTTCTTTCGATATCCTGGACCTGGGGAAGGTGATCTATGTACCCTACTGGATCCTTATGTGGTTCCTGGGACTATTCAAATGGAACGCACACAACTTTCTCTCCTGGTTCTTTATGGCGACAGGGGCCTTCCTGTTTACCTGGGGTGTCCTGCTATGGTTTAAATCCAGGTACAGCGGAAACAAAGTAGCCACCTCCTGGATTTACAAGATTTCCCGTCACCCCCAGTACCTGGGCTGGATCCTGTGGAGCTATGGCTTTATCCTCTTCTCCCCTTTTGAAAAAAGCATGAAAATGTCGTGGAGTGTCCCCTCTTCCCTGCCCTGGCTGCTGATGTCCATGACCATTATTGGGATCTGTATGATGGAGGAGATTAAAATGATGAAGATCACCGGGGGTAGCTATGCCCTATACAGGGAGTCCTCCCCCTTCCTCTTTCCGCTTCCATCCTGGCTGAACAAGATCCTTACCTGGCCCGGCCGTTTGATAACACGGGGGGAATATCCAGGCACAGGGAGACAGGTTGTCTGGATCGTACTGATCTACACCCTGATCCTGATGGCTCTTTCTCTGATATGGATGGACCTGGGATCTTCTGGGAGAGTCGATCACTCTGGCCCTGAATCCAGTCGTGAACTGTCCGAACTTATGACCAGCCTGAGAGAGGTGGGAGATCAAAGAAGGGCTATCTATCCAATAATGGAGGAAATCTCTCTCATGGGTGATGCCGGGAATGACTCCCTGCTCATGCTGGCCACAAAACCAAACAATCATATCCGCGAATTTGCCATTATGTTCCTGGGAAAAAACAAAGTGCAGGATGCAGAGGACCTCTTTATCCGGTCCATGAACGACTCCATCAAGAGGGTACGGAGCAGCGCCATCATAGCTGCGGGTGAGATCAAATCGGAATTGGCAGTGGACAGCCTGGAGGCTATGTTGATCAATCCCGGCCAGGAGAACCACATCTTCCTTCTTTATGGTGCCCTGGGTGCCATTGGCGATCCGGAGGCCATCCCGGTATTGGCAGAGGGATTGGAAGGCGGAGAACGTTACAACCAGGTTGCTGCCCTGAATGCAATCCTGGACATAGATGCAGATATTGGCCTTTCCTATGCTATTGCTGAACTGCAGGACGAGAATGTTGAAGTAAGAAGAAATGCAGTGATCGTTTGTATCCAATCGGGCAATCAAAAGGCGATCGAGCCATTGAAAAGGCTCTGCAATGACGATGATTTCGAGGTTCGTTTCTATGCAAAACAGGGAGTAAAGCGTCTGAAAAGCAATTAGAAGCAAGCAGGCTCACTAACGCACGACGGGAAACTCCGTAATTCGGAGTGTGGAGCATCCGTAAGGGATAAGGGTGATCACATCAGGCTCATCCCCCTGCAAGTGCTTCAGAGGTAGGCTGTGTGGCAGTGGTCCTGCCATTTCCCGGTAAAGTTTCCAGTCCGGAATCTGTCTCCCTTTTGTAACTAAAGCCAGGGGGGCAGTTTCCAGGGTCCAGGGGTAATAGCCCGACACCCCGGGCTTCAGAATAAGCTCAAAACCCTGGTCCGGATCCAGGATAGCGGCTTCCAGCAGCCCGTAGTTCCATGGGTCCAGTGGCCTTACTTCACTGAAATCTCCATATTTGTCGCTGTTCTCCACCTGGGTCCAGTCTTCTCTGATCTTCAAAGAGTACACCAGGGGACCGCGTTCCACCGAGACTGAATTTTCCACCCAGCGATTAAATTTCACCTTCGCGGGAAGTTCCAGTTCCACCTGGTCTTCATTCTTCCAGAGGCGATCAACAATCACCATTCCCCCGGTGACTTTGAATTCAATCTCTTTGCCATTGATGCTTAAGACAGGAGCTTCACACCAGCCAGGAATCCGCAGGTGCAAAGGAAAACTCACTTCTTCCGGGGTGGAAATATGGAAGCGGATTTTGTCCTCAAAGGGATAATGAGTCTGTTCTCTAATGCCAATCCCGACTCCCCCGGCTACCCTGGCTGTAATTTTACATGGGCCATAAACAAGTGCTGCCAGTCCGCCACCGTCGGTGGCATACCAGAGATGGGAAACCAGTTTGGGCCAGCCCTGGTGCAGATTGCATGTGCAGCAGGGATAGCCAGTCAGCAGACCATAACAAAGATCTGTACTCCCGTGGTGGTCCTCTTCATAAAAGTTATGCCGGTGGCGGGTAAGCATCACCTGGTTGGCCTGCTGAAAATACTGCCGGGAGGAGAAATCATCCGTCACCTGAGTGGGAAGTGCATTGTAAGCTATCTTCTCCAGGTGATCCATCAGGACCGGATCGCCCGAAATAGCAATCATCTTTTCCAGGGAATACATCAGCTCCACTACAGAGCACAACTCAATGCCCTGTGTGGGATCATTGCCGTGCATGGGTTCATCCCCTCCATACATTCCCTGGGGCTGACCGTGATAGAAATGGATATCACTAAAGGCCTTATTTACCGCTTTGATATACCTTGGATCCGGATCCTGCTGATAGCGGATCATGGGCTCCTTGATTCCCTGTGCCAGGTTGACGCAGTGAAAACTTTGAAGCTGTTTGGTGCACAGTCGGGAAATTAAATCCTGATCGAAAGGATAGCTGTTTCGTGTATTGTATGGATAAAGGTGATCCAGATCTGCCCCCTGGTAACAGTCCTCATTCAGAAAGACCTCAGTCCAGGGGAAGGTCTGCTCATGCAGCAGATCGCCCAGTTCCAGCAGGAAGGATTCACCCGTCAGATTGTAGAGCCAGTGAACCACCATCAGGTTATCCCCTCCCCTGCGGTTGGCCCAGAAGGTCCAGTTATCCAGGGGCGTTTCAGGCAATTCATTTAACTGAAAACGGAAATAGTTGAGCATGAGATCAATTACCCGCTCATCGCCCGACACCTCATAATACTGTTTCAACACCTTTAACATGACCATCTTCGGCCACCAGTCCTGCCGCTTGCCCTTTTGAAGTCCGGGTTCCACCCGGGGTGCCTCCTTAAAAGGAACAGGACCAAAATATCCGCTTTCGGTCTGACTGCCCAGGGTCCATTCGATCCAGGGCATGGCCTTCTCTTTTAAGGCATCATCATCCAGCAACCACGCCAATGGGACCAGTCCATCCAACCAGTACACACCCCGCTCCCAGCCATCACCATCACCACCCAGCCAGCCATTCCGCTCGCCTACTACCGAAGGGTACCACTCATCCAGATGTCCGGTCATTCCATCCCGCATCAACTCCAGCTGCTGCAGAAGCCAGCCTTCAGCCCTGATACTCCCCAGTGGTAGCTCCACATACTTCTTGGGATGAAGGGGAGCGCGATTTTGTAAATAAAGATTGTACGGTTCTAAAGGTGGGGATGTTTGTGGGCCTGTCCGGAGGGCTTCTGGGTACAGGCTGCAATAAGCAGAAATATTATAAACAAGGATGCGCTGATTTTCATAAATAGAGATTTGATTCTTAAAAGTTAAGCTAAATTTCTTTTGCCATTAAAAATTAAAGCAGGACATTAAATATTTATAAATTTATCATATACCTTTCTGTATATTTTCACTTGAATGGACAAATCAAATCACACCAGGAATTTAGCTGGCAGAATTATTCTTTTCACCTGTCTCCTTTCCCTTGGGTATACAATATTGAGATATCATATTCTGGGGCCTACTCCCTGGAAAGACCTTTCCTTATTCACTTTAAACAAAGGAATAGCCTTAAGCGCATTTATTATACTTACATTCAGTTTCAGTTTTGGCCCATTGAACAATCTTGGGATAAATGTGCCCCCGGGTTTTCTAAATGCTCGAAAAGCATTGGGTATGTCCGGGTTCCTGCTGGCATTTATCCATGTCTTGATGAGCTTCGTCCTGTTCAATCCAGCCATATATCCTAAATTCTTTCTTCAGGATGGAACTCTGACACTTAGTGCTGGTTTTAGCATGCTCGGTGGTGTATTATCCTTTGTGATTCTCTGGAGCTATAATCTGAGTTTTCAAACCTACCTTCGGGAAGACAAGAAATTCATACGGTTTATCACTTCAAGGAATTTCCTTTTAGCCGCAATGCTAAGCATTCTTTTGCATTTGTTTTTCATGGGATATAAGGGCTGGATAGTGCCAGAAAAATGGCATGGTGGATTACCACCCATAAGCTTAATTGCTTTTGTTTTCTTTGTGATTGGTTATACCATTAATCTACTGGGAAGAAAGCAAGTAATAGACTAGTCAGTCCTGAGTTAGCAATAAACAATCTATATAAGCCTTTTTTCAGATCTAACCTTGATTTTGTGAAAATAGCTAAATATATTTGCCTAACCGGTTAGGCAAATTGATCAAATGGTGCAGAAACTTACCTTACAGGACATAGCAAGTCATCTAAACATTTCAAAAGCAACAGTTTCTATAGTGCTTAACGGGCATGGTGATGAGAAGCGCGTCAGTAAGGATACTCAGGAGAAAATAATCCAATTTGCCAGGAAGAACAACTACAAAGCCAATTATCTGGCAAGAGGACTGAGTCTGGGCAAGAGTGAAACGATCGGTCTGGTAGTTCCAAATATTGGGGATAGTTATTTTGCACGAATAGCACGAAGGATTGAGCGTAAGGCAAGGCGATCCGGTTATAATGTGGTTTATAGCAGCACGGGGGAGAGCAAAGAAAGGGAGTCCGAGCTGATTTCATCCATGTTAAGCAGAGGGGTGGATGGATTGATCATAGCTTCTTCTCAAAAGAATCAGGAGGATATCCTGGAACTTAAAAAGAGTAAATTCCCGTTTGTTTTGATAGATCGTTATTACCCGGAATTGGAAACGAATTTTGTAGGTGAAGATAATG
>CAVWDQ010000011.1:0-327007 GCA_963753765.1 uncultured Bacteroidales bacterium
TGTTTCCAATTTAATTCCCTGACGAGTTTTCTCAATATTCGAGATAACTTCATATCTGCCTCCATGAGTATTGATTATTTCAACGATGAAAAAATTGATAGTATCTGATTCCAAATATGCCTCAATAGCTTGCAATGGTTTTAATGCAGACATTGAATAATCAGGCACTGATATAGAGGAACTACATGATCCCAAAATTAATACCCCGATTATATAAATCAATCTTTTCATAATTACTGGTAACGGTTAGGGTATGGTGTCGTGCGGGATTACGAAGCGATAACCTATCAGTTTACACCGACTTTTTTTACGAGCCACAAACGCCCGAAAACCTCTGAAACCCGCATGCACTATACATATTGTTGGCGTGTCGTTATTTTTTACAATATTTTTCAATCATTTTCTTTTGCATCTGGGTCTCCTAATTTTTCAGAATTCTCAAATGCATTACAAGCTTCGTCATTCATGTTATAGGCTAAATAAATTAGTCCAATCCAGTAGTGACAAGCAGGTTTTTCATAATTTGCTTGAAGACAGAATTTAAAATCCTCAAAAGCCAATCTAACGCTGTCAATATTATATCTTGCAATTCCTCTTTCAAATCTGATTTCTTCCATTCCGACAGCAAACTCAAAACCATTATCAATGAATGAATTTTCGACTTTGTCCATATAAATCAATTCACCACCTTTGGTTTTAATAGCTTTTTCAAAATCCTCAATCGCTCCATGATAATCATCAAGTCTTTTTTTGTTTTTTCCTCTGTTTAAATAAGCTAAAGCATTGTCAGAATCAATCTCAATAATTTTGGAATAATCCTCAATTGCACCTTTATAATCCTCCAAAATTGATTTGTCAACACCTCTATTAATCAACGCGTAAATATTTTGTGGGTCTTTCTCAATAGCTTTATCCAAAAGAGGAATCGCTTCTTTATATTTTCCTTCTTTTTCAAGTTTTTGAGCTTCTCCATTATAGTATTCCGAGGATTTAAAATCACAAGAAACCAAAGTCAAAATAATCAATATATATGTAATTGCTCTCATGTTCGTTTTAATGCACGCCAACGTATGTGTAAATAGTACTGTTGTTTACTTCGTATGCATCGTACACTTTTTTAAAGTGCTGTTATCTCTTTATATGTTCTGGTAAGAGCGATTCGTGGTTCGTTATAATTTGCAAAAAATATAACACCACTATCATCCCCAATATTTCTTAATACGAGAAAAGGTGAATTCGATACGAATTAATTGAAGTAATCAAAGAATGTTGGGGTTGATGGCGATAGCAATGTAATAATTTCCCTAGAACTTTTGGATGTTGAATAATACATTTTCAACTATAATTGCTTGTATATGATGTCCAGCGGACTTTTAATTTTCTCAAAGGCATTTGTGCTTATATGAGTATATATCTCAGTCGTTTCGCTAGAATCATGACCTAATATTTCTTGGATGTATCGGATATCTAATCCATGTTCAAGTAAGTGGGTGGCAAATGAATGTCTGAGCATATGTGGAGTTACATTCTTCTCAACACCGGCTTTTGCTGCTGCTCTTTTCAAAATCTTTGCAATTGAGGTTGCACTATACTGATTTCGGTTTACACCTTCAAATAGCCAATAGTTGGGTTTGTATTCATCCAAGTATTTCCGAAGTACTATGGTTAGGAGATCAGAAAGGATTGTATTTCTGTCTTTTTTTCCCTTACTACCCCGAATAAATATGATTTTTCGATCATAGAAAACATCCTGCTTCCTCAAATTGATCAATTCAGATCTTCTTAAACCAGCTGAATAGATTGTTGATATTATAGCCTTATGTTTAAGATTAATAATGCTCTTCAAGATGGCAAGTACTTCTTCTTCGGAAAGGACTTTGGGTAGTTCTCTGGCCTTTCTTGGCCTTTCTATAGTATGGAATTGTTTATCCATTCCAAGCACTTTCTCGTAGTAGAATTTGATTGAATTTATCCTTTGATTCTGTTGAGATGGTGAAATGCCTTTGCTTCGGATCAGTTTCAATATATAATCATCAATTTCTTTAGTGCTAATGGAAGGTAGTTCCCTGTCTTTGAACTCTACAATGAAAGACTTCATATAGGTAACGTAAGTCTTTATTGTATTTGGACTATATCTTTTCTGTACAAGCTTCTCCAAATAACCCTGAGGTAGTTCAATAGAACTTGATGGGTTGCTTTCAGCTGCAGGTTTTGGAGTAGATTTAGTTCTGGTAGGTAATATTTCCTTTTCAAGAGGACCTTGATAAACCCCATCATCAAATGCTTGAAGAGCAGTGTAATCAACATCTGCAAATAATTCAAGTGCGTCAATCAATTTTGTAGATCAAAATGTTTATGATGGAGGTACCAATAACGGCTCTCTTTGTTCCATCTTCTCCCAGGAAGGGATTTAATAATTGCAATGACATCCCTATTGTATTTGAAATAGAGTTTAACAATCAACTCGTCATTTAAATACCAGGGAACAAGTTCGAGATCAACCTTTTCTTCTGAGTCCATCAAAATAACCTTAATAAGTATTAGACTTTAGGTATTTATGTGATAAGCCTGAATTTGTCGCAGGTTTCCCAAAACATTTTACACATGTACCTGGAAAATACTTTTAGGGAAGCACTAATACCACACTTCTGCAGAAAACTTTCGAGCCAGATTTTAGAGCCAGATTTTGCTCCAAAATGCTTCAATTTGCATATTTGAAACCTCGGAAACACTGGTAATACAGGGTACCTTTGAAGATTCATAATCATGAGGTCGGGAGTTCAAGTCTCCCTCTCGCTACAAAAGAAAGCCGACAGACATAGTCTGCCGGGCTTTTTTCATTCATGGCCGCAAGCTTGCTTGGAAGGCCTGAAGGGAAAAAGGCTGGATTGTGAGTGAAACGAACAATGGCTTTCTTTTTGTAAGGCCCCCTTCTGAGTACTCGCGAGGCCGCCAGGCCGAGCAACTCTCCCTCTCGCTACAAAAGAAAGCCCACAGACATAGTCTGCCGGGCTTTTTTCATTCATGCCGCAAACTTGCTTGGAAGGCCTGAAGGGAAAAAGAACTATATTAGCGCAACGAATAAGGGCTTAAAACACAAGGCTAAATACGGTTTCTTTATTGGGTATGGAACTAACTGTAATGGTCCCGCTATGCAATCTCATTATTTGCCGTGAGAGACTCAATCCAATGCCTGAGCCATTATTTTTTGTAGTATAAAACGGAATAAATATGTCATCAATAATATTGACGGGAATTCCACTTCCATTATCCTTAACTTCTATGATAACTCTGTTTTCGACATTTTTGAATGCACTCACCTGAACCTTACCGTCCTTAGATTTCTCCAGCGCCTGAAAAGCATTTTTAATCAAATTGATCAAAACCTTTTCCAGCAAGCTAAAATCTGCAGTTAATTCAAGTGTGTTTGGTGCACAATTAAATTCTAAAGCAATGGTATTAGGGTCAGCTTCTTCTTTTAGTAAAGTTTGAAGTTTGTCGAACATATCACGGATTGGGAAGATCTCAAATTTGGGTTGTGGCAAAGCTGTCAGACTTCTGTATTTACCCACAAAATCAATTAGTCCTTTGCCCGTAGTTTCAATGGTATCCAGGCTGTCTACTGTTTTATGCAGCAAAGCATCATCCATTTCATCAATTTTCATAATTGATCCCGTATCCTTCCTGACAAAATATTTCTTCGTTGTGTTTGCCAGGGATGTTATGGGGCTGATAGAGTTAGAAATTTCGTGTGTTAATACCCGAATTAATTTTTGCCAGGAATCCAGTTCGTTTTGCTCCAGTTCAGCCCGGATATTCTGAATGGATAGAAGATTTAGTGTCTCTTTTTCAGATTTAAATATGCTGAGCTTTAACGACAGAAACAGTACTGATTGTTCTGTAACCACCTTAATCACCTGATGATTATCAGGCTGTAAATCCACAATACATTTGATAAGCTCGGGATAGTTGATGCCTATATCACCTATATTACTAAGCTGACTTATCTGTAATAATCTCTTTGCCGCATTGTTGAAGATCTCTACATTCCCATCTCTGGTGTATGAAATCAATCCTACACCCACCTGTTCAACCAGGTTATTCAGGAATATACTTTGCCGGGCGTTTTGTCTTCGCATTTCACCAATGCTGTTATTCAGGTCGTTGAGTGAGCTATTAAGGGAATCGAAGATTTTCCCTTCATGATCAAGCGAATATGTAAGTACAGAATCTTCATTACGAACCGAATTAAAAAAATGAGCCAGCTTACGGTTTGTCCTGTTTACATAATGGACCAAATTATACACCTGGTATATGATAACTATTCCTATTCCAATCAGACTCAGGTAATATTCATTGTGCAGGTAGGGGATTACTGAGATAAAAGCGAAGGAGCTTATGATGATGAGAATTATTCGGAAAAGAACTGCTGAGAAGAGACTTTTGCTATACATAAAATGGCATCTAAAGTTTATGTTTCTGAATCTTGTTGTAGAGTGTTTGTCTTGCAATATTCAACTCTTTGGCTGTTTTATAAACATTCCCCTTATTTCTTTCAAGCGCTTTCAGTATACCGAGTTTCTCAATTTCGTCCAGAGTAACAGGTGAATTTTCAGAAGATTTCAACTCTTTTTTAGGCAAATACAAATCATCGGGCATGATCCTGTTGGTATCACATAAAATGACAGCTTTCTCGATGGTGTGTTGCAACTCCCTTACATTTCCGGGCCAGCTGTAATTTTTTAAAACTTTAGAAGTCTCCTTATTCAGTTTCAAGGATTCCTTTCTATACTTTGCTTTGAAATTGGTAAGAAAAAATTCTGTTAGTTCCAATATATCATCACCGCGGTCACGCAATGGAGGAATCATAATCTCAATGGTATTAATCCTGAAAAACAGATCTTCGCGAAATAAACCTTCTGAAATCATTTCCTTCAAATTCTTGTTTGTTGCGCAAATTAATCGTGTATCAAATTCTATGGGTGTATTGGCACCAACTCGCGTAAAGGTTCTGTTTTGCAATGCAGATAGTAGTTTAGCTTGCATTGAGAGGGAAAGGTTTCCTATTTCATCTAAAAACATGGTTCCCTCAGATGCAATTTCAAAGCGTCCTCTGCGCATTTCTTTGGCATCGGTGAAAGCCCCTTTCTCATAGCCGAACATTTCACTTTCAAATAAAGACTCGCTTAAAGAACCCATATCCACAGAGATCAGTATTTCCTGATTTCGGATTGATTGTCGATGTATCTCTCGGGCAACCAGCTCTTTTCCTGTTCCATTCTCACCAAGTATAAGAATGTCTACACCCGTTCCGGCCACTTTTTTGATGGTTTCATGAATCTCCTGCATGACAGATGATGACCCAATGATACAAGAATACTTCTGCTCAATTTTTTCAACCAGGGATTTCTGTTTCTCCTTCAGAGACTCCACTTCAAGCTTTGAATGCCTTAGTTTACAGGCTGAGTTAAAGGTTGCCAGTAATTTATCGTTGTCCCAGGGTTTTACTACAAAATCGGCCGCTCCCTCTTTTACAGCCCTTACAGCCAGATCAACATCGCCATAGGCAGTGATGGGAATGATAACTGCATTGGGATCCATTTTAAGAATTTCTTTCATCCAGAAGAGACCTTCGTTTCCAGATTGAACACTCGCCGAATAGTTCATATCTAAAAAGATGGCATCATAATCATTGGCCCTGACCATGCCAGGGATTAAGTTGGGATTACTGGCGGTATGAACTTCGTCAACCTCCATCTCAAGCAGACGGGTCAGTGCAGTAAGTATATTCTTGTTGTCATCAACAATCAAAAGTTTTCTTTTTCTTGCGGCCATAGGTGTAAATGTATAATATCCTACAATCAATGTCTAATTATTAGGCAGTAAATGTCCATATATTAGGCAGTATCCCTGTGATTGCGAACCTCGGCAGATGACCTAAAAGCTTAGTGTATAGCGCTATATGTTTCCGGTATGCTATTTGACTTATAGGTGTCAAAGTTTTAAAATTATGATTAAGAACTACATCATTATCGCTTTCAGAAATATTGTAAGGTTTAAACTGCATTCGTTTATCAATATCGGCGGACTTGCCCTGGGGGTCTCCATATTTACACTGATAATGATTTACGTAGTGAGTGAGTTAACCTACGATAAGTACCATGCGAACTATGACGAAATATACCAGGTAAGTGTGAATAAGTGAGTTGGAAACTACCGCTCGTTTAGGGCATTCGATGCAGGAAAATTTTCCTGAGATCAAGTATATGGTTCGTATAGATCGGCGTTACGGGGGTGGGATAAAAGCCTACCTGACCAATATGGAATCTGATGAAGCTGTTGAATTCGAAAATATCATTTATGCGGATAGTGGCTTTTTTAATATGTTCAGTGTCGAACCGCTTGCAGGTGATTTATCCACTGCACTTAAAGATCCAAATTCGCTCGTCCTGACAGAATCATATGCAATTAAACTTTTCGGGAGCAGTGATGCCGTAGATAAAAACGTTGGTTTCGTGAGCGCAGATGGAAGAATCAGGCGTGATTTCACCATCACAGCAGTTATTGCAGATCAACCTGGAAATTCATCTATAAAATATACAGCCATTGCATCCTTTATCACACTGAATGATATTAAACCAGGAGGGATTGAGGCTGATCAGGATTCTATAATTGGGGATATTTTACTTATGTAATGCTTCACGACCTTATTGATACAGAGGATTTTGAAAACAAAGCCCGGGATGAATTTGTAGAATTTATATGTGAAACTTATGAAATTGATCCCGCAAGTGAAGAGGCAGCTGAAATTACATTGAATATAGTTCCCCTGGGTGAGGTGCCATTTTATGGAAATAGTAAGCGTCAGTTCCTATCACTGATTATTCTTTTAGGTGTGCTTATCCTGGTGATTGCTTTAATCAACTTTATAAATCTCTCCCTGGCAAAATCATCCTTAAGAAGTAAAGAGATAGGCCTCAGGAAAGTTGGAGGAGCCTCTCGTAAAAACCTCATTAACCAGTTTATTGGGGAAGCAATTGTATTGGCATTGATTGCTGTTAGTTGCTTCCCTTATTCTTACAGAAATAATAAAACCTTTCTTTAATACCATGGTCGGGAAGGAGCTATCTATCGGATACATTGAGAAGCCACAAATTCTGTTGATCTTTCTTGCAGGGACCATTGTGATAGGTGTGCTTGCCGGATTTTATCCTGCCATGGTTTTATCCCGGTTTAATCCCATAAAAACACTAAAGAATGAGGTAACTACGGGTAAGAAGGGGCAGAAATTCAGACAATTATTATCTGTCATTCAAATAACAATTTCTCTTGTTCTGATTATTGGGGTGGTGATCATTTCGAAGCAGATAAACTTTCTGAAAACAAAGGATTTAGGTTTCGATAACACAAATATCATCTACTTCTCTTCAAATGATGATATCGATGAAAAATATGAATTATTCAAGCAAAGAATATTAGAAAGCCCTGCTGTTTACAGCGTAAGCCGCGCGGGAAATGAATTTGGTGATCCCTATCATATAACTTCTGACGAAGAGTTTAATGGAGTAAAAAAATCCTTTCAGGTTATGGTTGCTGATCCGGATTTTGTCGAAATCATGGGACTCGAGATTGTAGAAGGCAGAAATTACGAGTGGGACAGGGCAAGTGACAGAGGAGCAATGATTATCAATGAAGCCGCCGCCAGAGAGTTTGGAATGGATACTATTATCGGTTTCAGAATGTCTGTACTTGGTGGGGAACAAGAGATTATTGGAATCTATAAAGACGTGCATAATGAATCATTTCACCAGAAAATATCGCCCACTGCATTGATGAACTACTCGATGATGTTGAATACGGTTATGATTAAGTTCAATGGGCAAAACAGGAAAGCAGCCATCGATCATGTGGAGAGTGTATGGAATGAAATTTTACCCGATCTATCTTTTCAATACAATTTTCTTGAAGATAAATATGCTAAATTGTATGAGACTGAAACAAAGTTTGGACTGGTTATAAAATTTTCCGCTCTGTTTTCCATAGTCATTGCATGTTTAGGTTTGTTCGGGATGGTTTCATATACCAGCGAGCGACGGAAAAAGGAGATTGGGATTCGGAAATCAAACGGGGCATCGGCTGCAGATATTATGGTACTTCTCAATACAGGAATTGTGAAATGGGTTGGATTCGCAACCATCCTGGCCATCCCCATTGCATATTTCGCAACAGATAAATGGCTGCAGGATTTTGCTTATCGTACCTCTGTAAATATTGGGGTGTTTGTTTTAGCAGTATTCATCGTTCTGGCTATTTCTTTACTGGCAGTGTCCATTGTGGTTTTGCAGGCAGCCAGGACAAATCCGGCAGAATGTTTACGGTCTGAGTGAGCTTAATTCCTTAATTTCAACGCAACTTTGATATGAGTAAAGCAAATCTTACTTTTATGTGACCCGTGATCCGGACATTGCTGAAGACTTACAATCCGAAAACACAAAATCATGAAAGTGGATTTACTTTTGACTCAAATCATAATTTGTATTATTCTGGTCGCTTTCCCTGGATGCTCTTCCAGCGATTCAATGAAAGCAAGCCTGGATCCCAATAGCGGGCAATATATCATTGAAGAAGAGGGTGAGAGGGTACTGCAGTATAATTATCAAACGGTTTATGAAAATGATGTAATTCGAAACGGGGACGACAATGATAACATTGTCTATTCGGATATTATGTCAGGACTATATTTTGAAGAATATTTAAAGAGTCATCCGGAGTTTCCAAAGGACACTATCGTTACATCATCTATTTATGCAGTACCCCGCAGCGACTACATTCATCCCCTGTATGGCTTAGACGGCGCTATGCTCACAAATGACTGGCCCGATGCCGGCCATCCCCATCATCGGGGTATATTCTGGGCCTGGCCAGAAGTTAAATATGGAAGTAAAAGCGGCGATATCTATGCTCTGCAGACAGTTTTTGCACGACCAACAGGAAATATTAAACTTACCAGTGGTCCTGTGTATGCAGAGATTGATGCGGAAAATTTGTGGATGTGGGAGGATGAAGAAGCCATTGTTCGTGAACAGGCAGTAATCAGGGTATATCAGGCCTCATCAGACCACAGGATTATCGATCTGAGGATTACTCTGCTGGCCCTGAAGGATAGTGTTACTATTGCCACACGTTTTACAAACTCTTATGGGGGCTTGAATTTACGGATGATGACACCCGAGTCACAGGAAATATCATATTATAAAGATGAACCTGGTTCAAACCCATTACGGGCCTGGTCCGATTTTAACGGAATATTTGAAGGAAGTAAATCCACCTCAGGCCTGATGGTTTTGCAGCATCAGGACAATCCGGACTATCCGGGCGACTGGGTCGAGTATCCCGACCTGGCCTGGGTACAGCCCACATTCCCCTCTCCGGGGACCAGATATCCACTTGACACGGCAGAACCTCTGGTATTACGTTACAGATTAATCATCCATAAAGGGGGAGCGCCGGCCAAAGATTTTTCTGAGAAGAGCTGGGATGCCTATCATGCAGGAACCACACAACATTAAACCTTGTAAAACTATATCATCATGGAACCCATTAAAAATAATGCAGCTTTCACCCGCAGAGAATTTGTAAAGAAAACAGCTGTTGGTGCCATTGGCGCCCCATTTATTGTGAATTCTTCTGTCCTCAGCGGAAAGGGCATCACTGCTCCGGGAGACAAGATAAACCTTGGTATCATCGGATGCGGTGCACTGGGTAAAGCCAATCTGAATGCATGTCTCACGCATCCTGATATTGTGCTTACAGCGGCCTGTGATGTATGGAAGGAGAGATTAGATCCCGTGGTGGAAAAACACAAGGACACTTGCACCGGCTATTCCGATTACAGGGAATTGCTGCAGCACAAGGGACTCGATGCAGTGATTATTGCTACACCTGCTCACTGGCATGCGATTCAGGCTATTGAAGCAGCTGAAGCCGGGCTGGACATCTACCTGCAAAAGCCTATGACCATGCATTTGGGCGAAAGTATAGCAGTTCGAAATGCCGTGAGGAAGCACAATGTAATGTGTCAGATAGGAACCCAGATTCACTCAGGTGAGCATTATCGTCGTATGGTTGAGCTGGTCCGCTCCGGGAATCTGGGTGATATCGCCACGGTCCGGACATTTTTTACAATGAATGAAGCTCCCAATGGAATAGGACTGGGATTTAATACGGAGCAAATACCTGAGGGAATGGACTGGGATATGTGGGTTGGCCCTGCACGGATGCAGCCCTTCAATCCCAACCTGGTAAAAGATGCATTCTATCACTGTTTCTGGACCGATTTCAGTGGTGGCTGGACACCCGGTATGGCACCTCATATTACGGATCTGCCCATCTGGGCTCTGGGGCTGGGTTATCCCACTGAGATCAGTGCATCGGGTGGATCTTACATTATCAGGGATGATAGTGGTGTATATGATAATCACGAAGTCATCTGGAAATATCCTAATCTGACCATGACCTGGATGATGTCATTAACAAACAGTTATGGCTTTGATTTTCTGCGTGGACAGGAGAGCAGGCGCAGACTTGGCATATACTTTCATGGCACAAACGGGACTTTGCTGACCGATTATGATTCTCATCAGATCCTGCCTGAAGGCGACCGGATGAATGGCATGGAAACGCCTCCTCAATCTATTGAGCCCTCCCCCGGACAGGAACTTGAATGGGTCGAATGTATAAAGTCACGCAAGCAGCCCTCATGCAATCCCGGCTATCATATCAAGGTCGATGCCCCAATAGAACTAAGTGTCCTGGCTATGAAACTTGGAAGGTCCATAAAATTTGATCCTGATACAGAGTCTATTGTGGGCGACCCGGAAGCTGCAAAACTGGCCATACCCGAATACCGTGCACCCTGGAAATTCCCGGCTGAGTATTTATAGACAGGATATTGAAATCAAAAAATAAATAATGATGAATAACAGTGATCGTCGGAGTTTTATAAAGAAAACCAGCATGGCCGGTCTGGGCCTGGGATTGGCTGGAAGTGTATCTGCTATCTTTAAGGGGCCGGAGGTTCAAAAAGGAAAGCGGATTGGTATGATCGGATTGGACACCGGGCACAGTGTGGCATTTACAAAGTCCCTCAATGATCCATTGGCAGGTGATACCTATGGTGGATACAGGGTTGTTGCCGCAGTACCTGAAGGCACAGATCAAATAGAGGAATGGAAAAACAGAATTCCGGAGTTCACCCTGGAGGTGAAGAATCAGGGGGCAGAGATCGTGGATTCCATCCCCGAATTGCTGGAGAAGGTAGATGTTGTTATTTTAAGCTGTATCGATGGAAACAAACACCTTGAACAGGCGCTGCCTGTTCTGAAAGCAGGTAAAAGACTATTTATCGATAAACCATTCGCAGGATCCCTCTCTGATGCTTATGCGATTGTTGAAGCAGCAAAACATTACAAGGTGCCCATGTTTTCATCTTCATCCTTAAGATACATTGATGGAGTAAAGGAAATAGCCGGAGGAGAGATTGGAGATGTGATTGGTGCAGAAGCATATAGCCCGGCTCATATTGAAGAACATCATCCCGATTTATTCTGGTATGGTGTACACGGTGTTGAGATCCTGTTTACGGTCATGGGTACGGGTTGTAAGCGTGTTTCAAGGAGTTATACCGAAGGCACTGATTTGGTCGCAGGTATTTGGGAAGATGACCGTATCGGAACCTATCGGGGTATCCGCAGAGGCATGGGAGGGTATGGCGGTACAGTATATGGAGAAAAGAGCATTGCTGTTCTGGGTAAATACCAGGGCTATAATCCTTTGCTGGAGAAGGTGGCGGAATTCTTCAGCACGGGCATAGTCCCTGTTACGACAGATGAAACACTGGAGATCTTTGCTTTTATGCAGGCAGCTGAAGAGAGTAAGGAAAATGGGGGTATTCCGGTAGATATGGCACCATTGATGCAGAATGCAAGAACCAAAGGAATCAAATCCCTGAATCTTTAATAATATCTTAATATCAATGCCATGACTCGAAAGCTTTTACTCTATTCCTGCCTTTTAACAGTGCTGTGCTCGTGTACAGGTGCCAAAAAGGAATACCTGGAGATTACTTATGGCAGCGATATGGAGGAATTCATAAATCCCGAAAGAGGTTTTTACAGGCCTTTGGGAGCAAAAATGAGCGCTTTCAAGCCATTGGATGTGCAGACCCTTGTCAGCTTAAAAGAACCGAATCCGGCCGCAGGTGGTTTTAAGGTAGGCTCTTCACTTATTTATCGCTCCTATCAATTTGATGAATTTAAACAAGACCCTCTCACTGAAGAAGTATTGTCCCATATCCAGAACGACATGGATATCGTCAGGGAAGCAGGCATGAAAGTAATACTGCGTTTCTCCTATAGCAAAAGTTGCTGTGACCCCCCATTTAATGATGCTCCAAAGGCTACCATACTAGTACATCTTGATCAGTTGAAGCCGCTGTTGACGAAAAATGAGGATGTGATTGCCGTCGTGCAAATGGGGCTTATTGGCCCCTGGGGGGAGTCATTTTATTCTGATTACTTTGGCGACCTGGAACATGGGCCAGTCACTGAGCAACACTGGCTGGATCGCAATGAAGTGATTTCTGCACTTTTAGATGTGGTTCCCAAATCCCGCATGGTCCAGGTGCGTGCACCCTATTACAAGCTACGTTATCTGGATGGGGAAGAAGCTCATCCTGAAAAGGCAGATGCCCTCAACGAAGAGGAGGCTTTTAGCGGAACTCCGAAGGCACGGCTGGCACACCATAATGATTGTATCCTGGCAAACTATGATGATTACTGGACCTACCATTCCTTTCACACCTGGCCTGCTACTGTTGATACCCTGAATCTCAAGGCCTATATTGCCAAAGAGAGCAAATATCTGGTTTTCGGGGGTGAGACCTGTCCCGGGGGACCCGATGGTGAGGACGTCTACAGTCCTTTCAATGATTGTATCTCAGAGGGCGGAAATGCGGAAAATTATTTAAAACGCTTTCATACATCCTTCCTGAATACCTCCTGGTCCGGAGCTGTAAACGGGGACTGGACCAACAAGTGCATTGAAGATATCAAACGGAACCTGGGCTATCGCTTTGTATTAAAAAAAGGGGTTTTCCCCACCGAAATTGAAAATAACGAAGCCACGAAAATCTCCCTGGAAATTGTAAACGAAGGCTATGCTTCTACCTACAACTACCGCTTTGCAGAATTGGTTCTGCGAAACAAGGATTCCAAAAAGAGTTTACAGGAAAAAGATTGATTGTGATACCCGCTACTGGTTCTCAGATGAAGTACAGGTCCTGGATCTGGAATTTGAATGGCCAGAGACTCTTCCTGAAGGGGAATATGAACTTTTCCTGAACCTGCCAGATGCCAGTCCGTCTCTTTACAACAGGCCGGAGTACGCCATCAGACTGGCCAGTACCTATGAGTCGGAGCCGGTTTGGGATGCTGTAACGGGCTGGAATCTTTTATTCCCCAGTATCCAGGTGATAAAGTAACAGATTGTTAGTTTGTTTCTTCGTACTTTAACCATCTAAATCCATTCAATGGGCTACAAAAGCATACAGGTAAAGGTACCAACAGATTATTCCGATAAGCAGCTAAGAAGTGTCATTGGCAAGCAACTTGGTATAAGGGATTTTTCCTTTCAAATTGAGAAGAAGAGCCTCGATGCCAGAAAGAAAAATGACACACATTGGTTAATAGGTGTTGTTGTCTCATCTGGAGAAATAGAAGGGGATGAATATGCTGCACCTCCTTCTCTGGAAATACCATTTAAGAAGCGAAGCGAAAAGGTAGTGGTTGTCGGGAGCGGACCAGCAGGTTTTTTTGCCGCATATGTTTTGCAGTTAGCTGGTTTTCAAGTTACTATTATAGAACGTGGAGCAGAAGTGGAGAAGCGTTCCAGGGCCATTGATCTCCTGGAAAGTAAGGGAGAATTCAACGATCAGAATAATTATGCCTTTGGTGAGGGTGGTGCCGGAACCTTTTCGGACGGGAAGCTTACCTCACGATCAAAACACATCTCCAGAGAACGCAGTTTCATCCTCTCAGAATATGTGAAAGCCGGTGCACCCCGGAGAAATACTATACATGAGCTATCCTCACGTGGGGACCGACAATCTTAAAATTATTGTAGCGCATCTTCGACAGCAGTTTCTTGATAAGGGAGGCACATTCCTGTTTGAGACTCAGCTTAAAGAGATTATCGTTAAAGGAAACAGGGTAGCTTGGTGTTATTTCCGACAAAGGAGAACTGGAAGCTGAGCGCATCATACTTGCCACGGGTCACTCTGCCTACGACACCTACCGCATGCTGATAGATAAAGGGGTACAGTTTGGCACCAAGAACTTTGCCATAGGTCACCGGATCGAACATCCGCAGGCACTTATTAATAAGGCTCAGTGGGGCAGTGAAATACTGCCGGGCGTTAAAGCTGCCGAATACCGCCTGAGTACAAAATCCAAATCGGGATTGGGAGTTTATACCTTTTGCATGTGTCCTGGCGGTATGGTAGTGCCGGCTGCTGCTTTTAAAGAGAAAAGCGTGGTCAACGGAATGAGCCAATATCAGCGTGATGGTCAATTTGCCAACGCGGGTTGTGTAGCAGGGGTTCACCCAGATATGTTGGTGGGGCATACCTGCTCCCCGGGTGAGATATTGGATTGGATGGACGAACTGGAGGGAAGCTTTTTTGCTCTTTCAAGCAGCTACAGTATTCCGGCTAATATGGCTGCCGATTATATGCAAAAGCGCGAATCGAAGGCTATAAGCAACAGCAGCTACCCATTGGGATTGCAATCCGCAGCTCTTTATAATCTGATCCCTAAAATGGTGAGTCAGGCTATTATAGACGGATTGACAGATTTTAGCAGGAAGTTGCATGGCTTTGACCGGGGCCTCCTGATGGGATTGGAGAGCAAAACCTCCTCGCCCATTCAGGTGTCGCGCGACAGAGAGGGGAAATGTACCGATTTCGAAAATCTCTATTTCGTTGGTGAAGGAAGTGGATTTGCAGGAGGAATCATCTCAAGTGCCGCTGATGGAGTCAGATGCGCACTTGCCCTGAGCTCATAGCCATAGTCCATCTAAGACTCTATTTGATAAGGACCGAATGGGATTCAAGGAAAATCTTTATTTGATGGCCTTGTCATACCACTCACGGGTCTGGATGAAGGCATCCGGATAGCCACTCTTTCGTAATTGCAACAAACGCTTACGGGCTTCCTTAAAGGTGCGGAAAGAGCTGGTGGTATACCGGTAATATCCATCTTTACAAGTATATTCCTTCAGGTCCATGATGTCCCGGAAATGGGAAGTAAGAACGGGCATTCTGGCTGCCATCAGTTGTATGGTATAGTGGTATTCCTTTGCTATTGCCGATTCTGTCATTTCCTCACTATGCATCAGGTTCCTTGGAATATAAACACCACACAGGGGGGAATCACCGGGCAGGGAACCCGTAATTCTAACAAATACATGTCGATTCAGGTACCTGCCAAGGATAGCATCAGAACCATCAGAGAAAGAGTTTATCGCAATAGGAGCTGACTCTCCCATGCCCTCCACCAAAATCCTGTCCCGCTCTACACCACGCATTTCAAGGTATTCTGCAATCCTTTCAGCACGATACAAAGAGAGCAGCATATTGAAATCTTCATCCCCGGTGGAGTCCGTATGCCCCATAAGTTCAACTTCTGAGTCAGGATGATAACCCATTATTTCTGCGATCTTCTCAACCTCAAGCTGGGCGGACAAATCAAGCTCAAACTCATTCATCTCAAATGGCACCATGGTCGTAAGTTCATTCTTGAATACAGGTGTCTCCTCCATAGCCACAAAGGATGTTTCCTCGGGTTCAGGTTCAGGTTCAGGATCAGGTTCAGCTTCGGGCCTCCGCTCGTTAAGCACCATTTCAATCTCATCGGTATTAGGCGGTTCAACCAGCTGTTCCTCTGTAAGCACTGTTGCCGTTGCCACGACCACTGCAGGCTCAGAAGTTTGAGCCGCCACTTCCTCAACAAATTCTTCTTCAAGGGGATCTGTCTGGGCCAGCTCCTCTTCGTACTCGAGTTCCATGACCATATTTATGGTACTGGCGGTGGGATCATCCGCCCGTCGCACCGCATAATAGCTCTCGAATTCGCTCCATCCCGGATTAAAAAAGAGGTCGTCACCTGTAGTGTTTACGGGATAACCCAAATTTTCCGGTTCGCTCCAGGTGCCATCACTCTGAAGTCTGGAGTGAAAAACATCTAAGCCACCAATGGTGTTGTGCCCCTGGGAACTGAAAAATAATATGGAATCGTTGTTGGAGATAAAAGGAGTATGCTCCTCGAAGGGAGTATTGATGGTCGTACCAAGGTTCTCAGGATCTCCCCATTCCCCTTTTTCATCCAGATGGGATACATAGATATCAAAACTTCCGGCTCCCCCTCTTAAATCACTTGTGAAATACAGAGACTTTCCGTCCCTGGAAATGCTGGCATGGTTTTCAGAAGTGCGTCCGTTGATCTTATATCCAAGATCTTCAGCCTCCGACCAACGGTTCCCTTTCAAATGTGATACAAAAATATCCGAATGGGAATAATACTGGTGAACCACGTAAAGGTCTTTTCCATCGTAGGAAAGTGAGACCGGGTAGGTCTCTCCCACCATTCCTATCTGGCTGTTGATAACCTTGGGTCTTGACCAGAGACTATCGGTGCGGGTGGTCATCATGATCTTCTTATCTGAAGGGTAATCCACCAGGAAGATAAGCATCTTCCCATCGCCTGAAATCACAGGATTGCTGCAAGAGGGCAGATCATCCTCAAAATGTTCCAGCACACCCTGAAATTCGAAAGCGGGATGTGTTCGTTCGATACTTGCAGCCCTATCACAGGCTTCCAGCTGCATTCTGGCATACTCCAGCTGCTGCGGGTTCTCTTTTGTACCGATTTCCAGGTACTCGGAATAACGTGATTTGGCCTCGGGGAATTGATAGTTCAGATGGTAAGCCTGCCCCAGCATAAAATAGGTCAGCACCGGCGCTCCTGGCTCTTTATGGGATTTTGCTTTGTAGGATAGGGTAACCCCTTCGGCTGCCTCTTTCAGATAGTTAATCGCCAGCTCTTCGTTTCCCGGGATATTCAGGCAACACGCCCCGCAATGAAACAGAATGTTGCAATTTCCGGGATCAAGTGTTAATAGATTTTTATAGCGATTAAAGGCCTCTTCGTAAAATCCTGTCTCCATCAGGTAATCTGCATCGAAGAAGATTCTTTTGAACTCCTTTGTGTACTGTCCGCTCAGTGCCGTTCCGGCAAAGAGTAACAGAAACAACATGATACGCCTGACATTCATAACACATAAATATATAGCATATGAACGAGCTTCCATGAATGAATTATCCACATGCTGTTCAAAGGAGAAAAGTTTTGATGAACGGTAAATATCGTACTATGAAGGAAGGGGAAGCTAAGTTTATTTCAAATCGCGAACTCTGACCTCAATATCTTTTTCATCTTTCAAAAGCGCCACAAGTTTTTGTGGATCGGTCTCTCCGTAATGATATGGATAAAGAATGTCAGGCTTTATAGTGATGGCTGCTTCTGCCACCATCTCGGGGGTCATGGTATAGGGCAGGTTCATGGGAAGAAATGCCACTGCAATATCCAAGCCCAGATCCTTGTATTCCGGGATATTCTCCGTATCCCCACCAACTAATACGTAAGTGTCGCCAAAGTTCAGGATATACCCATTTCCCACTCCCTTTGGATGAAAAGGCTTGCCATTTGATCGGGTATGCTCAATGTTATAGGCAGGGATGGCCCTGACACCGATGCCATGAAAGGCACCCCCATCTCCATTTTTAAACACATTGGCCTGAAAATCCTCCAACTGCTCCAGGCATGTTTGTGTCATCACCACCCTGGTATTCTCTTTCAAAATATGGCTGATGGCGGTCATATCCAGGTGATCGCCATGCTCATGGGTCACCAGGATCAGGTCGGCATCGGGCATGGTGGAGTAATCCGCCTCCCTCATTACCGGATCAATATGGATCACAAGGTCGTTGAAGGTAAACATCAGGGTACCATGACCAATAAAGAACATCTCAAGCTCTCCATCACTGGTGGCAATAAGATCGCTTTGATATTGTCCGTTTACAGCTTGCAGGAGTGGGATGCATGCCAGCAGTGTGATAAAAATTGATTTCATATCAGCAGTTTTTGGTTTTAAGCAAGTTAAGCCGAACTTCCAAGATATTCAAGTTGAAACTATTCAGTCTTTTGCCTTTCAAGAAGTTTGTAGGTCACCGGCACAATCAGGAGGGTTAGCATGGTAGATACCATCAAGCCGCCAATGATGGTCCATCCCATGGGTGCCCAGATGGTCCCTCCTCTCAGGGTGAGAGGCAACAAGCCCCCGATGGTTGTAAGGGCGGTCAGCGCAATGGGAGTCAGACGAATCTCCGCTGCATTCTGAAGTGACTGATTCAGGGACTCGCCTCGTTCCCGGAGTTTGTTGATATAATCCACCAGGATGATGGAATTGTTCACCACAATTCCTACCAGGCTTGTAAGTCCAACAAAAGCAGTAAAAGAAAAGGTGTTTCCTGTGATAAGAAGGGCCCAGATCATCCCGGTGAAAGCAAAGGGGATGGCCACAAATACGATCAGAGGTTGTTTCAGAGATTTGAACTGAAGTACAAGTATCGCCAATATGGATAAGACGGCAATGATAATGGCATTGGTCATGCCCCCGAATGCATCTGAACGACTCTCCAATTCTCCTCCGATAGTATAGCTGTAGCCTTCCGGCATAGAATAAGTTTCAAGCTTTGCCAGGATAGGGTCCATCACTTCATCCAGGGGTACACCCGAACGGACATCTGCCAGGATTTCGGCGGTGCGCTCCTGGTCAAAACGGCTGATGGAACTTGGGACTTGCTGTAGTTCCACATCCACAAACTGCTTCAAGGGTATCTGTTTCCCCGACAAGGATGAGACATATACCTTATCCAGGTCATCTAAAGAGAATTCACCCTCCTGCCTCATTTTTAATATGATCTCATACTCTTCCCCTTCCTTGTCCCTGAATTTAGAAATACTTACCCCGGCCACGGCGGTCCGGATGGTTCGATCAATCTCAATCACAGGCACTCCCAACATATTAGCTTTCTCCTTATTGATCCGGAACAGAAGTTCTGTATTGGTTTTCACAAACTGGTTTTCCACGTTAATGGCTCCGGCTTGCTCCGTGATAAAATCCTCCACATCCGAGGATATTTCTCTGAGAATATCAAGATCCTCCCCGGTAAGAAAAATCTGGATCGGTGCATCATAGGGGATGCCCTGTTCAAACTCTTTGACCCTGATCCTTGCGCCCGGGTATCGGTCAAATTCCTTCCTCAGACGAGCCAGGGTCCCGGCAAATGCCTCCGGCTCAAAATCATACAGTTGCACATAGATTTCAGCAAAGCGTATATCCTGTCTGCGGGGAAATACATTGTAGTAAATCTGAGGATTGCCATTACCCACGTTGCTTGCATAATATCTGACTTCAGGCATGGTATCCAGTACCCTTTCCATATAACGGGCCACCTCATCTGTCCTCTCCAGACTGGAGCCTTCGGGGAGGGAAGCCTGTAACATCAGGTTGGGTTGTTCTGCCTTGGGGAAAAAACTGACATCTACAAAACCGAACATCAGGGAGGATCCAAGCCAGATAAAGAAGAGCCAGGAACAGGGTTAATACAGGCCTTTTTAAGGCTGCCCTAAGTGTGCTTCTGAAGGGCTTTTCAATGATCCACTGCAAGAGCCTTGCCATCCCCCGGCTCTTCACCTTTTTTGCAGTCCTTTCCTTGAATAAACTACTGGTGATCATGGGGGTAAAGGTCAGGGCCACCAAAAGAGATACGGTCAGGGTGATCATGATGGTCACAGGAAGTGACTTGATAAAATTTCCTGCCATATCCGGCATGGCAGCAATGGGCACAAAGGCCAGGATGGTGGTCAGGGTGGCAGAAATGACCGGCCATCCTATTTCAGAAGCGGCCAGGACTGAAGCTTCCCTTTTGGGATGTCCCATCTGTATGAAGCGATTGATATTTTCAACCATCACAATGGAATTGTCCACCAGCATCCCCAGGACCACTACCAGCCCGGCTATGGATATCTGCTGAAGTCCGAATCCCGACAGGTCTACAAATCCAAGTCCGATGGTCAAAGAAAGTGGAATGGCCATGGCCACCACCAGGGAGGAACGGAATCCCAGGGAAAGGAAAATAATCAAAGCTACCAGAACTACTCCCTGGAGCAGGTTATTAACGAAGTCATTAATTCGGCCCTTGACCGTATTTGGTTGGTTATAAACGATTTCCAAGCCCATACTCTCGGGAAGTTCTTTTTTGAATTTTTCTATGACAGGCCCTAGCTCCTCATACGTGTCCAAAACGTTCAAACCCTCTTTCTGACTGATGCCAATGAATATGCATCGCTCACCCCCACCCTTTTCCCGAAACATCGTTTTGGCGGCAAAGCGGGTCAGGTGCTTCTGCTCCTCGTATTCGAAATTCACCTCTGCCACATCTCTCAGGTAAATCAACCTGCCCTGATAGGAATTTACTACACAGGACCGGATCTCTTCCAGGTCCTGGAAAGAACCGGATGATTTTACACTCAGATTGCTGGACCCCAGCTCTATATCTCCCCCGGGAATGTTCACATTGTTGGTCGAAATGGCCCTTGTAATGTGTTCCAGTGAGGTGTTGACCATAGCCATCTTTTCAAAATCGAGGGAGATATGGATCTCCTGGCCGGGAAGCCCATAGTAATTCACCTTCCTGATACTACGTATCTTTTCAATGCGCTTGCGTAGTTCGTCGGCCGTTTTTTCCATCTCTGAAAATGGCTCATCCTCTGAAATTAGTGCCAGCTGCATCATGGCCATATCGGCGACTGTCCATTTCCACATGGTCAATTGAACAATATCATCAGGAAGCTCACTTCGGATGCTGTTGATCTGCTGAACCACCTCGTCGTACTTTTCGTCGGCATCGGAACTGAATTCAAACTCCACCTGCACAATGGCAAGTCCGTCTCTCACATCTGAAGTAATCCTCTCAATATCCTCAAGTTCGTTGAGTGCCTCCTCTAACTGGAGTGCCACCATAGTTTCCATGTCCACGGAGTTGGCACCTGGCATGACTACAATGATGGATGAGCCGGGCACACTTACCTCTGGATTTTCGGTTCTGGGCATGGTCATATAAGCTCGAATCCCCATGATGGTCAGGAAAATGAATACCATCCATGTAAAGGATTTATTGTCTATGGCTAGGCTGGGAAGTTTCATTTTTCCGGAGTATGGCTTGCATGGACAACTTCTACTTCTGAGCCCTCTCTGAGGTATTTGGCCCCATCGGTGACCACTTCCTCGCCTTCACTAAGACCTTCCAGCACCACCACTTCTTCTCCTACAATGCTTCCTGTCCTAATCGCCTTTTTCTCCACCTTTCCCTCCCGAAGTAAAAATATGAAGGCTCTGTTATCTGTGGCATCAATGAGGGCATGCATGGGAAGCATCAGGGAGCGTTTGATCTCCGAAGGATAGATTTCTGCTCTTGTAATAAAACCTGTACGGAATCCGGGCATGGAATGCAGGATCAGAAGTTCGGTCTCGTAAGTGGCTGTAAGCGGATCGGCTATGGATCCCAGTTCTACAATCTCAGCCCTGAAAGGTGTTTTTGGGAAAGCATCCATAAAGATTATAGCAGAATCACCAATGGAAAGTTTGACAATATCTTTGTCGCTAAGAGAAGCCCGCATCACCCAATCATTTTCGGTGGAGGCGAACAGGATTACAGGATATCCAGGACCAATCATTTCGTTGGTCTCTGCCAGGATCTTCTGGATTTTACCATCAGATGGGGCCTTGATCCTGGAATGTTCCAGGTTGAAGTCTGCAATCTGAACCTGTGCTTTTGCCACCTCCAGGGCAGATTCTGCATTTTGATAGACTTCCAGGGTAACCACACTGTCCCGGTAAAGGTTCTTGGCACGGCTTAAATCTCTTTGTGCTTTCTCCTTAGCAATATAGGCCTGGTTTACCTGTGCTCTTACTTCACTTAGATCCAATGCTGCCAGCACTTCGCCCCTCTTCACTGAGGTTCCTTCCCGGACATTTATCTGGCTGATTATCCCGCCGGTTTTGAAGCTCAGTTTCATTTCGGTAGCGGTGGTAAGCAGACCTGTAGCCCGGACAGGTATTTGGTACTCCTTGTACCTCACCGTCTGGGTCCTGACCTGGATGGCTCTGCTTCCTGCCGCTTCCTGTTTTTCAGGCTGGCTACAGGCAGAAATTAAGATCAAAAAGATGCTTACACCCCATCTGATGCTTTTCTCATGTATCATGTTCTTAATATTTTTCAAGTCCGTTTGCACCCATGGCGTATTCAAAATCGGCCAGGCTGCTGAAATATTCACTCTGTGCAATGATCGAATTGGCAGCTGCATTAGTTAGGCTGGTGCGTGCATCAATCAGCTCCAGTAAAGAAGATTGTCCCTCGGCATATTTACGGTCTATCAACTGATAGGCTCTGCTGGCTGAACGGGTCTGTTTACCAGCCGATTGAACCGATTCATAGGCTGCCTGCAGTCCATAATAATGGTTAATCACCTCCAAGCGGATTTGCGCCTGAGTCTGCGAATAGAGCTCCTCCAGCTTTTCTCCCTCAATTTTTGATTGTTGCACTTTCTGATGGTTTGCAGTACCCTTGAACAGGGTCCATCTCATCACCAGCGAGGCCAGTATAAAATCATCATCTGTGGTAACCTGGTAATTTTCCCCCTGAATTCCGTAATCAACCACCCCAAACAAGCCAGGAATATTATTTCCACGGTGCATGGATGTAAGATGCTTGTTGAGCTGCTGGTATTGTTTGATCTGGTTTAACTCAAGCCTGTTCTGCAGAGCCTGCAGGCTTGCCTCTTCCAGTGAGATAACAGGTTGAACCGGGATTTCCATAAGTAATTCAACAGGTGTACTAAGATCCCGATTCAGAAGAAAGTTAAAATATGCCCGAGACGCTTCTAACATGTTATTTGCCTGGGCTCTTTGCACTTCTACCCTGCTAAGTTCGGATTCCGATCTGTAAACGGCATCCACAGTTACCTTATCGTTCTCAAACAAGCGCTGGCTCACACGTAGATTCTCAGCGACCAGTGCCAGGGAAGTATCGGCCAATGCCACCAGGTTATGAGCTTTCTGGTACTCATAGTAGGCTTTGGAGATCTCCTTAACCAATTCTAACTTATAGTGGTCCACGTCGATCTGGGCAATCTCGGTGTATTGTTTCTTAATATGATAATTCTGGATAAGGTCAGAATTGAATATGGGCTGAACAAGTGATAGTTTGGTTTCCTGCTCAGTGCGCCGGTAGAAGGGAAAGGTTTCATTTTCGATTTGCGGAAAGCTACTGGTACCTGTAAGCATATTCAGCGTACTGTATACAGGATTTAAGAGATCCCCGACCGGGAACTCGATCATCCTGCCTCCCTCCGCCATTGTATATCTGGCATTAAAACTGACATCGGGAAAGAACAGTCCCCTGGCCTCTTTCAATGCTGCCAGGTTAACTGCATAGTCCAGTTGTCTCTGTTTCAAACCCTGGTTGGACTCCAGTCCCTCCATGATGTACTTCTCCAGGACGGGATTTTGCGCCTGCATTTTGGAACCAGCAATCAGGAGCAGTCCTGTCATTGCAATGAATACGGCTCTCTTTTTCATACCATTCATGATGTGATGCCATTAAAAACCAGTTGAAAATGACTTTCGAATACTTTTTCAGGTGTCAGGTCCAGCATTTCAATCAGGGATCTCTCCGTATGCATAAATTGAATCACACTCATCATCTGCATCCACAGGGTATGCGCGATCAGTGCAGCTGGAATATCGCTCCTGATCAATTTTTCCCGGATTCCCTCCTCAACCACCTTCATAACCATGCCCACGGACGATTCACCATAAACAATGCCCTGCACATCCCTGCTGGTAAGCTCAAGACTTCCTGCCTCGGTTCCCATGATAGACATGATGGCCATCATATGCTTGGGATGACTATGCATGAAGGCAATGGTAGCCCTTCCCATAAGTTCCAGCTTCTCAATGGCGTTTCCAGCCAATTCGACAGCCCGGGCCGTATGTGTACTCAGGAGACCGATAGCTCTTCGAGCCACTTCAAAATGCAAATCCTCCTTGCTTCTGAAATAGAGATAAAGGGTGCCTTTACTTAATTCAGCCTCTGAGGCGATATCGTCCATGGTGGCATGCTCCAGCCCCATGGAAAAGAATACTTTTTCAGCTGCCTGGACAATCTCTTCTCTGCGCTGCTGCTTTTCTCTTTCCTTTCTTTCTGCTATTCCCATAAATTGGATTATTTGACGGTACTACATTTAATGACTATTAGTCATTTATTAATACAATATTAATTTATTTTAATTGATTCATCAAATTATAGGCAGAATAAATTCCCTAACTTGTGTTAAATCAGCAGACTTAAATAACTAAACCATGAAAACAAAGATTACTGTTATCATCTTTTTGCTTATAGCCTTTTCAGTGGCATCTTTTGCCCAAAAAAATGATGTGGAAGAGGCAAAGAATACCATCAAGGAGTTTAAAGAAAAAGATCCAGGGATGAATAAGTTTTTTTCATCCGCAGTTGGATATGCTGTATTTCCGGGTATAGGTAAAGGCGGCCTGGGTGTTGGTGGTGCCGCCGGGAAAGGCACCTTGTTTAAAGGGGGAACGGCAGTTGCAGATACCAAGATGAGTCAGGTCACAATTGGATTCCAGGCAGGAGGCCAGAAATATGCCGAAGTCATCTTTTTCGAAAATGCAAAAACTTACGATGACTTTGTATCAGGAAACTTCGAATTTGCAGCGCAGGTATCTGCGGTTGCTCTCACATCCGGAGCCTCTGCAGATGCAGCATACAAAGATGGTCTTCTTGTTGTAACTATGGCTATTGGAGGGCTGATGTATGAAGCCTCAGTGGGAGGACAGAAATTCAAGGTTACTCCATTCTAGGAAGGCTTTATTCCATAGCTGACGATCTCTGAAAGAGGCTTTCTTTTTTCGTCGTGACGTTCCGGATCCGTTTTGTCCAGCGGATAACCCAGTGGCAGTATCACGACCGGCTCTAAATGATCAGGAAGCTTTAGCACTTCCCTGGCCTTATCCACATAAAAATTACAGATCCAGCAGGTGCCCAGTCCAAGCTCAGTGGCCTGCAGGGTCATATGATCGGTGGTAATGGCCACGTCCACATCTGCATGGTCCTTCTCATCTGCCTTTCGTTTCCAGGATTGACTGTGGTCGGCACAGATCACGATGACGCAGGGAGCAGTTTTGAACCACTCCCGGTGGTAGGCCGGGTAAAAGCTCTCAAGCTCGTCCTTCTTCTGGATGACATAGAAATGCCAGGGCTGAAAATTGACTGCCGAAGGTGCCACCCTTCCGGCCTCCAGGATAAGGTCGAGTTTCTCTTGTTCTACGGGACGGGCATCGTAATTGCGACAAGAATACCGTGCCTTTGCCAGTTCGATGAAGTGATTTGAATGCATGGAATAAAAATATACATTTGTTTCCAAATTGCTACACATGAAACAACATCGCATTTTATTCTGGTCGATGACCGTTGCACTCGGGGGATTTCTTTTTGGATTTGATACTGCTGTCATTTCAGGTGCTGAACAGGCTATTCAAACGATTTGGGGACTGACTTCATTTCAGCATGGATTAACCATTTCAATCGCACTTGTAGGTACTGTTTTTGGTGCACTTTTCGGTGGAATTCCTTCAGATCGAATCGGCCGGAAAAAGACTCTTTTCCTGATCGCGGTACTTTATTTAGTATCCGCTTTGGGATCTGCCCTTTCAACAGACTGGTATTTGTTTATGATATTCCGTTTCCTTGGCGGGCTTGGAGTTGGAGCTTCCTCGGTAGCAGCACCCATGTATATATCCGAGATCGCACCTGCAAACAAAAGAGGTCGCCTGGTGGCCATGTTTCAGTTCAATGTGGTCTTCGGAATTGTTGTTGCCTATATATCCAATTATTTTATAGCCGGGATAGGTCCAAACTCCTGGAGATTGATGTTGGGAGTTGAAGCCATACCCGCGATCGTGTTCATGTTACTGGTACTTAAAATCCCAAGGAGTCCGAGATGGCTTATTCTGAAGAGGAACCTGGTGGACGAGGCCAGGGCCGTCCTTGAACTGATTAACCCGGACAACGTGGAGGAGACGATTAAAAACATTGAACAATCCAAACATGGGACGAACAAGGATCAGCATCTATTTAAGTCAAGGATCTATCGTCTTCCCATCGTCCTGGCGGTGCTTATTGCCTTCTTTAACCAGGTATCCGGGATTAACGCCATTATCTATTATGCTCCCCGGATATTTGAGATGACCGGATTAGGAGAAAGCTCAGCATTGCTGTCAACAGCGGGGATCGGAATTGTAAATTTCATATTTACACTCCTGGCGATGCGTTTTATCGATAAATTCGGCAGGAGGACCTTAATGCTTATCGGATCAATAGGCCTTATCATAACTCTTGGACTGGTATCCAGGGCATTTTACACAGAATCTTTTGGAGGCATGGCGGTACCTATTTTACTATTTATATATATCGCCTTCTTTGCTTTCTCACAGGGTGCGGTCATCTGGGTATTTATCTCGGAGGTGTTCCCCAATGAAGTAAGGGCTGGCGGCCAGGCACTGGGAAGCTTTACTCACTGGTTCATGGCAGCCCTTATTGCTTTCTCCTTCCCTGCTATCTCTGAAAAACTCGGGGGAGGCACCACATTTCTTATTTTCGCAATCATGATGGTACTTCAACTGCTTTTCGTGCTTCGATTAATGCCTGAGACAAAAGGAAAGTCGCTGGAAATGATCCAGGGTGAAATATCAAACGGAAAAAGTAAAAAATGAGCGCTTATTTGAAAGTTTAATTGTTCCACACCAGTGCGCTGGCTCCGAGTATCGGTGCATGTCCAGGATCCAATTCAGAGACAAGTACAGGTATATCTCTTTTTCGAAAGATGGGCAATAAGTGCTTCTCTAAACCTTCTTTGATTGGTTTAGTAATTAAATCACCTGCAGCAACAGGGCCACCAAACAGAAATATTGCTTCCGGACTAAAATGGTGTACCGTAGTGGCCAAAGCCATCCCAAAATAATTACCTGTTAAAGCGAATACTTCCAATGCGATCTTATCACCCTGAATTGCTGCGTCATAAATATGTTTAGCTGTCATCTCTTTGTAACTATATGCAGATAACAGGCTATCCTCTGCATGATCTCTCAGTAGAAGTTCAAAAGCTGTTCTTTTCATGCCTGGAGCAGAGCAATATGCTTCAAGATGACCTCTGCCGCCACATCCACACAGGCGGCCATCGGCTACAATTGTATTATGCCCGCATTCCCCGGCAAAACCGTCGACGCCATATACGACATTACCATGATAATAAATCCCGCTACCTACCCCTGTTCCCAGGGTGAACATAACAAAGTTGTCCATATTCCGTGCACCACCATAAATCTTTTCACCCAATGCTGCTGCATTTGCATCATTGGTAATATGTATAAGCGGTATATCAGGTAACTCATCTGACAGAATTTTACAAAAAGGTACTTTACCAACAAAAGGCAGATTGGGGGCATCTTCTATGGTCCCTTCATTGTAGTTGGCATTGGGCGCTCCTATTCCGATACCAACAATCTCATAATCAAAATCGATTTTGGAACTTAGTGATTTGATTCTTTTGCTGATTTCCGAAATAAAATCATTTAGCAGTTCATCTGAAACCTGCTGCTCAGCAGCAGGATTTAATTTTTTGGGTGGAGTTGGTATAGAGTCTTCCATCAATATTTTCCCATCCTGGTTTACGACTCCAATAGCAGTATTGGTTCCACCTATATCGATTCCGATTGATAATTTGACCATTATTTAGTTTAATTAAATTGTAATAATTATATAAATAGCGAAAAGTTCCCCGCAGCCGCTGCTGCGAGGAACTTCAATTATTGCGTACAATAAGATTACCTTCTAATCGTATTACCTTTTACGGCATAGAAGAAGATGTACAGGTAACATACCGCCGGAACAATAAAGGCCCAGGTATAACCAGCGCCATCAGCAATATATCCCATAAGCGGAGGTATGATTGCGCCACCTAAGATCAAGGCATTGATTAAGCCGGAAGCAGAACTCAGTTCTGCTTTATCAAGGTCTTTTACTGCCAGTGCGAAAATATTGGGGAACATAATTGAGTTGAATAATCCGATCGAAATGATTGTCCAAAGCGCTATGCTTCCACCTGTAAAGGTAGTTGTAATATCCAGCAGAGCTGCTGCCAGGGCAAAAATGGCCAGTGTACGGGCTGCTTTTCCACGGCCAACCAACATAATGACAAAATTAACCACTGCTGCTCCTGTAAAGGTGGCTCCGATAGCCCAGTTCCAATCAGTCACAAACGAACCTGAGATAAATGCCAAAACTAGAACAGGAATCACAAGCATAAGTTTTTTCGACATTTTCTGGCCGGTAAACATAAAGGATCCAAAGAACCTTCCAACCATTGCACCTCCCCAGTAAATGGCAGCATAGGTAGAGGCCATTTCAGAAGAGATACCATCGATTGAAGTTTTTAGATAATTCACGATCAGCCCGGCGTTGCCTGCTTCAGCACCAACATACACGAATATGGCAACAGCACCCAGAACCACATGGGGATATTTCCATATATTTTTCTTTTCGTTGATCAGATTTTTCTGATTTAAGAACAGGTAATTTGATCGAGGACAAAGCAATGGCAACGATAATCACAAAAACACCCATTACAATAAAGGGCATGGGGACCCTTGATGCAGCCTCTAAATTGTCTGCCGGAACTTCGAATGTCAATCCTTTAAAAATAGCTACGGAAATCAACCAGGGAGCAATCATGGTAGCCACGGAATTTAATGCCTGTGTTAAATTCAAACGGCTGGAGGCTGAAGAATCAGGACCAAGTGCAGTCACATAGGGATTTGCTGCGACCTGCAAAAAAACAACACCTGTTGCCAGGACAAAGGTTCCTATTAAAAAGACGGGGAATGACGGTAATTTTGCCGCCGGAATAAAAATAAAACTACCAAGCGCCATTAAAATCAAACCGGCCATTACGGTATATTTATACCCTATCCTATCAATCAGTTTCCCTGCCGGGATTGACATAATCGGATAGGTAATAAAGAATGCCGAGGTGATTAACTGGGCAGCAAGCTCCGATAAACCAAAAATCTCTTTAACCGGAGCAGTTAAAGTAATAATAAATGTAGTGGCAAAACCAAAAATGAAAAATATGGCGCCGAAAACCGACATACCCACCACCATGTTATTGTTCTTGTTGTCCATTTGAATTTATTTAGCGAGTTTATGAATAATGTTTATTTGTACTAACTGAATTCCACAATAATAGCTGATTCGCGTCGGACAGGTTTCTGATTGTTTTTTTGATTTTCAGCATGCAGAAAGTGCTCACGACAGGTGCCCTTTTTGACACTGTCCTTGCCCTTATGGCGATTGATACATTTTTGGAAATCGTATTCTGGCATAAAATTCATCAGCTGGGCCTTAACTGTTTTTCTGAAATACATTTTCGCTCAAATAATGGAAGAAGCGAAAATATGATTTCAAATCGTTAAATTTTTTGTCGTTGTATCTTGCTGTATATCAATCCCACATACCCTTACTGACAAATCTTAACCGGACGACAACGAAGCCATAAATATAATCACTTTCAACAAACCTGTATCTTAAAAGGCTTTTTTATATTGATTCTACTTATTTGAAGCACTGAAGATTGCTCAGCGTATGTGAGCTTTGAAATATGCAGAATTTTCTTATATTGCATGTAAGGATGAATTATGAACTAATTCTCTTTCCTCATGAAGACAAAATACGAACTTGAATACACTTTTAATACTTCCCCCAATTTTTTATATTCCAGGTTAAGTACCCCAGAAGGTCTTTCTGAATGGTTTGCTGATGATGTGAACCTGAAAAAAGGGAAATATCATTTTATCTGGGAAGGTGCCGAACACGCAGCTTCTGTGATACAGAAGAAGGTTAATAAATTCATCCGTTTCCACTGGGAAGACGATGAGGACCATGAGCAATATTTCGAATTCAGGATCCATACCGATGAACTAACAGGCGATGTGGCCCTTCTGATTACAGACTTCGCGGAGGAGGAAGAGAAGGACGATGCTATTGACCTCTGGGACAGCCAAATTTCCGAGTTGAAACATACCATAGGCCTCTGATATATTTCCTTTTGTAAAATAAGTTAACTTTGTCTTCGTTCAATTTTTAGGTACAAAAGGGAGAGGTGTGAAAAAGCTTCATCTGCTGGTCATAAAGTCTTTCATTGGTCCGTTCATCCTGACATTCTTTTTTGTCATTTTTATACTTCTGATGCAGTTTCTGTGGAAGTATATCGATGACTTGATCGGGAAGGGTCTGGAAATGAGTGTGATTTCTGAGTTCTTGCTCTACACCAGTGCAAGTCTGGTTCCCATGGCACTTCCTCTTGCTGTACTCCTGGCCAGCCTGATGACTTTCGGAAACCTGGCTGAAAACCTGGAACTGCTGGCATTCAAATCTTCTGGTATATCGCTGGTTAGAATCATGGCACCGGTGATGATCATCTCAGGGGTCATCTCCATTGGGGCCTTCGTATTTGCCAATAATATAATGCCGGTAACCAATTTGAAAATGAGGTCCCTGCTCTACGATATACAGCAACAGCGGCCCGAGCTAACGATCAAACCGGGTGTATTTGACAATACTCTGGAAGGATATTCCATCCGTATTGGTTCCAGGGACAGTAAGACCAGTCTTTTGAGGGATATTCTGATTTTTGATCATACCAAGAAACAGGGAAACATCCGGGTTACGGTAGCCGATTCGGGGTATATGAGGATGTCAGCAGACGAAAAACACCTGCTGCTCACCCTGTATAATGGTCACACCTACGAGGAGATGCAGAAGCAGAAGAAAGAGAAAAAGCACATTATGAGCTACCCGCACCAGAGGGACCGTTTCGAACATCAGGATATGATTATTGAAATGACGGGTTTCGGCCTTAACAGAAGCGATGAAAACCTCTTCCGCAATGCCTACTCCATGCTGAATATTGTCCAGCTGCATCATTTCGAAGATAGTCTGATCATGGACCTGGATACCATGCTAAGTGACTTCCACTATACAATTGACAAGACCCTGGTAGACAAGCCCAAAAAGATGCTTCTGAAGACTGGCAAAATAGTCGCCGATTCTGTCAGGGCTGCCAGGGCCCCGGAGGATGTAATTGTTAAACAGCTTCACGTGGATACCCTGTTTGCCCAGCTAAATAAACTTGAGCAACGGCGGGCCATGACGCAGGCCATCACGTATGCACGCAGCAATAAAAGCATTACCAAATCCAATGTGGGATCAAATGAATGGAAAATCTCGAAACTACGAAGATACCAGATTGAGATTCAGCGTAAATACACCCTGTCCCTGCTCTGCCTGATATTCTTTTTTATCGGAGCCCCCCTGGGAGCCATTATCCGAAAAGGGGGCCTGGGAATACCTGTGATTGTAAGTGTATTGCTCTTTCTTGTCTATTATGTGATCTCCATGACCGGAGAGAAGTTTGTTCGTGAAGATATTCTTCCTCCCTTTGCGGGTATGTGGATTTCCACATTCATACTGATTCCCATAAGTATCCTGCTAACCTATAAAGCGGCAAACGATTCGGTCATTATGAACATTGAAACCTATTTCCTCTGGGCTAAAAACCTCTTTAAAAGATTCAAAAACTGGCAGCCGAGCAGATGAGAATCCTGATTCTGACCAATAAACTTCCCTTCCCCCCAAAAGACGGAGGGTCCATTGCAACTCTAAACATGATATGCGGTCTTCGCAATGCCGGAAACCAACTTACCTGCCTCGCCCTTAATACAAGCAAACATCCCTATCCGGTAAAGCAGATTCCAGAGGAACTGGTAGAGCGTATTCGATTTCTTGGAGTAGATTGCGACAGTTCCATAAGGCCCCTGCACCTGGTCATCAACCTGCTGTTCTCCAGGCATCCGTATATTGCAGTGCGATTCAATATCAAAGCCTTCAGAAAGGAGCTGGCCAGGCTTTTAAAGGATGAGATCTTTGATATCGTTCAATTGGAAGGCCCCTACCCCGGGCAATACATGGATCTGATCAGAAAGAAGAGTGATGCGAGAATCTCCCTGCGTGCACATAATGTGGAACACCTCATCTGGGAAAGAAAAGCACATCATGAAAAATCTCTGTTAAAGAGATGGTACCTGATGAACATGGCCCGACGACTAAAACGATTTGAGCTGGAGATGGCCCAAAGAGTCGATACCCTGATTCCGATCAGTGAGCAGGATGGTTCGTATTTCAGACACATGGGCCTGCAAAAGCCCATGCTCATCATCCCTGCCGGATTAATCCTGAAGAATTATCCCCCAAGTGAAGCTCCGGCGGAACCTTCCATCTTTTTTATCGGGGCACTGGATTGGTTGCCAAACCAGGAGGGACTCACCTGGTTTCTTTCCAATGTCTTCGATCTCCTGGTGGCCGAAATACCCGAACTCAGGTTCCATGTGGCAGGAAGAAATGCACCTGCCCAGTATGCAAAAAAATTAAATCACCCCAATATCTCCTATCATGGCGAGGTGGAGGATGCCATAAGCTTCATGCAAAGCTACCGGGTTATGGTGGCCCCTCTTCTCAGCGGAAGCGGAATACGGATAAAAATCCTTGAGGGCATGGCCCTTGGGAGAGCCGTGGTAACTACTTCCGCAGGAATTGAAGGAATCCCGGTCCACAATCATCCTTACGTGTCGGTAACTGACGATCCCAAAGTATTTTGCAGTCATATTGTCAAATTGATAAAAGTTACGAATGATCAGGTTCAGGGTTCTGCCAGGGCCCGGCAGTTTATAAGCAAGCATTTTGATACCTTTGAACTTTCAACCCGCTTAAGTCAGTTCTACAAAACTGAAGAATGATCGCACTGCAACTCATATTCTGGATCAGTCTTTTCCTGATATTTTACTCCTATCTGCTATTTCCTTGGATACTTAAATGGCTTGCCGGAAACAAGACCATTAATGCCAGGACATATTCTTCTGAGGAGCTGCCTGTGATCTCGGTGCTTATTGCAGCATACAATGAAGATTTAGTGATCGCCAGGAAAATAGACTCGGTCCTGGAAAGTGATTACCCCCCTGATAAACTGGAAATCCTGGTGGGGTCTGATGCATCCACCGATCAGACCAACTCTATATTACAAAAATTAAAGGTGATAAACCCCAGCCTGCAACTATTCCTCTTTGAAGAAAGATTGGGGAAACCGGGAATTATTAATATGCTTTCGAAAGAGGCCCGGGGAGAGATCCTTGTGATTACTGATGCCAATGTGATGCTTGAGAGCAACACTCTGAAGGAGTTGGTTCGCTACTTTAAAGAGGATGGGATCGGCCTGGTGGACTCCAGGTTAATCAGTACAGGGATCAAGAAAGGAGGAATATCCCGGCAGGAAAAATTCTACACAGGCCGGGAGGTAAGTATTAAACACAACGAAAGTGTGCTCTGGGGAAGCATGATGGGCCCCTTTGGCGGTTGCTATGCTATACGAAAGTCTTTATACAGCCCTGTACCAGATAACTTCCTGGTGGATGATTTCTTTATAAATATGGCGGTACTGGAGCAGGGAGCAGCATGTATCAGCAACATCCAGGCAAAGGTCAGTGAAGATGTCTCCAACAGTCCCCGGGAAGAATTCCTGAGAAAAAAGCGGATTTCTGCGGGTAACTATCAAAATCTGTTCAGGTTCCGGTCCATGCTGTTCAGGGGAAACTCTGGTGTCGGGTTCTGCTTTTTTTCCCATAAAGTGATTCGATGGTTAGTCCCATTCCTGTCGATGATTGCCCTGTCAGCTTCCATTGTCTTGGCTTTAACGCTACAGCTCTACCTCCTGATGGCCCTCTTGCAGATCCTTGTAATCATTAGCCCTGTTATTGATCATATACTGAGGAAAATTGGAATCCAAAGTATACCTTTGCGCTTTATTTCACATTTTGTCCTGATGAACATGGCCATGCTGGCCGGTTTTTTCAGGTTTTCAGGAGGGATTAGAAACAATGTCTGGCAACCAACTAGAAGAAACCAGGACTAAACTCAACACCATTGAGGAGGCCCTGGAAGATATCAGGAACGGAAAGATTATTATCGTTGTTGATGACGAGGACAGAGAGAACGAGGGAGATTTTGTTTGTGCCGCAGAACTGGTGACTCCGGAAACCATAAATTTTATGGCCACCAATGGAAAAGGATTAATCTGCGCTTCTCTCACCGAGGACCGATGCCTGGAACTGGACCTTCCTTTGATGGTTAGCAGCAACACCAGCAGCCATGCCACAGCTTTCACCGTGTCGGTAGATTTGCTGGGACAGGGATGTACCACTGGAATTTCGGCTTCGGACCGTGCCAAAACTGTCAGGGCCCTGGTAGATCCGGCTACACGGCCCGATGACCTGGGACGTCCGGGACACATTTTTCCCCTGAAATCCAAAAGGCAGGGAGTACTCAGGCGTGCCGGACATACCGAAGCAGCAGTGGATCTTACAAGGCTCGCCGGACTCAAACCCGGAGGCGTCCTGGTGGAAATAATGAATGAGGATGGTTCCATGGCACGGCTTCCTGAACTCTCACAAATCGCCAAAGACCATCACCTGAAGATTATCAGCATCAGGGACCTGATTGCCTACAGGCTTAACTCCGATTCCATTGTCCATAAAGGCACCCGGGTAAAGCTGCCCACAGCCTATGGCGATTTCAACCTGATTCCTTTTATCCAGAAATCCAATGGCCTGGAGCATGTGGCAATCACCAAGGGAAAATGGACTATGGAAGACAATGTGCTTGTGAGAGTGCACTCATCCTGTGTGACGGGAGATATTTTCGGCAGCTACCGATGCGATTGTGGCGATCAGCTTCATGAAGCCATGAAAATGGTGCAGAAAGAAGGACAGGGTGCGATCATTTATCTCAACCAGGAGGGCCGTGGAATTGGTCTTTACAACAAGGTGAAGGCCTATAAACTCCAGGAAGAGGGTCGCGACACCATAGAAGCAAATCTGGAACTGGGATTTCAGGATGATGAGCGCGATTACGGGGTGGGAGCCGGAATGTTACACGCTCTTGGAATCAGGAACATCAGGCTGATTACCAACAATCCGGTAAAAAGGGCAGGCCTGGAGGGTTATGGAATGACCATAGTGGATACCATCCAGCTTGAGATCCCCTCCAACAAACACAACCAGTTTTACCTGGAGACCAAACGGGATAAAATGGGGCACTTCCTGAACATTGCAAAGTATACCAACCCGATGAAGGATGAGTAAGCAGTCACCACGCATTGTCTACATGGGCACTCCCGGTTTTGCAGTGCCTCCCCTGAAGCTCTTACTGGAGTCGGGATGCAATGTGGTTGGAGTGATTACGGCACCGGATCGCCGGGCCGGACGGGGGAAGAAGATCCGCTGTTCAGACGTAAAAACCTTTATGCTGCAGCAGGAGAGTCAGATTCCCATCCTTCAGCCGGAGAACCTGAAAGATCCGGCCTTCTTAGAGGAGCTTGGTGCATTGAAGCCCGATTTGCAGGTTGTGGTGGCCTTCCGCATGCTGCCGGAGCTGGTGTGGAGGATCCCTTCTCTGGGGACCTTTAACCTCCATGCCTCATTGCTTCCCCAATACCGCGGTGCAGCACCCATAAATCACGTCCTTATCAACGGGGAGAGTGAAACCGGAGTGACCACATTCTTCATTGATGAGCAGATAGATACAGGCCGTATCCTCCTCCAGGAGCGCACTGCCATTGGAGCCAATGAGACCGCGGGTGAACTTCACGACAGACTGATGGAGCTGGGGGCCGGACTGGTCCTGGAAACGGTCCGGAAGATTTCCGCAGGTCAGCACTTAGCCAGGTCACAGGATCTCTACCTGGATTCTGAAGCCGGTTTGAAGAAAGCGCCCAAAATATTCAAGGAAGATTGCCGTATTGACTGGATGTTGCCGGGTGAGAGGCTCTTTAACCTGATTCGGGGTCTCAGCCCCTTTCCGGGTGCATTTACCTACCTGGAAAAGGAAGGAGGGGAAGCTCTGCAGTGCAAAATTTTATCATCCACTTATGAGAAAGGCTCCCGGAAGGAAGTTGCCGGGACCATCATATGCGATGGCAAACGCTTCATGAAGGTAGCGCTTACTGATGGTGCACTGAATATACATTCCATTCAGCTGGAAGGGAAACGTAGATTGGATATCAAAGACTTTCTGGCAGGTTTCAGCCTCAGGGACGGAGTGTACCGGTTTTTCTGAGCTGTTTCAGATTCAGGTCGATCCCCTCGGTTAACTGGTAATAGAGCTTGAGTGCATTGATAAACTGTAACTGGTATGAGCGCGAGTACCGGCCCGAAACAAAAAACTCAAAATTATAATCTTCTATGGCCCCCATGCTGATCTTACGCGGGTCAATACCCTTGAAATATTCGAAGAACCTTTTGACCATAAACAGGTAACTCTTTCTGGATTTCTCAGAATAGCCCTCCTTTTCAAGTTGCCTGGCATAGTACTCCAGGTCGACTCCATCTTCCTTACGTCCTTGCCTGAAAAGGGATGATATGGAATACCACCAGTCGGGAGAGTGCCTTTTTGAGGTGGATTCACCAAAAAAATCGATCCGCGTTTGCCTGCCATCGGGGGGAAGGATCATTCTGACAGGGGAAGTTTCAGCTTGGGCCATGCTACAGTTTTCATACAAATTTACACTACCCTGAGACCAATGTAAAGTTTTGACAGTCAAAATGATTAACATGTTTTGAACATTTTAATACCTTAGCATGTTCTAAAATAAGTTTATCAAATGCGTAAAATATGAAACTGAGAATCCTGACATTGATCACTGCAACAATCCTGTTAGCTGCTTGCTCCTCTACCTCATCCACAGCAAAAGACGAAAAAAATGCTGCTGAGTATGAAAGCACAGCAGCCCTGATCGAGAGCGGGAATTACATGTTCACTGTCAGATCCGCTTCTCCGTCCGGAGGCAAAACCATTCAGATTACTTCACACTATTCGCTCAATGCCAGGGAGGGAAACTATGAAGCTTACCTGCCTTATTTTGGCAGAGCCTATTCAGGTAATTATGGAGGAGACGGTGGTATAGAGTTCAACGGAGAACCTGAGAACCTTGAGATTACCAGAAATGAAAAGAAGAATAAAATTTCGGTGAAGTTTAGCATTCAATCTCAAAAGGACAAATTTTCGGTCAATCTGGATGTGGGTTCTTCAGGATATGGGACCTTGATTATATCCAGCCAGAAAAGGCAGACCATTTCATATTCAGGTTCAGCAGGGGAGTTGAAGAATTAATGCTCGAAGCGGAACTGCATTTCTTCCTCCTCATACTCTTCCTTGGAAGGCTCCAGCTTTAATACGGGTTCCCGCTTCTTCCTCCTGAGGTATATGTCTGTGCCTTCAAGGGGTTGTTCACCCTCCATCAGATGGTTCATCCTGTAGAGGTGTTTCAGTTTTACACCATAGATCTGGGAGATATCATACATGGTCTGACCCGCTTCCACCCTGTGAATCTCATTGCCCACGGCTGCCTTTCTCCTTTTAGGCTGAAGGTAGATGATGGTACCTGTTTCCAGTTTCGCGCCCTTATACAGATCATTGTACCTGTAGATCTCATTCTTATAGAGTCCAAGCTCTGTCCTGAGTGATTCCGGTGTATCCCCGGGCTCCGACAAGACATATTCAATCCGGTTGTTCAGCAAAACTTTTCTCTGGCTCTGGCTCTCCTGGCTGGCCTGGTAAGAGGTAGTATCGATGTTATCAAGACTTCCCTCCAGGACCATCAGGTCATAGCGGAATAACTCATTCTCCTCAATGATCCTGATAAGAAGGGTCGCATAGTTATTGGCCGTGGCATAACCCGCAGCTTTTAATCCCTTGGCCCAACCACGGTAATCGTGTGGACTTAGCTCAAACAGTGATGCATACCTGGATTTAGTAGTGAGAAATTCAGAGTGGTCCATATAGGAATCATAGGCTGAAGGGTAAGATCTGAAACATTCGTTCCGGCGGTCATCATGATGGTGGATTTTTTTTCCCGTCCAGTCATGACACTTAATCCCAAAATGATTGTTTCCCTTGACAGCCAGCGTGCTGTTACCGTTATTTGACTCCAGACATCCCTGTGCAAGGGTGATGCTGGCTGGAATTCCAACCCTAAGCATCTCACGCATGGCCAAATCTGAAAAGTTCGAGATATATTCCTCCCTGGTGTAATTCTGTCCCTTTAGCATATGTCCGGGCAGATAAAGCAAGCACAGAATAAAAAGGGTGTTCTTTATGGCTCCTGATTTTTTCAACAAGGGGATTCTCTTTTTCCAGATGAAACTTAATGGTGGTAAAAATAGAGATATGCACTCCACTATCTCCAGGGAGTTTTTAACAATCTCCTTCTCAATTAACGTGCGTTGATAACAAAATCTTATACCAATAAATTAATCAGTAACTTTATTTTCAAATAAGCTTAAACCATGAAACAAAGGGCGTACACGGTCAGGATGTATGAATACGACCGACTCGATGAACTTTCAGAAGACCAGGTTATTTTAGTAAACAGTGCCATAAAAGCCGCAAGGGATGCCTATGCACCCTATTCGGAATATCATGTGGGGGCTGCACTTCGCCTGGCAAATGGAGAAATCATTATCGGTAGCAACCAGGAAAATGCAGCCTACCCTTCGGGGCTCTGTGCTGAACGGGTAGCTCTCTTTTATGCCGGGGCACGTCACCCCGATGTTCAGGTACTCTCCATTGCAATTGCTGCTATCCGTGAAGGGATTGTCCAGGAAGAACCTGTTGCTCCCTGTGGAGCATGCCGGCAGGTCCTGTATGAAAAGGAAAGTCAGGGAGGTGCTTCCATGGAGCTGATTCTGTACGGCAGTAAAAAAATCCGGATTGTGAACAGGGTAACCGACCTGCTTCCACTGCCCTTTACTCTGGAGATCCCTTCTTAAAAAAAACCGGGAAAATATCCATTTTTGGATAGGGTGCCACCACTTCAACCTGCTCTTTCTTCACCGGATGAATGAATTTGATCCGCCGGGCATGCAGACTGATCCCCCCATTGGGATTGGATCTTCGGGCTCCATATTTCCTGTCCCCCTTAATGACACTGCCAATTCCCGATAGCTGAGCCCTGATCTGGTGGTGACGTCCGGTTTCCAGGACAATCTCCAGCAGGTGATAGCGGTCCGAAGAGGCCAGTTTCCGGTAATGGAGCCGGGCAAACTTGGAGTCCGGGACCTCCCTGTCGTGCACATAGCTCTTATTCTGTTTGGTGTTCCTGGTAATATAATGTTCAAGGGTTCCGGAATCGGGCTGCGGACACTTTTCAACAATGGCATGGTAAATTTTCTCCACCTCTTTCTCCTTAAAGAGACCGGCCATCCTGCTGAGGGCCTTGCTGGTCTTGGCAAAAACCACAGCTCCGCTGACAGGGCGGTCCAGGCGATGCGGAATTCCCATAAAAACCTCTCCCGGCTTATTATCACGTTCCTTTATGAAATCTTTCAGTAGCCTGTCCAGTGATGGATCACCGGTTTTATCCCCCTGCACGATATGAGAAACACGTTTGTTGACAATCATCAGGTGATTATCCTCATATAAAATCGTTGCAGGAGGTTTTAAAGCACTCATTTGCAACTAGTACTGTTCGCTTTCGTTGGGAAAGGCCTGCGAACGCACATCATCGATGTAATTTTTTACCGCACCTTTTATCTCCATCTGCAGATTGTGATATCTTCTGAGAAAACGGGGTGAAAACTCCTGGGTAATGCCCAGCATATCATGCAGGACCAGTACCTGTCCACTCACATCAGATCCTGCCCCGATTCCAATGGTGGGTATTTTAATGGCCGCTGTGACCTCTCCAGCCAGCTTGGCCGGGATCTTTTCCAGGACTACAGCAAAACAGCCTGTTTCGGCAAGGAGGGCTGCATCTGATTTCAGCTTATCGGCCTCCTCCTTATCGGTGGCCCTTACCACATAGGTGCCGAATTTATGAATGGCCTGGGGGGTTAGTCCCAGGTGCCCCATTACAGGAATACCGGCTGAGAGGATGCGCTCAATGGATTCTTTGATCTCCACTCCCCCTTCCATCTTTATGGCGCTGGCACCGGTCTCCTTCATAATTCGAATGGCAGAGGCCAGTGCTTCTTTGGAGTTGCCCTGGTAGGTTCCAAATGGCAAATCAACAACCACCAGTGCCCTGCTGGTGGCCCTTACCACTGAAGCAGCATGGTAAATCATGTTGTCCAGGGTGATTGGCAGGGTGGTTTCGTGACCGGCCATCACATTGGAAGCCGAATCTCCCACCAGGATTACATCAATGCCAGCCTGATCCAGGAGGCGGGCAAATGAGTAATCATAGCCGGTCAACATGGCAATTTTTTCCCCCTTAAGCTTCATGGCCAGAAGTACATGGGTGGTCACACGTTTAACATTACTGTGCAGCGTCATGGTGTTTGCGTTAAAATTGACTCTCCTCGCAGCAAGCTGCGAAGATCATCGATTAATCTTCTATTTAATATGTGCTCGTTAACTCTTGCAGCAGAGCTGCGAGGATTGCGCTCGCGTAATTCCCTACAAAGTTTACAATAAATTTCCTTATGGCAGCCAATTTGTCAGTAAACATGACATGACTTAGGCAGATATTTCTGCAATATTGTGCCAATATAACATCCTAAGCCTGAAAATCCTGATTGGCATAATCTTCGATAAGCCTTATACTACTAGAATAAAAGTGAGCAAAAACATAAAGAAATAAACAGATAATAGTTATGAGTAAAATTATTGGAATTGATTTAGGTACCACAAACTCCTGTGTAGCGGTAATGGAAGGTAACGAACCTGTTGTTATCCCCAATAGCGAAGGGAAAAGAACTACTCCCTCCATGGTAGCTTTTGTGGAAAATGGAGAGCGTAAAGTGGGTGATCCGGCTAAAAGGCAGGCCATCACCAATCCCACAAAAACCGTTTCCTCCATCAAACGTTTCATGGGTGAAACTTATGACAGGATGAAAAAGGAAATCGAAAGGGTTCCTTATAAGGTTGTCAAGGGAGAAAACAATACCCCCCGCGTTCAGATTGACGACCGCAAATACTCTCCGCAGGAGATCTCGGCCATGGTTCTTCAAAAAATGAAGAAGACCGCTGAGGACTACCTGGGACATGAAGTGACAGAGGCTGTTATTACAGTACCTGCATATTTCAGCGATTCCCAGCGCCAGGCCACGAAAGAGGCCGGAGAAATTGCCGGACTTCAGGTGAAGCGAATCATCAACGAGCCTACTGCTGCATCTCTGGCATACGGACTTGATAAGAAGACCTCTGATCTGAAGATTGCTGTATTCGACCTGGGTGGCGGCACCTTTGACATCTCCATTCTTGAACTGGGTGATGGCGTATTCGAGGTGAAATCCACCAACGGGGACACCCACCTGGGTGGTGACGATTTCGACCAGGTAATTATCGACTGGCTGGCCGATGAATTCAAAAAAGATGAAGGTCTTGATCTGAAAAAGGATCCCATGGCACTGCAGCGCCTGAAAGAGGCTGCTGAAAAGGCCAAAATTGAGCTTTCGAGTGCTACACAGACCGAGATTAATCTTCCTTACATCATGCCGGTGGATGGTGTACCCAAACACCTGGTAAAATCCCTGACCAGGGCCAAATTTGAGAGTCTGGCCGACAGCCTGATCCAGGCCACCATCGAACCATGCAAAAAAGCATTGAAAGATTCAGGACTGAAACAGAGCGAAATTAACGAGGTTATTCTTGTTGGTGGTTCAACCCGTATCCCTGCAATCCAGAAGGTTGTTCAGGATTTCTTCGGGAAAGCACCCTCAAAAGGAGTGAATCCCGATGAGGTTGTGGCCGTAGGAGCTGCCATCCAGGGCGGTGTACTTACCGGAGAGGTGAAAGATGTACTCCTGCTGGATGTAACACCCCTTTCTCTGGGTATTGAAACCATGGGCAGTGTCAACACCAAGCTCATTGAGTCCAATACAACCATACCCACCAAAAAGACACAGACCTTTACCACAGCTGCTGATAACCAGCCTTCAGTAGAGATACATGTGCTGCAGGGCGAAAGGGCTTTGGCCAAGGATAACAAGACCATCGGACGCTTTCACCTGGATGGAATTCCACCATCACCCCGCGGTCTTCCCCAGATTGAGGTAACCTTCGATATTGATGCAAACGGAATCCTGAATGTCTCGGCCAAAGACAAGGGAACCGGAAAAGAGCAGAGTATCCGCATTGAAGCTTCGTCTGGTCTCTCCGATAGTGAGATTGAGAAAATGAAAAAGGAGGCCCAGGAGAATGAAGAGGCCGATAAAGCCGCCAAGGAACGAATTGACAAACTCAATGCTGCAGACAGCCTGGTATTCCAGTCGGAAAAACAGCTGAAAGAGTTTGGAGAAAAGATCCCGGCTGAGAAGAAAGCTCCCATCGAAGAGGCTCTTATTAGCCTGAAAGAGGCCCATAAGTCGGAAGACCTGGCTGCTATTGATCAGGCTACTGAAGCGCTGAATGCAGCGTGGCAGACCGCCTCACAGGATATCTACAATGCACAGCAGCAAGGTGCCGAAGGTGCACAGCCCGGAGGCGCGCCCGAAGGCGAAACTGAAGGTGAACCTGCATCTGGCAAAGGAGATGATGAGGTAACCGATGTAGATTTTGAAGAAGTAAAATAGCTTTAAGCATATACCATTGAGAAAAAGGCCGTCACACGAGTGATGGTCTTTTTTTTTATCTTTGGCTTTATGATCAGAGCACTGTTTATCTGTTTGTTGTTATCCGCTTTGCCGGCCCTGCAGGGTCAGAACCAGGTGGATGAAGAGGGACGAAAAACGGGTCATTGGAAAGTGGAGTATCCAAACGGAAAGACCCAGTATGAAGCTGATTTCGTGGAGGGCCGTCCGCATGGCGAGATGATCCGCTATTATGAAAAGGGTGGGATCAGAGCACGCATGCAATTTGAAGCTGAAGGGAGTCGCAGTTTTACACAACTATATTACGAAAGCGGAAAGCTCGCAGCTGAGGGCATATATGTAAATCAGGTGAAGGATTCGGTATGGACCTATTACTCAGAGTTTGATGGTTCCGTAAGGAGCCGGGAGGACTACCTGGCAGGGAAACAGGAAGGGATGAGCCAGAGCTATTATCCCAGTGGAGAGATCTCCGAAGAGGTCCAATGGAAGCAGAATGAAAAGGATGGATCCTGGAAGCAATATTATACAAACGGGGTTCAAAGATTATCAGCATACTTTGAAAAAGGACAACTCCAGGGATCCTATGAACTATATTTCTCCAACGGGCATATTAAGATCAGGGGAACTTACCTGAATAACAGGTCCCACGGCACCTGGCGTTTTTATGACGAAAGCGGAAAGGAGATATTTGCACTGGAATACGTGAATGGAACTCCCGCCGACTGGGAAAAATACAATAACTGGATCAACGATACCCTGAAGAAATATGAAGTTGTTGCTGAACCCGAGTCCTTTCAATAAGCACAGGCTCTATGAAGACATTTAAACTTATTCTTGTCATGGTTCTGGCAAGCCTGGGTGTCCGGGCCCAGGAGATAGCTCCAGGGGTATACTGGGTCTATTTCAGCGATAAGGACGGAAACGGGTACCAGATTGACCAGCCTGCTGAGTTTCTCTCTGAACGTTCGGTAAACAGGAGAGCCATGCAGGCCCTGGGTGTGGATCACCTGGACCTGCCCGTAAGCCAGGATTATCTTCAGGCAATCGAAGCAATGGGTATAGAGATCAGGCATGTTTCCAGGTGGTTAAACGGAATCGCCATGACCAATATGGGTGAGGTCACCTTTCAGGAAGTAATAGAGCTTTCCTTCACGGATACGCTTCCCTGGACTCCAGGCACTGATGATATCTTTTTCCCACAGAAAAGTGGCGAAGCAAGATTTGAGCCTCCCCTCTTCCCGGCACCTGTATTTGATTACGGACTGGCCAGAGAGCAGGTTGCTTTGGTGCGTACAGATGGATTGCACGATATGGGATATACTGCCAGTGGTGTGTGGATCGGTGTACTGGATGCCGGCTTTAATAATGTAGACAGCGTGCCCTCCCTGGCAACATTAATTGATGAAGGGCGAATACTGGAAACCCGGAATTATGTAAATGAAGAATCCATATATCGTCTGAGTTCATCCCATGGCATGTCTGTCCTTTCCATTATGGGAGGCCAGTGGGATGGATTTTTGGTTGGAACAGCTCCACATGCCAGCTATTTGCTCTGCTCAACTGAGAATTCGGACCAGGAGACCCGCATCGAGGAGATTGCCTGGATTGAAGCTGCGGAGTATGCCGACAGCCTGGGTGTGGATGTGCTTAACACTTCGCTGGGATACTCCGATTTCGATGGTGAGATTTTTGATTATACCTACAGCGATATGGACGGGAAAGGATCCTATATTTCAAAGGCAGCATCATTGACCGCCTCCCGGGGAATGATACTATGTTCCAGTGCCGGGAATGAAGGTAACGATCCCTGGTTCTATATTACAGCACCTGCCGATGCCACCGACATCCTTGCCGTTGGAGCGGTGGATAGCACCAACCTGATTGCAAGCTTCAGTTCAAGGGGACCCTCCTATGATGCACGAATCAAACCGGATATCACTGCCATGGGAAGAAGAACAGCTATCCAGTACAGAACCGGGGACGTGGGCAGGGGGAACGGAACCTCATATGCTTCACCGGTGATGGCCGGTTCGGTAGCAAGCCTCTGGCAGGCCTTCCCGGAGCTCCCGGCCCAGGAACTGATTTATAAGATCAGACAGAGTAGCCACCGGAACATGACTCCCGATGTAAATTATGGATTTGGAACCCCGAATATGCTTTTCGCTTACCATACCATTACCCGGGTACCTGAAGGAATGGCGCCTGGAAGAATGGAAATATGGCCCAATCCGGCCAGTGAACACATCATGATCAGGATCCCGGAAGCAGAATCAGGCCTTCATCCGGTCCGCCTCTACGATATGAATGGTAAGCTTGCTGGCTCCATGCAAATGGCGCTGCCTGGCAAGATGGAACTTCCCGAATCCCTTAAGGGTGGAATCTATATCATTGAAGTCCGCACCACCGGGAATATCTACCGGAGTCGATTACTCAAACAGTGATGCCAGAGAAAAATCACTCATTATCGGAGCTGCTTGGGCAGGTTAAAGGAGCACTTCAGAAAGAGCTTCCGGGTCAATACTGGGTCATTGCAGAGATCATGGAACTTCGGGAGAATCGACACTGCTACCTGGAACTCATAGAAAAAAGCGAGGAGAACGACTCCTTGCTGGCAAAGGTAAGGGCCACCATCTGGGCCTCCCGGTATGGCATGCTCCGCCCCTTTTTCGAAACTTCAACAGGAAGCAGTTTAAAAAGCGGGATTAAGATTCTTTGCAAGGCCTCTGTGGAGTTTCATCCCCAGTATGGCCTGAGCCTGAATATTACGGATATTGATCCCTCCTATACACTTGGGGATCTGGCCCGTAAGAAGCAGGAAGTGATCCAGCGTCTCAGGAAAGAAGGTGTTTATGATATGAACAGGGAGCTTCCCTTCCCTCTTGTTCCCCAACGTATCGCCATAATATCCTCCGAAAGCGCTGCAGGCTATGGCGACTTCATGGAATCCATTACGCAGAACAGGCATGGATTTCATTTTCACACTACCTTGTATCCGGCTCTTATGCAGGGTGATGAGGCCCCGCTTTCCATAACTTCGGCCATGGAGAAGGTCTATGAATCTGAGTCAGACTTCGATTGTCTGGTGATCATCAGGGGGGGCGGATCCAAAGCCGATCTGGAAAGTTTCAATCAATACGACCTGGCCTATTTCATTACCCAGTTCCCTCTTCCTGTGATCACAGGTATCGGTCACGAAAGAGATGAATCGGTGGCTGATATGGTGGCACACCTTGGCCTGAAAACCCCCACAGCTGTGGCAGAATTCCTGGTAGATCAGCTGCTGGCCTTTGAATTCAGTCTCTCGGCCTTGCTCGACAGGCTATCCACTTCGGTAAGGATGCGGGTGCAGGGTGATCTGAACCAGCTGGAGCGGTATGGGGGAAGTATAATGCACCTGAGCAGGGGATTACTGCAGCAGCAATCCGAAAGACTCCGGCAAAGTGAGCAGCGCTTACGCAGAGAGCTTGTCATGCACATAGAAAGGAGCCGGGATAAACTTGACCAGCTAAAAAAACGGACCGAACTGGTCGATCCGGAGAATATTCTGAAAAGAGGATATTCTATGACCCTTCTGAAGGGTAAATCCATGGTATCTGTCAAGGGCATCAAAGCTGGGAGCCTCCTGGAAACCAGGCTCTACCAGGGAACTATTATAAGCAAAGTTGAACACACCTCAGAAAAAAATGACAAAAGAGAAGATTAGTTACAGTGAGGCTGTTACGGAAATAGAAGCCATCCTCCAGAAAATTGAGGAAGGCAAGCTGGATGTAGATGAACTGGCAGAAAAGGTAAGCCGGGTCACAGACCTGCTGAAGATCTGCCGCGATAAGCTCCACATTACCGAAAAACAGATTGGCGAGATCCTAGATATACCTGGATAAAGTGTCAAGTAATTCGCTGACCTTGATGGGCTTTGAAAGGTAATCATCACAGCCGGCCTTGCGGCTGATCTCCCGCTCTCCCGACATGGCGTAGGCAGTCTGGGCAATCACCGGCAAATCGGGACGCTCCAACTTAATTAGTTTGGTACACTCATATCCATTCATCAGGGGCATATTGATATCCATCAAGATCACATCTAAATCCTTATGATTCCTGAACATTTCCATGGTCTCCTCCCCGTCTTTCGACCATAGGATCTCGGCCCCGGTATCTTTCAGGGACTCCATCAGAAAATAGTAGTTTGAGTGGTCATCTTCTGCAATCAATATCTTCTTTTCATCCCAGGATCTAAGATTGTTGGATGGAGTCTTCAGTGCTGCCTCATACTTTAAGGGCACTTCGTTCCGTGGCAGGATGAACCAAAAGGTAGCTCCCTCACCTGACTGAGAACTTACTCCAATTTCGCCCCCCAGAATCTCCGTCAGGTTCTTTGAGATGGCCAGGCCCAGACCGGTTCCGCCATATAGTTTGGTCTTGGTCTCATGACCCTGCATGAAACGATCAAAAATCACCTTCTGCTTTTCTTCCCGTATCCCTATTCCCGAGTCCTTCACATAAAAGTATACCCCTTCGGGATGCTCTTCTATTCCGAGGACAATTTCCCCCTCTTCGGTAAATTTCACCGCATTGCTCATGAGATTTATAAGGATCTGCTTCAGGCGGAAGGGATCGGTATAGATGGCCAGTTCATTGAGGGGCCAGTTCCAATCAACACGGATGGATACACCGTCTTTCCCGGTCCGCTTAATGTTCTGGAGAAACATCAGGTGGAGTTCCTTAAAAAGTTCCGTCACAAAGCACTCTGCAATGTGCACATTGACCTGTCCGGCTTCAATCTTGGCTATATCGATAATATCATCGATCAGGTGCATCAGGTCGTCGGCTCCCTGGTTGATCTGAGCAATAAAATCGCGCCGTTCTTCAGGACTTAACTGTTCATCCGACAGCAGATCCGAAAAGCCCACAATAGCATTCATGGGGGTCCTGATTTCATGGGACATATTGGAGAGGAAAGCCGTTTTCAGACGATCGGATTCTTCTGCTTTATATTTAGCCTCCAGTATCTTACGTTCAGCTTCCTTCCTTTCAGAGATGTTTTTCAGGATAAGGACCATGGATTCTGGCTTCCCGGAACTGTCGTAGATAGCACCAGTGGAAACTTCCGCATCAAATGTAATTCCGTCGGGACGAACCACCTGGTACTCCAGGTTCTTCAGGTATCCTTTCTTCCAGGTTTCCGAAAAGTTTTCTATGGATGTACGCCAGTGCACCCGGTTGATGAATCTGAAGATCTTCTGTCCATATACCAGGTCTGCCTCGACATTAAATGCCTCCAGAAATGCACTGTTAAAGTCCAGAATCAGAGCAGTTGGATCAACTACAAGCATGGGATCGGGAGAAGATTCAAAAACCCGACGCTGCCTCTCCTGGTTGGATCTGAGCCGGTCCTGATGTCTGCGACGGTCAATTGCCAGTGCTATCTGATCACTGGCAAACTCCAGCAATTCGGCATCCGAAGGTGTATAGATGATTTCCTCTGAATAGGATTGAACTGCAAATACCCCAATGGTTTTGCCTTCATGCTTTAAAGGAACCCCCAGCCAACTTACACAGGGAGCACCTACCGGTTCTATTTCTCCCTGGCTGGTCAGCTGCTTCTCACGTTCAATATCGACCAGCTGTGCCTCACCGGTCCTGATCACAAAACTGGTAAGTGTCTTTCTTGCCGGGAACTCAGTGAAGCTATCTTTTTCGTCCTCCATAAAGGGGAGGGTCAGGGTATCCGATTCCTCATTATACAGAGCCAGAAAACAGTTGGTAGTATCCAGTACCCTGCCCAGGGACTCCCTGATCAATGCATAGAGTTCATCCAGACTGTGGGTGCTGTTTACAGCATTGGAGATATCAAACAGAACCTGACGTACCAGCTCACCCTTTTTCCGCTCATTGATATCCTCATGGATTCCTGTTAAACGCATCGTATTGCCCTGCTCATCGAATCCTACTGCTCTTCCCATTGACCTGATCCAGATATAGGAACCGTTCTTATGTCTCATTCGGAACTCAATCTCAAAAGAGCTGTCCCGGTTCTTAATCACCTCCTGTACTTTCATAAAGGAGCTTTCACTGTCATCGGGATGTTGGAGCAAGGTCCACGTTTCAAGCTCCTGCGGCAGTTCATCAGGTCCGTAGCCAAGCATGGACAACCATATGGGGGAATAGTAGACTTCATTGGTGACCAGGTTCCAGTCCCACATCCCCAGGTTTGTTGCTGAAAGGGCCAGGTTCAGACGCTCCTCGCTGCGCTTGAGTGCATCCTCCGACTCCCTGGAATCGGTAATATCCCTGGCCACTCCAATCACAGAGGCGACGGCTTCAGAGGCACCCATTTCGGGATAAAGTCGCCATTCGTAAGTGGTTCTTTTTTCAGGAAGGTCGACATCAAAAACAATGGTATTGGATTTTCCGGACTTGAATACCTTATCGAGCCCCTTTTCCCAAAGGATCACCAGTTCCTCGGGAAAGATTCCCATTTCGCGGTGACTCTTATTTATGAACTGGTTCGCGGGAATACCGGTCTGTGACTCGGCTATTCCGTTCACATACAGGTGTCTGTGATCCCTGTCGAAATGCATAATCACATCGGGAGAATTCTCGGCCAGTGCCCTGAAATGCTCCTGGGATTCTATGAGTGATCTTTCCAGTTTTTTTTGTTGGTCAATATTCCTGGTAACCAGCAGAATGTAGGGCCGTTTATCAATCTGGACTACAGATATTGAATTTAGGGTCCAGAATCTCTCTCCCGACTTTTTGATGTTTCGCCATTCAAAGTTAACGGGCTTACCTTTAGCTGCTTTGACAATGAAATCCCTCGCCCGCTCAATGGTATATCCCTCATCGATAGCGCTATAGTGATCCAGAACCAGGAACTCCATCTCCTCTTCAGATAATCCGAACATATCCATTACCCTGGGATTGTAATCCGATACCTTCTTGGATTCAAAATCAAAAAGCAGAATACCGTCATGAACCGACTTGAAGATGGACATATACCTGTCCCTCGACTCTTTCAGTGCCTGCTCTGCTTCTTTCCTCTTTTTAAAAACAGTGGCATATTTCTGCGAAGAGTAAACCGAGGGAACCAGTTTAAACAGCTGCTCCTTCTGCACGAAATCCCATACCCCTGCCTTCAGTGTATCTGCAGCCTTTCTTACATTCTTTTCCCCAACCAGGTAAATAAGTGGGATTTCAGACATATAGGGTTTCATCTCCTCCTCAATCATCGTTCGCTGATGATCGGGCAGGTCAAAATCAGAAATGATCAGATCGGGAGGATCACTGATCAATTTCTTCTTTACCTGTTCACGCTCTGTGCAGTGACAATGCTTCACATCAAATTTACCCGCTTTCAGGGTAGTCAATACATCATCAGTCACAGCTGAGTCCAGGCACCAAAAACAGGCACTTAATTTCAGACCAGCCATCGGCTAAGGTTCATTCCATGGTTAATGCTCGAAAATAGATAAAAATAATCGAAACTCCATGATTGTTAATGCACTGTTATTACGTATTAGATTGTATTTTTGTTCCAGTAAATTTATCATGAACCTTTCAGAACATTTAAATCATAAAGTTTTTCAGATTATTGCTTCGCTTGCCGCAAGGGAGGAGATCCCATCCTATGTGATCGGTGGATTTGTCAGGGATCTGCTTATTTCAGGTTCCGGTACGACTCCCAAAGACATAGATATAGTGGTTATTGGAAGTGGAATCGAGATGGCGCAAAAAGTTCAACACAGCATTGGAGAAGAGGTCCCCCTTAGCGTGTTTAAAAACTTCGGAACAGCCATGTTGAAATGGGGTGATACGGAGATTGAGTTTGTTGGTGCCCGGAAAGAGTCCTACAGGCGCAACTCACGAAAACCCCTGGTAGAGAATGGTAGCCTGGAAGATGATCAGAACCGGCGTGACTTCACCATCAATGCACTGGCCATCTCCCTGAATCCAGGTGATTTTGGCGAATTACTGGATCCATTTGGAGGAGTCAAACACCTTGAAGAAAAGCTTATTACTACCCCTCTTGAGCCGGGGAGCACCTTCTCTGACGATCCTTTGAGAATGTTGCGGGGTATTCGTTTTGCCACCAGGCTCGGATTCAGGATTGAACCCGGAACACTGGATGCCATCCATCAGTACCGGGAGCGGATCGGGATTGTATCTCAGGAGCGTATCAGTGATGAGCTCAATAAGATTATTGCTTCCCCGAAGCCCAGCACAGGCTTTCTGCTGCTGGATCAAACCGGCTTACTGGAGATTATATTTCCTGAACTTCACCAGATGAAAGGGGTGGAAGAAGTAGATAATTTGCACCATAAGGACAATTTTCTTCACACCCTGGAGGTCCTTGACAACATTGCCATGAAGACAGACGATCTGTGGCTCAGGTGGGCAGCTCTTCTCCATGATATCGCTAAACCGCGGACCAGGAAGTTTGAGCCGGGAACGGGCTGGACCTTCCATGCCCATGAGTTTATTGGTGCCAAAATGATCCCTGGAATATTCAGAAGGCTGAAACTTCCGCTCAATGAAAAAATGAAATATGTTCAAAAGCTTGTTCAGCTCCACCTTCGTCCCATTGTCCTGTCACAGGATGTGGTCACCGATTCAGCTGTCAGGCGGCTGATTTTTGATGCGGGAGAGGACCTGGAGGACCTGATGACACTATGCGAGGCAGATATTACCTCCAAGAACGAACGGACTGTCAGGCGGCATCTGAGGAATTTCAGGAATGTGAGGGAAAAGATTATTGAACTGGAAGAACGCGATTCCATCCGCAACTTCCAGCCACCCATTTCCGGCGATGATATTCAAAAAGTATTCGGAATACCACCTTCACGACAGGTGGGCACCATTAAGAATGCCATCAAAGAGGCCATACTCGACGGTAAAATACCCAATAATTTTAAGGCAGCTTATGCCCTGATGCTGGAAGAGGGTAAAGCACTGGGACTCACTGTTCAGCAGGAGATGAAAAGAAAGAAGGGTGAAGATCTATTACCAGGGGCAGATGATCGCTGATACCTCCCCTGTACTGGAAGCCCTCATAGGTCCTTCTGGGTTTGATTCCCCCGTATTGAAGATCATCGGTCAGCAAGGGACCCAGCTCTAAGGCCTTAACACGTATCGAGCGTCGCCGGAAGGACGAAAGAACCAGGACCTGGTCAATATGAATCCATCTTCCACGGTACTTATAACTTCCCCTCTCTTCATCAGGAAGCAGGGCGTTTAGAGAATCTGTCCCGAATCTGGCAAAGCGAAAAACATCCATGGAGTAGCCCTGAAATTCCTCGTTAAAATCGCCAGCAACAAGCAGGCAAGCCCGCCTCCTTGCTGCATAAACCGAATCCATCAGCTGTACCACCTGTCCGGCCTGATGTCTGCGAAGTGCTGCAGTGGCTCCTGCCCCTCCATATTTGGAGAGCAGGTGAAGCAGGAACAGATCCAGGGTATCACCCTCGTGGGAAAGAGTGATATGCATTATATCCCTGGTCTCCTGAACCGGAGAAGTAAAAGGGATTGTCTCCCAATAAAAAGGCCCGATCCTTTCGCTGCGGATAAGACAGGCCACATCCATTCCCCTGTGGTCCTTGCTTTCTTTATGCAGGAAGCTGTAGCCATAAGTTTCCAGGATCGGATGAGAGCTCAGGTCCTCCAGGACCAGGGCATTTTCAACTTCGCACAGGGCGACCAGCTCAGGTGCTTCTCCCCTCCCTGCCGCGATAATTACCTTGGCCAGGGAAGTTAGTTTCTGCCTGTACCTGTACCAGCTCCAACGACGAAGCCCCTCAGGTGTAAATTCATCATCCCCGGGAATTGAATCATCGCCGGGATAAAACAGGTTTTCCACGTTATACCAGAGGAAGCATAGTTCAGTTCTCGGATCATCCTGGGCAACGAGATCAGGAACCGACATAAAAAACAAGACACACAGCGGCCACAACAGGGAGGCTTTCATATGGAGTTTATAGACAGAAGCGGGCCGGATCAGCCAGTCTTGATCAGCTTAAGTTGATTAGCTTAAGTTTATTCGCTTAACCTCCAATCCATTCGTAGGCCCCCAGGTCTGGAGCCTCATCATCCAGCCTGCTGTTCCCGTTCAGGTCAAAGGGAAACTCAACAGCATGGGCAGGCAATCCGGCATCGATAGCGGGTGAAAGGCTGTCCAGTTCATATACTATGGGAATTGAATCCAGCAAAGGATCCTCATTGTTGATGATATTGGTAAATAAGGGATCTTCCAGGTAAGAGAGACTATCACTGCTGATTCGGGTCAGGCAATAGTCGAAGAGGTAGTTAAGCTGCAGATTATCATAACTGTCAATCAAAATTTCCATGGATTGGGATCCGTAAATGATGGAGTTTTTGAATTCGGCATTTTCAAATACACCTCCCGTGTAGAGCTGCAGGTTTCCATCCTCATCATAAGTACCGAAGTAATCAGTGAGCAAAACAGTCGGCAATCTCCTGACAGAGAAGCCGCTGGGCCAGTAGTTAGCAAATGTGCAGTGGGTGAAAAAGTAATCTCCGCCATAATTCAGGGCCAGGCAGCTCCCACCACAATCACCCACCACCAGGTTGCTCCCTGTCACAGAAGCATTCAGGGCATATATACCACTGGAGCTCATGCGGTTAATAATGGTATTATCAATCTCCAGATCGGGCATTAATCCCGATTCCGGAGTGGCACTGATGAGGATCCCGATGGTACCGTTCCATATTTCTGCATATGAAATCCGGTTATTGTGACTGCTACCCGAAAGGTAGATCAATCCCCACTGTCCTGGCAGGTAGTCGTAAAACTCCTCCAGCCGGTCACCACCAAACCAGACCGGCTCGTCCATGGTGCCATTCACCTGCAGAGAGCCATCCACAACTATCAGCGCATCCTTATGAAGATAAACCTTGACGCCCGGATCGATGGTCAGGGAGGACAGGGAATCCACATATACATAATCTATAATCAGGTAGGGCTTTCCGGCATGCCAGGTGGTGGCCTGATCAATCACCTCTCCACCAATCATATGCACATCCTGTCCCCAGGCCACCAGGTCGACATCCTGTATATTTCCATTGGTCTCAAATACAATGGAATCCTGAATGCGCAGAATATCATCCGAACCGTTGGGATCCAGGGTGGCCTCCACAAATACATACATGCTGTCGTGGGGAGCAATCTCCATATCGGAAAAACTCAGACCCGACTCCCCATCCACATTGATCCTGAATACCGAAAAGGCACCTCCCGCAAGGCTTATCTCATCGATCCTGATAAACTGCTTGTGGGGATTTTTTACCTTGAAGGCTTCGGTCACCGTTCCAACGGTGGTAAAAACCGTATCAAAAAAGAGGGTATCCAGGGTAAATTCAAGCCGGGCATCACTTTCTTCAATGTAGTTGTGCTCCGGCTGACATGAAAAACAGAGCACGGCCGGGATCAGGACCAACAATAGAAAGTTGCGAATAGCTATCATTTCTTTTGTTCTTAACGCAAAAATGGGGAAAATAATATGAGAATGCTATTTTTGTTGCAAAGCTAAAACTATGCGCACAATCCTAAGCCTTTCCGCAGTACTTCTGTTGATTTTAATCTCATGCAATGCTCAGAAGAGCCATGCAGACCTGATTCTTAGCAATGGAAAAGTTTATACCGTTGATAATGAGTTCAGCATGGCTGAAGCCATCGCCATAAAGGACAACCGTATTATTGCTGTGGGCAGCACAGCTGAGATTTTAAAGAATTATAGTGCAGATGAGCAGCGCGACCTGGATGGCAGGTTTGTTTATCCGGGCTTTATTGATGCACACTGTCACTTCTTTGGTTATGGAATGAATCTGAATGCTGTGGATGTGGCTGGAACTGCTTCTGTGGAGGAAATCATTGAGGCACTCTTAGCCTTCCAGGAAAAGAATCCGGGTGCCTGGATTACCGGGCGGGGCTGGGATCAGAATGACTGGGAGGTAAAGGAGTTTCCAGACAAAAGCATGCTGGATAAGCATTTCCCTGAGACTCCCATCCTGCTAAGACGGATTGACGGACATGCTGCCTGGGTCAATTCCGTAGCATTGGAAATCGCCGGCGTAAGCGCCGATTCAAAAGTGGATGGAGGATCGGTGCTTCTAAGCAAGGGGGAACCTAACGGGATTCTTATAGATAATGCCATTGGCCTGGTGGCTTCAAAAATACCAGCCGCCACAGAAAAAGAGATGATCAATGCCCTTCAGCAGGCCGAGCGAAACTGTTTCAGTGTAGGCCTGACCTCGGTGCAGGATGCCGGTCTGTCCAAAGCAGTGGTTCAGTTGATCGATTCACTTCACAGGGCCGGTGCCCTGAAGATCCGGATGAATACCTGGCTCTCTCCCTCCAGGGAGAATTTCACTCACTTTGTGGAAAAGGGCCCCTACCAGAACGATTATCTCACGGTAAATACCATCAAACTATTTACCGACGGAGCCCTGGGATCAAGAGGCGCCAGGATGATCGAAGCCTACTCCGACGATCCAGGCAACCTGGGATTGTATGTCACCCCTCTTGAAGAGCTGGAAAAGTATTGCCGGAGGGCTTACCAGAACAATTTTGCTGTGGCCACCCACTGCATAGGTGATGGAGCAAACCGTGAAACCCTGAAAATATATGCGGATATCCTGGGTGAAAAGAACGATCGTCGCTGGCGCATTGAGCATGCACAGATCATCCACCCGGACGATTTTCATTATTTCGGGGATTTTAACATTATACCCTCCGTGCAGACCTCCCATGCCACCTCAGATATGTACTGGGCAGAAGACAGGGTGGGAAGCGAACGCATCAAGGGGGCCTATGCATACAGGCAGCTTCTGGAGGAGAACGGATGGCTTCCCAACGGTAGTGATTTCCCGGTGGAACAGATTAATCCCCTCTTCGGCTTTTATGCTGCAGTGGTCCGCAAGGATCAGGCCGGTTTCCCCGATGAAGGTTTCCAGATGGAAAATGCAATCAGCAGAGAGGAAGCCTTGCGTGCCATGACCATCTGGGCAGCCAGATCGGGCTTTGAAGAGGACCTGAAAGGGAGCATCGAACCTGGTAAACTGGCGGACCTGGTAATCACCAGCACCGACCTGATGAGTGCACCGGAAAGTGAACTTTTCGGGATCAGGGTAGAGGCCACTTATTCGGGGGGAGACCTTGTTTACTCCCCTTAGCGAAGGACCAGATTAGCCCCTATAGCTACAATTCCCCAGGAAAGATCGGAAACGGGCAGGTCATATTCGGCATACAGGAAAAACATCTCGTTGATATTGAAACCCACATTCAGGGGTATCCAGAACCTGGGATTCATGTCCTCGGCAAAACTCAGATCAAAATCCAGACCAATGGAGAGATTTATTTCGTACTTCAGCATATAGGTAAAAAGCCCTGTCAGATCCATCCCGAAATCGTCCCAGTAATGAAATCCGCCAATGGCCGAGAAATAGCTTTTCCGTGGCTTCATGAATCAGGTATTGTGCATCCACACCAATATAATCAGCACCATTGAAGAAATAGATGTAGCGCGCATTCACATCCAGTGAATAAAGCAAACCATATCCTCCGTTCAAGCGCAATGGAGGTGCCACCAGCATCAAAACTGACCACATCCCGGTCAAAATGGTAAGCAGGTGTCAAGTCCCACACTCCAGGCTCGCTGTGGAAGGGTTTTTGCAAAATTGACCACCTGGCCATACAGAGAAAACGACATGGAGAAGAGCAGGAAAAAAAGAAATCTTTTCATTGGGACGGGACTGATTGGTGCTGTCACAAAAATAAGATTTCTTAGATCAACTCCTAAAACAGAATATCCCTGCCCATGTAAAAATCAAGAATCCTGGTGTAAAAAATCAGTACATACTTGGAGGAGATCATATCGGAAGTGGATTCATACAGCTGGTTGCGCGCCTCCTGCAATTCCAGGGCCGTACCGGTACCCACCCGGAAGCGTTCCTCCGCAAATCTGTAGGCCTCATCGCTGTTGGCCACCGACTCCAGGGCCGAGTTGTAATTGTCCCTGGCTGCCAGAGCTTCTGTATGGTATTGCTGAAGTGTTTGCTGCAGGACCAGCACAGCATCATCATACTGGTACTCCGCATCCCGCAGGTCCAGCTTGGCTTTATTGATATTGGTCTGCACCTGCCAGCGGTTAAATATGGGAATAACCAGCCCCATGGAGGCCTGCATATATCTGTTATCCTTTATCTGGTCACCGGTGGGATAGTCCAGGGTAGGATTACCGGGATCGGGATCCAGGGGATTGATTAATTGGCTACTGTAGTTCGAGTAGATAAGGCCACGGGCAAAAAGCCTGGGAGAACGCTGTCCCTTTGTAAGGGCCACATATCGCTCCATGGCCTCAACTCCATATTCCTTGCTCTTTACCTGGGGCAAATTGGTCAGGGCGTACTGGAACACCGAATCCAGTTCCGGGATCTCCACTGCAGAGGGATCGGGAAGTAATGGTGTCTCAATATCAAAGCCTTCTTCATCGGTGATGTTCATCACATGCATCAGGGTTAGTTTTGCTATATCCCTGGCATTTACAGCCTGGGTATAGGCGAGTTTTGCTGCCGAGTGCTGTGCCTTCACCTCCAGCAGTCTTCCCTTGGGCTCATTTCCCACCTCCACCAGTTTTTCCATGCGCTCCACCTGCTGCTGGGTTACCTCTACTTTTTTCTCTGCCACAACCGCCAGTTCCTGGTTTCTGAGCAAATCCAGGTAACCGGTCATTACCTGGATGGTAATGTTGTCCTCCATGGCATCCAGGTCCTCCTTGCTCATCATATAGTTGGCCTTATACATTTTCATGCTGTTCAATCCCTGCAAACCGTTAAACAGGTTTACCTCACTCTGCATACCCAGGTCGCCCTGACTTACATTGGTGTTTACCCATTCATAGGTTCCGCGGTCCAGTACCCGGCCCGCTCCCAGCTGGTGATCAATGCTTCCATTCAGGTTTGGGAGCAGTTCGATCTTACTCTGACGATGGTCCTGTTCAGTCGATTGCATAAGCAGCTCCTGGCGCTTCACCTGCAGGTTGTAGTGAATGGCCTGGTCAATACACTCTTCAAGGCTCCAGGCTGTCTCCGGCTGTTCCAGCTGTTCAAACTGTTCCGACTGCCCCCAGGCCATGGACGAAGTGACCAGGAGGACTAAAGTTATTTTGATAATCTTCTTCATCTCTTCAGGTTTAGCGATTATGTTTCAGGATCAGCTTATCATGATCGGCGTAATTCTGGTAGGAGGAAACGATCACCTTCTCGCCGGGTTCCAGTCCTCCCAGCACCTCGTAGTACCTGGGATTCTGACGCCCGATACTGATATCACGCTTTACAGCAAACTCCTCCGATTCATCCAGGACAAAGACCCATTGTCCGCCGGTGGTCTGGTAGAATCCGCCTTTGGTGAGCAAGACACCCTCTTTTGATTCACCCAGTTGCAGCCTTATCCGGGAGGTCTGACCAATCCTGATCTGTTCAGGTACTTCCTCGGTAAATACCATATCGACGGCAAAACGACCGTTCTGCACTTCAGGGTATACTTTGGTAATAATTCCGGTATAGGGCGTACTGGCAAAATCACACTCGCCTGTTAAGACCTCGCTGAATACGGGCAATATAGTGTTCATCGATATCAACCCTCAGCTTATAGGAATCCAGAATATTGATGGTGCCTACCCTGGTGCCGTAGGTCACCACCTCACCGATCTCAGGATTCAGGGAAGCCAGCTCCCCATCGACAGTAGCTTTGATATTCAGGTTTTCCATGCGGCGCTGGATAATCTCCATACTGGTTTCCATGCTCTTTACCGAAACTTCCAGTGAATTGATCTGAATGGATCTGTAAGCAGAATCATTTTTATAAGTTCTCCAGGACCAGGGAGTACAACTCCTGCGAAGACTCAAAGGACTCCCTGGATTGGTCAAACTCCTCCCTGGAAATATGTCCTTCTTCCCTGAGTACCTTGTTGTTTTCATAAAGCCTCTTGGCCTGGGTTACTGTGATATCCAGCTCGATGATCTGCTGCATGTAATTGAGTCTGATTTGGTCCATTTGCAGACGTGCCGTCCTGAGCTCGTTTATAGCCCTGACCACCTGTGCCTCACTGTTGGTAATCTCAAGTAAGAGATTATCGTTTATCAGGCGAAGAATCACATCCCCCTTCTTTACCATATTGCCCTCATCAATGAGGATCTCCTTCACGCTTCCGTTTTCCACCGCATCCAGATAGATGGTGGTAATTGGTTCAACGGTTCCCTGCACAGTAATATAATCCTGGAAAATATCCTGTTTCACTTCTTCGATGGTGATGCGTGATACATCCACATTGTACTTGGAACTCTTGTCTCCAAAAATAATCACTGCCAGTACGGCAAGCATCAAAGCTCCAAAAAGGAGATACCAGATCATTTTACGGGATAAGAAGCCCTTATTCTCAATTTTGCGGTCCATTCCGTCCTGTTCAGTCATATTCAATGATTTTATTTACCCGTCCAATACTCCACTTTTTGTGCCAAATACCATAATAGACTGTTTTCCTGTGATTTACAATTAGGCTGCATTGACCGATACAAAAAAAAGTGTTCGGTTTTGGGATTTTAATGTGCGAAATCGTACACTTCGTATGGATATTTCCCTATCTTTGCTTATCTACATTCTTGAATATGTGATATTTAGCGAATAAGGCACCTTTTTTGAATATTATAGACGTCAAATGCAACTAAAAACGGAAGATGGAACAGAAAATAGGTAGAATTCTGGCAGTGGATGACAATGAAGACATCCTCTTTGCCCTGAAATTGTTATTACGTCCTCATGTGGAACTTATTGAGACCCTCTCAGGTCCGGAACGCCTCCCCGAGATCATGAAGAAACAGGATTGGGATGTGATCCTGCTGGATATGAATTTCACCAAGGATGCCATCAGCGGCCAGGAAGGATTTGATGCCCTTTCGCAGATCCTGGAAATTGACAACCAGGCAGTGGTGGTCTTTATTACCGCCTATGGCGATGCAGAAAAAGCGGTGAAAGCTATTAAGATGGGGGCAACCGACTTCATACTGAAACCCTGGCAGAATGAGAAGATCCTGGCGACCATAAACTCGGCCATCAGTCTGCGGCGCACCAGGATACAGGCACAGAACCTGAAGCTTAAACAACAGGAGATCAGTGCCGTTCTGGACCAGCCCTATACCGATTTCGTGGGACAATCGCCGGAGATGTACGAAGTATTCAACACCATTAAAAAGGTGGCTGCCACCGATGCCAATGTGCTGATTCTTGGAGAAAACGGAACAGGTAAGGAGCTTGTGGCCAGGGCCCTCTACCGGAACTCCCTCCGGAAGGATGAAGTGTTTATCAGTGTAGATCTGGGCTCCATCCCGGAAACGCTTTTCGAAAGTGAACTATTTGGTCATGAAAAAGGGGCCTTTACTGATGCACATAAGATGAAGCAGGGCCGTTTTGAAATTGCCTCTTCAGGCACCCTCTTTCTCGACGAAATTGGCAACCTGACCTACCCGCTTCAATCAAAATTACTAACGGTCTTAGAAAGGCGTGAAATAACACGGGTGGGTTCTACCAAGCCTATTCCCATCGATGTGAGAATGATATGCGCCACCAACAATAATATTCACCAGGACGTGGCCGATGGTATATTCCGCCAGGACCTGCTTTACCGGATAAACACCGTAGAGGTGCACCTGCCTGCACTCAGGGACCGCAGCGGGGATGTGCCTCTTCTGGCCGACCACTTCCTGAAGATTTACAGCAGGAAATACCGGAAACCCATACGAAATATACAGTCCTCGGCCATTAAAAGGCTGAACCAGTACAACTGGCCCGGTAATGTCAGGGAGCTTCAGCACTCCATCGAGCGGGCTGTGATTATGTGCGATGGAAGCAGCCTGGGACCTGACGATTTTATTCTAACTTCGGGTGTGAAAAGCAGCGGCGGATTGGAACTGGAATCCTACAACCTGGAGGATATCGAAAAAACAATCATTGAGAAGGTTCTGAAAACAAACCAGGGAAATGTGACCCAGGCGGCCACTCAACTGGGACTAACCAGAACATCACTATACAGAAGAATGGAAAAGCATGGCCTTTAAACAGTTTCGTTTTAATATCGTCCTCAGGGTACTGCTGCTTACAGCCACATGCCTCGCTCTGTTCATTACGCTGAACAGCACCTTTACCTTTACGCCCATTCTGGTAGCCGGACTGATCATCTACCAGGTGTGGTCGCTGATCAGGTATGTGGACCGGACCAACAGGGAGCTGGCCGGATTTCTGGAATCGATCCGCTACTCGGAGTTCACCCGGACCTTCCAGATAAGCGACGCAGGCGGTTCATTTGACGAGCTTAATCAAGCCTTTAATGAGGTCATGAAGGATTTCCAGCAGGTGCGATCCGAAAGAGAGGAACATTTTCATTACCTGCAGAGTATTGTTCAGAGTATCGATGTAAGTATTCTGGCCTATCAGCGTGATGGTACTGTGGAGATGATCAACCCGGCCGCCAAGAAACTGTTCCAGGTGAGCAGCCTCAGGAACATAAATTCCCTGCGCTCTCTCAGTGAAAAACTGGCCAATACTCTGCTGAGCATCAATCCGGGCGAAAACAAACTGGTGAAGGTACAGGATGATGAAGATATCCTGCAACTGGCCATTTTTGCCACTGAGTTCAAGGTTAAGGACAAGGTAATCCTTCTGAGTACCATCAAAAACATACAGAATGTACTGGAAGAACAGGAGACCGCTGCCTGGCTGAAGCTCATACGGGTGCTGACCCATGAAATCATGAACTCCATCGCCCCCATCTCCTCACTGTCTTCCACCATAGAATCCATGGTCAGGCCCTATACTTCAGGCAAAAAGGGAATGCCGGAGGTGGACCTGGATACCCTACAGGAGATACAGGGGGCGCTGCAAACCATCAACAAAAGAAGCACCGGGCTGATGAATTTTGTGGAGACCTACCGGAGCCTGACAAAGATTCCGGAGCCCAATTTCTCGGTGGTTAATATGAATGAGTTAATTGGCCATGTACATACCCTGATGAAAAAGGATGTGGAGAGAAAAAACATCCTGCTGGAAGCCTCCGTGGAACCTGATACCATCGAGGTACAGATCGATGAACAGATGATTGAACAGGTCCTGATCAACCTGATTAAAAATTCGGTCCAGGCCCTGAAAGGGCGCCTTGGAGCGAAGATCCAGATCAGGGGTTTCTATAACAAACGGGGCCGGCCCAGCATTCAGGTGATTGATAATGGTCAGGGAATCCTGGATGAGGTTATTGATAAGATATTCATCCCCTTCTTTACCACCAAGCAAAATGGATCGGGAATCGGCCTCAGTCTCTCCAGGCAGATTCTGAGGCTGCATGGCGGAACCATCACAGCCAAGTCGACACCCAATGAAGAGACCATTTTCACCATGACCTTCTAGCAGTTTTTATTTATCTTGGTTTCCGGAGTACAATGATCTCAGATCTGCTCCGTTTTAAGAGTATCAAATAACTCTTGGGAATGAAACTTATCAGAACAGCTGCCATAGCAGCCCTTTTCAGCCTGCTGAGCTCCCCTGCTCATGCCCAATTAAAAACCTGGCTTACCGTGGAGGCCGGTCCTCAATGGAGCATGATAAAGGTGAGCGATCCGAATGGATACTTCCAGGCCGCCAATGTAAGAAGCTTTATGTCGGGAATCACCGTGGGACAGGAGATCATTCCCAACCTGATCATCAGTACCGGTGTGATGTACATCCCCCGAAATGACGGGATCAACATGATTGATGATCGCCCCAACCAGTCCAGCTGGGTGGCCTCCAGTTCGTTTTTAATTCCGCTAAGGGCCGAATACGTGATAAAACCAGGCGATTACCCGGTTTATTTCACCCCCAGAATCGGGTATGTGTATAACCGGGACACCCAATCAGATGAGCCCTATTCAGCAGGGAGTATTCTCTCGGCACCCGACGGAACCGCCCTCTTTTATAATATTCAGCAAGAGACCGAGCAGACCATCTCACATCTGCTTGAAATCGGCCTGGGCATAAATGTCAGATTCTCCAACTCCTGGCAGAGCTCTCTTAATCTCTCTTATATGACCGGCTTGCTTGGAAATCCTGCCACACGCTATACACTTGATTATTTGGCTGATGGGGCAGCCGGCAGCATCCTCCACCGAATACACCTCCAAAGGGAACTCCCTGATTACCACTCTGGCTCTCAATATCCCGGTAAGTAACATCTGGCAGCAGAAATCATACAGGGTTCGTAAACGCATAGAAAATTCGGTTTACGATGGGAAAGGTCTTGAACGGAGGGGACAGGTCTATCTTGGAGGAGAGATTGGTGCACTCTGGAGGTCCTTTTCAAGCAATAACCCGGCGGTGGGACCCAGACCCATGGAGGAACGTGGCCTGTTTCGCTATTCCAATCTGCATACCGGCTTATATGCAGGCTATATGCTCACCAATGAACTGGGTGTGGATATTGGCGTTAACTACCAGCGATCCAGCACCTTTTATGCACTTATGTACGATCACGAAGTGGATTTCGTAACTAAGATGCCCGCCCCACTCTACCTGGAGATTCCGCTTCGGTTCAGGTATTTCTATAATGTCTATAAGGGAAAGGTTCATGCGGTTATTTATGCTGGGGCCTCCCTGCTGACCCATTTCTCTTCAGGGATCTATAACGAGGGAACTGACAGTTTTACCTTGACTGTGCCCGGTGGCCTGGGAGAGGTGAATGCAAACACCTCTTTTGCTGCTTCCGGTGTAAATAAATTTGCACCGGTCCTGCGCCTGGGAACAGGTGTTGAATATAAGCTTCCCATGGAGTTTCCCTTGATTGCCACCCTCTATGTGAATTATATGCAAGGCTTCCTGGATGTGGGACTGATCGAGGTTACAAATTCCTTTCCTGAACTCCCTGGTGAGTCAACCATCGCCTACAGAGGAAGTGGATGGAGCGTCGACCTGGGAGTGAAAATTCCCTTCAAATTTGGAGGAAGCCGATGCGGAGCACTACCTGAAAGAGAATAAGATGAAAGGGCCACAAAAGCTACAGAAGATCCTGGGAATACTGATCATCCTGCTTGCCTTTCAAGGGCACAGCATGGTATTTGCACAGCCTGGCCTGCACCGGGTACTTGACCTGGTGGATCTGCCAGCTGAACTGAATCCTGACAAGGCCCAGGGATGCATGATGGAATTCCAGGAAGAATGGACCCTTAATCACTGCCACGCTTTATCCATTTCCAAAGAAGTGAATGAATATGTGATCTCCTGTGAAGACAGTTCAGATCTTTTCTTCCCGGCAGAGGGGAAGCTTCGCATTAAGAATATCTCCTATGAATTTTCCTTCCTGGATCTCCAGAAGGATGCCGGGCCTTTGCTCCGGGAAGAGGCTGTCAAGGAACTTCAAGTCGATTTCATCGAACTAATTTCCAGCCGCTTTCCCATTCCAGAGCTATATAATCCGGATGAAGAACTGCTTTCCATCTATTTTCATGAAGAGTGGATCCTTGAAGCAGAGGGTCGGGAAATTATTAAACAGGTGAAAGGGATCACACCGGTCATCTGGCAGCTGCGGCAAACCAAAGATGGTGAAGCAATTCATGATCCAGAAACGGGCTATCCGGTCTACTACAAACTCAAACTTGGACGGATCGATCTCCGCCAACTCTGAGCTCATCCTTTCCTGACAAGTAAGGCCCATATAGTTCTATTAGTGCCAATGTTCTTTTCGAAATTTCTGCAAGTCACAACCTTGTGACTTTTATACAATCCTGTGACTTATAAATTCGTATCTCACAAATCTTTGTTATCCTATAATACTGATATACAGTATATTGCAAATCTAATGTAGAGGTGATCGATGAAGTAAAAAGTCACAAAAAATGAAAAAGTCACAAACGTGTGACTTCCTGATTTCCCTGAAAGGGACTCCCAGGTTTTCACACCCAACTTCAAGAAATCTATGAAATAGAAAACAACTGATGTTGACTTTAAGACAGCTCTGAGAGCGAAGCGGCTGCATTTGGAAACAAATGAAACTATACGTAGGTTTGAAAAAACCGTATTCTATGTCCAGGGCTAATCTTCCTGCTACTTATTCTGAAAGAATCAATCACTTTGCCGAGGCAGTCCGGCGAAGTACAAAACAAATCAATCTCTTTTCCATAGCCAGGTTGGTGGTACTCATATCCACGGTCTGGTTTCTTGTACTAGGAATCAAAAACAGCGCTTTCCTGTTCTATTTGCTTTCAGCCCTTATGTTTGTTCTTTTTTTATCCCTTGTAAGCATATTCAACAGGTTCAAGGGGGAGCGGGAACTGTTCCGTCAACTGCAAAGGCTCAATGAGAAGGAACTGGCCTGCCTGGACCATGATTTTCACGATCTTCCCGACGGATCGGAGCACGCCGACATTTCGCATCCCTGGTCCCACGACCTGGACCTCTTTGGAAAGGGATCGCTGTTCCAGTACCTCAACCGGACTTCCACACTCACGGGCAGCCAGATACTGGCAGAGTTTCTCACCAGGGAACCGGGAAGCGCCGAATGCATTCTAAACAGGCAAAGTTTAGTAAAGGATCTGAAGGAGCGGCTCGATTTCAGGCAGCACTTTACGGCCAGTGGAACACTGGTAAAAGAAAAACCTGAGGATCTCAGGGATATAGCCCGCTGGCTGGACACTAGTGCCTATATAAGCAAGTACCCCTGGCTTTTTTACCTGGCCCTGGGTATAAGCCTGATTTCTCTGAGCATTATAACAGCGGTGATCTTTGACAGCTCCCGCTTCATGTTCCTGCTATTTCCCTTTGTGCTGAACATGTTGATCATCTCGCCCTTTTTATTGCGTACGCAAAGATACCAGGAAGCCATCTCCAGGAAACACGATCTGCTTGAAGGTTATGCCGGATTGCTTAAACAGATTGCCACCACCTCTTTTACACATCCCGAGCTGAAGAGCAAAAGCATTAAAGCCAGGGAGGGAATGGGTAAAGTGGCAGGACTTTCAAAGCTTCTGCAAATTTTTGATCAGCGACTTAATATGATTTTTGGAGTCCTCTTAAATGGATTGTTCCTCTTCGATTTTATTATGCTTCACCTGCTGGAGCGCTGGAAAAAGAAGAACCGGGAAAATATCATGGAATGGATCGAGATCACCGGGTGGACAGATGCCATGATCAGCCTGGCCGGATTTGCCTGGAACCATCCTGATTTTAGCATGCCACAACTGAATGATGGACAGGATAGCATGGAGATACAAAAACTGGGGCACCCATTGATTCCCCACCAGAAAAGAGTGAGTAATGACCTGGAGATCACCAGCGAGAAAGTGGTGGTGATTACCGGTGCCAATATGGCAGGTAAATCCACCTTTCTTCGATCCCTGGGGGTCAATATGGTCCTGGCCTATACCGGCTGTCCGGTTTGTGCACTTACCTTCCGTTGCAACTACATGGGGCTCCACTCCAGCATGCGTACCGCCGATTCTTTAAAGGATGAAGAATCTTACTTCCTGGCCGAAATCAAAAAACTACAACAAATAGTACTGGAGATGGAGAGCAGTAAACCCATGATGATCCTGCTGGATGAGGTGCTGAAGGGAACCAATACCACAGATAAGAAACTGGGATCGGTGGGGTTGATACGCAAAGCTCTTAACTACCCTGTCCGCTGCTTCATTGCCACCCACGACCTGAGCCTGGGAGAACTGGAAAAAGAGCATGAGGGCCGGGTGGTCAACTATTGTTTTGAGAGTTATATTGAGGACATGGAGCTGACCTTTGATTATACCATGCGTAAAGGGATCGCCACAAATATGAACGCCTCCTTCCTGATGAAAAAGATGGGAATTGTGGATTAAGCCTGGGCAAATGAACGAACAAAGTAACCTACCCGTACCATCCGATAGCATCTCTGTAATCGAACGGCTTATTACCGGATTCTCGGACATGGCCTGGGGCACTCCCCTTTTGGTCCTGCTGCTGGGGGGCGGACTCTTCTTTCTGCTCTACTCACGCATGCTCCCCTTCAGGTATTTCCGCCATGCCATTGCCATCCTGCTGGGTCGGTATGATGATCCGGATGAACCCGGACAAATCAATCATTACCAGGCCTTATCCACGGCACTGGCGGCCACAGTGGGTATGGGGAACATCACCGGTGTTGCCCTGGCCATTACCATGGGGGGACCCGGGGCTATCTTCTGGATGTGGGTAAGTGCCCTGCTGGGAGTGACCACCAAGTACTTTACCTGCACCCTTGCTGTGATGTTCAGGGGACGTGATTCCAAAGGGGAACTGCAGGGCGGTCCCATGTATGTGATTGTGGAGGGCCTGGGCCGAAACTGGAAGCCCCTGGCTGTCTTCTTCTCGACTGATGGGAATGATTGGTGTTCTGCCCATGTTCCAGGTCAACCAGCTGACCCAGGTGGTCAGGGATGTGGTGCTGATTCCCAACCATGTGGAAGCGGGCTTTAGCTCCGACCTGATTTCCGGCCTTATTGTGGCCCTGCTGGTGGGGGTGGTGATTTTCGGGGGCATCAAACGAATCGGAAAGGTCACCGGACGGATGGTTCCCCTAATGGTCGCCCTCTATGTGATCCTGGTCCTCTATATCATCTTCTCCAACACCGGGAGCATCCTTCCCAGCTTTGCACTGATCTTCCAGGATGCCTTTAGTGCCAATTCGGTGCTGGGCGGATCGCTGGGTGCCCTGGTTATCACCGGAGTCAGGCGTGCAGCCTTCTCCAACGAGGCTGGCATCGGAACCGCCCCCATGGCCCATGGTGCTGCCAAAACCAATGAGCCCGTGCGGGAAGGACTGGTGGCCATGCTTGGACCGGTAGTAGACACCATCGTGGTCTGCACCATGACCGCCCTGGCCCTGATCATAACTGGCGTCTGGAATGCCGGAGAATCGGACGGGATCACCATGACCGCCGATGCCTTTGAGCTGGCCATGCCGGGAATAGGCGCCTACCTCCTCACCATCTGTGTGGCAGTCTTCTCCCTCTCCACCATGCTCTCCTTCCCCTACTATGGCACCAAATGTTTCTCCTTCATATTCGGAGCAAAACACAGCTATATCTACAAGTGGTTCTACCTGGTCACCATCCCCCTGGGAGCCACAGCCACCCTGGGAACCGTGGTGGGCATCTTCGACGGCGCCTATGCCCTGATGGCTTTCCCCACCATGATTTCGGCCCTGCTGCTCTCCCCCCATGTGGTGAGGGCTTCCAAAGACTATTTCAGGCGATTAAAAAACCAATAGCAATGGAAAAAATTAAATACTGGATAAGAGAATACTGGATTGTCCTGCTCTTTGCCCTGGCCAAACTTATGGCACATATACTAACGGCCACCAACTATGGCTTTCAGCGCGATGCCTACCTCTATATGGCCCAGGCGAAACACCTGGACTGGGGTTATTTCAGCACCCCTCCCCTGGTGGCTTTTGTGACCCGCATACATATCATCTTATGGGGTGACAGCCTGCTGGCGGTCAGATTGTTGCCGGCACTGATCGGGATCACCTCCCTCTTTATGGCCGGATGGCTGATCAAACAGCTGAAAGGGGGAGTCATGGCCCAGGTCATCGGGCTCACCGCCATCCTGCTCTCACCCGCCTTTCTCAGAACCGCTTCCCTGCTTCAACCGGTGGTCTTTAACCACCTCTTCTGGCTGCTGGCCGCCGCGGTGGTCTTCCAGCTCATACGCACACAGGAGCCACGTAAGTTACTCTGGCTGATTCCTGTTCTGGCACTGGGCTGGATGGCCAAGTACTCCATCATATTCTATGCCGTGGCACTGCTGGCGTCCCTGCTTATCAGTCCACACAGGAAACTACTCTGGTCCAGGTACCTGCCCTGGACCCTGGCGGGCGGACTGCTGCTGATCCTGCCCAACCTGCTCTGGCAGCATGCACATAACTGGCCGGTGATTTCCCATATGGGCGAACTGGCGGATACCCAGCTGGGTAATATGCAACTAAAGGACTTTCTCCTTGCCCAGCTTTTTATGCACCTTCCGGCCATCCCGGTCTGGGCAGGTGGATTAATCTGGCTCATATTTAACAAAAAACATCGCGAGTACAGGATTTTTGCCTGGGCCTTTGGCCTTACCCTGCTGCTGATCATCCTGCTCAAGGGCAAATTCTACTACACCATCGCAGCTTATACCATGCTGATGGTCTTTGGCGGCATAGCATGGGAGCACTGGTCGGCCCGGCCCCGGCGCTGGATCGCCTGGGTGGTCCTGGCCCTGATGGTCAGCAACGGCATCTACTCCCTTCCGCTCAGTCTGCCTATTTACAAACCGGACCGGATGGTGGAGTATGGGAAAAAGTAGGTGAGCGCGGACTTGGAGTCATGTTTATGTGGGAAGACGGGGAGATCCATGAGCTGCCCCAGGATTTTGCCGATATGGTGGGCTGGGATGAACTGGGCCATAAAGTCTGGATTTTCTATGAGGGGCTCCCCGACTCCATCAAATCTTCTACCCTGGTCTATGGCGAATTCTATGGCTGCGCCGGTGCCATGGATTACTACCGTCCGGATCTTCGGTACCCGGAAGTCTACAGCTTTAATGACGCCTACATGGAGTGGATTCCCAGGACGCCTGAATTGGAACACATGATCTATGTGGGCTATTCGGACCGTGTCCCTGAGTACTTCAGTGAAGTTGAACTGGTGGGAAAAGTTGAACATCCCCACTTCAGGGAAAGGGGGCTGCCCATCTGGTTCGGCAGCCATCCCACACCCAAACTTTACCAGGACTGGGAAGAGGCCTGGCAGGGGAGCAAGGGCCGGTTCGTCCGGAAGCAAAAGGACTAATCTTCCAGCTTTCTAAGGGCCCGGAGAAACTGTTTGAAACTGGAAGGACGTGCCAGGATGGTCAGGTCTTCGTCCAGAAGGAACATCGATGGGGTGGCGTAAATATGGTAATCAGAGCTTATTTTACCATGCCAGCCAAGCGGATCATGTGCAGTAATCCACGCAGCCTGCAACTGGGAGATCCTCTGCTCAAAATTTGCAAGAGAGGTATCAATGGAAATGGCCACCACCTCCAGGTCATAGTTATTGTCTGAAAGATACCAGTCGTTCAGCTGAGGCATTAACTTACGGCAGGCATCGCAGGTGCTGGACCAGAACAGGACCAGTACATATTCATTGTCAAGTTTGGAAAGCTGGTGATTCTTTCCCGCCACATCCCGGATTATTAAGTCCGGCGCCTGCTTTCCGGGAGTCATGCGCTTATAGCCCTCCATCCTGGAAAGCACCAGTTCCACCACATCAGATTCACAGGCTTCATCCAGGTAGTTATCAGCTATATGCATCTGCACTGCTTCCATATCAAGCATCTCAAATCCACCCAGTAAAAACTCCACTACAAAATTGCGAAGTTCTTCATCGTCCGATACGTTCACCATGATCCGGTCCACCGCCTCCATAAAGGCCTCCTCCTGCTCTTCCTTTGCCAGGGAAAAATCCTGGTAAAGGGAGAGATAATCGATCAGTTTGAAGGTATAAACCGGGGCATTGAGCAATTCAGGATCATCAATGGCTGCATGGTCAAAAAAACACTCTTTCAAAGTATCGATACGCTGGAGATGAGATAGTTCTCCCGGAATCAGGGGAGCCCTGAAAGCATTCATGATCCGTACTGCATAAAGATCGGGATAAAGCAGTGTCAGAGAATCCATAAAGCTCTCCCGTTCTCCCTGAATGGTATTATAGAGATCCGCCACATCATCTTCCTCAGCTCCCGGCATTGGATTAAGCTGAGGGTATACTGCCATCAACCTGGCTTCATATTCCAGTTCATACTCCATAAACTCTCTGTACACCTGGTTTTCAAGAGAATTCTCAAAATAAAGTATGGGACCCAGGTCAGTGGAGGAGATTAATAGTTCCATATTCTCCCTGTTGAAGATAAACTCAACAAACGGTTCTGCATCCTGATACTGTCGACTCTGTCTGAATAGATAATCCTGTAAATGCCAGGAGGAAGAATCTTCGGGAAGCATGAAATAGAAAAATCCTGAGCTTGTATCCATGCTGTCGACCACCGTGAAACGATCGCCGTAAAAAGAGGCCAGACGAACCAGTCCCCGTTCACCATGCTCAATGGTGCCCTGGATCAGCCAGGACTGGCCATGGAGCAATGGAAATGTGCCCAGAAGGAATCCGAATATGATATGCAAGCCTCCGCATCAATTTGATCTCACTATGAAAGTAGTAAATTGAATTATAGTTTCATCCTAAAATAAACGTAGCGAACCATTTATTAGTCTAACTTGTTTTATTATTATGGGAGAAGAACAACGAAACAATCCAGAATGGATTGAAGTAATCAGCAAGTATAATAAACCGGATCTGAAACTTAGCATCTGGCAGATTATAAATTCACTGGGACCCTATATACTACTCTGGATTGCCATGTATTACAGCCTGGGTATATCCTACCTGCTCACCCTGGGACTGGCTATTCTGGCTGCAGGCTTCCTGGTCCGCATGTTTATTATTTTTCATGACTGCGGGCACGGATCATTTTTTAAAAGTAAAAAAGCCAACAAAATTGTTGGGACCATCCTGGGTAGCCTGGTGTTCACACCCTATGATTACTGGCACCGCGAGCATGGGATTCATCATAAAACTGTTGGCAACCTCGATAAAAGAGGCAGCGGCGATGTCAAGACCCTGACAGTGGATGAGTATAACAAGCTCTCCGCGTGGTAAAAAATTATTTTATCGTCTCTACAGGCATCCAATCATACTATTTGTAATCGCACCCATTTATCCTATTCGTCATATGGTTCCGCTTTCCACGAAAAAAGTTAGGTAAATCTGAACTCAGAAGCATATTTATAACCGACCTGATCATTCTGATTGTCTGTGTTCCGCTCATCCTGCTTATGGGCTGGAAGGCCTTTTTAATGATACAGCTGCCGGTGATCTATTTAGCAACTACCATTGGAGTCTGGCTTTTTTATGTACAACACCAGTACGAAGATGTGATCTGGACCCGGCAGGCGGATTGGGATTACAGGAAAATGGCCCTGGAGGGCAGCTCATTTATGAAATTCCCAAGATTGCTTCAGTGGTTTTCAGGGAACATCGGATACCACCATATCCACCACCTGAGCCCCAAGATACCCAATTACAATCTGGAAAAATGCCACAAGGAAAACCAGATGTTTCAGGATATCAAACCGGTCACATTTATACCCAGCCTGCGCACCATGTCACTCCGGCTCTGGAATGAGAAAGAAGGTCAACTAATAAGTTTCAGGCAGTTAAAAAAATTATTCCCGGCTCCAGCCCACTGACCCCCTGATTCCAAACATTTCTTACATTTACAGGCAGGAATAATATTTTTGTTATAGCAATCACTTATGGCAAAAAAGACAAAAAAAGGCTGGCTATGGCTAAGCCTGGAGCTTATTGTTGTTTTTATTGGCGTAACCGCCGGATTCCTTTTTGATAATTTCAGGGAAGATCAGGCAGACAAAAAGCTGGAGCGCAAATACCTGGAGAGCTTATACAATAATCTGGTAGCCGATTCGCTGGAAATTCAGGACATGATTCAAAACAGTCAGAACAACATCGATATCAGCGGGAGCACTGTGGCATCCATGCAGGCAGGTACCCTCACCAATGACTCTGCACTGATCGTATTCAGTATTATGGCCACCTACAACAACCTGAACCTGGAGGATGCCACCTACGAGTCTGTTGTAAACAGTGGCAACCTGGGAGTAATAAGGGATTTTAAAGTCAGGGAAAAGATTGTCTACTATTATGGTTCGCACGATGATATGCGCTATGTGGAAGAAGTGTATAATGACTATATCACAAACTATATAGTTCCCTTTGGATCCAGAAACCTGGATTTCATTACAGGAGAATTCATCGAAGAGTTCAGTGTGAACGACATTGCCTTCCGGAATATCACCAGCGGGTATTATGTCCTGGTCACACAGAAGATGGAACTGGTTCATACCCTGGATTCTCTGAACAGTGATCTGAAGAATTCCCTTGCTGCTCTTTTAAACTGATCATAACAAAACCTCAAATGAAAAAAAACTACTTACTTCCCATCCTCCTGATTCTTAGCACAGCATGTACTCAAAATCCCGGCGCAAAAGCCCAGGAGTGGATCCAGTTGTTTAATGGCAAAGACCTGGAAGGGTGGACCATTAAAATGTGCAAACACCCCCTGGGTGAGAACTACAATAACACCTTCCGGGTGGAAAACGGAATGATGGTCACCCGCTACGACCAGTATGAAAGCTTTGACGGGGAATACGGTCACATCTTCTACAAAAATCCCTACTCCCACTACAAGCTGAGAGTAGAATACCGGGTTGTGGGTGAACAGGTAAGCGGGGGAGCCGGTTGGGCCATTAAGAACAGCGGCGTGATGTTCCATGCCCAATCGCCCGAATCCATGCTCCCCGACCAGGAGTTCCCTGTTAGTATTGAAGCACAGTTTCTGGGGGGACTGGGTGACGGGGAACGCCCCACGGGAAACCTTTGCACCCCCGGGACCAACGTGGTCATGAATGGAGAGCTGATAACCCAGCACTGTGTTAACTCCAGCTCAGATACTTTTGACGGTGAGGAATGGGTGCTATTTGAGCTGGTGGTCTATGGCGACAGCATTATCCACCACCTGGTTAATGGGGATACCGTGCTAACATATGAAAAGCCCCAGGTTGGAGGCAGTTCCATCCCGGAGGGTTATCCAATCCCGGCAGGCACCAATATTCCTTCGGGATATATTGCCCTTCAGGCCGAAAGTCACCCATTTGATTTCAGAAAAGTGGAACTTCTGGATTTGTCTCTTGGTATGAAATAAAAGATTTCCTATCTTATCGGCTTACTAAAATCTTCTCGTAATGGAAATAAATGAGATCCTGACACGCGTCAAGGACGTTGTAAGTAGTGTGCTTAAAGTTGAAAGCAGTGAAATCACCGATGATGCAAATTTTATCTTCGACCTGGGGGCAGATTCCATGCAAAGTGTGGAACTGGTAGCCGGATTCGAAGAAGAGTTTGATATCGAGATGGACCAGGACAAGGCACTTGAAATTCAGACGATCAGTGATGCGGCAACATTCATAGCCGAATATCTTTAATCAAACCCCGACCCGACCCAAGGACTTATGCAAGATTTATACAAACTTCGCCAGGAAAACCTGGAAGGGATTTTTCATCCTAAATCCGTAGCTATAGTTGGTACCAACAAAGTGAAAGGTACGGTACCGCACGACATCCTCGACAACATCCTGAAAGCCGATTTCAACGGAGTTGTCTACCCTGTTAGCCCGAGAGAAAAGAGTATCAAAGGAATCAAAGCTTACAAGTACGTGGTTGATGTTCCAGATGATGTGGACCTTGCCATCCTGGTGTTTCCAAGTTCTGTCTGCCATATGGCCCTTGAGCAATGTGGTCAGAAGGGAATTAAATCGGTAATCATCATCTCTGCAGGATACAAGGAAGTAGGTGAAGCGGGGCTAAAGAGGGAGCAGCAACTGATTGAGATTGCCCGGAAATATGATATGTCATTTATCGGGCCCAACTGCCTGGGGGTGATCAACACAGCTCCTGAGATCAATCTGAATGCCTCCTTTGCCAGGGAGATGCCGGAAGAGGGCAATATCGGTTTCCTCTCCCAGAGCGGTGCCCTCTGTACCGCCGTGCTGGACTATGCCAGTGCCAAGCATATCGGATTCTCCAAGTTTATCAGTTTTGGAAACAAGGCGGATATCAGCGAGGTCGACCTCCTGTACTACCTGATGAACGACGAAGCCACCAAAGTTATCCTGATGTACCTGGAGGAGGTAAGCGATGGAAAGGCCCTGATGAAGGCAGCCCGGGATGTAATTGAGCAAAGCGGGAAACCCCTTCTTATCATTAAATCCGGAAGGACCGATGAAGGTGCATCTGCTGCGGCCTCTCATACCGGATCATTGACCGGGAAAGATGAGATCTGCGATGCAGCTTTTGAGCAGGCAGGGATTATCCGTTGTTATAACATCGAGGAGATGTTTAACAAAGCTATTGCCTTTGCCTATCAACCCCCGCCTGTCTCGGAAAAGGTGGCCATTATCACCAATGCAGGGGGACCCGGAGTACTTACCACCGATGCGGCAATTTCCACAGGACTGAAACTGGCCAAATTCTCAGAAGAGACTACCGCCATACTTAAGAAAGCACTGCCGGCAACAGCAAATATCAATAACCCGGTGGATGTGATTGGTGATGCCCGGTCGGACCGTTACCTGGCAGCCATAAATGCTGCCTTTAACGATCCGGATGTGGCAGGAGTCTTTGTGATTCTGACACCCCAGTCCATGACAGATATCGATGCCATTGCAGCCGATATTGCCAGCATCGCCGAAGGCAAGACAAAACCCATCTACACCTCATTTATGGGCGAAAAGGATGTGGCCTCAGGCATCGATTTGCTTCAGCAGGCAAAGATACCCCACTACATTCTGCCCGAATCCATGTGCGACGCTTACCAGGCGGTCTATCACTTTAATAAGACCCTGAAAACAAGGGTACACAGCCTGCCTGAAATAAGTGGAACTGACATTACAGAAGCAAAGAAGCTGATGGGTAAGGCACTATCCAACGGAAGAAGCTATATCCCTGAGGTGGAGACCATCGAAATCATGCAGAGCTATGGTTTACCTGTCCCCCGGGGAAGGCTGGCCACCTCTGTCGATGAAGCAGTGACCATTGCAGAGGAAATTGGATATCCAGTGGTGCTGAAAGTGGTATCGGACGATATCATTCATAAATCGGAGGTCAAGGGGGTGGAGCTGAATCTGGGCAGTGCCGGGGAACTAAAGGATGCCTGGAAAAGAATCCATGAAAATGTGAAATCGGCCATGCCGGAAGCTAAGATCACCGGTTTGTATGTGATTAAGATGATCAAAGGGAGTGAGGAAATCATCCTGGGAATTAAAAGAGATCCCTCCTTTGGCCCAGTTCTGCTCTTTGGTCTGGGGGGAATCTTTGTGGAGGTGTTCAAGGATGTGAGCTTTGGAGTAGCACCTCTCAGTCGTGAAGAGGCTGTGGGGATGATTGAGCAAACCAAGGCCTGGGAAATTCTGAAAGGATTTAGGGGGCGTGCTCCCAGGGACATAGATTCCATTGTGGATGCCTTACTCAGGCTGGGCCGGCTGGCCGAGGACTTCCCGGAAATTGAGGAGCTGGATATCAATCCTCTGTTTGTCCTGGACCAGGGCAAGGGAAGTGTTATTGGAGATGCAAGAATGATCGTAAGTACTAACAAATAACTAAACTAAAACTACAACAAAATGAGAATTGTAATCAAAGACACCAAGACGGAGACTGGCAAATGGACCGCTGATTATATCTGGAACAAAATTGAGAAGTTCGGACCCACGCCAGACAAGCCATTTGTAATGGGTTTACCCACGGGATCGTCCCCATTGCCCATCTATAAGGAATGGGTCAGAAGGTATAAGGCAGGAGAAATCTCCTTTAAAAATGTGATCACCTTTAACATGGATGAGTATGTGAAAATTCCGGAGGATCACCCCGAGAGCTACCACTCTTTCATGTATGAAAACCTGTTCAACCACGTCGATATTCCCAAGGAAAACATCAATATCCTGGATGGAAATGCTCCAGACCTGGAAAAGGTGTGCCGCGACTATGAAGCCAAAATTAGATCGCTCGGTGGTATTGAACTCTTCCTTGGAGGAATCGGACCTGACGGACACATCGCTTTCAACGAGCCGGGTTCCTCACTGGTTTCCCGCACCCGGGTAAAAACCCTGTCTTACGATACCATTCTGGCCAACTCCAGATTCTTTAACGACGACATGTCCAAGGTTCCTACCCAGGCACTGACCGTGGGGGTGGGTACCGTTATGGATGCCCGGGAAGTGGTAATTATCATCACCGGCTTCAATAAGGCCAGGGCTGTGCGTGAGGTTATTGAGGGTGGCATCAGTCACATGTGGACCGTCTCCATGCTGCAGCTTCACGAACACGCAGTCATCTCTCTGGACGAACCTGCTACTATGGAATTGCAGGTCGAATCTGTGAAGTATTTCAAGGACATCGAGGAGATTGCAGGCGATCATATCCCAACACGTAACGAAGAATGAGCTACCGTACTTTAACAAGTTCAGAAATAACAGCCCTGGAGAATCAGGGCTGTTTTTCTCTTGACTGGTCGAAGATAGAAGTCAAGGATCCCTTTTCCCTTACCCATATACATCATGTCCGCTTCCTGGGGGAAGTGAAGGTGGGAATACTTGGCCGGCCCATTACGCTGGCCAGTGGAGAACAAAAGACCTCCCGACTCTTTAATACCAAGATCGTGCAATGCGAACTGGGTGATGATGTTTTGCTTGACAACGTTCAGATGATCCGGAATTATCGCCTCGGCGACCAGGTGATCATGCAAAATGTAGATTCTGCCACAGTGAGTGAAGCCTCTTCCTTCGCTAACGGATTCGAGATCGAGGTACTCAATGAAGGCGGAGGCAGAGAGTTGAAATTATTTGACCAGCTTTCTGCCCAACTGGCCTATATTCTGGTTTCTTACCGACACGACCCGGACCTGATAGCTTCCATCAATAAAATGATCGATAGCTATGCCAGTCAGAAGACCTCGGATACCGGTACCATCGGATCTGGCACGGAGATTTTGAATACCCGGACCATCGAATCGGTTAATATCGGGGAACATGCTTCCATCCATGGTGCTTCTCTGCTTAAAAACGGCACCATAGTATCCAACAAGCATGCTCCTGCCAGCGTGGGTGAAAACGTAATTGCCAAGAATTTCATCCAGCTTTCCGGTTCCAGGGTGGACGGGGGTGCCATGGTGGACAAAAGTTTTGTGGGCCAGGGAGTGGAAATCGGGAAAGCAGTTTTCTGCCGAGAACTGCCTCTTTTTTGCCAATTCTGAAGCCTTCCATGGTGAGGCAGTCAGTGTTTTCGCCGGACCGTATACCGTGAGTCACCACAAATCTTCTCTGCTTATTGCCGGAATGTATTCCTTCTATAACGCAGGTAGCGGAACCAACCAGAGCAATCACATGTATAAGCTGGGTCCTGTACACCAGGGAATCCTTGAACGGGGATCTAAAACCGGTTCCTTCGCATACCTGTTGTGGCCCTGCCGCATTGGCGCTTACTCTGTGGTCATGGGAAAGAACCTGGCCAGTTTTGATACCAGCGATCTCCCCTTCTCCTACATTACGGTGGAGCAAGAAAGAAGCATGCTGACTCCGGGAATGAACCTCTTCACCGTTGGTACCCGCCGGGACAGCGAAAAGTGGCCCAAGCGTGACAAGCGTAAGGATCCGGAAAAACACGATCTGATCAATTTTGATTTTCTCAGTCCCTACATTGTCCAGCGAGTCGTGCGTGGCCTGGATGTCTTGCTGGAACTCTACGAGAAAGCAGCCAAAAAACAGGAGACGGTTTTCTACAAAGGGATCCGTATTAAAAGACTGATGCTGAAATCGACCCGGAAATATTATGACATGGCCTTGCATATATTCCTGGGGAACCAAATCCTGGCCAGGCTGGAGGATGGAGGGGAAATCAACTCCATGGAGTCTCTCAGGAAGGCGCTCACACCGATAAGCCATGATAAACCGGGCAAGTGGCTTGATTTGGCGGGCATGGTGGCTTCTGAAAGCTCCGTACAGGATCTGCTGGCAGATGTTCGTTCGGGAAGCGTTGGCAGTCTGGAGGAAGTCCTTTCCGGCTTGAAACATATACATGGCTCTTACGAAAGCGAAGTGTGGGACTGGACCGCAGGCCTGCTGGCAGAGCGCCTGGGCATCGATGTGGAAAAGATTAGCGCTGAACAGCTGCTGGAACTGATTAACCGTTGGGAGAGTGAAACTATCAAGCTGGACAAAATGATCCTGATGGATGCTTCCAAGGAGTTTGACGAAAGCAGCCGGATAGGGTTCGGTATTGACGGAGATGATACAGTGCGCGGTGCCGATTTCGAAGCTGTCCGGGGTAAGGCTGAGGAGAACAAGTTTATCACCGGTATCAAAGAAGAGATCAGTCAGACCGAGCAAAAAGCAGCAGAACTGAAAAAACTAATTCAGGGCCTGCAGGGCTAATGCCCTGCTTGCCCATTTATTTTTATCTCCTCCTGGCTCCACCTGATGAACGACCAGCACCAGACCTGGTTGGCGCTGCAGAACGTGAAGGCTGGGAAGGCCTGCTTTGCTGATACTGTGGTTTACTCTGCTGGTATTGCTGTGTCCTGGCTGCCCCCTGGCTCCGCGAATTATAATCCCTGTTCAGATTATTCGTATTGGGTCTTGTGGAGGGTTGCTGTCCTGTGGAGGGCCTGGTTTGTCCTGTTGATGGCCTGGTCTGCCCGGTGGAAGGTTGCTGACCGGTGGAGGGTCTGGTCGCGGGCTGCTGGCCGTGGATGGCCTGGTCGCTGCTGACCGGTGGAGGGTCTGGTCGCGGGCTGCTGGCCCGTGGATGGCCGGGTATCCCTGGTGGTGGCACCCTGACCATTATTCACCCTGTTAAAGTCATTTCCATCCTTGCGATACACATTCCCATTCCTGTCTGTGTAAACATTGTTGGGCCTGTTAGCAGGTTGTGCAGAGGGTCTGGCACGATCGTTGGTAGCCACCCTGTCGCCTGTCTTTGGGTTGTACACATTGCCCCCGGAACTTCTGACTCCCCTTGTGCGATTGTTGTACATATTGTTGGAGGCTGTTGGCCGGTTATTATAGGGCGTGGGCCGGTTATAAGCATTCCTGCTACCTGCATGATATCCTGCACGATATCCTGCACGATATCCATTATGATACCCATGGTGGTACCCATAGTGGTAACCATGTCTGTATCCGCGTGGACCCCAGTAGCCATAATAGGGAGCTCCCCAGCCCCAGGTCATCCATCCGTATGACATCCCGAAGGAAAATCCCCAACCCGTATAAGGATTGTAATGAACATTATACCCATAGGTCACCGGTCTGGGATAATAATGAACCCCGTACCATGGCCGGTAATAATAACCTGTCCCGTAATAGACACATCCCCCATAAGCATAAGAGTAGGTATAACCGGGGGTGTAGCCCACGTAAACCACCTCGGGGGTAGAATCGTAGATGTAAACGTACTTAACATTGTAGACCGGTGACTCCGGCGGGACCTCCTGTACCTGGTCGGGAACCACAGTGCTCACGATCCAGGGACCCGAGGGGGAATCAGATTCAAACCAGATGGCGTCATCACAGCAGTAATAGCGATTATCGATCTGCAGCACCGATTTATCGGTGTTCACCGCATACTTCATTCCTGTCTTCCCCACCTTCTCAAATTTGGGTTTCCCATCGTAGCTTACCTCAAGCCTGGCTTCCGCCCTGTCTACCACTGCCGTCTGGGGAATCTGATTTTCCAGGACCGCCTCTTTTGCCTCCTGGGTTCCTGCTATACTCACCCGAACCGAAGACATATCCGATTCGGAAGGTATGTCTGAAAAACCTTCCGGGATCTTATCCGGCTCCACAAAGGTCCACGAATTCCCGGTCATGCGACTTGGAGCTGTACCATCTCCCCGCCACCAGAATATAGTACTCCTGGGTTTCAATATTCATAAGGATATCATCCGCCGTATTGCTCATAAAAAGTATGGAGGTTCCCTCGATGGGTTCAAATTCCGGTTCTCCATCAGATTGCAGGAGTTCTGCAGGCGTAGTCCTGAGGATGAGTTCCGGAACCAGCTTATCATCCTCTGCCTTTTCTTGGACTGTTTCTTCTTCCTCGTCGGCTTCAGGGTCTTTCAGGGCCTCTTCGGCAATCTGCTCCAGTTTGTTGGGAACTTTGGCAGTCGCTTCCCAGGTATCGAAATTATCAGATACATACCAGTTTTCACTTCCATTGATATAGTAGTCCCCCTTCTTCGTGTCCTTCACAACAAAGTAAGGAGTGTTCACTACCCGCTCATAATTGGTATTTTCGATCTTTTCAAAAATAGGATCTCCATCCACCAGAATTAACATGGTGGGAGCAGTTGCAAAAATTATTTCCGGTGCCTCATTATTCAATCCTTCTGCTAAACTTGCCGACACTTCACTCATATCCAGGTCAATCAGCAGCTCGTCCAGGGACAACTCCATTTCCCATTTGGGTACCTCTTCTTCAAGAAATGTACTCAGGGCCTTAATCTTACCTTCCTCAATATCGGGAAATTTGGCTGCGGTCACATCCATATTCAGCAGGCGAACCGTTCTTTCATCCGTATCCGTTGATATCTGGCAATCGAACCACATAGCCCCAAAAACCGGATTGGGGAATTCTTCGGTACTTACTGAAACAGCAGCCCTCGATTCCAGGTTATTGGCCGAAAGCGATTCCACCTGTGGTTGATAGATGATGATGGTGGCCCCGTTCTTTTCAATCTTCCTCGGCCAGTTGTATTCCTCTTCTGCAGCTACCAGCTTAAAGGAGCATGCAAGGATGATTATAATGATTCCAATACGATTTATAAAAGTCATAATAGTCTGTTTGATTTAATACAGCAAGTTAGTCATTTTCTATTTTAATTCATCGTTCTAATGGACGTCTATAGTCGCAAAAAGTTGAAGGTCAATTATTAATTAACATCTATTTAACATATTGATTTTGTGCATGTTATAATAATTAACCCTATATTTATGTCAGTGTAGTTCATCCCACCAGAAGAGATTCACCAACTAACAAATCAAATGAAGAACTACACAGAATCTGTACCTGCTTTCAGGATACTGATAACAGGTGATGTCCTTTTACCGGGAGAACAAGGCTATGATGAAGCAAGAGCCATCTGGAATGGCATTTGATAGAAGACCTGCCATTATTGCCAGGGTGTCTACGTCAACTTCCTGAGTGAAAGGGAAAGGACTGTATCCCCAGGGAAGGGGCCCCTACACCGAGCGAAGCTGTGGCGATCGTCTTGTAAAAGCCCTTTTACTCAACATTCAGACAATTGGGAACGGCTGAGAGATGTATTTCGGATGAACCAGAATATTCCACCGGTCTGATGCCCTTGCATTCCATGCTTAGATAGTCTTCCACATTAAAAAATCTATCGTACTACTTGACAATGCGAATTATTATTTAGATATTTGTCTAAATATATAATTATCCAGCATGAATCAGGCCTTCAAAGCATTAAACGACCCAATACGCCGGAAAATACTTGAACTGTTGAAGGAAAGGGATATGAATGCCGGGGAAATTGCAGAAAACTTCAATATTTCAAAACCCAGTATTTCACACCACCTGGATATACTGAGACAAGCGGATCTGGTAATGAGCATTAAAAATGGACAGTTTGTCAACTACTCTCTAAATACAACCGTATTAGATGATATTATTCAATGGTTAATGACCATTAACTTTAATAAATAGTGCCATGAAAATCCCAGCATTTATTAAAAAAGAGGCAATAAATTGGATATTATTAGGATTGCCGGTGATTTACCTTCTGTGTGTCTATGATAGATTACCACCATTTGCACCGATTCCATTGATTTGGGAACAAAGCATCTATTATTTACTTTTTTTCAATATTGCTCTATCGCTTATATGGTATTTGATATTTACCATCAAACCGGCCATCGTCCCCAAAACAACACTTCATGAAAACCTCAGGAGTCTCCACAGGATAAAAACATTAATACTGTGTTTCATATCTCTCCTGTCCCTGACCTATATTTCACAGAAAATAGGAATAAAGTTCAATTGGTCGAAGATTGGTTTTTTACTGGCAATGGCCTTTGTAATGATATTTGGAAATCTTTACCCAACAATTAAACCCAATTTCATTATCGGCATAAAAAACGCATGGACACTGAGTGATGAACGAGTTTGGAACAAAACTCATCGTTTTGCAGGTAAAGTGTATTTCCTTGGAGGATTGATCGGGGTACTCTTTGGATTATTCGTTAATACTTCTTCACTCCCTTCTTTTATGCCTGTTATTTACGTTGGATATGTATTTGCACTCCTGCTGCTTACACATATCTATTCATTTATATTATACAGGAAATTACAATAACACGATCAGGAGAAAATACCCGCTTGTTAATGCCGTATATTAAAGGAGTATGGCGCAATATTTGCGGCAAGCAATGACATCCGGCAATTGAACCTTAGCCCCAATGAAAACATACCCCCGTGTTTTGTCCTTCATATTGATTTTCCTTATTAGCGCCTCTTTCTCTTCCCTCACTTTCTCCCAGCCGGCTAATACCATGCCTGGAATAGACCAGCCTGGCAGTTTTGATAAACTATATCTGCATACCGACCGGGATTATTATTTCCTGGGCGATACCATCTGGTTTAAGGCCTACTACCTGGATGGCCAGACCCACCGTTTTCTCCCGGGCTATTATAACCTTCACGCGGAGTTAATAGATAAAAACGGGCTTAAGATCCAAAAACAATTGCTCTATGTGAAAGATGGCAGGGCACCGGGCCAGATGACTATTCCTGGTACTCTGGAACCCGGACAGTACTTGTTGCGCGCCTACTCCGATGTACAGAACAAGCTGGGAGAAGATCACTTTTTCAACAAGACCCTGGAAGTCTCAAAAGTCAGAAGCGCCCAGGATCATGAAGAGCAAATGCTCACAGATCAAGGGGCTCCCGAAATTGATCTGGCCTTCCTGCCCGAGGGAGGTTTCCTGCTGGAGGGAAGAATAAATAAGGCAGGTATTAAAAGCATTGATGCAGGTGGCAGAAGCATTCCTGTGGTTGGCGAGATCCTTAATCAAGAGGGAGCCGTGGTGGGCACATTCGGCACTGGTTATAAAGGGATGGGAACAGTTAGATTTGAGCCGCTCCCGGGAGAAGAATACCAGATCAGACTTCCTGCATATCCCTCATTCCACAAGAAAATTGAGGGCATCAGGAAGAATGGGATCAAGGTGGAATTTATTAAAGGCTCCGAGGGGGAACTGTTGTTCCGGGTAGTAAGTAATGCAAAGTCGAGTATTGGTAAAAACTATCTCTTTGCCATCATGCACAGGGGATCCGTCATTTTTCAGAAAAGCTTTACCCTGAAGAAACCCGAATTTCCCATCCGGATTTCCCCCCTTGCCCTCCCGGCCGGAATTAACCGTTTCGTGCTGCTCGACGAAGCGCTGATCCCCGTATCGGAACGCCTCTATTTCTCAAAAAATATGAATATCAATCAGATCCGGATTGAAGCGGACCAGCAGGTGTACAGCGCCCGGAGTCCGGTCACCCTCCAGCTGAGTGCTTTTGAGGATATGGAAAGCATGGCCTGGTCCAGCCTATCCTTAAGCGTGGTGGCTGCCAATGCAGTGGATGATCAGAAAAAAAACATGGATATCCGGTCCTGGTTGCTGATTAATTCGGAGCTTAAAGGCCCGGTTGAGTCTCCCTCGGAGTTCTTCCAGGATGATGAGGAGCTCAGCTCCGATGAAAAGCTGGAGCTTTTGATGCTGACCCAGGGTTGGCGCTCATACCTATGGAACTCCATACTATCTGAGGACCGACCCAATGAACAGGAACAGGAAATGACCGCCGGAATCACCCTGACCGGAAGTGTCCGAAAAGCCTTCAGCAAGAAACCCCTTACTGACGGACTGGTGGTATGCAATCTTTTCAACACTCAGGGATATTTTAGCGAACAGACAAACACAGATGATCAGGGTAGATTCACCTTCCGTGGACTCTACTTTCCCGATACCGCCCAGTTATTTCTCCAGGGATACAATTGCAAAGGGAAGCTTTATACAGAGGTATTCCTGGATCCGGTGGAGCAAAGGGAGGCAGCTGTAAGTGCATCCTTTCTCCCTGTATCCCGGCAAATAGGTGACTTCCCTGTCAGGCTTTACCAGCAGCAGTATTTTAACGACCAGGCCCTCCGTGATTACGCCTTGAAAACAGGCTCTATTCTTCTGGAGGGGGTCACCGTAACAAATTCATTCACCCCTGTAAGTGACGGACATTTCCGGTTATACGGAAAACCCAGGGACTCCTTTAAGATTACCGAGAAGGATTACCAATACCGGACTGTTTTTGACTATCTGCAAGCGCATGTTGTCGGATTAAACGGTCCACCCATAAGCTTCACAAGTGGATCTTCAGGCAAACTCCTTTTGCTGAATGGCTTTGTTAGTACTTTCGATATTATTCAGTCCATTCCCATGGCTGATGTGGATGTGATTGAATTCGTCAAGCATTATGATGTAACCGGGGTGTCTATGTTTGGTACAAGGGGTGCAAACGGCATCATCTCGGTTTTTACTAAAAAAGGTGGAGCCAATTTAGGATTAAAAACCTATGTTCAGGGAACCCTTGCCAGCCGGATCATGGGATTTTCTTCCTACCGGGAGTTTTACACTCCAGCCTACACCCCGGAGAATATTGATTCGGAACAACCCGACCGCCGTATCACCCTCTACTGGAACCCCGATATTGAGCTCCGGGAGGGAGAATCTGAGGTCTCTTTTTTTACCTCGGATGATTATTCCCGCTACAAAATTATCGTAGAAGGGATCAGCAGCACCGGGGAAGTGTGCCTGGGCAGCTCAGAGATTAAGGTAGCAAGGGAAGAGAGTAAGGTGGACAGGGAACAGAGTATGCTACCTGGGAAATAAGTACTCGAAGGGCAGAAAGTCGGCAATCCGCTGTTCTGCCATCTTTCCGGTCCATATGATAGGAAGGGGCTCAAAATAGCCATCCTGCTCAAAATAAACCTGGAACTCGCGAAAGGAGATATAAGAGAGATTGCTGTAAAAGTCGATTTTAATGTCTTCATTGTATATCAGGAATTTCCTGCCAGTATAATCCTCGGAAACAATATTTTCATACTGAAGAACCTGTTCGGACCTGTAGTTTGTCACCATGAAACCTTCGCTTTCCAGTGTGTTGTTCCACAGGGCCCTGAAGAAATGCTTGCTGGAGCCGGTATAGGCATAGGCCCTGCGCCGTTCATATTTCTGCAGACTCTCTTCATCTTCGGCCAGGTCACTGTTAAAGATGATGTTTCCTACGTAGAGTGTGGTCTGGGTACGCCGGTCGGTACTCAAAGCGGTCAAGATGGTAAGTAATATCGTATCCCAGGGAGAGGTTCCGGATATGTATGGGCTTCGAGGCATATGCCCTCAGTGTATCCTGGTCAGAATCATAATTAAAGCTTATGTCCTCTTCATTCAGAATATAGCACTGCCTTGAATTGCTGGTACGACCGAGAAACTCGTTTTTAAATATCCGCATGCAGGCTCTTTTTTTTCTGACCAGGGATTTGGTGCTGACCACTACCTCATCAAGCTCAAATACCTTGGGCGTCAGCCTTACCTCCATGCTTTTCGCGGGGGGGAATTTGGTGATTGTGCTTGAATGATACCCTACAGCGCTGATGCTCAGCGGCCTCGACTTATATTTAGTCACATCCAGTTCAAAGCCCCCGTTCTCATCGGTGGTGGTTCCTACGAAAGTGCCATCGAAAAAGACCGAGGCATAATCAATGGGGGAATTTGTTTCATTATCCAGAACCACACCTTTGATCTTCTGGCCCCAGGCGGTCAAAACAAGGCTCAGTATCAGAGATTAGAAAGGGAAATTTCATCCGCGAATAATACTGCAAGATAAGGCTTTTAGTGGAACAGAGTCATTAAGAATTTGATTTTGGTATAACTTTTCCTGCCATATTCCGTAAACCTCTAATGATCAATCCGTAATTTTGTAAGCACAGAATAATGAACATTATTTCAGCAGAATTTGCCCTTCTTTCTATTGCCTCTGCAATTATCTATTATCTAATAAATCACAGATACAGAGTTGCATTTCTTGCCATTTTAAGCTGCGCTTTTATTGCAAGTTTTAACTATTTGCTTCTTCCCTATATTATCCTTTATAGCTTGATCAATTATTACATTGGAATTAAGTTACCCGATTCAAAAAATAAATTGTTACTATACAGGGCAGGTATTATTCTCAACATACTACAGCTTGTTCTGTTGAGATATGCAACTTTTGCAATAGATCCCTTTTTTCAGCTTCTAAACAGTGATCTTCAGGTTTCAAAACTTTCTGAAATCATTATTCCGATTGGAATCTCATATTTTACCCTCCAGGGTATAGGTTATCTCATCAGCGTAAAAATGGGGTGGGAAAAGCCTGAAAGAAAATTTCTGGATTTTCTTCTGTACATTACCTTCTTTCCCAAATTTTTATCCGGACCCGTAGAACGCTCCAATCATTTCCTTCCCCAGGTTAAGGAAGATAAGGTATTTGATGAGAATCAGCTTACGATAGGATTGAGAATTGCATTGATTGGATTTTTGAAAAAAATCGCCATAGCAAATCAAATGGCTCCTTTTGTTCTCGGGACATTTTCCGATCTGGGTTCCGCGGATGGATCTTCACTCTGGATACTTTTGCTTTTACTACCACTCTATCTCTATTTTGACTTTTCAGGATACACAGATATAGCCATAGGCTTTGCCAAGATGTTTGGGATCGACCTGCTTCCCAATTTCAACCGGCCATTCTTCGCAGAAAATGTGACCACCTTCTGGAAGAGATTACATATTTCACTTGCGTCTGGTTAGGCGATTATATTTTCAGGCAAATTGTATTTAAACGAAGGAAATGGGGAGTTTAAGCCACCATGTATGGAGTATTCATTACCTGGATGCTTTTTGGAATCTGGCATGGAGCGGGCTGGAACTTTATGCTGTTGGGTTTGCTGCAAGCCATTGCCATCAACTATGAATTTTTCACCAGGAAATTCAGGTACCGATTGTTTTCCAGGTGGCTCAGGTTTCTTAAAATCTGGTCTGGGCGCATCATTACCTATTTGTTTTACGGGGGATCCCTTGTTTTCTTCTTCTCTCCCGATATCCATTCGACATTTACATTTTTCTCGGGACTGTCTGAGTTTAACGGTTCAATACTTCATGTAGTTTTGAGACAAATACCACTATCAGCCATTGTTCTTTCTCTTTTGTTTTTTGCAGTAGAACTTCTTGAAGAGGACTATAAAGGACTCTTTGACAAGTTGAAATATATCTAGTCGGATAACTGGAAGTGGGGCAGGCTTTTCAGATGGAGTATATACTAGTTCATTCTTGCCATGCTTTTTGTTCTGGGCAACCAGGCTCAACAATTTATATATGCTCAGTTTTAACTATGAAGAAGTTTTTATATAAATCTCTCAAATTCACGGAGTTTGCTGCTGTTTTTTTTGCTATACTCAATGTCCTCTACTTTGGGATTGTTATAAAAAGAAGTCTGGAATTCAGGAAGCGAACAGAATCATTAAGATTCGATAATACTGACTTTGACCTCCTGATTATTGGGGCAAGTACTTCATTTGATGCCTTTGATACAGAGTTACTCACTGCAAACGGCATCAAATCCTATAACCTGGCCATGGGTGGGTCCTCGGTAAAGGCAAACTATATTCAATTAAAGGAATATCTGGACCTCTATTCAAGCAAACCAGAATATGTTCTGCTTGGCCTCAATGCACCGCTGATGCAGACATTTGATGATGAATTAGTCAACCTCATTAATTTCTGACGGAATGTATCTTGTTGTCGTTTCAAATGAGAGAAGCCGGGAAGTAAGAAAAATTGCCAAATTTCAGTGATTATGAAGTAAAGGGTTTGGAAGGGGCTCAAAATAGCCATCCTGCTCATAATAAACCTGAAACTCCCCAAAGGAGATATAAGAGAGATTGCTGATAAAGTCGATTTTAATATCGTCATTATATATCAGGAATTTCAGCCAGCTAAAATCCTCAGAAACAATATATTCATACTGAAGGAACTGGTCAGGCCGGTAGTCTGTCAACATAAAACTTTCACTCCAGAGAAGAGCAAGGGGGAAATACACAGGAAGAATCTTTTCATAAGAGGGGAAAGGCCTAATTTACTGAAATTTCTGTGGAGGCACTAATCCAGGCAGAGCTTCTTTTATCCCAGATACGAACCATATAGCTTACCGGATTTGCTACTTCCGAACCGCTAAGTATGAAATTGGGAGCTACTTGCTCATTGTACATCCTCATAGTTCAAGCCACAGTCCCCAAAATGATCTTTTTCCTCCAGGATCACATTTCCCTCTATGTCTTTAACCACCAAGCTCAATCCCAGGTGAACCAGGTCTTCCTCCACTAGAATCCTTCCAGCCCTTCGAAAAGCATATAAACATTCTCATTGAAGCTGGCTCTTCCATCAATAATCGTGTGTCCTTTCTGTTTCGAAAAAAGATAGATCTCTCTGGCTGTAACATTTTCCCCGCTCACTTTGATCTTCTCGTTGGGTAGTACATCAAAATCCAGTTCAGCCCTGAAGCTGCCTTCCCCTTTCCTGTCCCGGATGCTAACCTGGAGGGTGTAATCCCCATAAGAATGAATAGGTTCGGCTACAGTCACCCTGGCATTTAATACCAGGGGGGAGTCCGCTATTCCATCCTTATACCCTTCGTAGTTATCATAAATATATAGTGCTGTATCACCCTGATCGCTCACCACTACAATATCCATTTCAGGAAAGGCGCCTTCCCCTACCCGTTCGAATCCCCCCATCCCGGCGAAATTCACATAAAAGGTCTCGCCATAGATAAAGGTACTTCGTTTGATGACTTTCTCACCGTCCGATAAATAGACCTCTTCACAGGACAGGCCATCGCCCCTGGTGCTTAGTCCGGTTACCAGGTCCTTCTCCACCGACTGGGAGAAATTACATGAGTTAAACAGGATCAGCAGGCCTGCCAAAACAAGGCCTTTAAGTCTTGATTGTCGTGTAATTTAGCATCATGATTTACCTCCTTTTGATGATACAATCAAGTTAAGGAATTTAGCCGGATATGTTGTAGATTTACGTGCAAATCAGTTTTGCAATGAACTAACAAAAAACTTGCACCTATGAAAAAAACTCCTCCTGTTTTGTCTGATAATACCCATGTTTTTGGGAAGTTGTACCCAGGAAAAAGTATCTCCCATGGAAGGCGCCTGGAAACTGGCTTATGAATATGAAGTAAAGGGTGAGCAATCTACATTGATATTTCCCGGAGAGTCCCAGGGAAGCGAAATAAAGATGTGGTCAGGCGAAAGGTGGGCCCTGGTGGGGGTATTTGTTGAAGATTCCATCATGACAGATAATTTCGGGGGAGGAAAGTTTACCCTGGAAGGCACCGACTATCAGGAGATAGTTGAATATCACAGTGCCAGGGAATACCTGGGTCAAACGGTGAAACTGTTCCTGGAAGTTAAGGATGACACCCTGACCCAGATCTGGCCGGTGGATGAGGCCGGAGATCCGGTAAAAAGTCACTATTACATGGAGAAGTGGGTGAGGTTTGAATAGATTCAGACAATGAGAATCTCTTTCCTGAAATACCTTCTGCTTATTGTATTGTTTGCTTCTATTCGGGTAAGTGCTCAGGATGCTGAACTTCCTGCTGCCATTGACAAACAAGATTTTAATCCGGCTACACTGTTGTGGTATGAAGCTCCCGCTGAAACCTGGGAGGAGGCTTTGCCGGTTGGAAACGGGCGACTTGGGGCCATGGTTTTTGGCTTATACGGAGAGGAACGCATTCAGTTAAATGAGGAGACTTACTGGTCGGGTGGCCCCTACTCTACGGTGGTTGAGGGAGGTGCTGAGTATTTACCCGAAATTCAGGAATATCTTTTTGAAGGGGAGCCCCTGAAAGCACACAAACTATTTGGGCGACACCTGATGGGATATCCTGTGGAGCAACAGAAATACCAGTCTCTGGCTAATCTGCATCTCTTTTTTGAAAACCAGGAAGAAGTAAGTGGCTATAAAAGATGGCTCAACCTGGAGACAGGTATTACCTGCGTTGAATACAGTACAGGTGATGTTACCTACCGAAGGGAAATTGTTGCCTCCGAACCCGACCAGGTGATCGTGGTGCGGCTGACTGCCAGTAAACCGGGCAGTATCTCCTTCAGAGCCCAACTGCGTGGTTGCAGGAACCAGGCACACTCGAATTATGCAACAGACTACTTCAGGATGGATGGAGCTGGTCAGGACGGTTTGATAGTACATGGGAAATCTGCTGATTATATGGGTGTTGAAGGTTCCATCAGATACAAAGCTCAACTCAGGGCCATTCCTGAAGGAGGTAGTATGGAGGTGGATGGAATTGATCTGCTAATTAAAAATGCAGATGCTGTAACACTGGTCATTGCCGCTGCCACCAATTTTGTGGATTACAAAGATGTGAGCGGAGACCAGGAGGAGCGTGTGGCCAGGTACCTGGAGCAGATAGAAGGTAAATCAACCGGGAGCATGTTTGCTGCTGCCATTGAAGACTATCAGAAACTCTTCCACAGGGTTTCGCTTGAGCTACCAAAGACGGATAATTCCTATCTTCCTACAGACCAGCGGATGGCTGGTATTTCAGATTATTCAGATCCCAGCCTGGCTTCACTCGCCTACAATTTCGCACGATACGTTTTGATATCCACCTCCAGGGAGGGAACCGAAGCCGCCAATCTTCAGGGGATCTGGAATGAGGACATGAATCCATCCTGGGATTCGAAGTATACCACCAATATCAATCTGGAAATGAATTACTGGCCTGTGGAAACAGGAAATCTTTCTGATTGTGCCGAGCCTTTGATTACACTGGTCAAAGAGCTTACTGACCAGGGCTCCCAGGTTGCCAGGGCCCACTATGGAGCGGGAGGCTGGGTATTTCACCAGAATACCGATATCTGGAGAGTGGCAGCTCCCATGGATGGACCCACATGGGGAACCTTTACCACGGGCGGTGCCTGGTTATGCACCCAGTTATATGAACACTACCTTTTCAATCCGGATATAGAATATTTAAAAGAGATCTATCCGGTCATCAAAGGATCCGTGGAATTCTTTATGGATTTTCTGGTGGAGCATCCCAATGGCAGGTGGCTGGTTACCAACCCGTCAAATTCTCCTGAGAATCCGCCGAAAGGTCCGGGATACTCCTATTTCTTCGATGAAGTAACAGGCTCCTATTACTTTACAACCATTTGTTACGGTTCTTCCATAGATATGCAGATTCTGAGTGACCTGTTCAGCTATTGTATGGAAGCAGCAGAGCTGTTGGACCTGGATGAGGATTTAATGGCCGAAGTGAATGTTGCCAGAACCAGGCTTGTCCCGCCCATGATCGGGAAAGACGGTAGCTTGCAGGAATGGACCGAAGATTATGAACAATTGGAGGATAAGCACAGGCATTTTTCACATATGTACGGACTCTATCCCGGTAATGTGATCTCAGTAAAAAACACACCCCAACTTATTGATGCATGTAAAGCTGTACTTGAACAGAGGGGTGACGGGGGGACCGGGTTTTCAAGGGGATGGAAAATGGCTCTCTGGGCCAGGTTGTATGATGGTAACAGGGCGGCTCAGATATTCAGAGGATACATAAAAGAACAGAGCTACCCTCAGCTGCTGGCCAAATGCTATACGCCACTCCAGATTGATGGGACCATGGGTGTTGCAGCCGGTATTACCGAGATGTTAATCCAATCGCACGAAGGAGTAATAGATCTGCTGCCTGCGCTCCCGGATGAATGGAGTGAAGGAGTTTTTGATGGAGTTTGTGCCCGTGGTGGTTTTGAGTTAAAAATGGAATGGAAGGATATGGAGATTACAAATGTCAGGATCCTTTCAAAGTATGGCCATCCCTGCCGGATCAAAGCAGGAGGAAAAATGAAAGTGCTAAAGGATGGAAAGAGTGTTCGTGTGATTTCCCACACAGACGGATCCATCTCATTCAATACAGTTAGAGGAGGAAGTTATACACTTCGGAAGTACTGAATCCCGGAATGGTTTCAGAGTTTGATACCGATCATCAATACATCGTCAATCTGTTCATGGTCGCCTTTCCAGTCATCAAATTCCTTTTCAAGGGCCTCTTTCTGATCGTGCATGATGTTTTGCTGGAGGTCTGCAAGCAAGGTTTTTAATCGAGCGCTTCCGTACTTTTTCCGGTGTTCTCCGCCAAATTGATCAACATAGCCATCCGAGAAAAGATACAGGCTATCGCCACGATTCAGCTTCAGGGAGTGGGATGTAAACAGGGTGCTGCTCATGGCGTGGATTCCTACTGGCATACGGTCTCCTTTGATCACCACCAGTTCGCCCTTCTGGAAGGTGTAGAGGTGGTGGTTCGCTCCGGTAAACTGGATCTCCCTGGTTTTCGTATTGATGGCTACAAGCCCCATCTCTATGCCATCCCTGGCCTCGTACCTGTCACCGGTTTGTCCCAGGGCCTCAATCAGCTGGTCGCGCAGCTCATCCATAAGCTCATTGGTGGGCTGATCGCCGTACTTGCTGGATATTTCGTTCAGCAGGGAAATGCCAAGCATGCTCATAAAGGCTCCAGGCACTCCGTGCCCGGTACAATCGGCCACTGCAATCAGCACCGTATCATCCCGTTTATCCACCCAGAAAAAATCGCCGCTAACGATGTCACGTGGCCTGTAAAACACAAAATGTTTGGGCAGGAGATAACGCATGACCTCCGGTGCGGGCATTACTGCATCCTGGATCCTGCGGGCATAGTGGATGCTGTCGGTCATGGCCCGGTTTTGACTATCGATCAGTTCGTTCTGATTTGAAATGGAATCGCGCTGAGCCTCAATCTCATCTCGTTGAGATGTGATCTCTTCGTTAAGACTTTCCAGTTTACTTCTCTGAAGCTCGATCTCTTTGTTTTGCCTTTCAAGAAGTTCGGCTCTTGATTTAAGGCTCCTTGTATACAGGATAACAAAAACGACCAGAGAGGTAATCAGGATGATGTAGATAAAAATGGCCGTGATGGTGGCATACCAGGGTCTTAAAATAATGAATGAATACCTGGCTATGGGGCTCTCTTCACCATAGGCATTTCGAGCCTTCACCTGCATGACATACTTGCCATGTTTCAGATTATTGATTTTAGCAGATCTGGCCCAGCTCCAATCGGACCACTCGGTGCTGAAGCCATCCAGGAAATAGCTGTAGCGAATCTGATTCTCCTGCTTGAAATAGGGAGCCGACCAGCTAAAGGAAACATCGCGATATATATGCTTAAGTCGGGGTTGAGCTCTTTCTGTCTGCTCATTAAGTGGCTGGATTTGACCGGAAGGATCTAAGAGGTAGTTGGAACCATTAAACAGAATTGAATCCCCAATTATGCTAACTTTTCGTACCAGTACTTCAAAGAGATCTTTTGTATCTCTTGCCTTGCTATCATCAAAGTGAAACAGCTCGTTGGATTTGGAGAACCAGAGCTGATCTTTGGAATCGGTAAAGAAAACTTCAGTTGGCACTCTTGAGGATAAAGCTCTGAATGCTTGATCGTATATGGGTTGTAAACCCTCTGCTGTCAGCCTGGCAGCCAGCGTGCTCCAGCCCCTGAATTCATTGTTAAAGGAAAACCAGTACAGATCCTCTGCTCCCTTATGGACCGTATGGATGCTGTTATTCCCTTCGGGTAATATGCTGTTATAGGCCGTATCAGGTGAAAAACGATTGTTCTGGTAATCGAAACGGTAAAATCCATTGGAGCTGCCTACCAGGACCTCCTGATTCAAGGGATCTTTGAACACCCTCAGATTTTCCTCTTCAGGCAAACCCTGCTCATGCTTAAAGCTCCTGACTATCGTGTCCTGCCCCCTGGCAGCATCCAGGCGGCGTAAGCCATCCCGCGTGGAGATCCAAACATAGGAATACGTGTCCATGCACATTTGATTTATTGGTTCATGAACCTCCACCTTCAGAATCTCTTTCCACGTACCCCTGCTGTATTGAAAACCATGAAAATCGTAATTACCGGTATAGAAGATTGCCGGATTATCCGGATCAGTAAGCACATTACTTCCTCCAGCCGGCAGGGTGCTCAGGTTTAAATTCTGATCAAAGACATAAGTTTTATCGCTCCCGGAGGCCACTAAATATGACAAACCGGCTGAAGGCTGTATTACCTGAAGATCGTTTATTTCATCCCGGATGCCGCGGATATTTCTGAACCAGGGACGTTCGCTTTGATAGGGCCGGTGATAAATACCTCCCAGGGTAGATACAAATATCTCTCCGCCAAATTCTACCATATCGGTGATCAAATCACCCTGGCCCCTGCCATCCATCCCCATGGATCTTGGACCAATAGATTGCATGCGAAAGGGACTGTCAAGATCGACCCGGCTTATACCCTTCCAGTGGGAGATCCAGATAGAGTGCCCCCCGGTGCCTTGAGAACCGGGATAAACCTGTGTAATTGTATTGTCCAACAGACCCTGCTCCTCGGAAATGACCTCGCTTACTTCTCCAAGGGTATCCAGAACAATCAGACCTTTATCCTTGGTCCCCACGTATATATTCCTTTCATCCCGAAGCAGATTCACTATCATATTCGATGCCAGATCCTGCATCACGGTGGGATTCACAAAGCTGCTGTCGATGCTCCCATCTTCAAGATCCAGGAGAAACAATCCCTTGAAATACGTGCCCACAAGGAGGGTCTGCGGGTCAAGAGCTATCAGTCCCGAGATACTCTTCTCCCTGAAGAATTCAGCTCCGGGCAGGGAAATAAATTCATTCCCCTGGTATTTCATCAGCCCTAACTCCCAGTTAGATGTATATAGCTCATAATTAACAAAATAGGAGAAAAAAGAGTTCTCCGGGAGTGTAATAACAGATGTTTCCTGAATAGATGGATCGTACACAAAAATAGCGTCCATGCTGCAGAAGTATACCTTGCCTTCCTGAGAATAGATCTTCCAAAAACTTATATCGGGATAGTTTTCTTTTGTAAGTGAGTCCATTAAGGAACTAAAATGGAGGCTGCCTCTGTAATCGGGTTCCAGCCTTCCAAAATCTCCTTCCAGTCCTGCATATACCACACCATCCTCCCCGGTGATAATGGATCTTGTTATGACATTGTTGGGCACCGGAATGGTGCGCCAGGAGCTGCCATCAAATTCCAGGATGCCCTCTTCCTCATTTCCCACATAAATTACACCTCTCTGGTCCTGGGTGATGCACCAGTTCTGTTCACCTCCCCCTGTCTGTGCAAAGTGGTAATTTCTGATGTAAGGCAGGCCATAGGGATTGTACTGGGCATGGAGGGAAGAGATCAGCAGGCCGAACAGAGCAACTAATAATGATATTTTTTTAAGTGACATAGGAAGCTTCTAATACTTAACAATTTACTATATTCTGACTCAAAATCATGCAGATAGTTTAATTAAAACAATAAAGCCCGTCCAAAAATGAACGGGCTTCTCTGTAGTATAATGATGTATTCAGGCTATTCTTCCTCTTCTTCATCCTCCTCAAGAGGAGTAAGAGTGAAATCCTGCACCGTGAGGTTTCCGGCTAGGATCTCCACGCTTTCAAAGCTGACTGTATCATAGCCTGCTTTTGTAGAAGACAAGGTGTATAAGCCAGCCGGAATTCCTGGCATAGCATAGTATCCTTCAACGGTGGATGCAGTGGTAATTGTATCCTCACCCTGGATGATATAGACAGATGCTTCCTCCAGTAAAACAGAGGCAGGATCAGTGACCAATCCCTCTACTGTTCCGGCAGTAGTTATATTCACCGCTCTGATCACGGGCTTGAAATTGAAGCCTTTGATTCCGGCAGGACTTTTGGTATTCCCTTTCAGGATGAAGGATTTTTCAATACTGAAGTCCAGCAATACATCCGTAGTTAGTCCGCCTTCAACATGCAAGTCAGGTTTCATAAAGATCTTTATACCGGTCTGAGCACCACTGGGAACCTTCATGGAGTAGGTATCACCGTCCTTGACTGTCAGACTGGCCTCATCCACATAAAGCCGGATAAGATCGTAGTTGCCGGAGTCGATTTCAAGATCAACCAGTTCAGCGGTAATCCCATTTCTTAAATCCAGCAGATTGAATTCTTCAAGACCCTCAAATACAGTAATATATGGATACCCCAAATTGGTTCCTTCGCTTTTCTTTCGAATCTCTACCTTTACGATATTTACGGTGGCAGCATCAATCATATCCATAGGAAATGGAGCGTCTGTAAGGTTGATGACAAGACGGCCCTGCTCATCACCTGTTTGATCATTACTAATTTTCTGACACCCGGTGGAAAACAGAATCCCCAGGACAGACACAATTCCAAGTAGCAGGCTTACTTTTTTCATAACGATTGGTTTTGGTTAAGTATAGGTATATAATGTATACCGCACAAGTGAAGCTATACCCTACCTCCAAAACTACATTTTTTCTAAGCAATTCATTGTCACTTATATGTAAGCAGGATGACAGTCCGTCAAAAATTGCATCAGATCCTGATTTTCCTTGATTTCCGCTAAAGAATGCCGTAATATGCATTGATAAAAAAAAAGGAAATGTGATGCTCCGGATCTATCTCAAGCAAACCATCCGAAATCTGATGTTAAACAAGGCATATTTCATCACAAATCTGCTGGGATTAATTATCGGGATTACCGCTTTTACACTGATCGTATTATGGGTACAGGCTGAAACCTCCTACGACACCTTTCATATGAATGCCGATGACATTTACCGGGTGGATTATTTGCTGTATGAAGAAGAGGTTCTTGAACAACACTCTGCATCCGGATCAAAAGCCATTGGAAAGGAAATGGTGAAAGAATTTCCTGAAGTTCTGGATTATACACGCTTCTATCGTACGGAAAGTCTTGTAAAGTACGGGGATGATCCCGATGAAATCATTAAAGAACGGAACCTCCTTTATGCCCAATCATCATTCTTCAATATCTTTTCATTTCCTCTGGCAGAGGGGCTTGCCGACTCCAGCCTTTTGGCCCCGGGTAATGCTGTACTAACTGAGGAATGTGCCCGGAAATATTACGGTGATGAAAATCCGATGGGGAAAGTCATTAAAATTGATGGTTACGCCGATTACGTAATCACAGGTATTGTCAAATCCATCCCCAAGAATTCACACTTTACCTTTGATATCCTGCTCTCCTACGAGAACCTGGTACAACAAAACCGAAGAAACTGGGATGATTCCTGGTGGGGCGAAGATGTTTATACCTACGTCCTGCTTGCTCCGGGCGCAGATGTGGAAGCATTGCAGGCCAAACTGCCACAGATCCCCGAAGCCTTTTTAGGTGATTTTATGAAGCGAGCCTTCTTTCTGATGGAATTCAGGCTTATGAAACTGACTGATATCCATTTGCATTCATCTGTAAGTAACGAGTTAAAAGTCAACGGCAACTATCGGAATGTTAATTCGCTGGGAATCATTGCTTTACTTGTATTGTTGATAGCCTTTATCAATTACCTTAATCTTGCCACCTCCCGCGCCGTTGAGAGAGCTCATGAAGTGGGTATCCGAAAAGTGGCAGGAGCCTTCAAGAAAGATCTGATTCTCCAGTTCCTGACAGAGTCAGCCTCCTTAAACCTGATGGCGCTCATCATTAGTTTTTCCGGTGTCTTTCTCCTGCTTCCTTTTTTCAGACAGGTCATGCAGAGTCCCCTGCAGACTGATCCTTTAACCCTTATACTTCTCTTTCTTATTTTGCTGGTGACAGGAACACTATTCACTGGATTTCTTTCTGCATCGTACAGTGCGCAATTTGCTCCCAGCCTTGTTCTGAAAGGGAAAATCCCAAGAGGATCAGGATGGATAGGCCGGCTTAAGAATTTTCTGGTAGTATTCCAGTTCACTGTCTCCATCATTCTGATTATAGGAACCATCACCATCTATCGTCAGGTGAACTTTATGCGCCATCACGATCTGGGATTCAAGCTTGAAGGCTTGGTAGTTCTGGAAGGACCGCGAATACTCAGTGCAGATTCATATGAATCCTATATGAATGGCCTTGAATCATTCAAAGATGACATTACATCTCTGTCCATGGTCAGCAATATCACATCCTCCTCAAGTGTTCCCGGTACAGAGATCAAGGCCACACGTGTCTTCGGAATCCCTGTGGAAGGTCGTAATACAGAAAAAGTGATTGAAATGTATTATGTAGACGATCATTTCTTTGATACCTATGGCATGACCCTCCTGGCAGGTGAAAACTTTAGCGCCATCATGAGGGAAGATTCAAGCAACATCATTATCAATGAAGCAGCACTTCCCTATTTTGGTTTTGAAGATGCAGAGAGTACCATCGGAGATATTCTGAGAGGGGGTAATTTCATGGTGTAATGTTAAAGGAGTTGTCAAGGATTTCAATCAGCAAATCATGAAAGAATTGCCCGGCCCCATTGGTTTTTTCAATCAACCGAGAAATCAGTATTATACCATTAAAGCCGAAATGACAGATATAAGCAGGCTTATTTCTGAGCTTGGAGAAGATATGGATCACGCATTACCCGGGAAATCCTTTCCACTACTTTTTCCTGGACGATTTTTACAATGAACAATACCAGGTTGAGACACGCTTCAGCGGATTATTCCTGTCCAGCTCCCTGCTGGCTATCATAATTGCCTGTCTCGGTTTATTTGGTTTATCGGCTTATTCGATAATCCGGCGTACGAAGGAAATAGGAATCAGAAAGACAAACGGAGCCGGGATATCCAGCGTTATGGTATTATTGAACAGGGGCTTTGTAATCTGGGTAGCTCTTGCCTTTATTATTGCCTCTCCCATTGCCTGGTTTGTAATGAAAAAATGGCTCCAGAATTACGCCGTTAAAATTGAGCTTAGCTGGTGGATATTTGCACTTGCCGGATTAATAGCTCTCATTATAGCTCTGTTAACTGTAAGCTGGCAAAGCTGGCGTGCAGCAAACCTGAACCCGGCTGAGGCACTGAGGGATGAATAAATACCTTACGGGAGCTGCTGAATTCCAGAATTGGAGAATCAAAAATAGGCCCTTAATATCCTGTAAAAGTCAAATTTGCTTTGATGCAGGTCTTCAAGATATTCTCTGATTTCATTATGCCATTTCATTTGCTTAACTGATAGTTCAAAATTCCTGTTATGCATGTTTTCTTCTTTAATCGCACGCTCGACACTCCTTCGAAAGATATCTGTTCTGACAAGAATACCTCCAACAATGCTATCAATGTGTTCTGCTTCTGGTTTGAGGTACAGATCCGGGAATAAAAAATCACTATTCATGGCAATGGCTGACCTTATTCTATTGACATCATTCATCAATCGGCTAACCAGGTTATGGATGCTGTTAATATCATTGCCAGCCATTTCATAATTCAATGTTTCCGAAATCAGATCAATCCGGAGAACAAAATCCTTATAGCTTTCATATCGCAGGTCATAGAGCTTTCTCTCTTCTGTGTTCATTTCATCAATCCAGAACTGGAAGACTCCCAGACCCAATGTCATAAAAGTGATTATCCCCGTAATTTTTCCTTCATTTCTGCTGGTAAAATCATCATACAGGAATAAATAACATGTTAGCAGCACCACTACCAACACAAACACATATGCCGCAACACGTTCAAAGCGATTATTCAATTGTTGATGCATCTATGCAATTAAAGATGGTTTATGCTCTCCAGGGTCGGGTACGTTTCACATTGGCGAGGGTATCCAGGGCAATATTCACATCCTCGACGATCTGGAAATCATACATACCCACACAGATGAAATCTGCGCCATTATCAAATGCATATTTAAAACCCTTTTCAGGTAAGATGGCACCGGCTGCCAGTACCTTGAAAGCAATCCAGGGTTCTTCCAGGCCATTCATAAAATCAATGGCTTCCTGAGGCTTTAAACAGAAATTGTTGTCTTTCCAACCGGCCTCGGGTACATCCTTTCTTTCAAGATCAACCTCGGCTGACCAATAATCATCTGAATGCAGGGTCTTCACCCAGTAATCGGGTTTGATACCCCGCTCCACACACGCCTGTATAGTCTCAATGCGGTGTGCCCCGATGCCTGCAGGTTTACCATAACTGCGAATCAACTCAAGGCCTTCAGCAAGTTCATCAAAAAATGTTGGATCATTGTTGTATACCCTGCTATCAGACTGTCCTCCATGACTGTACATGGCATCAGCTCCTCCCTCCATGGATATTTCAATTCCTTCAATAAAGTTCTTTCCGGCACCGCAATCTGATATAAACTTCATCTTCCCACCTGTTTCCTGCTTATACTTGTTGAAAACCCGACACATGACCGGGTTTGAAATGATAGCATTTATCCCACATTCTTCGGCCAGTTTGAGTGTAAGCATCACCTTCTCATCCGTATGGTACATTTTTACCAGCTTATCCACATAGATCAGGTCACGTGCATGAGCCCAGCCCCCAATCAGGTTTCCTCCCATAACCAGCCGGCTCAGTTCAAAATCTCCGATTTTACCTGAAGGCACAGTTCCTTTTAAATCTTCAAGTGATGTAAATTGAAAGCTCTTTAGTGTGGCACTTGATATGGCATCCGGATGATCAGACAGGAATTTCTTCTCCATGCTTTCCCATTTGCTTTTTCTGTATAACATATATGCAAATGCACCAAGAAAAGGAACACTGATCATATCACGAAGAAGTTCACGTCGCTTGTTTGGGATTCCTTCTTCCGGTCCTGATGCCGGAACGGGTGCATTGGGTCTTTCTTCTTTCCAGCGTTTGATCCAGCGATCGGCCCCAAAGAAATATGCTGTCGGAAGGAGTGCAAATACAATCAGCATAAATAATTCGATCAGGTTTTTATCAACCCACTGGTAATTGCCTTCAGCAACTACTCCCAGTGTATGGCCTGAGATTGGAGGGTAGGCAAGAAAATAGAACAGAAGCAACACAGCTCCGCATATGGAAGACCAGCGTACGAACAATCCAATAAATAAGGATAATCCTATCAGAATCAGTCCCCACACATTCATAAAATCAACTATTCTTAAAACATTGGGTTCCGAGGCCATCCATTCAAACAATCCTGAAAATATCCAATTTGATCCAAGCAGGTAATACCTGGCGGTCCATGCAGGGTTCAATAACTTTGAAATACCTTCATAAAGGAAATGCCAACCAATCAGGATCCTGAGTAGGGTAAGCAGATGAGGCAGATACTTTTTCATTGGGGAAAAGTTTTTCGGTTGCAGCAATCGTAAGTTAATAAGAATTGTATTATGCAACGATTTTGATTAGTAACATTTCAGAAGCAACTTACCGACAACCCGTATAGAAATATAAAAATCCGAGTATACAGGATCCATCTGCTATGGATTCTGTTTGTATTCATATATATGATATTTTCCGGTGGTTTGAGTTCAGCATGGGGAAGCTGGAAGTTTGGACCTTCCAGTAATCTAACAGATCTCCTACATACCCCTTTCCCAATCATCTTGCAGGTCACAAGGTTGTGACTTTTGCACAGTTTTGTGACTCATGAATAGTGATTGTGTATTTGATTACTCGGTGCATTTAGCTGTTATTCAATGCTTTATAATAATATCTAAGATCCTTTGAGTAAAGATAAAAGTCACATATTTGGAAAAAGTCACAACCCTGTGACCTCCGGATTTTCTGAAATGGCACTACCCGCAAACAAGCCTGGGACAAGGCATAAAAACGAAAACCCGAACAGTAAACGGTTCGGGTTGATTTTGTGGTGGGAACTACTGGAGTACTCACCTGGCTGCGCCAGGCTCGTGATCCAGGGAGGGGGGAGACATTAACAAAACAAAACCCTGATTGTCGCTAGCGCTCCAATTCCTTTGCACTTCATTCGGTTCCTTACAAGAATGAATGCTTGATGGAACCTCATAAAGCACAAAACCCGTCCACTTTCGTGAACGGGCTTTGTTTTGTTGTGTGGGAACTACTGGATTCGAACCAGTGACCCCTTGGGTGTAAACCAAGTGCTCTGAACCAACTGAGCTAAGCTCCCTTTAGCGGCTGCAAATATAGATGATCTGATTGAAATCCCAAAAGATTGAATTGCTTTTTTCGTATATTTCAAGCGTAAAAGCCAAAACCTCTTAGCATGTCCAGTCTCCACCTGAGTTCCAGAGGGATACCTTTGTTATCACTCACCCTTTTTATGTTACTTTTTGCCATAGCCTGTCAAAACAACAGCACAGGTAGCGGGGAAGATCCGGAGATCATGGCAGAAATCGACTCCAGCTATTATGCCATGAATCCCATGGACCTGCAGTTCGACTCCATCGAACAAACCATGATCGATTCCGGCATGGCAGAAATTATTCAAGCTTACAGGGAGATCAGGGCCTATGGACTTCCAAACTCCACCCCACCGGCAATCCAGTTTAATCCCCTGCCCTATGGTTTTCATCTTCCTGAACCAACACCACCTATCCAATGGGAAATCCCCGAAGGAATAGCCATACCCTCCTGGGAAGCAGATCTGGCTTATATGTCCATTCCCGAGCTCGCTTCCCTGATCCGATCCAGGGAGATCTCCTGTCTTGCTCTGACCGAATTTTTTCTGAACCGTCTGAAGAAATATGATCCCCAACTGCATTGTGTGGTGACCCTCACTGAAGAGTACGCCATTGAGCAGGCCAAAAAGATGGATGCAGAACTGGCAGCCGGAAAGGACAGGGGGATTCTGCATGGCATTCCTTTCGGAGCCAAGGACCTCTTTGCCTTCCCGGGATACCCCACTACCTGGGGTGCCGGTGCCTACAAGGAACAGGTGCTGGAAGAGACGGCGGGAATCATTAAGAAGCTGGAGGAAGCAGGGGCCGTCCTGGTGGCCAAAACCACCCTGGGAGCCCTGGCTATGGGAGATGTCTGGTTTGCCGACACCACCCGCAATCCCTGGAACCTGGAAGAGGGCTCAAGTGGCTCTTCGGCAGGATCGGCTTCGGCCACTTCGGCCGGACTGGTCCCCTTTGCTATTGGAACGGAGACATGGGGTTCCATAGTCTCCCCATCCACAAGGTGTGGTACCACAGGATTAAGGCCTACCTATGGCAGGGTAACCCGGTCCGGGGCTATGGCGCTTAGCTGGAGCATGGATAAGGTGGGACCCATTTGCAGGAGTGCCACCGACTGTGCCATTGTTTTTGATGCAATCAGGGGATTGGATCCCGCTGATAAGACCCTGATGGATGCTGGATTCACCTACAACGGCGATGTGGACCTTTCCACGCTGCGTATCGGCTATTTTAAAAGTGCTTTTGACCAGGACTACAGGGTTTCGAGCTTCGATAAACAGACACTCCGTGTTTTGAAAAAGCTGGGAGCCGAACTGATTCCAGTTGAGTTGGAAGGGGATGAACTCCCCTATTATGCCATGTCCATCATCCTTGAAGCCGAAGCTGCAGCAGCTTTTGATGAGCTTACCCGTTCCAACCGCGACACCCTTCTGGTTCGACAACACCGTTATGCCTGGCCCAACCTCTTCCGAACCGCCCGGTATATCACCGCTGTGGAATATATCCAGGCCAACCGGATCAGAACTGATCTGATTGAAGATTATAACAATCGTCTGAAAGATTTTGATGTGGTGGTCACCCCCTCCTTCGAAGGAGGCATGCAGCTGCTGGCTACCAACCTCACCGGTCATCCTGTGGTGGTGGTTCCCAATGGTTTTAAGGATTCGGGTTCTCCCACCAGCATTTCCTTCCTTGGAAACCTTTTTGATGAGGGAAGCATCCTGGCTGTGGCCGCAGCCTACCAGGAAGCCACCTCATTTAATAAGAAGCGTCCACCTGCCTTTAACAGGGCCGACTAGTTGGTCGACGCTGGCTGATTGGGCCGGGTTTGTCTCTTTTGACCTGTTAGCTATCAGGTAATCCAGGCTAAATTTCCCGGAGCCGTATACCACCAGGGCAAAGAGCATCAGGAAATAGTAAAGAGGTATTTCAAATCCATTATCACCCGCGGCAAAGCCATTGGAGATATGGGTAGTGAAAATAGCTACCACCATTACAAACATCATGGGAAGTGCAATGACACGAGAGCCAAATCCCAGGGTCAGCAATACAATTCCAAGCACTTCAGTGCTCATGGCCAGGATGATGCGGAACAAAAGCAGTTGAACATCATGCAACTTCTCCGTTCCCTCTACAAATTTTCTGTACAAGGTTCTCATTTTATGTATGTTATTGATTATTCTCTTAGAAATCCGAGGATCATCTTTCGTTCAAGAAGATCCCCGAGAAAACGCTCCAGAGCATCGTCCAGATACTTGCCGCTCTCTATTCCCGCCACGCGGGCAAATTCATGTTTTATCTCCTCCAGGGGTACTTTCTCTTCCTGCAGACGGGAGATAATATATACATTCAGGGCCGAGAGATTGAGGAACTGAACATGTCCCGATTCCGGCATACGGTAGAGCAGTGCAAAGTGGTCCCCTTTCATTTGAATGGCCTCGCGTACCGGGTGTGTGTGTACCGGGTACTCCAGTTTCACAATTTCATAGTCCGGATTAAAGGCCAGCCTGTCCGTAAATAGATTTCCTTCTCTCAGGTAGTCGGGATAGGGCCTGTCCGGCATGGTGTGGATCTCGATCTCCATCCACTCGAAATAGAGCAGGTCGTCCAAAAAAGGCAAGGCTAAACTTTTCCCGGTCTCCCGCTCAGCATGATACTGGTAAAACTCAAAGGGCAGCTTCCAGACCTGGGGATTCTGTGGAAGTCCCGCTGAAAAGAAATCATCCACAAGCTCCTGCCATCTCTCCTGCCCCAAGGGCTGCTACTGAAATCGGGAAAGCTGTACGAAGCGTATCATTGACCACATTGGTGATCAGGCGACGGTAGTGATGTATCCGACCGGGTGTGATCCCGGACACATCCTGCTCCACGCCGGTTCTGCAGTATTCTCCCAGCTGCTCCATATTGTCTATGGTTTCCTTACGCAGATTCATGTGCCACCTCCCAATGTCTTTTTAAGATGCTTCCTGATCTGGGTGAGCTCCCCCTGGATCTGTTCCAGGTCTTCAAAATTGTAGTCCCGTTCCAACAGAACCGGTACCGGAGCCATTTTCTGAATGGTCCATTCAAACAATTCATACACCGGGTCAATGATTGGCTGCCCATGGGTATCAATGATCAGGTCGGGTTCTACCTGCTCATGACCCGCCATATGGATATAGGCCACCCGTTCAAGGGGAAGTTGAGCGATAAAATCCTTTGCATTGTACTTGTGGTTGAATGCATTGACATACACATTGTTCACATCCAGCAATAAAGAGCATCCTGAACGCTCTACAATTTCGTTAACAAATTCTATCTCGCGTCATCTCTGCTGCCACAGGGGTGTAGTATGATACATTCTCGATGGCCAGGGGGCGCTTAAGTGCATCCTGTACACGTCGAATGCGATCTACCACATGGTCGATGGCATCCTGCCGGAATGGAATGGGAAGGAGGTCATAGAGGTGGGCATTCCTGCTTTTGGTATAACTCAGGTGTTCCGAATAGATACTTACGCGGTTCTCATCAAGGAAGGCTTTCAGTTCACTGATAAACTTCCAGTCAAGCTCTTCCACGCTGCCCAGGGAGAGGGATAGGCCATGACAGGTAATAGGATAACGCTCCACGGCCCTGTCCATAACCCGTTTCCAGGCACCACCCATTCCCATCCAGTTCTCTGGTGCAAACTCCAGGAAATCAGGGTTAAGAATCCTGTTCTCAAGAATCTCTTCCGCAATGTCCCTTCTGAGTCCCAATCCTACATTGACTGTCCTGCCTTCCATCTTTTTGTTTTTTTAAGAGGAACCCCGGAAATATCCGGGGTTCCTCACGGACCTTCTAACCACATCTGAGATTGTCATCTCAATTAACACAACTAACCCTGAAGGTCCGTTTTCCTGATTGATACTACTTCTTCTCTTCTTTTTTCTTGGCTGATTTTTTCTCTCCTTCACCGCATTTGCCTTCACCGCACTTGGCCTCGGCGCTTTTTGATTCAGTGGCTTTAGCCGCTGTGGCCTCACCCTTTTTGGCATCTGTTTTCTTAGCATCAGCCTTTTTATCTGCTTCTCCACATTTGCCTTCTCCGCATTTTCCTTCTCCGCACTTCAGTTCACCGAACTTCACCGCATTGGCTTCCATGGGATTCACCTGCTTGCTGTTCATATCGATCAGGTGACTCCGCAGCTGGGAACCGGAACCAAGGTTGTTATAGGCCAGGATATCAGCACCAAATGAAGGTGTTGCAACCAGTGCAGTTGTGAGTAAAGCTCCTGCAACCATAGTAGCGGATTTTAAGATCTTCTTGTCTGTTTTCATGATAATAAAGTTTTAATTAATAATGATTTTGCTACTTAAGTCGGAGGTTTATGAATAAGCTTACAGATAAGCTGAAGTAATATGAAGTTTTAACAACTATTTGGCTTTTAGCTCACGGCTAAGCTCCTCCCCTATTCGGGATCCGGCTTCCTCAGAAAGATGGTGTGCACAGTTCTCATGGCTGCAGCCCTCACGGTAGATTTCCATGGTGTACCTGAGTTCATCTACCTGCTTTGCATATTTTCGACAAAGATGACAACTAAGGAGGTGCATTTTTAATTGCCACCACCTCCTGAAGCCCAGGCGGCGATCTTCGCGTACAGAGATAAGAAAACTCGCCTCGTCGCAGGCGATCATCCGCTTACTCATAAATACCATCAATCTGTTTGGTCCTTTTGCCATCTTATTTCAACCAGTGTTTTTCTAAACAATCCCGCATTTTCAGTCGTGCCCTGTGAAGCATGACCCACAAATTAGACGGAGTGATACCAAGCTCCTTACATATGGTATCGGAATCTTCCTCATCGATCATTCGCATGATAAAGGCAGCCGCAAGCTGGGGCTGCAGATTCTCAATGCAGAGATTAATAAATCTCATCAGCTCCTCCTGCTCCAGCTCCCCGTCCGGGAGCAGGGTATATGAGTTAGGCCCCTTTCCCTCCAGCCAGTGTCCTTTGAAAGGCTCTTCACTGCGGTAGAAATCTCCATCGAAGACAGTTTCCTCGTGTTCGCCAAAAGACGACTCTTTGGAGCTGTACTTTTTCCGATACGTATCGATAATTTTCCTTTTAAGGATGGAAGTGAGCCAGGTACGTTCCGCACTATCACCCCTGAAACGGTCCCTGGCTTTCAATGCTGCAAGGAAGGTTTCCTGAACAAGGTCCTCAGCTTTCCCACTGTCGTTCACCCTGACCACTGCATAGTTGAAAAGATAATCACCATATCTTTCCACCCATTGTTGCGGGTCCAGAATATTTTCTTTCGAGTCAGACATCTTCGCCGATCCCTTTGAAGCTCATACAAGATAGAAAAATTTGAGTTGTTTCATCCGGAAATGTTACTTTTGCGGGATGAAATCATTAGACACCAAAGGGCTGAGATGCCCCCAGCCGCTCATCATGCTGAAGGAGGCTTTACTGGAAATGAAAGAGGGTGAGAAGATACGGGTGGAAATCGATAACGATACCTCACTGAAGAACCTGAGCAGCTATCTCAGGGACCAGGGCGTGGAACCCGATATTAGCACTGCCGGAAAGGTACATACCCTGGTGGCCCTTAAACCGCAGAAGGATCTTACAGGCAGCGACCCGGCCATCTACTGCACCACGGATTTTCCCACCGATTATGTGGTATGCATCAAAAGTGAACTGATGGGTGATGGAGATCCCGAGCTGGGAAAAGTACTGATGGAGACCTTTGTGGATAACCTGAAGTTGCAGGAACTACTGCCCACCCATGTGGTCCTGTATAACGGTGGAGTTAAGCTGGCCATGAAACAGTCGCCCGTATGCAACTCCCTCACCGAGCTGGAGGAACTGGGCACCCGTATCATGCTCTGCGGTACCTGTGTTGACCATTACGGTCTGCAAATGGATATCGGGGTGGGCATGATCTCCAATATGGTGGTCATTACTGAAACCCTGGCTTCGGCCGGACATGTGGTATACCCCTGATTATTAATTAAATGAATCGGAAATTCGACCTTCTATCTACCATTGAGTATGGTGGTTGTTCTGCAAAATTGCCTGCAGGACTGCTTGCCGAGGTCCTGAGTAAGCTGCCGGTAGCTGAAGATCCGAGACTTCTGGTGGATGTGGACACCCATGACGATGCGGGAGTGTATCTTATGAACGAGGAGACGGCCCTGATCTTTACCACCGATTTTTTTCCTCCTATCTGTTCCGACGGCTATGAATTTGGGGAGATCGCCGCAGCCAACTCCCTGTCAGATGTCTACGCCATGGGAGGAACGCCCCTACTGGCCCTGAACCTGATGATGTTCTCCCAGGAGAAGATTCCCCTGGATGTATTCGGGGAAATCCTCAAAGGCGGATATGACAAAGTAAAGGAGGCCGGAGCCCTGATTGTAGGCGGACATACCATTGATGATCACCCTCCCAAATATGGATTGGCTGTGGTGGGTACCGTACATCCCGACCAGCTGATCACCAATGCCGGCGCCCGGCCCAATGATATACTGTTATTGACAAAATCCATAGGAACCGGGGCCCTTGTGTCGGGCATGAAGAACGGGCTTTGCAAGCAGGAAGATTACCGGCGGGCCCTGGTGCAGATGAAGCACCTGAACAGGCAGGGTGCAGCTCTGGCTGTAAAATACGGAGTAAGCAGTATGACCGATATCACCGGCTTTGGCCTGGCCGGCCATGCCATGAAAATGGCAGAAGCCAGTGGAGTGAGCTTCCGTATCCGCAGCTCGGAAATCCCCCTGCTTCCGGGCGCCTACCAGGTATATGAAAAGGGGAGTATTCCCGGAGCCACCTTCAGGAACCTGGAATTCACCGGTGAACATGCCCATTGCACAAGGGGTGTGGACTATAACCTGAAAATGCTGGCTCATGATGCACAGACTTCAGGAGGACTGCTTATGTCGGTTAATCCCGATCATGCCGCATCGCTTATTGAAGAGTTAAACAGGCTCGATCCGGAAGTTTCTGTGGCGGAGATCGGACAGGTTTTACCGGAAAGTCCGCGCCGCATATACATTGAATAATCCGATTGGTTTTTCTTACCTTTAAAACATGAACAGGAGAAGTTCCTATAGTTTTATATATAAGCTTCAGCGGATTATTCTGCTGGTTTTCTTTTCCACAACCTCCATTGCCCTTTCCGTTCCCCTGACCATGCTGGTCATGAAACTTTCACCCAATCAACTCTATCCCCTGGTAATTACCCTGCTGGTCTACCTGGTTCTGGTGATCGTTGTAGGATCCCTGATCCATGTGATCAGCTACATCCCTTTTAACCTGGCCACCGCATTCGACCCCATAAAGAACGATATTGCTTCGGGAGAGATATCTACTATCGAAGAACTGGCAGAGCGTGTTACCTGCTTTACTGTTAAGTTTTACAACTTTTCATTCCTCGATATATCCCACGCATATATTGAGACCGAGCATAGTGGTATAATCGGATTTGAATCCAACACTCAGATAGAAAAGATACTAAAGGAGTTCAGAATGCTTGATAAGAGCAAGGCACTTGAGGAGCTTAATCTGGCAGGTAAAATTTCCTTGCCCGACCGCGACTACCAGCTCTATATTCTTCCCATCTGGATGGGCGGAAGGTGGCTGGGCTATATGGCACTCCTTTCCGAACACAAAATCAGCCGCTTCTTTCAGCGCTTCATCATGGAGTATGAAGAAAACTTCCTGGACGACCAGATAATGCACGTGGTCAGAATGAATGAGAAATAGAAGAGATGCTTGCTTCCATCCTATACATCATCATAAGCTGCATCATTATCTGGCGCTCCTCACACGGTTTCGAAATAGCCTCGGACTTCCTGGGAAGAAAAATGCCCCTGGGTATCAAGGGAGCCACACTCAATGCCATCGCCAGCTCCATGCCTGAATTTCTGACTACCCTGTTTTTCCTTTTCTACCTGCGTGATGCGGAGGGATTTTCGGGCGGACTGGGTGTTACCTCGGGTAGTGCGCTGTTCAACCTGCTGATTATCCCGGCGCTGGTGGTGCTGATGCTTTTCTCCTCCGGCAAACGAAAAGGCATTGAGTTGAACAAAGTGGTGCTGCTTCGTGAAGGGAGTGTGCTATTAATTTCCCAACTCATCTTTGTAGGTTTCCTGTTTAGCGGGGAGCTCCTGGCCAAACACGGACTGATACTGGTACTGGTCTACTTTGTATACCTGATTATCCTCTTCCTGATTACCAGGAAGCGGCGAAAGTCCAAGCGCGAATATATGAGGCCAGACGCGCCTGTGAAAAGGAAACTCCCGGGTGCCCTGCTGAGCCTTGATATGACAGCAATCGTGTTGAATGGCAGAAAGATTAACACCTTACGGGCATGGACCCTCCTGGGAATCAGCACCCTGGTAATGACCTTTGGCACCTGGTTGCTGGTTTACGGTACTGATCTTTTCGGGGAGATTACCAACATCCCCCTGATCTTTGTTGCTGTGGTGCTATCGGCAGTTGCTACTTCGGTTCCCGATACCATTATTTCCATTAAAGATGCACGGAAGGGAAATTACGATGATGCCGTCAGTAATGCCCTGGGCAGCAATATTTTTGATATCGCCTTTGCTCTGGGATTTCCCATCCTGCTCTACAACCTGATCCATGGAGAAAGCATGGCGCTGAACCAGGATTTGCTGGCTTTTACCAAAGAGGTATGGGTATTCCTGCTTCTTGCAACCTTCCTGGCCCTGGCCATAATGCTGATTGGAAAAAAATTCACACGGCCAAAGGCATATTTAATGCTGGGGATGTACCTGATATTCCTCCTGTTTGTGGGGACTCAGGTGAGTGATGAGTTATTCCAGGGTATTGGAAGGCCGGTAGGACAATTTCTGAAAAACTTTGCCGATTGGATCGGCACCATGCCCTTCTAGCAATATTTTTTTACCAGCTTTACTACCTCCACATCTGCTTCCAGCCAATCAATTTCTTCCAGCTGGGAGAGATGCACCCAGCGGTATAGCCTGTGTTCCGTCAGGCTGATTTCGCCTTCCGTGATACTGCAGACAAAGGGGATCAGCTTTAAGGCATGATCGCTGTCGACATGCTTTACCGAAGGAAGTAGCTTAATTACAGAAATTTCCACTCCAAGCTCCTCTCTGATTTCCCTGATAATACATGCCTCGGGGGTCTCACCTGTAAGCAGCTTTCCCCCTGGGAATTCCCATTTATAGGGATGTGGCATAAAGTAACTACGCTGGGTGGCAAGTACCATCTCTCCGTCCAATATAATTGCACAGCTAACCTCTGTCAAAGGTTTCACCATTCTGCTATCTTCTTTTTGGGTAATCCACATAGCACTCCTTTACATGTTTACGCCCGATTCCACTCCATTTTTTCGATTCCAGTGTCACCACTACAACCCCTGCCGTAGGAAGGTTATCCAGGGGCGTTTCAAGGAAGAGGTTGGGATAGGATGTAAAAGAGGGATTGTGGCCAAAAATGGCCAGCTTTGTGATTTCGGCAGAAACGCCAGATATAACCTGTCTCTATTTCTGATATATGGGCGTCATAAAGGGCCTCATGTACCTGCAAATTCTCCGGGTCCAATCCCCAGATCTTTGACATAATCAGGGCCGTATTCAGGGCCCTGTTGGCCGGACTGGTAAGGATCAGTTGGGGTACCAGGTTTTCTGCCAGCAGCCTCTTAGCCATCTCTCCGGCATTCCGGATCCCACGTTCTGCCAGGGGGCGGTCTATATCATCCAGGCCATTGTGCTCCCAGCTGGACTTAGCGTGTCGTATTATAAAAAGTTTCCGTTCCATTTAAAGTAGGTTACTTGCCAGGTCGGCCAGGTAGCTGCGCTCCCCTTTGACCAGGTGAACATGGGCAAAAATATCCTGACCCTTCATGCGGTCGGCAAGATAGGTCAAACCATTTGATTTGGTATCCAGGTAGGGGGAATCAATTTGCTGGATATCCCCTGTAAAGATCATCTTGGTTCCCTCCCCTGCCCTGGTAATAATAGTTTTTACTTCGTGGGGGGTGAGATTCTGCGCCTCATCCACAATGAAGAAAACCCTGGAAAGGCTTCGTCCCCGGATATAGGCCAGAGGTGTTATCAGCAGCTTTTCGGTCTGTTGCATTTCCTCGATCCTGCTGTGCTCCTTGCTCTGTAACTTGAACCTTTGTTTGATCACCGAAAGGTTATCGAACAGCGGTTGCATATAGGGTCCGATTTTCTCATCCACATCACCCGGCAGGTAGCCCAGATCTCGATTCCCCAGCGGTACAATGGGTCTGGCCAGGAAGATCTGGGTGTACATTTTTCGTTGATGGATGGCAGCAGCAAGAGCAAGCAGTGTTTTACCTGTCCCTGCCTTGCCGGTCAGCGCTACCAGCTGAACCTCGGGTCGCAGGAGTGCGTCCAGGGCAAAAGTCTGCTCGGCATTACGTGGATCAATGCCATAGGTCCGGGTCTTCTCCACCCTGTTCACCACCTTGTTAAAGGGATCATAGTGTCCCAGTCCGCTCTTGTTATTATTTCTGAATATAAAGTACTGGTGGGCCTGCGGTTGTTTTTGGAGTCCGAAACGCTCGACCGGCACACCCTCCATGGATTCGTACATATCAGAGATAACCGTATCGTCCGATACATCACTGGATTTTACATTCTCATAGATATCATCTATGTTCTGGACCATGTCGTTGTGGTAGTCCTGTGCCATAATCCCCAGCGACTTGGCTTTCATCCTCAGGTTTATATCCTTGGTGATCAGGATCACAGGCCTGGTGGTCCCGTTCTTCAGATGCAGGTGCTCTGCTATGGACAGGATCCGGTGGTCGGGTGTGTTCTCAGGAAAGGATGTGGTGAGCTGTTCAGATGCTTTCTGTCCGGTACAAATACTCAGCTTTCCTTTTCCCCTGCCCAGCGACAGGCCTCCATTAAAGAGTTTGTCACCGCTGAGCTTATCCAGCTCCCTGGTGAATTCGCGGGCATGAAAATTGATAATGTCATTTCCCTTCTTAAATCTGTCCAGCTCCTCAAGCACCGTGATGGGCACGACGATATCGTGCTCATCAAAATTGTGAATGCTTTTGTAGTCATGAAGTAGGACATTGGTATCAAGAACGAAGATCTTACAATATTTTTTCACAGCAGTTGCCATATTTCCCCTCCTATTACGCTAACTTTACTAAACAAGGATCGTGTAAAGGTGTAAATGTATCTGGCTCCTAAAATAGGGCTTTTTGCCCCCCATGATCCATGAAATTATTCACATTGACCAAAGTTTTACACACAGTTATGAACCGCTATGCACACGAAAGAATTAGACTATATCCTCGATAGGAGGAGTATCCGCCGGTTTACGGACCAGAAGATTGATAACGAGAAGATTAGAATCATACTCACTGCTGCTATGTATGCCCCTTCAGCAGTGAATATGCAGCCCTGGCACTTTGTTGTCATCGATGATCCTTCCATGATGGAAAAGATTATGGAGATACACCCCTATGCCCGGATGCTGCAAACGGCCTCCCATGCAGTGGTTGTTTGTGGTGATGAACTCCTGCAGCATGACGATGGCTACTGGGTTGTGGACTGCGGGGCAGCCACCCAGAATCTGCTGCTGGCGGCACAAACCCTTGGACTGGGATCCTGTTGGGTGGGGCTGCACCCCAGGGAGGAAAGAAAAACTTCCTTTTCCAGGCTGCTGCACCTGCCCTCCAACGTAAAACCCTTTGCCCTGGTTGCCCTGGGTTATCCGGAGGAGCATAAACCTCGACCGGAGCGCTTCCATGCCGAAAAAGTAAGATACAATGGATGGGGCTCCGCTTTTTTCCAGGAATGAACTACCAGGAAGCCATAGATTTTCTATTCACCTCCCTTCCCATGTACCAGCGGGAGGGGAAAGCAGCCTATAAAAGCACCCTGGATAATACGATTAAACTGGATGAATACTTTGCACATCCGCACCGCAGCTATGCCGTCATCCATGTGGCCGGAACCAATGGTAAAGGTTCCGTAAGCCATATGATTGCATCGGTATTACAGGCATCCGGAATGCGAACCGGCCTCTATACCTCCCCCCACCTGCTCGATTTCAGGGAGCGGATAAGGATTAACGGTAAAGCCATACCGGAGGATGAGGTAAGTGGATTCGTAAACGAAAACCAGGAGATCATCCGAAAAGTTCAACCCTCCTTCTTTGAGATGACCGTAGCCATGGCATTTGACTACTTTGCAAGGGAAGAGGTGGATGTGGCCGTTATTGAGACCGGACTGGGAGGACGGCTCGATTCAACCAATATTGTCACACCGGTGCTGACTGTGATTACCAACATCTCCCTGGATCATACCGAGTTTCTTGGAATGAATCCCACCTCCATTGCCAGGGAGAAAGGAGGGATCATCAAGGAGAAGGTACCCCTGGTTATCGGACGGGCCGAAGCCCCCACCGAGGAGGTCCTGCGCGCCATAGCCAGGGAACGCCTTGCACCAGTAATTGCCGCCAGCCAGCACTACGAAGCGCAATTCAGGACCCTGGACAGGGATGGGAAAATGCAGGTAAGGATCGGGAAAGCAGGAGAATCATCCTCAATGACGATAAGCTGCGATCTTACCGGAGAGTACCAGCAGGAGAACATAATCACCGCAATCACTGCCCTGGAGCAGCTGAAAAAGCTCAATTGGAAGATCAGTGAGTCTCAAATTCTGGAGGGCTTTGCTTCGGTCACAGCATCCACAGGCATCAGGGGAAGATGGGAGACCATTGGTCACAATCCAAGAAGCATCTGCGATACGGCTCATAATCCGGATGGAATCGCCAATGCCATCAGGCAGATCAGGCAAACACCCTGGAAACGGCTGCATATGGTCTGGGGCATGGTAAGTGATAAGGACCTTGATATGGTTCTTCCCCTGCTGCCCGAGGAAGCCACCTACTATTTCACACGCTCGTCTGTCCCCAGATCCATGAATGCCCGGGTGCTTACAGAACGAGCCCGAGAATACGGATTAAAAGGAATTCCCTATCCCAATGTGCAAGAGGCCTACCGGGCGGCACAGGCAGAGGCAGGACCCGACGATATGATCTTCACCGGAGGCAGTACATTTGTTGTGGCCGACCTGCTGTTAATGAAAATTTAGCTTTCTTTGTATCGCATAATATATGGTGAGTTCAATGCAGTATAAAGAGATATGTTTCAGTGCCATGGAAGTGGTGAAAACGGCTGCCAGCTATGTGAGAAAGCAACATGAGAACAGGTCTGGACTTGCCATTGAGGAGAAAGGAAGACAAAATTTTGTCACCGAAGTAGATAAAAAAGCTGAACAGATCCTGGTATCCGGACTATCTGAATTACTACCCGAAGCCGGTTTCATTGCCGAGGAGGGAACCAGTACCAAAACTGGAGAAACCTACAACTGGGTGATCGATCCGGTGGATGGTACCACCAACTTTATTCACGGAGTTTTTCCATTTGCCATCAGTGTCGGACTCACAGAAAATGAAGAAGTGGTGGCCGGAATTATATATGAATTTGGCTTGAATGAATATTTCTATGCATGGAAAGATGGCGGTGCATGGCTCAACGGCTCGCAAATCCGGGTCAGCCAGGTTCAAAAAGTTGAACAATCCCTGATTGCTACCGGATTTCCCTATACCAACTTCACCTACCTGGAGCAGTTTATGCGAAGCATGGACCATTTTATGAAAAACTCCCACGGACTTCGCAGACTGGGTTCTGCTGCCACCGATATTGCCTATGTGGCCTGTGGCCGCTACGACGCTTTCTATGAGTACGGACTCAATCCATGGGATGTGGCTGCCGGGATGCTTCTGGTCAAAGAATCCGGAGGTGCGGTTTCCGATTTCGCAGGACATGAAAATCCTCTCTTTGCTGAGCATATTGTGTGCTCCAATGGAAATATATACAAGGAGTTCCAGTCGGTCATTCAAGAAATTATGCTCTCCACATGAAACTGGTATCCATTGTCATCCTGAACTGGAACGGCCGGAAGTACCTTGAACAATTCCTGCCAGCCCTGGTGAAACATACCACCCACGCCGACGCAGAAATTGTTGTGGCCGATAACGGATCCACAGATGATTCACTGGAGTTTCTGGAAAAAGAGTACGCCCGGATCCGCATCATTGAACTGGAGAAGAATCACGGATTCAGCGGGGGGTATAACCGTGCCCTGGAGCAGCTTGATTCAAAATACATGCTTCTTCTTAACTCCGATATCGAGGTCACAGAAGGCTGGCTGGAGCCCATGGTGGAGCTGATGGAGAAGGATGAAAGTGTGGGTGCCTGTACTCCTAAACTACTGGACTTTAAGCGCCGCACGCATTTTGAATATGCAGGTGCCGCTGGCGGATATATTGATAAATACGGCTATCCCTTCTGCAGGGGACGTATCTTCGACCACCTGGAAGAGGATAAGGGTCAGTATACTCAGGCCACCGATCTCTTCTGGGGCTCAGGTGCATGCCTGATGGTTCGGGCAGATCTTTACCGGGAGTCGGGGGGATTGGATGAACAGTTTTTTGCCCATATGGAAGAAATTGATCTCTGCTGGAGGCTCCAGTCTATGGGCTACCGGATCCGTTTTGTCCCCTCATCCACCATATTCCACGTGGGAGGGGCCACCCTACAGAGAGGAAATCCATTTAAGACCTACCTGAATTTCAGAAATAACCTGCTACTGCTATACAAAAACCTGCCTGCACAGGGCCGGGGAAGAATCCTTTTTTTCCGAATGATCCTTGACGGGATTTCGGCTCTGAGGTTCTTGCTCCAGGGGGCTTTCAGGGACTTTTGGGCCGTCTTCAGGGCGCATATGGCTTTTTATGGGATGAAATCCTCCTATAGGGGGATAAAAAAACAGAACAAATCCCCTGAAAATAGCGTTATTGTAAACGGAATATATCCCCATAGCATTGTGGCAGATTTCTTCCTTAAAAACAAGCGGAAATTCAGCGATCTGGACCAGTCATTCAGAAATGCATAAGATTAAAGATGATGAATAGTTACAAAAAGTATATACCGGAAGAGGTAAGCAATCTTCCCCTGATGTTAAAAAATAGTGCCAGGCTTTTCGCCTCCCGTCCTTCCCTGACCAGTGTGGATGGAACGGAATATAATTATGAGGAGCTTGACAGGGCAACCCAGCATGTGGCTGTGATGTTGAAGAGCGCCGGAGTTGGCAAAGGCGACAATGTTGCCATCCTGGCGGAGAACAGTCCCCACTGGGGTATCGCCTACTTTGGCACAGTTATTTGTGGTGCCACCAGTGTTCCGATACTTCCCGATTTCCGGGCAGTGGAGGTTCGGTCCATCCTGGAGCACTCTTCTGCAAAGACTGTTTTTATCTCCGGTAAAATGATCTCCAGACTGAACGAGGGTTTGCCTCCTACGGTCGAGATGGTGATTAATACAGACGACTTTCAATTGCTGGATATTCATAAAGGTGTGGTTGCACAAGCTGTCGGGGAACCGGGCAAGTTGACAAAACTTAATAAAGAATCGACGATATCAGTAGGCGACAAAGCTTATTATGAGGCTGATGGTGAGGATCTTGCTTCCATTATTTATACCTCGGGCACCACGGGACGCTCAAAGGGAGTTATGCTGACCCATACCAACCTTTTGAGCAATGCTGTGCAGTCGGGTACCGTGCACAAGGTAGTTCCCGAAGACCGTTGGTTATCAGTACTTCCACTGGCACACGTTTATGAGTTTACCATTGGAATGTTGGTTACCCTGCTCAATGGTGCCATGGTTCAGTATATCGACCGCGCACCCACCGCAGCTTACCTGGGACCTGTGTTGCAGAAGCTCAAGCCCACTACTATGCTGACTGTTCCGCTGATTATTGAGAAGATCTACAGGTCAACTATTAAGCCCAAGCTATACAAATCGGCTCCCATGCGCAACCTGATGAAATTTGGTCCCACCCGGAAGTTACTCTCAAAAGCTGCTGCAGGTAAGCTTATGAAATTCTTTGGTGGACAAATACGTTTTTTTGGAGTGGGAGGTGCCCCATTGGCACCCGATGTGGAGAAGTTCCTTCTTGAAGGTGGTTTTCCTTATGCCATTGGCTATGGATTAACCGAAACTTCTCCCATGTTGGCAGGATTCAATCCGGCTAACGCAGTCTTTCATTCGGTAGGAAAAGTAATGGAAGGGGTAAGCCTTCGAATTGACAATCCTGATCCCTTGACCAAAGAGGGCGAGATTGTGGTCCGTGGTTCAAACATCATGAAGGGATACTACAAAGATGAAGAGAAGACCCGTGAAGTATTTACCGATGATGGCTTTTTTCGCACCGGCGATCTGGGAATAATTGATGAAGAAGGCATAGTCTATATTAAAGGACGCTCCAAAAACATGATCCTGGGGCCCAATGGCGAAAATATCTATCCCGAGGAGATCGAAGCAGTAATCAACAGCAGTGCCAATGTAAGTGAATCCCTGGTGATGGAGTATAAAGGGAAACTAACGGCCATGGTGCATCTGAAGATGGAGGTGATTGAAGAGCAACTCCAGCACCTGAAAGATAATGCGGTTGAATATAAGAAAGAATTTCAGGAGAAAGCGGATGAGGCTCTGGAAGAGCTGATGATCCATGTGAATCAGCATGTGGCCCGCAACTCAAAGCTGCAAGCAATGATTCTGCAGGTTCAACCCTTCGAGAAAACAGCCACCCATAAAATCAAAAGGTTCCTCTACCAGCAGGCGGCAACTACCTAAACGTTGGAGAGCAGGTTATCCAGGTTCTCAAACCTGGTTTGATAATCCTCTATGGACCGGGCGATCAGATCCATAGCTTCTGCACGTCCGTATACATGAGTAATCTCCACATCGGCTGGATTCCCGGGCAGATCCTTGTAGGTTAGAAAATAGTGCCTTAGCCGGTTGACCACCTTTGGCGGCAGATCTGATACATCCCGGTAATCTTCATAAAGGGCATCGTTGTTCATCACAGCAATCAGCTTATCGTCGGCCTGGTTATTATCGATCATACGAAAACCACCAATGGGGCGGGCCCTGACCAGGATATCGCCATGGGATATCTGTTTCTCGGTCAGCACACAGATATCAACCGGATCCGCATCACCCACTATCTTCTCATTGCCTGTCTTCACGCGGCTCAGCTCTGCCACACGTTCGCCACTGAAAGTCTGAGGAATGAAACCATATAGGGCTGGTACCGAATTGGAATATTTCTGGGGACGATCGATCTTCAGATAACCTGTAACCTTATCCACTTCATACTTCACCGTATCGGTGGGTACCATTTCGATAAAGCTCAGAACCACCTCGGGGGCATCCGGACCTATATCAACTCCGTGCCATGGATGACTTTTGTATCGCAGTCCCATTAACTTTCCAATGGGGTCCATCAGTTTATTTGCCATATTCTTGGTTATTGGTAAGTGCAAAACTAACCATTATCTGTTAACTATTAACTAATAGCGGCTTTAGCCGCTCCAACTCCATCACCCGGCTTCCTTTGACAAGGATATGATACCCTTTCGGTTTCTCCTCCCTGAGCTGAGCCTCCAGCTCGTTTCTCCCCCGGAACACGTTAATGTGTTCGGACGGTTCATAAGCCTGGTAAAAGTTTGGCCCGGCCAGCAAAACCCGGTCTACATCCAGGGAGGCAATCCAATGAAGCAGCTCCTGGTGCTCCTGTCGGGAGGAAGTTCCCAGTTCAGCCATATCCCCAAGTATCAACATGAGGGGAGGTGTGCCATAGCTCAGCAATCCTCCAATGGCCTCCCGCATACTGCTTGGATTGGCATTGTAAGAGTCCAGCACCACCCTGTTCCGTCCACCTTCAATCATCTGGGACCTCTGGTTTTCAGGGATATACCCCGAAATGGCTGCCGCTATGGCTCCGGCTGATATACCAAAATGTACTCCGGCAGCTGCTGCAAACAGGATGTTTTGCAGGTTATATGCCCCCACCAGTCCGGTTGAAAACGAATGGACCTCATCTCCTACCTGCATCTCCACCTCCAGTTTAGGATTCTGACTGAGCAAAGTGACTGATACACTCAGGTCTTTCCCGGGCGCGATCAGCTCATAAGTTACACCAAGCTCATCTGCCTTTCCCCTCAGGACCGGATCACCTCCGTCAATGATGGCCTTCCCTCCATGTGCAGCCAGGTAGGCATAGAGTTCGCCCTTGGCATTCAGTACTCCCTCCAGGGAACCAAAACCTTCCAGGTGAGCCTTCCCCACATTGGTAATGATGCCCAAATCCGGAGCTGCAATCCTGGCCAGTTCAGCGATCTCTCCAGGATGATTGGCACCCATCTCCACCACTGCAAGCTCCTCCTTTTTCAAGCTGAGCAAGGTTAGAGGCACGCCAATATGGTTGTTCAGATTTCCCCTGGTGGCAAGCAGATTATAAGCTGTTGAAAGTACTGCAGTTATCAGTTCCTTGGTGGTAGTTTTCCCATTGCTGCCTGTAATGGCTAAAAGCTGCGGCGCCACCTGCAAACGATGGTAGTGGGCCAGGCTTTGCAGGAGTTCCAGGGCAGAAGGAACAATGACAATCCTTTCGGATCCTTCCAGATCCTGTCGCTCGCTTATGGCCAGTCTGCAACCTTTGCTCAGGGCATCTTCCACAAAGCGGTTACCATCAAAGGAATCTCCTTTCAGGGCAAAGAAGAGCTTTCCTTCCACCTCTTGCCTGGTATCGGTACATATGCCTGAGGAAAGTAAAAACTCCCGGTAAATCTGTTCCGTGGACATTTTGATATGCTAGATAAAAAACAGAGGCTGCTTCCCGAAAGAAACAGCCTCCTGATATATCTTGATTAATAAATCTTTAAAATCCAGTTGGTGTTCCCACACGAATCATAGCGCAACGGAATCCAAGGTCATCCCTTGATTCGGTTTCAATAAGGTAACGACGCTCACCCGGACTCAGCCAGTAGGCTCTGTCCTTCCACGATCCACCTTTATAAACCCTGGTCTCATCGCTTAACAGGGACATCCTCTCTGCTTCTGTATTAAGGTACATGCTGCCTGATCCTTCATAATCTGACTGGCTTTTCTCTCCAGTTTCAAATACCGATTCTTTATCTCCATCCATGTAATTCCGGTAGTCAGATTTACGATAATTAAATCGTCCTTCCAGATCTGCTTCTGATACGGGCTCCCTCTCCAGGCGTCCAAGACTGTCAATCATAGGAGAATTGTTGGCATCAAGAGACATCTGATCAAACTGGTTTCCCCTGAAAGGCCTGAAATCCGATACATCCTGTGATGATAGTGGACGGTAAACATCCTGAACCCATTCGTTAACATTTCCTGCCATGCAGTATAGACCATAATCATTGGGCCAGTATGACTTCACTGGAACAGTAATGGAACCTCCGTCGTTCAGACTTCCGGCCATACCCATCATATCACCGCTACCCCGCACAAAATTTGCCCGCATCTTACCCATGTCCCTGGCGTTATCATTCCGGACATTATGTCCGTTCCAGGGATAGGTCCTGCGCTCCCACAACAGTTCATCAACTGTGTTTCCAACAAGGCCAAGAGCTGCATATTCCCATTCTGCCTCGGTAGGAAGCCTGTACTTGGGTAGGAGGATTCCATCCTCAACATTGATCAGCCTTGATTCTATATTGGGATTAAGACTTGGCTGGGGGTTAATGATATTTGGAGTGTAGAGTCCATAGATATAGGCCTCAGTATTGAAATTCCTTTCATCCTGCTGGTCTGTGGACAATTCTATATGGCCCATGTCAACCAGGATCATCTCGTTGACCCGGTCGGTCCTCCAGATACAATAGTCCTGAGCCTGGAGCCAGTTGACGCCCACCACCGGATACTCATTGAATGAAGGATGGCGATAGTAGTACTCCACATAGGGCTCGTTGAAAGCCATAGGATCCCGCCAAACCAGGGTATCAGGCAGAGCTGCTCTAACCACCTGGGGATTATTCATCCCGAATACACGGCCTAACCAGTTGATATACTCCCTGTAATCCACATTGCGGACTTCAGTCTCATCCATATAAAAGGAACTGATGGTTACCCTGCGGGGTATGTTGTTCCATTCATAGAGCACATCATCCTGGGTCTTGCCCATGGTGAAGGTTCCACCTTCAATCAGGGTCAGACCAGGACCAGTTTCCTGCTCAGAGGCAGTCATCACCTCAAATCCTCCGTTTTCCGGGTCGTTATAGGCCCATCCGGTGGTAGTTGAGGTATTGCCAGATGAGGTTACATCCTTTCCTCCACATCCCCAAAGCATCAGTGCAATAAGCAATACGGGGAACAGTCTCATCATCATTTTCATGGCTTCTTTTTTTTCAATTTTTAACATCAAAACAACTATTAAGAAACATCTACCAAAAATAACTAAATTTTAGGACATTTTATTGCCCGGTGTTTGGTCGATTTGTTCAGGTTTTCAAATATAACCACCAGCGATAACTCATGCGCACCCAGTGTGGGTATGTGCAAATCGGGTGGAGAGAGTTTGGCATCGTAACTGTATCGAATTCTGAACTGGCCGCTACCATAGCCTGCCGAGAAGATAAGAGTGCCATAGGAAAACAGAAGATCCTGGCGAAACCAGGTCCCGATGATAATCCCTCTGTACAGTACCTCCAATCCATAATTCAATTGTTGATAAATATCTTGTTGCATAAATACCAGGTGGGGCGAAAGCTGCAATACTTCCCTTCCCAACCTCTTTTCAATAATTGGGAACATAGCTCCCAGGTGTGCTGTATACTTCCTCGGCAATCGTGTATTTGGATCCTCCGAGGGTGAGCCATATGGCTCCAATATATGGTGTACGGCAAAACCACCGAAAAAGTTTTTATAAAATCCACCTACTCCCAGGGCAAAATCGGGATATACCTTTGAATAGGGTGTGAGTGTTGTAGTTCCAAGCCCTGCAAGTTCTGAGGGAAGTACCAGGTCAGAAGGGTCCATACTCCGCTGTCCCACTGAGGCCTGGAAGCCTCCGCTTATCATCAGATGCGAGCTGACCCGCAGGTGATAAGCGTAAATGGCATCCACAGAAAGGGTATTAAAAACACCTCCGCCCTGCCTGTCGTTATCCAGGTGTATTCCGACTCCACCCTGTAAGGCCTTAATATACTGGTCGAATGATGCATGGTAGGTTACATAAGGATTGGTTGCGCCGGGCCACTGGTTCCTGTATCCCAGGTAGACTTTTGCAGGTCCCTCCACACCTGCCATGGCAGGATTCATATAAAGTGGATTGGCATAGAACTGTGAGAATGCAGGATCCTGGGAATCAGCGTCAGCAGAGATGAAAAGCAATATACTTGCCATCCAAACCAAAATACTATTATCTTCTGCAACCTTTCTCACTGTAATTCTGTTATAATACCTGGAAAGTTTAGCCTTCCTTTCTGTAAGAATTATATACTATGAACGTCTAATTCAACGTTTAAATACATATTTTAGCAGCTGTTTGCACTTTTTTTATGAGAAAACTCTTTTTCCTCATACTCATCCACCCCGTAATCCTGCTTTATTCTCAGACTGAAAATGTTAATATTCAGTGGAATAGAGAGGATATACACCATTTCTTTCCCTTTGCATTATACGAGGATGGTGAGAATACGTTACCATATTTCACAAGAAAAATTGAATGGAATGCCAAGGGGATGCTTCCAAGAGTTAAAGTAGAGGTCTCCCGTACCACGAAAATAGATCCTGCCTTGCTTAAGGGGATCGATCAAAGCCATCTGAAGCAGAGCCCCTTAGTGGAGTATTCCCTTGCCAGGGAAGCTGGCTTATCTTATGTGCTGATAAAGGTATTGCCATTTATCAGGCGAGGCGATGGCACCCTTGAGCAGGTGGATGATTTTGAGATCATTCTGGAGCAGGAAGCTGCCCTGGCACCACTGAAGAGTGCCAGGGCTGGAAACTGGACAGCTAATTCCATACTGGCTTCGGGAAGTTGGTACAGGATTTCGGTTGAGGAAACCGGTATTCACAAGTTGAGTTATGAGCAACTACAGGATATGGGTCTTTCTAATCCCGCCACTGTCAGGATTTACGGATCCGGTGCCAGCCTTCTTCCCGAAAAATATTCACAGGGATACATAGACGATCTGGAGGCCCTTCCCATTTACCTGCATAAGGGGGCAGACGAGCTTTTTGGTCCGGGCGATTATATCCTTTTCTATGCACAGGGACCGGTGGACTGGAATTTTGATACGGAGAGCGGAATGTACCTGCACCAGCTGCATCCCTACTCCTGGAAAGGTTATTACTTTGTGACAGATAGTCAGGGCGAAGCAGATGCCCCGGAGGATGCTGAGCTGAGTAATGATCAGCCCAGCCATACGGTAACATCCTATGATTTCCGCGACTATCACGAAGATGAAACCTACAATCTGATTCAGTCGGGCAGAGAATGGTATGGCGACCTGTTTAATGTGGTACTGACAAAGAACTATCCATTTCAAATGGAGGGAAGGCTTGAAGGGGAGCCCCTGACTATCCGGACGGCAGCAGCAGGTCGATCGGGGGTCACTTCCACCTTTTCCATAAGCGCCAATAACGACTTCCTGGGCACCATCGCCATAAGCGCAACCAATCTGAGTCAATACACCTCTACCTACGCCTATGAATCCACTGAACAATTCACCTATCTGCCCGACCAGGATGAACTGACCCTTACAGTGACATACATGCGTCCCGATACCGATTCTGAAGGATGGCTTAATTCCATCACCATCAACGGAAGGTCAGAGCTCTCCCTTTCAGGCAGTCAGCTGGCTTTCAGAGACTCCCGAAGTGCCGGGCCTGGCAATATCAGTCAGTTCAGACTGAATGAAGCATCCGGAGAGGTTCTTATCTGGGAGGTAAGCAAGCCTGCACAGCCCATGAATATCCCCTTCACCCTTTCCGGTTCCCAGGCCAGTTTTACACTTGAGACCAATGGACAAAGGGAGTTTATTGCTTTTCGTTCCGATGGCAGCTACCCCAGTCCGGATTATTCAAGCGAGGGACTGGGCCCGGTGGCGAACCAGGATCTGCATGGATTAAACCATCCGGAAATGCTTATTGTAACTCCGGAGCTTTTTCTTGAAGAGGCAAACAGACTTGCCCAGTTCCGCAGGGATAATGATGGCCTGGATGTGGCAGTGGTTACCCAACAGCAGGTATTTAATGAATTCTCTTCCGGTACACCGGACCTGAGCGCCATTCGCAATTTCATGAAGATGTTTTACGACCGCTCGGGCGGGACCGGAGATGGCTGCAGGTATTTGCTCCTGATGGGAGACGGGTCGTACGACAACAGGGGGAGTGATGACAAACAGTACAATACGAATCTGATTCTCACCTACCAGTCGGAAGAGTCTCTCTCCCCCACCGCTTCCTATGTCTCCGATGATTACTTTGGTTTGCTCGACACCGATGAAGACATGTATGACGGACTCCTTGATATAGGTATCGGGCGACTGCCGGTATCAGATCTTGATGAGGCCACTGCCCTGGTGGATAAAATTATTGATTACCACATGCCAGATAAGCAGGGAGGATGGCGGAATCAAATCTGCTTTGTTGGCGACGATGAGGACGTCAATATTCATATGCGTCAGGCCGACGAACTGGCACGCTATGTGACGGACCACTATCCGGTCTACAATAACAATAAGATATACCTGGATGCATATCCCCAGGAAGAAACCTCCACCGGTCCGAGATACCCCGATGTTACCCGGGCCATAAACGACCAGGTGCACAGGGGTGCCCTGATCATCAATTATACCGGACATGGAGGTACCCAGGGACTTGCCCACGAAAAGATCATTACCGGCAACGACATCCGGAACTGGACCAACAAAGAGAAGCTGCCGCTCTTTATTACAGCCACCTGCGAATTCAGCAGGTATGATGAGTATGACCGCGCGGAGGACCTGGAGGTCACATCCGCGGGAGAAGAGGTTCTGCTCAATACAGCAGGGGGCGGCATTGGGCTGTTTACAACCACACGCCTTGTTTACTCGGGTCCCAACCACGCACTTAATGAACGATTCTACGAAGTGGTGTTTGAAAAGGATAGCCTGGATCAGAATTATCGATTGGGCGATATTATTTCTTACAGCAAGAACAATTCAGGAGCCGGGATTAACAAACGGAACTTCACCCTTCTGGGGGATCCATCCATGCGGCTAAGCTATCCACAGCACAGGGTAGTCACCGATTCCATTAATGGCATTGCTGCATACCAGCAAAACGATACCCTCTCGGCCCTTCAGTGGGTAAGCGTGTCGGGCCACCTGGAAACTGAAGGAGGTGAATCTTTGAACGGATATGAAGGCATGGTCTACCCTAAGGTGTTCGATAAGGAGAGAATAGTGGAAACCCTTTCTAACGACGGAGGGTCGGCCTTTATCTTCAACGCCAGAAATAGTATCCTCTACAGCGGAGAGACCACCGTTAGCGATGGCCGTTTCAGTTTTGGTTTCTACATGCCCAAGGATATTAATTATGCCTACGGACCGGGGAAGATCTCTTACTACAGTAACGATCCATCCGTTGACGCCCATGGATCCTATGAGGGATTTGAAGTAGGCGGTGTGAGTACAGCTTATGCGGAGGATAATGAATATCCTGTGATAGAGCTCTATATGAATGACTCCTTTTTTGTATCGGGAGGAATTACAGATGGCAATCCGGAACTGCTGGCTTATGTCTCGGACAATTATGGAATCAATACCACAGGGAACGGGATCGGTCACGATCTGACCGCCACTCTGGATGAGGACCAGGTCAATGCTGTGATTCTGAATGAATTCTACCAGGCCAATGTCAACAGTTTCGATTCAGGTGTAATCAGGTACCCATACAGCAATCTGGAAGCAGGGGCCCATACGGTTACCGTTAAAGTCTGGGATATTCATAACAACTCATCCGAATCGAGCCTCGATTTTGTGGTCATGGACTCCGAAGAGATGCTGATAAAGGAGCTCTATAACTATCCCAATCCCTTTATAGACCTCACCTGGTTCAGTATGGAGCACAACCGGCCCGATAGCAATCTGAAACTGGTATTAACGATTTATAGTATGAACGGTGAGTTGGTAAGGGTCATTGATATGCAGATCCAATCGCCCGGATACCGGCTGGAACCAATTGAGTGGGACGGCACCACTTCCGGGGGAGCTAAAATGGGACCCGGAATCTATATCTACAAGGCCATCCTTAGCACGGAAGAAGGAGAGCAGGATTCGGCAAGCGGGAAATTGATTATAGCCCGTTAAATATGAAAAAAATAAACTCTGTGAATACTAAACTTACTAGGATTACGTACTAAATAGACAATGGCCCTGTGCCAGATGAAATCATATAAATATGCTATATTTGCAGTCCAAGTTTAAGCGAATGCCTTTCAGATATAATATTAGATTTATCATACTGATAACCAGCGTACTTATGCTGGTACCCATACATACATCAGCCCAGATATCCACAGGAGATCTGGACGGTTCTGTGAACGAACCTGAACTGAATGCCATTCAGACTGCTGTACCCTTTCTGACCATTGCTCCCGATTCAAGATCAGGAGGTATGGGTGATGTGGGAGCAGCCTCGGCACCTGATGTGAACTCACAACACTGGAACATTGGTAAATATGCCTTCCTTGACAGCAAGGGGGGATTTGCCGTTTCCTATACTCCATGGCTCAGAAACCTGATCCCTGATATTAACCTGGCCTACCTTGCCGGGTACTTCCGGGTGGATGAACAGCAGGTGATCACTACCTCATTACGGTACTTCTCCCTGGGTAATATCACATTTACCAATATTGACGGAAGCTTTGCCGGACAGTATAATCCCAATGAATTTGCAATCGATGCCGGTTATTCCAGGCTCTTTACAGATAACTTCTCCGGGGGGATCGCCTTCCGCTTTATCCGCTCCGACCTCACCAGTGGTCAGCAGACCTCCGACGGCCAGGAAACCAAGGCTGGTATCTCTTTTGCAGCCGACCTCGGTTTCTACTATCAGAACCAGGTAAATGTAGGATCCAGTGACGGAGAGTGGGCTGCCGGAATAAGTTTAACCAATTTGGGGACTCCCATATCCTACAGTGTGGATTCCGACAAGACACCCATACCTACAAACCTGCGACTGGGGGGAAGGTTCTCCTATAACATCGACGACTATAATTCCATCTCCATCAATATGGATCTGAACAAACTCCTGGTTCATACACCAGCAGTTTATGGAGAAGATTCCATCACCGGAGAGCAGGTAGTGATCCGTGGAAAAGAGGTTCCGGGATCCGCTGTGGGGGGAATGGTCCAATCCTTTTACGATGCACCGGGTGAACAACGCGACGATGGAAGCTACAGCGTATTCAAAGAAGAGATGCATGAAATAGCCTACAGTGTGGGAGTTGAGTACTGGTACAGGAAACAGTTTGCCATACGAACAGGTTACTTCTTCGAGCATTATACCAAAGGAAACAGGAAATACTTCACCGTTGGAGTTGGTCTGAAACTGAATGTATTTGCCCTGGATTTTGCCTACCTGGTTCCCACCAACGGACAAAACAGTCCGCTGGCCAACACCCTCAGGTTCACATTGGGTTTTGATTTTGCTGACCTGAATTAATAAACAAACCATGGACTTCCGGATTGGTTTCGGATACGATGTGCACCGCCTGGAAGAGGGGATCCCTTTCTGGCTCGGTGGCATTGAGATAGCTCATCACAAAGGCTCCCTAGGTCATTCCGACGCAGATGTATTGCTACATGCCATCTGTGATGCCATACTTGGGGCAGCAGCCCTGGGAGACATAGGCACTCATTTCCCGGATACCGATCCGGCATTCAAAGGGAAAGCCAGCAGCATCCTGCTCCGGAAATGCGGAGAGCTTTTAAACTCCCGGGGATATGAAATAGGGAACATCGATAGTACCATCTGCCTGCAAACCCCAAAAGTCTTGCCCTACATCCCAAAAATGCAGGAGCAGATCGCCTTACATCTTGGCCTCCGGGAGAACCAGGTATCTGTCAAGGCCACTACGGAAGAAAAACTTGGATTCACCGGTCGGCAGGAAGGTGTCTCGGCTTATGCTGTTGTACTGATCCGCTCGAACTAAGAATTCACCCTGCTATCGCCTCCCGACCTGCGCTTCCAGATTTCCCTATTTCCCTTCGCACAATTCAATTGGGATTGGCTATATTTGTCAGATTCAAAAATCAGCATTCTCTTGGGAGATCGAAAAAAAACAGTGGTCCTGGGCGCCAGCCCTAATCCTGTCAGGTTTTCACACAAAGCCGTAAAGAGCTTGCTGCGTCATGACCAGGATGTGGTGGCTGTAGGTTTCAGGGAAGGTTTGATCGTGGAGGAAGAGATCCTGGTGGGTATGCCGCATATCGACGATGTCCACACTGTTTCCATCTATATCGGCTCCTCCAGACAGGCTGATTACTACGATTACATTATTTCACTGAAACCAAAACGGGTTATTTTCAATCCGGGAACAGTTAACCCGGAGTTTATGGGCCGGCTGAGCCGGGAAGGGATAGAACCGATTGCTGAATGCATGCTGGTCCTGCTCAATGAAGGAGAATATTAATCATGGAAGGAATCTACAATATTCAGGACTTACAGGATAAAATCGCCAGTGAAAAAGGAGTATTGCTCTATTTCTCCAGCGATTCCTGTTCGGTATGCAAAGTACTCAAACCAAAAGTTGCTGAATTGCTGAGCAAGCAGTTTCCATTAATGGTAAGTCGTTATGTGAATACAGAGAAAAGTCCGGTAATTGCAGGACAATACAGGGTCTTTACCATTCCAAGCATCCTTATATTCTTTGAAGGAAAGGAACAGGTGCGATACAGCAGGAATATCAGCATGCACCAGCTGGAGGAAGCCATATCAAGACCCTACTCCATGGTTTTTGAGGATTAATCCCCTTATGAAAGCTCTTCCAGGAGGCTGTCATCCACCAGATTAGGCAAAGTAACCTTTAACAGGGGACTGCGTTCCATCTCCCATTCAATGGCACGGATGGCTCCTTCGTTTCGGGCCCAGCTTCTTCGGGCGATTCCATTATTTACATCCCAGTGCAACATCCCCTCCAGCCTTCTGTCTGCTTCAGCAGTTCCGTCCAGCAGCATACCAAAACCACCATTGATCACTTCTCCCCAGCCTACACCACCACCATTATGCAGTGAAACCCAGGTGGCACCCCGGAATGAGTCACCGATTACATTTTGAACTGCCATATCGGCTGTGAAAGCCGAACCATCGTATATGTTTGAGGTCTCCCTGTAGGGTGAATCGGTCCCCGAAACATCGTGGTGGTCCCGGCCCAGCACCACAGGTGCCTGAATCTCTCCTTCTCTGATGGCTCTGTTAAATGCTTTGGCAATGGCAATGCGGCCCTGGCTATCGGCATAGAGAATGCGTGCCTGGGATCCCACCACCATTTGGTGCCCGTCCGCCTCCCTGATCCAGTGCAGGTTATCTTCCATTTGTCCCCTGATCTCCTCGGGTGCCTCCGCAGCCAGTTTCTCCAGTACCTCTGCAGCTATGCGGTCCGTTTGCGCCAGGTCCTGCGGATCAGATGAGGTACAAACCCACCTGAAAGGTCCAAAGCCATAATCAAAGAATAAGGGTCCCATAATGGCCTGCACATAGGACTGGTAGCGGTAGCTTCCATCCTTCCGGAAGACCTCTGCCCCTGCCCTGCCGGACTCCAGCAGGAAGGCATTTCCATAATCCCAGAAATACATTCCTTTCGCGCTCAGACCGTTTACAGCTCTGACATGCCTGCGAAGGGATGCATAAACAGCCTCCTTAAATTTTTCAGGCTCCTCAGCCATCATCTGCCTGGCCTCCTCAAAAGCGATCCCCGCCGGGTAGTAACCACCCGCGAAGGGATTGTGCAGGGAGGTCTGATCTGATCCCAGTTCCACCGGGATATCATTTTTCAGCAGGTATTCCCAAAGATCCACCACATTACCCTGGTAGGCCAGGGAGACTGCCTCCATGGCTTTGCGTGCCAAAGCTATTCTGCCGGCCAGCTCTTCCAGATCTGTATAAACCTCATCCACCCAGCCCTGGGAATGACGCAGCTCAGTGGCAAGCGGGTTCACTTCTGCTACCACACAGATTCCCCCGGCAATAACGGTGGCCTTAGGTTGGGCACCCGACATCCCCCCCAGTCCGGAGGTGACATAAAGCTTCCCTTTAAGGCTTCCGTCTCCTCCCTTAAGCTTGAGCCTGGCGGCATTCATGATTGTAATGGTGGTTCCGTGAACAATTCCCTGGGGACCGATATACATAAAAGAGCCCGCGGTCATCTGGCCATACTGACTAACCCCGAGGGCATTCATCCGCTCGTAATCGTCCTGTGCAGAGTAATTGGGGATCACCATGCCATTGGTCACCACCACCCTGGGAGCCTCGCTGTGAGAGGGAAAAAGCCCCATGGGATGTCCCGAATAGAGTACCAGGGTCTGCTCATCGCTCATCTCGGCCAGGTACTTCATGCATAAGCGGTACTGGGCCCAGTTCTGAAAAACGGCACCATTTCCCCCATAGGTAATCAGTTCGTCGGGGTGCTGGGCCACCATATGATCCAGGTTATTGGAGAGCATCAACATGATGGCCCCTGCCTGCTTTGAATGGCAAGGGTATGCATCCAGATTTCGGGCCGAGATGGCATATTCTGGTCTGTAGCGATACATATAGATCCTGCCATAACGCTCCAGCTCATCGGCAAACTCTTTCACCAAAACCGGATGGTGCTGTACCGGTATATATCTCAGGGCGTTCCTTATGGCCAGTTTCTTTTCTTCAGGACTCAGGATATCCTTTCTTCTGGGCGCATGGTTCAACTTTGGATCGGGTTGCTGCTGTGATGGCAGTTGCTCTGGAATTCCCTCCAGGATGGCCGCTTTGAACTGTTCTGCATTCATCTTCTCAAACTTTATGAAGTGACTCAAAAGTACTAAAATCCCCTGCCGGCCAGGAAGCAGAACCGGGGGTTATAAAACACATGTTTCCCCGAACCATCGCTTTCTGTTTCTTGCCACCAGGTCATAGAGTGAATCCCGGATCTTAGGTGGCACAAGGAAGAATATCCCCAGCAGTGGCCAGGGAAAGCGCAAGCGCAGGGCGATACGCAGAACAGCTGATGAACGCTCATACCTTTTACCTTTTAGCATCAGCACTACCGACGGGTAATCCTTCCCCTGTAAGGCCTTAAATGAGAATCTCTTATGTACATCATTCCGGGTAATCCAGCGCACTGACCAGCTGCAAAGCTTGCAATGTGCATCATAAAGTATATATGGCTCCCTCATAAAGAGATAACAAGCCTCTGCACCAAAGGTTGTTTTGATCGATTTTTCACCGATATTTCACCATCTTTATATGTATTCATCACACAAAATGTAATTTTAGTTGTTTAATTGAATATCGAACCACGAAACATCACATAAAAAAGATTGAAATGAAAAAGAAGAACAGAACCTGGATCATTGTAGTTGTCGTTTTAGCTTTGCTTGTAATATCAGTAGTACGCTGGGGTATCAAAACCTATAACGGCTTTATCACTCTGGAAGAAGGCGTTGTAGGCCAGTGGGCCAATGTGGAGAATGTATATCAGCGAAGAGCCGATCTGATCCCTAACCTGGTTAATACGGTCAAGGGCTATGCCGAATTCGAACAGGAGACCCTGACTCAGGTGATTGAGGCACGTGCAAAGGCAACTAGCGTGACCATCGACCCGACCAACATAACCCCTGAATCAATGGCTGCCTTCCAGCAGGCACAGGACGGACTCGGCTCCGCTCTTTCCCGCCTGTTGGTTACCATCGAACGTTATCCTGATCTGAAAGCCAACCAGAATTTTCTGTCCCTCCAGGACCAGTTGGAAGGCACCGAAAACCGCATTGCAGTTGAACGAAGGAAATTCAACGAGGTCACCCGGGGCTTCAATACCTCCATCAGAAAGTTCCCTGCCAGCTTCATAGCTAATATGAAGGACTTTGATCAGAAAGCCTATTTTGAGGCTGTTGCCGGAAGTGAGACCGCACCTGTTGTTGAGTTTTAAGTTTAAGATATTGACTATGAATGCTGTGAATTTTTTCTCCAAAGAGGAGAAGGAGCTGATCAAATCAGCAGTGAAAGAGGCAGAGCTCAATACATCGGGTGAGATTCGGGTACACCTGGACAACCACTGTAAGGAGGATGTGATGGACCGGGCGGCCTGGTGGTTCGGGAAGCTTGAGATGCATAAGACGGAGCTGCGCAATGGCGTGCTCTTCTACCTGGCGGTAAAGGATCAAAAGTTTGCCATCCTGGGCGATGCCGGGATCAATGCGGTCACTCCAGACGATTTCTGGGATCACATCAAGGAAAAAATGCTGGGCAGTTTCAGTGAAGGGGCTTTTGCATCCGGACTTCAGGAAGGAATCCTTATGGCAGGACAGGCCCTGAAAGAGCACTTTCCCCTACCTGGACGGAGATGTAAATGAGTTGTCGGACGAAATATCATTTGGAGGAAAGCAGGAATGAAAAAATATATGCTTATTGCTATCGCTATCCTGCTGGTGCTTCCCTTGTGGAGCGTGGCCCAGGATAAGCTTCCGGTGCCTGCGGCACCTCAATCCTGGGTAAATGACTACGCAGGAATATTCAGTCAGGACGAAGCTGCTCGGCTGGACCAGAAACTGGGTATGTTTGAACAGCACAACTCCACCCAGATTTTCATAGTAAGCATCGACGAGAACGGTGGATATCCAGCCGATATGCTGGCACCTCTGATCGGTGAAGCATGGGGCGTTGGGCAGCAGGGGCAGGATAATGGTATTGTCATGCTCTTTGATATGCAGGACCGGCAAATGTTTATTGCCACGGGCTATGGAAACGAAGAGTTTGTAACCGACCTGGAAGCCGGACTGATAGTCCGTAACGAACTTACTCCCGCATTCAAACAGGGGGAGTACTATGCTGGTGTGGATGCAGCCACCTCGGTGATTATCTCTCTTCTGGATGGCGAATACACCCCGGAAGAGTATAGAAAACAGAGCTCCTCGGGGGGAGGCGCCTCCATTGGCGGCATAATCTTTATGATCATTGTCCTGTCAATGATCTTTGGAGGCCGTAGAAGAAGCTCCGGTATGGGTCGGAGCAATCTGCCCCTCTGGCTGGCCCTTGGCATGTTGTCGGGAGGCCGTAGCTCGGGCAGCTTTGGGAATTTCTCATCCGGCAGCGGAGGATTTGGCGGTGGCGGTGGCGGAGGTTTTGGAGGATTCTCCGGCGGAGGTGGGGGCTCCTTTGGAGGCGGTGGTGCCGGTGGAGGCTGGTAGCAATTCCCCATTTAGCAAGTTATTGCTATATTAATCCCGCGTATGCATATGAAAATAGCCTTGAAGGCAGGCATTAGCATTCTTGCGGGGCTCTGGGCATTCCATCTGAGCTTTGCCCAGGAAGCACAGTTAAAGCTTGTATTTGCGGGCGATATCATGGGTCATGATACCCAGATTGCTTCCGCTCTTGCTACCGGCGAGACAGGCTATGACTACAAACCCTGTTTTCAATACCTGCGTCCCTACCTGCAGCAGGCCGATGTGGTGATCGGGAACCTGGAAGTCACATTTGCCGGGGAGCCTTACAAAGGCTATCCTGCTTTTTCCAGCCCGGACGAACTGGCTGAAGCCCTGGATTGGGCCGGCTTTGACATCCTGGTCAATGCTAACAACCATGCCCTGGACAGGGGACTCAAGGGCTTAGAACGCACCATCGACTTACTGCAGCAGAAGGAGATCATTCAAACAGGCACCTTTGCTGATCCGGATTCACGTTCGGCCTACTATCCTCTGATCGTAGAAAAAAATGGCATACGGATCGCCTTGCTGAACTACACCTACGGGACCAACGGGATCAAGGACCGTCCACCTGCCATTGTCAACCGCATCGATCTTACCCAAATCACTGAAGATCTCCGGAAAGCAAAAACCGCACAGCCCGATTTCATCCTGGTTACCATACACTGGGGAAATGAGTACCAGCTTACGGAGAGCCGTGAACAAGAGGAACTGGCCGCTTTCCTGTTTGAAAACGGGGCCCATGCGATCATCGGCTCCCACCCCCATGTGGTACAACCAATCCGGGGCGAAGGTAGCGGAAACCTGGTGGTCTACTCCATGGGCAACCTGATCTCCAACCAGCGCAACAGGTACCGCGACGGAGGCATCCTCTTCGAGATGGTATTATCAAAAGACGAGATCACCAGCCATGCCTACCTTCCCGTATGGGTCTGGAAACCACAAACAAAAAAAGGCACCGGCTTTATGCTGGTGCCTGCAAATCTTGATCCCGGTTCATCAGAACTATCGACCATGTCGGTCGGGGATATAAATAAAATGACACTGTTCCTGGATGATACCCGCTCCCGCCTCGAAGGGTGCAGGGAGGTGATCACTCCATAGGGGGCTATTTTGCCTCCTCAGTGTCCCTGGAATCTACCAGGATACGTCCGCAATATTCACAGACTATGATCTTTTTCTTGGATGCTATATCCAGCTGGCGCTGGGGAGGGATCTTGTTAAAACATCCACCACATGCATCACGCTCCACCGGTACAACAGCCAGTCCATTCCTTGCATTTGCCCTGATCTTCTTGTAAGCCGAAACAAGGCGTTTTTCAATAATCTCCTCCAGTTGGGCCGACTTCTTCTCCATCACATCCTCCTCCTTCTGAGTCTCCTTGATAATATCATCCAACTCCTTATTCTTATTTTCCAGATCCAGTTTGCGTCCTTCTAAAATTTCGGTGGATTCTCCGATTACTACCTTCTTCTCATCGATCTGTGCACTGAACTCACGGATGCGTTTTTCTGAAAGTTCGATTTCAAGAGTCTGAAACTCAATCTCTTTGGAAAGAGAGTCATATTCCCGGTTGTTTCTTACATTGTTCTGCTGCTCCTCGTATTTCTTGATAAGCTCCTGGGCATTGGCAATCTCCTGCTTCTTTCCACTGATGGATTTCTCCAGGCTTTCAATGTCGCTGTCAAACTTGGAAACCCTGGTCTGCAGGCCCTCAATTTCGTCTTCAAGATCCTGAACCTCAAGGGGTAACTCCCCGCGAAGGATCCTTATATTATCTATGGAAGTGTCTACCAGTTGCAGGTCATACAAGGCTTTCAATTTCTCAGCAACTGTCATCTCTGCAACATCTGCACCTTTTTTTGCTTTCGCCATTTACTAAAAATATTTAATTGGATTTCGTTCTGTTTCCGATAAACGGACTGCAAATTTAGGGAATTTTTTCATAAGTAGATCATAAAAAAGCTCCCGTGTAAACTGCTCACTTTCAAAATGACCGATATCAATCACCACAATCTTCCCTTCAGCCTCAAAAAACTGGTGATATTTCATATCGCCCGTCACAAAAACATCCGCCCCAGAAGCCTTGGCCTTCCCCAGGAGAAAACTTCCTGATCCACCACATACGGCCACTTTTTTCACGGTCTTTCCCAGAAGGGCGCTATGCCTGAGCACAGCGGCCTGGAAACGGTCCTTTAAGAATCCCAGGAATACCTCCTCCTCCATGGGATATTCCAGGCGACCCAGCATTCCCATACCCTTGCTCAGATCCTTGTTTTCCAGTGGATAGATATCATAGGCAACTTCCTCGTAGGGATGTGCTGCAATCATGGCCCTGACAACCCTGGCTGCCAGGGTGGCCGGAACAATGGTCTCCAGCCTGGTTTCCGGCTCCTGGTGGAATACTCCGGTCTCGCCTGCAAAAGGCTGGGTTCCTTCGCCTCCCCTGAAGGTTCCGTGGCCCTCCATGTTAAAACTGCAGGAGTCATAGGCTCCTATAGTTCCTGCTCCGGCATCAAAGATGGCCTGCCTCACCTGCTCCAGCTGTGCATGGGGAACATAAACCACAAGCTTCTTAAGGCTTCCACTCACCGGATCCAGGATCTGCTGGTCCACCAGTCCCAGCCTGTTTGACAGCGCAGAGTTTACTCCGCCTGTAACAGCATCAAAGTTGGTGTGGCAGCTGTAGATGGCTATCTCTTTCTGGATGGCCAGCTTAACAATGCGTTCGGGCCCCCTTCTGCCGGTAAGAGATTTCAGTCCGCCGAATATCACCGGGTGGTGAGTAAGCACCAGGTTAAAACCCAGTTTCTCAGCCTCCAGTAAGACTTCCTCGCTTGCATCAAGAGCCACCAGTATGCCGCTTACATTCATGCCGGGATCGCCCACCTGCAGGCCAGAGTTGTCGTATGATTCCTGGAGAGAGAGTGGTGCCAGGCCCTCCAGGTAGCCGGTAATCTCTCTGAGTGGTATCATCTTACCAGGTCTGTGAGCATCTCCTTAATCTGTTCAAGGGACCTTATAATTTCGAAGTTGTGTTCCGTATCCTCCTTGTTCTCCTTCATCTTCTTTTTGGCGCCCTTGAGGGTCATCCCATTCTCCTTTACCAGGTGATAGATAATATGGAAATTGTCGATATCCTGTTTGGTAAAAAGCCGGTTCCCCTTTTTGTTCTTCTTGGGTTTAATGATATCAAACTCCTTTTCCCAGAACCTGATCAGGGAGGTGTTGACATCAAACATCCTTGCCACCTCTCCAATGGAGTAATAGAGCTTTTCAACTTTGGCTTCCTTATAAGGCATATAACACTAGTTTTCAATTAAACAGAGTTCAATTTAATCATTTCCATTATAGAATCAAACCGAATTAGAATCGTGGGAGCTACCTCTTCCAAAGAATGCCGTCACTATCCACCACCAGCTCCTGATCAGGAAAATCAATTTCGGTGAGTGTTTTCAGCTTAGCTGTTGCCCGTCCGGAATGGATCGATCCTGGCACCCCCTTCACCAGGCTGATAGGTGGAGACCACCTCTCCCCGCAAAAAGCCGCCCTCCCTGTCAACACGTACCTTGATAATGGGTGCGATCCCATTAGGGCCACTCAGGTTAAAACGTCCGTAGGTGGCAAAGTTCCCAAGGCTGTAACAGATCAGCCTATCTTCATACAATTCAACCGCCCTTGTCACATGGGGGCCATGACCGAAGACCACATCGGCACCGGCGTCCACCACCCGGTGTGCAAAATGGTAAACACTGCCCCTGTTGTAGCCCAGGTACACTTCATCGCCCCTGACCACATGCTGATGATCCCTTCCCTCGGCACCTCCATGAAAGGAGATAATCACCACATCGACCATGGTATCGAGCATGGCGGTAATCTCGGCAGCCCTGTCATAGTCCTTCAGGTCCATGCACCCCCGGTTGGGAGCAAAGGCTGCAAATCCGTATGTAACACCCTCCTTCTCAAAAATGGTCCAGGGGTGGGTCAAAAATCCGGCAAAGGCAATGCCCGCCGAATCGAGCATGGCAGCAGTGGATGTCCTGCCTGCCGGACCAAAATCGTTCACATGGTTATTGGCCACGCTCAACACATCATAACCCGCATCCAGGATGCAGGACAAAAAATGGTCGGGCATCCGGAATACATAACAGGTCTTCGGATTCTTGCAGTTTTTTGGAGTCCCTCCCTCCGAACAGAAGCCACCCTCCAGGTTGCCAAAAAGAAGGTCGCCCGATTGAAGTACGTCGTGCACCGGACTCAATAAGGGACTGCAATCCTGTCCGGGTGGGAGATAACTATTTGAAGGATAATTGGTTCCCAGCATAATATCGCCTGTTCCGATAATAGTCACAGCACCCTCCTCAAGTACATCTTCAAGGTAGAGAGCGGACCAGAGCATGGAATCGGTCAGAGCTGGCTGGATAGCATCCGGTGCCAGGGTATCAGATGGAATGGTATCCGGAATACCGGTCAGGTTATAGGAGCTCCACAGTTCAGGGGTGGGTGCAGGAAGAAATACAGGAAGCGAATCGCTTTCCTGCGCCTGCAAAGAAAGCGCCAACAATACCATCAAACCTGTCACCAACAACCTCATACGTAAAGCTTTGGATCAGTTAATATCAAAAGAAGGGTCTGCATGGGAGAGCATATCAATCATATGCTCAAACTCTCCTGCCGAAAGGTCAGTGGCATAGTAGTTTATGGGATCCACCGGGCGGCCGTTCACATGAACCTCATAGTGAAGATGGGGCGATTTGGACAGCCCGGTGCTGCCCACCCTGGCAATTATTTCTCCCCTTTTTACCTGTTCTCCAACCTGCACAAGAATCTCATCACAATGGCCATAAAGGGTTCTGTATCCGTATCCATGATCGATCAGCACCTTTTTTCCAAAGCCCCCGGCCCTGTATCCTGCCTGAAGCACCTTGCCGTCGGCAGTGGCATAGATATTGGTTCCCCGGGCAGCAGTCAGGTCAATTCCTTCATGGGGCCTGACCACCTTCAGGATGGGATGAAAGCGCATTCCAAACGAGGAACCGAAGCGCACCAGGTCCTTCATCCCAATGGGTTGAATCGCTGGCCGCGCGGCCATCCACTCCTCCTTGGTCCAGGCCAGTTCGATCACTTCATCAAAGGAGTTGAACTGCATCAACAGTTTTCGTTCGATCCGTTCAATACTGGTATAGGTCTGTTTTAACAGATCTTCATGTTTAAACTGCTGTAACCTGTCATATCTTCTTGATCCCCCCACACCCACACTCCTGATGGACCATGGCGCTACTCCGAAATAGACCCGGTAAATATTGTCATCATTAAAAGCCACCTGACCAAGTCTGTTCTCGTAACGGTTCAAATCCTGATTCATCAGTTTCAGTTCAAAGGTGATCTGCTGCTGGGAAGCCTCAAGATTTTGCGGTGCGGACCGATGGAAGGTGCTGGTCTCTCAGGAATAGAAAGGCAACTGAAACAAAGAGAGTAAACCCAAAAAAAGCCAGAAAACGCAAAAATTTTTGCTTCTGGCTAAATTCAACTTTCTGGTATGATAGGGTTTTAGGGTTAAAACGAAATCTCTCCATATTGGAATGCAATATAAACAAAAAGTGGCTTAATCAAAAGACTGTCCCGACATCATCGATATAACAATCAGACGATCATAATCTCCGGGCGTCAGTTCCAGGAAAAAATAGTTGATGGGATTCATGGCCTCTCCGTTCAGGTGCACTTCATAGTGCAGGTGGGGAGCCACACTCAGACCGGTATTACCCACCGTTCCAATCAGATCGCCCCGCTTCACACGCTCTCCCCTTCTCACATTTAACTCATCCAGGCAGGCATAGAGGGTGCTGTATCCGAAGCCATGATCGACAACAATCTGGTTTCCTAATCCACGTTCCGAAATGGTTACAGTCTGAACCAGTCCGTCTCCGGTAGCACGGACGGGCGTACCCACCGGTGCTGAGAAATCGATCCCATTGTGCATTTTCGGGATCTTATAAATGGGGTGAATGCGGTGGCCAAAACCGGAAGCAATAAGGGTCAGGTCCCGATTTTCTATAGGCTGTATGGCGGGAATGGACGGAAGCATCTCATGACGATTCTCTCCCTTAATCATCAACATATCATAGATGGATTCGGTCCGGTTAATATGCCTGATCATCGAATCCAGCTTCCTTGCCGAGCTGTTGACAATCTCTTCATCCGGGGTCCTCAAAAGATTCTGATAAGTCAGACCGGCATCATGGCCGTCTTCACCCTGTACCGGTTCGGTCTCGAAGATCACACGATATATATCGCGGTCGATTCGCTCCACCTCCTGCATCACCGTATCGACCATTTGCTTTCGCTCACTCAGTGCCTCATACTCCTGCAGGAGCATCTCATTCTCCCTGCGGATTTGCCGTTCCCTGGGTGTATCAAAAAATAGTGAATAGACCACATTAAGCAGAACTGCGATTACCACCACAGCTGCCACATAGATAACAATGCGCCATATACGGGCTCCCAGACTATCGTCCAGCTTCCTGTAATTAAGATCTTCCGGATTAAATTTAAATTGCGATTGCTCCATTCACACTAAATCGTTCCAATAATTCTGTGCAAAAATAGGAATTATTTCCGGCTATGCGGGAATTATTTCTGGCTCAAAGCCATAGGCTGATACGGACCTTCAGGATCGCTGGCCCTTGAAGCAAGCAATGTATACTCCTCAGAGGAGAGATTTTCGTAGAAAAAGTAGAAAGGATTTACAGCCCTGTTATCTTTCCTGATCTCGTAATGAAGGTGCGGACCAGTTGATCTTCCAGTGCTGCCCAGTGACCCAACAACTTCGCCCCGCTTCACTTTTTGTCCCTTCTTCACATTAATGTCATGTAAATGTGCATAGCGGGAGGTATATCCGAAACCGTGATCCACCACCACCTCTTTTCCATAACCATGCCTGTTCATCTGGGCCAGAACTACTGTTCCTGCACCTGTACAGTGAATATCAAGTCCGACAGGACCGGCCAGGTCAATGCCATGATGGGCTGTCCGCTGGCCTGTAAATGGATCGTTCCTGTATCCGTAAGTGGAAGTAAGCCAGATGGGATCGGCAGGTGATATGGGATTAATTGAAGGTCTGCATGCCAGGAATTCCTGGTTAGTCAGAGCCTCTTCAAGGACATCAGAAAGACTGGAGGACTGAATTCTGACCTTATTTGAAATTTTGTCGATTCGCTGAGATACGGTCAGAACCATTCCCGGTTCTCTCAGGTTCCTGAGATGCTGGTTGCGAAGAGCTCCACCAGTACCTGCTCCCCGAATGGTACTTGCAACCGGATCAAGACTCAGAATGGCCCTGTAGAAGCGATCATCCCTGTTTCTCAAATCTGCCAGGTATGATTCAACTTCCTGTAGCTCCAAATTCAAAGCTGCATATTCGGACCGGAGTTTAACATTTTCCTGTTGATAAATTATTTGCCTCGGGGTAGGATAAAACCGCTCAAATCCGAATCTCATCAAAATAGCAAGGCATATTAAGCCAAAACTAAAGAGTCCCACGTAACGGTATAACTGCTTCCGCGTTAATTTAACGCGCTCATATCTAAGCGTTTCCGTGTTTATATAGTACTTCTTCCCAAACATCCTTCTCTTATAAGGGGCTAAAAATAGAAATATGACACTTAATATCCCAACTATTGGTCAAATATTTATTTTATAAAGCCCTAACGGTTTTTTTTTACGAAATTTGCGTCCCCGGGTTACCTTTTTTTTAATTAAACCTCAATATTTGATGACATCACAGGAGATCAGACAAGCATTTTTGGACTTTTTCAAAGAGAAAAAACACCGGATTTCACCCTCCGCTCCCATGGTCCTGAAGAACGATCCCACACTGATGTTTACCAATGCGGGTATGAACCAGTTCAAGGATTATTTCCTGGGAACACGCAGACCCTCAGAGCCCAGGGTAACTGATACCCAGAAATGCCTGCGGGTCACCGGCAAGCATAACGACCTGGAAGAGGTGGGCCACGACACCTATCACCATACCATGTTCGAGATGCTGGGCAACTGGTCCTTTGGCGACTACTTTAAAAAAGATGCCATCGGGTGGGCCTGGGAGTTCCTGACCGAACGAATGAAGCTGGATAGCGACCGTATTTACGTCACTGTGTTCGAAGGTGATCCCAAGGACGGGGTGGAACGTGACCAGGAGGCATACGACTACTGGAAGGAGTTTCTTCCACCCTACCGGATCCTGGATGGCTCTAAAAAAGATAACTTCTGGGAAATGGGTGATACAGGCCCCTGCGGACCCTGCTCCGAAATTCACCTGGACCTGCGTGATGAAGCCGAACGGAAGAGGGTGCCGGGCGTGGACCTGGTCAACCGTGACCATCCCCTGGTAATCGAGATCTGGAACCTGGTCTTCATCCAGTTTAACAGAAAGGCCAGCGGGGAGCTGGAGAACCTGCCTGAAAAGCATGTGGATACCGGCATGGGATTTGAGCGGCTCTGCATGGCCATTCAACAAAAGAAATCCAACTACGACACCGATATTTTTCAGCCCATTATCGGGGAGATCGCCAGACTCTCCGGGATCGCCTACGGGTCTGATCATAATACAGATGTGGCCATGCGTGTTGTTTCTGACCACCTGAGGGCCATTGCCTTCTCCATAGCAGACGGACAACTTCCCTCCAACAATAAGGCAGGCTATGTAATCCGCAGAATCCTTCGCAGAGCAGTTCGGTACGCTTATACCTACCTTGACCGGAAAGAACCCTTCATGTTTACCCTGGTTCCTGCATTGGTTGGGACCATGGGGGGAGCCTTTCCTGAACTGGAGTCGCAACAGGATCTGATTCAGCGCGTGATAAAGGAGGAAGAGAACTCCTTCCTTTTTACCCTCGAAACAGGTATAGGATTGCTGGACAGACTGGTGGAAAAGGCCCGGGAAGAAAAAAGCCAGACCATTCACGGAAGAGAAGTCTTTACCCTCTATGATACCTTTGGCTTTCCGCTGGACCTGACCGAACTGATCCTCTCCGAACAGGGAATGAATGTAAACCGGGAAGAGTTTCAGGCAGAGATGGACAGGCAAAAGAACCGTTCAAGGAAGGCTGCAGAGAGTGAGTCGGGCGACTGGACGGTGCTGATGAATGATGATACAGAAGAGTTTGTGGGTTATGAATACCTCACATCAGAGGTGAAGATTACCCGCTACAGGAAAGTGGTAAGCAAAAAACGTGAACTCTACCACCTGGTATTCAACCTGACCCCCTTCTATGCCGAAAGCGGCGGTCAGGTGGGCGACCGCGGCATCATCGAAAATGACAAAGAGAAGGTGGAAATCATCGATACCCGAAAGGAGAATGAACTGATTATCCATGTGGCCAAAAAACTGCCCGGGGATCCCACAGCCACCTTTACCGCAAAAGTGAACCAGGAGCGCAGAATCACGCACGGCCAACAACCATACGGCCACCCACCTGATGCACCATGCCCTGCGGGAAGTGCTGGGAAATCACGTGGAGCAGAAAGGCTCCCTGGTGGAACCCGATTATCTCCGCTTCGACTTCAGTCACTTTGAGAAGGTAAGTGACGAAGAGCTCAGGAAAGTGGAACATATGGTTAACCGGATGATCCGTCAGAACAGCACAGCTGAAGAACATCGTGCGGTTCCCATGAAGCAGGCACAGGAGATGGGGGCCCTGGCCCTCTTTGGAGAGAAATACGGGGATGCCGTCCGCGTCATTAAATTCGGCGATTCGATGGAACTCTGTGGCGGAACCCATGTGGCTGCCACCGGCCAGATTGGTGTCTTCAGGATATTCAGGGAGTCCTCCATTGCCGCTGGCATCAGGCGCATAGAAGCCTTCACCGGGGAGGTGGCCGAACGATATATTGATGAACACATGGAGACCGTAAAACAGATCGCCGGAAATTTTGAGAACCAGAAGGATCTGGTCAAGGCGGTACAGGCTGTCCTTCATGAACATAGTTCACTGTCCAAACAGGTGGGCAAATTTCAACAAAATATGCTGGGTGTTCTGGCTAAAACGCTTGAAGATCAAATGGAAAGAGTAGGTGACATTATGCTTGCCACCTCCAGGGTCGATCTGGATAATCCAGGCCTGTTGAAGGACCTGGCCTTCCAGTTACGTTCCAGGTATCCCAAAGTATGCCTGGTCCTGGGTGCGGAAATTGATGGAAAAGCCCACCTGGCTATTATGCTGGCCGACCTGGCCATTAAGACCTATGACCTCAATGCCTCTGCGATTATCCGGGAAGTGTCCAAGGAGATCCAGGGAGGTGGCGGCGGACAGCCCTTCTTTGCCACGGCAGGAGGAAAAAATCCCAAAGGCATTGATGCAGCCCTGGCCCTTGCCGACAAAATCATCAAGGAGGGAATAGGATAGTTGGTGGTTAGTGGTTAGTGGTTAGTGTTTAGTGATTTTTTGCTGGTAAGAAGCAGGGCGGTGAACATGATGGCTCCATTGACAATGAGCAGTTCAAATCCAAATTGATAGCCATTGAAGAGCTGCTCTGAGAAGTGGCTGAGCAAAAAGGAGAGCACGGGCGAGAGAATGGCCAGCAGGGGAACCAGCCGGTCGCGCACCTGCAGCTTTGTAAACAATCCGAATGCATAAAGCCCCAGCAAAGGACCATAGGTGTAGCCTGCCATACGAAAGATGGCAGAGATTACATTTTCATCATTGATGACCCTGAATAGCATTATTGCCAGTCCCAGTACCACGGAGGCACCCAGGTGCACCTGGCGGCGGGCCCTGGTCAGTTTCTTATCTTCCCAATGCTGCGCTTCCAGGATGTCCACGGTAAAGGAGGTGGTCAGGGCAGTCAGGGCCGAATCGGCACTGGAGTAAGCTGCCGCAACCAATCCCAGGATAAAAAAGACTCCCACAATCTGGGGTAAGTATCCGCCAGTAGCAATCAGCGGAAAGAAATTATCGGTGGCTTCCGGTATGGCGATCCCCCGAAACTGTGCAAACTGTATCAGGATTGCTCCCAGGAAAAGAAAGACCAGGATTACCGGAAGCAGCGAGATACTCATAACGTACATATTTTTTTTGGCTTCCCTGATATTTTTGCAGCTCAGGTTCTTCTGCATCATATCCTGATCCAGTCCCGTCATCACAATGACGATAAAGGCTCCGCTCAGGAAGTGTTTAAAAAAGTGGTTCTCCATTATGCCAGCTGTCAAAGACCCAGATTCTGGGCATCATCCGCTTGCCACCACCCTGCTGATCATTTCCCCCAGGGAAAGATCCATGGAGCGGGTGATCAGAATAATTGAGACCACCACGGCAGTAAGCATGCTGAAGGTCTGCAGAGTGTCCGTCCAGATAATGGTCTTGATCCCCCCCCGGAAGGTGTAGAGCCAGATCAGTCCGATGGTCACAATCACAGTCACATAAAAGGGGATATTCCATGCATCAAACACCGTAAATTGAAGCACATTTGCCACAAGAAACAACCTGAACGATGCCCCTATGATCTTAGAAAGCAGGAAGAACCAGGTTCCTGTTTTATATGAAAACCTGCCAAAGCGCTCCTCCAGGTAGGTGTATATACTGGTTAGCTGAAGCTTGTAATAGAGGGGCATGAGCACGTTGGCAATCACAAAATAACCCACCAGGTAGCCCAATATCATTTGCATGTAGGAGAACTGGCTATCCACCACCCAGCCCGGAACAGAAATGAATGTAACCCCGGAAAGCGAGGCACCGATCATTCCAAAGGCAACGACGTACCAGGGCGATTTCCGGTCACCCAGAAAAAAAGAGTCGTTCCCGGCACCGCGTGATGAGCGCAGGGAGATTACCAGCAGAAGCAGGAAGTAGGCAATGATAATGGATATGATCAGTGTTGCTGACATTGTTTATCTTTCTAAGTTGGCTTAAGCGTGTGGCAAAAGTGAATAAAATCGCACGAAGATGAAAATTATAAGTGCTATTTTTGGTCTCACATGCATAGCTATTCATCAAAACTACTGGAAGAAGCTGTAGAGGAGTTCGCTACACTTCCGGGAATCGGAAGAAAAACGGCCCTCAGGCTCGTATTGCACCTGCTTAAACAGGAAGATAAGGATGTGGAGCACTTCGGTAACACCATCCTGCGAATGAAGAAGGAGATTGTCAGCTGCAGGGAGTGTCACAATATTTCAGATAGTGAGCTTTGTCACATCTGCTCCGACACCTATCGCGACAAGCAGACCATCTGCGTGGTGGAATCGATCCGTGATGTGATGTCCATTGAGAATACACAGCAGTTTTCGGGTGTATATCATGTACTGGGCGGGATCATCTCCCCCATGGATGGGATTGGTCCGGCCGACCTGACCATAGATTCGTTGGAAGCGAAGGTGAAAAAAGAGGAATGTAAAGAGGTGATTCTGGCGCTCAGTACCACCATGGAGGGCGATACTACCAATTTTTATATCTACCGAAGGCTCCAGGAGTATCCGGTAAGCATAACTACACTGGCCCGTGGTGTGGCCATCGGCGACGACCTGGAATATGCCGATGAGGTGACCCTGGGGCGTTCATTGTTGAACAGGACCTCCTTTGAGCTTACATTTAAAAACAGTAAACATGGAATTTAAGAAGAACAAATATACCATCGGAGGGATCCCAGTGACCGACCTGGCCCGCAAGCACGGATCGCCGCTCTACATCTACGATTCCTCTGTAATGATACAGCAGTATGAGCGGATCACCAATGCATTTTCAGGTGCCAGGGTAAAGATCAACTATGCCTGCAAGGCATTGACCAATGTCAATGTGTTGAAGTTATTCCGGGGACTTGGCTCCGGCCTGGATGCCGTATCGATTCAGGAGGTGGAGCTGGGACTAAAAGCAGGATTCGATCCGCAGGACATTCTTTATACACCCAACTGTGTCTCCATTGAGGAGATCGAAGAAGCAATTGGTCTGGGTGTACGGATCAACATCGATAACATTGCCATCCTGGAAGAGTTTGGTGTCAAATATGGTGCAAAAATACCGGTTTGTGTACGCATTAATCCCCATGTACTGGCAGGGGGTCATCACAAGATTTCCACGGGTCATATTGATTCGAAGTTCGGGATCTCCATATACCAGATGCCTCATGTGCACCGTATCGTGGAGACAAATAATATGAAGGTGGAGGGAATCCACATGCATACCGGATCGGATATCGTGGATATAGATGTGTTTTTGAGAGCCACCGAAATCATGTTTGAAACAGCCAGTCAGTTCAAGGAACTTGACTATATCGATTTTGGAAGCGGATTTAAGGTGGCCTACCGGGCAGAAGATATCGCCACCGATGTGGAAGACCTGGGAGAGCATCTTACGGCCCGTTTCAATCAATTCTGCCAGGACTATGGCAAGGAGCTGACCCTGATATTTGAACCAGGAAAATTCCTGGTAAGTGAAGCAGGCTCATTTGTGGCAAGGGTCAATGTGATCAAGCAGACTACCTCCACCGTATTTGCGGGACTCGACACCGGGATGAATCATTTTATCAGGCCCATGTTCTACGATGCCTACCATGAAATTATCAATGTGAGCAGACCCGGAGGCAAGACCCGAATCTACACGGTAGTGGGATATATCTGTGAAACCGACACATTTGGATGGAACCGCAAGATCAGTGAGGCCTTCGAGGGAGACTTCCTGCTCTTTAAGAATGCCGGAGCCTACTGCTATGCCATGTCGTCCAATTACAACTCCAGGTTCCGTCCGGCCGAAGTCCTTGTACACAAGGGCAAGGACTACCTGATCAGGAAGAGAGAGAATATGGAGGATCTGCTGCGAAACCAGGTTCAAATTGACATACTCTGACCAATATCCAAGACCCTTTAACCGTTAACTCACTAACATCACTAACTTACTAACTCATTAACTCACTAACATACTAACTTACTAACTCACTAACTATTAACGCGAGAGCAGCGAGCCATACATGGACCTATCCGTCATCATAGTCAACTACAATGTCAGGCATTTCCTGGAACAGTGTCTGCACTCCGTGCAGGAGGCCATTGGAAAGTTGAAGGAGGAAGGTTATAAGGCGGAAGTATTCGTGGTGGATAATAATTCGGTGGATGGATCAGTGCGCGAGGTGCGTCAGAAATTTCCCGATGTCCGGGTGATTGAAAACAGTGAAAATGCAGGCTTCTCCAAGGCCAACAACCAGGCCATCGCCCAATCGTCGGGCCGCTATGTCCTGCTGCTGAATCCCGATACCGTGGTGGAAGAGGATACCCTCCTTCTTTGCATCGATTTTATGGATACCCACGCGGATGCAGGAGCCCTGGGTGTTAAGATGATTGATGGAAAGGGAGCATTTCTTCCAGAATCAAAGCGGTCCCTCCCCACTCCTGCAGTCTCCTTTTATAAAATGTTCGGGCTCTCATCTCTTTTTCCAAAGTCCAGGAGATTCGGGAAATACAACCTGGGATACCTGGACAATGACAGCATCCATTGCGTGGATGTACTGGCGGGAGCATTTATGTTTTTAAGAAAAGAGACCCTTGAGAAGACAGGTTACCTGGATGAGACCTTTTTTATGTATGGAGAAGATATTGATCTCTCTTACCGGATCACACTGGCAGGATACCGTAACTACTACTTTCCCAATACTACCATCATACATTATAAAGGAGAGAGTACCAAGAAAGGGAGCCTCAACTATGTAAAAATGTTTTACCAGGCAATGATCATCTTCGCAGGGAAGCATTTTAGTTCCAGGAAAGCCAAAACATTCAGTTTATTAATTAACCTGGCCATCTATTTACGGGCTACTCTGTCCCTTCTGAAGCGCTTTGTCAGCCGCATCTACAGGCCTCTGCTGGATGGCATCATCATCTACCTGGGTTACCTCTTTGTACTTCCCTTCTGGGAACAGGTTAAATTTGACACGGCGGATTATTATCCCCCGCTCTTTCTCAGGGTGGTGGTTCCTGCCTACATCCTGATCTGGCTGATCTCCCTCTATTATTCCGGAGCATATGACAAGCCCATGCGACCCTTCTCCTTTCTGAAAGGCCAACTTGCGGGCACTGTGGTTATCCTGGTTATATATGCCATGCTGCCCCTGGAATGGAGATTTTCCAGGGCTCTGATCTTCCTGGGCTCTCTCTGGGCCATAATAGGGACCCTGAGTATCAGGCTGGTTCTTCACCTGGCGGGGGTTGCCGATTTTCAAATGGATCTGAACAGGCAGAAACGGATGGTCATCGTAGGTCTGGATGAGGAAGCCCTCCGGGTCAGCAGTCTGTTGAAGGAGACACAGGCCCGGCCCGAAATCCTGGGTTTTGTCTCCCCTTCACCGGATATGAAGGGTGTTGAGAGGAATCCCGACTATATAGGCCATATTGACCAGATCGATGAGATTTCGGCCATTATGCGCCTGGACGAGATCGTGTTTTGCTCCAAGGATCTCTCTTCCCGAAGGATTATCGAGATCATGACCCGGCTTATAGGATCTTCGGTTGATTTCAAGATTGCACCGCCGGAGAGCCTCTCGGTGATAGGTTCAAACTCCATCAATACCTCAGGCGACCTCTATACCATACATTTTAATTCCATAGGGAAAGAGTCAAACCGACGGAGCAAGCGGCTTTTTGATGTGCTAACATCCCTCCTCCTTTTATCTACCTTTCCGCTCTGGTTCCTCTTTGTGAAGGGTCACTTCAACAGCGTGGGGAATACCCTCTGGGTACTTCTGGGATTCCGCACATGGGTGGGATACCTGGATTCAGAACACCGGGAGCAGCCCGAGCTTCCACGCCTTAAAAAGGGCATCCTGAACCCGGGGTGCCATTACCCTCCCGAAACCCTTAGCCCGGAAAGGGTAAATGAGATTAATGTGGTTTATTCAAAAGATTATAAGGTCTTCAATGACTTGTTAATAATCACCCGGAACTTCCGAAAGATTTGAAAGGAATTTTTGATTAATTTTATCAAAATTGCTTGCTTTATGAGAAGAGTTCTGTTTTCAACCTTCCTGATCTTTCTTTTTTCTTCCACCCAGATTTTTGCTCAGAGAGATTCCATACGCAATGTTTTCCTGGATGCGGAATCCTGGTTCCTTTTTGAAGAGTATTCCGAAGCTCTTCCCCTCTACGAATCACTGTTGAAATCAGATCCTGGCAATGACAACCTGAATTATAAGATCGGCATTTGCCTTCTTAACGATCCTTACCAGAAAGATAAAGCGATCCAGCACCTGCTCGATGCAAGTAATAATATTAATCCCGCTTACAAGGAAAACAGCTTAAAGGAGCGGACTGCCCCACCCGATGCCCTTTACTACCTGGGCAATGCTTACCTGGTCAATGAGTTGCTCGACCGGGCCATTGAGTCCTATGAGGAATTTCTGGAGGTGATGGACCACGAGGTATATGATGAGGAGCTTGTACTGGCCCAGATTCAATCCTGCAGAAATGCCCAGCGTCTGAAAACCATGCCGGTAGATATCGACCTGTTCCTGTTGGACTCCCTGATCAATACACGCTATCCGGATATAAACCCGGTGGTGTCGGGTGATGGTACAAAAATGGCATTTGTGACTGAATTACCCTTTTTCGACGGGGCTTTCTATACCGAAAAAACCGAGGATGGCTGGTCCTATCCCCAGATCATTACCCAGCTTATGGGATTTGACGCAGATGTTTATCCTGTAGCCCTTTCTTACGATGGTAGCGAGATGATCCTTTATTACGATGACGACTATATCGGGAATCTCTATTACAGCAGGATGGAGGATGGACTATGGACACCCGCCATTAAGATGGGTGAGCCCATATCCACCAAATACTGGGAATCCAACGCCTGTTTCAGCAAAGATGGTCAGACCCTCTATTTCACCAGTAACCGTAAGGGAACACATGGTGGGCTGGATATCTACCTGTCCGAGAAGCAGGCCGAAGGGAAGTGGGGGCCCCCGGTAAATCTCGGTTCTACAATTAATACGCGCTACAATGAGGAATGCCCCTCCTTAAGCGAGGATGGAAAGACACTCTATTTCTCTTCCTATGGCCATTACAACATGGGAGGATATGATGTCTTCTATTCCAGGAAGAACGAGGATGGCACCTGGGCAGAGCCGGTAAATATCGGTTATCCCATCAACACAACGGACGACGATCTCTTTTTCCAGCCATTAAATAAGGGGAATTCTGCCTACTACTCTGTGTTCAGTCCCAGGGGAATCGGACGCCACGACATCTATTCGGTGAATATCTATTCGGCCGACAATCCCAGGCTCTACTCAATCAGCGGAAATCTCAGAACGGAAGACGGCCGGATTGATTCCACCCGTATGGCCATCTATGTAATCGATAGCGACAGCGGCGATACACTTATTTACACCTCCCCCACAGAGGAAGGAGCATTTGCCTTCCAGCTTAAACAGGGAATTTACGAGCTCCACTTTGCGGGCGAAGGCTACGAGGATCTGATCAGACCGCTTGAAATCACAGCTGCTTCAAATAAACAGGGAATTCCTCTTGGGGACAATATTGAGCTGTCTTTAATTAAAGAAGAGCCCCTTGCAGAGGAAGTTGAACTGTTTGAAGGCGAGGAGAGCCAGATTAAAGTGAAAGAATCACAGCTGGAAGCAGTAGCAGGTGTTCCTGTTGCGGTTACGCTTACAGCACCCAGAGGGAGTACCATTATAGTCAGAACCTACCAGGACAGTATACTGGTCGCTACAGATACCATTGTAACAGAGAAGCGCAGAACCGATCTGCAGATCGTGCCACTGCCGGGAGAAAGTGAAGTGGAGCTGGAAATGATAGATAAGGATGGTAATATCCACCGGAGCCTTCTGACTGTCGCAGCTCTTATTCCTGAGGGAGAAAGCTCTGATGAACTTGCCCCCGAGGAGGAAGCCTTTGATGAGGAAGCCTTTGATGAGACTATGGAGCAGGAAGCTACCGGTGCCGGGGCCATTAGTAATCTGCAAGTTGGGCCTGTCGGGGTCATTTTGCTTGCCGAAACAGTGTCGGCTGGTGATGCAGATCTGCTCAGATTGAAGCTCATTGAAAACTCAGATGACCCGCTTAAGGAGTACCTGGAGCAACTCGACCTTGATTCCGAAGGGATTACAAGCAGCGAAGAACTTATAATGCATCTGCAAGAGGAGGCCAAGGCCGGATCTTTCACCATGGATGAGCTCAAAGAAGCAGTGATACTGAGCCTGGATGAGGTGCCTGCCACAGAACAGGAGCTATTTGAATATCTTTATGAAGAGGCAGCAGCCACAGGGTATAGTGCACATGAGGTAGATGCCTTACTTGCTGACCATCTTTCAGACGGAAAGGCAGAACTACTTCTGCAGCAGCTTAAAGAAAATTCAGATGGAGCTTTGCTGGAGTACCTGGAGCAGCTCGACATGGAAGCCGCAGGCATCCAAAGTAGTCAGGACCTGCTTGATCACCTGGAAAAGGTGGCCGAAACCGGGGTTTTCACCATGGATGAGGCCAGAAGGGCGATGCTTGATAGCCTGGAGACTCCACTGGAAGTTTACAGACTTTATGAAGACATGCTCAATTCCAGTGAAGGGATGCTCAGGGAAATCCTGGAATCGCTTGACCTTCAGAAGGAAGGGATCTATACGGTGGAGCAGTTAATGGATAAGCTCGCCAGGGAACTTGAGTTGAAAGGAGTCAGCAAAAAAGAGATTGAAAAGATACTATCTGGAGAAAAAGGTGAAAGCAAAACAGCCTGGGCCCCGCTTGCACTAATTGTAGTTGCCGGAGCAGGACTTGTTTGGTTTATTATTGCCTGGTGGAGGCGTCGTAAAAAGAGAGAGGAACAAGTAGACTAATTACTTGTTTTAATAGCCATCTCTATTCTCAAAATTTATTGTACTGTCAATTAAATTTTTAAATTTGTAATATTCACGCTAAATCCACCCGAAATGAGAAGGCTATTCTTGTTTGCGTCTTTTTGTCTTCTGTCCTCCCTTGTTCTGGCCCAGAATGTCAGAGTCGACTTTAACGATGGTGAATTCTTCCTTGCGGAGGAGGACTTCGAAGAGTCCTTGTACGCCTTTGGAAAAGTCTATAACAATGGCTATCAGGACAATGCTTATATAAACTACCGTATGGGATTATGTCTGATCAATATTCCCGGGAGGAAAACCGAATCAATTCCCTATTTTGAAAAAGCTGAAGAGAGCATTTCAAGCAATGTGAAAATGGGGAAATTTGGGGAGAAGGATGCTCCACCCGATGCACTTCTTTACCTGGGTAATGCTTACAGGATCAATATGGAGATTGATAAGGCCATTGAGAAGTATAACGCTTTTGCCAAATACATTGATTCCAAAGATGTGACCCTTCAGGCCTATGTGGACCAGCAGATCCTGGCCTGTGGAAATGCACTGGTGGGCACAGCCAGTCCGGTTGAAATTAGTGTCGGGAACCTGGGCCAGCTTCAGGAGACCCATAGCTCAAGATATAATATGCAGGTGTCGGGCGACCTGCAGACCATAGTCTTCATGGGAAAGAACCCATTTTACAATGGTATTTACGTGGCAGTCAAGAATGGGGAAGTATGGGGCCGACCCATGAACATAACCCCTTCGGTGGCTTCCGATGGAAACATGGATGCGGTAGGCCTGTCTTACGATGGCAAAAAAATGTTACTTGCTGTTACAGACCAGTTCACAAGCAATATCTATATGTCGGTCTACGAGAACAACCGCTGGAACCCGGCAGTTTCCCTGGGTAAACCGATCAACTCCAAGTATTACGAGGGTCATGCCTGCTTTTCACCCGATGGCAAGTCCATCTACTTCACCAGCAACCGTAAAGAGTCTCTTGGTGGCATGGATATTTTCCGCAGCGACTTGCAGGACGATGGTAGCTGGGGGGAACCTGTGAATCTTGGACCGGGTATCAATACCATATTAAATGAGGATGCCCCAAGTATGAGCCCGGATGGTAAGCTGCTTTATTTCAGTTCCCAGGGTCACAGTACCATGGGAGGATTCGATCAGTTCTATTCAGAATTGAATGAAGATGGAGGCTTTGCCGCAGTGCCCGTTAACCTGGGTTATCCGCTTAACACCTCCGATGATGACTACACCTTCGCACCGGAAGGGGTAAGTGAGGAGAACTTCTCCTTTATCTTTACCCATGGAAAAATGGCACAATATGATCTTTTCAAATTTGAAATGATTGGTCGGGACCAGGTACCTGTTCCGGTAAGCCTGGAAGAGGAAGAGGTGGAAGAGGTCGTTGCCGAAGAGACTCCAGAGCCCGAGCCTGAACTGGAAGTAGAGGCTACACCTGAGAAATATTACCTGAGGCCTATCTATTTTGATTTCGATAGCTATACCCTTGACAAAGAGAGTTTGGCAAAACTGGATATCCTCACCTCCATACTTGAAAAACACAGCCCACTTAAACTTGAAATTACCGGGCACACCGATTCCAAAGGCACATTTGAGTACAACCAGCGCCTTTCTGTTAATCGTGCAGAAGCCGTTTACAAGTACTTGATACTTAACGGAATTCCCAGCGAACGCATGAAGGTTATCGGTATGAGTGAAAGTGAAAATGTAGCCAGGAATACCACCAGGGATCAGAGAGATGCTCCCGATGGAAGGATGCTGAACCGGAGGGTGGAATTCAACGTCAGCCTTATTGATGGCGTGATTATTGAAATGGAAAAAGTGGAGATTCCTGATCATTTAAAGCTGGATGAGTAGTTCCCTAACCAATTAGGTATGAAGAGACTCCTGTCTTTATTATTATTGCAATGCGTGATTGCTGTTACACTCTATGCCCAGATGGCAGAGAATAATTTCTATGACGCTCTCTTTTTCTATGAAGAAGTGGAGGATTTTGAGGAAGCAGCTTATCTGTTTTATGAGGTTCTCAGTCTTGAGCCTTATAATGCCAATGTCAAATACTGGCTTGGCATGTGCTATAACAACATTCAGGGACAGGAAGAGAAAGGGATCCCCTACTTCCTTGAGGCCACGCAAAACATCACCCTTAAATACAAGAAAGAAAAGTACAAGGAAAAACAAGCCCCGCACCACACATGGTTTTATCTGGCCGAAGCTTATTCCAAGATCAACGAGATGGATAAAGCCCTTGATGCTCTTGACAGGTTCAGGGAATTGAAAGATTTTGAATCCAATTACAATGTGCGAATCACAGAGGATGCTGTACTGGCAGTTGAAAGAGCTAAGATTATCAGGGATGCTGAAATTAATATGCGCGGACTGTATTTCAACGAGCCCATCAACAGTACCAGTGATGATTATAACGGAGTGATTTCCGGGAATGGCAGGGTTATGGTCTGGGCTACTAGCAAGACTTTCTACGAAGCGATCTATATGTCCGTACGGGAGAACAATCAATGGAGCGTTCCCATCCTGATCACACCCCAAATCGTTTCGGACGGAGACCTCCTGCCCACCGGACTCTCCTTCGATGGAACACAACTCTTGCTGGTTAAAAGCGAAAAAAAACGTAATACGGATATCTGGATCAGTACCTTTAATGGCAATGTCTGGAGCCCGGCCGAAGCCATTGAGGGAGATATTAATTCCGGTTCCAATGAAGACCATGCCTCCTTCAGTCAGGATGGACGGATTATTTATCTTTCCAGTGACCGTAATGGCGGCGAGGGAGGTCTTGACCTGTGGACCTCCGAAAAGGACAGCGAAGGAGTGTGGGGCAAGCCCATAAATATGGGAGATGAGATCAATACGGATAAAGATGAAAGCTCTGTTTTTGTGGCTCCCACAGGTGAACGCCTGATTTTTGCTTCCAAGGGGCATTTTAATATGGGGGGATACGATATTTTCAGATGTGAACTGGATAAGACTGGCAACTGGTCACAACCAACCAACATAGGATATCCACTGAATACCACCAGCGATAATACCTTTTATGTCCCCATCAACAACGGACTGCAGGCCCTCTATACCAGGTTCACCAATGATGCGATTGGAATGCGCGACCTGTGGTATGTGGAGATTCTTAATGCAGAAGGCTTTGTGGGCGAAGGGCTCACACTGGCCGTGGATCCTCCGGAAATAAGTCAGAAGGACTTTGCCATTATTCTGATGAATGTGGAAACCGGCGAGGAGATCGAAGTACTCTATGATTCTGAAACCGACTCTTTTAAGGCACTGGCAGGTGAAAAGTCGACCTACAAGGTGATTTCCTATAAGCAGAAGTAGCGTGAAGATCCTGGAGAATAAAACCATCTCCCTCAGAGCTCCGGAACCCGAAGACCTGGATCTCCTGTATATCTGGGAGAATGAACCTTCCATATGGCAGGTAAGCGGAACCCTCGCCCCCTTTTCCAGGTACATCCTGAAGCAATACCTGGAGCATGCTACGAAAGATATCTACCAGGCGAAACAACTTCGCCTGATAATCCAGCTGAAGGACAAGCACCGTCCCCTTGGTGCAGTTGACCTCTTCGATTTTGATCCCCACCACCACCGGGCAGGCCTGGGTATCCTTATTGCTGATCCATCCGACAGAAGACAGGGTTACGCCAGGGAAGCCCTTGAGACCATGACAGCCTATTGCTTTGATGTTTTACACCTCCACCAGATCTACTGCAACATTGCTGCCGGAAACAAGGCCAGCATCAAACTCTTTAATGAGGCAGGTTTCGAGGAATGTGGCAAAAAAAGGGAGTGGTTGTTTAATGGGAGCACTTACGAAGATGAACTATTGTTCCAAAAAGTTAATAGTTAATGGTTATTGCTTAGTAAACTAAGTGCTAACTATTAACTACTAAGGATTCATAAGTTGGAATTTCCTTAAGAAATGAGATTTTACCAGTCTCAAAATCAAGTTCGCAACAGTAATGCTTCAGTCCGTTGGTCACCATCAGGTAGCGCACCCTGAAGGCCAGGTTATAACGCGCCACCTGGTCGAAGGTAGCCTGGCTGATGTTTACCTCAGGCGCCTTGCACTCCACAAGTACGGCAGGATGACCGACCGGTTTGTGCACCAGGATATCGCATCTTCGCGAGAGCTTATTCACTTTTAAGGAATACTCCGTCATCACCAGTGAAGCCGGGAATCCCTTCTCTTCCAACAGGTAACGGGCAAATCGCTGCCGCACTTCCTCCTCAGGAGTGAGCTTGACAAAGCGTTTTCTATAAACATCCAGCACCAAACGACTCTCGCCTTCGGTTTTGTACCTGAAATCATAGGCCGGAAGATTCAGTTTTCGCATGAAATGGCTTATCTTCGCATGAGTTTACAAGGTAACAAAGATCGGATGAAAACGAAAAAGGAAATCACCGAGAACTGGCTCCCCCGCTATACAGGGGTTGCAACAGAGGAGATCGGGAAACATATTCTGCTTACAAATTTCAAAGGCTACCTGGATGAGTTCTGTGCCATTGGAAATACCCAGGTGGTGGACAGTAAGGTTGCCATGCCAGCGGCCACCTTCAACGGGATCACCATGATCAATTTCGGCATGGGGAGCGCCAATGCGGCCACGGTCATGGATCTGCTGGCAGCTGCCAGTCCCAAAGCCGTGCTGTTCCTGGGAAAATGCGGGGGCTTAAAAAAGAAGAATTCACTGGGCGACTTCATCCTGCCCATTGCCGCCATACGGGGTGAAGGAACCTCCGATGACTATATGCCTCACGAAGTACCTGCCCTGCCTTCATTTAATCTGCAAAGAGCCGTTTCCACCACCATCCGGAACCTGGGTAAGGACTACTGGACCGGTACGGTATACTCCACCAACCGGCGGGTGTGGGAACACGACAACAAATTCAAAAAATACCTGAGACAGGTGCGGAGCATGGCCATTGATATGGAAACAGCCACACTCTTTACGGTGGGCTTTGCCAACGGGATCCCTACCGGAGCCCTGCTGCTGGTCTCTGATCAGCCCATGATCCCGGAGGGGGTAAAAACCCAGGCTAGCGACAAGATGGTCACGGAGAATTTTGCAAAGATGCACCTGGAGATAGGCATTGAATCCCTGCATGAGATCATCGACCACCGGGAATCGGTGAAACACCTGAAATTTTAAGTAGTTTTGGGAATGACCTACGACCAGCTCATCGGCGACCTGAAGAACAAGGTCTACAAACCGGTTTATTTCCTGTGGGGAGAGGAGCCATATTACATCGACCTGGCGACCTCATACATTGCCGGAAATGTCCTTACAGAGGCCGAACAGAGTTTTAACCAGACCATCCTTTACGGGAAGGATTCCGAAGCCGCGCAGGTTTCTGACCTGGCACGACGCTTCCCCATGATGGCCTCTCACCAGGTGGTGATTCTGAAAGAGGCCCAGGACATGAAGAGCTTTGCCGAGCTGATTCACTATATAGAACATCCACAGCCCTCCACCCTGCTGGTGATTAATTACAAGTACAAAAAACCCGACAAGCGCCAGAAGATTTTTAAGCTCCTGGAGAAACAGGCGGTCTGGTACGAGTCAAAGAAGATCTACGAAAACCAGGTGCCTGGGTGGATTGCGGGCTATGCCTCCAAGCAACATTACCGGATAGAGCCCAAGGCAGCTGCCCTGCTGGCAGAATTCCTGGGGAGCGACCTGTCGAAAATTGTTAACGAGGTGGAGAAACTGATGATGGCCATCGGGAAGAAGGGCGAAACCATCACCCCCGCCCTGGTGGAAAAACACATTGGCTTCAGCAAGGATTTCAACCAGTTTGAACTGCAGGAGGCGCTTGGGAGGCGGGATGTGCTAAAGGCAAACAGGATTATAAACTACTTTGCCGAGAACGAGAAAAAGTATCCCTTCCCCCTGACCGTTATTTCGCTCTATTACTTCTTTTCCAAGCTGTTGTTGTTTCACTATACCAAGGATAAAAGCAAACAGAACCTGGCGGCTGTACTTAAGGTCAATCCCTTCTTTGTAAAGGATTACGAAGCTGCCGCCAAACGTTATTCAGCTGCCCGGCTGGTGGAAATCATCTCCCTGCTGCGCATCTATGATATGCGATCCAAGGGCTACGAAGGCAACACCACCCCTTCAAGCGAACTGACCCGCGAACTGATCTTTAAAATCCTGCACACTTAATCTGCCTGCCTGTGATTACCCTGATTATCGTCATCATCACCGTTCTCACTTCGGTGGCAGCCTTCAGGCGAAAGGAGCTGTTCTACAAATTTGACCTCGCTCCTGCTCGTATCGTGCATAAAAGGGAGTATTACCGGATCTTTACCCACGCCTTTCTCCATGCCGACTACTTTCACCTGGGGATCAATATGCTGGTACTATACTCCTTCGGACACTATATAGAACAGGGTTTTTTCGGAGATGGAGGCCGCCGGGCTGATTTTCTCCGGACCCTTCTTTTTCATCCTGCTCTATGTGTCAGGTATCGCTCTGGCATCTGTCACCACCATCGCCAGGTACCGGGATAACGAAAGCTACACTGCCGTGGGAGCATCTGGGGCTGTTTCTGCCATTGTTTTCACTTATATTTTCTTTGCCCCCCTGGAAAAGATCTACTTCTATATGATACTACCCATCCCGGGGATTGTCTTTGGCGTTCTCTACCTGATCTACTCCAGCTACATGAGCAGGCGCAGCAGCGACAATATCAACCACTCTGCCCATTTCTGGGGTGCCGTGGTGGGATTTGTTTTTCCCATCCTGCTGGAACCCTCTCTTTTTCTGGTATTTATCGATAAGCTTATGAACCGATGAAAAAAGCGATATTCCTGGACAGAGACGGATGCATCAATAATAACTGCGACCACTACTACATCTGGCGCAAGGAAGAATTAATGCTCAATCCCGGAGTAGCTGAAACCCTGGCTGAACTGCAAGCGAGAGGATACATGCTGATTGTGATTACCAACCAGGGAGGGATCAGCAAAGGAGAATACAGCACCGAAGATGTGGAGCTGCTGCATGATCATCTTCGGTCCATGCTGGAAGCAAAGGGTGTGCACCTGGATGAGATCTATTACTGTCCCCACCACCATATGGTGGAGAACTGTCTCTGCCGCAAACCCATGCCCCTGATGATCGAAAAAGCGCTGGCACGTTTTGGGATCGACCCTGCGAGCTCCTGGATGATCGGCGATGCTCAGACGGGATGTGGAGGCTGGTGAGGCAGCGGGGCTGAGATGCATCCTCATTGATTCGAATAGTGATCTGCGAGAGGTGTTGGGGAAAATTGACTGAAGCTCAATTATTCGGTTAGTGAGTTAATAGGTTAGTGGGATGTATTACTGAGTGCTGGGACTAATTGAGGCCGGGGTCCTCGGGGAAGTTGGCCCAGGCCCGGTACTTGTTATTGTAGCTGGCCAGCGTCTTTTTCCAGAATTCAGGATTCACTTCCTGCATAACCATACGCGGAGGGATTCTTCCCACCAGCCAGGCATGTTCCTGCATTTCTCCATCCAGCTGATCAGGAGACCAGCCTGCATAACCCAGGAAAAACCTAAGTTCGTGTGGTTTTACCGAGCCCTCGGCAATAAGCTCTTTGATCAATTCAAAATCTCCGCCCCAGAATATGCCATCGGCAACCAGCACACTGTCGGGAACCCGGGCCCCCAGGGTGTGTATATAATGGACCGTATTGTTACTAACCGGTCCGCCCACCGAGATGGTAAAATCCGACTTCGGAAAATCGTCAACTATCTCGTTGATGCTTACCCCGATGGGTTTATTCAATACAAAGCCAAGGGAACCTTCTTGATTGTTCTCGGTCAGATACACCACCGAGCGGCGGAAATAGTTATCGCCCAGAAAGGGTTCAGAAATCAGGATATTCCCTCTTTCTGCAACATTATCATTCACAATATGGAAAAAATCGATATTCAGGTCCATTTTTTCAATACTTGTCAGTTACACAAGTTACGCCATTTTTATTTTAAATAAAACGAACATGGCAGAAAAATAGTATCTTGACGGCTTATGCCAGATAGCTTATGAGTACTGAAGAACCAAGGAAACCCAACCTTTTTCAAGCCCTGATCCCCATTGCTGTATTGATCACCTTACTGGTTCTGAATGTAAATTATTTTGGTGATCATACCCTGGATGGTGCCAATCAGTTTGCTTTAATCCTTGCATCGGCAGTAGCAGGTATTGTAGCCATCACCCTGGGCGTGAAATGGCCACATATCCGCGAAAGCATGGTAAGGAGCATCGGATCGGCCATGCCATCCATTTTAATCCTGCTGATGATTGGTGCACTGGCAGGTACCTGGTTGCTGAGCGGTGTGGTTCCAACGCTGATATATTACGGGCTTCAGGTCTTTCATCCTAAAATATTCCTGTTTGCAACAGTAATCATTGCAGGCTTGGTATCCCTGGCCACCGGCTCATCCTGGTCTACCGTGGCCACCATTGGTATTGCCCTGATCGGAGTGGGTCAGGCACTGGGTATCAGCGAAGGCCTGATCGCGGGAGCGGTCATCTCCGGCGCCTATTTTGGCGATAAGATGTCACCCCTGTCCGACACAACCAACCTGGCCCCTGCCATGGCCGGAACCGATCTCTTTACCCACATCCGCTATATGACCATCACCACCGTGCCGGCCATGTCGGTAACGCTGGTCATCTTCCTGATCATCGGCTTTACCTATAAATTTGAAGCCACGCCCGGTGATATTGAACTGGTATTGGAGGCCATTGGCTCCAAGTTTAACGTGAGCCCCTGGCTGATGCTGGTTCCTGCCTTTCTGATCTTTATAATTATCAAGAAAATCCCCCCTTTGCCCGCCCTGTTGGCCGGCTCACTGATGGGCGGAGTCTTTGCCATTATCTTTCAGCCACACCTTATACGTGAGGTAGCGCTGGGACTGGATGCCACGACCACCTCCCTGTTCAAGGCATCCTATCTTTCGGTGATGCAATCGATCTTTGGAGATGTCGCCATCACCACCCCCAACGAGATGGTCAATGAATTACTTTCCAGCACAGGGATGCGTGGGATGCTTAATACCATCTGGCTTATTCTTTCGGCCATGGTTTTTGGCGGTACCATGGAGTCGGCCGGATTGCTGGTGAAAATTACTTCTTCGGTTATCCGCTGGGCCAAGTCCACCGGTTCACTGGTCACCACCACCATTGCCACCAGCATCTTCTTCAATATCACCGCATCGGACCAGTATATTGCCATTGTGGTACCCGGGCGGATGTTTGCCGATTCATATAAGAAGAGGGGTTTGAAACCCGAGGTGCTGAGCCGCACCCTGGAAGATGGCGGAACCATCACCTCTGTGCTGGTCCCCTGGAACACCTGCGGAGCCACACAATCCAGGGTTCTGGGCGTTCCCACCATGGAGTATGTGCCCTTTGCCTTCTTCAACATCTTAAGTCCGCTTTTCAGCATCCTCTTTGCCTACCTCAACTACAAGATCCGCCGCTACAGCGATGATGAGCCTGAACAGAAGGGCCCTCACGGACGAAGAACGTAGAGATGTTTAAAGGAACATGCCGCTTATTCGCTCAGATGTATTCTTTAGCTTCGCTGAAATTAAAGCTCTTAAGGCACCTTCAAAACACCATCTGAATCCAGTTCGGCAGATATGGGTAAGCATGGAAGCATATTAAAACAGGTTTACTATTAACTGAGAACCTGGTGCCATATATAGCGAAGCGATAAATATTCAGTATCCGAAGATGCCACAGGCGTTATGGCATGGTTCTGAAAAAGAGAGGGGTCATCCCGGCCGGAATAACCCCCTCAAATAGATATTGGCTAAAATGCGCTTAAAACCATAGGTAATTTACAAAATTACATCTATATATACCTGTCAGTCTGGTGATTATATGACGAATGAAGCTTTTGATAATACCAGTGTCCGAATGTGCTGATTTGGACGGGTTTTCCACTTTCAGGGTATTCGTTTAAGCCTGGAAGCCTTCGGCCGTTTAATCAGTGCCGTTTGTCAGTAAATGCCCGGAAATTTAGTGGGATCAGACTCATTCATGATCCTGTAGATAGCTTCAAAAAGATCCTCAGCATTGGGATTTGAGAAGTAGTCCCCGTCGGAGCTATAAGCAGGCCGGTGCTCCTGGGCCGTCACTGTGGTGGGCTCTGCATCCAGGTAGTAGTAGGCCTTTTGCTCCTCCAGTACCTTCTGCATCATAAAGGCAGTTGCTCCACCGGGTACGTCCTCATCAAAGAAGAGAACCCGGCCGGTCTTTTTTACCGACTCAACAATCCTATGATCCAGGTCAAAGGGAAGCAGGGTCTGCACATCAATGAGCTCCAAATGGATATTAAATTCAGCCAGTTGCTCTGCTGCTTTCTCTGCAATCCTGACACAGGCTCCATAAGTTACCACGGTGATATCCCTTCCCTCCATAACCACCTCGGGTTGACCCAGGGGGATGCGAAAGGCTCCCATATTCCGGGGCCGGTCCTCCCTGAGTCCATATACCTTGAGAGGTTCAATCACCAGGGCAGGATCTTCTCCCTGCAGCAGGGTATTATACATCCCGGCTGCCTGGGTCATGTTTCGGGGGACACAAACATGTACTCCCCTTATGGAGTTGATCACCATGCTAAGGGGAGAGCCTGAGTGCCAGATCCCTTCCAGTCTGTGTCCGCGGGTGCGGATAATCAGTGGAGCAATCTGTGAACCTTTGGTCCGCCAGTGAAGGGATGCCAGATCATCACTAATGGTTTCCAGGGCATAAAGGATGTAATCAAAATATTGAATTTCTGCAATGGGGCGTAATCCCCTTAGGGCCATTCCCACACCCTGACCCACAATGGTGGTTTCCCTGATCCCTGTATCGGTGACGCGCCATTCACCATATTTGGCCTGTAATCCCTCCAGGCTTTTATTCACATCCCCGATTTTTCCAGCATCCTCGCCAAAGATTACAATCCTGGGATCGGAGGCCAGCAGTGCATCGAAGTTGTCCCTGAGCACTTCCCTTCCTGTGATCCTTTCCGGATTTTCATCGTATTCCGGGGGAAGCGCTTTCACCTTCAGCGGGGAGCGGTCGGTTTCTGAATAGAGATGGGTGCTGTATCGCTTCCTGTTCTCTTCCTTATACGTTGCCAGCCATTGGGAAACAGAGGATTGCAGCTCTCCCCGAATGGGACAATCGGTACACAGATGCCTCATAATGCGCTTGGCGGTCCCCTGGATATCCCGCCGGACAGGATTAACGATCCGCTTCAGGTCCCGGCTAAGGATCCCCAGCTTGTCCACCCCCTCCTTTGCACACTCACAACTCCGCTTATCAATAATCCGGAGCAGACTCTTCACGTTCCTTCTTTATGGGCTCCGTATAGTTTTTCCATGCAATATCACGGGCTCTCCTGGCCTCTGCCTCCACTTCATCCTTCAGCAAGCTGAGTTCTGCTTCACCGGCCAGGCCACTCTCCAGCATCCACTGCTCCATCTTTACAAGAGGATCATGATCTGCTTCCCATTGGAGTCTTTCCCTGGACTTATAACGCTCATGGCTCCCCGAGGTAGAGTGTCCCATGGGCTGCACCATCTCATCCACATGAAATAGAACCGGGACATGTTCCTCACGACACCGGCTTACCCCTTCAGCAAAGAGTTTTCACCATAGCCGGGTAATCCCAACCCCTGAGGTGGTAGATCAGAATGCCATTGCTTCCCTCCTCTTTCCGGAAGCCTTCCAGCGCCCGGGAGACACTTTCTTTTACTATCTGCTTGTCTTTGGTCACCGAGATACCATAGCCATCATCCCAGACACTCATGGCCACCGGTATCTGAAGTACCGCTGCTGCGTTCATGGCCTCGAAGAAATGGCCCTCCGCCGTGGCAGCATCCCCGATGGTCCCAAATGCCACTTCGTTGCCTCCCCTGGAGAAATTTGTCATCCCTGAAAGTTCAGGGTTCTCTCTGAAGAGTTTGGAAGCATATCCCAGGCCCACCAGCCTGGGCATCTGTCCGGCTGTGGGGGAGAGATCCGCGCAGGAGTTTTTCATTTCCATCAGATTGTTCCAGCTCCCGTCGGGATTAATGCTGCGGCTTGCAAAATGGTTGTTAAAATTCCTTCCTGCACTGCCCGGATTAAGGATCTCATCGGTATGGCCGTAAACCTGGTAGAAGAACTGCTCCGCATTGGTGGTGCCCGTGGCCATCATAAAAGTGTGGTCCCGGTAATAGCCCGAACGCCAGTCGCCCTCCCTGAAATTCCGGGCCAGTGCTATCTGTGCCAGCTCTTTACCATCCCCGAAAATCCCGAATTTAGCTTTCCCTGAAAGTACTTCCTTGCGGGCCAGAAGGGCAATCTCCCTGCTCAGGCAGGCCAGTCTGAAATCGGACAGGACCTCCTCCCTGCTCAATTCAAAAGAGTTTTCCGACATATTGGGTAGTTTACTATCTTTGTGACGACCATATTCATCATTCAGACAAGTTAATTTCTTTATTGTTCAGATGTTTTTAAAGATCCTGATACTAGCCGTTGTTCTCCTTAGCCTCTCCATGGCAGGGATGATGCTTAATATACTTATAAAAAAGAAAGGTAAGTTCCCGGAATACAGGGTAGGACACAACCGTGAAATGCGCAAGAAGGGTATTTCCTGCGTGAAGCATGATGAGATCCGCTGTCATAACAAGCGATTGAAAGAAAGCGAAGGTTGTTTAGGCTGCTCTTAAACAAACGTTTTGTTCCGCTGCAGACACATATTTCTTTTAAGCATCCTCCTGATCACCGCAGTGCCTGTGGCGCTTGAGGGCCAGGCCTGGAAGGTTTATCCCTATACCCCAGAGGGAAGTCTGATCTCCTTTCCTGTGGATGAAGGGTGGCATTCGGAAGAGGCCATTGAATGGTGGTATATTGCCGGGCACCTGGAAGGAACAGAATCGGGGACTCCTTATAGCTTTATGCTCACATATTTCTATTATCCAGAGGATACCCTGGGCTTTTCTTTCGACGGGTTCAGGATTTTAAATATCTCCAACGATCTCACCGGAGAATTTCATACCGAAACAATGGTGCTGAATTATGTGGACCTGGCTACCGATCATCTGCACATCGATGCCAGGCTGCTTAACTTTGTCAATGAATACTGGGTACATAAGGAGGAAGGCGATGATACGCTGATTCCATTCGAATATGAGCTGTCAGCCTCTGCCGGAGCCAACGGCATCACCCTGTCGACTGTTTCTCAGAAAGCTCCTCTTATACCCGGAGGTGATGGCCTCTTTAACCAGGGTGCCGAAAGCTATACTTACTATTACTCCCTTACCGAGAGTCTGGTTGAAGGTACACTTACATTTGAAGGGAACAATGAAACGGTCACCGGTTCGGCCTGGATCGACAGGCAGTACGGAACCTTTAATCCGCACACCGAAGAGAAATACGAATGGTTCTTCCTGCAGCTCTCCAACGGTATGGATCTGAATATATGGAACCTTTTTACCCCGGATAAACAGCTGCCCGATGACTCCGCCTACAGGCATATTATCGGTGTATATGGATGAGGAGACGCAATACACCACTCATGATTTTGAGCTGGAGCGATTATCCTGGGCACGTATGCCGCTATCGGAAAATTGCTATGCCCAGAGCTGGAGATTAACTTCAGAAATAAATCAAATGGACCTGAGTTTTTCAACACTGCATAATAATTCAGAGGTGAGGCTCCCTTTAGATTTCTTTGAAGGTGCTACCACCGCATCGGGAACTGTTAACGGGAGTCCCGTGAGCGGGATTGGCTTTGCCGAGCTGCTGAAAAGCTATGAAGAGCCGCTCATAAAGATTACCCGGCCCATCAAGCACTGGAACGAAAACTATCCCATACAGTGGGAAGTTGAAAATCCCGATGACGGCCGGCCCCTGCTCTTCGATCTGACTTACAGCACCGACCTTGGAGTCATCCTGGATACCAATTGCAGAGGACTTAAGTGACACCCTCTATTACTGGAACAATCACCCCTTTATCAACGGAGATAGCTGCTGTTCCGGGTGGAGGGATTTACTACCGATGAAACGCTGAAGGCTGGGGCAACAACCTCGACTCACAGACTTGTTATCGATGACCAGTATACCTATTCCAAAGCAGGAATGTGACACCTGCCATTCATGTTTATCCGAATCCTGTTAAGAACACTCTAAGGATTGAATGGAATACCAGATCCCATGCGATGAATGCTGAGCTTAGCTACCATATTATGGATTTTACAGGCCGCAGGATGATGCAGGGAAATACTTCCAGCGGGGAAGTGGATGTGAGTGGACTGAAAAATGGAGTATATCTGATCCTCCTGCATACAAAGGAAGGAGACAGTAAACATACATTTGTTAAGGAGTAAGAGGCAATCTTGGGTATGCATAGAGGCCGCATATAAGCTGCTGGCGATCCACTTCGGATCAGTCTGGATAGACCTCCAGGCTTCACTAACTGATGGGTATTTGTGACAATTTCAGTCAGCTGCTCATATTCAAATGTACCGGTCCACTGGACGATAGCAGCATCAAGGTCTTTGACGGCAAAACAGATATGGTCTATGATCATGAAACAACTGAATTAATCGGGATAGAGCTCCATCTTCACTAATCTTTTATCTACTGTCCAGTTGCTGGAGAAATTTGCTGTTGCTGGAATTATACTCCGGAACAATGGCTGACAATTTTCTTACCAGCTCCTCTTCGCTTAGTCTATAGCAGGACTGAAGCAGTGAGACGGTTTTTGCCAGGGTTGCTTCGTGGTCAAAGTCTGCCACCTCGGCAATCTTCACCTTACTGTTATAGGTGGGCAGTGTCTTTTCCTGGTCAGTCAGCAATTCCTCATATAGCTTCTCGCCCGGACGCAATCCGGTGAATTCAATCTTAATGTCTTTGTCGGGTTCATAACCGGATAACTTGATCATTTGCCTGGCAAGATCAACAATCTTCACCGGTTCGCCCATATCAAATACGAATATTTCACCTCCCGATCCCATAAAACCAGCCTCAAGAACCAAGCTGACAGGCTTCAGGTATGGTCATAAAGTAGCGGGTAATATCCGGATGGGTCACCGTAACCGGTCCGCCTTCTTCAATCTGCCTTCTGAAGATCGGAATCACCGATCCGTTTGAACCCAAGTACATTTCCAAACCTGGTGATTACAAATTGGGTCTTGTTGCCGTCCAGACTGGACCTGGAACGAAGGATCTGCTCACAGGTACGTTTGGAAGCACCCATCACATTGGTTGGATTCACTGCCTTATCGGTGGAGACCATCACAAATTTCTCTACCCCGTATTTCACAGACAGGTTGGTCAGGATGGTTGTACCTCCCACATTGACCCTGACTGCTTCATAGGGATTTTGCTCCATCAAGGGAACATGCTTGTAGGCAGCAGCATGAAATACAAAATCGGGATGGTATTCTCTGAATATCCTTTCCATTCTGGTCTGATCGGTCACATCGGCCAGAATGGTCCTGACCGGGGCATGGGCAAAATGCTCGGTGAGCTCATTCTCCAGATTAAACATAGGAGTTTCCGCATTATCGACCAGCACCAGTTTCGCCAACATTAAACCTGGTCAGTTGCCTGACAATTTCCGAACCAATGGAACCTGCTGCCCCGGTAACCAGAATGGTCCGGTCACGCAGTCCATCAGCAATCCTTTTCATATTGAATTGGATGGGATCCCTGCTGAGCAGGTCCTGAACCCTGATTTTTTTCAGCTGCTTCACTTCGAAGGAACCATTGAGCCAGTCAGAAACTACCGGAATCTGGAGAACTTCAAGTCCCAGATCAACTGCAGAACGATAGATATCACTCTTCTTGGATGGGGCAATATCATTAATGGCAAAGATCATGGTCTTCACTTTGTTCTTTTCCAGGAAGTTTCACTGTCAGCTTATCAGGACTGAAAACAGGTATACCATTCAGGATCTTGCGCTGAAGTTTCTTATCCCCATCCAGAAATGCCACAATATTATAGTCATTTTCCGTATCACTGCTAATCACCCTCTTAACAATGACCCCCATGGCTCCGGCTCCATAAATAATTACATTCTTCTTATTTGCCGGCCTCACTGAAACCATTTCGTAAAACATTTTCACCGAGATCCTGGAGATAATAAGAAATGCATTGATAGTGACATAATGAATGACCAGGATAGATCCTGGAATAATGAAAAGTAGCTTTCCACTCCGAAATCTTACCTACAAAAGTGAAATCATCAATACTGCCAAGCCAATGTGGTGGTCAGAAGAACATTAAAAATATCACTGATGGTGGTATGTCGGATCAAACCTGCAAAGGACCTGAATACTAGTTCAAATACACTAAAGACACCAACAACCACAAGTGACTGCTTCAGCGCCATGAACATAGTAAGTCACCCAAGTAAAAAATTATATCTTAAAAGATACGAAAAAAGAAAGTGAGAAAAACAGCTCCTCCATCAAAAGCAAATACCATCCAGCGAGGCAAGTGAATGCTTTCTAAAAAATACCCTTGCTTTGAGACTCAATAATTGAACAAACTGGGATATAATCTCCTGATCATAATAAATAAACCGCCTTGTTTGTGACTTTGATATTCAATTCTTTTTAAGCGAATTCTTTCATTCGAAGTTAAGTAATTCACATACCAAAAACAGCAACAAAAGGGACAGATTTGACCAACAGTGCTAAAGGAGTGATTTGTTGAGCTCTAAACAGGTTTGGATTGGGAAGGTGTCTAATACATCACTATACCAGATTTACAGCCAGCAATGGTCTGTTTATCGTGCATTTTAAGTTATTTGTCAAAAGCTGACAATACTTAAGCGAAAAATGCAGGCTTATTTTAATTCCATTGACTATCGGAAGTCCTGTTAATAAATGTTCCCTGGAAACCTGCTTTCTTCCCATTTTCAGGGCTTAAAGATCTTTTTAGATCTGTACAACATTGATTCTGAAAGAACCTGTATTATATAGATACCTTCAGGGAGATTTCCGGTTTCAATCTGACAGTAATTTCCATTAAAAACCTCTTTTGTGATTAGTCGTCCAGACACATCATAAAGGTTCGTCTGATTTGCAGAAAACCCATCCTGCAAATAGATCTCAAAAACATCTCTGCCGATAACTATCTCGAAATTATTTGTCCCGGTGCTATACTCTGATATTGATGAGCTTATTTGATTTTCTATAGTTACTATGAGCTCATCATATACCCCGCTCCCGTCATTTGCAGTGGCACGCGCAGTGACAGTTCCGTTAGATTCAGCGGTGACAAGCCGGAACTGCTTAAGGAAGCCTTCCCGGTACCTTCAAGCAGAGACCAGGTAATACTTTCAAACTGTTGCACTCTCAGGACTAACCTGAGTACTAAGCTGAAGGGTCCCTGCATCGTGGGGTCGATTACTGCAGAGCCTCCTTCTGCGGTAACTGAAATTGAAGTCACCAGAGTCACTTCGTTGTCAGTATCAGCGCTTGCCATCCCGCCATTCTGGCCAGCATCCACCACATGGCCTTGGCCAATGTTACGCCTCCTGCTTTCAATATATGACCGGCCAAACGGGAGACAAATTTGTGGGTGTAATGGCAGGAAAGGTAGTCCCATTAGAACTGTCCGTGTACCTGATCCATCATCGTCAAAACATAATATGTCGGCATAATCAAACAATATGAGCGAAGGATTGGCCCGCACATACTACCTTAGATGTTCATGTTTCAGATAGCCCCCGTAATGGTCCTCGGTAGATTAGTCATCCACTAATTCCATGGTAAAAAATACTTTGGTAGGAATATTATTGACAGTACAATAATTGATATATTCTTGAGTGGCACTGATATAGGTATCCATAGAAATGGAATTTCCTGTTATAGCAAATCTTCCGCATCAATACCCCATGCCAGATTCCCTTCAGGACCCTCAACGGATCTGCCGGCCCAGCGAACTCCATACACTTTATCGGCTGCTGTGGTATTGGGACCTTCAATCGATCATAGCACCACCCAAAGCCGATGGCGCTAATAGTCAGGTTATTATCATGACAGTAACTGATTCCTGTTTTGTCTGGCGAAAGCTGTTGCATTAGTAAACCAGTCTTCTTCCCATACCAATTTATCAAACCCAAATCGTTGTCGTAATCACCCTACTGTATTTCGACCCGCCTTGAGATAATTATCAGTTTTCCTGCAGGTCTCCTGAACTTGACCATTCAACCTGATATTTTGAATCAAATCCTGAATAATAAGAGGCCTTCAAAATATCCATTTGAATGAGATTCCCTTCAACAATAAGCAACATCTTTTTACTTCGTCATTATACTCCTGAGGTATCAAGTCGTATCAAAACCAGGTATGGTCGGCGATAATCTGACATAGTGCATCTTTGAGATCAGAATAAGAATAAGAACTATAAGTATTTTCTTTATAAGTTTAGTCATTTGGGGCTCAACTCCCATCCCATCCTGCATTCTGGCCAGCCTCCACCACATGGCCTTTGCGATCCTGATGGAACCGGCTTTTGGATATCCAGGGGCCCTGGGAGTAAGGTTCGTCTGGGTAATGGCCGGATAGCTATGCCCATCCAGGTGGCAGTGGCGCCCGATCGTCGTCATCAAAACATAAAATATCTGCATAATCAAACAGAATCCTCGAAGGATCGGCCCGCACGTAAGCTCTCAAATGTTCGTGTTTTAGAAAGCCCTGATAATGATCCTCAACAGAATAACTGTCTACCGGCCCGGTTATAAAAAATATAGTGGTAGGGATCTTATTGGCTGTACAATAATCAATATAGGACTGTGTGGCGCTTATGTAAGTGTCCATACAAATTGAATTGTTATGTCGATCTGTATCATCAATTCCCATGCCTTTGTTCCTTCTGGTCCTTCTTCATCCTCGCCCTGCCCAATCAACTCCATAAACGGGTCCATTCCTATGGTAATGGGCCCCAATGTATCTGAGCACCATTCAAATCCATGGCGAATAGTTAGATTATTAGCATGACAATAAGAGATTCCTGCCTTGGTCCTTGCTAAGGCTGTTTCATTTGTAAACCAATCCTCCTCGCCGTACCAGTTTATCCAGCCTGTTTCAGAACCATAATCACCCCAGGTATTTCTACCCACCCTGAGGTATTTATCCGTATATCTTTGTGGTGATCCCCCGCTTGACCATTCAACCTTATGGCTTGGATGAAGCTTTCCCAGTGCCAGCAAACCTTCAAAATATCCATTTGTATGGGATTCTCCCGCAACAATTACCAACATCTTCTTTACCTCATCAATGTACTCTTGAGGAATATCATCAAACTTCCCAATCACAGTATGATCGGCAATAATCTGTCCAAAATGTGGTATCGATAGCTGAGCAATCAGCAGGATAAAAATTACTCTTTTCATGGCTGATGGATGGAAACTACTTTCTTGGTAAATCTATTAGTATCTTTTGATAACACAACGATATAAAGACCTCCGGGAATCAGGGAGGAGTCAAAATGAGCTGAAGTATCTGTGACCTTCTTTTTCTCAATGAGACTTCCTCTCATATCATATAACATCATTTCACCCGATACAAATTCCGGAGAATTCCTGATCACTATTTGATTTGCATTTGGGTCAAACAGAACGAAGGCTCCACTAAATTGGCCTGTTCTCCATCTAATGCCGTTGAACCTCCATCCCAACCAGCTATTCTGGCCAACATCCACCACATGGCCTTCGCAAATCTTACGCCTCCTGCCTTCGAAATATGACCGGCCGAAATGGGAGATAAATTTGTGGGTGTAATGGCAGGGAAGGTAGTCCCATTAAAATTGTCGGTTGAGCCGGACCCATCATCGTCAAAACATAATATATCGGCATAATCAAACAATACAAGCGAAGGATCGGCCCGCACATACTTCCTCAAATGTTCATGCTTCAATATCCCCCATAGAAATCCTCACTGGGAGTAGTCATCTACCGGCCCCGTTGTGAAAAATACGGTGGTAGGAATATTATTGCTTGCACAATAGTCGATGTATTCCTGGGTGGCATTGATATAAGTATCCATGTTAATGGAATTTCCTGTTTCAGCAAAATCCTCATCATCGATACCCCATGCCAGATTCCCTTCAGGACCCTCCACGGATCTGCCGGCCCAGCGAACTCCATACACCGGATCGGCTGCCGTGGTATTGGGACCTTCTATCTGATCGTAACACCAGCCAAAACCAATAGCACTTATGGTTAATCCATTGTTATAACAGTAACTAATCCCCGATTTAGTCCTGGACAGTGCTGTGGGATTGGTGAACCAATCCTCCTCACCATAAGAATGTATCCAGCCTGTCTCATGGTCAAAGTCACCCCATGTGCCTTTGGTTACCCGAAGGTAGGAGCTGGTGGGTCCACTAGGTGCACCGGAACTGGACCAGTTGGTCTGATAGGCCGGATCCAGGTCCTCCAGTGACAAGAGACCCTCAAAATACCCATTTGCATGGGACTCGCCGGGAATAACAAGTAACATTTTCTTTACCTCATTGATGTATTCCTGCGGTATATCATCATAGTGATTTACCACAGTATGATCGGCAATAATCTGAGCATATTGAATCGAAGCGATTTGAACGAGTAAAAGAAGTAGAATTATTTTCTTCATAACTAGTTTGTTATGTTTTACTAGGTCTTAATTATAATAGCCTAAATAACAGCATGTTAAGTCGCTGAATTCATGTAAATATTTGGGATTTTAGCAAATAATCTGCTACATTTGATCTATGTGCTGATTATACACTATAAAATTACGCATTATTCTGATTAATCACTGTTAATAAATTGTGAATCTCATGAAATCAAAACTATCCTATTTCCTGGTTTTGCTGATGATCATTTCCCTGATTTCCTGCAAAAAGAATGAGCCGGAACCTGATCTGAGTATTATTTTTCTACATCATAGTACGGGAAGCATTATCTGGAGGGGAGAGTCACGTTCCTTAGCAAACAAAGTTGCTGGCAGGATCAGCGATAAGCTTGTGAAAAAGATGAATAGCAAAGGAGTATTGCCTTCACTGTTTGAATCATATAACAATGATAATCAGAAAAATTATTTAATAGAGGAAATGGCCTTCCCCAAGAAGTCACCCTATGGCTGGAATAACTTTCCCTATGATTACTACAATATCTGGGTGAAAAACGGAGGTGAGTCGCCTTATATGGAGGAACCCACCCTGGAGATGCTCACCAAGGATTACCAGGTGATTATCTTCAAACACTGTTTCCCTGTGAGCAATATTGAGGAGGACCAGGCCACACCCGATATCAATTCAAAAACGAAAACTTTAGCCAACTACAAACTTCAATATGCAGCCATCAAAGAAAAGCTCCATGAATTTCCATCCACAAAGTTCATCGTGTTTACAGGTGCAGTTCAGGTGAAAGCCAATAACAGCGAAGAAAAGGCAAAAAGAGCCCAGGAATTTTTTAAATGGGTAAAGGAGGAATGGGATGAACCCGAAGACAATATTTATCTCTGGGATCTCAGTAGCCTTCAGACCGAAGGTGGCCTATATTTCAAGGATGACTATGCTTTGTCACCTGAAAACTCACATCCGAACGGAGATTTTGCGGGTATGGCGGTTGAACTGCTCTTCGCTAGAATAATTGATGTGGTGGAGAACGATGGAAAAGGCACCCTTCTCACTGGTAAGCCGAAATAGCATCATTTTTAATTATGCCCAATATCTCTGTGGTAAATTTTATAGCACCGTATTCATTCAGGTGAGAATTCCCGATCCAGTCCTTTTCACTATCAAAAATTGTACAAAAATCTCTTGAATTCAGATTAAAAAGTGTTGCTGTTTGTCCATTTTCAAAATGAAGCTCATTGGGACCCACCTCTGACAGATTCTGAGTCGACTTGATACCAGGCATCTCGATAATGATCAGTTTTAGGTTATATTGATTGCACAAGTGGGCAATTTCTCCAAACCAATAGGAGTCCTCAAAGAGACTAATTTCCAGATATGAATCGATGAAATCGGTATGGTCAGGGATGGCCTTTCTGAACTTCATCTGTCCAAGGGCTAATACCGCCTCCCGATGCTTGCTGCTCACTACTTTCTTTAAGAACTCAAACCCCAGCCATTTCAATTTCAATATGGGAACATCATTAATGGTGTATTTATGGTCACTCATGGTTAGCTCAACAAGGGGATGTATCTCCTCACTATCCACATTCTTGTCATAGGGTGAGTTATGACCAAGCAATACATATTCAGGCTTGACGGTATAACTCTCCAGATACTCTTTCAACTGAATATAACTGGTCTTTATAGTCGTTCCACCCATAGCCAGGTTATAAGATTTGATGCCATTTTCGGTGAGCAATTCCGCATCAAATGCATCAAATGAAGTACTTGCTCCCAGTACAAGCAGGTCAAAATCCGGATCTTCAAATTGCATTGATTCTATCCTGTTTCTGAAGTTCCAATCGGTTTTCGCCAGAACTGCAACATATATAGCATTGATTACAACAAAGAAAAATATGAAGTAAGCAATGAATCCGATAAATTTAAAAGTAAACTGTTTCATGGCTAAAACTGGGCATAAATAAACTGTTGAACTTGATTACTAAGAACAAATAACATGGAAAGAACACCAGCGTATAAAGTCCACCTCAATGCTCTGTTCCACCTTGTTTCCTTCGACCAGTATGTATTCAGTCTATTGAAAATACCGGTGTAGTCCTCCTGGAGCAGCTCATAGAGAAAATAGGCGAGACTCAGTGCAATGGCCGAGAGGGGTATTTCATAGTAAATAACATTTATAATGGAGAGATTCAGTCCTGATAAACCTGAGAAAAAATGAAATGCAGAAGAAAGATCGGGAGAGAAAAAGAAGATTAATGATACCCCGTAGAAGAGATATGTTACGATACGGCCAAACCAGACCTTAAGGAACTTTGGCCACTTGCCAAAGAAGCGATACCTCCACTTTCTGGTGAAGAATTCATAATTTACAGCCAGTGCCTGCAATAATCCCAGAAACATGAAGTTCCATCCTGCGCCGTGCCAGATGCCAAAAAGGGTCCAGGTAATAAATACAGCATACATGGAGGCATAGATCCCCCATTTTCTTCGCTTAAAAACCGTCTGCCTGAATATATAATCGCCGTACCACGATGCCAGGGATATGTGAAATTTCTTCCAGAAAGTAGTTACGTTTTGAGCAAAGAATGGCCGGTCGAAATTTGGAAGTAAGTTGATTCCAAACATTTTTGCGAATCCAATGGCGATGTCCGTGTATCCCGAAAAATCAAAGTAGAGATAGAGGGGTAATAAAAAAAGAAGGACCCAAAGCGAGCTTCCACCTACACTGTTCATGTCAGTAAAAACAGAGGTAATAAAAGGCGCCATCTGATTCGCTATGGCTACTTTTTTCAGAAATCCGAACAACGCTATTCTTAGTCCGTCGGAAAGCATTTTCTGATCGAAAGCCTTTTCCTCTTTGAGCTGCGGAAGAAAATGGTTTGAACGTTCAATGGGGCCTGACAGGAACTTGGGGAAAAAGCTGATATAAAGTAAAAATCCAAGGAAATCCTTATCAGGCTTTTCCCATCCCATTTTAATATTAATCAGGTAACCTATTCCCTGGAGTGTGAAATAGGAGATACCAATGGGAACAAGAATCTCAGCAAGTTTTGATACATGAACATCCAGGCTTAGCAGCTGAAATACCGGGTCAATGGCAAATGAAGCATAATTAAGAACAACCAATTGAAGGATATTGATCGCGATGGCTATTCTGTAGAGGAGTATTTTCCTTTTGGAGCCGGGGAGTTTGAGTCCGATATAATAGTTGAAAAGGGAGTATATAAGGATATATGGTAACAAGAAGTAATTCAAACTTGCAATAAAAGCACAGCTTAATATGGCCAGATATCCGGTTCGATATTTGTGGTTCAGCAGGTAATAAATAAATACAGCTAGGATTGTTAAAGCAACAAACCTGAAAGAAATAATCTCCATTGAACTAAATTTTCGCTTTGTGGTCTATCATACGAATCTGAAACGCTAGTGTTTCAGTGTTCTTTTTAATACTTCCAGAATCCGGCTCCTGTCTTCATCTCTTAGGTTAGAACCAGAGGGAAGGCAAAGACCAATGTTAAATAGTTCATCGGAAACACCGTTTAAATACGCTGGGTAACGTTCAAACACTGGTTGAAGATGCATGGGCTTCCACAGGGGTCTGGTTTCAATATTCTCCTTCTCAAGCTCATTTTGAATGTAATCCCATTGAACACCGGTAAGCAGGGGGTCGATCAAAATGGTTGTCAGCCAGTAATTTGAAGTATAATGATCATCGGGTTCCCGCAGAAAGCGAATACCCTGAATCTGACTCAGATTCTCAGAGTAAAAATCAAAATTGGTTCTCCTTTGGGCGACCCTCTCTTCCAGCACCTCAAGCTGTCCCCTGCCAATACCGGCCAGGATATTACTCATCCTGTAGTTGAAGCCAATCTCACTATGCTGGTAGTGTGGAGCCTCATCCCTGGCCTGGGTTGCAAGAAACCTCGCTTTATCAATCAGGACTTTGTCGTCAGAAACTAGTGCACCTCCCCCGGAGGTTGAAAGTATTTTATTGCCATTAAAAGAGAGCACTCCAAGTTTCCCGAAAGAACCAAGGGGCCTGTTCTCAAACTTGCTGCCCAAGGCCTCTGCAGCATCCTCAATCACGGGAATCCCATAATGATCAGCTATTGACATGATCTCAGTTAAGCTTGCCGGCATACCATAAAGATGAACTGTAATTATAGCTTTGGGGACCTTCCCTTTTGCTATCCGCTCCTTGATGGCAATTTCCAGGAGTTCGGGATCCATGTTCCAGGTTTTGCTTTCGCTATCCACCAGCACAGGTGTGGCACCTTGATAAATTATAGGATTAACTGTGGCCGAAAAGGTAAAGGAAGATACAATGACCTCATCCCCAGGCTGAACCCCAAGCATAATTAATGCAAGATGAATCGCCGCAGTTCCTGAGCTCAGTGCTGCAGCATACTTCACATTACAGGTATCAGCAAGGGAACCTTCAAAGGCATCCACATTGGGGCCCAAAGGAGCTATCCAATTCTGATCAAAAGCTTCCTTAATATATTTCATCTCACCCCCCGACATATGGGGAGATGAGAGATAGATTCTTTTTGGGGTCTGGGACATACTTACTTTTAATGAAAGGTTTTATAATAATCTGCAATCGGTATACAACAACCTAGTTCAAAGCGCCCTTTTCAAAGAGAACAAAATTCGCAAGTTTAATATACTCCATGAGAACCCGCTGCGCTGCCTCCCTGTTCCTCCACCACTTCGCTGCATCCATCTCTGTATATGGACTCGGACTACTGAAAATATATACTGGTTTCGCTGCATTTTTAAAAGTAGATCTGAAGATCATAGAGGCTCGTTTTGTATGAAAGAGCGACGAAACCAAAATCAGAGAATCCAAATCGCTTCTATGTGAGACATATTCCCTGACTATCATCGCTTCCATCTGGGTACTCGTTGCATCGCCCGGCAGGACGATCAAATGATCCTCAGGAATCCCAAGAGCAGTGAGTGCATCACAAACCAGTTTGCTTTCGCGGATTATTGGAACTCCTCTTTCTTCCAGAGCTTTACCAGCTCCTATACCTGGCTCTACTATCAACACACTCTTAACTAATTCCTGCTCATAGAGGTCGGCAGTCTGCAAAACCCTGTCAGGAAGACTACCCATTAAAAAGACTATAGCATCGGCCTTCACAGGCAAATCTTCCTCGATCAGCCAGCTGGCAGCTTTACGGCAGCTTCTGACAGATACAATCGCAAGAATTAGCAGAATGATTAAAATATAAATGCTACGGGATCTCATTTACTCTCATAGGCACCCAGATCAGGTGCTTCTCCAAGAAAAGGGATTTTCACATCAACACCAGCATCGATTAAATCGCTGTTCTCAACAAGTTTTAAGAAATCCAGTTCAGGTAAGGAACCATCGGCCTGCCTCGGTCCAAGGATGCCTGTTGAGTCAACACTTACAAAATCAGCATCGCTAACTGAGACATTCGAATCCCAACTGTTATTCGAATGGGTATAGGGCGCGCGGGAATACACCATAAAATCTCCCCCCTCATTTTTATAGGCAATATTATTCCTGTAAACTCTTTTTAACTCCTCGGATTCAGAACTGGTCGTTGGAAATATGCGAAACCCATTCCCATCATCATATTCAGGGAAGTAGCCATTGTGATAAGCAATATTGTTATAAATCTCCATTGCCTGTGCAGGGTAACCTGCATCATTGGTCGTAAAACCCGTATGTCTGTTATATGCTGCCAGGCAATTGATTACCCGTCTTTGCACAGGCAAAGTTTCCGTGCCCCTGGGAACAAAACCCAGTTTAAATCCGTGTCCCCCGGCAGTTAAAGCTCCGTTATTAAAACTCCAGCAACCATTCCATTCCACGTAGGATATACTGCCTGCTGTAAAGCCCTGGTCTGAGCATTTCCAGGCTCTGCATCCGATAAAATATACACTTCCGTCCCTTGTAACAATATCTGCCGTGGAAAAACCGGTTCCCTGCTCTCCGGGAGAGGTCCAGGTTGTATCCATACAATGGTGGGCATCGCAGTTGATATAATAGAGCTCTTTTCCTTCCTCGCTCTTAAAACCCTGCCCGTGGATGTTGTGAATTTCACAATTCTCAAATACAATATCAGTGCCGCTTATATACCATCCGCGATTTGTGGTACCCTGTCCTGCAGAGAAAACATTTCTCAGGGTAAGTCCCTTGAATCTAACATTATGAATGCCCGTGACCCTAATACCATAAGCGTGCTTTGTACCACCGGGATACTCAACTCTGCTACAATCTAAAATGGGTTTTTCATCAGGATAATTAATATAAACCACAGGATTACCCCCTGTCCCGCTTCTGGAAATATTATAACCTGTTCCTCCACTGGACCGCGACGGATAATACCATTGGCTTTCGCCTTCAGATAAATCTTTATAATATACTCCGCCCCTGAAATAAACTGTATCGCCTGGCATAATAACGGAAGCATTAAAAGCCTTACCCCAGGTTGCCCAGGGTTTCTCAAATGTGCCGGGGTCATCATCATTGCCCCATGGAGCTACAAAATAGCCCTCTCCAACTAATGGATCAATAAGCTCATCTTCAGGCTTTTGATCTTGCTCCGGCTCTTCTTCTATTAACTCTTTGGTACAACCCAGCAGGTTTCCAAACAATGCCATAATCAGTAAAAAAAATACTATCCCTTTTGTCATAACCTTAGCAATTTGTAAAACATAAACTTTCATTACCCTCAGGCTTTCGGTATGGCAATAATCTTTTCTTTGAACCGGTGAAAAACAACTGTATCATTCTGTATATCCTGGTCAAGGATCATTCCTGCTGCTACCTTATTCCTGTTGCCCACTTTAACTCCAGGAAGAGTTGCACTATTGATGCCGAATAAATTCTCATCTCCAATCTCTGTAAAGCCAGAGAAACATACATTCGGACTAATAAAATTGAAATCACCCACCCTGGTATCATGACCAAGGCTGGAACGTGAATTTATAAGCGTGTAGTTCCCTATTCTAACATTTGGCCCTAAATTGACATTGGGTCCTATGATGCTTCCCTCTCCAATGCTTGCAGAGGGTGAAACATAAGCCCCACTATGAACGAATGAAACAAATTGTGCTCCTTCCGCCTTGAATTTGTCTACAAACAGTTTCCTGTATTGAAGATTTGCAATGCCCATAATATACCACTGTCCTTTGATAATATGGTGTTCCTTCACTCCTCCGAGAAGTGGTGCGGGGAAGGAATAACTAGCATAATTATCGGGATTATCGTCCAAAAGTCCTGTGATTCTGAATTCCTCATTACCGCTTGTTTTTTGCGCAAATTCCATATAATCAACAATTTCCGCTGCATGACCACCAGCACCAATGATTATTACCTCCTTCATAACGAATCAATAATAAGGTTAAGTATGTTACTTTGCAAGATAACCACCGTCTACAACCAGGTTTGTTCCAGTAACCCACTCAGCAGCATCAGATAGAAGATATATACAAGCATTAGCCACATCATCAGGTTTACCTGTTCCCAGAGGATGAAGATTTTCAATTTTACTTCGCGATGCTTCGTCCCTGCTGTAAATAGCATTCTCAGACATGGGGGTTTCAACCACCCCCGGAGAAACAGCATTAACACGTATCTTCCTTTTTGCCAGCTCCACAGACATGGATTTCACTGCAGCAATCAGAGCTCCTTTTGTCATGGAATAGAGTGTTTTGCCATTCTCCCCAACAACTCCCATCACTGAACTAATAAATACAATACTCCCTCCTTTTTCTGAGAAATTAATTGCCTTCACAACCTGCCTGGTCAGATTCACTCCACCAATCACATTGGTCTGGAAAAAGTGATCCATTTTTTTAGGCGAAACAGCATTCAATGGAAGCGTAGTGGAAATTCCTGCACAATTTATCAGACCGTCAATCCTTCCCCTCTCCCTGACAATATCTGAAACTGTAGTGCCAAGCAAATCATAATCCAGCAGGTCAAGCGTATGCACCGAATGTTTCTGCCCTTCATCCATCAGTTTGAGAGTTTCCTCCAGCCTTTCCCGGTCCCTGCCAAACAGTAGCACCCTGGCTCCCATCCTGGAACAGTTAATGGCACACTGTCGTCCTATTCCGGACGAAGCTCCGGTGATCAATATCAGCTTTTCAGACAGGGAAAATGGATTTGCATTCATGTTATAGCTCTATTACATCACCAATATAACAATCTTCCATATCCACAATGGCTGTTCCCCACGATAATCCTACACCAAAGCCACTCAACATAAGTCGTTTATGACCCTGCAACTTATTTTTCAGTTCTGAAACAATGGTAAGGGGGATTGACACAGAGGATGTATTGCCATATTTTTCAATGGTCGAAGGTATCTTATCCTCCGGCAATTTTAATTTCTTTGCCAGAAAGCCGTTAATATAGCTATTGGCCTGGTGAAACACATAATAGTCTATGGTGGAGAGGTCAATTTCTGACTGTTCTACAATCCGCTTAAAATCCCTGGGAATTTCACGAATCACAAAGTTAAATACATCTGCCCCATTCATATAGCCCTGCTCTTCGGAACGGATGTTTCCGTACTCATCCACTACCTTCTCTTTCAACGTTTCGGCCGAACTCATATTCCTGTAACCCCCCGCAGGTATTTTAATAAGTGATCCCCTCTCCCCATCAGAGTTTAGCGAGAACCAGCTCTCTCCAAAATGCTCACCCGCCTCGACCAGTGCAGCAATACCTGCATCCCCAAAAAGAAATGCAGTCTTGCGATCTTTCTGCGAATATACCTTTGAGCGGGTTTCACCATCAAGAATCAGTGCTTTGCGAACCGTTCCGGAAGCAATCATGGAATAGGCAAGGGTAAGTCCGTATAAATAGGCAGAGCATCCCAGGCTGATATCAAAGGCTATGGTCGATCTGGAAAGCTTCAGGCGATCCTGCAGCAGGATGGATGTGGCGGGCATTCTGTAATCGGGTGTCTGGGAAATAAACAGTAGCAGGTCTATCTCATCCCGATTGATCCCCATCCCCTTGATTAAATCCTCAGCCGCAGCAAAACAGAGATCTGATGAACAGGTATTTTCATCCACAAAACGCCTCTCCTTCACTCCTATCTTATCAACAACCTCTTTTATGTCCTCCTTTTTAAAATGAATGTCATGCTCGTAGTTAAAAATTGTCCTTTTGGGGACAGCAGCCGACATGCCGGAGACTCCTACACCTTTGAATGATACAACTCCCATTTGCTGATTACATTGATGACCTGTCGGCAACAAGCTTCATCAGGTCCTTTACGGTAATATATTGTACAAACTCTTTCATCTCTAATTCGATTCCAAATTCTGAATCAAGCATGGCAAGCACAGATAGTTCGGTCAGTGAACTATAAGATTCATATTCACGGAATGAATCTTCAGGGCTAATATCGGAAGCTTCAATTTCCAGTGCTTCTGCCAATTCGCTAATAAACTTCTCATTCATAACAGATACATTTTAATTATTACTACTAATCTTCAATTTCCCTTATGCATATAAATGCTTCGGCATGGGTAAAGCCAACGGTACTACCCCTGAAATTTGCCAGTGCTTCAATCGCTTTAAGAGAACGTGGATTGGGAAAATCTCTTAACTGACTCTTAAAACACTTCATTGCATCAAGCTTTGCTGTAAATACATCAGATACATTTATAAATCGCGTTGGTATAAATGCATCTGAGCCTTTTGGGACTGCCCACTCTGTTTCAGAAAGTGTTTCATAAGCATAAACCCGCCTGACCGTGTTTTGTTGCACAGGTCTTGCAGCAACCAGTCCTGCATTAAATACGGCCTTATGATCATGATGAATATCACCAAGATGTGGCAAATAGAGGGTGTCAATCTTAAGCTCACTAATCACCGCAGCAATAGATCTTGAAAGCTCCGCGAGGGAGATGGTGTCCAGCTCAGGGGCAGGGAAATCCAAAAACTTCGTTTCAGCTACACCCAGTATGGCATGTGCCTTTCTTGCCTCCTCCCTTACATTCCTGATTCTGTCTTCGGAATATAATCCTTTCTTTCCCCGGGTCATAACCAGTACATAGACCTTTTCTCCCCTATCAGAAAGCTTCTTCATGACACCTCCACATCCCAGGGTCTCATCGTCTGGATGGGGGGAAACTATTAAGGTATTACGGCTCATATCACATCTAAGTAAAGTACGCTATTTAAGAAGTTTTTTGGTGTTCCAGCACCAGATCCCAGCGATAACCATGATTCATCAGGAAATCAAGTACGGTGACATTGGCCTGAAACCCGGAGAATTGCTGCCCGTATTCAAATACCTTGTATTCCGAATACTTTACCTGAATTCCTTTCTGAAGGAAATTCTCCTCATTCTGGTAGGCCCGTGCTCCGGTGCCCGAATAGTATATATTCACCCTCAAGTGCCTGGCAAATATCGATTATCCGCTCTTCCCTTACCGAGTGAATATCCAGCTCCGAAGAGTTTAAAAACTCCGATTCAATTCCCAGTTTTTCACACAGGAATTTAATAATCGAAACATTCAGATCACTCAAATACTTATAATCCTCCCTGAGAAGAGCCTCAAAATCGGCAAAAACTTCCTCGAAATGATCTGCCTGCTGATAATTATGCTTTAGCAGCTGCAGGTGTTTCTTATCCCAGTCAAGGTCATTTTTCAAGCCTACCTCGTTTATCTTGTCACCCAGACTCTGCTTTACAGGAATCTTGATCCTCTGTGGGCCCTTCGGGGTTTTCAAATAGTGGTAATTGTGCATTCCACTGGTTGAATACTGAGCATCATCCAGAAACACAAAATAATCGGCCTGTTGGATCTTGAAGAAATACCCCAACCAGGGTATGTAGTTAGGTTGATGTATGGCAATGGTTCGTTTCAAGTTCTTTCGGCTTTAAGTTTATTGTAGGTCTCCGAGGTAATGGCGTAGACCAGAGCATCCTTTTTAACACCTTTCATTATCCAGTAATCCTGCAACCTGCCTTCGAAGGATAATCCTGCCCGCTCATTTTTCTTTATGGAGGCTTTATTGTCCGGGGTAACATAGGATTGAATCCTGTTTAGCCCGGCAGTATTAAAGGAAAAATTCAGGAGGCCCTGCCATGCCTCTCCCATATACCCTTTGCCCTGAAATGCGGGATTTAGTATGGAGGTAAATTCGCCCCGCTTGTTATAGAAAGAGATATTGGTGACCTTTAAAGCACCAATCAGCTTCTTCTCTGATTTTAATTCCAGACCATAGGTAAACTCGGTATCCACATTCTTGTATTTCTCCAGGACAGCAGAAATAAAAGACCTGACCTGGGATATATCTGTATGTGCATCCCAGCTGAGATGAATAGCGACATCGGGATTACTGGTATATTCAAACATATCTTCTGCGTCTGAAATGGAAAGCTTTCTGAGCAAAAGCCTGTCTGTCTCAATCTCTGTGTTAAATATCATAGGGCATGGTCTTTATATCTTATGATCAAGGTTTTGCTCTTATAAGAAAACAGGGCATCTATATTTAACGAATTATTGCTTTTTTTGTTCCATTCGATATACATCAAATCGTATTCGTTCTGCATTTCCAGATATCAGCTTTTTGGTAGGGGTGACAATCTTCGCAGCAGTCTTGAATAGAATGCTGATATCCAGCTTCAGAGAAAGCCGGGTTACATAAGACACATCGTAGGCAAATTGTTCCTCCCATACAGGGTAGCTGGCCGAAACCTGGCTTAGTCCGCTTAATCCCGGCCGCACCTGGTGCCTGATGAGCTCATCAGAGCTGTAATAGGGCAGGTATTCGGGTATCAGCGGGCGTGGTCCAATAAAACTCATGTCACCCTTTAAAATATTTATTAACTGGGGAAACTCATCTACTCTTGAAATTCTTAAGAAGCGGCCAAACTTTGTGATTCTCTCACTGTCTGAAGAATATTTATCAGATTTATTTTTCATGGTCCTGAATTTGTAAATTTTAAATTCCCGGTTGTTTAGACCGATCCGCTGTTGCTTAAACAAAACCGGAGCTCCCATACTAACAAGAATAAGAATCGGTGTTATGAGGAAGACAGGCGACAGAAGCAGAATTAACAGGCCCGACATAAGGATATCTATTACTCTTTTTAGTTTTTTATACATGCGAGCTTAGTTGCTGAGGAATTTTTGAGCATTTACCGGGGTAAAGGACTCTGAGGCAGCAAGAGAATTTCTGCTCAGCTCTTTGCACCGGTGGGAATCAGAAGCGAGCTCCCTGACATACTCAGCCATTTCAGATACCAAAGCCGGCTCAAAACAGCTGCCAACACCAAATTCCGAAACAGTAGCTGCCAGGTCCGATTCTGCATTTGCAATACATAAAAGTGGTGCACCTACAGACATATAATTATAGAGTTTACTTGGAATGGATCGCTTCGAAGCAGAACCAGCCAGGCTAACAACTGCCAGGTCGGCTGAAGCCAGAGAGTATGGAAGAACAGCGGTTTCCTGCCAGGGCAAAAAGAGAATGTTTTTCAACTCCAGTTTCCCGGCTCTTTTTTCCAATGTCTCCTTTCGTAATCCATCTCCGACAATTACGAAGATGATTCTCGGGTCATCTGTTGAATTGGCCACTTCTATCAAAGTCTCCACTCCACTTGATGCACCCAGGTTCCCTGAATATAGCACCACAAATTTTCCCTCCAGCTGGTGTTCCTTCCTGAATGGATTTAAGTCTGGTAAAACGGGTTTTAGAAAGCTGTTATCCGACCATACAGGAACCACCTTAACAGATTTCCCTCCACTATATTTTTCCAGGCTTTTACGCATTCCATTGGTGAGGGTAAAAATATGATTCGCCCCTCTGAGAACCCTGGAATGTGCCCTGACCCATAGTTTAGTCAGGGGTTTCATCCAGCGTGAGAAGGAGAGTTCACCCGGTTTCTCAATATACACATCATAAAACAGGAGGGTGTATGAGTTCCTTGAAAAGAGGGGAATCAGGGGTGCAAGAGGTGGATTGGAGACAATAAACAGCTCTCTGCCTCGGTAAGGAAACCAAATAAGAAACAGAATCTGAATCCAGCCCCACAACCATGAAAACAAGCGCATGAAGATACTTTTCCTGTTATACCTGGCGATTCTTCGAAGCTTAACATCCGGGTCCAGTGGGGTATTCCTTTCAATTAATCTACCGGTCAGCAACAAACAGGAGTATCCCTCCCTTGCATGTGCATTTACTATATCAATCATTAGATAACCAGAGTCCTGGTTAATGAATACAATCTCCTTCAAAACCTCTCCTCTTCTCTGATATTATTAAGCATCTCGTGATACAGATCCAGGTAATCACTATACCTTTCCTCTTTGCTATACAGTTCTTCGGCTTTCCTCCTGCAGGACGCAGAGTAGCTCTGTTTACCTTTTTGAAGCAGCGAGTTAATCGCCTCTGCCAGTTGTACGACATCTCCCTTATCAACGATCATTCCAGTGCTTTCATCAACTGATTCGGGGCTCCCTCCGGTCCTGTAGGTAATTACCGGTGTTCCACAGGCCAGGGCCTCCAGATTCACTGTCGGGAAATTGTCCACATACGTGGGATTAACAAAAATCTCCGAACCTGAATAGAGCAGTGCAAGCTCATCAATATTTTCGGTTCGCTGAATACCTGTCATGCCTTCAGGTAAGGTTTTGATCTGTTCCGCAGAAAGACCCAGAAGTACGATGTCAAGCTCCGGATCAATCATATTCCGTAAACCAATAAAATCGCCCAGACCCTTTCTTTCGGTCCAGATACCCGCAACTCCCAGGATATATTTTCTTTCAAGATTATATTTCCCGGCAATACCCTGATCATCCAGAGGCCTGAATCTGTCCAGATCAATTCCATTGTTAATTACCCTGATTTTACAATATGAGAGAAAGGAATTGTTCAGGGCCTTGCCAAGCCAATGGGAGGGCGATACAAGTACCATATGCTCCATACCTGAAAACAACTCCTTTTTCTGACGAAAATTCTTATTCGAATTGTCTATAAACCAGCTATTAGGATATCCATGTTGATTGGGACAGTGATGGCACTCGGTTTGCCACCTGTAACAGTTCACATATTGAAAATGGCTGCAATGCCCTGTAAAAGGCCAGCAATCATGAAAAGTCCAAACAACCGGCTTTTTCAACTGCTTCAAGCACTCAAAAAGGAGTTCCACATTTAAATAATAGCCGTGAATATTATGAAGGTGAATTAGATCGGGATCAATATGGGCAATCTGTTTCACCAATTGCCTGCTAGCCCTTTCAGAGCCAAATCCGTGGCGGTCGAAACAGGCGCGACTTCAATACATGAAGCATAAAAGAGGCCCTGTTTCCAATGGCCAAAGTATGGGAAGAACTCTGATTATTGGTTCTGCCATAGGCAATATAACTCTGGTGCCCCTCCTCAATAAGTAAGCGGCCCAGGTCCTCTGCAATTCGCCCTGTGGATCCAATATTAACTGAAGTATTAATTTGCAGAATATCTCATGGCCCTAAAATAAAATCAACATACTTCCTGCCAATATTTTCTATTGAAAACCTTTTGATGGAAGTGCTGGCCACTGAACCCATTTTCTCCCGCAAGGCCTTATCAGACATCAAAAGTTCAAGTCGTTCCTGAAATTTTGCGTAATCATCCACCGGAATCAAAAAACCATTCTCTGCCTCATCAATCATATCCGAGGGGCCTGCTATGCAGTCAAAGGCAACTGCAGGCAAGCCCGCAATCATAGCTTCTCCGATAACATTCGGAAATCCTTCACTGGTGGAAGCAAATGCAAATATACTGCTCTGCGTGTAGTATTCCTCCATATTATTCTGCGTCCCCGCAAGAATCACTTTCTCTTCAGCTCCAAGCTTAGCAATCAGGTTTTGCAGGCGTTTCATATTCCCCTGTTTCTGAGCATCCCCCCCAATGATCAACAGCTTCCAGCCAGGCATATTAATATTACAGAATAACTCGATTAATCTGTCGTGGTTTTTCGTATGAATTAATCTTCCAACTGTAAGCACAACCAACTCTTTTTTCTTATCACTTCCGGGAAGTTCAGGGATAGGATTTCCAATCACAGCCACATTATTATGCCTGAATTGCTTTTTATAGAGCTGCTTCGCTGCCTCTGTCTGCGCAATGACTCCCTGGGAAAGTGGATATAGTAATTTTCTTATCCACTTATGAGCAAAACTGAACTCCTTTGCCGGACTGCAGCGGTCTGAAATAAAAATGGGATATGAAAGCCCAAGAAGGGCAAGTAGAACAAAACTGTTCCAGTACTCGCCAAAACTCAAAACAGCATCAGGGCCAATATATTTTACAGTTCTTCTTATATACCTCAATCTACCCAGAGCTGGCAGTAACTGATGAGCTCCTTTAAAATTTGATTTCGGGCTATACTCAATCACCTTTTCTGAAACCTCATAAAAGACCACCCGTTTTTTTCCGTAGAGAAGCAGATGAACCTCAAGATCCTCCCGGGTACTGAAATAATTAGCCAGTTCGGACATCACCCGTTCCATTCCTCCGGGCTGCAGCGTCGGTATAATCAAACATATTTTTCTTTTTATGTTCATTTAACAATACATTTAATCAACTCCTCTACCATCCACCCACCCGGATCAATTTCTTCCCCATGCCATTTCATAGTATCATCCCAGTAGCCCTCACACTCAAAATAGTGAATAATGGAGGTGCCAAAACTAACTTCCAGCACATATGCTTTATCTCCGTCATACACAAAATCAAATACGGTGATTTGTGACTTAAGCTGCCTGGTCAATTGAAAAGCCAGTTTAACTGTATCCTCCGGAATCAGTTCCTTTTCGAAAAAGCCAAGATGGCTTCCCGAAGCTCTGAAATCATTGGGTCTGACCATTCGTTTGGCTCCAAATGCCTTATTACCTATTACCACAATGCGAATATCACTGTCGTTTCCCGGAATAAAATCCTGAAAAAGCACATAGCCTCTTTCCCGGCCTGTTGTCCTGGCATATTCCGTAGGATAGAAAAGACGTATAAAGGCACTAATAACATCCGAAAATTTAAGGTCACCCAACTTGTACAGCCGGTAACTATCCCTCAGGCCGCCCAGGGCATCATGCTGCTTGAATCCTCTGCCAAAGGCTTTTCTAATCAAACGGGTGGCGTCATTTTTTGTTTTTGCAAGCTTCACATTGGCACCGGATGCCCCGTTGCGTAACTTAAATACTTTAGGAAAGTCTGCCTCCTTTGCCCAATTCAGTGCCTCCTTTTTACTATAAAAGACATACGAGGGGGCCAGGGGTGCTCCAATGGATTCAAAGAGATACTTCTGGGCAAGCTTATCATCGAAATGCCAGGCTGTGTTAAAATTGGGAAAGACACATTTTCCAGTTCCTTCAAGGGCAAACAATAGCTGTTTGGCATACTTGCTATCCTTTGGGCTTTTGTGGTTGTAGTGCCACATGAGCCCGTCACAATCGGATAGCTGAGTAATGATATCGCTCTGATGACAGTCGACCAGCTTATAATCAATGCCCTTTTCTTCACAATACTTGATCCAGTACTTCGTGAAGGGTTGATCCGAGGGATGTATAGCAATTTTCATTATTTCTCTTCTTTTAGCTGATTGTCCAATGCTTTGATAAACAATAATCTCTTACCTCATCCGTAAAATCTCCAAAAAACGCCACTCCATGAGATTGTGCAAGGTTTGGTGAACCATTAAACAGATTCACCTCAATTACTCTCCATTTTCCATCTTTGTCCATGCAGATATCGAGAGCTACCAGTCTGGTATAAAAAAGCTTATGAGCTACTTGCCTGGATAGTTCCCTGAGTCCTTCCATATCCGGAATCATCAGATCGAAGCTCAAACCTGTATCAGGATGCTTTGTCACTTTATTACGATTATAATCCAGGGCATAGCCATTTAAATACCCATCCGGCCTGATCAGAGTGGAGACTCCACCATCTGAGATGTTGTCCAGTGAACCACCCGTTCCCATTCTTAAAATCGTGTTCAGCACATGCAGCTTGTTATCCTTTACGGAACGATAAATGTTTGAACGAATGGAGTTGATGCCCTGTGGATTAAACTGATTGAAAAACTCGTGCTGAACAATTTTTTCCTGAATAACCAGGTTGCTCCGGTTCTCGATGGTTTTGAGCAATTCTGCCGAATTTGCCGGGAAGCTAATACCTGCTCCTCCTCCAGTGTCCTTGTTTGGCTTCACCACAACCGGGTACTCCAGGTTCCCCGCCATGGATCTTACCTCCTTAAAGGTGATGGATTCAAGCTCCCCGTTAAGCCATTCCCCATTTACATTATGAAAAAAATCTCTGGGGAAGATATTCCCCGGAAACTGCTTATTGTAAAGACTCTTGTACTGCAGATAGGCAGCCGAGGGAGTATTGTTCAGAGTGGGTTCCACATCATTCCTGAAAACTTCTGCCGGTATATACTTTGGTTCTGCCACCCCTGAAGAATTGCTGCATGACCTCATGGTAGACATATTCACACGGGACTGGAAATCTTTCCAGTAGTCCCTGTGTGCCCTCTCCACAGATTTCGCCAGGGCAACTTTGTTATGAGGGTTAGTTAAAAAAGTTTTATTATACCTGATTTTCCATTGAATTCGTGAGCTCCTTTTAAGCCAGAAATAGCTGAATACCATCATCATTCTCTTCTTCAGAGGCAGTGATTTGTTTGTGAGAATTTTTCTGTAAATCATCTTCCTTGTGCACTTTAAGTATTCATTGCCTTTCCCAACTCATCAGAGCTTAAAAACTCCACTTCAGGCCATCGTTTCTTAGTTATTCTTAACATCTTTTCCAGCATATTCAAAGTATTATCGCGGTTTGCCGGATCAATAAAGCCAACATAGTTGATCCGGTGACTCCCGATTACAGCAGGCTTTTTCATTTTAAAGGCAATTTCAATATCGGAAAGACAGGACGCAAGCGGATCCCTGGAGTTGGCTTTAACAAGGGAGGGTTCAAACATTGCATTACGCACCAGGTATGTCTGGCCAAGCCGATTCCTTTTCCCCTGATAGATATCAATACATTCCCCTTCCCCGTCAATTTGGGGTTCACAAATTTTACGAAGTCCCTGGAAGTACTTCACTCCTTTCGAGTGGACAGCCTGGTTGAAATCCTGACTCCATATATAATTCGGAGGAATGATTGATTCTGATTTAAAACCAAACAGTGACTCAAACATATCAAGACCTTCCAGGAATATAGATAGTTTTTCTTCCTTGTCTTGAGGTGAGCTGTATCTGGTGGCCTCCACATAACGGTTGCCCCCCATCCCGGCTCCCTGCCTGATAGAACCTGGCATTCTATGATCGAATCCAAACAGGACATCAGGGTCACCACCTCTCAAAGCATCCATAAATAGAGATACATTTAAATGCTCCCGGGCATGAAACTGAGGATGAAAAAGGCCTTCTGACATACCATCCTTCCAGAGTTTAAAGCTGTTTTGATGCCTGCTATATCGTTTAAATGTTTTAGTAATAGATTCGTAATGATAGTTCCTGAAATTTTCAGCCCTTATTTTATCGAAGTCGGGGTTTGCCACAACACAGTTGGCCGTTATCAGCGGGCTCCTTCCATGAATGTCTTTAATTGATGACAGCAATGCAAACAAGAGCTCCAGATCTTCTTCACTTGCCAGTGAATCATATCTCTCATAGGCTATTTTATCCACATGATACCCGGATTTCAAACACGCTTCATAAACCTCTCTCGACGGCATCCTGATACTTCCCCAATCATCAGATTCGATTACAAGAATCTTTCTGTTGGTTCTCCAACCGCGAAGATTGGTGTAATAGCGTCCCAGTAAATTTTTTAAGGCCATAGAACTAATTCCAATTCATTATATGAGCATTAATCATTGGATATGGCAGCACCCAGCTGATCCGTTGATATGAACTCCACATCAGACCACTCTGCAGTAATTCTTTTTAGCAAGGTCTCCAGCTCTCCCAGGCCTTTATCTCTGTTTCCCGGATTCAACCATCCGATATAATTTACCCTGTGTGAACTGATAACAGCTGGTTTCTTCCATCGGAAGGCAGTGGCTATGTCGCTCATACAGGCATCGACCCAGTCTGACTTTTCACTGGAGGATGACTCGAAGATGCAATTTCTTGTGAGGTACAACTGCTTAAATTGGTTTTGCTGGCCAATATAATGCAGACGACGTTTGAACTTACCTTCCCCCACGGGCTCTTCCTGAATTTTTGCAACCCCCATATATTTAATTCCCAGTCTTGCTGCAGGTTCCTCAAGCGCATTATTAAAGGGACCGTTTGTCGGTATGAAATAGGAGGCCTTATAGCCATGTATTTGTTCAAACAGGGAGAGGCCCTCTTCAATGACACTCTTCTGGTATTCAATCTCTTCCAAACTATCCAGATCAAATGCGGCCTGATAATACACATGATTGAAGGGTTTTCTTGGGACCAGACCGTATACCTGATGGTCAAAACCAAACAGGGTATCTTTCTCACCCGCCCTTAAAGCTTTCAACCAGTTGAGAACATTTAAATGTTCACGGCCGTGGAACTGGGGTACAAAAAGCTTTTTTTCTAATCCCTCCTTCCAGAGGCTGAAGGATCGCTTATGGCAGGGGTACTGTTCCAGCGTTTCTGTGAATGGCTCGTAATGATACTCCTCATATCCACTTGCTTTAATTTTCTCAAAATGAGGATTTGCAAGCACTGAAACGGCAGTAAAAACAGCCGGATTACCATTTTTATCCTTTACCGTATTTAATACCTCAAAAAGTCCTGTAAGATCATCTTCCGATGCCAGGCCATCATTACGGAGATAGGAGCCCTCCGTATTCATGTACCTGATCCCATATTGCTGCATTTGATCAAATGCCTCCCTGGAGGACATCCTGATGGCTCCCCAATCATCACTTTCAAAAACCACCAATTTACGATTGGTGCGCCAACCGGGAATATTTGAAATATTCCGCATGACCCGGCGTCGTATTCTATGAACCATATGTATATGTCAAACTGTTTATAGTATATCTTTAATAAAATCTATGATTGGAGTATCATTATCGGTGAAATAAATAAAAATAGGACTCCCCAGGATGGCCCAGGCTCCAATATAGTCAGCTCCGAATCGCAACCTTACAATTGTATATAACAGAAGTACAGGTATCCCGGCAAATCGTATGACGCTTGAAAGTGGACCTTTTATATATTCAATGCTATAAAATAATACAGCCAGAAAGAGGAAGAAACCTGCTTCAATAAACCTCATTACCGAGGGGATAACACTCAGAATATTAAATATGCCATAGTAGAGGAGGGTGAAATTGAATAAACTGACAATTTCGGTGGATTCTTTTATTTTTTTATAACCCCAGAAATAGAAGATTAAAGCGAAAGCAAAGAGGTACCATTTTAAAGCCATAGCCCCACCAAAATAATACCAGGCAGCTGTTTCAGCATCTTCTGCCAGATATTCCACATAGGACTCATTCAGGTAACTTCCCCGGCTTTGCAGAAGGGGGGCCGGAGCATAGGCATTAAATACCTCTCGTACAAAATCAAGGTTCAGATCGGCAACCACAACAGATATCACGAAAAGCCCAAAGTACCACAGCGACCTGTTGCCAAGAACAAAATAAATCATAAATACAAAGAAGGGGATGGCAAATGACCAATGAACAAAAATGGTAGCAGCGAGGATCCATATGGCCTTTTTATTCCCGTGCATGATGAACTTAAGCAGTCCAAATACAAACATCACCGCTGCTACGTTCCAACGCACTCCGCCAATATCCCATATGCCGATAACCATGGAAAAGGCAAACAGAATCAGGATTGAAAAGAAATCGATTTTCCCGCCTCTGCTGTCAATAAGGGACCAGATAACTCTCGAGATAAAGTAGCCCATGAATATCCCGAAAACAGCAAAAAGAAAACGATAGTCGGTGGTGAATCTTGATACCAGAAAAGTGATCAGTCTCTGGGCAATATCCAGTACCCCGCTACCGGTACTAAAGTAGGCTGAAAACAATTCCCTGATAGAATAGCCAGGTTGTGCCATTAATTCCAGGGAGCGGGCATATACATATGCATCTGATTCAACGGTGGGGATCACAAAGGTAAATCCAAAGAAAATCGTATACAACCAGACTATATTCTTGGACCATTCGCTCTTGTAGTTATACATGGAATAGAGCAAGGTTCCAAACGGCCATATAAGAAAGAAAATGAATATACCTCCTTTGGGAAGAAACTTGTTATTCTTAAAGAATGCCGGGTTTACAAATTCATCCTTCATATTACTCAGGAATTAGATGCAGGAAGCGAGAAGCCACATTCTCAATGCGAAAGCGGTCGATATCTTTCATCTCCATCTTTCTGCTGTAATCACCGCTAAGAAATTCATCAATCAAATCTGTGTCCATCTCTTCCATACTAAGTGAAAGTACCGGCCGGCCGGTAATCGCATAATCAATTAGCTTACTTGGAGAGTTTGATCCAACAGAGGAATGGAATTCTATATTTAATAGGAAATCCATCTGACTCAAAATAAATATGAGCTCCTCTCTTCGAATATAAGGTCGTATTTCTAGCCTCTGACCAAGCTTCTTTTTAAAGGGTTCAATCAGTTGATGGCTCTGTGTATATAGTATAAACTTGAAATCCGTATCCAGGCTTGCCAGGTACTTTAACAAAAAGGTAGGATCCCGTTTTTCCTTTAGTAAAACACCTGCAAAAGCAAAAGTAGGAATATCGTGGCTCACATTCCCTTTAAATACATTGGAATCTTCGAATCTGAATCCTTGAGGAATTGCCCGCATCTTAGGTGTAAATTCCTGATAATACTGTCCAAAATGATCTTCATTGGGAACAGAGATATAATCAGCCTTTCTGCAAAACCACTTCTCCACATACTTGAAATAGAAGAACTTTTTAAAGCTATCCGTTTTACATCCCATATACGGGTCACCGCAATCGGCCACCCATGTTTTAGCTATTTGGTGTCCTCTTTTCCTGGCTTTTGCCACCCCCCAGTGAATCGGGAAGGGTACCGCAACAGATATGAGAAGATCGTAGTCTTTTTCATGTTTCAATACACGGGAAACCTTGAAATATAATTCAATGCCCGGGTATTCAAAGCTTAAAAGTAAGATTCTTATCAATACCCGTCTTGCTATAGCCTCAAGGCGCTTCCCCTTGTATATGATGTTTTTGAATTTTAAATCTCCCAGGTTCTTGATGGTCAGCTTATGTTCTGCAGCGAACCCGGAGTAGTCATATCCTTTCGTGGGAAAATATACAGTAACATCGTGACCCTGCCTTGCCAATTCTTTTGCCAGCTCGCTTGTTCGAAATGAGCGTGGAGAGTTCAAGGGATAAAAACTGCCCGATATGATTAATATTCTTTTCATTGCTTTGGAATACCCGTATGTGTCGGGTTCTTTCTGTTTAACAGGGGAAGTAATATCTCCCAGTATCTTATATTAAAAATTTTTGCGGTGACCAGCAGAAGCCCCAGATAGATTGTTCCGGCTACCGCCAGAAGTACAATGCCCTCCAGGCCCGTCAAAACAAATCTCAAGGCTGATTTTACCAGCACAATTGCGATCACCGAATGTAAAGAGATGATCAAGAGACGGGGAACCGGAAACATAACAAAAAAGGTGACCCCTATTTTCTTTGCCGAATACCAGATTGATACCCAAATGCCAATAATAAAAACGGAAACATAGCTAATTGCAATGGCAAGAGGTGAATCGAAAACCAGCATGGCAAGGTAGGCAAAAAGCCAGGTGGCCAATGCCTGGGCATAGTGCATCCTTGCGTAAAATTTTACTTCCCCCAATGCAAAAAGAAGCGGAGCAAACATAACTATATTGAAAAAATTCATCACCATGGCCGTCGAAAAGTACTTTGCCGATTCAAGATAAGCATCAGAAAATATTATGGTAACAAACTCTTTTGCAAATAACATAAAGAAAAAGACCATGGGGTAGATCAAAACCGCTGATTTATTCATATTACTATTCCAGAGAGTAGTAATCTGGTTCAGGTTGGTCTTCTCATGTACTATTTTAGAAAACAGGGGCATCAATACCGTTGCCGAAGCTCCTGTAAGCATGGTTACAAAAGGGATCTCAATAAATCCGTTTGAAAACTCCGCAAAAACCTCCGTTCCATAAAATCTGCTGATGTAGAACTGATTGGCGCCAACAATAGCCATGGTGGCTACACTGGCAGAAACAAGAGGCAGAGAATAGTTAAATATCTCTTTCAAAGAAAGATTTGATGATTCGGACTCTACTCCACGGAATGGGATGCCCTTAAAGAAATAGGCAATAATCAATGTAATGACTGAAACAACAATCCAACCATATATTGCATGTAAATAAGTTCCCTTCAAAAGTATAACAGGAAGCACGATGCATAAAAGCATCAGTACCCGTGTAGAGAAATTGTATAAGGCGATATAGGTGGTTTTCCTGTAGGAAGAGAATATTCCTTCAATACCCAGGGTCGGCAATAAGAGCAATGGAATGGGAGAAAAATACTTCAAGCCGATAGCCAGTTCCGGGTTATTCAGAGCGCGGGAAATTAGTCCCGAAAAAAGAAGAAAGAGAATTACTGAAAATATAAATCCGAAAAGCAAGAGAATTTTCGTTACTTTCCAAACAATCTCCTTTCCCGGGGCCAAATTAAATCGGGGCAGAAAGTAGGAAAATACACGGGGTAATCCAGCAGTGAAAATTACCAGCAGTGTATTGTAAACATAGAGAACCTGTCTATATGTTCCATACTCTGTCTTATCGAAATAGCGCGATAATATGGCAGCACTAACCAGACTCAAGGGCAAATTTACTAAAACTCCCTAATCCAACCCAAAAAGCCTGTGCAGTATTACTTTTGTTTCCCACTTCTGAATGATCTTACAATTTGGAAGAGATGCCCCTCTTCCAAGGATGCAGATGCTGGGCATATCTCTAACCTTCTCCCAGGAAAACATTAAGAAACCTCTGTTTTATCCTTTTTCTTGAAAATTTTTAATATTGACTTTTTGGAATCAGTCTGGCTATAATCATACTTATACTTGTAGGCGTACCTGGAGCTCAACTACGTGACTTTACATCATTGACAAGAATGCTGGGACTCTAATACCAGCTGTTTGCATCTCCATCAGGGTTGAAGCAAGTACATTCTTCTTGGTATAATCATGTCTCACCATCATCAGTATGGCATCGGCAGAAGATGCTACGGAATATATATCCGATACCACTCCTATGGGGGGACTATCAATAATAATATAGTCGTATTTGCCTTTAAGGTATTTAATCATATCCTTAACCTTCTCCAGTCCTGAAAGCTCTCCAGGGTTGGGAGGTATGGGACCAGAAGGTATGATATGAAGGTTATCGTAATCACTCTTATAAATCACCTCATCGATGGTTTTCTTTCCGATCAGGTAGCTGGTTATTCCCAATTCACCATCCAGTTTAAAACTCTTGTAAAGTGATGGCCGCCTGAGGTCAAATCCAATTAACACCACTCTCTTGCCAGTCAGGCTGTAGGCAGATGCCAGATTTATTGCAGCAAAAGTTTTTCCTTCTCCGGATACTGAAGATGTAACCAGTATCATCGGGCATTCAATGTCCTGTGTAAAGAAACCCATATGGGTTCTTAAATTCAGAAGGCTTCGGCTATCTTGGAACTTGGTTCGGTAAGCACCACCGTATTATAGCTTAAGCGGCTATGTGGAAAGTTTGCTACTACAGGCAGACTTGTGACAAGGGCTAAATCATCCTCATTTGTAATCCTGTTATGCATCAAATTCCTTAAAAATGATGGTCAGTGTAGGAATCCCAATAGCCAGTGTTAATGCAATCAGAATTACCAATATCCGATTCGGGGCAACCAGGTCTCGTGCCCTGGCCTTATCAATCAATTCATTATCCGGTGCATTGGAAGCACTCTGAATCTGAGCTTCCGCTTTTCTGGTGAGAAGGAAGGTATAAAGAACGTTATTCAGATTAAACTTCCTTTCAAATCCAAGTAGTTGACGCTCTTTGATGGGCAGTCCGGATGCCTCTGAATTCACTTTATTGAGCTGCCTCTGGTTTTCATCCATGGCCATTTGATTGGCTAGACGATGACCCGATAAAGTTTGCTGGATACTCTGCTTTGTATTTTTAATCCTCAATTCCAGCTGAGCCTGCAGGGGATTTCGGTCACCAACAGCATTGCTAAAATATTCAGCCTGCAATGCAGCCAGTTCTTGCAGCAAATTGGCAAGAAGTGGATCTTCTATTCCCATGGAGGCTGGCGCAATGGGAGCATTCTCATTGTCTTCGCTTGAAAGATAATTTTCAAGGGATTGATAGTAATTTCCCTCCAAAGTCAGTTTTGCTCTTGCATTTTCAAAAAGAACAGCCTGATCTATAATCTGTTGCGCCTGAGCTGAAACATCCATGATCCTGTTTCTCTAACGGAAATCCTGAAGTTGAGTCTCCGTGAGCAACAGGGAATCAGTGACATCTACCAGCTGTGCATCTATAAATTCTATAATGCGCTTCGCCTCAAAGTTTTTCTTATCCAGATTTTGAAAGATATACACCTCTGTAAGTTTATTCAGAAAGATGACATCCTTCACCTTGTTTGTCCCTTCCAGTGATAACTAAGAATACTTCCATCTCTGGAAGTGTTCTCAACCATCAACCTTTTCATGTATCTCTCACTCAATTGTTCCTTATCATAAAATCTTATATAAATTTTAGAACCCGACTTATATATCTCCTCCAACTCGGGTTGAGGCAAAACTTTAAAGGATCCACCCTGCCAGTTTAAAACCTGACCGAAAGTCATGATTGTATCAAGGCCGGGGCCTGGTTTAGGCGATGATTTCAAGCGGAACCTGTCACCCTCTTCATACCTGAATACGAACTCCGAATTATAAGGCCACCCTTTAGGTCCCGCTTCAATTCTCAGGGAACTCATGGGATAATATGAAGCTTCACTTAGCAGTCCTTTTCGGTAAACATCCACTTCAAAGGGCAGCTCTTCTAACTGCCTTGCGGATTACAATATGTGCGGCTAACAACTGTAATTTGGTTGTCAAGATTTTGAACACCAGGCCTCAGTGAGAAACCTTCGAGCATATCCTGACCAGGCGCAGGATCATCCTGCCCGATCAATATAAGGGTTTCCACAGAGTAGCTAGGTATTTTATGCTTTAGATAAAGGTAGGCGCCTGCACCAGCCAGCACAAGTCCAATCACATAGAAGTACCAGTTTCGCAGCATCATCATAAATACCTTCTTCGTATTTAGTAAATTTGAGCCTCCCGTTTTATTTAGCTTCATTGTTGTATTCATATCTGCTTGATTCATCATACTACTGGGAGTTTAAAATTGCTGTGTTTTGTATTAAAATAATAATTGATATGGCTGCTGTAATTGATGAGAATATAACTGTATAAGGAAATTGATTCAAAGCAAAAAACTTCCCTTTCATGGGGCTCACATAAATAACATCATCGGGCATTATGTAGTAGTACTCCGAATCGATAATATTCTTGTCAGTCAGGTCAAATTCTTTTACAATGGATCCATCAGTGGTTTTTCGAATAATGCGCAAATATTGTACCGATTCCCAAAATCTGCAACATCTCCAGCCATGGATAGTGCCTCAAATATATTTAATCTATCCCGGTACATCGGATACAAACCTGGTAGCCTCACGTCACCAAGAATGCTGATACTGCTGTTAACTAATTTTACTATCACATCTGCATCAAGTTACATATTCGGTCAGAACATCCTTTATGGTCTCGGTCGCTTCCATCAGGGTTTTTCCACCCACATCTGCACGGGCCTGATGGTTGGAAGCTCAACGGTTCCATCGGGTTGAACAGTATAAGATGACAAACGGGTAGATTCTTCGTTAACAGCCATGGCCCCTCCCTCACGTGTGGAATTGAAAATTGCTGAAAGTCTTGGATCAGGGGTAGTGACCCGAACATGCAGATTATCGTTTGGTACAATCAGATAATTCTCTGGTGGAGTATACTCCCCGGAATAAGGACTCTCCGGATAATCCTGCATTAAGGTGGTTTTCTTATTTGTAACACACCCTGATAGTACTGAGAAAGCAATAAGCAGGACAATGAACCAAGCCGTATGGGTCCCGGACTTCTGTCTGATTCTGGTTGAAATCATAATGATGGGCTTAAAATTGTAAATATATATATCCTATTGAAATCCATGATAAGTACGTTAATTATTACTCTCCGAACAAAGCTTCGCCAAGTCAGTCCCATGACAAAACAAGCTCTCTCTTTTCAAACTAAAACTTAAGCATCTAAACGTAAAAATAAAGATTATAGTTACAAGAAATGGACCCTTCATCTTCAATTTGACTAAAAATTAATATGTCTTAGAATGTAGTGCAAATCACGATCTTAGATAAAGTTGTTTTTCGTCTTCCTATACCTGATCTTCACAGAAGATTTGTTCAATTTAGTCAAAGCAATTCTATGCATAAATACCGTTTACTCCTCATCGTTCAAATATTCCTGCAAAAAGGGATTCAGATCGAACAAATGCAGCGCCTGCTGATTGTTGACTGTTTCTTGAAAAATGATAGCCTCATTAGACAAAAAATAGATCAAACCGTCGTCTGTTGCAATTCCTTCCACCTGGTGAAAAGGGAGGTTGACACTTAGCTTCCGTTTGTTTCCTGAAAAAAACCGGAAATCCTGGAAATCATACAGCAAAAAAATAAAAGGCTGCAATAAAATATTGTACCCGCACAGGGCAAGCAGATTCAATGAATCCATGTAAGTTGCACCGGTCACCAGGCCCTGGATATCATATTGATCTATTCTCTTTGCCAAATATCTTCCGGGAACTTTTGGAAGCGAATAAACGCTTGTCTGTCCACTGGACCACTGCTTGGTAAAAAGATAGATACTATCATGTGAAACGATAAAAGCTTCACAATCAAACTCTGTCTGATTAGGTCGCCGGGGATTAAAATCAAGCTGATCAGAATATGAAAACCAAATAGTATCTATAATGGCCTTTCCATAGCGAAATGATTGCTTTTCTATTCTCAGCAGATGGAGATCTGACCTGTTACCTGAAGCATTATTTCCAAAGTCGCCCAGATAAATATAATCCCCATCCTGTGAAATCTCCTCCCAATCTCTATTGACCACTCCCTCCAGCTGATATTGAGCAACAATTTTAGCCTGACTTGCATCCACCTGGTAGATTCTCGTATCTGAATCGTCATTGTGGGTCCACAGAAATCCATCCCAAAGAATCAGTCCGGAAGTTTCATCCAGGAGCTCGTTCAGGGGAAAAGTGGTGACCGGGGAGACTGTAGCTGAATTGTAGATACAGCTACCATCATTTATGCTTGCCCTCGGATTAAAATTATTGGCAAGTGGATCAGTACAACCCGGCTCCTGGGCACTACAGGAAGTCAGGAACAACATAGCCAAACATAAAAAAATTGGAATGGACTTACTCATAATTCATCCTTTTCAGACATAAGTTAGGGACTGTATAAAAAGAGAAACCGTCTCATAAGTTATGAAAAACGGTTTCTCTGGTCTTTAAATGGATAATGACTAAAAAGCTCTGATAGCTCTTACCCTACGCAAAGCGTCCTTGGTGCTCACATTCATACTGTCTCCGTAGAATCTGAAGATCCAGGCATTATCTCCGCCGAACTCGGTAGAACACCAGTAACCGCCATTGGTTGGGGCCACATACTCCTGTGAGAAGCCTTGGGTGCTTGCACTGCCATCGTTATCAAGTATATAGTCAATCAAAATGTCATTTTGGACAAGTAAAGCAAGCTCCCTGTTTGAAGGAAGGTACCAATCACCAAATCCTCCAGAAGAATATTGATCGCAAAGTACCGCTGCAGTACCAGCACCAGGACCTGAAGCAACTATCACAGCTGTATTCGCCTCACCATCGGTCATGTCTGTACTTCCTACTGAAGTAGCTAAAGGGCCCCAGGAAGCTCCACTGCCGCCATCCAGGTCAACCAATGAAGCAACAAGTCCGTGTGCGCCATCCGGTGACACCCAAAATACAATTCCTCCGCCAAAGATTTCTCCTACGTAATGCCCGGTTGCAGTTGCATCGTCAACGTACCTTTTGGTAGCTGGTTCGTAATCTGCATCAGGAGTAAATGCTGTTGTGTTATTTAATTCAAGAACGTTGGCTCTTGTTGCCAGAGCGCTTAGATCCTGGTCACCAGTGTTGGTACCACTCAGATTACCAAGATTGGTAATATCTGCTGCAGTAATATTACTGGCCTCACTTGCAGTATAAAGCGGGTCCGATTCAGCAGTAAGATATGACTGTAAATCTGTAATCTGGCTTTCAGTAATAGTGATGTCTGAACTTTTGTCCCATGCTGTAAAAACCGGATCGGTTTCAACAGTCAGGTAAGTTTGCAAATCTGTAATCTGGCTTTCAGTAATAGTGATGTCTGAACTTTTGTCCCATGCTGTAAAAACCGGATCGGTTTCAACAGTCAGGTAAGTTTGCAAATCTGTAATCTGGCTTTCAGTAATAGTGATGTCTGAACTTTTGTCCCATGCTGTAAAAACCGGATCCGTTTCAGCAGTCAGGTAAGTTTGCAAATCCGAAATCTGGCTTTCGTTTATTGTTCCGGTCAGTGATTCAGTAGATTTGGAAAATAAAGCAAAAGGTACGCTTAATAATTCGCTGGTGCCGGTGATGGTATAATTACTGCCACCCGTGGGATCGGTCTCGGTTTTAACGAAATAAGGTCCGTCTGTCCAGTCGATCAGGCTTAGATCATCGCTGGTCACACCTGCTCCGATTTCTATAGAAATCAAACCATTAACATTCGTTGTCGGAGTCTGGGTTTCAGTATAAACAGCTATTCCATTGACAGTACCTTGCAATATACTAATCTGCATACCCACTTCCTGGTTGGAAACCAATCCTTCTGTATCACGGACGACTGCCTGATAACTCATTTTTTCAGGTGATTGAGCAAACACGCTTGTAGCTACTATAATTGCAGCAATAAAAGTAAATAGTCTTTTCATAATGCTTAGTATTTAATTACTTTAAATGTTTTCATTTCTTTATTGTCACCCAGAACTTTAACAAAATAGGTAGCCGGGCTTAGTTGGGATGTTTCAATAGTTGTGATGTCGCTTACAATCTCCTCAGAGGCTATTAATCTTCCATTTATGTCATAGAGTTGGTAGCGCATTTCCTGAACCGTATTCGATGTTGATGCATCAACCTTCAGGTGCAAGAAATTCACTGTAGGATTTGGGTAGACTGCAATATTCAGGTCTATGCCTGTTTCAATAATCCCCGTAACTACAGAAACCTCAATAGCTTGCTGCACCCCTTCTGCGATGGAGGCTGTTGTCCCATCGTGAGTGGAATAAAAAGTTTGTCCAAGGGTGTAACTCACTGAACCGCCGCTACCAGAAGATTCACCTCCGGCAGATGCAACAGCTTCTTGTGCTTTGATTGTACCAAGTACCAATGTCAGCAACAAGGCACTTAATACAAGTTTTCTCTGTTTCATATTCATATGATATAAATTAAGTTTTATTGGATGTAGAGTGCTAATTCCTAAATGGCTTTCTTCAAAACTATGGTTACTAGTTTCACCTAATTTACATTTATAATTTACCAAATGAAACTAATAAATTAAGATTAGCCCTAACGAATCAAATCCCACGGTTTAAAATTAATAATTGAATCAATTATACAAATCTAGTTTTGATTAAAATGAAGAATGTGTTGAGTGTATGAAGCAATTTAAGTGTGTAAACTGCAATCTTGATTTAAACAGCAAAGTAAATAATGTGACCAACAGTAAAATAAATAGATGAATGGCCGAAAATCGATGATAAAAAACTCAGTGCAGAAAAAATCAGGGAGTATCCATATATTTTTTCATTCCATCGGTAAACCAGACCTGATAGGCTCCAAACTCATCACCATAAATAAAATAGGCATCAACCCCTTTCTGTCCTTCAACAAATGTCTTGGCTTTTTCCAGTCCCATCACCATACAGGCTGTTGCATAAGCATCGGCTGTCATGCATTCATCGCAAAGAATAGTTACACTGAGAAGGTTTGATTCTTTGGGATAGCCGGTGGCCGGATCGATGGAGTGGGTGATCATCACCCCGTCTTTTTCATAAAACTTCCTGTAGTTGCCGGAGGTGGCCAGGGAGCGGTTGTGCATGCTGATAATCACCTGCAGTTGCTCACCCGGAATCATGTTCCCATACTCGGGACGATCCACTCCGATCCTCCAGAAATTGCCCTTTCTGATTCACTCCCCGGGTGCGGATTTCCCCCCCGATTTCCACCATATAGTTCCTGCATCCCAGATCCCCCAGGTAGATTAGCAGACCACATCCACCGAGTAGCCCTGGGCAATGGCATTCACATTGAGCTTCACATTGGGATCCGTCTTTATGAACAGTTTCGCCCACCAGGCATACCTTATCCATCCCCACATATTGAAGCAGGCTGTCGACCATGGCACTATCCAGATCCTGCTGCTGACCCGGGCCAAAACCCCAGGCATTGATTATGGGAGCCAAGGCTTATATCAAAGGCCCCCCCGGTAACCTGGTACACCCTTCTGGACTCCCTGAATACAGTCCGGAACATGGAATCGGTTTTAACACCCAGATCGTTCCTGTTAATAGCACTGATAATACTGGTGCTGTCGTATGAAGAGAGAGAAGCATCGAAATTCCTTAAGAGGGAATCAATCTGCTCTGTCAGATCAGTTTCCGTAGGATGCTGATAAGTAATATGATAGGTGGTTCCCTGGGTAAATCCCTGGAGGGAATAATACTCCCCCTCGCCTCCCGGGGCACAGGAGTTAATCCAGAACAGGGCCAGTAGGAGTAAGGAGGAAAGGAATCTCATGGATTGATTAATTATTACTGCCAATATACGAAATGGCACTCATATAAACCATACCGTATCATAACAGTGTTATTGCAAAGCCCTTAATGTTCGACAGAGTTTCTATAATGCTGCTGAAGGAGGAGGTCAAAATCTTGTGACCTGCAGAAAAACCGAAAAGGGGATACCCGACCTGACAAGAAAAAGGCTGCCAATACAGGACAGCCTTCCTCGTTATATTCTTAATAATATTCCCCTGTGTATTTAAGAGGAGCCTTTGCCAGCCAAAGGCTGGGAGCAGCGACGGTTTAAATACACAGTGGGATATTCACTACCCAAAGTCGTCAAAGTCAATCATCTCATCCGGCACTCCCATATCGTAGAGCAGGTTGGAGACAGCGCTGTTCATCTGTGGCGGTCCGCACATGTAGTACTCAATCTCTTCCGGCTCCTCGTGGTAGCGCAGGTAGTTGTCGTAAAGCACCTGGTGAATGAATCCAACCGGCCCGTCCCACTTGTCCTCTTCGGCAGGTTCCGACAGGGCAATATTAAAGGTAAAGTTTGGAAATTTCTTTTCAATGTCCCGGAAGTGGTCCTCGTAAAAAATCTCCCTTTTGGAACGTGCACCGTACCAGTAAGATACTTTCCGACCTGTCTTCAGGGTATGAAAGAGGTGGAAGATATGGGAGCGCATGGGAGCCATTCCGGCACCACCACCCACATAGACCATCTCATTCTTGGTATCCTTGATAAAGAACTCTCCATAGGGTCCGGATATGGTCACCTTATCGCCCGGTTTGCGGGAGAAAATATAGGAAGAACAAATACCAGGATTCACATTCTTGAAGCGACCGTGGCTCACATCCCAGGGGGGTGTGGCGATACGTATGTTCAGCATCACGATATTCCCTTCCGCAGGATGGTTGGCCATGGAGTAGGCACGATAGGTTTCCTCGGGATTCTTCATACTGCAGGTCCCACATATTGTACTTGTCCCACTCATCGCGGTACTCATCTTCCACATCGACGTCGGTTTTGAAATCAACCTCCAGCTTGGGAACATCGATCTGGACATAACCACCCGATTTAAAGTTGAGCTTCTCCCCTTCCGGCAGTCGTACAATAAACTCCTTAATAAAAGTGGCCACATTATGGTTGGAGACCACTTCGCACTCCCATTTCTTGATTCCCATCACTTCTTCAGGAATCTGAATGGTCATATCTTCACGGATCTTCACCTGGCAGCCCAGTCTCCACTGCTGCTGCTGTTCCTTACGGGTAAAGAAACCCGTTTCTGTGGGAAGGATGGATCCGCCACCTTCCAATACCTGGCAACTGCACATTCCGCAGGTTCCGCCACCGCCACAGGCAGAAGGCAGAAAAATATCATTGCCCGACAGTGTGCTAAGCACGGTAGATCCTGGCGATACAGTGAACTCCTTGTCATTAACCTTCAGCTGCACATCGCCCTGCGGGGTCAGTTTGAACCTGGCATAGAGCAGCATGGCCACCAGCAGGAGGATTACAAACAGGAAAACGCCGACACTGATCAGTACGATCGTTAGTGTTGAAGTGAGAAATATCATAGTCCTTATAATTTAATACCCATAAAACTCATAAATGCGATCCCCATCAGCCCTGTAATAATAAAGGTGATGCCCAGTCCCCGCAACGGTGCAGGTACATTGGAATACTGGATCTTTTCACGGATGGCTGCAATGCCCACAATGGCCAGGAACCAGCCCACTCCTGAACCAAGCCCGAATACCGTGGCTTCGGCAATATTGGCATACTCACGCTCCTGCATAAAGAGAGAACCACCCAGAATGGCACAGTTCACTGCAATCAGTGGCAGGAAGATACCCAGGGAGGTATATAAGGTGGGAGCAAACTTCTCGATAATCATTTCCACCAGCTGTACCATAGAAGCGATTACGGCGATGAACATGATAAAGGAGAGGAAGCTCAGGTCCACATCAGCCAGCGAAGGGCTGATCCAGGTAAGGGCTCCATCCTTCAGGATAAACTTTTCAAGAAGAAAGTCGATGGGAACAGTAAATCCAAGTACAAAGATCACAGCGATCCCCAGTCCCGTGGAAGTCTTAACCGTTTTGGATACGGCCAGATAGGAACACATGCCCAGGAAATAGGCAAAGATCATGTTATCGATGAAGATGGACTTGACAAATATGTTGACTAAATTTTCCATGGATGCTATTTTCTAATGTTCAAACAAAATTATTTAGTCCTCTATAAGGTCTTTACGGCGCGATCGTTGCACCCATATGATAATACCCACTACTACCAGAGCCATGGGGGGAAGGATCATCATCCCGTTGTTTACATAGCCTGCATCGTAAAAGGCCTGGGGGATCACCTGCATATCAAGCAGCGTACCCGAACCGAATAGCTCCCTGAAGAAGGCCACCAGGATCAGGATAAAGCCATAACCGGCTGCATTGCCCAAGCCATCCAGAAATGCAGGCCAGGGCTTGTTACCCAATGCAAAGGCCTCCAGGCGGCCCATAATAATACAGTTGGTAATAATCAGTCCCACAAATACTGAAAGCTGCTTGCTCACGTCATAGGCATAGGCCTTCAGGACCTGGTCAACCAGGATCACCATGGTGGCGATAACTACCAATTGAACAATAATCCGGATACGTGGGGGTACCATTTTCCTCAGAAGGGAAATCACCACATTGGAAACCGCCATTACCACCACCACTGACAGAGCCAGTACGATGGAAGGCTTCAGTTTCACAGTCACCGCCAGTGCCGAACAGATCCCCAGCACCTGAATGGTGATCGGGTTACTCTGCCCAAGGGGCTCGCTCAGAAGCTTCAGGTTCTTCGGCGAAAATAAAGGTTCCTTTTCAGTACTCATATCTTAGTTATTTGCTAGTTCTTTAAAATAGGCCACATAGCCTGTCATGCAGTCGATGATCATCTCTTCCAGTGCCTTGGAGGTAATGGTACCCCCCGAGATGGCATCCACCTGGTGAGGACTGGATGGATCGGCTCCGCCCTTTACCACCTCAACGGATACAAACTCACCCGCCTCGTTAAAAATAGTCTTCCCGACAAAGGGTTCCTGGAACCAACCGGTGTTGATCTCGGCTCCAAGCCCGGGAGTTTCCCCCTTATGGTCAAATACAGCACCGGAAATGGTATTCAGGTCCTCCTCCAGGGCAATATATCCCCAGATGGGTCCCCAGAGTCCCTTGCCCAAAACGGGTACCACGTAGTTTTTGGGTCCGCCGTTCTCCGAATAGATAAAAAGCGGGTAGTTACGATCTTCACGCGGCAGTCGGGTCTCTTTAGTGAGCTCCAGCATGATCTCAAAGGCATCGGCATCCACCTTGTTGCCATTGTAGTCGACTACATAGGATTCGGTTATGTACTTGGCGAACTCCTCGTTGATATAAGCGTTCTTGTCTTCAACCTCAGCTGCATCTTCAGCCTTACCCACCGAGCGGAGAACGTCCTGTTTCTTTTCGATCTGAACGTTCATTTCCTGGAGTGGCTTCAACTGGGTAGCAACGAATGAGAGCAGCACTGCCACAATCGTTACCATGATCAGCGAAAAGACAAAAATGTATGTATTGCTAAAACTTCTCATGTCGTTTCGTCTAATTAGTTTGCTATTATTTTAGCTCTTTTCAATCTTCTCTTGATATTGGCTTCAATGATATAATGGTCGATCAAAGGAGCAAAGACATTCATCAGCAGGATGGCCATCATCACACCTTCCGGATAGGCAGGATTGAGCACCCTGATCAGGATGGCCAGGAAGCCAATCAGAAAGCCATAGATCCATTTGCCTTTTTCGGTTTGTGCAGCCGTCACCGGGTCGGTGGCCATAAAGACTGCTCCAAAGGCAAAACCACCCAGCAGCAGATGCTCCCAGAAAGGAAGAGCCATAAATTCATTTACTGCAAAGAGATTCAGAAGAATCCCCATGACAGCGCCTCCGGCAAATACCGAAAGGATTACTTTCCAGCTGCCCACCCCTGTAAGGATCAGGATCGCAGCCCCGATCAGAATGGCCAGGGTGGAAGTCTCCCCGATGGATCCGGGGATGGTCCCCAGGAACATGTCCATGGAGGTATATGCCTCGCCCAGTCCATTTAAGAAAGTTGAGCTATTCCCTGCTGCCTGACCCAGAATGGTCGCACCGGAATATCCGTCCACAATTCCGGTCCCATCGCCCAATCCGGCAATCCATACCTTATCGCCCGACATATGACTGGGGTAGGCAAAAAAGAGGAAGGCCCTGGCTACCAGGGCAGGATTCAGAATATTCATGCCGGTCCCTCCGAATACCTCTTTCCCGATCACCACGGCAAAGACTGTGGCCACAGCCACCATCCAGAGCGGTACATCGGCAGGCATCACAAGCGGGATAAGCATTCCGGAAACGAAATAGCCTTCTGCCACTTCCTCGTTACGCATCTGCGCAAAGGCAATTTCAATTCCCAATCCCACCACATAGCTTACGATAATGATGGGTAATATCTTCAGAAATCCGAACCAAACCATTTGCCAGAATCCAGCTTCAATACCCAGTGCCTGAAAATGATGGAACCCGGTATTCCAGATTCCGAACAGGAGCGCCGGGACCATGGCGATTATTACAATAATCAGGGACCTTTTCATATCATTGGCGTCCTTGATATGAACCTTTCCTTTGGTGACCTGATTAGGCACAAAGAAAAAAGTTTCGATGGCTTCAAATCCCGCCAGGAATATATGAAGCTTCCCCCCCTTTTCAAACGGGGGTTTAATCTTATCTACAAATCGTCGTAAACTCATATGTATATACTAAGTATGTTTATTCTTCCATCTCTTTTCTCATGGCCTTGAGACCATCCCTGAGAATCTTGGTAACCGGGGTCTTGGAGGTGCAGACAAATTCGCACAGGGCCAGATCCTCTTCATCCAGTTCGTAAATCCCGAGCTGCTCCATCTTATCAATGTCATTCACCAGGATGGCCTTGAGCAACTGCATAGGATAGATATCCATGGGCAGTACCTTCTCATATTCACCTGTCATCACAAAGGCCCTTTGTCCTCCATGAAAATTGGTATCCAGATCGAACTTCTTATTGGGTGTGAGCCATGTGGATGCGAAGGATCTGGAAACGGAGAGTTTTTTAAATCCAGGCATCATCCAGCCAAATAACTCGTAGTAGTTTCCTTCAGGTATCACGGTAACCTGAGAATCAAGGAAACCCAAATACCCGGTCTCAGCATCAACGGCCTTGCCGTTCAGCACACTGCCGCTGATGACGCGGTTCTCGCCCTCTTTCAGCTGATTCTCCAGCAAGGTGGAAACAGCTGCTCCACGAATGGTCTTGTAATACTGTGGCTTATTCACCCGGGCGCCTGTAAGGGCAACCACCACCGATGGATCATATTTCCCGGTTTGGAAAAGACGGCCAATGGCCACCACATCCTGTGGCTGAACTACCCAGACCACATCTCCCTTGTTGATGGGATCCAGTTTAGAAATCTGGATACCCACGTTTCCGGCCGGATGCGGACCTTTAAAGCGGTTGATCTCCACTCCCTTAATATTGTTCAGGGTACGCACCGAAGGATATCTTCCATCCAGGTTCAGGTGCACCTTTCCCTCGGTCAGTTTCTTCAGGGCGTTGATACCCAGCTGGAAATCCTCTTCTGAATCTTTTAAAAGAAAATCATAGTCAGGGGCCAGTGGAGAAGTATCAAATGCAGAAATAAAAATCGATTTGGGCTTACCGTCCGTTTTGGCAATGGTGGTATAGGGACGCTGCCGGATGGTAGGCCATAGTCCGCTGTTCAGCAGGTTCTCCACGATCTTCTCCCTGCTCAGCTCTGCAGGGTCTCCCTGGAGAAAGGATTCAGCAGTATCCTTGCCGTCATCCTCAACAACCACCTCAATGATTCTCCTGCGCTCGCCACGGTTAATGACCTGCAGGATCCCGCTTACCGGAGAGCAAAACTTCACCTCCGGATAGTACTTGTCGTAAAAAATAGGGGTCCCCACCTTCACCTCGTCGCAAAGTTTTGGGATAATCTTGGGAGTTAGTCCGTGCCAGTCGCCCGGCTTGATTGCATATGTTTTAGCCCTGGGGGCTTTCACATAGATAAGCTCGGCCTGTCCATTCATTTTGATGTCCAAACCCTTTTTAATCTTGATTACCTCAGCCATGGATTATTTTGTAGTAGTATAATAATCTAATAAAATGATCACATAAAAATAACTAAATTTACCTACCTGCAAAGCGGGTTCAGAAATATTCAAGGGCATGCTTTTTGCATGCATGTCCCTGACAGTAAATTCAGATTGCGATTATATGAAAATAGCCTCCGTTCTCATAACATATATAATATTGATTCAGGTCAGTTTTGTACCTGCTCTTGGTCAGGAACCATACTCCGACGACCATGGAGAGGTGCGCGCCCTGGTTCTGGATCACAGCGTAAAAACAGTGCAATTGTACCGTGAAGGGTGGCCTCTGAGCTACCCGGTGGTGAAACTTACAGGAGATGTGCCCCTGGTTCTGGAATTTGATGATCTCTCGGAAGATCAACCAGCCTTTATGTACCGGATGATCCATTGCAATGCCGACTGGACCCCCTCCGACCTGAGCGAGCAGGAGTACCTGGAGGGCTATCCCGAAAACGAGATCAGAAGCAGTACCCCATCCTTTAATACCTACTATAACTATCTGCACTATCGATTGGAGATACCCAACGAAGATGTTCGCTTCCTGCTATCGGGCAACTACCTCCTGTTGGTTTATCGTGACGGAAATCCCGACGATGTGGTATTTACCAAGCGCTTTATGGTTACCGAGGGGCTGGTCAATATTGAGGCCTCCGCGCATATTCCCGTACTGAACCAGTACAAAGGATGCTGCCAGGAGGTGGACTTTACGGTAAACCACAGCGGAGTGACCATTGACGATCCTTTCAGCGAAACCAGGGCAGTTATTCTTCAGAACGGACTCTGGGACATGAAGATCGATGCCCTGCAGACCTACATGGTCAATCCCGGTCAGCTGGTCTACGATTTCCAGGAAGAGAATATTTTTCCGGGCGGAAACGAATTCAGGTTCTTCGACACCAAGAATACCAGAACCCCCACCTACTATGTGCAAGAAATCAACTTTGTGCATCCCTACTTCCATTTCGAGTTGAAGCCCGACAAAGCCAGGTCGCCCAATACCTATTTTTCCCATGAAGATATCAATGGCAGGTATGCCATAGAAGCAGAGGGTAGTCATGATCCGGGGGTGGATGCCGATTATGTCTTTGTGCATTTCAGGCTGGAGATGCCCCTGCCCCTTGATGGATCTGTCTACCTGACCGGGGCGCTTACCAACTGGCAATTCGACGAACTGAGCCGGATGGAGTACATCGAAGAGGAACAGGCCTATATGAAAAGTCTGCTGCTGAAGCAGGGTGTCTATAATTACCGCTATCTCTTCCTACCCGCTTTTAATGAGCTCTTCGATATAGCTGAAATTGAGGGAAGCCATTACGAAACCGGAAATGAGTACCTGATTCTCTTTTACCACCGGCCGCCCGGTACGCGCTATGACCGCCTCCTGGGACACCAGGTGGTACACAGCAATCAATAAATGCAGATGTTTAATTCTTAGCAAGGCCAGCAATTGAGAGTGAGATCTATAATCCGATCTCCTCTGAAATGCCCCGCATGGCATCCACGGAGATCTGGATAAACTCATCCAGCGGGATTCCTATCTTCTCACACTCCAGGATATGATCGCGGTTCACACTGGCAGCAAAGGCCTTTTCCTTCATCCGCTTGCGTATAGATTTATACTTGACACTTTCGATCTTTTTATCCGGATAGACCAGGGTCGTGGCATAGATTAGTCCGGTTATGGTTTCCCCGGCAGCCAGTGCATGCTGAAAAAGGGTGGTCCGGGGCATGCCCGTGGCCTCATCATTATGCATCCTGATGGCATCGAGCATTTCCTGGTCGAAGGCAAAATCCTCCAGCAGCTCCTCCGCTTTCAGGGCATGTACTTTAGGATCGGCACCGGTAATCTCCACATCAATATCATGCAAGAGCCCTGTAAGTCCCCAGCGATCTGCATCCTCCCCCAGCCTGGGCAAGGGCCCGCATCACTGCTTCGGAAGCAAGACAATGCACAATGGTTTTCTCATTTTTTACATAGTAACTAGCAAAACCACTTATTGATATGACCAAGGTAGACTTAATATACTCCAGCAGATTACACAAAATATGTAGACCATTTTATTCCGGCATTGGCCATGTACTTATGTATCACCGTGTTGGTATACATGACCATATTTTCACGAAACATCTTCAGGTGAGTCCAGAGTCACTTGAAATGGCTCTTAGGTATTTTATTTCCAAAGATATTGACATTGTATCTCTGGATGAATGCTATTCCCGCATATCTGCAGGAGCCAGGGGGAAACGTTTCGTGGCATTTACCCTCGACGACGGATATGTGGATAACTTAACGCACGCCCTTCCTGTCTTTGAAAAATTCAATGCTCCCTTCGCTATATTTATTGCTTCTGGATTTCCCGATCATCAGATAGTCCTCTGGTGGTACTTGCTAGAAGACCTGGTCATGAATAACAGGCAAGTTGAGTTTAGTGATGGTGCCAATAACTTTAATTACGACACCTCCGATATGATTGGGAAAAGAGATGCTTATTTGAAAATAAGAAAATATATAAGGAACAGTAATCAGGAGAATTTGCTCCCCTTATTTAAGAATATTTTTAAAATGAACAGTGAGCAACTTTTTGGCCTGACCCAACGCCTGGCGCTCTCCTGGAAGCAGGTACAAGAACTTAGCAATCATCCATTGGTTACAATAGGTTCGCATACAGTGAACCACATGGTTTTAAGTAAATTGCCGGAAGACAAAGTGCTGGCTGAAATAACCGATGCAATAAAATTATCGAAAAAAGGACCGGAAAAGGCGTTTCACATCTTGCATACCCCTTTGGTATTGCCTCAGCAGTAAGTTAAGGGAATTCGAAATAGCCCGCCGGTGCCAGGTGAAGATGGCATTTACCACGGAAAGCAGCAATATATTCAGATCCCACCACAATCGCTTATTTTCACTCCCCCGGATCGAAATCACAGAAGCCTGGAATGAAAAATATTTTGACCTCTATGTGAATGGGTTTACTCCCTTCTTGCATAAAATCCTCCGTTAAACTGAATCATCCATAACTCAGAAACATGAAGTTGCTACACGTTTAGAAGCCTTTTCACCCGGTTGCTTTCCTTAAGATTTCTGAACATGAATAGCTAAAAAAAATCATAAGCCAGAAAAAACTAACCGTACCAGGACGAATCTTGATACGGTTAGCAGAAGCGTTATTATAATCCAATAAGCTTGTCAGGGATTAGACTAGTCGTAGCTATTATTCAGTTATGTCATTATAGTTTATATAGACTGTAGATGTTTTTGCTGTGGTCCCAAGACCATCTTCTCCAAAAGGAAATCTATAATACTCCAAGATATCTTTTGATGGATCAGACACATACGTATCTAAATATGAATCTAAACCAAGTTTTGAACCAACATATAAATGCCACGCGTCATTAATCCACCAACTATTTGAAGTCTCAATGGCAATTGTCACCTCAAGCCAATGATCACCGGTAATAAAATAATCTTCTACATCAACGGCACCAATTACTGTGCCGTCTCCTTCACCGAGCACAAGGTCATAGGTGGCAGGAGTACCTGAGACATAATTGTTATAACCAATTTCCAGGATCTCATCAGGATAAACGGTGCCGGATGATATTGCAAATGTTTCGTTTATAAGATTGTCAATAACATAAGATTTCAAGGCAATCACAAATTCGGGAGTTTCGCCTCCTCCTTCAACACAACAGAATGAAACATTGCTGACCATATGGCCCTCGGGAGCAGAGAGATCTTCATCGGAAGTAACCCCTTCAGGGCCATAGTGATACACATTTGCGGCATTTGAACCTTTAATAATAACAGCCCCGATGCTGTATGGCGCTTCCGGTGCTACTTCAAAATCAAGAAGACCCTCTTCATCGACCGTAACCGTGAGCCAATCAGGAAAAGATCCCAAAAATCCCTGGTCCTCATCATAATCAACTTTTTCCCCGCATTCAATAAATTCTGTACCAAATGCTTTGGTAACTTCTTCACAGGTTCTGTTGCCACCATTGTTTTTCCCAGGAATCAGCCAGGGGCCAACATCAGGATTAGGGTGTTCAGGTGTACTTAGAGTAACCACCTCAATGATCTTTACCGATTTTACCCCTTTATTGGCTGACATCTTCATGTCATTGGTCCCTTGCTTCTCGCAGGAAGCCAGGAAAAACAAGGCTATAATCCCAGCAAATAATAAATTTAGCTTTTTCATCTTTTTTAGTTTTTAACTACAGTTAAATTTATAATGATATATATAGCTATAAACACTTTTGGTGATGCCACATATTTGGCTAAGGCTCAGTTTCAAAAGATCAAAAAACCTAATTTTATGATCTAAGTTCCAGGGAGTGTATCGAAAGCACAATCAATATGATCAAACCAAAGAAAAGAGTGATAAACGAAACTGTTTTTTCAATTAATGATTTGGGAGAACCCTGTTGAATTCCGTGAATCAGGCTTTCTACAATCCGATTTCCTCAGATATTCCGCACATGGCATCCACCGAAAGCTGGATAAATTCATCCAGTGGAAATCCCAATCTTTTCGCATTCCATGATATGATCGCGGTTCACACTGGCGGCAAAAGCCTTCTCCTTCATTCGTTTACGAACCGATTTGTACTTGACACTGCTAATTTTCTTATCGGGATAGACCAGGGTGGTGGCATAGATCAGCCCTGTAATGGTTTCCCCTGCTGCCAGGGCATATTGCAACCGGGTGGACCTGGGGATGCCCGTGGCCTCATCATTGTGCATACCTGATGGCATCCAGCATTTCCTCATCCAGTTCAAGATCTGCGAGCAACTCCTCAGCTTTCAGAGCATGCAACTTTGGATTTGCATTGGTCACCTCCACATCGATGTCATGTAGTAAACCGGTTAGGCCCCAACGTTCTAAATCTTCTCCAAGCCTGAGTGCAATGGCCCGCATCACCGCTTCCGAAGCCAGACAATGCACCATGGTCTTCTCATTCTTGATATGCTCCTGTAATCTGGCAAGTGCCTTTTCTCTTGATGGATTCATTCTCATCTGGTGATTATAGCCTTCCTGAAAATAAATTGGTCACTCGCCTTGACTTTAATAAGATAGATACCGACTTGTTGGTTTGATAGGTCCATTTCAATAATCGGGGTACGGGGTACGGGGGCGAACTCCAAAACCATCATACCATTTGCATCTATTACCTGAATCATATCAATCTCAAGACCTCCAACATTCAAATAGAACAGCCCTCCTCCCGGATTTGGGTAAAGTGTGACGACTCTATCCATAATTTCTCCTGTCGCAGTGGGTCCCAAAATGGTAAGAGTAAAAACATCATTTACTCCTGAACTATCCTGGGCAATGGCTATCACATCCACCACTCCTTCAGTCAGGGCAAAAAACATTCCATCATTGGTAATGGTGCCCATGCCTGCACTGTTCGCTGGTTTAGTCACATGCCAGAATACAGAAGAGTTGCTGGCATCTGTCGGATATACTGTTGCCGTAAGCTTCAGCTGTTCTCCCTCCTCAACCTCCGAAACACCCCCTTCAGAACTTATAATAATACTGGTAACCTTCTTGTCTAATGATGCTATGGAAAGTAAAAAACTACCTGATATATGTGATCCGTCCCTGGCAGTTGCCACCACCGTAACGGTTCCAGGAGTGCCGGCACTAAGAAGACCCTGAACACTGATTGTGGCGGTACCGGTCCCAGGGACTACACTCCAGTCCAGCTCCTTGTTGGTAGCATTCTCTGGCAAGACAAGAGCAGAAAACTGAAGGGTCGATCCAGATTCTAGCTCCGTTATATTTCCAGCTGAACTTAGCGTGATACTACTAACTGATACCGATGTTGTGTTCCCGTCCCATCCACTTGCCCTGGCGAGCAACCAGCACATGGCCTTTGCCAGTCTAAGTGCTCCAACTTCCCCGATATGATCATCTATCTCATCCGAACCGGGATCAATGATATTGAAATTCTCATCATAATCCATCTTGTTATCCGGGTGTATCTGCTGATGAGGTCGGGGTGTTCCATTATCATCCCAATTCACTGTATGAAGCTCACCTTCTGAATTATAAACCAAGATATCTGCATAGTCAAGAAAATACGTATCATTATTACCATTATTACTCACATAATCTCTTATATGTTGATTCTTAAGTTCTCTCTGAAAACCAAGTTCAGTTCCCTCATTATTATCGACAACACCATTTGAGAAAAAAAACTTGGTCTTGAATTGATGGTCAGAATAGTATTGATTGTATTGTTCAACTGCATCAAGATAGGTGTCCATTGAAACCCGGTTCTCCGTTAACTCTGTATCTTCACTATCCAATCCCCACCTCCTGTTTCCATCAATTCCACTTTGCGTTGAGCCGGCCCAACGAGTATTGTAAACAGGATCTACACCTCCTCCAAGACCATTCTCCCATGTCGATTGGTAGCTCCATCCAAACCATATATAATCATATGGATTCCCAGTTTCATTCTGATCCGTGACTGTCCCTTCATTAAAATAGGTCAATGCCATCCTGACTTGTCCAGAAACTTTCCCTGCCAAGACCTGGTCTCCCAAGCCTCAATGCACTCTGCTGATATGCAGGAGGATCAGTTTCAAACCATATATCGACCTGAAAAGTTGGATCCAGCTGTTCCAGGAGTTCGGCCCCACGAAAATAGCCGTAGCCATGTGACATACCAATGACCCAAACCAACTTGGTCTTTACACTATCTTTCCATTGCTGCGGAATTGCATCATATTGATCCACTACAGTGTGATCTGCAATGATCTGTCCATAAAGAGCAATTGATAAATGTATAAAAACTAATATCCAAATTATTCGAAACATATATCATCAATTTATGCCATGTATTTCATATAAAAAAATACTTTCCTCCACAAAATTTTATACAATCCCATCTGCATCGAAAAATAAATTAACAGGGAATGCAAAGAAGAGATGCTTACTAGTTCAATTAATGACTTTTTCCTTTAAATAGTTACGTACATATTCATCAATACCCTCCTCTAATTTGAGGAAAGGATGCTTGTATCCGGCAAGCCGCAATTTTTCCATATCAGCTTCGGTAAAATACTGATACTTGTCCCGGATATCTTCAGGGGTATCAATAAAAGAAATGGATGGCTCCCTGCCCATGGCATGGAAAGTAGAGCTACCAGATCGAGAAAGGTCCGGGCCTTCCCGGTTCCCAGGTTATACAGTCCGCTTTCGGGCCTGTTTCTCCATCAGAAACATGATCACATCCACCACATCCTTCACATAGATAAAGTCCCGGGCCTGTTCTCCGTCACCAAAATCGGGATGATGGGAACGGAACAATTTCATTCCCCCGGTCTCCCTGATCTGATTAAAGGCATGGAAAACCACCGAGGCCATTCTCCCCTTATGATACTCATTGGGACCATATACATTGAAGAATTTCAGTCCGGCCCAGAAGAAGGGCTTTCTTCTCCTGCTCCAGCACCCAGTGGTCAAAATCATTCTTGCTTCGTCCATAGGGATTCAGGGGCTGCAGATCTCGGAACCATCTCGTGGGAATCCACAAAGCCATGTTCACCCAGTCCATAGGTGGCGGCCGAACTGGCATAGATCAGGGGCAGGCCAAACTCCACACAGAGCTTAAACAGATCTTTGGAATAGTCCAGGTTCAACTCCAGAAACACATCCCAGTCAAACTCCGTGGTATCGGTCCGTGCCCCCAGGTGAATAATCATCTGCACCTGGCGGTGATGTTCCCTGATCCAGTGCGAGAAATCCCTGCGGTCCACCAGGGCGAGATATATTTCTTCCCTCATAATTTCTGTTCCCTGTCGGGCCTGGAAAAATCATCCACCAGAACCAGGTCACTGATACCCGGCATGGTTGAGCCCTGTAATCAGATTACTTCCTATAAAACCTGCTGCTCCTGTAACAACTATCATGGTATGCAAGATACTGATTAACATAGCTTTATTTCATAGATCGCTCAAAGATGGATTTAATCAACTTATTAACAGAATCTCATGATAATTTGTTTCTTTGTCAAATGGAACTTATCAACAACGGATTGGGAGAAAACCAGAATGGGGGTTACGACCGCATTGAACGCTGGGATGAAAAGACCACCTCTGCCATCGCAGCACATTATAAAGAAATACTGAATCTGCTGGGAGAGAATGGCCAGCGGGAAGGGCTCGATGAGACCCCTAAGAGGGTGGCAAAATCCATGCAGTTCCTTACCCATGGTTATGGAACAGATCCGGCCGAGATCCTGAAATCGACCATATTTCACGAGGAGTACTCCGAAATGGTGATTGTAAAGGATATTGAGCTTTTCTCCATGTGTGAGCACCATATGCTTCCTTTTATCGGGAAGGCGCATGTGGCCTATATCCCCAACGGACGCATCACCGGGCTCAGCAAAATAGCCAGGGTGGTGGATGCCTATGCCCGGCGCCTGCAGGTGCAGGAACGGCTCACCGTTCAGATCAGGGATTGTATCCAGGATACCCTGAAACCCATTGGGTGTGGCCGTGGTCATTGAGGCATTGCATCTCTGCATGGTGATGCGCGGAGTGCAGAAACAACACTCGGTTACCACCACTTCGGCCTTTACAGGGGCCTTTATGAACTCCGAAAAAACCAGGAAAGAATTCCTGGGTCTGATCGGAGCAAAACTTCATTAATCATAATACCGAATATATGAACGCTTATGTATTTCCCGGACAGGGAGCACAATTTGTGGGAATGGGCAAGGATCTTTATGATCAGAATGCCTTTGCGAAAGAGACCTTTGAACAGGCCAATGATATCCTGGGTTTCAGGATTACCGACCTGATGTTTGCAGGGGAAGATGAGGATCTGAAACAGACCCGGGTCACACAGCCGGCCATATTTCTCCACTCTGTGATTCTGGCCTCCACCCTGGAAGACTTTCATCCCGATATGGTGGCCGGTCACTCCCTGGGTGAGTTTTCAGCACTGGTAGCCAACAGGGCCCTCTCCTTTGAAGATGGACTGAGCCTGGTGTTCAAAAGAGCCATGGCCATGCAGAAGGCCTGTGAGTTGCAATCGTCCACCATGGCAGCCATCATCGGCATGGAAGACAGCCAGGTTGAAGAAGTTTGCAATGAGATCGATGAAATTGTGGTTGCGGCCAATTACAACAGTCCGGGTCAGATCGTAATCTCCGGATCAGTTCCGGGAATCGATGCTGCCGTGGAGAAGCTTATCGGCCCTGGGTGCCAAGCGGGCCCTGAAGCTTGCCGTGGGAGGCGCTTTCCATTCACCTTTGATGGAGCCTGCCCGGCTGGAGCTGGAAGAGGCCATCCAGGCTGCACCCTTTGCAGACCCCATCTGTCCGGTCTACCAGAATGTCAATGCACTGCCTTCCAGCGATCCTGAAACCATCAAGGCCAACCTGGTAGCACAGCTTACTTCACCGGTGCGCTGGACCCAGACCGTACAGCAAATGATTGCCGACGGGGCCACTTCCTTTACTGAAGTGGGACCGGGCAAGGTATTACAGGGCCTTATTAAAAAGGTCGACCGGGGCATGGAAACCCGGAGCGCATAAACATCTCTAACACACATTAATATCCCCTGGACAAGCATATGAAAGTTCTGAAATTTGGAGGCAGCTCTGTAGGCACGGCCGGAAATATCCGGATTGTAAAAAATATTCTGGAAAGCCAGGATGAACCCTGTGTGGCAGTAATCAGTGCTTCCGCCGGAGTCACAGACCGCCTTATCCATGCAGCTCAACTGGCAAGGGATCAGCAGGCAGCATACAATGAATTAGCCCAGGGCCTTCGGAATATGCATCTCGGGATGGTAGATGAATTACTGGAAGGGCCGGTCCAGGAAAAAGCCAAAGTGGAGGTAAATCGCCTGATGGATGAGTTTATGGAAATCCTCCGGGGAGTGGCCCAGCTTCGCGACCTGAGTCCCAAAACCCAGGATCTGGTTCTGAGTTTCGGGGAAAGGCTCTCGGCCTCTATTGTATCCTGGTATGTGGAAGGTGCACTTTACATCGATGCACGGGAGCTGATCCGCACCGACAAACAGTATGGAAGTTCCACCGTAGATATGGAGGTGAGCCGGCAGGCCATTGTGGATCGGTTTAAGGACATTAGTCAACTGACCGTGTTGCCCGGGTTCATTGCCTCCGACCAGGAGGGGGAAACTACCACCCTGGGCAGGGGCGGATCGGACTATACAGCAGCTATTGTAGCTGCTTCCCTGGGAGCCGATGTGCTAGAAATCTGGACCGATGTGGATGGCTTTATGACCGCCGATCCTAAGATTGTCCCCAAGGCCTACACGGTCGATTGCATGAGTTATGAGGAGGCCATGGAGCTCTCTCACTTTGGCGCCAGGGTTATCTACACTCCTACCCTGACCCCGGCTTACAATGCCAGCATTCCCATCAGGGTCAAAAACACATTCAATCCCGGGCTGGCAGGCACGCTGATTACAGCCAGTGCCTTCTGCAAAAACAACGAACTGATCAAGGGGATCTCGTCCATCAACTATGTGAGCCTTATTACCGTCAGGGGAACAGGAATGGTGGGCAAAACCGGCACCTCCGCCAGGGTGTTCAGCTCCCTGGCCAGAGCTGAGGTAAATGTGATTCTTATTACCCAGGCCTCCTCCGAAATGACCATTTCTTTTGCTGTCTCCCCGGCCGACCAGAGTAAGGCGGTTGAAGCCCTTCAGGAGGAGTTTGAGATGGAGATTCAGCATCGGAAAGAGATGGAGATTGAAGTCATCAAAAAACTCTCCATCATTGCCATTGTGGGTGAAGGCATGCGTCACACTCCCGGTATCTCGGCCATCCTGTTTCGTTCCCTGGGAAGGAACGGGATCAGTGTGATCGCCACGGCCCAGGGTTCCAGCGAACTGAATATCTCCGTGGTGATTGATGTGAATAGCCTGAAGAAAGCAATGAATGTGATCCACGAGGGTTTTTTCCTCTCGGATTACCGCGAACTGCATCTCTACATGGCCGGACTGGGGAACGTGGGGAAAAAATTACTGCTTCAGCTCCGGAAGCAACAGGAGAAGCTGATGGAAAACCTGAAACTAAAGGTAAACCTGGTGGGAATCATGAACAGCCGGCTTATGGTGATCGACCCGGAAGGACTGGACCCCTCGGCTTACCAGGAGCGGCTGGATAATGGTGAGAGCTCCAATATGGACGAATTTATCAAAGCCATTGGCCAACATAATCTGCGTAACTCGGTCTTTATCGATTGCACCGCCAACGACCAGGTGGGCATGGTATACGAGCGCCTCTTCGAGAAATATGTATCGGTGGTTACTGCCAATAAAATTGCAGCCAGCTCGTCCTACGACTACTACAGCCATCTGAAGAGTACGGCTATCCGGAACGGTGTCAAGTTCAGCTTTGAAACCAATGTGGCCGCGGGACTGCCTGTGATCAGCACCATCAATGATCTGATCAAGAGCGGTGACCGGATCCTGAAGCTGGAAGCTGTGGTTTCGGGAACCCTTAACTATATTTTTAATACCATGAGCAAGGACATCTCCTTCAGCAGGGCCATCCGGATGGCTAAGGAGGAAGGCTACTCGGAACCCGATCCACGGCTCGATCTGAGTGGAACCGATGTCAAACGAAAGCTCCTGATCCTGGCAAGGGAGTCGGGTTACCGCCTGGAAGAAAATGAGATAGAGGTCAAGCCCTTCCTGCCGGAAGCACTTTTCACAGGCAGCCAGGAGGCCTTCTGGGAAGGAGTTGAGAATCTGGATAAGGAATTTGAAGAGAAGCGACTGAAGATGGAAGAGAAGGGACTGAAGTGGCGCTACCTGGCAAGGCTGGATAAGGGTAAGGGGACCATGGGCCTGGAAGAGGTAGATGCCTCCCACCCGGTATACCCCCTGGAAGCCAGCAATAATATTATACTGATTACCACCGACCGCTACCTTGAGCTGCCCCTGATTATCAAGGGCTACGGGGCCGGTGCAGAAGTTACCGCAGCCGGGGTGTTTGCGGATGTGATAAGGGTCGCGAACGTGTAAAACGTTCGCAACGGTTAGTAAGCTTGCTGCGCAAGCGTTAGTATGTTAGTGAGTAAACATTAATAAATTAACTAAACATTCACAGTGAATATGATACAAGCTGTTATACTGGACATGGACGGAATCCTGATCGATTCGGAGCGCCACTGGCAGCTCACCGAACGGGCCCTGTTTGCCGAAATGGGAATCGATCTTACGGATGCCCTGCTGGTGCAGACCAGGGGATTGCGGACCGAGGAGATGGTGGCACACTGGTCGGCCCGCTTTTCAATTGACGGTAAGGATCCCGGGGTACTGATGGCGGACTATGACAGGCGCATGGTTGAGACCATGAGAAAAGAGGTGGAGCTGATGGAGGGGGCCCGGGAGCTCATCGGGATGTTCAGGGAGATGGGCCTTCCGGTGGCGCTGGCAACCTGCTCCACACAGGAGCATATTGATGCGGTTATGGAGAAACACGGACTGGGTGCTTCCTTTGATCACCTGGTTTCGGCTGCTGTGGATATGCCTGGAAAACCACACCCGGAGGTCTTCCTGCGCACAGCCGCCCTCTTACAGGTCGACCCCACCAGGTGCCTGGTCTTCGAAGACTCATTCTACGGGGTCATTGCTGCCAAAGCGGCACGCATGAAAGTGGTAGCCATGCCCGACAGCACGGAATATGAGCAGGAGCGTTTCGGTGCTGCAGACCTGAAGATCCGGTCGCTGACCGAGTTTAGCATGGAAACATTTAATAAGCTGCAGGAGAACTAATGGCAAGAGATGAAATAAAAGTATTCGGACCGGCAACCGTCTCCAATGTGGGACCGGGATTTGATCTGCTGGGCTTTGCCCTGGAAGCACCGGGCGATGAGATGATCATCCGGAGGAACGGAACCGACAAACTGGTACTGTATAATGAATCGGACTGCAAGCTACCCACCGATCCGGAGCTTAATGTGGCAGCTGTGGCCGCAGCTTCCCTGCTGAGGGAATTGCACAGCTATGAAGGATTCGACCTGGTCTTTACAAAAAAAATCCACCCCGGCAGCGGAGTGGGCTCCAGTGCGGCCAGCTGTGTGGCAGCCGTGTTTGGAATCAACGAAATTCTCGGTTCCCCTTTCGATACAGAAGAACTTATTCCCTATGCCATGGAGGGCGAAAAGGTAGCCAGCGGAGCAACTCATGCCGATAACATTGCCCCTGCCCTGCTGGGCGGGATCACCCTGATCCGCAGTTACGATCCACTGGATATCAAGCATATTTCTTACCCGGACGACCTCTGGTGCGCGGTGATTCACCCCCACCTGGAGATTAAGACCTCCGAAAGCAGGAAGCTGATCCCGCAAACGGTGCCGCTGGAGACCGCATTGAAGCAGTGCGGGAACCTGGCCGGACTGATTGCCGGACTTAGCTCGGGCGACTATCCCCTGATCGGACGCTCGGTGACCGACCTTTTTGCCGAGCCCTACCGTACCGGACAACTGCCCGATTATGCGGCCCTCAGGGAATCGGCACTTGAAGCAGGGTCGGTGGGATGCGGACTTTCCGGATCAGGACCCTCGGTATTCAGCCTTTGCAGGGGAGAGGAGATGGCCATCAGCATAGGAGAAGTTCTGAAAACTCATTTTACGGTCCGGAATATCCAATCGAGGATATATATCTCCAGGATCAGTCAGTCTGGCTGCAAAATTATCTGATATGCACTACTACAGCACCAGCAACAAGGACTTAAAAAGCGAACTGAAAGAAGCTGTTATCAAAGGACTGGCGCCTGACAGTGGACTTTACATGCCATCGTCTATTCCCGTGCTTAGCAGGAAAACCCTGGAGAGTCTCCGGAATATGGAGCTTCCCGCCATTGCGGTGACACTTTCCCAGGCTCTTTTTGGAGAGGATATTCCCGAAGCTGAGCTGAGGCAAATTACCGAAGATGCCATCAACTTTGACACTCCCCTGGTCCAGGTAGAGGAAGGAATCTACGCCCTGGAGCTCTTCCATGGTCCCACCCTGGCCTTCAAGGATGTGGGTGCTCGTTTCCTGGCCAGGCTCCTGGGTTATTATACCAGGGAGATGGATGAGGATATCCATGTGCTGGTGGCCACCTCGGGCGATACAGGCAGCGCCGTGGCCAACGGCTTCCTGGGTGTTGAAGGAATCAGGGTTCATGTGCTCTACCCCTCGGGAGGGGTTACACCCCTCCAGGAGAAACAGTTTACCACCCTTGGAAATAATATCAGTGCCCTGGAGGTGAAGGGAAGTTTTGACGATTGTCAGCGACTGGTCAAAGAAGCCTTTATGGATGAGGAGCTTACAGGCCGAATGAGGCTGACCTCGGCCAACTCTATCAACCTGGCCAGGTTCCTTCCCCAGGCTTTCTACTATTTCAGGGCATGGGCACAGCTTGAGCCGGGCACAAAGGCATTTTTCTCAGTTCCCAGCGGAAACTACGGGAACATGACGGCCGGACTGGTGGCCAGGGAGATGGGACTGCCGGTGCATACCTTCCTGTCGGTTAATAACCTTAACGATGTGGTTGCCTCTTACCTGCTTACCGGAAGATATAATCCCAGGCCCTCCACCCCCACCATTGCCAATGCCATGGATGTGGGCGATCCCAGTAATTTCGTCCGGATCCTGGATCTTTTCGATCATAACCATGAGTGGATCACCCAGCATTTGCATGGATACAGCTACAGTGACAAAGAAATCCGTGAAGTGATTGCCGAGGTATACAGGGAGACAGGATATTTGTGTGATCCTCACGGTGCCACAGGTTACCAGGCTGCACAAACCTACCGGAAAGAGCATCCCGGACTTACCGGCATATTTCTGGAGACCGCCCATCCGGCCAAATTCAGGGAAACGGTGGAAGAGGTGATCGGAAAGGCTGTGGAACTTCCGGAAAGGCTGGCAGCCTTTTCATCCAGGGAGAAGCAATCCATTCTTATGCCAGCGGACTATGAGCAGTTCAGGCAATATCTGATGGAAAACAGCTGATCCATGTTGTACCTGGAATCAAGCAGGGCCAAACAGGACAATTACCAGCATCACCTGAATGGCATTTGTAAGGTAATGGGCCAGGATCATTGGCAAAACCCGGCCGAATCGCAGGTAGCACAATCCCATGATCAGACCTACAAATGTGGCCCATACGACGTGTGTTGGACCCCGTGACACGTGGATCAGTCCAAAAAGGACCGCTGAGATTACCAAGGCCAGAAGCTTACCTTTCCCGGAAGGCATAAGCTTCCACAGCCGGCTGAGCAGAAATATGCGGGTAAGTTCCTCAGCGGCTGCCCCCATGAATAACACAGGCCCGATGAATCCAAGCAAACGAACAGGGGCTTCCGACATCTCCAGGAAAAAACTCCGAACATTTGTTCCGGGCGGATCGGGGAGAACCAAAGCAAGCAGTCGCTGCAGAAAAACGTTGCTAAGGAGCAGTAACAAGGAGAGAAGAAAAGTTACAGCCAGATCTGTTGAAATCCGTCCTTCTCTGAGTTCAAGATCCATGTACCTCTCCCGGCACAAAAACCTCTGCAAGATGAATATGACGATTATGTTCAGCGGGCAGAATACGGTCAGGTAAAACAAATAAGCCTCACTGCTCAGGGGCTGGTTTTTCCGGAGCAGGTAAATGACCGGGAACAGGTACAGAAATACTATTACGATGAACGCTGCAAGCATATTATTCCAGCGCAGACCAGTCCTGCTCCCGGTGATTCCGGGGGTATTATTTTTCCGGTATACTGAAAAGGCTGTCATGGAATTCCATATTGAATTTCGCATTCCTGTAATAGCCCTCCTCCTGACCATCCTGACCCATAAAGGAATAGCCGCTCTCGAAAAGGATTCTGTTGTACTCCTGGTAACCGCTGATGATATTTTCCCAGAGATCTTTTTCCGCATCGCCGTCCCAGCTTACAAGCCTTCTTCGCACCAGATAGTTGGTGGTATCCACGAAATAGCTAAGATGCCCTCCATGAGGAAGATTTACGCAGAGTTCCCAGCATTCAGCATCTCCCGTCCTGGCTGTCCCCCTGTACTCCGATGGATATTCGAAGAATGCGGGGAAGGCCAGTGCAATATCCACCTCGAAATGAGACAGGTAGGAGGAATCCACTATCTCAAGGTCACCAGCTTCACCCTCCTTCACCGTTGAATGATCAATAATCGCTGCACGCTTTCCATCGAAGATCAGGGTCATATCTTCCGATTCATTCCTGAACTGCCCGGATCGTCTGATATATATCTTCCCCGGGATTTCCCTGCCATGAAAATAGGATTCATAATATATGGTATGCAGGTCCTCTCGTCTCAAATCACCGAACATGGCCTCCCAGGCGTTTTTGATTATCCTTTCCTTCAATTTGTCCTGATCCTGTCCCAATACAGGAGATAGTTCGAGGAACAAGCCACACAGTAGCGTTGCTCCGATTATTAAACTGGTCCGTTTCATGGTATTCCTGTTTATGTTCTATATTTGTTTGACGCAATCTATGGATTGATTAATTATGTTTCAAGATGACTTAAGTACCTTTCTTCATCGAAGTACTTTGGTACTGAACATGAACAAGTTTCATTAGAAAGGGGTGAAATGGGAATCCTGGTCATATCGTTGGTGAACCTGATAGCGCTATTGCTGGGAGTGACGTCCGTGCTCCTGGTCCTGAGACTGGCCCAGCGGGATAACAATCCCTTTCTGAACAATTACCTGATCTTTCTTGTCCTGGAAGTGATTGCGGGCTTTTGCGACTGGATCATTATCAACTGGATACTGGTTCTGGTAAAGGGTATTTCTACGGATACTGCAGATTTGATTTACCATATCTTCTGGGATCTGCTGGGCTTTCCCGCCTATCTCCTTGCATTCCTGTTCCTGGTAAAAGCAGTGAGCCACCTGGCAGGAAGACCGATTAGCAGGCGAGTTGGCAGACTGTTTATGGCATTGATGATGGTCGTCGTTGTGCTGAACTATACAGGCTTATATCTCAGGATCAAGGATACCCCTTATGTATTTTCAAAATCCCTCTGGATGATCTATACCCTTATCTGGCCCATTGCCTATCTGGCCTACTTGGCCTTTGCTTACTTCAGGCATTTAAAGAACAGCGGAAACAGGCTTCCCGGCTACTCCAGATTTGTATTGTTACATTTTGCAGGATTCCTGGTATGGACCCTTCTATCCCTTCTCCCTTTGAACCTGGGTCAAGGAAGGCATATGATCATCTTTGCTTTTTTCCTGTCCTTATTCATCCCCGCCCTCTACCTGTTCTTCAGGCAACATGAGTTTAAGCTCAGGCTGGTTATACGTGCAGACAAAAGTCTGGAGGAAAATCTCGGGGATTATGGCTTCACAGCAAGAGAGATTGAACTGGCTCTCCTGCTTATGGCCGGTAAAAGCAATCAGGAAATCTCAGACGAACTGTTTGTCTCTGTACAAACGGTCAAGAATTACATCAGTAAGATGTACAGGAAGGCAGGTGTCAGCAGCAGGATACAGTTTGTAGGTTTATTCGCAACCTACCCCGACTCCATTCAAACCTGGTAAATTAAGATGAAATCCTGATTTCGAGGGATTTAAAAAGTACCTGCCGGACCTGGGCTAAACTGAATTCAGTTTTTTGGTCTTCTTACCGGTGGCAGCAATCTTCATGTTGGCACTGAACTCAAATACCTGCGGGACTTTCTCCAGGGCAAGCTTCTCCCCACATAATTTCTTAAATGCCGACTTCGTCCATGGATGGATCCTTCAGATCGGCCACCACCACCTCGGCTTTCAGTGCTTCACCAAGGATCTCATCAAATATGGCAGAGATGGAGCAGTCGACCACCCCGGGGATGGTTACAATCACTTCTTCAATTTCCTTGGGACTGATGCGCCTTCCTCCCACCTTGATGATTTCCTTCCGCCGGGCCGTATGAAAGAAAAATCCATCATCGTCCCGGTAAGCCAGGTCGCCCGTATGCAGCCATCCATCCTTCAGGGTAGAAGCGGTTCCTTCCTCATCGCCCAGGTAGCCTTTCATAATATTATCGCCCCTGGCCACCAGTTCACCCACCACCCCGGATTCCAGTACAGGGTTCGCCCTGGTCATCCATCAGTTCCAGTGTCACCCCGGGAATTGCTTTCCCCAGGGAACCCAGCTTCTCTTCCAGGTGCTCGGGTGGCAGGTAGGAAAGCCTGGCTGTGGCTTCGGTCTGACCGTACATCACATAGAAGGTGATATCGGGCTGATTATCCATAAACTCCTGGATAAATACTTTGTGAAGCTTTCCCCCTGCCTGGGTCACATACCTTAGATCGGGGAAATTATCGCTCTTAAATGATTTCGATTTGCGCAACAGTACCTGGAAATGGCTGGGAACCCCTGCAAATCCAGTACATTTATATTTTTTCAGGTCATTGATGACTGCTCCCAGGAACATAAAGTTGTTGTTGAATACCATGCTGCCGCCTACCTTCAGGTGGGTATGGAGCAGGCAGAGCCCGTAACAGTAGTAAAAGGGCAACACAATCTCAATGACATCATCGGCGGTAAGATTCAGGTACTCGATAATCGAATCGGTATTGGCAATAATATTCTTGTGGGTAATCATCACCCCCTTGGGTTCGCCTGTGGAGCCGGAAGTAAAAATGATCTCCGCCAGCCGGTCCCCATCAAAGACATCCTCGTTGAACAGGTTCAGTTCGAATCCGTTCTTGCCCTTCCCTACCTCGGGAACTTCATTATATACTCTCCTCAATTATATCCCACCTGGGATCATCCTTAAGCGCAGGTGATATAAAGGCAATTTTTGCATCGCACAGATCCACAATGTATTTCAGATTATTCTCCTCAATGGAGGGATTCAGCGGAACGCATACATTGCCCGATTTCATGATGGCCAGGTAGGCCACCAGGAAAAACTTGGAATTGGGACTCACCAGCACGATGTTGTTGTGCTGTCCGTAATTCTCCCTGATGAAACGGGCCAGCCTGAGAGCATCACAATTCAGTTCTGAATAGGTCATCTCCTCCTTATTTCCAAGCAGGAAATTCTTATACAGAAATCCCGATTCCCCCAGTAGATAGTCGTATACGTTCATAGCTCTGGATTTTAATTAGATAAAAATATAATCGTTTATGGGCGGCGTCCTCAGATAGTCGGTGGTTGCACTTCTCCGCTCAAAATTCCTGTAGTTTCGCTCAATTTCCTCGGCAGTCATACCCATCACTTCACCCACCTCAGCAGGATCATATTTGTTTTCATAGGCATACCACAGCAGGTCCATCACATCGTGGGGAAACTCGTAGAAGAACTCTTCCTGGGTTTGCTCTGCGCTGTAGGTATCCGTGGTGGGTGTCCGGTCGATAATCCCCTTGGGCACACCCAGGTATTCCGCAATCTGGTATACCTGGGTCTTGTAGAGCCTTCCAATGGGAAAGAGATCACCACCTCCGTCACCGAACTTCACAAAGAAACCCTGCTCCACTTCATGCTTATTGGGCGTGCCGACTACTGCATAGTGCAGGTTTTCGGCATGATAATAGACCAGCGACATCCGGGAACGCTGCTTGAAGTTGGAAGCCGCAATAATGGTTCTCATCTGTGGGGAGGGCAGGCGTTTCACAATCTCCGATCCATCGGGATTAACCACGGTAAGGTGAAACAGAGGAGGAAGCTTGGATCCTTTGCCTTCGTGCTTGATCCCGATTTTCATCTTATGAATGGTGGGATCATATTCGGGAACCACGTCCTTTACTGCCTGGTCGCGACGTGCATAACAGCCAAATCCATCCAGGGCTCCTGTAATCACTTCCTTGATCACCTTTACTCCGAATTTCCCGGCCAGTTCACTTGCCAGCTCTTCACTATCAGGACTGGTGTCCTTCTCGGGCATCATCACACCAAGCATCTTTTCCGGCCCAAAGGCCTTGGCCGTCAGCGCCATACACACCGACGAATCAATTCCTCCACTCAGTCCGATCACAGCCCCAAACCTTCTGTGCCGGATGGTGACATCTTCACGCATCCTGGTGGTAATTTTATCTATAAGGCCTTCCATATCCTGGATTTTCAGGATATCCTGACTGGAATTCGGGTTTACTCATTATATTGTCTTTTTAAAGATTTATCATAAATCACGGGACACTTGACCCGCATTTCAGTTTCTCGGTAGGGATTGTTCCCGGAGACAAACATATCCATCAGGATCTGCGTGGAAAGAATACCGGCCACCGCCATATTTTCATTTTCCGTTACGGTCTTCCCCTCCTGCATTTTCCCCAGCAGTTTTTCCACCGATGCCGGTATTAAAGATTCCAAACTTGTTCAGCATCTCCGGGCGAAAGCACTTCCCGAAGGTATTCAGGGGCCTTTGAGGAAGTCAGGCTGGATGCCACCGGGGCCCGGTAGGCCTGCTTGGGACGGTTTACCACCTGCTCGGGCAGACGTCCGTCCATCATTTTTTTCATCAGGTACTTCTCGTTCAATCCCCTGATCTTATGGTTCCAGGGAAGCTTGGAGCAGAACTCAATCACCCTGTGGTCCAGGAAGGGATAACGCCCCTCCACCGAATGGGCCATGCCCATGCTGTCGCCCTGTGAAGAAAGCAGGTAACCCGACATAAACAGGGTCGACTCGAGCCACTGGGCCCTGCTGAGCAGATCCAGATCATCAAAACCCTCAGGAAGCTGTCGAGGTAAAGGCCTCCACCGGATCGGGTGCAACTCCATCCAGAAAGTCTTTCCGGAAATGTTCCTTAATATGCTTGGAATTGTTCCAGCGAATCAGGTGGGAATATACAGGTGAATCGGTATCCTTCAGACGGTATCCGAAAAACATCTTCAACATGGCTGCTGTTCCTGCCCTGGAACTGTGCCAGGTAAGGATAAAGTTTCTGCAAAAGCAAGGGCCTGATCTTGGAATCGGGTTGCCTTGACCAGAACTCCCTGATAATGGCCTCCTTAAATATATTGTATCCCCCCAGGTATTCATCGGCTCCTTCGCCGGTAATCACCACCTTGATCCCATGGTCATTTACCAGTCCGGATAAAAGGAACATGGGAACAGCTCCCGGTCCGAAGCAAGGGGATCTCGGTATGCCAGAGGACCTGTGGCAAAATTATCCGCCACATCGGTGTTCTTACAGGTAATGGAGTGGTGAGTGGTCTCCAGCTGATTGGCAACGCTTTGCTGGAAGGCAGTCTCATCAAATTCCTTGGATTCAAAACCAAGGGAGAAGGTATTCAGAACCCCGGGCTCAATCTGCTTGATAAGCCAGGTGGTGGCACTGGAATCGATGCCCCCGCTCAGGTAGGCAGCCACCGGCACATCGGCCCTGAGCCTGAGCCTTACCGAATCGGCAATAAGCGATTCAAATTCCTCCATGGATTCAGAAAGCTGAGGCACTGTCCCGATGGGCCGGGATCCCCTGGAAACTGAAGCTCCCAGTAGGCTTGATCTCTAGTTTCATGTCTTCCTACCACCATGTAGTGACCGGGCGGCAATTCTTTCACCCCTTTAAACATGGTTCCCGGCGATGGGATGGTCCAGAAGGTAAATACCTGGTTCAGCGATTCCGGATCGGGTTCGGCCTTCACATGACCCGACTCCATCAGACATTTAATCTCAGAGCCAAAAACAAAGGCATCTCCTTCCCTATAATAATAGAGGGGTCTGATCCCTACCCGGTCGCGCCCCAGGAAAAGTTCCTTCTTCGGGTATCCCAGATGGCAAAAGCAAATTGTCCGTTCAGCTTTTCCAGGCACTTCTCACGATAATGCTTAAAGAGGAGCAGCAGAACCTCCGTATCGCTCCCTGTCCGGAATTGATAACCCAGACTGATCAGTTCGTCCCTAAGTTCAATGTAATTAAATATCTCTCCATTAAAGACGATCCAGAACTCCCCGGCTTCATCACACATGGGTTGCTGACCCTGTGCCAGGTCGATAATGCTCAACCTGACACTTCCAAGTCCAACGCCTTCTCCCATATAGATACCCGACTCATCGGGTCCGCGATACTGGATCTGCATGAGCATGTTCCTGACCGCCTCGGGAGAGACAGGGGCCTCCGTGGGTTATATATACCTGAAATACCGCACATAATGATAGCTATATAGCAAACACTAAACTAAGGCGGGATTCTTCCTTATAATAAATTCGGCTATGGCATCGATCGATTCAAAATTCTCTTCCACCAGATCACTGTCTTCTGCTGAATCTGAAATTTAGTTTCCAGAAAGTCGAGCAACAGGGCAAAACCCATGGAATCAAAAATACCTTCAACAAAAATCATGGTATCTGACTGAAGTGAGTCAGTTTCCTTAAAAGTATTCTCCTTCACGTAGGCAAATAATTCGTTTTTGATCTCTTCCATTTTAATTTTTAATTGAATCTAATTTGTTTAAAAATTAAAGATTTTCCTTTTCCCTCCGCTTTAAGAATTAGCAATAAGAAACTTGCTATCATGATCAATTTGACCAAAAGGAAAATAGTATTGAGAAATACGCAATTTGGAGTCATTTTGTTTCAATAGTCACCTTTGTCAGTTCTTTTCAATGATGCCGTGATCTAAAATCTATGATGAATGCAACAAATATGGTGACGAATATTCCCGAAGGGTACGGAATAGCTATCCTCAAAACAAATAATTTTGTTTCTCTCCCGGATTCTCTAACTTTAATTGAAACTTAGTCATACAAAAATGAAGATCAAAAAAGGAATATTTAAAGATCCCGTCGAAGGAATAGTATATCAAACAGTAGAATTGGGCAATCAGGTTTGGATGGCTGAGAATCTAAACCAGAGCAAATATCGCAATGGTGATCATATCTCAAAGATTGTTAATGATAATGAATGGGGTAACAATACTTAATGGCGCGTGGTGTTACAGATTTGACAATAAACCTTAAAATGGATTGAAGTATGGAAAGCTTGATAAATTGCATGCAATAAAAAATCCTCATGGGCTCGCTCCGGAAGGTTGGCACATTCCAAGTGATGCTGACTGAAAAGAGCTGGAATATGTTTCTTGGTATGATTCCCAGAATAGCAGACAATTCCGGGTGGCGCGGAAACGATGAAGGATGTATGTTAAAAGAAACCGGCACATCCCATTGGAAGGCTCCAAATGAATGTGCGACAAATAAAAGTGGTTTTACAGCACTTCCAGGTGGATATCGGGATGTCAGTGGCGAATTTTTCGTTAATAGTTATTCAGGTTACTGGTGGACATCCACGGAGTACCAACCCAATTTTTCCTGGTACCGGACACTATATTATACCCATAATAAAATACACAGGAAAAGAGGCTACATTGGGAGATGGCTGTTCTGTACGCTAAGCCTTCAGGATAGAGAAGATTAGCTCAAAGCAGGCTAAATCTGCAATTTTCAGCCATTCCACCCTTCCTTTCTCGTCAACTTCAGGGGTCGTCCTATACTAAGCCCTGGTCCACCATGGCATCGGCCACCTTCAGGAAGCCTGCAATGTTGGCACCCTTCACATAGTCCACATAGCCATCGGCATTGGTACCATACTTCACACAGTTCTCATGAATGTTGGTCATGATATGGTGCAGGCGGTCGTCCACCTCGGCCCGGCTCCAGTTGATCTTCATGGAGTTCTGGGCCATTTCCAGTCCGGAGGTAGCCACACCACCGGCATTGGCTGCCTTTCCGGGGGCATAGAGGACCTGCTTCTCCTGAAACTTTTCAATGGCTTCCGGGGTACAGGGCATATTGGCTCCTTCACAGACACAGATGCATCCATTGGCAATCAGCTGCTCGGCATCCGACCCATCCAGTTCATTCTGGGTGGCACAGGGAAGGGCAATATCCACCTCCACTTCCCAGGGACGCTTCCCCTGTATAAACTCGTGCACTGTCAAACTCCAGTGCATAGGGGGCCACAATATCTTCATTGGAGGCACGAAGCTCCAGCATATAGTCGATCTTCTCGGCCGGAAACACCTTCGGGATCGTAGATATAACCATCGGGACCCGAGAGGGTTACCACCTTGCCTCCCAGTTCGGTCACCTTCAGGGCTGCACCCCAGGCCACGTTCCCGAAACCGGAAATTGCCACACGCTTTCCTTTAAAGGTCTCCCCCTTTGGTAGCCAGCATCTCCTTGGCAAAATAGACACAGCCAAAACCGGTGGCTTCGGGCCTGATCAGCGATCCGCCCCAGTTAATTCCCTTTCCGGTAAGCACTCCTGTATTCTCCCTGGCCAGCTTCCGGTACATGCCATAGAGGTAACCAATCTCACGGCCACCCACGCCAATATCACCTGCAGGCACATCGGTATCGGGACCAATGTTGTTCCAGAGCTCCATCATAAAGGCCTGGCAGAAACGCATGATCTCCGCATTGGATTTTCCCTTGGGATCAAAATCGGATCCACCCTTGGCTCCACCCATGGGAAGAGAGGTAAGGCTGTTCTTAAAGATCTGCTCAAAACCCAGGAACTTCAGAATACTCAGGTTTACACTGGGGTGAAAACGAAGTCCGCCTTTATAGGGACCAATGGCATTATTAAACTGTATCCGGTATCCCAGGTTCACATGGACCGTTCCCTGGTCGTCGGCCCAGGGTACCTTAAATACCATGACCCGGTCGGGCTCAATGATCCGGTCCACAATATTGGCCGAACGAAAATGGGGATTCTCATTATAAACTTCCTCGATGGATTCAAGGACCTCGCGAACAGCCTGGTGGTACTCAACTTCACCCGGGTGCCTCTTGACCAGGTCATTCATGATGGTATCTACGTTCATAGCAGTATGTTTTGTTAGTTGGTATTAAATATTTTCTTTCAGCGGGATATTTTACCGCCAAGTGGTTATTTAACTTCGTTAAAAAATCCCAGTTGGCTTATAAAACATCCCACTGAAATCTTTAAAAGAGTATCACAACTTAACAAAAAAACTCCTACCATAAACATAAAGGGCATCATAACCTAAGTGGAATGACACCCTCATTATGATCATGTAAAATTGGAGTTTCTGGGGGGATTAACCAAGCCCGGAACGTATGATTAACAGCAGGTTTAGGCCTGAAAAGGCATGACAAAAATCATAACAAAGAGTTATTCCTTAAATGGAGGGAAATCAATCCATTATCCGTCATAACCCACCTTAACAAAAGAAGGTTCATCCCTCCGGACTTTATAGGTATCAGAGACGAACAGGAGGAAAAACGCTCCAAGGAAAATCAGTAGGGGATCTCCCTGTTCTGGATAGATATCGGAGATGAGATTATATACTGGTCATGAGCTCACATGCAGTTTGTCAGCATTTTATGTGAAGATATGGTCCTTTTATCAAACCATTATCATTAAATTCACTATTGAATGAATAAAATTCGTAATATTTGATAGATAATTCATAAATAGTTATGACTATGAAAAAGCTTACATTCTCAATATTTCTAGTGATTTTAGTTTCATGTATCCCGGAGAATAAGCCTCCGGAGTGTGAGTTTGTGACACCTGAGGAAGGTTCAGAATATGTAAGAGGTGATGATATTGAAGTATATGTTGAAGCCACTGATGAAGATGGTGAGATAGATGAAGTCAGATTTTATCTTGATGGCACTGGGATTTCATCAATGAGGACTTTCCCTTTCAGTTACACAATTGAAACAGTTGACTTGGAAGTTGGAACGCATTCAATAAAAGCTGAGGTTTTCGATGACCACTCGGCAATGACAGAAATTGATGTTAGTTTTAATCTTACTGCAGGACTGCCCGAAGTTGAGACTTTACAACCAGCCTTAATAGCTGAAAATGCTGTTATCGCTGGTGGCACTATTATTGATGACGGAGGCGGTACCATTTTGGAAGCAGGTGTTTTGTGGGGTAAGGTGCCTTATACTGTGACAGGGAAACAAGAGGTAAGCGCCGAGGTCATTGATGATAGTTTTATAACCACCCTTACTAACCTGGAATATACTACCTATTATATCACTGCATTTGCAGAAAATGAAAGTGGAAGAGTATTTGGTGATGAATTGAGAATCACTGTACCTGTACACCCCCCCTCAATGAGATTTTAGAGCTTTCAGAGGGAGATCAGGTGATCTTCCCTTCAGCCTCCTCGTAGAGGGCCTCCACAAAACGCCAGTCGATGATGTTCCAGTAGGCCTCCACATAACTTTTACGCATGTTCTGGTAATGGAGGTAGTAGGCGTGCTCCCAAACATCAATATTCAGCAGTGGGGTTCCCTGTACCGGTGAAACATCCATCAGTGGATTGTCCTGGTTGGGCAGGGAGGTCACCTGCAGCTTTCCTTCAGCATCAAGCAATAGCCAGCCCCAGCCTGAGCCAAAGTGACTGGCAGCAGTGGCTGAGAAAAGATCTTTAAACTCTGCAAAAGAACCAAAATCGGCAGCAATGGCCTCGGCCAGCTTCCCGGTGGGTTCACCACCTCCTTCGGGCGACATGAATTTCCAGTAGAGGTTGTGGTTAAAATAACCACCGCCGTTGTTCCTGATGCCATTTCCATGGGTCGATACAGAAGCAAAGAGCTTGTAGATATCGGTGGAGTGAAAATCGGCATGCTCCAGGGCGGCATTGAATTTCTTCGTATAGCCGGCATGGTGCTTCCCGTAGTGAACCTCCATGGTCATGGCATCCACATGGGGTTCCAGGGCATTAAAGTCATAGCCCAGTGCGGGTTGAAGGAATATGCCATCATCACCTTGAGCAACCAGAGATGCAGTGGCACCATTCTGGGCGGCACTGTTCATACAGGAGGATGCTACAGCCGGGGCAATCAGGGTTCCGGCACCAAGAATGGCCGAAGTCTTCAGGAATTCACGTTTTTTCATAGTATTGACTTTGTATGGTTTTAGACTCTTTAGGATGCAATGGAATATTTACCTAATTAACAGCCAGCCAGCATATTTGTTTAGCAAGAGTTTTTAACCGGTCTTCATTCTGTAGCTAACAAAGATTTCCTGAAGTTAGTTACGAGAACCAGGGAGTCCCTTTCAGTAAAATCTGGAAGTCAGAGGTATGTGAGTTTTTTCCTTATTGTGACTTTTTTGCTCTATGTTCCATAACTGAGTTGTATGTATTAGACTGAATTCCAGTTGATTCCAACCATAATACTGTTGCTCAGGCAAATTGTAAAAGTCACAGCATTGAACAAAATTCACAACTGTGTGACTTGCAAAAAATCCAAAAAAAGGACATTGACAATGATAAGATTTGGCTAATCACCAGCGTGTTTGAAGTAAATTTAACCCAGTTCCTAATCGTCAATGGGTTTCAAGAAAATCAACTCAGTTCTTAATTCACTGGGTTTCATCACAGCACCACGATGGGTTTTGCCGTCGATAAGGATTTCCAGGGGGCGATCGAAACGCACATGACGCACATAGTCGTCCTCGTAAACCGCGGCCAGGCCATCCAGGTAGGCTGTATCGTAGGAGCCTTCACCTATAAATGGATTGATGGTCATATAGCCCACCCGGAAGGAGGTCAGGTTCTGAAAGAAGTGGGTTCCCTGGGAGGGGTCGATGCGAAAATTCTCCAGTCCCGATTCCACAATGATACGGGCTGCTGAAATTTGTGACCACTTCACCGGGATGCCCAGCCAGGGATCGGAGGAACCCCATCGTCCGGGTCCCACCAGCACATAGCCTGTCTTAGTCTCCCTGAATCCATCATTCAGCTTTTCCATGATGGTGGCAATCTCCTTGCTGGCAGCTGCATTGAAGGACTCGGGCTTCACATAGACCAGGTCACGGAGCCCGTGAAACTCCCCGTTGCCCAGGGCCGACTGTGACCAGAGAATGCACTCTTCCGGACTTACCTCATTCATATCAATATCGGAGGCCTGGTCACTCTCCACGATAGGCCTGATCTGCAGGAAGTTGAAGATGTAGGGGCATCCCTTGGGAACATCCATATCCACTGCAAATTCAATCTCGATGGGCAGGTTCATCTCAGCCTCCCCGATCTCCAGCAGATCCTTTACAATTTCGGCCAGGGGGAAGGTCCCATGCTGCAGGATGCCTGCAAAAGTGATAATCTTTTTTCCCTCGTAATTCAGTCCGTCGCGCACCACATCCGACTGGTAGTCATAGACCGAAGCCACATGACGGAAAGCGGGATCACCCTCGGCATCAGCTATTTTGTGCCTGACCAGGTTCACTGCATCGTCGGTGGAGACATGGTAGCTGGATTCATTCAGGTTCAAAGCGTAGTACTGTTTCTGCGTATCGCGCAGCATCAGCTTGCTGGAAGAAAGCTGTAAAATCTTTTTGGGGTAAGCGGGCGAAAAGCGAAGACTGATCCCTCCATCCACAATATACTTACCCAGTCCGAATGCCACCTTGGCGATTCCATCTTTCGCCTTCTCGGGGGCAATTGGATAGAAGTTAATGGACCGGGCCACCCCGGAGATGGTCGGGTAGTAACAGTTTCCATGCATGGTTCCACACACTTCCTGCAACACAATGCCCATCTTTTCCTCATCGATCACATTGGAAGTGGCTTCGATATAGGCCTTGCTCTCCTTAAAATAAACCGAGGCGTAAACCGATTTTATGGAACTTGTGAGCAACTCCATGGTAGAGGCAGGATCCTCCTTGTTTACAGGGATCATATAGGTGGAGTAGATGCCTGCAAAGGGCTGGTAATGTGAGTCCTCCAGCTTACTTGACGAGCGTACTGCCATGGGTACCTCGGTGACCGAAATAACCGTATAGAGGTCCTGGTGCAACCACCCCGGCAGCTTGGCCTCCACAAAGCGCTGGAGAATCTCCTCGTCGCTGCGGTCGGAAATCCCGACCCGGTAAAGATCATTGGTTTCCATAAACTCATCGAACACATCCGTGCTCAAAACCACCGTCTTTGGAACAGTGATCAGCACATTGGGATACTTGTTGTAGAGCCTGTGCTTATGGATCACCGAATTGATAAAGGCAAGTCCGCGTGCTTTTCCACCAATGGACTCCTCTCCAATACGGGAAAAAGTGCGGTAGGAATCGTGACTGTTCTTATCAAACTGTGCGATGATACCCCGTCCCTTGCTGATCCGGTAAGAGGAGATGGCTTCGTAAAGGTAGCTCCGGATATCTTCCGTTTTGGGAAAGTCCTCCTCCCTTACATACTTAAAAAGCTGGGCAACAGGGAAAATGGCCCGTGCATTTAACCACTTGGAAAAGTCGTTCCTGGCTGCATGGAATAAGAGGATCTCATCGGGGATATCATGGATTTTCTTTTGCAGGGCCTGCAGGTCCACCGCCCTGGCCACCTCCTCCATGGTCTCCGGGTTGCGAAAAATAAAGGGTCCGAATGCAAAATTCTGAATGATGAAATTACGAAGCTCCAGGGAGAGCGACTTGGAGTACTTATGCATAAATCCCACATTCATCTCCTGGGCCACCGCAGCATTGGAAAGATCGGACGATTGCATCAGTGCAGGCAGGTGAGGATCATCCTCCCGCATCTGCTTGATCAGATCGATCCCCAGTTTTCGCTCTGTATCCCGGGCATCGCCCTTTTTAAAACTGACATCGCTGATCACTCCCAGCAGGTTGTCCTTATACTTCTGGTAGAGATCCATGGCCTCGTCATAGGTCTTGGCCAGCAGGATCTTGGGCCGCCCGCGCATGCGAAGCATCTTCTGGTGTTCGTTCAAAGCTTCCTTCACGAAATTGCGCGACTGCTGCATCACAATCTTATAGAGCTCGGGCAAATAGGTGGAAGTATATCGGATGGAGTCTTCCACAAGGATAATACACTGCACCCCCACCTTTTCAATATCGTAAGGGGCATTCATTCTATCCTCGATCAGCTTAATAATGGCCAGAAGCAAGTCGGCATTGCCCAACCAGCAGAAGACATAGTCGATGGCCGACAGGTCCTCGGCCTGCAGGCGAAGGCTGACCTCCCGGTTAAAGTGGGTCAGCACCACAATGGGTACTTCCTCGTACTGCTTCCTGATCCGTCTGGCCAGGCTGAAGGCATCATCTTCGCCCAGGTTCAGCATCTCAATAACCAGGTCGATGTCCTCCTCCTCCATGATCCGGAAAGCCTCCGCTGCGCTTGCTGCCTTTACAAATATGGGCGGATAGCGGAGGTTCAGGGATACGTATTCGTTAAAAATCTGTTCATCGATGCGCCCATCCTCCTCCAGCATAAAAAAATCATAGTTGGAACTGATGATCAGAACTGTACGTATACGCTTCTGCATCAACAGATTAAAGGCCGTATGGCTGAAATCGATGGTGGGGTGGTGAGTAGCTCTACGCTCCGTTTTTGAGTTTGCAGGCATGCTTCAAGATAATAGAAATTCTTTTCTTACCATCCATCATAATACAAACAGGCTCCTTGAAACGTACCTGTTTCACAAAGCCGGTCTCCTCGATAAGCTTCTGCCCGTTCAATTCATCCCAGCGGATAAAGGAAGTGGAAGAATCGTGCTGAATGCTGAAATAACCCACATTCATGGAGGTCACATTGTGGAAGAAATGGGAACCCAGGGAAGCATCCAGCGGAAATTCATCCAGGCTGGTCTCCACAATCACCTTGGCATTGGAGATCTGTGACCAGTTGACCGGAATTCCTATAAAGGGATCGCGGGTGCCCCAGCGACCGGGACCAATAAGAATATACTTCCGGTCCTCCGCCACCATTTTCCGGTTAAACTGTTCGATCTGAGCAGCCATTTCACGGGTTCTCATCTTGTCAAATCCATCCGGATCCACATAAACCACATCGGTAATATTGTCGACCATCCCATTGCCCATGCTTCTTTCTGCATAGATGATCATATCCTCGGGATCGATCCCCCCGGTATCGAAGGTATATTCCCCCCCCGTACCCATCATGGGTTTGATCTGCAGGATATGAAAGGAAGGTTTCCCGTTTTCGGCCTTGTCAAGATCCACCGCATATTCCAGCTCCACGGGCGAACCCAGTGCTTCTTTTCCCACATCCATGATCAGGGTAAGTGCCCTGGCCAGGGGTACATATTCATACTTCAGAATATTGGCAAAATTAAGGATGCGCGGACCAGGGCTGGAAATCCCCGCCTCGATCCTCTCGTTCTCCGCATCATAAACCGACGCCAGGTGCTTCAGAACGTCGTGCGACTCTGCTTCTGAGATGGGCAGACGGTGCAGGTTGGCCTCCGAGCCTTCCACGCAGAAATCCACATCCGAATTGACCATGTCCAGGGCCATAAATTCCACCTGCGAATCGCGCAGCTGGCTCTGGATGGAACTCATCTCCAGGGTAGGATATTTGGGAGAGAAACGGAAGGCCCGCTCCCCGTTCACCACGTAATGACCCAGGCCCAGACCGGCTATGGCAAAACCATCTTCAGGCTCCATATGGGCCACCGGGTAGTAGTTGTGCGACTGGGCCGTTCCACTCATATGGGGATAGAAATGGTCCTGGTGATAGGTGCCTACCACATCCTGAATGACCACCGCCATCTTTTCATCCTCCAGTGAAAAATTGATGGCCTCAAAATAGCGCCTGGAACTGGGCGAATAAATGGAGGAATAGACCAGCTTGACGGCATCCTTCAATTGCTTGAAGCGCACATTATAATCCGGATGGTTATTTGGGATCAGGTAGGTTTCGAAAATCCCCGAGAAAGGCTGCATGGTGGAGTCTTCCAGCAGGCTGGAGGAACGCACCGCCAGGGGCCGGTTCAATAATTTCAACAACTCCTTCAAGCGTTTCTCCAGGTTGTAGGAGAGCTCCCCTTCCAGGAATTTTCTCCGGACTATTTCATAGTCGGACTCCTGGTGGATCGCCTCCAGTAAATTGTTCCGCTCCATGAAAATATCAAACTCATCGGTGCCGATAATGGAGGTCCGGGGCGTCCGTATATTCATTTCCGGGATAATTTCCGAGAAGTCCAGGTTGTAGATCAGGGTATTGATAAAGGCACATCCGCGACCTTTTCCACCCAGGGCACCGCTGCCCAGGCTCACGATATTGGATTCATCCAGCAGGGCCGATCCTTCGAAGTTGACAATCTTCCCGGTATTGGATTCATTGCGGTATTTCTTGATCACATATTGCAGGTAGCTTCGGAATTCATCCGGGGTCTTAAAGTCGGTCACCTTCACCGGGTGGATCATCTTGGCTATCTTGATCTCCCCCCGGGCCATCAACCAGAGTGAAAAGTGATCACGCTTCCCGTGGTAAACAAGCGATTCGCTGGGAATGGAGTCTATGTGCTTTTCAAATTCCTTCAGCGACTGTGCCTCTGCAATTTTCCTTCCCCCCGAGTCGCGGTAAACAAAGTTCCCGAAACCCAGGTGATGCATAATAAAGTTGCGGATATCCTGCAACAGGGTTTCGCTGTTCTTATTGATAAAGGTCGATTTCAGTTCGAAGGCGCGGGATGAGTTTCTGATGGCGGACGACTGTATCACCGTGGGAAGTCCCCTTGATCATATCCTTCACCTGGGCAATCAGGTTGAAGCCTGCATTGTCGTCCATCACCCCATCCTTGGGAAACTTCACATCGCTGATCACACATAAAAGCGAGTCCTGGTACTTCTCCACCTGCTTGATAGCTTCCTCATAGGTAGTGGCCAGCAGGATCTTGGGGCGCGCCCTGAGCCTAAGGACCTTGAAGAGTTCATCGGTACTCACATCGTCGATAATCCGCTTGGTCTGCTCCAGCACCGTATTGTAGAGCAGGGGCAGATAGCGGGAATAATAGATCTCCGAGTCCTCCACCAGCAGGATGGTCTTCACCAGTCCCAGCTGCGTATCATTCTCCACATTCGCCTTGTCCTCCAGGTGTTTCACCATGGCAAAGAAGATGCTGGAATCGCCGTTCCAGACAAAGAGGCGGTCAATATTGCTCAGGGTCGGGTTAGTCTCCTTGAAGGAAGACACCTCCCGGTCGTTGTTCAGCAATACATAAATGGGGATGTAGGGGTAATCGTTCTTCACACGGGCCGATACCTGCATGGGGGTGACCTTATCGTTGCCGATCATCAGGATCACCATATCGAAGTGCCGGGAGTTAAGCTGCTCGATGGCCTCTTCATAGTTCGAAACACCCGTCACACGAGGCATCGACGTAAGATTAAGCTGGGAATACTCCCCCAGGATATGTTCCGAAAAACGTCCCTCCTTCTCTATGCTGAAGGCATCGTACAGGGTGGCTACCAGCAAGATCTCTTTCACTTTGTAACGCATCAGGTCGTGAAAGATATCCCGGTTGGCATTCTGCTTGGCCAGGAACTTCTGCAACAACATCCTGGAGTTGACCTCCCTGGGGTGCTGAAAACGGCTGAGTTCCTCGCGGATGGTATCCTGCTCCGAGCTCTTTTGCAGAATCTTCCGGGCTTCCTGACTGTTCAGATAGTTGGATATAATGCTGGACAGGTTCTCGATCAGCTGCCTCTCCTCTTTCAGGAAGGGCCCTTCGTCCTGCTCGGGAAAGGGCTTCAGGTAGAAGACTTCGATGGATCCCTTCCGCTTATCAATGGTTTCAAACTTCTGCTCCTGTCGCCAGTCACCCTCTCTGAAACCCAGACTGTTATAATCCCTCCCCTCGAACCAGATCCGGGCCACTGTCATTTCAGGATATTGCCACGCCCTGGGCAGGATCTCAGCTATCTGGGTAAGGGTCTCTTCAATGGAGCGATTCTCCTTGATAATCTGGGTGGTCTCATTGATGCACGTAAGTTCCTTGAGGCGCTCCTTCCTCTCGGCAATCAATCGTTGAATGTCCTCTTCGGATCGGGGGACTAAGCTCACTTTGTTAGCAGTTAAAATGCCCGCATGGCGGGCAGTTAATAAGTTAGTAAGCTTGCTGTGCAAGCGTTAGCGAACATTAACCCTTACTCTCAAACACATTCCCGCTGTGAAGCAGGTCGTCCATGTTTTTGATCTTGGTCTCCTTTTTGGCATGCTGCACCTGGTCGAACATCTCCGACTCGTAAACGGTAGAGTCAATGGCTCGTATCACTCCCATGGCCACTGGAAACTCGGGCAGCTCCATACGCACCAGGCGATAGTGGTTGGTATCATCAGGGTCCTTCGTATTGTGAACTATCAGGTCATCCTCGGTGACCCCATCCTTGCCGATGGTCACCACCTCCATCTTGTTACACTTCATCATCAGTCCCTTGTCCCGGTTTTTCCCAAAGATCATGGGTTTCCCGTGCTCCAGGAAGATCTGGTGGTCATCACGCACTTCCCTGCCTGTGATATCATTGTGTACCTGGTTGGCAAAAATCACACAGTTGAGCAGGATCTCCACCACGCTGGTCCCCTTGTGTGCGGCAGCTGCAGCAAACACTTTCTTCATCATTTTGGGATCGCTGTCCACCGTGCGGGCAAAGAAGGTGCCCTGGGCACCCATGGCCAGTTCACCCGGGTTAAATGCATTCTCAATGGTTCCCTCGGGTGAGGTTTTGGTCACACTTCCTTTGGGAGTGGTTGGCGAGTACTGCCCCTTGGTGAGACCATAAATCTTATTATTGAACAGCAGGAGATTTACATTGATATTCCTGCGTATGGTATGAATAAAGTGGTTCCCGCCAATGGCCATGGAATCGCCATCGCCCGTCACAATCCATACACTCAGATTGGGATTGGACACCTTGATTCCCGATGCAATGGGATTGGCCCTGCCATGCATGCTGTGAAAACCATAGGTGTTGATGTAATAGGGGAAGCGCGACGAGCAGCCGATCCCCGATACAAAGACCACCTTATCTTTATCAATGCCGGTCTCCGGCAGCACACTCTTTACGCTGTTTAGTACCGCATGTCCCCCACAACCGGCGCACCATTTTACCGGTCCGTCCAGTTTATAATCCTCTTTTGTGCTTAATGCTACAGGTTCAAAATTTTGTGCCATGCTTTCTATTTTATGGATTCCAGAACTTCATTTATTTTCACCTTCAACTCGGAAATAAACAGGGGTAAACCCTGCACCTTGTTGTACTGCAAATACTCAAACTGCGGATGCCTGGAGCGAAGATACGAGGCAAACTGCCCCAGGTTCAGCTCGCAAACCAGGATCTTCTTATATCCGGAAAACAGTTCGGCTGTATTGCCCGGCAGCGGGTTGATGTAGTTGAATTGCGCCAGGGACACACTTTTCCCTTCTTCCTGCAAATCTTCAACTGCACTTACCAGGGCTCCGTAGGTACCGCCCCAGCCCACCACCAGCAGATCCGCTTTAGCCGGACCAACCACTTCCTGGTCGGGAATAAATTCCACCACCTTCTGTACCTTCTTCTCGCGCATCTCCACCATAATCTGGTGATTCAGGGGATCGTGGGATACTTCGCCCGTTACATCGGCCTTTTCCAGTCCACCCACCCTGTGACGCAGTCCGGGCTGACCCGGAATGGCCCAGTAGCGGTTGAGCCGCTTGGGATCGCGCTTATAGGTCTGGTAATCTTCGTCGTTATCCTTTACAAGCGGAGGATGGATCTCAGGCATCTCCGCCATAGAGGGGATCTTCCAGAGCTCCGAGCCATTGGCCAGGTAACCATCTGTGAGCAAAATTGTGGGGGTCATATGCTCCAGGGAAAGTTTCGCCGCTTCAAATGCATAGTTAAAGCAGTTGGCAGGCGACGAAGCTGCTATTACAATACAGGGCGACTCCCCGTTTCGGCCATAAAGGGCCTGCATCAGGTCGGACTGTTCGGTCTTGGTGGGCAGTCCGGTGGAAGGTCCGCCCCGCTGAACATTCACAATAACCAGTGGTAATTCGGTAATCACTGCCAGTCCGATGGCCTCCCCTTTCAGGGCCAGACCGGGTCCGGAGGTAGAGGTACAGGCCAGCTTCCCGGCAAAGGATGCCCCGATGGCCGAGCTGATCCCTGCAATTTCATCTTCGGCCTGAAAGGCAATGGCACCAAGATGCTTGCGTTTGGTAATCTCCTGCAGGATCTCCGTGGCCGGGGTAATGGGATAGGATCCCAGGAAGAGCTCCAGTTTCGCCTTCTCGGCTGCTGCCAGCAATCCCCAGGCCGTGGCCTGGTTGCCGGTGATGTTGCGGAACAAGCCCTTCTTCCCTTTCACCGGGTTCACATGGAAGGTGGTGGAGAGTGCCTCAATGGTCTCCGCATAATTATATCCTTCATGCAATACGGCAATATTGGCTTTAACCAGTGCCGGCTTAGTTTTAAACTTCGCCTTCAGGAAGTCCTCCCCTATGGTAATATCGCGATTAAACAACCAGTAGAGCAGTCCGGCCACAAACTGGTTCCGGGTCTTGTCTGCATTTTTGCTATCAAGACCGTTCAGCATGGCCGCATTGCGCGAGAGTTCACTGATGGGAGCCTTCACCACATTGTAACCATCCAGAGAATTCATCGTGTAGCGGATCCTCCTCATAACCTGCCTTCTTGTAATGCTTGTTATCGAAGTTATCAATGTCGATAATAACAGTGGCACCATCCTTCAGCCACTTCATATTTGCTTTCAGTGCAGCAGGATTCATGGCCACCAGCACGTCGGCCTGATCGCCCGGAGTGCTTACCTCCTTATGACCAATATGGACCTGAAAGCCTGATACACCCGCCACGGTTCCCTGGGGAGCCCTGATCTCTGACGGATAGTCCGGGAAGGTGGAAAGATCGTTTCCGATAAATGCCGAGGTATCGGAAAACTGCGTTCCTGTAAGCTGCATGCCATCGCCGGAATCGCCTGCAAACTTTACTACTACCTGGTCCAGTTCAATAACCCTGTGCTTCTTTGCCATGGGAAACTTGTTATAATTAATAGTTTGTGATTAAATGTTAATCGTACGTAGTATAATTTAATCTTATGTTGATAATAAGTACGTATTAAGTACAACTCAAAGTTAGGTATTTTAGTACCCGTGTGTTATCCCTGCTATACTTTCTTTAAATTTTTTTTAACATGCTGGGATGCCCTTATATATTGCAAGTATTTATGCATGTAAATATATAGATATTTAAAGATAAATACCAAGGAAGCAGATCCACTTTTAACGGTTGAATATTCGCCCGAGAAAGAGTATTTTAAAGGGATGAAAAAAACAGAACAAATACTGGGCATTGTCGCCCTTTCTCTCTTCGTACTTGGAATCATCTCCAAGTATATGCACTGGCCAGCCAGTGGCATTTTGCTTGGACTCTTTGTTCTGTGCTTTAATTTTGGATACCTGCCCCTGCAGCTGATCAGGGGTCGAAGGCAGGTTAGTTCCCTGCTGGATCGCAGCTACCTGATCTTCCGCTTTATAAGCCTGTTCATAGTCCTGCTTGGTTTTATGTTTAAAATTCAGCACTGGCCGGGAGCAGGTATAATGCTATATCTGGGCACCTATATGATCCCTCTCCTGATCGCATTCTATTTCTATATGCGCATCAGGGGAAGAAGCCTTATCCCCTTTCAGTTGAACGACCTGATTCTTGCTGTTCTGGCCTATTCCATACACCTTTTTATAAGCTGGTCAACGGTCTCGCCCAACGTGGTGAACGGATATGTTGTACTGGATGAGCAGTACAGTAAACTCAATGCAGGACTGATGACAGCAAACCAGCTGATATACTCCAGTCTTGATTCAGCTGCACTATCAAGCAATCAGGAGCTTCTTGAATCGATTCGCGAACTCCGGGTCGTTAGTGTGGAAATGCAGCGTATGACAGATACCCTGAAGGAAGGGTTCATCTCCAGCTTCTATACAAATCCCATGGGAGAGGATTTTGATATGTCCACTGCCAGCAGTTCCCAGCTGGCCAGTTCCAAGGAGAGTTTTCTCTATTTCCTGGAAAGCGGACGGGGTGCAGAATTAAAATCCGCACTTGAAAGATACATGGAGAGAATCGAGAAGATCCAGCAAAGGCATCAGCTTCCTGCCATTCTGATTTCCTCCGGATTCGATCTGGACGATGTTACCGATCGTTGGGGAAATACCTTTACATGGGAGGAACATATGTTTAACTGGACTCCCATAGCCTCTGTGATTACCACACTCTCCTGGATCGATCAGGTGGTACTCCTTACCGAAAGGGGTGTCCAGAACCAGCTTACCAATCAGCTCGACCAGGCGGAGACTCTGGGCATGCTGCAGGAACTGGCTAACAATGAATCGAAGCTTGCCATCGAACTGAAGGAGAATGAGATTCTCAGGATCAGTCAGCAAAAAGAACTTCAAAGGATTCAACTGGAAAAATCAGTGACAGAACTCAACCAGAGAAACACATTGACAGCGCTGGCTTTTGCCGGGATTGTATTTGTATTGATCCTTTTAAGTATCTCAACAAGGGCTTATTTTTTGAAGCAGAAAGACAATAAGAAACTGGCTCTGCAGAAGGATGAGATCAGCGCGAAGAACAGCGAACTGAGCGTGCGAAATGAAGAGATTCTGGCCCAGCGCGATGAGATTGAGGCCCAGCGCGATGAAATTGAGGCCCAGCGCAACCTGGTGCAGAATCAGAAGGAACAGATAGAAGCCACCCATCATGAGATCAGCGCCAGCATCGACTATGCCATGCGCCTGCAGGATGCCATTCTTCCGGCACCAGCCTTGCTGGAAGAATATTTTTCCGGTCACCTGATCCTCTACCGCCCCAAGCAAAAGGTCAGTGGTGATTTCTACTGGTGGACCCGCTCAGGGAACTCTCTGGTCATTGCCGTGGCCGACTGTACTGGTCATGGCGTACCGGGGGCCTTTATGAGCCTTATGGGAGCCTCCCTGCTGAAGGAAATTGTCAACCGGGAAGGCATTACAAAACCGGGCCGGATCCTTGACCGCCTGCGGGAGGAGGTGATCATAGCCCTGAACCAGAAAGGGAGCCATGGGGGAACAAAAAGATGGTATGGATATGGCCATACTGAGCATAGACCCGGATACCCGCAAATGCCAGTATGCCGGAGCCAACAGCCCCCTGTACCTGCTTCGCAGGAGCCGGCTCCAGGTGTACAAACCGAACCTGATGCCCATCTCCTTTTACGAAGAGATGAATCCCTTTGACACAGTTAACATACAGTTGGAAACCAAGTGATCAACTATACATGTTCAGCGATGGATATGCGGACCAGTTTGGAGGTGAGCAAAGGAAGAAATTCAAATACAAGGCCTTCCAAAAGGTCCTTACAGAGAATGCCGATCTATCCATGCCCCGCCAGCAACAGGTCCTGTCGGATACCATCCGCGAATGGCAGGGGAATTACGAACAAACCGACGACATGGTTATCGTTGGCATCCGCATTTGAGATAAAAATATTATGGCTTTGATAAAAACTGTACGGGGCTTTACGCCGAAGATGGGAGATAACTGCTACCTGGCCGATAATGCCACCATTATCGGCGATGTGGCTTTGGGAGACGATTGCTCCATCTGGTTTGGAGCGGTTTTAAGGGGCGATGTAAATCCCATTCGCCTGGGCAACAGGGTCAACATCCAGGATAACTGCACCCTGCATACCACTTTCAATGATTCGGTGGTGGAGATTGGCGACGATGTGACCATCGGGCACAATGTGGTTATACATGGCGCCCGGATCGAGAACCATGCTCTGATAGGCATCGGATCGGTGCTGCTGGACCATGTGGTGGTGGGATCCAATACCATAGTAGCCGCCGGAACAGTGGTGCTTGAAAAGAGCGTTCTGGAACCCAACAGCCTCTACGCGGGCGTTCCCGCCAAACGAATCAAAAATGTGAATCCTCAGCGGCTCGAGAGCATGATCAGGCGCATCGCCAAAGATTATGTGATGTATGCAAGCTGGTATAAGGAAGAAGAGCAGTAGATCGCAGGGAAAGATCCCGAGCAATGATCCCATGCAAAGATTCAGAGTAAAGTTCCCGCAATGGGGCCTACTAAGACCGGGCCCAGATATTTCGCTTCTCCAGGTGGATCTTCTCGTTGAAGAACATATTGGCAATCACTTCGAAATAAGGCGTATGGTCGGAGACAAAGAATTGATTTTCGCCGGCACGCTCCGGGGCCAGTAAACTGTTTTCATTCAGAAATTTCTGCACATCAAAGAGCAACGATCCGGGCCGTATCAAGCACGTTGACCTCAAAATTCAGAAAACGGCTGATCTGGTTGCGGATAATGGGATAGTGGGTACATCCCAGGATCAGTGTATCAACCCCTATCAGCTCCTTGCGTGACAGGTAGGCGCGAATAATGGCATTGGAGATATCATCAAAAACAAAACCTTCCTCAATCATGGGGACAAAGAGTGGAGTGGCCAGGGAACTCACGTTCAGACCAGGATGGGTCACGGTTGAAATCTCGTTTGATTTACTTAAAAACTCGGCCAGCGTCTCCTGGATCTTGCGTTCATAGGTCCCCGAATCGATGGTGGCCTTGGTGCCGATGATACCCACGGTGTGGACCTTTTCCACTTTGGTCTGTTTAACTTCCTCGCCATCCAGAATAGAGCCGGTATTAATGCAAACATGGTTGACCACCGGGTCGATCACATTCATTACCACCGCCTTTTTTCCCACATGGGCACGAACCTCATCAAAGGCATTGGATGAGGCAGAGTTACAGGCAATCATGATCACCTTGCATTTCTGATCCAACAGAAAATCGGCAATCCCCAGCGAATACTGAACAATGGATTCGCGCGACTTATCTCCATAGGGAAGGTGGGCCGTATCGCCAAAATAGACCAGTTGCTCATTGGGAAGCAGCGTATGCAGCGCATGCGCCACGGTAAGTCCGCCTACCCCCGAATCAAATATTCCAATAGGACCCGTTTTTGACATCTCTTATATTTCTTATCAAGAAATGAAGGTACAAAAAAAAGGGATTGTGAATCCTTATATAATTCACAATCCCCAATATTTTACCAAGTATGCTACTTAGTGCCAGCCTCTACTGAAGACCCAGTTTGGCTTTTACCAGCGGTATCATATCGAGACTTTCCGGGGAGGTATAGACCGGATTGCCCTGGCTCAGATCGAATACATAGATCAGTCCTTTCTCCTTGGCCACTTCGTCAATGGCAGCACGTGCTTTTTCCATCACCGGCTGAATCACCATCATGCTCTGCTGCTGAAGATCCTGCTGGGCAGTCTGAGAATAGTTCTGAAGACGCATCTGCAATTCCTGTATCTCGGAAGCTTTGGCCTCTTTGATCAGGTCGCTCATGGTGGCTTCGGCCTGGTTGAATTCTTCAATCTTCTTGTTAATCTCTACCTGGATTCGTTCAATTTCCAGTTCGTAATATCTTTGAAGTTCCTGAAGCTTAGTCTGCGCTGAATCATATTCAGGCATGGCCTGAAGCAACACTTCGGAAGAGAGATGTCCAAACTTCTGGGCTTGGAGCACAAAGGCCATACTGAGAATACCCACGGCCAAAATCAATCGTTTCATCATTTTCGTTGTCTGTTATATTCCTATTTAACTGATTGCTTGTACAAAGCGGCTACAAATGTAAGATTTTAATTTTTATAACCTAACTTTTTAAGTACTTCATCACTCAGGTCATAGCGCGGGTTTGAGTACAATATAGAGGCTCCTGAAGCGGTGTCAAAAATGATGGCATAAGAGCCCTCGGCCGACAGTTCTTTTACTGCCTTATAAATGGCATCCTGGATTGGCTTTACCAGCTCCTGGCGCTTTTTGGCCAGGTCGCCATCCGGACCAAAATATTTGGCCTGAAGATCCTTTACCGAGCGTTCCTTGGCAATGATCTCATCCTGCCTCTTCTTCTTCATCTCATCGGTTAGCAATACCCGCTCCGACTGGTAGGTTTTATACATTTGTTCGATCTCTTCATAGGCCACTGCAATTTCAGCTTCATAGGTTTCTGAGGCCTTATCCAGTTCATTCTGGGCTGCATTGTAGGAAGGAATATTCTGCAGGACGTAGTCGGAGTCGACAAATGCAAATTTCTGTGCCATGGCGCTTCCGGCGAAGAGGCCAAGTACCAGGGCTGATATCATCAATTTTTTCATGGTAATATGATTTTTGGATCTCTGTTTGATCAATTATTTATAGTTGCAGGTTCAAACACCGTACCAAAATTTAAAATCTCAATGAATTAGAACTGCTGACCAATGGTAAAGTGGAACTGTGAACCACTAATACCGGAGGATCCGGGATATTCGTCGAAACCCCATCCCCAGTCGATTCCAAGCAATCCAAACATAGGCAGGAAGGCTCTTACACCCACCCCGACTGCACGCTTGGTACCAAAGGGATCATACTGATCGATACTGTACCAGGCATTCCCCGCCTCCAGGAAGGTTAGCACAAAGATGGTCGCCGAAGGATTAAGTGATACCGGGTAACGCAATTCAAGGGTGTACTTGGTATAAACGTTTCCACTTTTGTTCCCGTTCGCATCGGTAGGGGTCAGACTCCTGTTGGGATATCCACGCTGGGCAATGGTCTCCCGTCCATAGAGGTTATAACCCGATAATCCGTCCCCACCCAGGTCAAATCCTTCGAAGGGTGAGGGACCGATATCGTCGTTGTAATGTCCCAGGTAGCCCCACTGTACGCGTGCCATCAACACCAGGTCGCCCAGCAGCGCATGGAACCAGTCGGCCTTGATCATCCAGCGGTAGTATTCCACCCACTTGTATTTCTCATCATCCTCAATGGTGGTATAGTCAACATCGGATTTAAAGAGTGAATAGGGAGGAGTAATCTGCAGGCTCACACTGATATTTGACCCCCTCCTCGGGTAAATGATCTGGTCCTGTGAACTACGTCCCAGGGTGGTGGTAAAGCTGAAATTATTGAAGTAGCCATTATCCACAATAAAGAGCCCCGGGTAGTCCTTTACCTTATACCGCTGATAGGAGAAGGCATTGTAAAGGGTGAAGAAGTCATCGGGCCAGGTAAGTCGCCTTCCCAGTCCGATGGACGCCCCGATCACCGAGTAATATTCGTCCTTTATATCTTCTTTATCGCCCCCGTAATAGAAGGCATATGGGTTCCGGTTCATCTTGGAGAAGTAACCCGAAACTGAGAAAGAGTTGGGTTTCTTCCCTCCGAACCATGGTTCAACAAAGGAGAAGTTATAGGACTGATAGACCCGTCCGTTGGTCTGAGCCCTGAGAGATAGGGTCTGACCATCGCCCGAGGGGACCGGTCGCCATGCTTTGGGTTGGAATATCCTGCTGGCTGCAAAGTTGGAAAAACGAATCCCTACAGTAGCCACCAGCATTCCGCCTCCGTAACCACCGGAAATTTCCAGCTGGTCCGTGGCTCTTTCAACAAGCTTGTACTCAATATCGACCGTACCATCCGCCTGGTTGGGAATGGGATTGGGCTCAATCTGTTCCGGATCGAAGTGTCCCAGGTTGGCCAGTTCCCGTACCGTACGGATCAGCTCCGACTTGCTGAACTTATCGCCCGGCAGGGTGCGGAGCTCACGACGAACCACATGTTCATTGGTCCGGTCGTTACCAGAGATGATCACCTTGTTAATGGTGGCAATTTCACCTTCGTATATCCGCATTTCAAAATCGATGGTATCATTTTCCACACTCACCTCCACAGGGGTCAGCTGGAAGAAGAGATAGCCATTGTCGAGGTAGATCCCGTTTACAGCATCCTCATCGATAAAGAGGCGCTCATCGAGGACCGATTGGTCAAAAATATCTCCTTTGCTGATACCCAGCTGGTGGTTCAGTATTTCTGAAGGGAACTTGGTGTTCCCAATCCAGGTGACATCGCCGAAATGATACATGTTTCCTTCCTCCATATTAATATAGAGGTTCAGACGCTTATCGGATCCTTCCATAAAGGCCACCGAGTCGGATAAAACCTTGGCATCCCTGTATCCGTTCTCATTGTAAAAAGCCACCAGGTTCTTCTTATCTTCCTTGAAGGTTTCTGACACCAGCTTTGAGGCCTTGAATATATTGATGCTCACCTGCTTGGTATCCTTCATCTTGCGTTTCAAAATAGATGATTTGAATGCAGTAACCCCGTTGAAGAAGATCTGATCAATCTTGACCCGGTCCTTTTTATCGACTATGATATCCATCTTCACCATATTCACCCGGATGGTGTCGTCTTCCAGGTTGAATTTCACCTCGGTATTCAGGAAACCCTTTTCAATAAAGTGCTCACGGATAATCCGGCCGGTATTATCTATAATATCGTCGGTCACCTGCTGCCCCCGCTTCAGGTTAATCTTCTCCATTACATCCTGGATCTCCGATTTTCCGAGGCCCTTAATTTCCAGCTCCGACATCCTGGAACGTTCGGTGAGGTAGATATCGATCCAGACACTGTCGTTACGGATCTGTTTGGCCGTAATCATGGCATCGGAAAAGAGTCCCTGGCTCCAGAATTTCTTCAGCACACTGGTCACCTCATCGCCAGGCAGGGTTACCTTATCTCCCACCTTCAGTCCCGAAAGGCTTATCAGAACTTCCTTCTGGATAAATTCGATGCCACTGACAGTCACATCTGCAATCACATATTCCTTGGGATGCTCGTAGTCCATGACCGTCAGAGTGTCTGGTTCGAGCTGCTGGGCCATTACCTGGCGCGTCGCCATCCCTGAAAAGAATATCAGGAGCGTTATAAATAGAAAAGTCCGTTGTCTCATTCCTGCAATAATACCTCTGTTAATTATTAAATAGTGCTCCGGACTTCTTACTCACCTTACCGAATCGTCGCTCCCGTCGCTGATAATCGATAATGGCTTCGTAAAAATGCTCCTTGCTATAGTCGGGCCACAATACCGGTGTAAAGTAGAGCTCCGTATAGGCAAGTTGCCAGAGCAAAAAATTACTGATCCTCCTCTCTCCACTGGTTCTTATCAGCAACTCAGGGTCGGGCATAAAGGATGTGGCCAGGTAGGATTGCAGCGTAGCTGCATCCACTTGCTCCGGATCCAGTTTCCCGGATGCGGCATCGGCCATCATTCTTTTTACCGCTTCGGTAATCTCCCAACGGCCGCTGTAACTCAGCGCCAGGACCAGGGTAAGTCCCTTGTTTTCCGAAAGGAAGTCTACCGATTGCATCAGTTGCTTATGCACGCTCTTTGGAAGATCAGACACATTTCCAATTACTAGCAGGCGGACATTATTCTCGTTTAGTTTATTGGTCTCATTTGTAATTGCACGGGTAAGCAGAGCCATTAAGCCGTCTATTTCGGCCCGGGGACGGTTCCAGTTCTCCGTGGAAAAAGCATAGAGGGTCAGGTATTCCACCCCCAGTTCCCCGGCTGCCTCAACTACCTTTCGTACGGACTCAACACCATTACGGTGACCGAAGATACGCTCTCCACCCTTCTTCTCCGCCCAACGTCCGTTGCCATCCATAATGATGGCCACATGCCTGGGCAGGCGATTCCGGTCTATTTGCTCCTTCAGGTTCATCCTTCGTTTCGTCCCTTACTTAATTGTTCCTTTTTACTAATGACCTCTATCTTGGTCCCACGGATTCTTGTCATACCCTTTTGTATACCAGTTGTCACTTCTGTTTCTCCTACTGTCGCTCTTCAACCTGTACGTTTTTTCCTGGTAAGTAGGACACTCGTTCAGGTAATTAAAAAACTTATAGGTGAGGAAGATGCCGGTAAACATATACCAGTCGTTGTTCCCCACAGGCGTTTGCACCGCTTCCCCTCCCGGGTTTTCGACCCCGTCGAGCAGATCGGTGAAGGTTTTTCTCATGGTCACCTCGATCCCCCCGCTGAGCTTCTTCCCAAGGTTGGCCTTAACACCGGCCCCGAAGGGCAGGTACAAGTGCGATTTCGCCTCACCCAGGCGGTCTATGCTATAGCCCAAACCTGCTGTTACGTAAGGCGAATATTTCGTTTTCTGGTGAGCCGTTTTATAGGGCCACCAATTGAATTCGAAATCAAGGCCCAAATCTACGAAACTTGAGTGGAATTCCTCCACTGTTCCCCCGAAAATCTCACCCGAACCGGCCAGATCGTAAAATAAGGAACGAAAGCGTATGGCGGACCGCATATCAATATTGTACCTGAGAATGGGCCCGATGGCCGGGGGAAAGCTCACAGGCTGGGGTACAAAAGGGGCCATATCGCCCAGGTACCAGGGTACTGCGGTCATAAAACCAATATCACTGTCCCGCTGCCCCGAGGCAGGAGAAGTGATAGCTAAAAGTGTGATGATTAGTAGCAGGAATACCCCGCCAGACCTTCTAACTCCTTTACCTGTAGAGCTTCTTGAAGACCGGCCTTCCGTTCTTATCGTTCCTGATTTTGTATATTCCTTTAACACTGAAAATATAATATGAGTCATTGTATTCGGACCATTCTGAAGCATAGCCATCAATTTCGTCCGAAAGTGAGAAGCTGTACCCTGCCTCGAACCCCACACTCCAGCGGGGATCAATTTCAAACTTTATCGCAGCGCCCACGGGGAAAACGACTGAATACACCGCATTATTGTTGTACCCGGGGTTATCTAAGGGTTCCTCCCCATCATTGTCCAGATCCTTCACAGTAGATTTGGACAGGACACCCGATACCCCTCCGAAAACGGATAAAAATAATCTGTTGTAGGAGTTGACCATCCCCCTCTTATTGTACATTCCTGATGCGAAAATATTCTCTTTGGTGCCCAGGATGTAGTACTCTCCCCTGATTCCATGCACAAAGGCATTGCTATTAAAAGAATAGTAGCGCCCATGGCTGCTGTCAGGATCATCCTTCCCGCCATACATGCAGTAGGCCAGGTCAATGGCAACTGAAATATTTTGCGTGACCATAAAGCGTGGCGTTACTCCTAAACTGGGCCTGAATCCGTTGAACATATTGGCAACGGGCTTGTTGGCCTCCCCAATATCCCCGTGGAAGGCAACCCCTGCCACGTATAGATCCACTTCATAGCGCCTGAGTTTCCAACGCTGGCTAAAACCATCCACAGAAGTGATAAGGAGAAGCGCAATGACGGGGACCCAGAGTTTGTTCTTCATGATGCTGATTCGGGTTATAAGCATAAAAATAATAAATATTTTTAATTACGCCTGTCTGCACCCCACATTAACTTATTACGGAGGGTGCTGTAGAAGCTAATATTCTCGATACGAATCATCTTCAGAGCATAATCTGCTTTGCGGATCGTCACCACAGATTCCACATCCAGATCAATGGTGCGGGAGTCAATGGCCAGCTGATACTGAGTATCCCGTGTATCAACCGAAAGTTGCAGCACAGCAGAATCGGGAAGCACCAATGGCCTCACCGTGAGGTTATGAGGTGCAATGGGCGAAAGCACAAAGGTGTTGGATTCGGGAACCACGATGGGTCCTCCAACACTCAGATTGTAGGCGGTTGATCCGGTGGGTGTGGATAAAAGAAGTCCGTCGGCCCAGTAGGCACTCAGAAACTCATCATTTACCTTCACATGAATGGTGATCAGCGAGCCGGAGCTTTTGTAAATCCGCACCTCATTCAGAGCCACAGCCAGATCGTTCAGATCGACCCCGGGAACCTCCACCTGGAGAAGCATTCGTTCCTCAATATCGTATTTTCCGCTAAACACACTTTCCAGGGATTCTTCCATATTCTCCTGGGAGATATAGGAAAGGAAGCCCAGGCGGCCTATGTTAACCCCCAGTACGGGGATTCCGCTGTCACGAACCAGTTTGACCGTTTCCAGGAAGGTTCCATCGCCTCCCAGGGAAAAGAGAAAGTCCAGCCCTTCAGGAAGATCCTCATGAGAAGTAAAAAGTCCAGCCACCCGGGGCCTGAGCCCGGTCTTTTTCTGCAAAAACTCAAAAAGGGGCTCATATACCCAAACATCCACGTTTAAATGATTGAACTTGCTGAACATGGTAGCAATGTTCTCGCGGGCATACGAGGGAAAGTTCCTTCCAAAAACTGCAACTTGCATTGTCAGGTATTGAGGTATTTAAGAAAGCCATCGAAGCGCTCCTGGTAAAACTCATCCAGGTCCTCATCACTCATATGAGATGAAACCACCGAATAATTATAGCGGTTTAAAGTCTCCAGAATAGAGGTCAGATCGGTCAGGTTGATCTTCAGAGTCACCCGAAGCCGGGCATTGTCGTCGGACGAAGCCACATAAAGACTGAGGATCCGCCCGTTGTTGCTCTCCACAATCTGGGAGATCTCGCTCAGGGAGTAATCGATCTGGTTCATTTCCAGTTCGATAATGCCGCCAGGCTGCTGCAGGGCCGACAGATGTGCAAATTTCCTGGTCAGTTCCTCCTGGGTAATCACTCCCAGGTACTGCTTCTCATGGTTCAAAACAGGCACCAGGGTCAGTTCCATCCTTGCCAGCAATTCGATCACCTCATAAATATGCTGATCTTCGTTCACATAGGGCTTTTGCAATGAAAGCTCGTGGGCGCCTATGGGTTCGTCCGGATCGTTCAGGTCGTATATATCCGAATCGGCAATCAGTCCCAGGAACTCACGATGATTCACAATGGGAAGGTGTTTGATCCTGAATACCTCCATCCACGAAAGTGCCTTGGTCCCCGAATCCGAGGTCTTCAGAGCCGTTACTACATCCGATATGAGTTCGCGTGCGAGCATGGGTGTCAAACTTACAGGTTTAACGAGTATAATACAAATAATGTTCCAAATTCGGGACCAGTATGTCGTTTTGCCTTAGAAGCGTTGATGCTATCAATTGAATTGACTCATTTGATAGTATCACTGTGCTTATACCTAAATTGTATCAAGCTCCAACATAAACCGGCATTGGAAGCCAGGCTCAGGGTGCAAGATTTAGTTTATGCTGAATAGTATTCAGCAGAACCGAAATGGCCACTTCATTCTTTCCGCCCTGGGGCACAATCACATCGGCCACACGCTTGGAAGGCTCAATAAACTGCAGGTGCATTGGTTTCACTGTTTCCGCATAGCGGTCCAATACCTGTTGCACCGTCCTTCCCCGCTCCTCCATATCACGGTGGATCACCCTCCCCAGGCGATCGTCTGCATCGGCATCCACAAAGACCTTCAGATCGATGGCCTCCACCAGGGGCATATGGGTATAAATCAAAATTCCCTCCACGATCACCACATCGTGGGGCTTAACAGTGATAGTATCTTCCGAGCGGGTACAGGTAAGGTAACTGTAACGTGGCTGCTCCACCGCTTTGCCCTCCTTTAACTGGCGAATATGTTCCACCAGCAGGTCAAACTCCAGCGAATCGGGATGGTCAAAGTTGATCTTCTGCCGCTCTTCCAGCGGAAGGTGGCCACTGTCTTTGTAATATGAGTCCTGGGGAACCAGCGCCACGCGACTGGCCGGGATGCGCTCCAGGATTTTATTTACTACGGTGGTTTTTCCGGAACCGGTGCCGCCGGCGATGCCAATGATGAACATGGGACAAGTTATTGGGTTAGTATGTTAATGGGTTAATGAAAAGACAATAACTTAATAACTTACTAACTTACTAACTTTCTGATTAAATTTGCGAAGCATTTAATCAGAATACCATTATGAATCCAACATTATACCCTCTGAAATTTAAACCCATCCTGAAAGATAAGATCTGGGGGGGGGCCAAATTGCGTGATGTGCTGGGGAAGAAGGCCTCTGACAAGGCAGGAGAGAGCTGGGAAATTTCGAGCGTGGAGGGTGATATTTCCATCGTGGAAAACGGATTTCTGGCAGGTAACAGCCTGCTGGAAGTGGCCGAGGTCTATATGGGCGACCTGGTGGGAGACAGTATCTTTGACCGCTTCGGGGTGGAGTTTCCCTTACTGATCAAATTTATTGATGCAGCCGATTTCCTGAGCGTGCAGGTTCACCCCGACGATGCCATGGCCCGGGAACGTCATAACTCCTACGGGAAGACAGAGATGTGGTATATCGTGGAGTCGGATCAGGGAGAACTGATCGCCGGATTTAACCGGAAACTGGACCGGGAGCAGTACCTCCGGCACTTTAACGGTGGTAGCCTGAAAGAGATTCTGAATCACGAGGCTGTTGCTCCGGGCGATATTTACTTTATGCCTGCCGGACGTATCCATGCCATAGGTCCCGGTGTCTTGCTGGCAGAGATCCAGCAGACCTCCGATGTGACCTACAGGATTTATGACTGGGACCGCATCGACGATCAGGGCAACCCGCGTGAGCTCCATACAGACCTGGCCCTGGATGCCATCGATTTCAGCTTTCACTCCTCATTATAAAACCGAATACCGGTCCCTTGAAAACAGCACAGTGACGGCCGTGGACTCCCCCTTCTTTACCACCGGAGTCATAAAACTGGACAAGCCGGTGGAAAAGGATTTCAACCTGATCGACTCCTTTGTGATCTATCTCTGCATGGAAGGAGCCGCAGGGATTACCTACCCGGGTGGAGTGGAACTGATCAAAAAAGGCGAGACGGTCCTGATCCCGGCCGAACTGAAAAACCTGGCCATCGTGCCCACCGAAGCCACCACTTTGCTGGAGGTTTATATTAAATAACGCTATGAAAATCACAAAAGCAGAATTTATCTGCAGCAATACCCGCGTGGATCTGTGTCCCCAGGAACAGATCCCGGAGTATGCCTTTATCGGGCGTTCCAATGTGGGTAAATCATCGCTGATCAATATGCTGGTGGAACGTAAGAAACTGGCCAAGACCTCTTCCACCCCGGGGAAAACCAGGTTGATCAACCATTTTAAAATCAACGACCAGTGGTTCCTCTGTGATCTGCCCGGCTACGGATATGCAAAAGTCTCCAAGAAGGAACGGGATTCTTTCGCAAAGATGATTGAGAAGTATGCCACCCAGCGCAGCAACCTGGTTTGTTTCTTTGTGCTTATCGATGCCCGGATCCCGCCCCAGCAAATTGACCTTGATTTTATTGAATGGCTGGGCGACAGCCAGTTGCCCTTTGTGATTGCGCTTACCAAGGTGGACAAGATCAACCAGACGGGAAAAGCGAAAAATCTGGGACTGCTGAAAGAGGAGCTCCTGCAAACGTGGGATGAACTTCCCCTTATCTTTGAAACCAGCGCCATAAAGGGTACCGGAAAGGAAGAGGTGATGCGGTTTATAGACGATACCAACAAGAAGTGTTATCGTAGTTAAGGCTTAATAGTTATTGCTCAATTAAATATCCAGAAAGTAGCGGATGGTTTTGACAAGCAGGGCGGGCTGCTCGGCATGCACCCAGTGTCCGGCTCCCTGAACAGTAACAATTTCTGCAGTCGGAAAGATATCCTTAATGGTCTGATAATCCCTGGCCCTGATATATTCTGAATCGCCACCGGAGATAAAAAGCGCCGGAAAGCCGGTAATTCCACCCCCTGCAGCAATGGCATCCCGATCCATTCCTTCAAAAATCGCCTCCAGGTTGTTTTCGATGGCCTCCAGGTTAATCCGCCAGCTGAAGGCTCCCTCACCATTTCTTCGGAGATTCTTCAATAAAAAACCACGGATCCGCTCCGAACCGATGGAGGCGGCCAGGGCCAGGTCGGCATCCTCCCTCGACTCTATCTTCGACAGGTCCACCCTCCTCATGGCCTCAATCATATTGCTGTGGTTGGCGGCGGTGCGAGATGCCAGGGCCAGGTTGCGATAGGATTTGGGAGCAATATCCACAGAGATCAGGGCCTGTACCCGTTCGGGCCAGGCTTCGGCAAAACTCATTACCGTCTTCCCTCCCATGGAGTGCCCTATCAATACGGCCTTCTTGATCCCCTGATCATCCATCAACTCACGAAGATCCTCCCGCATGGATGGATAATCGTGCTGCGGGGAGTGGGGCGACTGGCCATGGTTCCGCTGGTCCACCACGAAGACTTCGAAGCGGTCGGACAGATCCCTTGCAATGGATACCCAGTTATCGGACGAACCATAGAGTCCGTGAACAATAATCAAGGGAGGGGCCGCCTCACCATATTTTCTGAAAAACAGTTTCATGATTCTTAAGACCGCTGAAAGCTTAATTTGTTTTTTCCATATAACGGGAAGAGAGCTCGGCCACCAGTTCCCTGATGGCATCAAAGGCTTTGGTGGTCTCCTCGGTAATCAGTGTTTTCTTTAACTTCAGGATCAGCAAGCCGTAGAGTCCATTCAGAGCCACCTGTATATCACTATCCTTGCTGTGACCGGAGCGCATGCGCAGGGCCTCAATATGTGATTTGGCTTTATTATAAGTTTCCTTGTAGTTGTTATCGATCCCCTGGTTCAGGAGCTCATGGTGCATCTCGCTCAGCTGCTCCGCAGTGGTCTCCAGGATGTTCAGATGACCGGAGTTCTCTTTCTGCTCATCATGCATCATGGCGATCAGGTTTTTGTACCATTCCCTCATATCCCGCTTTACCTCATAAGGCACCTCAAACTTGGAGATCAGGGTGGCCTCGATACTGTCAAGATCCAGCTTATTGGCCCGTATCATGTCCTCCACCTGGTACATGTATAGCAGGTATTCGGCTATATTTTCGTTTCGTTTCTGTTCTGCAATGATCATAAAAGAATAATTAATCGATATAGTCAGTGGTTATGCAAATTGCATCTAACCCGGAGCCTGATAATTCTCATCAAGGTTGATAATCTGATATCACTGGCATCATTCTCAATCCTGCTAATGTAAGATCCTCATTGAGTAAGTACCACATTTATCAGCCAGCTGCTGAATGAGTCAATTTCTATCATCTTTTTCTCATCTCATGAATTATCACTGCCAATTTTAAAGGTTTCAGACTCCTGCTCCCACAAATCCCGGTATATTGAATCTTGCTTCCCATACTTGGAATCAAGGAGTATCATTAAATGAATGGATCTTATTATAATTCTCAATTTCAAATTCCCACTGATTCAATTCGCAGTTTTGAGCTTAAAGGCCTTTATAAAACAGGTCCCTCTTTGAGTTCCCATTTGACTACTCTACAAATGCATGGAAGACAATACAATGCAACGAATCTCTCGTTTAAACAGCAGGAGTTAATCCTATATGCACAGTCCCTGATCGTACTCGTATCTCGAATTATCCTGGTGACCCTGGTATAGATTTAAAATATTTTGATGGTATAACTTTCAAGTCCGATTAAATTTAAATTCCATTTAAGCTTTCTCGGCAGGAATATAAACAGGCTCATGCCCTTCATTTGAATAGATGAATAACCTCCATCCAAAATCTAAAGTACAGTAGGCATTTGCCAGATATTAATCTCTAAGCGCTTTGATTGTCCCACGATAATCTAAATCTTTATATGGATTAATCAATGCATTATCACCATGACAATTAGAAATACCTAATCCCGGAGCTGGCGGAGGTACATCTGGATGGTGTTCTGGAGTCCGTAATACAGGGCATCGGAGATCAGGGCGTGCCCGATGGAGACCTCCTTGATCCATGGGATCTGTTGCCTGAACCAGCGCAGGTTATGCAGATCCAGGTCGTGCCCGGCATTGAGTTCCAGACCCAGTTCACGGGCCACTCTGGCTGCGGTAACAAATGGGGCTATGGCCTTTTCCGGATCCTCGGGATATTGTATGGCATAGGGTTCTGTATAAAGCTCCACCCTGTCGCAACCAGTCTTTGCGGCCCCCTCGATCATCTCCTTCTCGGTCCCCACGAATATGGAAGTACGGATCCCGTGCTTCTTAAACTCGGCAATCACCTCCACCAGGAAGTCGCGGTGTTCCAACGGTATCCCATCCTGCCGAGGAAGTTAAAACGCCAGGCGGATCGGGAACCAGGGTCACCTGGTGGGGCTTCACCCCGCATACCAGGGAGATGAAAGAATCTGAGGGATAACCCTCAATATTGAATTCGGTGGTCACCAGTGGTTTCAGTAATTCCACATCGCGATACCGAATATGGCGCTCGTCCGGACGGGGGTGCACGGTAATGCCCTGTGCCCCGAAGAGTTCACAATCGACCGCCACCTTCTGCACATCAGGGACATTCCCTCCCCGTGGCATTCCGAAGGGTGGCAATCTTGTTGATATTTACACTGAGTTTGGTCATGGTCCTGAGCTTAACCAAAAGAAACGATTAATTCGTCCAGTCCTCTTTTGGGCACATGGTGTACATTGTTTTTATCACGCCAGTATTTAATATCATCCCCGGCGATCTCATCAATCACCACCTCTTCGGCAGGCTTGCCCAGGGCAAGCACCTGTATGATCTTGTAACGTTCCGGAATATTCAAAATGGACCGCAGCTTCTCCCGTTGAACAGAACCGATAATGCATCCCCCAAATCCCTGCTCCACTGCGGTGAGCAGCATGCTCTGTGCAGCAATGCCATCGTCACACCACCAGTCGTTGGTCAGCTCCAGGTCGCCCAGCTGTACGATATAGGCCGAGGGCCTCTCCCCGTCTTCCGGACCGGGCCATTCTTTCATATATCCTGCCCAGGCAAGAGTGGGGAAGATCTTCCCAGAGGACTCCGAGTCGTTGAATAACATATACCTTAAGGGCTGCATGTTGCGCGCAGAAGCGGACAAACGGGCTGCCTCCACCATGGCACGGAGCAATCTCATGGGGACAATCTCCGACTGATCAAAACGGCGGTAGGAGCGGTTTTTTAGAATAAGATCTATGAAGCATAGAATATGATGTTTGGGGTATTAAAATTAGTAGTGAAAGTTAGTGGTTAATTTGCTTAATGGTTAAATGATACTTGCTTATTTGTTGTTATACATGTTCATAGTCCGTTGAAGGCCAATCACCCCAAATGACTTTATAATCTCCCCTGCCATCTCGATCCGCTCGGGCAGTGCCTTCTCCTGTTCATCGGTCCACCCACTCAGCACATAATCTACCTGCTGACCGGGATAAAAGTCATTCCCGACTCCAAAGCGCAGGCGGGCATAGTTGGTGGTTCCCAGGATGGTCTGGATGTGATTCAGTCCGTTGTGCCCGGCATCGCCCCCCCTGGCCCGAAGGCGAAGGGTTCCAAAAGGCAGGGCAATATCGTCCACCACCACAATCAGATTTTCAATGGAAAGTTTCTCCTTTTTGAGCCAGTAGCGGATGGAATTTCCGCTCAGATTCATATAGGTGGAAGGCTTCAGCAGGATGAAGGTGCGGGCCTTGTATTTCATTTCGCTTACAAAACCGTAACGCTTGTCCTTAAACGAAATATTGGACGCCCCGGCAAGGGCATCCAATATATCAAATCCTATGTTGTGACGCGTATGCGCGTACTCCAATCCTATGTTTCCTAATCCTGCAACCAGGTATTTCATAGGAATTTATTAATCGTCAGAATCGGACTCTTCAGCTTCTCCTGCAGGAGCTGCAGCACCTTCAGCACCTTCTGCTGCTTCTGCTGCTTCTGCTGCGGCCTCTTCAGCTTCAACTTCGGCCTCACCCATCTCCATACCCTTAGAGATACGGGATGATACAACGGCAAAGACCATGGAACGGGAAGGATCGAGAATCTCCAGGTCCTTATAATCGAGATCACCAATCTTGATCACATCGCCAATGGCTACATTGGTAATGTCGATTTCCAGTACATCGGGCAGGTTCTTCACCAGTCCGCGTACCTTCAGAACACGCCTTCTCTGACGGGGCTTACCACCGTCCTTCAGACCTATGGCGGCTCCTACCAACTTGATGGGAATCTCAACAGTAACAGGCCTGTCGTCGAATACCTCAACAAAATCGATATGATTCAGTTTGTCGCTTACCGGGTTGAACTGCAACTCCTGCATTACTGCTTTGTGCTTTTTTCCATCCAGGTCAAACTCAACTATAAATGCGTTGGGAGTATATACAATGTGCCTGAAGTCGTTTTCATGGGCATGGAAGTGAAGTACTTCTGCACCTCCATACATTACACAAGGTACATGGTCAGATTTTCTTAAATCGCGGGTAGATTTTTTACCCAGTTCGGTGCGCTTCTCCGCGCTAATTGCAATTGTCTTCATTTTTGTGCTACTCAGAATTAAGTTGAAAAATTAATTCCCCATCACACGGTGGGAAAATTATGTAAAAGCGGCCGCAAAGATAATGATTTATCTTATAAATGTATCAGAGATGGATTTAAAATTATAGACCTTGTCGATCACTTCGGCAAAATGCTCGGCCACAGAGATCACCTTGATCTTATCGCTGTGCCCCTTCAGGGGGATTGTATCGGTCACAATCAGTTCGTCGATGGGAGCCTGATCGATCCTCTCATAGGCAGGGCCCGAAAGCACCGGATGGGTGGCCACAACCCTCACACTCAGAGCCCCTTCACTCTTCATCATGCCGGCGGCGAAGGCGATGGTTCCTGCTGTGTCGACCATATCATCTACAATCACAATGTTCTTTCCTTCAATATCCCCTATGGCCTTGATCTCCTCCACCACATTGGGCTTCTTGCGCAGCTTATAACAGATCACCATGCTGGCATTCAAGAACCTGGAGTAGGCATTGGCACGCTTGGTTCCACCCATATCGGGAGCGGCAATGGCCAGGTTGTCCAGCTCAAGAGCCTTCACATAAGGCACAAAGAGAGCCGATGCATAAAGATGGTCCACCGGCACATCAAAGAAGCCCTGCAGCTGATCGGCATGCAGGTCCATGGTCATGATCCGGTCCACCCCGGCTGCTGTGAGCAGGTTAGCAACCAGTTTGGCACCAATGGCAGAACGAGGTCTGTCCTTGCGGTCCTGACGGGCAAATCCAAAATATGGAATCACTGCCACCACCGTGTCGGCCGAAGCACGTTTGGCTGCATCGATCATCATTAACAACTCCATCAGGTTATCGCCCGGTGGAAAGGTAGATTGAATAATAAATACGGTACAGCCACGGACACTTTCGTCGTATGCCGGCTGAAACTCACCATCACTGAACTGAAAAACGCTGGTCCTTCCCAACTGGGTTCCGAAACTTTTAGCAATCTTTTCGGCCAGATAAGTGGAGGCCCTGGCAGTAAAGAATTTAATGGGTGTATTGGATGACATCCCGCTTGGTAGATTTAGTGGTTTTTATATGGCTGCAAAAGTAAGAATATTTATTAATTAATCGACACGAAAAAGCAGGCAGGTAAAAAGTGAACAAAATGTTAAAGGAGGTGTTATTTAGATTGAAAACAGATAGATAATCAAAGAGCGAATGTCCACACCTAACCCAAGCATTTTATTAATCGAGAATGACCTTGAACTGGGTTCCATGCTCAAGGATTCCCTCGAATTAAAGAATTACAGAGTTGATGTGGAGCACCGGGGCGACCGCGCCCTGCAGCTTTTCCAGGCAGCCAAATACGACCTGGTTCTTTTGGATGTGGTCCTGACCGGAATAAGTGGATTGGAGCTGGCTAAAACCATACGGAAGACCGATTACACCACCCCCATTCTCTTTATGTCGGCCAAGGATGATGACAAGGAGAAGATACATGCTTACTGTTCGGGGGGGGACGATTATATTGTAAAACCCTTTACCGTTACCGAGCTCTCGCTCAGGATCTATGCCCTGCTCAGGCGTTCCAAGCCCAACCTGGTGAGCCAGGAGTTGCCTGAAACACTTCATTTTGGAGACTTCACCTTCGATTATCCCAACCGACTGCTATGCACACCCACCGATAATGTGCCCCTGACCAAGAAAGAAGCAGATGTGCTTCGAATGCTGGCCTCCAATATTAACAATGTGGTGAAACGCGAGAAGGTACTGACCGATGTATGGGGCGAGAACGACTATTTTATGGGACGGAGCATGGATGTCTATATTGCCCGCCTTCGGAAGAAACTGGCCGATGACAAAAATGTCACCATTGTCAATGTGCACCGCATGGGCTTTAAGCTGGAAGTGACCGGAAGTGCAGCCGGCTAGACCCAATTCTTAATCCACATAGGTTTCCCTGATTACACTTTTGAGTTTCCTGATCTCCGGGTGAGTTAAGCAATCCAGCTTCCTGAGGACTCGCGTTCGATCAACGGTTCTGATCTGATCTACCACGATCCATCCTGTTCTCCTGTTATGCCTGACCTGCACTCTTGTGGGAATAAGTCTTGACTGTGTTGTCATTGGAGCCACTACCACCGTTCTCAGATAACGATTCATCTCATCGGGCGAGATGACCACGCAAGGCATGGTATTTATTAATACTATGTCATACTGCTTTATTTCCATTCCCATTCCTCAAAAAAATCATTGTCCAGTACATCGTCTATCAATAGCTCATCATCCCCTCTTTCATGCATCTCCTTAAAGGCCTCACCCCAGCCCTGTCTGGGCGGAGCCACCGCTTTCAGTTCAACATGATCCTGTTTCATAATGATTTCTAATTTTCCCTCGAAGCCATATTTTTCGAGGATTGTTTTACTTAAAAGAATCCCTTTTGAGTTCCCGATATTAATGATTGAAACTTTCATCTGATAGATCAGTTAGTTATAACAAAGTTATAACATATAGAGAAAGAAACAAACTGCAATTATTTATATATGTGTTGAATTCTATTTTATCCCCTATTTTTGCACAAAATCAATTGCATTGAAGAATTTCAAAGGAAAGACCGTTTGGATTACCGGTGCTTCATCGGGGATCGGGGCCGAACTGGCCAGGCAATTTGCCCGGGAGGGAGCCCGGGTGATTATCTCCTCCCATGAGGCTGAAGAGCTGGAAGGCGTAAGGAAATCGTTGGAGGCACTCCCCGGGGAGGTCCACACCGTAGTCTTCAACCTGGGGAATCCGGATGAGGTACAAAGCACTGCTGAGAAGGTGCTGAAAGAATTCGGACAGGTGGATGTCCTGATGAACAACGGGGGCATTTCCACCCGCGCCGAGGCCATTGAAACCTCCCTGGAAATGGACCGCAAGGTCATGGAGATAGACTATTTCAGCGGGGTGATCCTGACCAAGGCCCTTCTGCCGAAGATGATTGAGAATGGCTATGGCCATATCGGGGTCACCAGCTCCATTTCGGGAAAATTCGGCTGGCCCCTGCGCAGTGCCTATGCCGCTGCCAAACATGCCCTCTTTGGTTTTTATAAGAGCCTCTGGGCCGAAAACCATCACAGGGGCATCCGGGTCACCATTTTCAGTCCGGGCCGCGTACGCACCAATATCTCCTATCATGCCCTGCTGAAGGATGGAAAGGAACATGGAAAAATGGATCCGGGTCTGGACAAGGGAATCACCCCCGCCACCTGTGCCCGCAAGATGATAAAGGCCATGAAACGAAACCGCAAGGATGTGCTGATCGGACGCACGGAGCTAATCATGGTCTGGATACACAAATACTGCAAGCCTCTCTACCACCGGATGGTCAACCGTGTTCCGGTGAATTAGAGATGCACCTGACATAAAAATATCTGAGTCCTCACTCCATGGCAAACACAGTCAGAATAGATAAATACCTCTGGGCGGTCCGGATCTACAAGACCCGGTCCCTGGCCGCAGAAGCCTGTAAAAAGGGAAAGGTAAGTATGGACGATATGCCTGCCAAGCCCTCCAGGACCATTAGCAGCGGGGATGTGATCGAAGTGAAGAAGATGCCGGTGGTCTACTCTTACCGGGTAATAGATCCCATCGAAAAGCGGGTGGGAGCAAAAATCGTGGACCAGTATGTGGAGGACATTACTTCACAGGAGGAGCTCCAGAAACTGGAAATGAAGGACGACTTCTATATAAAAAGAGATCGTGGTGCCGGCCGGCCCACCAAGAAAGAGCGCCGGCTGCTGGATGATATCCAGGACCTTTAGAAAGGGTGATCACTTTTTTACCCACCAGGCGGGCGGTCTCCTCAAGAACTGTTTTCCTTAATCCCACAATCTGCAATGCTTCTGGCTTGTTCCGGAGCAGCTGACGTCTGAACCATGCACCACGAATGGTTTTCTTCAAACGCAGGTACCAGATCAGCGCCAGCTGTCCCACGGGCAACAGGGCCAACAAGAACATGATCCAGGCCCACCAGGGAAATCCGGTAATCAATCCAAATGCCAGAGTCTCCAGCACATAGACCAGTGGGAAAAGCAACAGAAATCCCAGACCGGCCTTCAGCGAACTGTGGAACTGCAGGTCCTTTACATTGCGTACCAGGTATCCCGGCAGCAAATAGGGAATCGCAGAGGTGATAAATCCAGCCAGAAAAATGGGAAGGGTGAGCAGCAATGATAGGGATCTCCAAATGGTTCTTACCCTTCCATAGCCACGATCGCGAACCACCCAATCGCGGATTCTCATCTCCTTCAATCTGGTCACATATTTGTCCACCTTCACAGCCAGTTTCCGCACAGATTCAGGGTCCTTCTCAATGAGAACATCCATCCTGGAAATAAATTCCTTGTCGGCCACAAATTTATCAATCAGCTTCGTTCCCTTAATTCCCATCTGCTTCCGCATCTTCGAATTGAAGATCGCCTTCAGCTCCATGATGGTTTCATAGAACTCATCACTCTCGATATTGATCATCAGCGGCAGCATCTCCTCCCGTAACCTGGCTTTTATGGCATTGATGCCCCGGGCATTGTTCTCCTTATATTCATCCCAGTATTCGGATAACTCGATGGGCTTGCCATACTGGATCAGCAGGGTCTGGTTTTGTTTTATATAATGCCCCACGTCGAATCCAACGGGCAGGATCTTCACAAAAGGTTTGTTCCCGTACTCTTCCTGCGCTTTGAAGCCGATCCTGAAAATCCCCTTTACAATGGTCCTGAGTCTGCGCTGGTGACCATGGTTCCCTTCGGGCATCACACACAGGTAAGTGCCGGTTGTGAAGAACATCCACGGATATATCAAAAATATCCACATTTTTCCCCAGCTCCGAAGCCCCGTCACGCTGCCGAAACACAGGCAGCATCTTCATGCTGTTCAGAAAGAAAGCCAGGACTTTGTTATTAAAGATATCGGCACGGGCAAGAAATACAACATCCTGTGGTGCCGAGAACAGCAAAATCAATGCATCCATCAATGCATTCTGGTGATTGGGGGCGAAAAGTACCGGTTCATTACGTGGAATATTCTCCAGTCCTGTTACCTCCACCTTACCATAAAACTTAAAGAAAAAAGTCTTCACATAGGGGTAGATCATGTAGTAGAAGAAATTCCGCTTATGAACCCCCTGTGCTGCACCTGTTACTTTGGATTTTGCCATAAAGAAATTGCGATTTATTGAAGCTCAAAGATAGTTTTTTCTGCCAAAAACCATTAAAAGCCTTATCTTTGCAAATTATATGAAAAAAACACAAGTATTAGATAGAAAATATATTTCCGGTATCCAGCAAATCGGTATCGGCGTTAGGAATTTTGGTGAAGCGTGGAAATGGTATATCCCCAACTTTGGAATGGATATACGCATGTTTGAAGAGAAGGCTACCGCCGAATATATGCTGCCCCATACCGAAGGAAAACCCTGGGAGCGTCACGCCTGCCTGACCATGAATATCATGGGCGGTGGCGGATTTGAGATCTGGCAGCATACCCAGCGTACCCCCCTGGCCCCTGCCTTTGAACTGCAGCTGGGCGACCTGGGCATCATCGCAGGGAAGGTTAAATCGAACAAGGTACAGAAAGCCTACGATCACCTCAAGGATGCCAACCGGCTCACCGGGGTGGTGAAGGACCCCACCGGGAGAGATACTTTTTTTGTAAGCGATCCCTACAGCAACATCTGGCAGGTGGTGGAGGATCACACTATTTTTATGGATAAGAAGAAGCCTACGGGCGGATCCTTTGGTGTCACCATTGGTACTTCTCATCCTGAAAAAGCCATGGAGCTGTACAGTAATATCCTGGGCTACGATGTGGTGGCTTATGATAAGGAAGGTATTTTTGATGACTTTAAAGGTCTTCCGGGTGGAGAGGGGAAATTCAGAAGGATCCTGCTGCAGCACAGTGAAGTGCGCAAGGGGCCCTTCTCACGTTTCTTCGGTCCCACCGAAATTGAGCTGGTGCAGACCCTGGACCGTACACCGGAGAAAATCTTCAAGGACCGTATGTGGGGTGACCTGGGTTTTATCCACCTCTGCTTCGATATCCTGAATATGAAAGCACTGAAAGAGGAGTGCACCGCAAAAGGATTCCCCTTCACCGTGGATTCGGATATCCACCCCACCGGCAAGCCCTTCGACATGGGTGAGGCGGCAGGTCATTTTGCCTATGTGGAGGATCCCGATGGCACGCTGATCGAGTTTGTGGAGACACACAAGATCCCAATCACCAAGCGCTTTGGCTGGTACCTGGATCTCTGGAAGCGCAGGGATGTAACCAAACCCCTCCCCGACTGGATGATGAAGATGCTGCGCTTTATGAAGGCCAAGCCTCATAAACTATAGTAAAACGACTTCCATTCTAATGAAATTCATCTACCTTTGCGACGCTTTTAAAGGAAGATGAAAATTTCACGCATTCAGCTGCAAATATTAAGTGCCCTCAGGGGTCTGGTCCGGAAGGTCAGGCACCGGCAATTGATGCTGGGACTCAGTGTGATCATTGGTCTGTTGTCGGGTATAGCCGCCACCCTGCTGAAGAACCTCACCCACTTTGTGGAACACAAATCGAAGTCCTGGCTGCTGGGCGACCACAGCCTGGAGCTAAGCTACCTCCTTCCCATGGCAGGTGTCATGTTGACCATGCTCTTTGTGAAGTACCTGCTGAAACAGGATATCGGTCACGGCGTAAGCAAGATCCTTTTTGCCATTTCGAAACGGAAAGGGCACCTGAAACCACACAATACCTGGAGTTCCATGCTGGCCAGCTCGCTAACTGTGGGGCTGGGCGGATCGGTGGGGCTTGAGGCGCCCATCGTGATCACCGGCTCGTCCATTGGCTCCAACATTGGGCGTATCCTCAGGCTGAACTACAAATCGGTGGTGCTCCTGGTGGGCTGCGGGGCAGCCGGTGCCATTGCCGGAATCTTCAAGGCTCCCATTGCGGCGCTGATCTTTTGCTTTGAAGTGCTGATGCTTGACCTGACCACCTGGTCCATGGTTCCGCTGCTGCTCTCATCGGTCACCGCGGCCATCGTCTCCTATTTCCTGTTGGGCGAACAGGTGGTCTTTGCCTTTACCATCAGCGAACCCTTTGCCATGCAAAACCTCCCCTTCTATATCCTCCTGGGTATCTTTACGGGCCTTATCTCCCTCTACTTTACCCGGATGAACAACCTGGTGGAGCACTCCATGGGTCGAATAAAAAACGGACTGGTGCGGACCCTGAGCGGGGGACTGCTCCTCTCTGTGCTGATCTTCCTGATGCCCCACCTATTCGGGGAAGGATATACAACCCTTCGGTCTCTGCTCACGGGTCAGTCAACGGAACTTTTTAACGGCACCCTCATTGAAGGCTTCATCGGGAACAATTCCTATTATATTATTATCGCCTTCCTGCTGCTTATATTTTTTAAGGTGATAGCCATGGCGCTGACCACCGGGAGCGGCGGCGTGGGGGGGATTTTTGCACCCTCTCTTTTCGTGGGAGGAATGAGCGGGGCCACCCTGGCCAAGGCGGTCAATATGTTTACTCCCACCCGCATCTCCGAGAATAACTTCGCCCTGGTGGGTATGGCCGGGGTCATGGCAGGCGTGATGCATGCGCCCCTGACCGCCATCTTCCTGATCGCCGAGATCACCGGGGGCTATACCCTCTTTATCCCGCTGATAGTCACGGCCACCATCTCCTACGTGACCATCCTTGCCTTCGAAAAGCAGAGTATCTACACGAGGCGACTGGCCGAGCGGGGCGAGCTGATGACCCACCACAAGGACAAGACCGTTCTCTCCATGCTCAATGTGGAGAAGGTGCTGGAGGATGACTTTAAAAAGGTGAAGGCCGACGCCAATCTGGGCGAACTGGTGAAGGTCATTTCCAAATCAAAACGGAACATCTTCCCTGTGGTCAACGATGAGAAAGAGCTGGTGGGAGTGATCAGTCTGGACGACATCCGTGATATCATCTTCAATACCGAACTATACGACAAAGTGGAGATCGCCGAACTGATGCAGACTCCCCCGGCCATCATCGACCACCGGGAGAAAATGGAAAAAGTGCTGGAGATTTTTGAAGAAACCGGAGCCTGGAACCTCCCGGTCACCGAAAACGGCCTCTACCGGGGCTTTATCTCCCGCTCCAAGATCTTCTCCTCCTACCGCAAGCTGCTGAAAGAGTTTTCGGACGATTAGACGGATTTATTTCCATTTTTGCTTATATTTGCTTTAGATTATCAGGATATTTAAAAGTATAACTTTAGATTATCATGTATATTCGAAAGCAAACCCTTCAAGAAATCGGTAAAGAGAGTACCTTTCTCTGGGGAGCAAGGCAAACCGGAAAAAGCACCCTGCTTCAAACACTCTTTCCTGAATCGACCTATTTTGACCTGCTGCTCTTCGATGTCTATGAGAGATTACAAAAAAATCCCTCACTGATGCGCGAAACTATCCTGGCATCGGGATACAAGTCTCCGGTCATTGTCGATGAGATTCAGCGGATACCAGCCTTGCTTAACGAGATTCACTGGCTCATTGCAAATAAGAACATTCGTTTTATACTAAGTGGATCAAGTCCCCGAAAGATTGTCAGATCGGGAGCGAACCTGTTGGGAGGACGAGCGCTGCGAAGTGAATTATACCCACTGGTCTACAAAGAAATTCCGGATTTTGATCTTACTCGTGCATTAAACCATGGTCTGTTGCCAAAGCACTATCTGGCAGAGGATCCTAGACCCTTAATTTCAGCATATATTGGCAGCTATCTTCAGGATGAAATAGTGGCCGAAGCCAGAACCAGGAATATACAAACCTTCTCCAAATTCCTCGAATCTGCTGCATTCTCAAACGGGGAGATAGTCAATTTCAGCAACATAGCCGCCGATTGCGGGGTAAGTGCACCAACTATCAGGGAGTATTTCAATATTCTGGAAGAAACCCTGATCGGTCGTTTTCTTCCATCGTACCGGAGGAAGCCCAAGCGCAGGGTTATTCAGTCTCCAAAATTTTTCATGTTCGATATCGCTATTGCAAACTATTTATTGAAGCGGGGGACCATTGAAAAGGGTAGCGAACTTTTCGGCCGCTCGTTCGAACATTTCATCTATCATGAGCTCCATGCACATAGCCGGTATTCCGGTCTTCAATACGAAATAAGTTACTGGAGAACAGCATCACAGATTGAGATTGATTTCGTGCTGGGCGAAAACGAAGTTGGAATTGAAGTCAAAGGCAGCCAGCAAATCACTCCCCGTCATCTGAAAGGACTAAAAAGCTTCGCTGAAGAATACCAGGTAAGAAAGCTAATCCTGGTCAGCACCGATCCTTTTACCAGGCAAGTGGGGAATATAACCCTCATGCCCTGGAATCTCTTCCTTGACAAACTCTGGGGAGGTGAAATAATCTCTTAGGAGTAATCTGCCTGTTTTCTTTTTTATCGGAACTGCCCCCAAGAACCTCCTTAATCCCTGTATGAGGATTTTTTTCCATTAATTGCACTTCAGCAAAACTGGCGCGATGTCCCGCCCGTTTAAGCCACCAACAGGCTTTTATAAACCGAGTGGATGTGCCGGGCCGAGTCCTCCCATTTTAAGCTGTCTGCCTCCAATTTCCCGCGTTCAACAAGCATCCGGGAGAGAACAGGATAGCTAAGTACAGCATGAATGGCGTCTGCCAGGGCTTCCACATCCCAAAAATCAACTTTTAATGCATGCTTAAGTATTTCCGATACCCCAGACTGTTTTGAGATGATGACCGGCACCCCGGATTGCATTGCTTCCAGCGGAGAAATCCCGAAAGGTTCGGAAACTGATGGCATCACGTAGGCATCACTCAAACGGAGCAGTTCAAAGACCTCATCTCCTTTTAAAAAGCCGGTAAAATGAAATTTATTGCCTATGCCCAGTTCAGCAACGCGGCTTACCATTTTTTCCATCATATCGCCACTTCCGGCCATGGCAAAACGCACATTGTGCATCTTTTGAAGCACTGTATCTGCAGCTTCCACAAAATAACCAGGCCCTTTTTGCATGGTGATCCGTCCTAAAAAGGTGACTATTTTTTCGTCAAATCCCTTTTTAAATGCGAACTCACGCCTTTCCTTGAGCGGTTCAACGGCATTGTAAACGGTTACGGCTTTTTCGGGCTTTATCCCGTACCTGTCAATCACCATATTTCGGGTTAAGTTGCTTACCGTAATAATCTTATCGGCCGCTTCCATTCCTTTCTTTTCAATCTTGAATACACCCGGGTTTGCCTTACCTCCGCTCCGGTCAAAATCTGTGGCGTGGACATGAATTACAAGTGGTTTTCCAGAAACCCGCTTTGCGGCAATCCCTGCCGGATAAGTGAGCCAATCATGGGCGTGGATAATGTCAAACTCATGATCCCTTGCCAGGGAATCAGCTGCAAGGGCATATTTGGAAATTTCAGTAAACAGGTCAGCACCATACTGACCCGTAAACCTGAATCTCCCCAGCGAATCGGTTCTTAAGCTCTTAAAGGGGATCTCTCCTGAAACACTTGTTTTTTTTTGATAATCGCCAGGATCGCAATAGGGAACCAGCTTCGATTCCACCTCAATCAGATCCATGGTCTTACGGATTTTACCCGGCAATTTCTTTTGCCGCTTCAAAGCTATCGCTTCGGCAGTCAGCAGCTTTAAGCCCTTTTGATCCTCATCTCCATACATCCTGGGTACAACAAAAGTAATCTCCACATCTTCCATCGTTGAAAGACCCCTGGTGATTCCGAAACATGCCGTACCCAGTCCCCCGGAGATATGCGGTGGAAATTCCCACCCAAACATGAGTACTTTCATTTTTTTGCTGAAGTGTTGCCGGATAAATGATTATACATCTGCCATTCAACAACAAAGGAAAATTGCCTGTAACTCATGCGCTTTTTGTCCGGCTTTGCTTCCAGGGAGGTGGAATCCGGATAATAATTCATCAGGGTGGCCGCGTTTCTGACGGACCCGTAAGGGTTTCGGTTTTCATGTGCCTTGCTTTCCATGACTGCTTCATTTTCACTGATTCAATAGCACCTGTAAAGGTCGTTAATACTGGTGTTACAGGAAAGATCTTCCCTGTTTATTCCCTGTTCATTCTGTTCATTCCGGGAGGGTGATTCAACTGACAAACCAGGCGGAACTTTTGCTTAATAAAATCATTGGGATATATATTGTAACTTATAGCAAAAACAGGGCAGAAAAGTAAGGAATGGGACCATAGGATAAAAAGAAGTCATGTGTGAACCTGACAACATCCGATCCATTGTGAAAGATGAGTTTTTTAAAAAGCTCGGACAGGAGATCATCTATGCCAAAGACTGCCAGTCTCTATCCATTTCAATTCTGCAAAAGACAAACCGCCAGATCAGTATTACCACCCTGAAACGTCTGTTTGGAATTGTACAATCGCGATACAAGCCTTCAAAATATACTCTTGACTCGCTGGCTATTTACCTGGATTACAGGGATTGGGAAGATCTGAATAAAAGCTATCTGACCCGGATTGCCGGATTGACAGAACCAGACTACTGGACCCTGCTCAAAAGCCGGATTCAACAGGTAACCAACCGGAGTTTAAAATCCATGAAAGCTAAACTTGGAGATCAGTACTCCGATTTCCAGGTCAGGGAATTTGCCGTAAAAAAGTTTGAAGCCTTCCTGGATTCACCGCAAATTGCCACTGCTTTTATTGCTCCGGGGGGATATGGCAAAACAAGCATCGCCACCCAGCTTACCGAACTGTTTTTTACAGGACCCGATGCCAGGTACCCCGGGGATATTGTTTGCCTGGTAGACGGCAGCATTCTGGTCAACCTGGTCAACCTGAACCTGGAGGTAGTCCGTTTAAAGAATATCGTTGATTTTCAGCAGAGGAAAAGTTTCAGTAACTATTTCAGGAAACATCCGGAAGAGGTAAAAGGAAGATTTGTTTTAATCATTGACAGCCTGTGTCAGACCTATCATCAGGAGGATAAGTTAAACCTCCTGGTTGAGAACCTCATGGATATGGTTTCTGCCTATGAGGATGTCTCCTGGTTTAAACTCATGGTCACCTGCATACCAGGCGACTGGAAAAAATTCTCCTACCTGGTTCTGAAGCATCCACATTTAGAATCAAAGTGGTTCGGGGTACACTTCGGAGGCACTGCAGGTGACAGCATTAATGTCCCCCTGCTCTCCAGAAGTGAAATTATGTACTTCCTTGGAAAAAGGCATTCTGCAAAGATGATTGAGAGGTTCAAATTTTACTATCCTGATGTTACTCAAGTATTTAATATTCCCTATATGCTGCACCTGTTCAGCAATAACCAGAATCTCAAAGGTATTCACAGCGACCTGGAACTTCTGGACTACTTTGTTTCCAATAAGGTACTGACTGAACCCTATTTAGAAGAGAAATCAGGCATTATCAACAGCTTTTTCAGACTTTCCGGTTCCGCCAGACAGAACTCCGTGGTAAAAAAGGCGGATCTTGCATTATCATCGGATTATGGCATTGCCTATAAAGAATTGATTGCAAGTAATGTTTTCTATGAATTCACTATTCGGGGAAGCTACCTGTCGGTGCATACCTTTGTAAAGTTTTCCAATGACATTTTGCTGGAGTTTTTCCTGGCAAACAAATGGATTGAAGAGAATCATTTTGATTTAAAATTAATCCGAAAAGTCTGCTCGTTCTACGAGAACAATCCGGTGTTGAAGACCAATATTCTTAAATTCCTCATTAAAATCGCATTTAAGGAGAATAACATAGATGTCCTGGGCGGCATATTTACCATTTTTGAAGGTGCAGTCCATTCCCCTGATCCGCCAGAGGAGAGTCAGCTGAACCAGGAGATTATCAATACAATTGGCATAGAGTTGCGAAAAAATAAAAAGGCAAGGGAGTTTTTAATTCCTCTTTATGCGAAATCGAAATCCGGACAACTGTTTTACTTTGAGAGTTTCTTTGATATGGACAGCCTTTTGCTTCATTCGGGCAACAGCATTGACTATTACCTGGCTTATAAGCATACAGACGAGGCCATTATTTACGGACATTTCCTGAAGTTCATGCAATACTTTCTCGGTGGCGATCAGGATAATTGCAAAAAAGAGTATGAACTGTTTCAGAATCTAATACTTGCCGACCATATAAAGCCGGCCCTGGCCGGATATTTTTATGGTGCACAGCTGATATATCAATCCGTTTTTGCCGGGATTCCCGACCCCAAACTGCTCTCTGAAATCTACCGCAAATCCGAACAGTTTTATAAGGAAAGAATGCAATCAAAAACAGGCATCCCGCTTTTTGAGTATATCATTCTTTACTCTTTGAACTACGGGAATCGTTTTGCAGAGGTGATTCAGCTTGCGGACCGTATCATGAAAAAGTACAGGGTGGATTCATCTTTCGGCGATTGGCGCAGCCAGTTGTTCCTGCTGATTTTTGCAAGGGCGCTTTTAAACAATGGAGATGCCAGAACAGCAAGAGCTGTCTATGAGAAGGTTGAATTGCGGAATATCCCTGTGAACTTTACCTATTATGTTCATTTACGATCCTCCTTTATCCGGGTTGAATTCCTGGTCTTTGAAAAGAAACTGGAAGAAGCGAAGACCCTCATTGAAGAGATAAAGACCAAAGCACAAATGATCAGGCAATCCTATTTTTATGAGAAAGCACTCATGTGGGATCAGCTGATTAGCAAACACTGAAGGAGGTTTCGGATGATTAAAACTGAAGGGAGGCTTCGGTGGGTTCCTGAAAGGCCTTGCAGTTTTCCAGATGGGTCTGCATAAGATCCAGATCTTCACCGGTGACAGTCAGACTGAAATCATATATCCTTTCCAGCATTCTTAAGTAAGGATCTACAAGAGCCCGACGTGTCAGCTTTCGTAACGCACCGAGGTAATCGTCCCTGTACACTGTAGGAATAAGTATTTTAGCCTGGCCGGCAGCTACCAGCTCAGCATTCATCATAATTCGGGCCACACGACCATTTCCATCAATAAAAGGATGAACCTCACTGACAAGAAATAACATAAATGCGGCCCTTTTAAAGGGATGATTCAGAGCCTGATAAATCTCATAGCCCCTGATCAGCGTGCCTCCCACCAGGTTCCAGTCCACAAATACCGTATTCCCCGCCCGGTTATTCCGATTCTTAAACGCTCCCGGTTCCTTATCCGGACGGGCACTTAACAGGACCTTATGGCGATCTCTCAAATTGGAAAGAAGCTCCTGTCCGGATCGCGGAATTTCTGACATCAACCGGGGGTTCGACACAAGCCGGTAGGTCCCAAGGATATCATGTGAATCCTCATTTCTGGCAGGCAGGGGCTTATTTGATTCGATGATCTGCCTGGCCACATCCAGTTCAAATTCGGTTCCCTCAATATAGTTGGAGAAATAACTCTCAAAAAATGCAAAATTCCTGAAGGCCTTCCGGCTCCGGTTTGGATCTTCCCTTAATGGAAAGTGTCTGGCTTCAAGCTCCCTGAAAAGATCCTGGAAAAGTAAAATCCGGGCAGGATCATAGGGTCGTCCTTCGGCCCTGGCTATTCCCCTGGGAGTCGATAGCACTCCTGCATCCCGGGTAGATAACAGGGCCCCGATAAGCGCATCCAGGCGATGAAATTCTTTTTTCATCCCAAGAAGCTCTGCCAGTTCCCTGGCCCTGTCCCTCAGCTTGTTGACCGCTTCTTCTCCGTTTATGCTTATGATGGTTTCCAGTTTCTCTTCAATAAGAGGGAAGGGAAGGGTTTTTGTCTCAGGTCCTGCTCCCCTGGAAGGCTGAAGGTTTTCCAGGAAGGCACGTGCTTCCTGCGACACCCGCAACTGTCCGCTAAAGAACCTGTCCCCCTCTACCGGTTCGGGACCTTCCAGGAAACGAAGGGTAAGCCCTGGCAGTTCCACCTTCTTGGTATAGGTGTAGGTCAGAAATATATGTCCGGCCCTGGTGGGTTCAAATTCAAATGCCGAACGATGACTCATCATGGCTCCCGGATAAAGCAGGGAAAGTACTTCAAACAAATTGCGCCGAATGATTTCGCCGGGAGGATCCTCAAAATTCGGGGAATAGAGTCTGGGAGCAATCTTCCTGATTAGGCCCTTTTTGAGCCATGTAGAAATCTGCCTGTTTTGTTTCTTGTCGGAACTCCCCGCAAGAACCTCGCTGAACCCTATATGAGGATTTTTTTCCATTTAAGTACCTCTCGAAGACCAAAAATGGGGATTTTTTTCCAGTAAAAACGCAAAAATGGGGATTTTTTTCCAATAAACTCCGGATATAACTCCTGGGAATCCCTGCGGGGCCGCATCCTCCCATTATAAGCTAATAGGTTCAGAGGCCGGAGGCCATCCACTCCCAGACCGGAACAATATGGACCTTCTTTCCATCCTTTTCAATTTCATCCTTTTGCTGAAAGGTGAAAATAAAGCCTTCTGACAGATCCAGATCGCTTAAAGCCTCAGCCAGTCCATTCACTCACGGGAGAGGTTATCGGCATTTAAACTGTAACAGACCTGGACTGCCATTTCAACTTTATGATCCGTTGTAATAATAAAATCGCATTCTCCAACAGCCTGCCCTGGTTCTTCGAGAAAGACATGGAGAGAAGCCCCGTGAGGCCTGTATCGATCCCGTAGATTTTCTTTGGGTTCTTAGCCTGTTGCTTTAAGGAATAGCTAAAACGTGGCAGCGTAAAGAACAGGTATGCGTCCTCAAAATAGGAAATATAGGAAGCAAGCGTATTACTTGAACCCAGATCAAAGGCTTTTGAAAGATTGTTAAAGGAGAACTCCTTCCCTATATTGGTAGCCAGATAGACACCAAGTTCTTTTACGATTTTCGGGTTTCGCAAACCGTGCCTGACAACTATATCGCGATAAATCAGATCATTATATAAATTCAGCAATACATCTCTGTTCTTTGTATTGAGGTATTCTGGCATTCCTCCCCACTGAAAATAGCCTGAAAATGAGGATGTTTTCATTAGTAATGCAAACTAATTCTCATTACTAATGCAAATAAAAAGAATCGCTTTTTTCTTACTTTCGTAAATGCACATGCAGCAAACACCCATGCTGGAGATGGCTTCCCGCTTTATCAACAGTACCAACAGCCATCTGTTCCTCACGGGTAAAGCCGGTACCGGGAAAACCACTTTTCTGAGACAGCTTGCTTTGGAGACCCATAAAAGTTTCCTGATTCTGGCTCCCACCGGCATTGCCGCCCTCAATGCACAGGGGGTGACCATCCATTCCCAGTTCCTGCTTCCTTTTGGCAGCTTTCTGCCCGAACGAGAAGCGGCCGGAACCTTCAGCGAAAGCATTAAACTCTATACCAAACATACCCTCAGCCGGATCCACACCCTGAACAGTCAGCGTAAAAAAGTGCTGCGTGCCACCGAACTACTCATTATCGATGAAGTAAGCATGCTGCGTGCCGATATCCTCGATGCCATCGACTTCAGAATGCGAAGTGCCAAAGGTAACTACTCCCAGAGTTTCGGTGGCGCCCAGGTGCTTCTGATAGGTGACCTCTACCAGCTTCCCCCCATCGTGAAAGAGGAGGAATGGCAGTTGCTGCAAAAGTACTACCGGAGCATGCATTTTTTTGAGGCCCTTGCCTTCCGGGAGGAGAAGCTGGTGACCATGGAGCTGGACCGGATCTTCCGCCAGAGCGATGAGCAGTTTATCTCGATCCTCAATCATCTGCGCGACAACAAAGCCACTAAAGAGGACCTTGCCACCCTTCACAGCTACTACCCCAAGGGAAAACAGTTGGGGAGAGGAGAAAAAAACGAAACCACAGACAAGGCTGATACCGAAGAGGAGATCATTACCATTACCACCCATAACCACATTGCCGATGGCATCAACCGGAAAAGCCTGGAGGCCCTGCCCGCTCCTTCTTCCTTTTTCGAGGCAGATATTTCCGGCGACTTCCCGGAGAAACTCTACCCCATTGCCCGGCAGATCGAGCTGAAGGCTGGTGCCCGGGTGATGTTTGTAAAGAACGACTCCAGCGAAGAGAAAGCTTATGTGAACGGAAAGCTTGCACGGGTCGATCGTATTGACGAGGATGAAATTGTGGTGATCATGTCCGGATCGGAAGAGGAGTACACCCTTCGGAAAGAGGTATGGGAGAATAAGAGGTATACGGTGAACGAAGAGAGCAAGGAGGTGGAAGAGGAGCTTGTTGGCTCCTTTGAGCAGTATCCTGTGAAGCTGGCCTGGGCCGTCACCGTACATAAGAGTCAGGGTCTGACCTTCGAAAAGGCCATTATAGATGTGGGACAGGCCTTTGCTCCCGGTCAGATCTATGTGGCACTCAGCCGCCTGCAGAGCCTGGAGGGGCTGATCCTCCGGACCCCTATCAACACCTCCTCCATCCTGAACGACCAGGATGTGCTGAGCTTCACCGGTACGATAGAGCAGCAGGGGGCGCTGCCCGATATATTGCAGAAAAAACAGCTGAACTACCTGGAACAGATTCTGTCGAACACCTTCGACTTTTCCAGGCTGATAAAGCAGCTGGAGGATCTTCAGTACATCAAGGCAGAGAACAAAGAAGCCATTGGAATCCTGCTGAAACGCCTCAGCAAAGAGAAAGAGAATACATCCGTCTTCCGCGGTCAGCTGCAGAGACTACTTAAGCAAAACAAGCGCGATGTGCTGTTGGAACGCGTTTCAAAGGGGAGCGAATACTATATCCTCTTTATGCAGGAGAACCTGAAACTCCTCCTGTTCCACCTGGCCGAGGTGATGCACCAGAGCCGCACGAAGACCTACCGGAACGCACTGAGCGAAATTGACCAGCAGATGATAATCGTCCTGGACCAGCTTGAACAGGCCGAGGATATCTGCCGCAGCATAATCGAGGACCGGCCCATCAACAAAACAGCAGCCGAAAACAGACCCAGCGTCAGGCTCCGGAGCGAGTTGTGGGAGATGGCCGAAAAAGCCATCGAGGAGAGCACCGTTTTCCATACCGGTAAACCCGGACGAAAACGCAAGAAAGGCGGGAAGGGCAAGAAAAGTGCGCAAGATCAGAAAAAGGGGAAACCTACCGGATCACCTATGCCCTGCTTAAAGAGGGGAAAAACATCCAGGAGATCGCTGACAAACGTAAGCTGGCCGCATCCACCATCGAAGCCCATGTGGTCAAAGGCATTGCTGCGGGCGATCTGGATATAAGTGAAGTACTGCAGCAGAAGATTGTCGATAAGCTAGTCAGTCTGATGAAAGAATCGCCGGGCTCTATCAACCAACTGTACAAGGAACAAAAGGGGAAGTACAGCTACGGAGTACTGCGCATGGTGCAGGCGCATCTGCAGAGAAAAGGCTTCGGATGAGACATCAGAGATTTCTCAATTTTTTAAAATCTCAAACAGCCTCACATTCAAGAACAAATTCTCCACTCCTATCTTTCGGGATTTAAGAATTTCTATTTTTTCCAATTCCTGTAAATATTCAGCTGCGGTCTGCCGTTTGGCAATGCCTTTATCTACCAGGAATTTTACTTTGCAGTAGGGCTGCTCAAAAAGCAATTCAATTAGCTCTTTGGAATAAACCCGGGATGGTAATTTTTCCTTTGCCAACAGAATGGTTTCTTGCATCAATGCGTTTATGGCATTTATCTTTTTTAATGTGTAGATAGCAGTTTCCTCAACCCCTTTAAGTATAAACAAAATCCATCCCTCCCAATTCTGTTGTTCAGTTACCGCCCTTAATTTTTCGTAATATTGATTTTTGTTCTCAATGATATACTTGCTCAGATATAGAATAGGTGCATCCAACAAACCTTTTTCTACCAAATAAAGTATGTTCAGAATCCGACCTGTTCTTCCATTGCCATCGGAAAATGGGTGTATGGCCTCGAACTGGTAATGCATTACCGCCAACCGTACCAAATCATCAATGCCATTTTCTGAATGGATAAAATCCTCCAGATTCTTAAGTAAAACTCTAATTACAGCTTCTCCCTCGGGTGGAGTATAAATTGTTTCATTATTACTTGCTATTCTGGTACCTGTGATTTTTCGAATCCCTGCATTATTCTCCCTAATGGTCTGTACTATAGATACAAAAGTATTTGTAGAAAGTGGGCGTTTTCTCAAATTGCTGTACCCTTCCCAGAGGGCTTGCCGATACCTCAAAACTTCTTTAGTCTGTGCGTCCGTTGTATTGGTATTGGCAGTAAAAGCCTGGAATAGGTTGTCCTGGGTGGTGACTATATTTTCAATTTCCGAACTGTCCTTCGCTTCCTGCAGGGTAATTGCATTGACAAGCATAGATTGATTTGGAATTTCATCCGCTCTGCCCTTCAATTCGGCCAGCACCCTTGTAGAGGCAATAGCCTGCTTTAGAACCTTCTTTGTTTCAATCTCAGTTTTTGGTGGCAATAAAGGCAGATCGTTATAAGGTTCTTTTGGATTGTACATAATTCAGAAATTTATTACCCGTTTGAATAATATCCTTATGGTTATATTCGATTTCGACATTTGCTCATTACTATGTGTATGGCATCGACATATTGCAAATATATGTCGATTATTTCATATTTTATCGACATATATAAAAGAAATTAGATTAATAAATCAGGAAAACCATCCATGAGATTTCAGCCAGGCGTGATCTGGCCGCATCGACCATAGAAGCCCATGTGGTCAAAGGTATGGTGAAGGCGCATTTGCACAGAAAGGCTTCGAATGATACATCGTAATGACTTTTAGTCATAACTTTTGGTCATTATAATGACCTTTGGTCATAATTTTGGCAAACAAAACAGCAAGCGAAATTGTGATTGACAGAACAAATTTCCGGTATTTTGTTAAGATATCCCCCTTATGAGATGAAGCGCATCAACATGTTTCTTTTTGGATATACCTGAACAGAAAACGAGCACTGATAGTATCAAATGATACGATTCAAATGATAGTATCATACTATATTTTCCTTTGTAACAGGGTGAAAGTCAAAAAATACTGCGGAGTTCGTTATGCACTAGTGCAGCTGGAATCTATATGGATGCCTTGTTTCAGTCAGGACATTTGTGAAATCATGGACTGGATCGCCTCATCCATCTGTGGCATCAGGTCAGTCCACTCCACAGGACACCCGGCTTTTTCCAGAATCTCCTCCAGCAGTCCGAATAGCAGGCTTGAGCTCATTTCCATCTTCACGGGCCTGTGACCGATTCTAATAAGCTCATCCAGTACCTTTTGGGGGATTGATTCGTACATGGACCGAAGGTCGGGTTGCGGGGACAGTACGGACATGGACACGATCAATTCGGTCATCTTATCTACCATCAGAAGCACAAAGGGGAAAAAGTCCCTGCTGCCCTTTTCCCTCACCGTAGAAGGCAATAAAAACAAATCGAGCTGAAGCTCCTGGCTGGCTTCCGGGAGCCTGGATACAGCTACTAAGCTGGTGGGGAGTATGTTCACCGAATAGGATGTGTCTCCCCATGCAGGATCGGCAAGCAGGTAGTGGTCCTTCCACCTGAACCGGGGTCCCTTCCCTGCAGGTACGCGGATCAGAATGGTCTCCTCCGGATCGTCCTCCCGTATCATATAATTTTCATCGTGCATATCCTTATCCAGCACGATGAGGACCTGTTGCATCACCAGGAACAACTCCCTCAGGGTATCCCCGGATGGGTAAACCGGTGCATAGCCCGGAACGATCTCCTCGATCCGTGGCCATTGTCCCCTTCCCCTGAAGCGGAACCCTGATTTCCTGATTGCTGCCAAATCGTCCTTCTCCAGATGTTCCCGGTCAGTAAAATGAGACCATCAGGTGCGGGATGGTCAATGAGTCCCCCGGGCTTAAGCGAGGTCAGGAACATCCCATCATCTGTCAGGCCCAGGCCGGAGAGCCGGTCGATCTCCGCACGAAATTCCAGGAAGCTCATCAGTCCTTCGTAACCCTTATAAAAGCTAAGGCCCTGGAACTCCCCGGCACCTCCCATTACACTTACAAAATAGACCAGGTCCTTTCCGGGTACCTGCACCCCAAAAACATCATCTTCCTGGAGATATTCCCAGGGTGCCTCCCTGCGGATCTCGTCGGCCAGCATATAAAGATGCAGGTCAAAGAGGAGCTTATCATCGTCAGCTATCAGCCGGACCCCTTCACCGGGCTGGGGTGGCAGTTGGCTGATGGCAGGTATCTGTTTTTGGGGGCTTGTCTTTTTCTTAGCGGCAGTGGGCATTTCCCCAGACTTTTTCCCGGGTACTTTATCCAGGCTTTCCATCACTGATTCAACCACACTGTGAGCAGTTTCCGGATCGACGCCGGATATGCGGGCCGCCTCCTCTACATCGGGAACAATGCCTGCATTGATATCGGGCAGTACCAGGGCGATAAAGGCATTGATATCCTCCAGGACCTTATCCTTATCAGGGTCGGAGTCCTGCTGAAACAGATCCAGGTACTCATTAAGCACCACATCCTTGTTCAGGATCTCACTTGTTGTTGTCAACATGGACATATGAACCCTCAGAAAAGCCTCTGTAGGGAAATTATGTCCGAATGCATTGAAATCCTTCACCAGTCTATCAAAGCCACGATGGGTCATGGCACTAAAGAGAAGCAGCTTCTTTTCCTCATCAAACCAGGCCTGCGCAAAATGGGGATGTTCGTCCCATTGCTTAAGGGATATCCGGTACACCCCCTGTTCGTATTCCGTCTTAAACGATTTCTTCAGTCCGGCCGTATCCAGGCCCTCCAGGTCATGCTCGGCCAGCAGGAACAATAGCTCATCCTCCTTGTGGTAGCTCAGTGGATAGTCCGCCCCCGATACCAACATCATATAGGGAAGGGGATTCCGTTCCACATGGGCAGGTACTTCACCGGCCTCCTCCATATCGGGATTCAACTCGGTGGCAAAGAAAAAGATGTCACCTGCCTCAAAACTTTTGTAGTAGGCCACCGGGCCAAAGCTCTGCCAGCAAAACCCATTGAAGCCAAGAAGATTGAACCACAATACCGGGCTGATCGAACGCCTGATACTGCTTACGCCCGGGGAAAAAAGTAGGTACTTTTTTCCGGTAAACACATCCTCCATGGTGTAAAAATCCTCGGCCGGATTGTCAACGATCCGGCTGAAGCAGAAACGCCATGGCAGCTTATGCTGCTGTAGCAGGAAGTCCCTTTCCTCGCCGGTGAAACGGTCCAGGGCAGGGTGCTTCAGGAACTTCCCCAGCAGTCCCTCCTGCTTAAACACCTGGTGGGCCAGGAATTGGCTCTTCAGCATATTCACCACCTCCCTACCCAGTTTTTTACCCACATGGCGATAGCGGTCAAACTGCTGCTCCATCTTCTTCTCCAGCCCCCGGTGCCCCGCAGCATATCCAATCAGGAAATCGTCAATCACCCTCGCGGATATCCGGCTGTTTCGCTCGCATATGTTCCTAAGTTCATCGTAGGTTTTCATACCACTTAAGATAAATAAAATAACGTAAAATGACCATATAGACAGTTATTTGAACACCCTCCACTTATATCTGTTCGGTTTCAACTTTTATTCACTGGCTCAGAACTTTTGTCCACTAAGTTTGTGCTTTTATTCGCTTGGTTGAGTACTTTTATTCACTCAGTTTCAACTGCTATATAGGCGCTTAGTATTTTTAATAATTGGCGCTTCACTTGCGACTACTCGTACTGAACTTTTGTAAGCTCGGGCCTGACTTTTAAACACTCCGGGTGTACTGATGTCCGCTCGGAGATAACTTTTGTCCGCTCGGTTACCACTTATGTCCGTTGGAAGTTAGCTGAAGTCCACTGGGGCTTGCCTTAAGCCAATTTACAGATCCACAATGGATCTTGCATTCGTGTAAGCGTCAAAGAAGGTGGGGAATTCGGGTTTCAGGCGCAGCACAAAGCGATCAATTTTATGAATGAGAATCAGATCCGCCTCCCTAAAGAGTTCTTCCAGCTTCAGGAAGTCAGCCACACGATGACTCTTCACACTTCCCCTTGTCTTCAGGGCATCATCATAATCAATGATATACTTGTGCAGCTCCTCCAGGTCACTGGAAGTAATCAAATATGCCTCCAGACTATTACGGTGTTCCAGCAACTCATTTTCTATAATTCTGGCTCTGGCCAGGGCATCGTTGTCACGGGCATATTTGATATCGGTGTAGCTGTACTGCAGGGAAGATTCCAGTTCTATATTGGAAGACTCATAGGCGTATATGGAAGCCGAAGCTGCCAGGCTGGTGGCCAGTGCTGCCAGCTTCTCTTTGGCCAGCTTCTTTGCAGCGGTCTCCCCGGTTGTATCTGATGTTGTGCGGGCTGCCACTGCATCGATCTCATCTAACTTCTGATAGAATTCCTCTACCGACTGATTCATCAGTGTAATCTGCTCGTAGATGCCCAGGTTAAGGGCCAGGACACCCTTGATAGCAGAGTAAGAGTTTAACTTGTTGCTTAGATCCTTTTTCATAATAAGCAGTTTGAATTTCTCAGGGTTTCTTTCTTCCCCATAAAAATATGGACAAGAAACCATATAAGTCAAGTTTATCTCTCTCTTTCTCAGTATGTTGTAAAAGTATACGAAAGTAGGGTAACCAATCGGGGGTAAGTGCTATTAATAAAGATTGATTATTCTCTATCTTTGATAAAACCTGACATGGCCGATTTTACCATTCAAAAATATAAGCAACTGCTTCAGGCGCTGATTGAGCAAGAGTATCAATTCCAGACCTTTCAAGAATACCTGACTCAAGCTGCCCCCAGAAGCATCGTTTTGCGCCACGATGTGGACAAACGACCCCAAAACTCCCTTGGACTTGCAAAGATTGAATCCCAGCTCGGGCTAAAAGGAACCTATAACTTCCGGGCCAAACCCTGTAGCTGGAACGAAGAAATCATCAAAGAGATCGCTGCCCTGGGGCATGAGATCGGTTACCATTATGAGGAGCTAAGCACATACAAGGGAGACCAGACTAAAGCGTTTGAAGCATTCCAAATAGAATTTGGAGAAGCTTCGCAAACTGGCCCCGGTAAACACCATCTGCATGCATGGCAGTCCGCGCTCCAAACATGACTCCAGGGACCTATGGAATACATACAATTACAAGGATCTGGGAATCATTGGTGAACCCTATTTCGATGTCGACTTCTCAAAAGTGCTTTACCTGACCGATACCGGCCGAAGGTGGGATGGGCACAAGGTGAGTATCAGAGATAAGGTGGATGATACCCAAAACCAACAAGCTACAGCAGAAAGGCTATCCTTATTCACTCCACAGAAGATATTATACAAGCAGCAAAAGAGAGAGCCCTACCCAATACCATAATGTTCACCATTCACCCACAGCGGTGGCACAACAATATCCTCCTCTGGCTCAATGAACTGATCGCCCAAAACCTGAAAAACCTCGTGAAGGGAGCACTTAATCTGCGGAAGCAGTAATTTTGGAAAGCGTGGTTCCAAAAACAGCAAACAATATCAAGCCAATCCCCACTCCAATCCCGTTTGCTATCAAATCGTTTATATTGAAAGCGCGATAAGGAACCAGCATCTGAACCGTCTCGAAAAGCACAACCACTAATAATTGAAAACAGAATTACCTGCATCCATCCTCCTCGCTTTCCCCATCGACTCAAAAGCAGAATCACCGGTAAAGGAATGTAAAAGAGGGCATGCAGCAGGTAATCGGCTCTGACATGCAAGGCGTAATTGTTATTCAGAGTTGTGGATCCCATACCCAAGGGGATCAAAGCTCCTATCAACAGCAAAAGCAGGTAGAGGCCCGCCAACCAGTTTGTATGAAGAATCTTCATCAGGAAGCCTTTATGATCGCCTCCAGACAACGTTCAGCTGTATGTCCATCCCATAACTCAGGACGCACCGCTTTACGCTCCTGAATCATGGCCTTTTGGTACTCTTCGCGAATCCGCTCCACATTATTTCCCACCAGCACAGATGCACCTCCATGCTCCTGCAGGGTAACTGGCCTTTCGGTATTCCACCGCATGGTCAGGCAGGGTGTTCCAAGTATCGTACACTCCTCCTGCAACCCGCCACTATCGGTAAGAAACAGTTTGGCCGTCATATTTAATCGCAGCATATCGTGGTAGCCAATGGGGCGCATCAGAACCAGGTTCGGTGTAGAAACCACTTTGTCCCAAAGCCCAAACAGCTCCAGCTGTTTGCGGGCACGTGGATGGATGGGCCATAACAAGGGCATATCTATAGCCACCTCGTCGGTCAGAAAATCAACCAGTGCGGTAAAGATCTCCTTATGATCCACATTGGAGGGCCGATGCAAGGTCATCACAGCATATTTCTCATCCTCAACAGCTGGAATTGCAGCATCCTCAAGCAAGAGATTCTCTTTCAACACATCCATAATAGTAAGTCCAGCAGCCTTCTCCCGTTGTGCCTCCAGGGTATCAATCATAATGTTCCCCACAAATCCAATCCGGGAATCCTCCACTCCCTCCTTCTTCAGATTTTCAATGGAAAGCAAGTCAGGTGTCAACAGCAAATCCGACAAGCCGGTCGGTCACCAAACGGTTGATCTCCTCAGGCATCCGCTCATCGCCCGAACGCAATCCTGCCTCAATATGACAGCACTTTACATGCTGTTTCTTTGCTGTCACCGAGCAGGCCAGTGTGGCATTTACATCCCCAACCACCACCACCCAGTCGGGCTTCTCCTCCATTACCACCTTCTCAAAAGCAATCATGGTATTGCCCACCTGTTCGGCATGGCTCCCTGAACCCACTTCCAGGTGGATATCAGCCGGCGGAATATTCAGAGCATCAAAAAAAGTCTGCGACATCTGGTGGTCGTAATGCTGACCTGTATGTACCAGGATATGCACAATCTTTTCTCCTGCCCCCTCGTTATGCTTTTCAATGGCCCTGATAAAGGGAGCTATCTTCATAAAATTAGGCCTTGCGCCTACTACGGAAATTATCTTCATATATCAGGATTTGATGCACAAAGCTAATAAATCAGTGTTAATTAAATTCACCAAAAAATAAAATCAATCCTACTAAGGATTAACTATATTTAAATCTAATTTGAGTGCTTAACCCTAATCTGAAGGAGGACGTGAGATGGATACCACGCGAGGAAATCATATCGTGGTAAAGGAGAAAGATAAGGAACTGGAAACCAAATGGTACGCAGTATATACCCGACCAAGGTTTGAAAAGCAGGTCCTGAAAGGACTGCTTGACCAGGGTATCGAAGGCTATCTTCCCCTGATAAAAACCATGAGGCAGTGGTCGGACCGAAAGAAAATGGTGGAGGTCCCCCTGTTCAGCTCCTATGTATTTGTGCATATCGATCGCAGTTCTTACGACCAGGTCCTTCAGACTCATGGCGTTGTTAAATACATCACCTTTGAAGGAAAAGCTGCAACCATTCCAGCCGATCAGATAGACAACTTAAAAATCATTGTGGACAGCAATGAGAAGGTGGAGACCACCTGGGAAACCAGGCGGAAGGGAGATCAGGTGATTGTCACCGCAGGCAGCCTGAAAGGACTCAGAGGAGAGTTGATCACCGAAGGAGACCGAAAGAAAGTATTGGTCAGGATCCAGGGCATCGACCAGAACCTGACTGTGGAAGTGCATACGTCTTTGATTGAAAAAATCAAAGACAGTTAGTGAGATAATAGTTAGTATGTTATTGGAAAATAACTTATTAACTCAATATCACAATTACACAACGCTAGTCGTCCAAACATGGGACTGACAAGGCGAAGCCGTGAAACAACCAAAGTAAATAAGCTTATAAATCCAAACAACATCATATGTCAAAAGTCGCATTAATCACAGGAATCACAGGTCAGGATGGAGCCTATATGACTGAGTATCTTATTGAAAAAAGGATACATCGTTCATGGGATCAAACGGAGGGCTTCTTGTTCAATACCGAACGCATCGACCACCTCTACCAGGATCCCCATGTGGAGGACCGAAACCTGGTTCTTCACTATGGTGATCTGACCGACTCCATGAACCTGACCCGGATCATCCAGGAAACCCAACCCGATGAGATCTATAACCTGGGTGCCATGAGCCATGTGAAGGTGAGTTTTGATTCACCGGAATATACTGCCAATGCCGATGGACTGGGAACCCTCCGAATCCTGGAAGCAGTCAGATTACTTGGATATGATCGAAAAAACCCGGATCTACCAGGCCAGTACTTCTGAACTTTACGGACTGGTCCAGCAGGTACCACAATATGAAAAAACACCATTCTACCCCAGAAGTCCATATGGTGTAGCCAAACTGTATGCCTACTGGATCACAGTCAACTACCGCGAAGCTTATGACATGCATGCCAGCAACGGGATCCTCTTTAACCACGAATCACCCATCCGGGGAGAAACTTTTGTCACCCGGAAAATCACCCGGGCCACTGCCCGTATCGCCCTGGGAATGCAGGAAAAACTCTTTATGGGAAATATGTCAGCCAAACGTGACTGGGGCCATGCCAAGGACTATGTGAAAGCCATGTACCTGATCCTTCAGCAGGATGAACCAGATGATTATGTGATTGCCACTGGAATTACCACAGAGGTAAGGGAGTTTATCAAGAAAGCTTTCAAAGAGATTGGGCTTGAATTAAAGTTCAGCGGAGAAGGAGAAAAAGAGATTGCCACCATTAGTAGCAGTGGATGAAAAGCGCTTCACTGAAAAGGTTGGAGCTTCACTTTATTCCAGCCATTCAAGAGAAGATCAAATCAAATGCCACTGTGGTAGCAGTGGATCCTAGCCTATTACCGACCAAGTGAAGTGGATCTGCTTATTGGAAATCCAGGCAAAGCCAAGAAAAAACTGGGATGGGAACCCAAATATGACCTTCATGGCCTGATCGAAGATATGATGCAGTCAGATATCAACCTGATGAAAAAGGAGAGTTACCTGAAAGAGGGTGGATACAAAACACTGAATTATTTCGAATAGATAAGAAGAAGAAAATGGAAAAGAATTCCAAAATATATATTGCAGGTCATACTGGACTGGTAGGTTCGGCCATCACCAAAGACCCTGAAGAACAAAGGATACACCAACCTGCTTACCAGGGATATCAGTGAACTGGACCTGACCAACCAGGCTGAAGTAAAGGCATTCTTTGAAAAAGAGAAACCCGAATATGTGATCCTGGCAGCAGCCAAAGTAGGTGGTGTCGTGGCCAACAACATCTACCGTGGTGAGTTTATCTACCTCAACCTGATGATCCAGAACAATGTGATCCATCATGCCTACGAAAATGGAGTAAAGAAACTTCTCTTCCTGGGCTCCACCTGCATCTATCCCACGGGATGCCCCCCAACCCATGAAGGAAGAGTACCTCCTGACCGGTCCACTGGAGTACACCAACGAACCCTATGCCATTGCCAAGATTGCCGGCATGAAACTCTGTGAATCCTACAACATCCAGTATGGCACCAATTTCATTGCAGTGATGCCCACCAACCTCTATGGGCCCAACGACAACTTCGACCTGGAAAAATCCCATGTCCTCCCTGCCCTGCTCCGAAAGATCCACCTGGGAAAATGCCTGGAGAACAATGATTGGGAAAGCATCCGAAAGGACCTGAACACATATCCCATTGAAGGAATCAACGGATCAAAAGAAGAAAACGAAATCCTTCAACATCCTGAAGCAAATACGGAGTCACCAAAGAAAACAACCAGGTCAAAGTTGAGATCTGGGGCACCGGCAAACCCATGCGTGAGTTCATGTACTCCGAAGATATGGCTGCTGCCTGTGTCTTTATGATGGAAAATGTGGATATCCCCAAATCAATGATTTCACTCCAGAACCCAAAGAACCAAGAAGATCCCACGAAAAATCCACTTTGTAAACATCGGAACCGGCAAAGAGATCTCCATCAAAGACCTGGCCCTGAAAATCAAAGAATCCCTCAATTACCAAGGAGAAATCTACTTCAACACCGAAAAACCCGATGGCACCATGCGCAAACTCACCAATGTGGACCTACTCCATGGCCTCGGATTCAAACACGCTATCGAACTGGACCAAGGCATTGATTTAATGTATAATGCCTACCTTAGCAAACAAGATTGACCAAGAAACAAACCTCACATATGAAGACCCTGATCAAACTGGCAACAGCTATTCATTGTTGCCATCCTTGTTTTCGGAAGCTGCACCTCCCAGAAAGAACTGATGTACCTCTCCAACCTAGATACAACTTCCACAGCAGCAATTCTTTCCCATGGAACGTCCTGATTACAGAATCCAATACCAGGATATTCTATATGTGGATATTTTCACAATGAATCCTGAAATGAATGAATTATTAAATCCAGGTCTCAGACATCAAGCTCATATAATACCTACAGGGATGAAAGTAATATTTATATATATGGTTATACTGTAAGTGATTCAGGAACCATTTCCATTCCAATCTTGGAGATGTAAAGGTCATTGGATTAACTATAGATGAAGTAAAAACTGCTGTTGAAGAAAGGGCAAAGCAATATTTAAAGGATGCTGTAATCAATGTGAAACTATTAAGTTTCAAATTTACCGTAATGGGTGAGGTAAACAGGCCAGGAAGCTATACCAATTTCAATAACCAATTAACTGTCTTGGATGCAATTGGAATGGCTGGTGATATTACTGATTATGGAAACAGAAAACGGAGATGAATGAATTGCTAAATGCAGGGAGTGCCAGTGGAGGTATTTCGAATCTGGGCAGAGGAGAGAGTTCATCTTATGTTTATGGTTACACCGTTAGTGATTCCGGGACAATCACGCTGCCTATGCTTGGAGAAATTAGAGGTATATGGATTGACCCTGGAGCAGATAAAGCAAAGTATAGAAGAACGTGCCGCAAATTACCTGAAGGATGCTGTAATTAATATACGTTTGCTGAGCTTTAAATTTACTGTTATAGGCGAAGTAAACCAGACCCGGAACCTATAACAATTACAACAATCAGCTTACTGTCCTTGAAGCAATCGGAATGGCCGGGGATATTACCGATTATGGAAATCGCAGTCGGGTACTGGTGGTCCGTCCAACAAAGGAAGGCACGTATACATTTCGTATCAACCTGCAGGATAAAAACCTGCTTACAATCGGAAGGTTATTTTCTCCTCCCAAACGATATCGTGATCGTGGAACCATCAAATCCAAACCCTTCCAACTCAATATTCCCACAACTTCATCTTCTTATTAGCTACTCACTCTGAGTACCATATCAACACTCATACTTTTATTAAATTTTATCAATCTCTAAGTAAGCACATACTAGTATGAACTAATAAAATTAGTTAATATTTCATCAATGAATCAACAAAATACTCCCCCCAATCCATCTCCTCCCGGTTACCCCCCGGGACAATATGGTTTTATCCATCTCCACCTTATATCCAGGAAGAGAAGCCCCATCAACTGGCGTAAATACCTTTTCCTTTTTTTAAAAACTGGTACTGGTTTCTCATCGCATTGGGGATTGCACTGGGAATTGTTTTTTTCAAGATCCGGTATACGATCCCAAATACCAGGCCACTGCCACACTGATCATCCAGGATGAGGGAAATCCAAGGATGTACTGGGTGAATTGAGAGCGGTAAGGTACTGGCGCAGACAGACCGACATGGCCAATGAAACAGCGAAAACTCAGTTCTTTTACAACCATAAACAGGGCAGTTGACAGCCTAGATCAGGAAATATTCTGGACCGCCCATGGAAGGATCCGGGTGAGACCTCTATATGAAAATCCCCGTTTCCAAATCAATATTCTTAGTGATCGGTTAATTGGTTTAAGGAACAAGAATGGTATATCGATTATATTGATTCAACGGAATACCGGTTTTATCAGAAAGATTACATTGATACAATACTGCCATATGAATCCAGTAATCAACTTTCAGGATGGAAGTTTGCAATAAGTCTTAATCCTGAAGGATCGAAAGGATACAAAACCTACAGCTTTATTGTCAATGATCCGGTATGCACTAACCAAAAGCTACAGCAGAAAACTGGTTGTTGAAACTGATGAAAAGGAAGGTACCGTAATCACCTTAAGTCTACAGGACCTGTGGGTGAACGTGAAGTAGATTTTCTCAATACGTTGAGCAACACATATATCCTGTCTGAACTTGAAAGGAAACAGACAAATCGCGGAAAATACATTTGTCTTTATTGATGACCAGATCGATGTAATCCTTGATTCCCTGCAACAGGCAGAAAACCAGTTATTGACCTATCGTTTATCGAACAATGTGATCAATCTCAGCCGAGAAGGTGAGATTGCCTACGAACGGTTGAAAAGTTTTCATGAACAGCGAACCCAGCTAAGATTAAAAGAAAATTATTACTGCTTATCTTAAAAAATATATTGAGGAGCGGAATGATCCTCAAACGATCATAGCCCCTACCCTAGTGGATGCCAATGACCAGCATATTAATCGCTGCTGTCAAGACTTCAGGATCTATATGAAGAAAGAGAAAACCTGGATTTTTCTGTCATGGAAAACAATCCCGGACTGGAAAACATCAATGAACGAATCAGAGCGGTCCGTTTACGTATACTTGAAATTATCAACGGGCTAATTGAAAACAACAGACTAACCCTTGAACAATTGAAAACAGAAGAAGAGGCCATTATCAATCAATTGAAAACACTGCCTCTGAGTGAACAACAACTGCTAAATATTACACGTAAATACGACTTATATAATCAGTTTTATACTTACTTACTTCAAAAAAGAGCTGAATCAGGAATTCAGAAAGCATCGGCCATTTCCAATGCAAGAATACTGGATCCGGCCCGGTATGACCAGCTGTTCACGGTGGGCATCGATAGAAAAAACTTATTATTAATCGCCATTTTTCTGGGCTTACTATTTCCTGCAGGAATTCTGATATTACGAGATCTACTGGACAACCGAATCCGAGAAAGGGATGATATCGTGAATAATACTGATATCCCATTATAGGTACCATCGGGCATGCCCAGAAGCAGGATTTACTCCCTGCTAAATGAAAATCCCAAATCCTCTTTTACAGAATCGCTAAGGCGCATCCGCACCAACCTGGCATTTGCCTTAAAAGATAAAGATCAGAAAGTGATCATGGTCACCTCCAGCATCAGCGGAGAGGGAAAAACATTCACAGCTGCCAATCTGGCAACCATTATTGCCATGAATAACAAGAAAGTATTACTTATCGGATGTGACCTTCGAAAACCGGCTCTTCACAGTCTATTTAATACCACCAACGATACAGGAATAACTTCCTATATTATCGGAGAAAAAGAAGTACAGGAATTATCTTTCAGACCGATATTGAAAATCTTATTCCTATTGCCAGCGGGACCTGTACCCCCAAATCCAGCGGAATTAATCGAAACCGACAGGATGAAACTCTTAATCGAGCAGGTCAGAAAGGAATACGATTATATTATTATAGATACCCCACCTATTGCATATGGTTGCAGATGCCCTTTCAATGGCCACATATGCGGACCTTACTCTCTATTTGGTCCGACAGAATCATAGCCATAAAGGTGTACTGGAAATAGCCAATGCGATGAAAAATGAAGAAAAATGCCTAAAACTTACCTGCTTATCAATGATATCAGTGCCCTCAAGAAGCATGGGTATGATTATTATTATGGGTATGGGAAAGGATATAATTATGGTTATTATGACTATAAATACTCAAAATCTGAATATAAGTGGAACAAACCGGAGCCTGGACAACAGTAATTAAACCGAAAAATAAGCTTTTACAGGTTGACCTGAAGGAGATATGGCAGTACCGTGATCTGTTCACGCTATTTGTTAAGAGAGATATTATCACGCAATATAAGCAGACTATTCTGGGACCATTATGGTTTTTCATCCAGCCAGCACTTACAACAATTATGTACATGGTTGTTTTCGGGGGCATCGCAGGTATCTCCACCGACGGTTTACCCCAGCCTATGTTTTATCTTGCAGGTATCGTTTGCTGGCAGTACTTTGCAGATTGCCTTAATAAAACTGCCAACTACATTCACAGTCAACCAGGGGATTTTCGGTAAAGTTTATTTCCCGAGGTTAATTATGCCCTTTCAACAGTATCCTCCAACCTCGTCCGCATGGGGATACAGTTTTTGCTATTCATAGCCGTATATTTATATTTCCTTATCAAGCAAGTAGATGTTGCACCCAATATCTATGCTCTTTTGATACCATGTTTTAATCTTGATGCTTGCCGGATTAGCATTGGGTTTTGGAATACTAATATCCTCAATGACTACAAAATACCGAGATCTTACCATATTATTTACATTCTTCGTACAGTTGTGGATGTACGCCACACCTGTTATTTATCCGTTGAGCACCATGTCACCGAAAATGCAAAAGATTATGTTGTTAAATCCGGTAACATCAATCATTGAAACATTTAAATACGGCACCATGGGAGTTGGAACATTCAGCTGGGGTAGCCTATTGTATTCATTTGGGTTTATGCTTGTACTGCTGACTCTTGGCATTATTGTTTTTAATAAGGTGCAAAGGTCCTTTATGGACACCGTATAATACCATAAGGATATGTCAACAGCAATCAAGATAGAAAACCTTAGCAAACAATATCGCCTCGGCCTTGTCTCAAGCCGCACATTGTCGCATGATCTGAATCGATGGTGGCAGACAAGCATACGAGGAAAGGAGGATCCATATTTGAAGATTGGAGAATCAAATATCAGGAATCAGCGAGGTGAAAGCGAATATGTATGGGCCTTACAGGATATAAATCTTGAAGTGGAAGAAGGTGAGGTGCTAGGGATAATCGGCAAGAACGGGGCGGGTAAATCAACTCTTTTAAAAATTCTATCGAAGGTAACCAGCTCCTACAACAGGAATAATTAAAGCCCGTGGGCGTATTGCATCATTGCTTGAGGTGGGAACAGGTTTCCACGCTGAAATGACTGGTCGTGAAAACATATATTTAAACGGTGCAATTCTTCGGATGACAAAATCCGAAATCCGAGGAGAAGCTTGATGAAATCGTGGATTTTGCCGGTGTGGAACGATATATTGATACACCGGTAAAACGTTACAGCAGCGGTATGATGGTTAGACTTGGATTTGCAGTTGCTGCTCATATGGAACCTGAGATATTAGTAGTTGATGAAGTACTTGCTGTGGGCGATGCTGAATTTCAAAAAAAAGCAATTGGGAAGATGCAAAGTGTAAGTAGGAATATGGGTAGGACTGTTTTGTTTGTCAGCCATAATATGGTCAGTGTTCAAAATCTTTGTCATAAAGCAATAGTTTTAGAAAATGGCAAAAAGTTCTTTGAAGGGGATGTTGATTCTGCAATTCAAACATACCTTGAAACAACACAAGAGTATATTAATAGAGTATCATTAGAAAATAGAGAGGATAGAAAAGGTGAAGGTAATTTACGCTTTGTTGATTGGCAAATCCATAATGAAAATAAAATAAAAGAATCAGTTGTTCAGGCAGCTAATATCACTGGCAACCCATTTTCAATTGAATTTATTATTGAATCAAAGCAAGATTTGAATAATGTAGTTTTTTCTATAGCTTTTTATAATAGAAATGAAGTCCCTTATTCTACATGCCAAAGTGATTGTGTTGGTAAAACATACAATCTAAAAAAAGGTAGAAATAAAGTATCAATTCATTTTAAAAAGTTGCCGCTTACAAAAGGGGAATACATATTTAATATTTCTGCTTATGATGGGACAGTACTTCAAGATTGGATAAAAAAGGCTGGAATCATAAATGTTGAAGATGGAGATTATTATAATACAGGAATTTTGCCTGCAAGTGGGAGGCAAGGAATACTATTGGATTACCATTGGGAATAATGTTAACAAATATCTATACGCAAATAGATTGATATTTTATATCAAAAAAAGGTTAAAGACTATTGATATTATTAAAAGAACTGAACAAGATGAAATTCATAGTATTAATAAGAAATTAATAGGGGCTATTTCGATTGTTGGTGAAGGAGTAAATTTTAACGGTAGAATTTTTATTTCAGATCCTAAAATGTTGATTATTGGTTCCAATGTCCATATTGGAAACAATGGCTATTTCAATACTGCTGGGGGATTGATCATTGAAGACAATGTTCATTTAAGCAGAAATGTCACGATATATACCAGTTCACATAATTATGAAGGTGGAATACCTTACAATCAACAGTTGATTACCAAGAAAGTAATAATTAAGAAAAATGCTTGGATTGGTATGAATGTTTCAATTTCACCTGGAGTAACAATAGGAGAAGGAGCAATATTAGGATTAGGGGCTGTAGTCACAAAAGACGTCCCTGATTATGCATAATCGTTGGCAACCAAGAATATAGAATACTTAAATATAGAGATGTCGAGAATTATGCTAATTTAATGGAGCTTAATAGAATTGGAGGAATAAATAGGGAGTTACTAAATATTGAAAAGTCATCTTTTATTACTGGAAAAGAAATGGAAGATAAATTATTCTTCATCATTAGTACAGGTAGATCTGGCACTACTTCTCTTGCTCATACTCTAAATCAACATCCACAGATAATTTGTAAGCATAATTGACAGATATTCTAATTAGCCTTTCAATACAATATGAGCATGGTGAATTATCACGTGAAGAGACAAAAAACATCTTAAGGAGTATTTACTGTGATACAAGAATATTTCCTAAAAATAAATCGTTTGGAGAGTCAAATCACAAGCTTTCTACTTTAATTCCAATATTAAACGAATTGCTACCAAATGCAAAATTCATTTGGCTAATAAGAGATGGTAAAAAGGTAGTTCGTTCAACATATGCTAGAGGATGGTATTCAAAAGACAATGAATACCAAATAGATTTAAAATAGAATCCGAAAATAATCAATGGGATAATTATCGTCTTCTAGGTTATAAAACAAGAGATTTTTCAATTGAGGAATGGAATAACATGACATCGTTTGAAAAAATTGTTGTATTGGGGTAAATGGAACTCAATTATTGAATAATGGATTAAAAAGTATACCCGATAAGAATCAAAGAATAATCATTAGACTTGAAAATCTTATGGAGATTTGCCTAAGATATATTCACTTTAGGACTAACAAAGGAATTTGTTTTTCAGGAGGAGAAAGAAAATCGGTATTGCCAAAAAACAGACGTAGAAGACTGGAATTTCAGAGAGCAACTTATCTTTAATAAATTTTGTGGAGAATATTATAAAAAGTTTTAACTCATTATATAATTAGTGCCCTCAACTTTAACCAATTAATTTACGTTAATATACATTTAGCAACTACCTAAGGCATTTTACCCTAAAATACTAAATGATCTATCTATTCCAATTACCGTATTATATTTAGCATAACTTGGAATCAATAAATATCTATATTAATCCCATTATATAATTCAGACATACATTGTTGAAACGATAGAATCCGCCCTTGCTCAGACTTGGGAAAATACGAAGATGTCATCGTAGATGATGGCTCTGCTGATAATTCTTATCCAATCGCAAAATCGTTTGAGCCACATAAAGTAAAAGTTTTCCAACAGGAAGACAAAGGAGCCTGTACGGCAGAAACCTGGCATTCAGCAAGTCCACTGGTGATTATATTCAATATTTGGATGCTACGACTTACTGTCACCTGAGAAAATCGAAAGACAAATAACATATTTTAAACAATTCGGCGATAAATCAGTACAACATGTAAATCAGTCGATTTAAAACAAGATAAAAACAAAAACTTAGATACTGGGGTAAATGTGAGTAAGGACGATTCGAGTCGCTGGATTTTATAATTGATATATGGGAAACTAAGTGTTATTTAGGAATTCATTCTTGATTTTTCCCGAAGGGTAGTTGAAACAGCAGGAAGATGGGATATTTCATTATCAAGATTTCAAGATGGAAAATTATCACGAGGATATTAATGATTATAAACGAAATTAAATATGTCCCAGATTGTTTGGCTTATTATCAAAAATCTCATAACAGTATAACAAAACAACCTTATCAGGAGATAAAAAATCGCCAAGCATATTAATCAAAAGGATTATTAATAATGTAATCATACCATCTCAATACCAAAGAGTTACACAAGCTTCAATTGTATATTGAGCAATTGTGTCTATAGGTGGTATCCAAAGCAACATGAACTAGTAGAGAGACTTTCGATTACTGAAAGAGCTGGATCTCCTATTATTTCAATTCGAATACATAATGTAAAAATGCTTACTAATTTCTTTCGATGGGAATTCGGACGAGATTTTCAGTTGTTACTCGTAAAAATTAAATTAAGATTGCAAAACAAGAAAAAGGAAATTGATAAGCTCAAAGTTTCGACTATTTTTCACGAGTTGACCCGTTATAGTATTTGAATTTGTTAATAACATATATAAAAATAGATTGCGTCTTGAGTGGCTGATAAAGCATATGCTTCAAGACCCATTCAAACAGATTTATTTACTACCAGGCACTCATACTAAAGACTCCTTCAAAGTCCCTCAAAATAACAAAGAACACTTTCCATTTATATTAATGAAAGCACGAAAGCGCATCGATAACACTTTGCGATCAGCAGATGTTGAAGCGAAACTATGCCAAATCAGCTGCTGCACTCTCTGTGCGTTTGCTTTGCAAAATAACATTTGTAACTCTGCTACAGCATATAAATTATAAGAACAATAAACCGGTAAATCATTTAAAATCCATTGGCTTCTTAATAGCACAACGGATTAGATAATAACTAAGTTTTATAGACATATGAATATTAAAAAGTTAATTATACGATTGACAGAAAAAAACAATCCCTATAAAAGTCAAAAGGGACAGGACAAATGGGTTATAAATGAAATTTTTAATGGAAAGAAAGAAGGCTTTTTTCTAGACCTAGCTGCTGCAGATGGGATAACTCATAGTAATACCTATGTTCTAGAAAAGAAGTATGGGTGGAAAGGTATTTGCATTGAACCTAATCCGATATTTTTCGACAAATTGAAAGAGTTAAGAAAATGTTTTTGTGAAAAAGTGGCAATAAGTAACAAAAATGAGACAATTAAATTTAGAATTGACAATGGTCAACTTGGAGGTATTGTTGCTGAGGATACAGACAATAACGAAAAAATAAGAGGAGACCAACTTAAAGTTGCTACAATTATTGAAATAAAGGCCACTACTTTAGATGTTGTGTTAAGAAAGCATAAAGCACCAAAGACAATTGATTATTTCTCTTCAGATGGAGAAGGAAGTGAAGAAAGAATAATATCCAGTATTGATTTTGACAAGTATAAATTCAATTGCATTACGATTGAACGACCTACAAAAATTGTGAATGATATTTTATTTAAAAATGGTTATGAATTTGTAAAAAATTTCAATTTTGACTCCTTTTATGTTCATTCGGACATAAAGAAAAAATATAACATTAAGTGTGATCAATTTGAACAAATCCCTTCCAAAGATTGGTAGAAACTCCTGCTCCACACTGTATATACAAAATAGGCTTGATAGTAGTATATTCAAGGGCAATAGCCCACTTTAACTTATTTGTTAACTGATAAGTTTGAAGCCCGCACGCGCCTACTTTGCCTATACGTAACCGTTCAGTCGCATTTGAATCACGGCACCCCATTGAACACTTTGGTTAGCGAGAACATGATTGGGGAAAAGGATGTAAATGAAAATCTAGATAAAATGTAAACAATTGAATATAAGAACTGCTTTAACGTTTGTCGGAATTAAAATAAGGAATATGAAAAAATATATATTTAAACCGTTGTGCTATTGAATTTTGTTAATAACATATATAATAAAAGATTACGCATGATACTGGATATCAGCTTATTAAAGGTAATAATCTACGACAAAAACCACCTTTTCATGCACAATTTCAAAACAAATTTCGACAAGATTTTAAACATTACAAAATCCTTTTTTAAAGGCTCTATTGACACCGATGGGAACTACTTCTTTTATCCTAGAAAGCCCAAAATATCTGATTGCGAAATAATTGCACTATCTCTTCTTGGTTAAACCATAGGCATTGACAGTGAAAATTACCTGTTTGGTAAGAATGAACTACCTCGCAGCAGAGCTGACGAGGTATCAAAACAACAGATAGTTGTTGTTGATGTAATCCTTTTGTATTCATTTTTCTTTGCCCTGGGCTTCACATAGGCTTGTATAGTATTTTCATCTCCATGACGCCCAACCGTATTGACATAGTATCCTTTGGTCCAAAACTCCCCACCCCAAAGCTGCTCTTTCACCTCTGGGTGAAGTTTGAAAATCTCTTTGGCTGTGATACTCTTGACAGCCTGGATAATCTTGCTTGGGCTCATCGTTGGAATACTTTGTATCAAAAAATGAACATGGTCTTTGTCCGTTCCAATTTCAATGAACTCAATCTCATAGCGTTTCGATATCTCAAGGCAAATGTCTTTCAAGGATCTGGTCAACTGCTTCAGTGAAAACAACCCGTCGATACTTCGCTGGGCAAACAAAGTGGTAGAGAAGTACTGAAACATTGTGACTCTTATGTACATATTCACTCACATATCAAAAGTAATAATCTTCTCGAAGCAGAGCTTCGGGGAACTAACCCCTTAAGAGATTAGAGCTGATCATTTAAAATACGCGTTGGCTTCTTAATAGCACAACGGGTTAGTTATTAATATTTAATATCATTATCAGAATATTGTTTCTCTTATAGTCATTTCGTAATTATATGATTACCTGGGTAATTTGTTGTGGAATGCGTCGCTCTGCATCTACTCTGCAGTATCAGATAGTAGATGAGATCTTAAAGTTAAAGAAGTTGGGATTTGGCATTGGTTATTTTGAACCGGGTCAAATATGCAGTGAATTCTCTAAAATCGATTCAGTTCAATTTGTTGCAGCTAAGACTCACGATTATTTTAATGAAGCCAAAGAATTAAATGAGTCTGGTAAATTAAAAGTAATCTTTTCATATCGTGACATTCGAGATATCATAGTTTCATCGATGTACAAGTGGTACAATGGGAAATTCGAAAACACTTATAATGAAAATTATATTAGTATCCTGAAGAAAAGCTACTCTAACTGGATAACTCTAAATGACATTTATAAAAATAGTTATGAAGAAATAATCGCAAATCTCGAATTAGAAGTCTCTTCAATAGCGTCATATTTAAAAATAAAACTGACAAACTCAGAAATAAAGAGAATTGCAAATGATCTTAATTTGGAGAGCCAGAAGAAAAGAATAATGAATATGAATTTTAGCAAAGAAGGAGTAAAAACTAAATTTGGAACATATGATCCACTAACGCAATTACATTCGAATCATATTCGGTCCGGGAAACAACAGCAATGGAAAATCGATCTTAGTAACTATCAGGTAGCATTGATTCAGAGAGATTGGAAAGAATGGCTTTTAGAAAATAAATATACTATTCACCCAACAATTTATAATTCTAGATTTATATTAAATATCAAATTAATAAGTATTAAAATAAAGAGTAAAATTAAGAAATACCTATTCCCAATTTTTAGTGATACTCTCATTTATAAATACTACAGAAATTATAAATATAGATTAAATATGTCTTCTAAAAAGAAGAAGAAAAGGTAACTCAATTGCATTATAAAATTTCAATAATCACTGTTAATCGTAATAATAAGCATGGATTACACAAAACCATTCAAAGTGTTGTTAATCAAAGATTCATGGATTATGAGTATATTATTATTGATGGTGATTCTGAAGATGGAAGTATAGAGATATTAGAACAGTATTCAGATAAAATTGAATATTGGATCAGCGAGCCTGATAGTGGTATTTACAATGCCATGAATAAAGGCATTAAAAGAGCAACTGGTGAATATTGTCTGTTCTTAAATAGTGGTGATTGGTTGTATAATAATGATGTTCTCCAATCAGTTATATCTTTAAACTTAATAGAAGACATCATATATGGCCAGCAACTTGTTTTTCAAGACGGACATTACAAGTTATCTGCATTTCTTGAACCAAATTATATTACACTGAGGAGTTTCATAAATTCAACATTACCTCATCAATGTACTTTCATAAAACGTTCTCTTTTCGATATAATTGGCCTTTATAATGAGGATAATACAATAGTCTCGGATTGGGAGTTTAATTTACTTGCACTTTTCAAATTCAATAGCACACTTAGAAAAATAGATATACCGATTGCTGTATTTGATCAGTCAGGTATAAGTAGCAACCAAGCAATGATGGATATTCATGTAAAGGAAAAAATCAATGCTCTTGATACGCACTTCCCAAGAATTTATCCAGATTACCAATACTCTTCAAAGATTTCAGATAAATATTTTAGAATACCTAAAATAATACGGAAGTTCTACAGCTTAATAATATGAATTGTGCAATAATACAAATTGCCAATACTTCAAAATAAATGAATAAAGTCTACATAATTTATTTTACCTGGCCTAATACTGCTGATAATCATGCAGGCATGGCATACCTGGCCAGGAAAATTAAGATAGGCATATCCCGGCAATATTACGTTTAATTGAAGTTCCTGGGAAATGGAATTTTTGGCATTCTAAAATCAAAAGGGCATGGCATCTGTTGCTTATCTCATATTTTAAAATCTTCCTTAGGAGAGCCGATAGTATTCTCTTTATGGAATATCTGGGCAATAGAAGCGGGGATCAGGCAGAATTGGCATTAAAATTAAGGAGGTATGGATTTAAGAATAAATTAATAGGATTGGTGCATCTGTCACCTTCAAACCTTAAAGAGCTTCACAGAAAAGACTCCTATATTAAAGAGTGCTTGCATAAATTGGACAACATATTGGTTTTTGGAACTTCTTTAGAGCAATATTTTATAATGCTGGGTTTTGATGATAAGGTGAGAAAAACTTTTCATTATGTATGCACAGATTATTATCATCCAATAAAGAATAGAATACGAAAACAAGCGCTTGAGAGTGATCTGCATGGGCTCCTTAAAAAGGAATCATGACCTTTTAAAAGATGTAATCACACATTGCCCTTTTGCGGACTTTAATATATGCATGGGTGGCAAAGAGTATTCATATCTTTTTGAGGAAACCGATAATGTTAACATGCATGGATATTTGCCTGAAGATGAGTTACTTGCTCTAATGCAGCAATCCGATGTTAGTCTATCGGCCCTATATGATACGGTCGGAAGTAATGTAATAGTCACTTCAATGGCAACTGGCCTTGTAAATGTTGTCAGTGATGTAGGTTCCATCAGAGATTACTGCAGTGAGAACGACTCCTTTTTATGTAATGATAAGAAAGCCTTTATCAGTGCATTGCAAAAGTTGAATGACAATAAAAACCTTTTAAAAGAGTTATCAGCAAATTCTATTGAAAAAACCAGAAACCTAGACCTCGAAAAATTCTTGAAGGTATTCCCCGGCCTTATTGAATAGCCTTTGGATAGAAATAAAAAATATCAGTCATCATAATAAATAATTGGGTCAGTGCCTAAAAAGACAAAAATTTCGATACTTATCTGCACCTATAACCGAGATTATATCTTAAAAGAATGTCTGGCCTCAATCGTAGAGCAAACCGCTGATAAATCGCTTTATGAAGTTATTGTAATCAATAATAATTCGACGGACAGAACCTTGGAAATTGCAGAATATTATTCTAATAACTATAAAAATTTCAAAGTCATAACTGAGCCTAGGCAGGGGTTGAGTGTTGCCCGTAACAGGGGGTATAAAGAGGCGAAATATGATTGGGTATCATACATAGATGATGATGCGAAGGCTTTCCCAGATTATGTTGAACGTGCACTTGATACAATTGAAAAACATGCTTTTGATTGTTTTGGAGGGATGTATTATCCATGGTACAGAAATAGTCAGCGCCCTAAATGGCTCAGTGAAAATTTTGGTCAATCACGTAAATACAATGAAGATGTTGCTCTTCTTACGAATGGATACATTACTGGGGGGGTGTGTGTGTTTAGGAAAGCACCACTTGATATCATAGGAGGTTTTCCCGAAGACCTAGGAATGACAGGGAATAAAATCGCATATGGGGAAGAGGTGTATGTTCAGAATCAGCTGGTGGCAAAAGGTTATAAGGCTGGATTTGATGCTGAACTTTGTATTGAACATCTAGTGCCAGAATACAAGTTAACTCTAAAATGGCATATTCAATCAGCCTATGCACACGGAAGAGATGCTGTAAAAATTTTTAATGAAAAAGAAAGAATATCAACTATGCAATTTATATTAACTAATATAAAAATTTTTGCAAAGAGCTTTTTGAAAGGAATAAAAGCCCTTTTATTACAAAGAAATTATTACTGGCAAAATCTAATCTTAGAAATCGTTAAACCAATAGCCAGATATAAAGGATTTTACTTCGCAAACAGGAAACTAGGAGATTACAAAAATTGAATTTTTACAACAGAGCTTTTATAAACCTCTTTATTTTAATGTGTTTGCACCTTTAATTCTATATTAATATAATTTATAGCTTCTATAAACAATAATTTATAATACTTTGATTCCCGTCGCTTTATTCGCATACGCTCGCCCAGACCATTTATCTCAAACCCTTAAAGGATTACGGAATAATAAAGTGCCCTTGATTTATGCTTTTTGTGATGGTCCAAAGGATGATTCTAAAAAAGAGAAAGTCAAGGAAGTGAGGGAGATTTTAAGGAATGTTGACTGGACGGACATGAACATTACTGAGCGGAAAACCAACTGGGGACTTGGTACCTCCATCAGGGCAGGTGTTAGCAAAGTCCTTGAAATACATGATAAAGTTATCGTTATTGAGGATGACATTGTGATGCGACCAGGAGCATATGATTACACATGTGCAAGCCTTAGACTATTTTGAGAATGATGATCGGATTATGACGGTATCAATGTGGAGTTATCCTACCTTAAATCCAGAACATAGCGCAAATGGATTCTATTCAGAACGTTTTGTTTGTTGGGGCTGGGGCACCTATAAAAAGTATTGGGAATTTTATGACGAAGAACCAGAGGATTATTATAATAAATGCACAGAAGCAGGCATAAAACTCGATCTATGGGGTAATGATATAAAATGGCAGGCTGAACATGCCAGAGAAAGAAATTTGTGGTATGTAGGTTATCTACTAATTCATTTTTTAAAAAATAAAGTTTCCTTCTTTCCAAAGGAAACCTTGACTCTGAATATTGGAAGAGATGCCAGCGGTGAAAACAGTGGTGATGGAAAACAAGACGACATTAACTTAATCGATATCCCAGTTATCAATTTCAATCCCTCATCAGTCAATAGGGCATTAATCGCAAATCCAAAAAAATTTCGTGCTTACTTTAATTCAAAGAAAACCAATATCTTAAATAAAGTGCTTAATGCGTTGGCAAAATTCATTAAATAAAATAACCCTACGAATAAAATCCTTTATTTCACAAAGGATTATTATTGATTCAGTCATTCATAATGATGTTTTAATAGGTAAAAGTGTTATTGTGAAGGATTCTTATATACATTCAGGTTCCATCCTGAAAATAATGTAGAGTTAACTAGATCGAAGATCCAAAAATATGTGCGTTTATCACGTAAATGTATTGTTTCAGATTGTTTTATAGGGGATTATTCTTATATCAGCGGTGAATCCTGGTTCAATAATACTGATATTGGGAGATTCTGTTCAATTGGAGCACGCATTATTTGTGGAAGAGGCAACCGATCCTACAAATTTCATAAGTAATCATCCAATATTCTATGCATCAAGAAAACAAAGTGGAATAAGTTTTGCAAAAGAAGATCATGTTTTGGAAAGAGAAAAATAATAATAAATAATGATGTTTGGATTGGCGATAATGTATTTATTAAGGATGGTGTCACCATTGGGAATGGATCTATAATTGCAGCCGGATCGGTGGTCGTAAACGATGTCCCTGATTATGCAATAGTTGGTGGAGTACCGGCAAAGATTATTCGATACAAATTTGATCCAAAGATTATACAAGATTTATTAAGGCTTAGTTGGTGGAATTGGGATGAAAATGTATTAAGGCTAAATCAAGAAATATTTATTGACAAAGACATTAGATTAGCATGTGGAAGCATTATCCAATATTCACAATGCGTTGAAATAGCCTAGCTTGGAACTATGATATGCGCAAAATTGGGTTGATACGATTTAAATCTTTTAGAGAATTTACTATATAGCGCAAAAGGAAATTTTTATAGATCAAAGGAAAGTATTTAAATGGATAGATTAATACTTGCTTTTATTTTATTCGGATTCTTTATTTTTAATAGAAAACTTTATATAAGTAGCAATTCTAAAGAATTCTTAATAAAAATTGTAATTACATATGCATTTATCTATGGTGCTTTAGAGTATTTTGGAAAAGAATGACTTCATAATCAAATTTGTTTATGATATCCTATTTCTATCTTTAGTATTCGTACAGCTTGGATCATAGATCTTTCAAATACCCCGGAATTAAAGGTTTTATACTTTTATCCTCCATCTTTCTATTATCTTCTATTATTTCATCATCTAGTATATATTCAAGTTTCACCTATTTCAGGACTTTTCTATATCCTTTTATTCTTTTTCTTTCCATTTATAATGCAAAGTTTACAGATAAGCACATCCTGAATACAAATAGATTGATCTTTAGATTATTTGCCTTACAAATAATCGCTTCAATATTTAAACTATTCTATTTCGGTGTTAATGAGAAAATTCTTGTTGGCACAATCTCAACTTTAGCAGGCGTCTATTCCACAATGTTACCATTAGTAGCAATTTCTTTTATGGTTGCATACTATATCCACTATAAGCCAAAAAAATCATATCTAATTGTTATTCTAGGCTTTCTAATCATGAGTTATAGTGGCGGAAAAAGAGGGATTTGGCTGTATCTACCGCTTATGATGTTTATTGCATTATTCTACTCTATAAAAATTCATAAGGTTAAGTTCAAACTTGAAAAGTTAATTTTTGCTGGTACTATAATACTATCAATTTCGATTTTTGCTTTAGTCTTTGGGGCTAAAAACACAAAAACTCTGAATCCACAGAATGTTATAGGCGGTCAATTTGACCCAGACTATATTCAAAAATATGCTATTGATTACACATTTTCTAATAAATCTGATGGTTCTTTTTCGACAGGAAGAGGAACAAACCTGATAAATGTAAGTAAGAAATTACTTGATTCAGATTGGAATATTATATTATTTGGTTTTGGACCTGAAGCAGGAAAAGGAGTTAGCCTTTATGGTGAAGGTATATGGCAAAAACTCGGTGTAAATGGGCCAGTTCCTGGAATAACTTATCATATGGTACAACTTGGATTTTTAGGCAGTTTGATAGTGCTATTCTATGCAATTAAAATTGCCCCGATTTTTCATGCGAGTATCAAAGAGAGAACAAAACCTGTACTGGAAATCATTCGCCTTCGGAGGATTTTTAATAGTCATTGTATTTATTATTGACTACTTAACATATTCAAGTTCTTTTATCTCAACCTTATTTCCCATATCATTCTCTTTTGCTTATATCGCTGCAGTTATTAATAAAAGATACAACTTTATTTTGAGCAACAAATCTAATATTTATCAATTAAATTATGGATATATGTAATACTCCCGAAATCCTAGATCTTAGTGCACCAGCTTTGCCTGGACAAATTACCTTGAAAAGCATGGAATCAGCATATCTATGGACGGAAAAGGACGTGCAACTGAGAATGCGTGGATCGAGCGGTTCTGGAAAACCATTAAATACGACCATATTTATCTTAACCCATGTGAAAACGGAATAGTACTCTATGAAGGTGTTCGAGACCACATTGAATATTATAACCAGAAAAAACATCAAACAATAAAGGAAAAACCCAGTGAAGGCTACCAAGAATCTATGTGCAAAAATGCAGCTTAAAACAAGCAAATTTTTAGCTTATAAACCATCACCTTTGGTACATGATATGGAGAGTATTGAAGTCGACAAATTCTTGATATAATATTTTAATGAAAATACTTCATATATATCCTGATACTTGCGAATATGCTTACCCGGAATTCCCTGAAGATGAACTTAACACTGATTCATTTGATGAACAAATTATAGCACAAACAGACTTGGAAGTTAATATCTAAGCGGACTTACCCTACTCGGAATTAAATGCGTATTTTTCTATCCTCGGAAATATAAGCTTTCTGTTAAGGAGTTTCAACATAAGGGCGGTTACCGTATTATCAGATTTCCCATTTCCTTTTCCTTAGGTAGTGTCATTTATCCGATGAAAATGCTTAGGTATATCAGAAGGGAAAAACCAGACCTAATTCATTATCACAACATTTATGGCGGTGGAAAGTTCTTCTATTTTCGATTTTATAATGTGGTCACGCTATTTGCCAGGTTCAAAGGAATACCTATATATGGATGGTTTCATACAGGTATTAGAACCAATACCAAAGATTAAGTCGCTTTGTGAAAGGTATCCTCTTTTCAAAAGACTTGATAATTTTCTAAGAACCTGGGTATTTAATAATACTAAAGGAATCACATCAATAAATCATCCTGAACTTGAGCGATTATTTTTAACAAGCTTCACCCTGAATATTACGGTTTTCAATTAAAAACAAAATATAAGCTGGTTACGCCAAATACATTCAATAAGAAGATTTTTTATCCAATTCCAAAAAGTGAAGCTAAAAGAATTTAAAACTAGACAATACTAAGAAATATATGTTGATGGTCTCCAGATTATTTGAATCAAAAGGACTGCATGACATACTTGAGGTTATTCCTGAAATTATTAAGATGAAACCCGAGTTTCATCTTCTGGTCATTGGAGATTACGTAGAACGTGCGCTAGGATATAAAAAATATATTGAGGAACTATTAGCAAGAAATGAAATTAATCAATACGTCAGCTTTCTTGGAAGAATTGAACATCATCAAGGTCTGAATCTTTATTATAATGCAGTTGAAGCTCATATCTTGCCTACTTATAAAGAATCTTTTGGAGCTGTTAATCTGGAATCTCTGGCAACCAGAACTCCAGTAATTACAACCAATATTGAGGAAATGCCTTATTATATAAAGCCAGGTCTTGGCATTTTGATTGAACCGGGTGATCAAGTTGCATTAAGAAAGGAGATCTTAAACATTCTTGAAGATAATTTTAGGTGGAATGAGGAAGAGTACGAGAAATTGATCAATATTTATGAATATGAAAAAGCAGCAGAAAACCTTTTAGAATGGTATAAAGAAACTCTTGCTTAGCTTAAGAATAACTTATGGATAGTGGCTTACCTTTAGTTTCAATTGTAACTCCTTCCTTTAATCAAGGAAGATTTATTAAGGAAACAATTGAGTCTGTATTAGATCAAGACTACCCAAATATTGAATATATAATAATTGACGGTGCATCCACTGATAATTCAGTCAGAAATAATAAAAAGCTATGAAACGCGATTGGCTCATTGGATCAGCGAACCTGATAGAGGCCAGGCAGATGCCTTAGTAAAAGGATTCAAAAAAGCCAATGGGAAGTATCTTGCCTGGATTTGCAGCGATGATGTCCTGGAACCCTCAATGGTCAGTATATCTGTTCATTTTCTTGAAAGAAATCCTGATGCTGTACTCAGCTACGGAAATCGCAGCCGGATAGATGCAAAAGGGAATATCTTGGGATGTACCCGATCGAATATCAATCCGTATTTGTTCAAATATGGTTTAGGTCTTCCCCAGGAAACAGTATTGTTTAGAAAAGATGTCTATGAAAAAACTGGGGGGATTAATCCTGAACTCCAAATGGTGATGGATTATGATCTGTGGTGCAAATTATTTCGCATGGGAGGATTTTTTTATATTCCGGCTTTACTTGGAAGATTTCGTAGTCATGAGAACAACAAATCAAGTTCTTTTACTAATGAAATGCAACATAATAATTTTCACGGCGACTTTACAGCTGAGTTTAAGAAAATATATAAGCTTCATTTTAACAGAAACTTTTCTATGGGGCTTCGAAATAAAGCTAAATATTTAAATTACTTGTATCGCTATTCCTTTTCTGTATCCAAAAGGAATAAAAAAATAAAAAGGAAAATTACTGAATTTCAGAGTTTGTGAAATCAATTATCAAAGCTATAAAGACATTATTTCTATTCCCTCATTTTTTAGGGTTCCACCTTACCAGTGAAAAAGATCTAATCCAGGAAGACCTGATTGCCTGGCAAAAAGAGTTTCTTCATAGTAAGAAAATAAGTGTGGGCATGAGCTTTTTGTTATTGTATTATCCTCAATTCAGATCAATTTTTTATTACAGGCTAAAATCGGATAAAAGATTCTTCATAAGATTGTTGAGACATTTTGCTACTATTTTATATAAGCCACTTTTTAGCCTGTTGATTAGTACAAAAGAAATCGGAGGGGGGCTCTTTATTCAGCATGGCTTTTGTACAATTATCAGTGCAAAAAAAATCGGCTCTAATTGTTGGATCAATCAAGGTGTAACTCTGGGTTATACTAATGTCACTGATGCACCTGTCATTGGTGATAATGTTAAAATCTATGCCGGTGCAAAAGTGTTGGGCGCAGTTGAAGTTGGGAACAATTGTATCATAGGTGCCAATGCCGTTGTAGTTAAGAATGTGGAAGAAAACTCAATTGTTGGAGGAGTCCCAGCTAGATATATAAAAAAAAATGATGAATAAAAAGGGAAATCCATTCTATTAATCCATCATAGATTGCCATTTCCTTTACATTCTGGAATGGATAAAGCCAGATTTTCCCTTATTAAGATCCTGAATCAGGAATTTAATGTAACTCTGGTAATTTTGAATAAGGGTCAAATAAATAAAAATCATATTGACATCGTAGATAGTATATGTTCGAGATTAATCCTTATAAATGTTAAGGATTCGGTTATTGAAAATATTCCCTTTTTTCATAAAATTCGTACTCTACTATTAATCATTAAATCAATTGTTTTTTATCAACCAACCTTTATTAGCAGTATTTATTCGAGGAAATTTTATACAGACATTAGGAAACTGGTCTATAAGGAAAAGTTTGATATTATACAACCATTAAGTGATTATACATTGAAATATGCACTGGGATTAAAGAAAACTAAGTCTTTCCTCTTTTTTGGACCTAATGATGATATGGTTGGAATGTCAGAAAGTATTCTGGCAAGAAAAAAAAATAAACATGGTAGATTTTTCCTAAAAATTGAACTCCGCTCCCGGAAAAATATGCAGAAAAAACTGATACAGTACTCGAATAGATCATGCTTTTTTTCGCAAATGGATATTCAAAAAATCATATCAAGAGATCCTGAATTTGAGAGTAAGCTTGTCTGGATGCCTGGTGTTATTGAATATGAGGATGAATGGACTGAAGATTCTATCAATTACATAGAAAAAAATTCAATTGTATTCACTGGAGGGCTGGTTTCTGAATTTAATCGTCAATCGCTAGTTTATTTTTTTGAAAATATTTGGCCAATTCTAATAAAAGAAATAAGAAACATAAAATTTTATATAGTTGGCCAAACACATGGAAATGATTTTCAAAAACAATATGCTTACCCCAATGTATATTATACAGGCCGAGTTGATTCTGTTCGCCCCTGGCTCGAAAAAGCAGCTGTTTTTGTCAATCCTTCAATTTCAGGTACGGGTATAAAAACAAAAATGGTTGAAGCCCTTCGTTTCGGAAAGCCGATTGTCACAACAATAGAAGGCACAAGTGGATTATGGCACATACCCGAAGATACCATATTCGATTAAAAAACACCCTGAAAGTTTTGCGGATGCGATTATTCAAATATTAAAGGATCAGGATTTGTGCACCAGACTATCATTAAAAAGCAGAGAGTTGTATGAGGAACATTATACATATAAAAAATTAGCCCCAAAAATCATTGATATTTATCATCAAATAATCCCACTTTAAAAACTTGAGCGTTTACTACAATAATGGATAATACTTTAATTCCCATCGCTTTATTTGCATATTCCCGTCCAGATCACCTGTCGCAAACACTTGATGGCTTGAGAAAAAATGAAGTGCCATTGATATACGCTTTTTGTGATGGGCCAAAGGATAAATTAAAAGTGGGTAAAGTAAAAGAGGTAAGGGATATTTTAAGAAATGTTGCCTGGACAAACATAATTATAACTGAAAGGAAAACCAATTGGGGATTGGGAAATTCTGTAAGAGCAGGTGTGAGCGAAGTACTTGAAAAACATGACAAAGTAATCGTAATTGAAGATGACATTGTGATGAGGCCGGGCGCATACAATTATACCTGTGCGGCTTTAAATTATTTTGAAAATGATGATAGGATTATGACAGTATCCATGTGGAGTTATCCTTCTCTATATCCCAAAAGAAATTCAAATGGCTTCTTTTCAGAACGGTTTGTTTGTTGGGGCTGGGCAACTTATAAAAAATATTGGAAGAGATTCAACAGCAATACATACAAGTTCTCAATTACCCGACAATCACAGCTTAATTGATAAAGCAATTTGTTTTCCAAATAATTTCCCTGAATTTGTAATTAACAAATCCCTTGCAAAAAAATTTCGCAGGTATTTTGACTATAAAAATGTACCAACAGTAAAAAGATTTGTAAATAAGTTAAAAAGATATCTTATTAAATGAAGAGAATAGTTAAATATATTCTTTATAGTTTGAAATTTAAGGGTGTTTCTATCAAGTTCAATTCTACAATCAAAAATACTCATTTTCAAAGCAAAATTAGGATTGAAAAACAATGCTATATTTCAGATTCAATTATCAAAGAAAATTGCAGAATAAAAGAAAAATCAAGATTAATCGAGGTGTGTTTAAAGGGTAATAATATTATCCACGAAAATACAAGGATCTTTCGTTCTGAGATAGGCAAATTTACATACATTGCCAGCAATTCATATATTATTAATGCCAAGATCGGAGCCTTTTGTTCAATAGGTAACAATGTTTTTATTGCAAGTATGTTGCATCCTATTGAGAGGATGAGTACTCATCCAATCTTTTATTCAAATAACCAAAATTTTGGAATTCGCTTTGTAGATGATAACCCAAATTTTGTAGATTATAACAATATCATAATAGGCAATGATGTTTGGATAGGTGCAGGTGCTATTTTACTTCCAGGAATAGAAATTGAAGATGGAGCTATTATTGGTGCCGGATCAGTTGTTACTAAAAATGTTCCTGCATATTCAATTTTTGCTGGAAATCCTGCCAAATTTATTAGAAAACGATTTTCAAATGAATTGATTACTAAATTGTTTGAAATGAAATGGTGGGGCTGGAACGTTGAAAAGATTCAAGAAAATATCGAACTATTTAGCAATGACCCTTTCAAATCTCATTAGAGAGTTTTTTATTTTCCCGCTTAAAATTTGCATAATTCTATCCAGTAAACAAAGATATAATTATTGAAGATCTATTAATATGGAATAGAAACTACAATCAAGAACCTAGTAAAAAATCTATCCTATTTCCTTATTAATCATCCTTCATTTAGAACCGTTTTCTATTATAGACTTAAAAAAGAAAATAACCTATTAATTAAAATACTTTTAAAAATCTGCTCGCTACTATACAAACCTCAATCGTGTTTGTATATTACCACTAAAACAATTGGTCCGGGGCTCTTCTTTTTACATGGATTCTCGACTATTGTATCTGCAAAATCGATTGGAAATAATTGCTGGATAAATCAGCAGGTTACCATAGGATACACAACTCCCGACGGTGCTCCTGTAATAGGAGATAATGTAAGAATTTATGCCGGTGCTAAAGTTTTAGGAGATATTACAGTTGGCAACAATGTAATAATTGGAGCAAATGCAGTTGTGGTAAAGGATGTTCCTGAAAATTGCACTGTCGTGGGCGTCCCAGCATATATAATTAAGAAGAATGGAGTTAAAACCAGGGGAAATCTTTAGCGTCTCACATTATATGTTTGAAACTCTTGTTTATGGCTATTAACCTATCAATAGTTATAATATCCCTAGTAGTATAAGGCAGATTTTTCACCAGTAATCCGAAACTAAACCTTGCTTAGATTATATTCTCCTACATTTTCGTTATTGGCTTGTTTGAAATGTCCGGTATCCCTGATTTATTTATTATTTTCCTGTTTTTTTATAACCTGAGTTGCAGGGTTATTGCACCGGGAATGATTGAAAGCAGGAAGCGTTTTGTCGGTAGGGTATACTATAAAACATCTCCTGCTTTCTCCTGATCTTCTTTATGACAAATCCTGTCGTTTCAATAATAACACCATCATATAACCAGGGAAGTTATCTCAGCGAAACCATTGAATCCGTTTTATCCCAGAATTATCCAAATATTGAATACATTATTGTCGATGGCGGATCAACTGATGACAGTCTGAATATCATTAAAGAATATCAGCAATATCTCAAATTTTGGATCAGTGAACCAGATCATGGACAGGCTGACGCCATTAACAAGGGATTGATGAAATCATCCGGCGACTATATTTGCTGGATTAATTCCGATGATATATTATATCAGGATTTTGTCTCTAAAAGAATGGAACAATTTCTAATGCATCCTGAAGCAGATTTTATATATGGTGATGTTGACCAGGGGGAGGATAAGGCTAATATAAGGGTTAGAAGGGGGCAACAAACAAATTTCCATAAAATGTTAAAATCACTACATGTACCTATTCCCCAGCAGAGTGCAATTTGGAAAAGAGAAATTTTTGAGAAAGTTGGTCTACTAGATACAAAATGGGATGTTTTGCTTGACCGGGAATATTTTTTACGAATAGCACAAAAGTTTAATATCAGATACATACCCGGGACCTTAGCATTTTTCAGGAATCATCTGAATTCAAAATCAATTGCATCGGAAGGAAAATGGGCAATTGAAATACCACAGCTATACGAGGAGATTTTTTATTCGAACAATTACGGTCTGTCTCCTGAAGTATATAGGAGAAAAAAATACTATCTCATCCGTTCCTATATAATAGCAGAAAAAATAGCCAGAAAATGTGCTAATGACAATCTAAGTATTGATTTAAGAAACAAGTCCTTAAAATGCAGTAAACCCATTTATTATTATCTGAAGATCAATAACTTCTTCGTGAAACAAATTAACCGTTTCAGAAATCTTTATCAAAAGTACAAATGAAACTAATCATTTTCTGTCCGTTCAGAAGGGATTTCAGTTTAAAATCAGGAAGCAATGTCAGGATTAGGGGCTATACTGAATACTTAATTGAAAATTTCAAGGACATCTTATTCATGGCTCCTGTTAGGCCGGATTATGTGGCTGAATCAAAATTTTCTTGTTTTCCATTACCGGACAGGATAAAAAAATTATTTCTGCTCCATAATGTTTTCTATAATTCTGCTGCTTCAAGGCCATTATCCTATTTCCTGTGGAAAAATCTTATGAGATATAAGCCTGTTAAATACCTTATCAAGGTTGCAATAAACAATAGTATTATAATCTCTCACCAGGATAATTCAATTGCTCTCTTTCTCAAGATAAGATATGACATTGATGTCATCTATGATATTCATGGTATACTGCGGCTTCAAATGGAATACCTTCAAGGCATGAACCTTTGGAAAAGAATATGGTTTCTAATATCTCTCATAAATGAAAAATTGACATTTTCAAAAATTAAGTACGTCAATTCCATTAACAATGAGATGACACGTTACCTAATAAATGAAATGGGCTTTAAGGGTCATGCCTTCTTGGTCCCTGATGGTTTTCTTAAGTTATACAATGCCGATGATAAATCATGCCGTGATCTGAAAGAGTATAAATATTCGTTATCGTTAAATGACAGGGATATTATTATATTATTTTTCGGATCATTCAAAAAAATTGGGGGGGTACATATACTTGCTGAATCATTTTGTGATATGGCCAGAGAAAATGATAATCTGAAGTTAATTCTCATAGGTGATGGTCAAATGAAAGGTCTAATTCAGAGGAGAATTGAAGAAGAGAAATTATCAGAAAGAGTAAAATTTATAAAAGAAGTACCTTATGAGGAATTACATGCTTTCATTCAAATAGCTTCCGTCATTGTTATCCCTGATACGACTAATATGTATAATAGGTTAATTCCTCATATTAAAACTTACGATGCAATGCTATCCGGTAGACCAATACTGATATCAGACTTTAGTGTTAACAGGGACCTGATGAATGAAATAAAATATCCATTTGTTTTTTTCAAACCTTCAGATACTGTAGATCTTAAAGCAAAACTCAGCACTTTATTGTTGAACAAACCTACAAAAATTAATAAAAAGAATACCCAATTTTTGAATTTCACCTACCGTCACCACGCTCGGTCACTTCTAATACAATATAATAAATCGGGAATATTGAATTAAATGCGACATTGTTTTATTGACCTTTAAAAGGTGGCTGGAAAAAATGAATAAGCCTAAAATCCTTTATATCTGCCGTAAACAGTTTGGCTACTCTGTGGATAATTATTACCATTGTAAATATCTTCGGAATGACTATCAAATTACCTATTTGTCACCCTATGTAGGCTGGGGAAAGATAATCCTGGATGGGGTCAATCCTATTTATGTAAATTTTCATAAAAGCCGGATTATTAATAATCTCCGATTCTATTTAATTGCAATTAAATTCATCTATAATTCCAAATATGAACTGGTCATACTTAATCGGACACAATTCTTTTTCATCTTCAGGCTATTTAATCCGTTCAAGACTTTTATTTATGATATTCGTTCGGGAATAGTTAAGTCCAAACCAATTAAAAGAATAAGTATTTTACCTTTTTCTAAGGTTAGATATTCTGTTCTTCAAAAATATAACGATTATTAGCGACTCTCTTGCTAAAAGATTAAACATAAGAAAATATATAGTTTTACCTTTAGGAGCGGAGGCATTTAACATGACCGCCAAAAACCTTTGATGAAATACAACTAGTCTATGTCGGAACATTTAATAGTAGAAGAATTGAGGATACCATAATTGGGTTTAACGATTTTTTAGAGGAGTCTCCTGAATGCTTAAACATATCCTATCATATATATGGATATGGCAAACAACAAACTGAAGAAAAGATAATTCAAACCATCAAAAATTTAAGTCTAGAGGAACGAGTTTTTCTTCATGGGAAATATTCTCCTGAAGAATTAAAAAATATATTAAGCAAGCACAACGTTGGAGTATCCTATATCCCCATTACTCCCTGGTTCGATGTTCAACCTCCAACAAAAACATTTGAGTACCTGCTGGCCGGCATGCCGGTAATAGCAACACAAACTCAGGAGAATGCTCGTATTATAAATGATGCAAATGGAGTAGTCATAACAGATACACCTCAAGGATTCGAGGAAGGCCTAAAAACTATTTGCAAAAACATAAATGAAAAGAAGTATTCATCATCCCAAATTACTGAAAACAGTGCATCTTATTCATGGGAAAATATAGTCATGAATAATTTAAAACCATACATCGATTCTTTGTTGCATAAGTAAGCTATTGAAATATTTACCATGTGGCTCATAACCAATAAACCGCTCCCATCGCATGAGAAACAAAACTCCTCATCGTTTTTCAACTTTTATACCGATCAGGATTTTTATTCCGATAACCTTTCGGGAATCATTATCCTGACAGAAGGCTATGTTGTGCCACGAATAGGAATTTCCAATGAGCTTCCTGTGCCTGAATTTATCCATGAAATGTATAAAGAACATGGGATAGATTTTATTCAACTAGTCAAAGGAAATTTTACTATACTGATAATTGATAAAAGTAATTTCTTCCTATTCTCAGACCGGTTTGCCATTAAAAAGTTCTTTACCTGGCAGTCCGGACAGGATTATTATTTATCCAATGATCTTGGCACGATAACTTCCAGCATAAATTCAAAACCTTCAAAAGAAAATATAGCCATTTATGCACTGACCTATCATTTCATCGGCGGATCTACCCTTTTTGAGGATATTTATCACAATTCTCCAGCTGAATATATTATTTTCTAGAAGGATCACTGGAACGAAAAATATACTGGAAAGCTCAGCACTTAGCTACTTTGGAAAAAAAGCACATACTCCTGAGGAAATAGCTGCTCTCCTTGAGCAAATTACAGATTCATACCTTTGACTGTTCCCACACCAATAAGATTAGCCATTCATTAACAGCAGGAGTGGATAGCCGTTTATTGTTCTCACTAATTAAATCAAAGCAGATTGATCTGCACACTTATACCTATGGAAATCCTGCTTCCATTGACGCTGTAATTGCAAAAAAAATAGCAGAAAAATACGGGTACCACATGAGAATCACGCAGTTAAATTCAGTAATGAGAGCATTGCAAATATAGCAAAGAAGTCCGTTGAAACGGACAGTCTTTGTGCTCACTACACCGTACTCACAGGTACATGGCCATTGGTTATGAGGCAGCGTACGGTGACTCAATGTTCCTGGGAACGATGGGAGGCGAATTTATTAAAAGTGCCAATCATGACGATTATATTATATCCAATTTCGTTTATGAGTTCAGCCAAAAACAAGACATTATAACATAGACAACTATTTACATGAGAATTTCATCGGACCGGTTCTGTAAATGAGGAAATATTGCTGGATTTTTTTTGGTCACAGGAATGGTGCAAAAACGCCGAACTCGTTGAATTGTATGGACTCGTAGAAATTGCAGCCAGTCTTCACCATGGACAAAATGATCAACTTTATTCCAGGTATTTTAAACAATGTCTTTACCCCATTTATTGATATTGATTACTTGGAAGCTTTGTTCAGCTCATCATATCATTTCCTTGTTAAAAAAGAGCAACGGTATAAACTCAAACAAAGGTTGGATAATCATCGCTTTGGTGCAGAGATTCAAAAAATACTGGAACCTGGATTACTTCAAGTACCCTATAATTCAGGAATTATCGCTGCCGAGTATCTAAAATCACCCATACTGGCTACAATTAGCTCGAGGTTCAGAAAAAAGCGATGGGATTTCCCGCCTAATTTTCCCCTCCGGAATTTCATGAAGGATTACGTTGAAGGATATTTAACTCGAAATACAAAGAAATCCGGGAATTATAAATGAGGTTTTCGATATTGTGGGATTACTCAAAGAATTGAAAACCAAAAGGTATCATCATTCCACTGAAGCCTACTGGTTAAAATATACATCGCCTATACAGATGCATCTTATCATGGAGTGCTTTGATAAGATAAAACATCGATCTTCTAATACCAAAGAAGATCAAAAATATTCCCAGGTTTGAGCAAAGTAAAAGCTGTCATATTGAGAAATGAATTAAAAGATAGTTCCCTGCGGTGGAAAAAAGCATGTGAAAGGTTCAGGACCAGGTGCTTTTT
>CAVWDQ010000012.1:0-386094 GCA_963753765.1 uncultured Bacteroidales bacterium
CTTATGATAGGTTTTCTCTGAAATCGTAACACGATGACTACTATATGTAAAGAAAAGTTGGAAATCTTTACAAAAGGAGGTTTCTTTGTAAAGAAACATCAAAAATCTTTACATTATGAGTAATGGACAAGATTGGCAACCTAAAGAGTTACCCTTAACTATTGATGTTGAGTCAAAGGCTGTCTTGAAAAGATTGCCTAAGGCACATGCTGCACTTGCTGAGCTCAAAGGTATTGCATCAACAATACCAAATCAAGTAATTTTGATAAATACGCTTGGTCTGCAAGAAGCTAAAGACAGCTCAGCTATTGAAAATATAATCACTACGCATGATGATTTGTATATATCAGGACTAAATATTGAAACAGTAAAGTCATTAAGCGCAAAAGAAGTACAGAATTACATTAGTGCATTAAAAGCAGGTTTTGAGCTTGTTTCTGTGAATGGTATGTTGACAAATAAAACCATTCTGAAGGTTCAGGAAATATTGGAAGGCAACAAAGCCGGATTCAGAACACTACCAGGAACGGAATTGAAGAGCTCGGACGGTGGGAAAACGATTTATAAACCTCCGCAGGATATACAGATTGTAAAGAAGTTAATGGTGAATCTGGAAAGATTTATTAATGATCCAGCTATTAGTGATTTGGATCCCCTTGTAAAAATGGCGATTATACATTTTCAGTTTGAAAGTATTCATCCCTTCTATGATGGAAATGGAAGAACGGGACGAATAATGAATATCCTGTACCTGATTCTTCAAAACCTTCAAAATCTGCCAATTCTGTACCTGAGCAATTATATAATTAAAACTAAATCTGAATATTACAAACTCCTTCAACATGTGCGCGAGACGAATAGTTGGGAAGAATGGATAATATATATGGTTGAAGGCATTGAATTTACTGCTATTGAAACTATTGGATTAATTAAGGATATAAAAGATTTAATGCTCTACTTCAAAAACAAACTTCGGGATGAGTATAAATTCTATAGTCAAGATTTATTGAACAACTTATTCAAGCATCCATATACAAAAATAGAATTCGTTGTTAATGATTTAAAAGTTTCAAGAATTACCGCTGCCAATTATCTAAACAAGCTAGCTGAAGACGGTCTGATAAGAAAAGAGAAGCTTGGAACCGGTAACTATTATATTAATGAGCAGCTTTTAGGGCTCTTGTCAAGAAGGTAAGCGCTAAATGCTGCCAGTTTTTTCGCCAGTATTTCTGCAAATCCATGCAAACCAGTGTAATATTTTACATAAAATGAACAGTTAATTTTATTGGTGTAAACACATAAAACCCTGTAAATATTGAAGATAACTCAGAGAACCTGACTTTTTCGAGTTGAATAATCTATCGAAAAAAGGAGACTCATAATCAGGGGGTCGAGCTCATGCCAGCCCTGCATTCAAGCCCAACCCTAAAAAGCTCCACCGGACATTTTCTTTACGGCAGCCGGCCCTGCAGTCAAGCCCTTGCCTAAAATGCTCCACTGGAGCATTTCTTAACGGCAAGTCTAGGTTCGAGCCATCTGGGCCCACAAAGCCTTCAAGGTTATACATCTTGAAGTATTCAAACGAGACAACACTTTGAAATTTTGAAGGTCGTCCTTATTCTTGCTTGATGGTTATGGCGGGATTGATCCTGGCTGCTTTTTGAGCCTGGAAGCTGAGTGTAATAACTCCGATTAGAAGTACGATGAAGCCGGAAAGCAAAAATATCCAGGGACTGATGTTTGCCTTATAAGCAAAATCTTTTAACCAATGATTCATATAGACCCAGGCAATTGGCCAGGCAATCAGGTTTGAAATCAGAATCCATTTCAATGCATCCCAGGAAAACATGGTAACAATTTGCCAGGATGTGGCTCCCAGGGCTTTCCTGATCCCAATCTCTCTTGTTCTTCTTTCTGCCATAAAAGAAGATAAACCGTACAATCCCAGGCAGGAGAGGAAAATCGAAAGTGCGGCAAAAAGAGCAAACAGACTACGCATTCTGCTTTCAGATAAATACAAACCGGCGTACTCCTCCTCAAGGAAAGAATATTCCAGGGGGAAGGCGGGGTTTTGTTTATTCCAGATTCTTTCAATATTCTTGATTGTTTTTCTAAGATCACTTCCTTCCAGCTTAATAAAAATATAGCCATACAATTTATCATCAGACCTTAAAGTGTACAAACAAATGGGATCTATCTCTTTATGAAGCGATTTAAAATTATAATCTGTCATCACACCGATTATTGTTCCTTTCACGCCCCAGAGATCAAATCTCTTTCCGATTGGATCATCGATTTGCATCATTTGTATTGCTGTCTCATTTAAGATGTAATTGCCAGAGTCAGCGGGAAAATCAATACTGAAATTTCGGCCTTCAGCAAGTTCAATACCAAAGGTGGGGATATAATCATGTCCCACTTGATTGACATTTACAAATAGATTATCCTCTTCTTGCTTTCCTTCCCAATTAATTCCATATGTCCCATTACCAGTATATGTGGGCAGGCTTTGACTATATGTAACTCCTTTTATACCAGGATACTTATTCACCTCCCCCTTAAATAATTGAAATTTCTCCACAACGTTATCCATAAAAGTGAAATAGATAACCTGTTCCGTATCGATCCCCAGGTTGCGATTTTGAATAAAAGTTAGTTGACGGTAGACCATTCCGGTACATATGATCATCAGGATAGCAATGGAGAATTGCAGAATAACAAGTATCCTTCGAAATGATAAAGGACCACCTTGTACATCACCCTTTAAGGTCCTGGCCGGGATATATGAAGAGAGTAAAAATGCAGGGTAAGATCCGGAGAGGATGCCTGTAAAGACCAATATGGAAATGACTCCGAATAAAAAACGGACATCCGAATAATCGATATTAACTTCTTTGCCTGTGAAGGCATTGAAAGATGGCAGGACAGCCTCCACAATCAGCATGGCAATTAAATAGGAGAGGAAACAAAGAAAGAATGACTCTCCCATAAACTGCCTTATCAACTGTGCCCTGCTTGCTCCAAATACTTTTCGAACACCCACTTCACGTGCCCTTATTGTGGAACGGGCGGTGGAAAGATTCACAAAATTGATCACAGAGATTAAGAGAATGAAGATAGCAATGAGTGTGAATATCCTGATGTGCTTGTCTGTTGGCTCCGAATGTCCATATATATCAATTTCGAAGGAGGACCTCAGGTGTACATCCGATAAGGGTTGCAATAGAAATTCATAGGTCCCATGGCTGTAGAGCTCTTTGGTAAGTGTGTCTATTTTGGCTTTTAGTGCAGGGTGATCCACATCTTCACTCAATAAAGCATAAGCATAAACTGAATTAGACTCCCAATCCCACTCCACGCCATACATTACCTCTAAAATGTCAAAATGTAAAAGGATGTCAAAATGCAATTGAGAGTTGACAGGAACATTTTCAATCACAGCTGAAATCGTTAGAATAGTTTCATTCTCCAGGCTAATATTTTTTCCAACAGGATTTTCATCACCGAAATATTTCCGGGCAATCTCTTCCGTAATTACAACAGAGTGTATATCTGGGAATGGGTCGTTGTCTGAACCATAAACAAAGGGATAGGTGAAAATATTGAAGAATTCCTCATCTGCGAATGCTATCTCTTTTTCATAAAATTTCTTTTCCCCGTGACTAAGCAGCATCTCTGAAATAGCGGGGAAAAATCTTGCCGTTTCAATTATTTCGGGAAAGGATTCTTTAAATTTTGGGGCCAGTGGAGGGGCTGTTGCAGAAATGTGAAATTCTCCATCTGCGTTGTCCCATGTGGATACGATCCGGTATATACTTTCATAATTATCGTGATGTTTGTCAAAACTCAATTCATCCAGAATCCATAGAAAGATTAGGACTGCAGCAGCCATGCCGATCGACAGCCCCAGGATGTTATTAATGGAATAGGCTTTATGCCTTCGCAGAAAGCGGATGAAGGAAATGAAGTAGTTGCGTATCATTTATATAGTATAAAGATATTTATTAATCGTTTGAATGATGTGTCAGACTGGTATATCCAAGGAAAATGCCAGCCTTGATATAAGGCTCATAAAGAGCACTTTATAAAAACGAATACCAACAAAATATGTATCATAATGTTACACTATGCGTTTCATATTGTTACATTTCTTACTTTTACAATGAATTAGTGTATGCTGAACTATGGAAAAACCAGTACGTGGAAGAATCTTAATTGTTGATGATGACGTCTCCTTACTGAGGACCCTGAAACTGATACTTCGTGATGATTTTGACCTGATACAAACCATTTCTAATCCGAAGTTCATTCCCTCGGAAATTAAAAAGCAAGGTTATGATGTGATTCTCCTGGACATGAATTTTTCCATTGGGAAACAATCCGGCGATGAGGGTCTCTTCTGGTTGAAGCAAATTATTGAAATCGATCCAACACAGGTGGTGATCATGATCACGGCATACGGGGAGATAAATCTTGCCATAGAAGCCATCAAACAAGGGGCAACCGATTTTATTGTAAAACCCTGGGAAAATGCAAAGTTGATTGCAACGATCAGAACCGGTGTAAAACTCTGTCAGTCAAATCGCCATCTCTCCAAACTTGAGGATCAACAGTTGATGATACATGAAGACATGCGCCGTCAGTATCAATTTATTCCCGGAAGTTCACCCGGAATGCTGGAAGTGCTGCATATCATTAACAAGGTGGCCGCCACTGATGCCAATGTATTGTTACTTGGAGACAATGGGACCGGAAAGGAGCTTATTGCAAGGGATATACATAACAAGTCGGACAGGCGAAACAAGATATTTTTGTCAGTGGACCTGGGATCTCTCAGTGAAACCCTTTTTGAGAGCGAATTATTCGGTCATGTCAAAGGGGCATTTACCGGGGCTGATGCCGACAAGGCGGGCAGGTTTGAAATCGCTGAAGGAGGAACACTTTTCCTGGATGAAATTGGCAATCTTCCGCTCTCCCTCCAGGGCAAACTTCTTACAGCCATTCAGCAGCGAAAAATAACCCCTTTGGGTTCAGCTGATGAGAGGGAAATTGATATTCGGTTTGTCTGTGCAACTAACCAACCGCTGCTTGATATGGTTAAAGAGAAACTGTTCAGAGAGGACCTGCTATACAGGATCAACACAGTTCAGATTGAAATCCCTCCCCTGCGGGAGCGCGGAGAGGACATTATAAAACTGGCTGAACACTTCCTCTTAAAGTACGGCAGAAAGTATAACAAGCCTCAATCCAGGTTCACATCCGGAGTCCAGCAGAAACTCAGCCGGCATTCATGGCCTGGTAATGTGAGGGAACTGGAACATGCTGTTGAAAGAGCTGTAATCCTTTCCGAGGGAAATATTCTGGTTGAAGAAGATTTTGTTTTTAGTCCAAAATCGGGCTTTGAGGAAGAGACCCTTACAAGCATAGAGGACATAGAGAAATACTACATTATTAAATCCCTTGAAAAAAACCGGGGAAAACTCACTAAAGTGGCAGAAGATTTGAATTTATCGCGTCAGACCATCTACAGAAAAATGAAGAAGTATGGTTTATAAAAGACTTTATATTCAGGTGATTATCCGGGTTGTCTTCCTCCTGTCCACATGCATCGTACTGGCAAAGATTATGTTCTCACCTGGGTATGTACATGCAAGCATTGTTGTCTCTGGATTACTGATCGTTGAGACACTGGAAATAGTCCGGTACCTGAACCAGACCAACAGGCGACTGGCGCAATTCTTTTCATCACTTCCCGACCGTGCATCTTCGCTTAAATTTAAGGGATCTGAATCAGGCAGTTCATTCCGGGATTTGAATCTCCGGCTTGAACAAATCAGCAAGTTGTTTCAGAAAGAGCGCCGCGAAAAAGAGGCTCAGAATAACTACCTCAATTATCTGGTAGAACAAATTGGTGTAGGCATTATCACATTCAGGGATGATGGAAGAGTTGATCTTATTAATCCCGCTGCGAAAGCAATTTTTGCGGATAAAAATATACCCGAATTAGCAAGCCTGAACAAATTTAATCCTGAGTTTGAGAAATTAATCAAAGAGCTGGAAATCAACGAAAAAGCACTCATCCGGATCATTGTAAAGAATGAATTATTCTACCTGACCTTACAGAAATCGCTTTTTAAACTGGAGGATAAATTTTATTGGCTCATTAGTTTTCAGGATATTAACTCTGAACTTGACAAAAAGGAACTGGATGCCTGGCAGAAGATAATCCGGGTATTAACCCATGAGATTATGAGTAGTATTTCACCTGTAACCTCCTTATCCGGGCATCTGCTGAATAAGATACAGGATCCCAACAAGCCGGGAATTGTACAAGAACCTGAAGGGAAACTGATGGAGGATCTTGCAGAAGGACTGGATATCATTAAAACTCGGGGAGAAGGACTAATGGATTTTGTCAGGCATTATCACTCCCTTACCCATCTCCCCATTCCTGTGTTGGAAGAGGTTCAGCTGAGCCCATTCCTTGAGAAGATTTTGAATCTCATTGAACCAGAATGTAAGAAGAATGATATCGTCCGTAAAGCTTGATGTCGGTGGGAGCTTTCAGATCTCTATGGATCCTCAGTTGATCGAACAGGTATTACTCAATCTGATCAGAAATTCCATCCAGGCATTGGAAGGGATTAGTACCGGGAAAAGCATCTCGATCACATCGGACAGCGATGTTACCGGCGTACAGATATCGGTCAGGGATAATGGATGTGGAATTGATATAGATAATATGGACAACATTTTCATCCCCTTCTACACCACCCGTACTAAAGGATCCGGAATAGGATTGAGTTTTGCCAAACAAATCATGCGCTTACATAATGGACAGATCTCAGTTAAGTCTGATATTGGTAAAGGTGCGGAATTCATATTAAGGTTCTGAAATGTTTAATAATGCAGACCCCGGTGAAATACTCTATGACAAAGAGGTGCCAGTTTTTTCGCCAGTATTTCTACAAATCAGTGTAACTGTAAGGAATCTCGTAAATATCACTCATAATCAGGGGGGCGCATTCGAGCCCAGCTGGGCCCGGGATTTAAGCTCAATTAGATTCAATACAAATTCATCTCGCCATATTCCTCATCCGTAACCGGACCTAACCGAACAGCACCCCCTTCATCGGTATTTAAACTATCTACATAATCACCTTTATGCAATAATCGGGCAGGTTGTCCTTTTGCCTGGTAATACCCCCGTCCTTCGGTAATAAGAAGTATTTGACCACCCGGATGCAAGTGCCAGTTTGTTGCCAGGATTTGGAGGAAAAGGTTGGCGGGGATATATACAATACTTTAGTTTAAAATGATAATTGATACATTTGAATTGATGCTACGTAGGCTCTTTTTACCTTACTCACATTAGCTCAGACTGGCTCAATTCATTTAAAAGACTAAAAGGGTATCAGAAGGTAGTTTTTTGAATTTGCCCGTTAACAGTTATTTGCAGATATTTCTCTTCATCATCCGTCTAATGTTCAGCATAAATAATTGAACAAAAAGTATTGTCGGCGTGTTTTTAAAACAAAATAAAAGTCATGAAACTTCTTGATAAAATACTGGTCCCCGTTACATTAGAAAAGAATCGTAACTCGCATTTAGAAACCGCCGTTGCACTAGCAAAAACATTCAAATCGGAGATCATCATGATACATGTTTTGCCAGAGGAAGCGAAAAAAGAATCTGTTAATCAATATGTATTGAAGTATGTAAAAAAGGATCTTGATGCAGTAATTAAGGATTTACACTTAGAGGATGTAACAATTAAACGCATCATAGAGTACGGAAACACCTTCGACAGGATTATAAAAACCGCTGAAGATGAGGATGTTAATCTTATTTTGTTTTCAAACTTCATTGAGCAGCAAAGTGGGAAGTATAGCATGGATGTTGCGGCCGAGAAACTGGTTCGCAAATCAGATAAGCCCATTTGGATGGTTAAGGAAGGAGATAGCGCATTTCCAAATGCGATGCTCTGTTCAGTGGATTTTTCAGATGCATCGAGAAGGGCTTTGAATAATGCAATTAAAATAGCACGGACATTCAAGAAGCGACTTTATATCCTGAACATCATGAAACCCGTCGAAAATAACTTCTCTCCACGTTATTCAATCGATTTTGAAGAAGAGAATAAGAAAATTGCAAGGGAGAATAAGAAACTCTTCGAAGAGTTTCTGGCAGAGTTCAATTTTGCCGATTTGGACTATGAGACCAAGATAGAAAAAGGTGAACCTGCAGCCGAGATAATGTCATTTATCTCCAGGAAGAATATCGATTTACTCTTTATGGGAGCAACAGGAAAGACTTTCTTGCAACGTGTACTTTTGGGAAGTGTAACAGAGGAACTTATCCGTGAACTGCCGATCTCTATGGTTATCACTAAAGCTGAAAGTATTCTGAACCTGAAAATTGATTCGGATATTTCGGAAATAGAAAAGCATCTCTCCAACGCCAAACGATTGGAAGATTCAGGATATTATGAAGAAGCTATCCATCAACTTAAGCTCAGTATTCAGAAAAATGATTTGCATATTCCTGCACTTAATTCCCTTGTCAGGTTATATGATAAAATTGGAGATGCAGAGAAGTCGGGGACCTACAGGCAGAAAATTGATGCAATTCTCAGAAGATTATGGGACAAAACAATCGAGTTCGAAATCAGAAAACAGTTGGGTTATTAGATTCTCATTGTCTCACAAAGATTTAACTTTAAACCGAAAGTGACCCTGACATGCTCATCATCCTGATACTGTATATTTCAATTGCTATATTGACTGTCAGGATGCCCGCAAAAAGCCGTTTCTTAAAGCCATATCTTTTCGCTGCGATACACCTGGTGGTGTTTTTGTGGTTACTGAAGCAACTTACGTCGGTCAGCCAACTAAACCCGCTTTACGAATCCTTGCAGTGGATTCCTGAATTGGGGATCGATCTTGATTTCCAACTCGATGGACTTAGCCTGATTTTTGGGCTGTTGGTTTCTGGTATTGGTACGCTTATTTTCCTCTTTGCTGCAGATTACATGAAAAAGTATGAAGGAAGAGAACGTTTTCACAGCTTGCTTTTTCTATTCAGCGGAGCAATGCTCGGATTGGTATTCGCAGAGAACCTTATATTGATGTTTATATTCTGGGAACTAACCACTGTGCTTTCTTTTATGCTTATCTCTTTCTTCCACGAAAAGAGTGCTTCAAGGAAAGCGGCTTTTCAGTCCCTTTTTCTTACAGGATTCGGTGGACTTAGCCTTCTTGCAGGAATCATACTACTGGGTTCAATCGTAGATAGTTATTCAATCAGGGAATGGATTGAGCACGGTGCTGAAATCAGGAATAGTCAGCTTTACCTTCCGGGACTGATCATGATCCTTCTGGGAGCATTTACGAAGTCAGCCCAGTTCCCCTTCCATTTTTGGCTTCCGGGAGCCATGCAGGCTCCCGGACCCGTTAGCGCATTTTTACATTCAGCCACCATGGTAAAGGCGGGGTTCTACCTGTTGGCTCGCATCAATCCCGTTCTGGGGGGAACAGAACAATGGATTTATATTGTCTCACTGGCAGGAGTCATAACCATGTTGATTGGTTCATACGGGGCAATGACCCAAAAGGATATAAAAGCCATTCTTGCATATACTACCATCAATGCTCTGGGGGTCTTGGTGTTGCTAATTGGCATCGACACCTCGTTGTCGGTAAAAGCAGCCTTGCTGTTTCTGATTGTCCATGCCTTTTATAAGGCGGCACTGTTTATGATTGCTGGAATGATCGAAAAAAAAACCGGGACAAGGGATATTACACTGCTGGGTGGTTTACGAAAACAAATGCCCATTACCTTCCTGGTTACCATACTTCTTGCACTGTCAATGGCAGGCCTTCCTCCCATGCTTGGATTCCTGGGTAAGGAATTGATTTATGAGGCGAAATTACAGCTTCCGGGAATGTCATTAATTATTCTTGTATTGGGAGTCATTTCAAATATATTTATGGTTACTGTCTCAACATTGTTTGTATTCAGAATTTTTGCTGGAAGGCACAACAAAATACCACGTTCAGTAGATGAAAAAAGTCCCTTATTGCTTGCCGGCCCAATCATCCTTGCCATTGCAAGTCTGCTGTTCGGCCTTTTTCCGGCAGCTTTAGGGAGAACACTTATCGAATCATCCATGGTTTCTGTCTTGATTGACTATATTCCCGTTAAGCTGAAAATCTGGCATGGATTCAACGATGTATTTTTTCTCAGCCTCTTCACAATCCTGTCCGGAGCATCTTTTTCAATGCTGCTGATCAGAAGGCAAAATATTATTCCTGCATGGAGCAGGTTTAATGAGCGAGTATTTGTGGTGGATGCATCTGATCTTTTCGAAAACATGATCAGCAGCTTCGTGAATTTTTCTCAACGGAAGACAAGTTTCATGCAACATGGCTACCACAGGCTGTACATCCTGACCATTTTTCTATTTGCCTCCATTGTTATCTGGTTTCAGATTATCTATACCTGGGGCTGGCAATATGAAGCATCATTCAGCCTTCGGCCATTCTATATTACTGCCCTCATAGTCTTAATGATTGCCTCAACCATTTACAGTACTGTTACCAGGTCCAGGATAGCAACGATCGTAGCCCTTGGTGTAATAGGGTATGGATTATCCCTTGTATACTTATATTACAGCGCTGTTGACCTGGCCATCACTCAAATCCTGGTGGAGACACTGATTGTAGTGATGTTTGTGATTGTTTTGCAGCGGCTCCCGAAATTTGCTAGCTTATCTAGTCGCAGGACGAAAATCAGGGACCTGGTGGTAGCACTGATGTTCGGAAGTGTGATGACTGTTGTAGCCATCAAAGCCACCCAGGTTGAATTAAATGATTCAATCAGCAGCTATTTCCTCGAAAAGAGCTATTTGGAAGCCTTCGGAAATAATGTAGTTAATGTGATCCTGGTAGATTTTCGCGCTCTGGACACCATGGGTGAAGTGATCGTGCTGTCCATCGCAGCCATTGGTGTTTCCATGTTATTCACTCTAAAAAAACGTCGGGCATGAATACTGTAATCCTTCAAATAGCACAAAGATTTGTCAGGGGATTACTGCTCCTCTTCGCAGTAATTGCGCTCCTTCGCGGCCATAACCATCCCGGTGGTGGTTTTATCGGTGGACTGCTGGCCGGGATGTCGATCGTACTGAAAGGTTTTGCCTTCGATATCGACAGTGTAAGGGCAGGTCTAAGAGTGTCACCACAGGCATACATCGCAACTGGGCTTATCATTATCGTGGGAAGTTTTCTTCCTTCAATCATTATAGGGGAGGAGTTCATGAAAGGACTATGGCTTGTCATCTCCTTACCATTTGGCAATGAATTAAAACTGGGAACGCCTCTGGTATTCGACATCGGGGTGTTCTTTGCCGTCATTGGAGTCACACTCTTGTTTTTGTTTTCACTTAAAAAAGTTGAATAATGGAAATCTTGATGGCTATACTGGTAGGGATCTTATATACTGCAGGTGTTTACATGCTTTTGAGGAGGAGCATCCTGAAGTTTATCATTGGTATTATCTTCCTTAGCAATGCTACAAATTTGCTGGTTTTCCTATCTGCAGGTCTTGTAGCCGGAAAGCCGGTCTTCCTGGGCGGGGAGGAAGGAGATTCGGTTGCATATGCTGATCCGCTGCCACAAGCACTCGTGCTTACTGCTGTAGTGATCGGACTGGGCATTGTTGTTTATCTGCTGGCCATTAAATACCGCTTCTTCAGCGAAACGGGATCGGACGACCTGGATCAGCTTAAACCTACTGAAAGTGAATAAGGATGGCTATTGAACTAACGCCCATATTGATACCCATGCTTTTTATGATCCTGCACCTGATCATAAGGAAGTATCGCTATATCGGTATCATGGCTGTTGCCGGAAGCACGATCTTGCTTGCCAGTTCCATTCTCATTCTTGTTCGGGTAATGAAGACAGGAATACTGACAACGGTCGCGGGGGGCTGGGACGCTCCTTTTGGTATCTCCATTGTGATCGACCCCATGAGTGCACTCTTCCTGGTGATTTCTTCGATAATCGTTTTAGCGATTTCGGTGTATGCATTGCGATTTCCGGAAGGTAAAATCTACCTCTCAAAATTCTATTTCTTCTTTTTTACACTCATCATGGGGGTAAACGGGGCATTTATTACCGGCGATATCTTCAACCTGTATGTGTGGTTTGAGGTTATGCTCCTGTCATCCTTTGTGCTTATTACACTCGGTTTTAGCAAAGAACAGCTGAAGGGCGGCATTAAATACATGGCAATCAACCTTATCGGATCCCTGTTTTTCCTTGCGGGTATCGGCTTGTTTTATGGAAAGACAGGTACATTAAACATGGCTCACCTGTCTGAAATATTGATGAATGACGATCAGTCACTCCTGATCAATTCTTCTGCAATGCTCTTCTTCCTGGCATTTGGCATAAAAGCTGCAATCTTTCCGCTGTATTTCTGGTTGCCCGCATCTTACCACACGCCCGACATCACGGTGAGTTCGTTGTTTGCAGGGATCCTGACCAAGGTGGGAATTTATGCGATGATTCGTTTTTTTACACTCTTCTTTGTGCAGGATCCGCTCTTTTGGAATGAGCAGTTGTTTATTGTGGCTGGTTTCACGATGGTGATGGGAGGGATGGCCGCATCTGCGCAGTATGAGACAAGAAAAATATTGTCCTACCATATCATCAGTCAGATCGGATACATGGTATTGGGCCTTGCCATCTTCACTCCCCTGGGAATTGCAGGGGGGATATTCTTTACCTTGCATAACATGATTGCCAAGACCAATACCTTCCTGGTAGCCGGATTGATTAACCGGATGCGTGGCAGCTTCGATTTGAAAGAGGTCGGTGGCCTGTTTAAGGAAAGCCCGCTGTTGGCGGTGCTATTTATGATTCCTGCATTGGCACTGGCCGGCATCCCTCCTTTATCCGGTTTTTTTGCCAAGGTGATTCTTATTAAAGCCGGATTTGAAAACGGCAACTATGTAATTACCGTTATTGCTATACTTACCGGCTTGCTCACCCTGTATTCCATGATTAAGATCTGGAATGAAGCCTTTCTAAAAAGTCAGCCAGAGGCCTACAAATTAAAAGGCGAGAAGCAGGCGTATACGCTGGGGTTCGCTGATTTGTTTCCTCCGGTGCTGCTGGCTACGGTTACAGTTCTGATGGGAGTCTTTGCATCCGATGTGTTTGAACTAACGATGAAAGCTGCGGAATACCTTATGCATCCGGAAATATATATTGAAAGTGTACTTGGGCGATAACATGAAAGTTTTCAGGAAAACATATTACATCATTTACCTGGTAGGGTACTACCTTGTAAAGCTGGTTACCGCAAACCTCTATATCGCCTGGGATATCCTCACTCCCAGGATGCGAACAAATCCCGGGGTGATTGAAGTTGAGACAGGAACGAAAAAGGATCTGGGTCTGCTCCTGTTGAGCAATCTTGTGTCCATGACTCCCGGAACCCTAAGCATAGATATTGATCCTTCAAAAGAGAAGTTGCAGATCCATTTGCTATATATGGACCGGAGGAAGGAGACCTTGAAAGAGCTTGAAAAGATAAGAGAATTAACGAATAAAATTACCGGGTAGCATATGGAGCTTACTTTTCTACAAATATCCATTTTTATTGCCTATGGACTTCTTTTGCTGGCCTTGGTTTTTGCCTTGCTACGTCTTTTTCGTGGGCCATCGAGCAGTGATCAGATCGTTGCCCTGGACCTGATTGCATCCATCGTAATGGGATTTATTCTTCTTTACAGTTTGTTGGTTGAACGGGAGATCTACTTCGACATAGCCATTGTCATAGCCATGATCTCCTTTCTTGGAACCATTGCTATTTCGATTTACTTAAAACGGAAATCATGAAGGAAATTATTATCGCCATATTCATCTTGTTGGGAGCTTTATTTATGCTGGTGGCCGCTTTAGGATTACTCCGTTTCAGGGATACCCTCAGCCGCCTGCATGCCACCACGAAAGCTCCGTCATTTGCCATATTGCTCATTGTACTCGCAGTTTGTATCTATTTTGGATCAGTAGTGTTGATTTTGAAGGCAGTACTGCTGATACTTTTCATTTATCTTACAGCACCACTTGCAGCACATTCGATCTCGAAAGCAAATCAAAAGGAATAACTAAGTATTTGGAAAGCAGGTGGGTTTCCTGTTTTGACTATGGTTCGACTTCAGACTATTGGTGTTTTCATTAAAAACATTATGCGCCAGATTTTTCACCAGTATTTCAACAAATCAGTGTAAACCCATGTAATTTTTTACTTTAAATCAACTGTAAATTAGCTTTCGCCGGGCTCGGCTTTGCCTCGGTTCCCAATTGAAACCCATAATCAGGGGGTCGCATTCGAGCTCAGCTGGGCCCCCAAAAGCCTTCAAAGTTTAACTACTTTGAGGGCTTTTTTCATAGCACTATTCAACCTTTAAATTGTACTTTTTCAGCAACTCTTGCCACGAGGTATCGTTAATATTGCGAACCAATAAAGGATTGATCCATGATAAATGCGGGCTGTTCTTAGGTAAGAAAAAACTCCTGTATTGCTTGTTAAAACTAACCGGAAGGAGAACTGCTTTGTTATTTAGCTGAAGCTGGCTAATGAAATAATCAAGTACGGTTTTGTCATAAAGCAAGACCTCAATATCATTTCTTGAGAGGGCCAGTAGCGCATCCTCTACATCGTTAAACAACAAATCAATTTTGATACCATGGGTTTTTAGAAAGGCCTCACTGCTGGAAGCATTAACACTGCCAATTTTCTTTGTATTGCGCAGATCTTCCAGGTCTTCAATATTTCGTCCAAGCGACTGGACAGTTAACGAAGATGCTATTGTACCAGTAAATCCAGAGATTGTAAGAATGGCTGTTAACATCCAAATGAAGGCTATGATCCTGCCCAGTCTTGATTTTGGAGCTTTATCACCATAGCCCACCGTAGTCATGGTCACCGCAGACCACCATAATCCATCAAAAAGGCCTTTCAATCCAGGATTGAACTGACGCCTGTTTTCTTTCCGTTCAGCGATCCATAAGATGGTTCCGAATATAAACATGATCATCACCAGAAAAAAAACGATGCGGAAGAACTGTATTGAGAAGAAATTCCTGAGGAATACCCCTGCCTGTGTTCTCATTACCTGGGTGGTAGCGACCCCGATTGAAGAAACATAGAATGGCTGAGTGACATCCAGCAGTTTTAATCGTATTTCATTGACATGAATGGGATTAATAGTGAGATCGATCTCTCCGAAATCTAGTGCCCTGATCAGACCGAGGTGGTCATTGTATTCCACAAACTCATACTTCACATTATCCTGACTGGCGATCCTGATCCAGAGATCAATACTTAATCCCGTAAAGCTGCCTCCTGATTCTTTAATCACAAAGGGCGGCTCATTCTTTACTCCAACCATTATGGTCTCTTCAGACTGGCTGAAACTGTTCAGACAGGCAATGCTCAGAATAATTATGAACAGCAGGTTTTTCATGACTCAGGTGATCTGTTCAAGGTATGTGGCAAATACTCCCATTGCCTTCAATGAATATTCGTCAAAAAGACCCGGTTTATCAGAATAGACAGATAAAATCGCAGGTTTATTATTGAGATAAAAAGGAACACTGATAGCCGACTTGTAATGATCCAGCCTTCGGTTTGGTTTAGATATTAGTTTATTAGAATCTTCTTCAATATTGTTATAGGTCATTGGCCTTGATTTATTCAGGGTATATGAGGCCAGGTTTGCTTCTGGTTCGTATTTTACCCGGGATGTTGTAAAACTCTGCACTCGTTCCGAATATCCTTCAAATTCTATGTGATTGTCCTTCCTGGTACCAATTTCAAATGCAATTACACCTGGAAACTTCAGCAAATCTAGCGAAATGACCTCAAGAACGACATCCCATTTCATTCCCGGGCGTAACTTTGGAGATTAAGCGGTGAATGATTTCCATGCTGAGCATATATGCGCGTATTTGACGTTGCTCATTCCTGATATCATTTTTCGCTTTCACAAGATCTGCATCCTTTTTTTCCATCACCTCTTTATCCAATTCCAGTCCATGGGTCAGCATATTAATATTATAACTGTATTTTCGTCTTAGGTAAAGCAGAAACAAGGCGAGAAAGAAAGCAATAAGGAGCAAGAGGATCCAGAGGTAAATGCGCTTATGATACCAGTGTTCTTTCACTGTTATTTCTTTTGTAATTGAAGTGCTCCAGAGGAATCCTCCCTCCATTCTCGAACGAATCTCCACCCTGTAATTACCAGGCTCCCATCCACTGATATCCAGTGACCGGCTGGTGACCGGCAGGGACCAATTTTCCCCGTTTACTCTGTACTGATAGTATGTTCTGAATCCGTGAAATGAAGGAGCAATTATCTCCATGTTAAGCTGTTGATCATGAAATAATTGTATCTCTTCGGTGAGATTCTTGATTCCATCAATCGAAGCTGAAATTAACATTGGTTTAGTACTAATCCGCGGCTTGGGATTTTCATCCAGGGAGTATACAACACCTTCGGCAGTTCCCACCCACAAACGGCCCTCATGGTCTTTTACCAGGCAACGATAAGTCATTACCTTTGAAGGCAATCCACTCTCCTCTTTGATAACGACAGCTGTACCCTCAGAATATCGAATAATACCTTCTGTATCGGTAGAAACCCAGATACTTCCATCATCCATGCTCACCACTGCACGAATTTCAATATCAGAGGTATTGTCACCAAGCGGGACCCTTATGATGCGGTCCATGTCGTACCTTAGCAAGCCATTGGTTGAAGCTAGCCAGATGACGCCTTTATCGTCCACGGCAAGGTCATGGACTTCAAAATTTGGACTGACATTGAAATCTAAAGGTAAACTGAGATTGACGAATGCATCATCCTCCGGCAAGTACCTGTAAAGGTAGGTCCCATAGCCTATTCCTGAACAATAAATTCGTTCGTTCTTTGTTTCCAGGAGGTTAAGCACGCGGCTCTCAAGACCCTGCTCATAACCATACTCTTTTAGCACGCCATTTGGAAGTACACATACGATTCCAACCAGGGGTTGATCTTCCGGGGCCTGGCAGACCCATAAGCGCTGCTGGCTGTCATAGGATTGGGAATAGATCCCTTCCCCACGTGCCCGGAGATCTACGGCCCCAATGATTTTACCATTCTGGTCCAAGCGGAAGAGCTGACCCGTGCTGGTTCCGGCCCACAAATAATTTCCAGCTGTTGACAGGGCAGTCACGGTTCCCCCGGTATATTCCTGTAATTGTTTACCGTCAAATCCAATATCAGTTCGCTTAATGACATAGATATCTCCAAAATTCACAAAAATCTTTCCATTTTCGGCCATGCAGATCGAGGTGGTATTGGCGTTGGGTATGGAGCCGACACTTTCGAAAAAACGCCTTTGGAGAATTCCAAGCCCTTCTGCTGAGCAAACCCAAAGTTCATCATCTGATGCCATGACAATTTGATGGATATTCTTAAATGGAAGTTCATTGACACGATGAGGATCATTGTTGCTGAAGATTTTAATAAACCTGGGACTTTGTCCCTGGCGTCGATCCAGGTAATACAACCCTTTTTCTTTGACACCCATGAAAATATTGCCCTTACTGTCCAGGGAGAGCGTGCTGATCTCTCCAAGCTTGGAATAAAAGGATTCTACTTCGGTAATGCTTTTACCATCCTCTGACAACTGAATTCGCATGACATGCTCCCCGGCGATCCACAGTTCATGGCCTTGTGATTTCATATCATTGATTCCGGAGAGTTTTGATACCTCTTCCAGCGTTTGACGGTCTTCATTATAGAAACACAGACCGCCATCACTAAAACCGATCCATAGCGGGCCATCTTCAGGTTCAGCAAAATATGCATTGATTAAAGGATTGTCGGGCGATAGACTGGACGAGAGATAATTCTTCTTTTCTCCGCCGGAAATTTTGCTGATCCGGCCACCTGGCTGAGCAATCCACAAATCTCCATTTCGTTGCCGAAAGATCCGCCCGGGATAATAGAGGGCATCATCTTCCGGGTTGATGGATGCTTCTAAATGCAATTCAATCAGGGAGGTATCCAGGCCTGGTTTGATCATGCTGATCCCCGCATCATGGCTGAGCAACAATCCTTCGGGAGTATTGCAAAAATAGCGTCCATACCGACTTTGTACCTGCTGTGAGTAATTGCTGAAATTGACTCCATCAAACCTTAACAAACCGCCATCACCGGCTATCCACAGGAATCCCATTGAATCGTGAACCACATGTCTCACCTGGTTTGAGGTCAGCCCATTGGCTTCCGAAAAGAAGGTGAGATGAAGATTCTGGGCTTCTGACACATTCCAAGCGAAGGAAATCAAGAACAATAAGAGGATTTTAAACCGCATTCCTAATATATCAATGAACTACAATTTATGAAAATTAGAGCTGTAAGCGAAACCGGAAGGTTTAAACAGTGTAATCTTTTATATTTATTCAAATGTAAATTAAACGGGTGCAAAGGGATACAAATCTGTGGAAATTAGCTTTCGCTGAGCTCGGCTTTGCCTCGGTTCCGATTCGAAAGACATAATCAGGGGGTCGCAATTGAGCCCGGATGGGGCCACAGAAACCCTTCAGATTAGAACTTCTTGAAGGGCTTAATTTTTAAAATATTATCCCCAGCGAAAAAGAATAGGACTGATTACGTAATGGAGCTGGTTCTTCTCCTCCAAAAGTGGGCATCATCAAGGTATTCCAACCAACGGTTTGACGATAATCAAAAAAACATTGTTGATTAAAAAGATTGAAATGTACCCCGAGTCCATATAGGAAACTATAATCAAAGATATCCAGGCCATCGGTATTGCCCGATTCCCCAAAAGGAATTTCAATATCGTCTATCTCTATGACGCCATCGGTATTGTATTCCCCACCGAGTAACATGGAAAGACCAAAACCAGTGCTGCCGAAAATGCCAAAATCTCCAATTTTTACAAAGGTATAACGAAATAGGATTGGCAGTTCGAAATAGTTCAATTTGTATTCTGAAGATGTACTGAAGTAAGGTTCGTCAATTGAAACATTCTGAGTGGAACCTTTATTGGTATAAAGGAATTCTTGTTGTACACCAAAGGCTTCGGTAATCGGAAAGTAAAGAAGGATTCCAGCGCTGAACCCGTGTCTTGAATCGGAGTCTACATCATAAGGATTATCCGCAGGAATAGTTCCATATTGCATAGCCAGGCTGTAGCCTGCTTTAACACCAAAAAGGACACCGGTTTGAGATTGAGCAGACAAAGAAACGCTCCCGAAAAATGCCAGTAGAAACAATGGTAATTGAAAGACTTTTCATAATACTTCTTATTAGTTCGTCCAGTTCTTTAAAAGGATTTCTAAAATCACCTCCGGGCAAAGTTAGACATTTTATCTTCTCTATTAATTTTTCTTGATTTCCAGCCCGAAAATAAAAGACATACAACTCATCTAATAAGTAAAAAGAATATCCAAATAACCTATAATAAGGCAACGTGGGATTAAAATGACTAAGAAAAAAGCATAAAAATAAAACAAAATCGCGAACAATTCCACCTTACTGTTGTCTCTTGTGATATAGAAACATGGGAAACTCTGGGGATAATAGCAGTTTCCATAATAGCAGAGGGCACATGGGAATTAAAGATATACTTGAAAGGATTTTGTCGATGTTTACGCGTTATGGAATACGCAGTATCACCATGGATGACATTTCCCGTGAGCTGGGTATATCCAAGAAAACCCTTTACCAGGATTTCGAGGACAAGAATGACCTGATCAACCGGGTGATTGAATTTGATATGATTCAAAGCCGGAAGTTTCTTGAGGAGGTTCACCGGACGGACTTAGATGCCATTGGGGAACTTTACTATGTGAATGACCAGATACATCAGGACCGTTCAAGCTATAGTCCCACTTTCTATTACGATCTGAAAAGATACTATCCTATAATATACAAGAAGTGGCTCGAAGAAAAGCGGCAGAACATGTTTGGCCTGATCGTCGGGAATCTTCAGAAAGGCAAGGCTGAGGGCATCTACCGCAAGGATATTCATGAACACACCATTGGCAAACTTTATATGGCAAGGATGGAGATGCTCAAAAATCATGAAATCCTGGATGGGCTTCTAACCCTCTCTTCTGAGTTTATGCAGGAGATATTTACCTATCACCTGCATGGCATATGTAATGAAAACGGATTGAAAAGATTGGCTGAATTCAAGGAGAAGTCAGAACATAAACAAGTGAACGAGATATGAAAAAACAGATAAGCATTATACTGATCATGGCCCATGCGGCTTTTATGTTGGCACAGCAGGAAAGCGCCGACACACTGTATTTTTCATTGGACGAAGCGGTGCTATTTGCGATGGAAAATAACCTGAATGCACAGAATGCCAGGCTGGATGTAGAAGCTGCGGACCAACGCGTATGGGAAACTGCCGCTATGGGTTTGCCCCAGGTGAGTGCAAATGTGAACTACAACTACAACATCAATCTACCCACTACTCTGATCCCTGATTTTACAGGGGATCCCAGCGAGAAAATCGCCATTCAGTTTGGTACCAAGCACAATGCAATGGCCGGAGTGCTCGGAGACCAATTGCTATTCAGTGGGGAATATATAATTGGCTTGCAGACGGCAAAAATTTTCAAGGAATTTTCCAGGCGAAACAAGGAGCGAACAGAGCAGCAGGTCCGTCAGGGTGTGATAGAGAACTACTACCTCGTGCTTTTGGGCGAAGCCACCCTCCTACTCCTGGAGGAAAATCGGGACAATGTCCGGCGCACCTATGAAGAAACCCTTCAACTCTATAAGTCGGGTTTCGTGGAGGAGATTGAGGCCGATCAGCTTGAGGTGGTACTGATTGATCTACAAAACAGTGTTTTGTCCATGGAGCGACAGATCATGGCCACCAAGAACCTGCTCAAATACCAGATGGGGGTGGAACGGGAGAAGAAAATCGTACTGAATGACAGCCTGGCCGAGCTGGTGGCCAACATTGATTATACAGTCACCCTGGGGATTGACTTTGCCATTGAAAACAATATTGACTATCAAATAGTAAGTGAACAGGAAAAGTTGGCATACATGGATTTGAAGTTAAAACGAACTGCATATCTCCCAACACTTTCTGCGTTTTATTCTATGGATTTTGCCGCACAGCGGGATGAGTTTAATTTTTTTAATGCAGACCAGGATTGGTACAGAGCTTCAATGGTCGGACTTGCATTTAACGTACCCATTTTCAGCAGTGGGTTTCGCAAGGCAGGGGTTTCGCAAAAAAGGATTGCCTATGAACAGGCAAAAAACAACAAAGAATTTGCGACCGAAGGTCTCCAGGTGGAGTTTGAGCAATACAAATATGACTTCGCAAATGCACTTGAAAAGTATCGCAGCGATAAGAAAAACCTTGAACTCTCCCAAAAGGTGGTTCGGGTAACTAACACAAAATATGTGGAAGGACTGGCCTCCAGCCTGGAACTCACCCAGGTGAACAACCAGTACCTTCAGGCATTGACCAACTATACCAGTTCCATGGTGGAAGTCCTCAATGCCAAAATAAAGATCGATGTATTGATGAACAAAATATAAGACTGAAGCATGAAACAAATAGCTATACTGATAACATTATCCCTGCTTGCGGCCTGCAGTCCGGGGGGAACCGACGATAGAAAAGCCGAGCTTGATTCCTACCGGCAGAAGGTTGAAGAATACAACCAGAAAATTGCAGAACTGGAGACAGAACTGGAGAATGTGAATGCCGAACCGGAGACAACAGAACTCCTTCCTGTCGAGATCAAGGAAATGTCCCGGGAATTCTTTTCCCGGTATTTCGAAGTAACCGGGGTGATGGAAGCTTTAAAGGAAGCCTACATCAGTCCCGAGATAAACGGGCAAATCCAGAAGATAAACGTGGATCGCGGCTCCAGGGTGAAAAAAGGCGATCTGATCCTCAAACTGAACACAGATCTGACGCGGAAAAGCATGGAGGAAATCGAAACCAGCCTGGAACTTGCGAAACGTATTTTCACTAAACAAGAGGAACTCTGGAAGCAAAATATCGGGAGTGAACTGCAATACCTGGAAGCCAAAAATAGCATGGAGTCACTGGAGGCACGTTTGGCCACACTCCAAAAGCAGTTGGAGATGGCTCATTTAAGGGCCCCATTCAGCGGAATCATAGACGATATCATGGTGAAAGAGGGCGAGTTGGCCTCGCCGGGCATTCCTTTGGTTCACCTGGTAAACCTAAGAGGCATGAGGGTGTCTGCAAACGTGTCAGAAGCTTACCTGAACAGCGTAAGCAAAGGTGATCTGGTGGAGATTCGCTTTCCCGCCTATCCTGAGCTTATGATGAAAGCGGCTGTGACTCGCCTGGGGGAGGTCATTAGTCCACAAACCCGGACATTCATCCTGGAAGTGGAATTGGAAAACCGGGGAGAGAAGTTAAAGCCCAATATGCTCACTTCTGTCAGGATCCAGGACTACAAGAACGACAATGCTCTGGTGGTTCCCTCCAATATTCTCAGGCAGGATTTTAATGGAACTTTCCTTTTCAGAGTGGCTGAAGTGGATGGAGCATCAAAAGCACAGAAGGTATATGTGAAGCGAGGGATTACAGTCCAGGATCAGACCATGATCACAGAAGGACTTTCTGCGGTGATTTGGTGATTACCAAGGGCTTCAATCTGGTATCTGACGGAACTCGTATTCGAATTATTCAACCTTAGCATCGCCGTCATGGAAACAAAAAAGATACAGCGGGAGTTTAAACTCACCACTCTTGCATTGAAAAACAGGAATACCATTTTCATCCTGACGGGAGTGATTATTCTATTTGGTTTGTTCTCATACCGTAGTCTTCCTAAAGAGCTATTTCCCGAAATAGTGCTACCTACCGTGTTGGTAAATACCATCTATCCGGGAAATCCGCCACTGGATATTGAGAACCTCATCACCAGGCCCATTGAAAAAGAGGTGGAAGCGGTGAAAGGGATTAAAGAGATAAGATCCACCTCCACCCAGGATGCCTCCTTGATTTTTGTGGAGTTCAATACGGATGTGGATATTAAAATTGCCCTCCAGGATGTGAAAGATGCGGTGGACAAGGCCAAAAGCGAATTGCCCGGCGATCTGCTGTTGGATCCTGCTGTGGAGGACATCGATTTTTCAGAATTTCCCATCATAAATATCAACCTTTCAGGTGACTACAGCATTGAGGAACTCAAGGGTTATGCCGAATACCTGGAGGACAGGATCGAATCCGTGGGAGAGATCTCCAAGGTGGAGATCAGGGGCGTGGATGAGCGGGAGATCAAGGTGAATGTGGATCTTCTCAAACTTGAAGCGTATCAGCTCACTTTTGATGATATCGAGTTTGCCATTGCCCAGGAGAATGTGTCCATATCCGGAGGAGAAATTATGCTGGGCGATACAAGGCGGTCGGTAAGGACCATTGGGGAGTTTAAGGACATCACTGAACTGGAAAACATCATTATTAAAAGGGACGGCCAGGTGGTGGTGTATTTGAAGGATCTGGCGGAAGTGGAGGATGGCTATGAAGAGGCAAAGACCTTCACCCGCCTCGATGAGCAATCTGTGGTAAGTGTGCAGGTGATCAAGAAAAGCGGGGAGAACCTTCTGGCTGCCACAGACATGATTTTTGTGATTCTGGATGAAGCCATGGAATCGGGGGCATTGCCGGCGGAAATGACGGTTACCCTGACCAATGACCAGTCAGAAACGATCAGGATGCAGTTGAGCAATCTGGAAAACAGCATGATCATGGGGGTCATTTTTGTGATCCTGGTACTTTTCTACTTTTTGGGAACCCGCAATGCACTTTTTGTGGGCCTTGCCATTCCCATGTCCATGTTCCTTTCCTTCATTATCCTGAACCTGCTGGGTTATAAAATCAACCTGATTGTACTCTTTTCCCTGATTCTGGCCCTGGGCCTGCTGGTGGACAATGCTATTGTGGTGGTGGAGAATATCTATCGATACGTGGATAAGGGACATGCTCCATTTGAGGCTGCGCGTGCAGCCGTGGGAGAGGTAGCCTATCCCATCATCACGTCCACTTCTACCACCCTGGCCGCTTTTTTACCGCTGGCTTTCTGGGGCGGCATCACGGGCGAGTTTATGAAGAATCTGCCCATTACACTTATAATTGTGTTGATCTCCTCTTTGTTTGTGGCTCTGATTATCATCCCCGTGTTCTCAGCCACATTCATCAGGGTAGGTCCCGACAGGAAAAACAACATGCCCAACAAGAAAAGGGGCTATTTGATTGCAGCTTCACTTTTTGTGTTGGGTGGCCTTTTCTACCTGCTCGCGATGGAACGCCGCAGGATCACTGTCCATCATATTCGGACTCATAGGCTTGCTGAATGCACTCTTCTTCCACAAGGCAGAGCTCTGGTTTCAGGAAGTATTTCTGGTCTGGCTTGAAGGAATATACCTGAAGATCCTGACCTTTTCCCTTCGAAAATACAATCCTGTATACTTCTTTTTCGGTACATTTTTCCTGCTCATTTTTGCCATTGGATTTTTTCATGGCCCGGGATGTGAATGTGACCTTCTTTCCTGAAAATGAGCCTTCCTACATCAACGTCATTACGGAGATGCCCATCGGGACCGATGTTACCGCCACCAATGCATTTGTGTATGAATTGGAACGGGATATTGAGGAGATCATAGCACCCTACCGGGAGATGGAAATTATCAAATCGGTACTGACCACTGTAGGCGTAGGCAACGAACAGTTTGAGAGTGGCAGCGTGCCAAACAAGGCACTTACCACTGTATCCTTTGTGGAGTATGAGCTTCGGAAGGGGGTGAGTTACTTCTGAGATCATGCGGGAGATGAGTGATAAGCTCCTGAACAGGTATCCCGGGGTAAAGCTTGCCATAGAAAAGGATGAATCCGGACCTCCAGCAGGAGATCCTATCAGTGTGGAAATCATTGGGGATGAGTTTGAAACCTTGCTGGCTGTCAGCGATTCTGTCCTGATGCTCATTGAGAACTCTGACATACAGGGAATTGAAGGCCTCAGCATGGATTTGGATATTGGGAAGCCGGAATTGTTGGTGCGACTGGACCGGGATAAACTCAGGCGCTATGGACTATCCACTTTCCAGGTGGCCAACACCCTCAGAACGGCCCTCTTTGGAAGGGAGGTATCAGATTTCAAAGTAGGGGAGGATGAATATCCCATCAACATGCGTTTGAAAGAAGAGTACAGATATAATTCTGCCTCGCTCCTGAATCTTTCCTTAAGCTTCATGGACGATGGCCAGACCATTCAGATTCCGCTCTCAGCCATTGCCGATGTGGAATACAGCAGTACCTACGGGGCGGTGAACCGAAAGGACCTGAACAGGGTGATAACCCTGTCATCCAATGTTATAGAGGGCTTCAATGCTACCAGAATTAATGCGGAGCTGGCCACCTTGCTGGCAAACTACAACTTCCCCGAGGGCTATGGATTTGCTTTTGGCGGAGAACAGCAGGAGCAGATGGAATCCATGGCTTTTCTTTCAAGAGCCATGCTCATTGCCCTGTCTTTGATCCTGGTGATCCTGGTGACCCAGTTTAACTCCCTGGTAAAACCAGTCATCATCATGGCCAGTGTGCTGTTCAGCACCATCGGGGTATTTGGGGGCATAGCCACATTCAAAATGGATTTTGTGGTGGTCATGACCGGGATAGGAATTGTCTCCCTGGCAGGAGTTGTGGTGAACAATGCCATTGTGCTTATTGACTACATTGAAATTCTGAAACGGCAGAAGAGAAAGGATCTGGGATTGAGGGAAGGCGAGTTTTTGCCTGTGGCTGATGCCACTGCCTGTGTGATCGAAGGCGGGCGTACACGACTGCGGCCGGTTTTGCTCACCGCCATTACCACGGTATTGGGATTGATCCCCCTGGCCATTGGACTGAATATTGATTTTGCGGATTGCTTAGGGAGTTTAAACCCAATATTTATTTTGGAGGAGACATGGTGATTTTCTGGGGACCCATTTCATGGACGGTCATTTTTGGACTGACCTTCGCCACCTTTCTGACCCTGGTCATTGTTCCGGTCATGTATAAGATTACCGTGAACATCAGCAAGATGATCAATACAAGGGTGATCAAAATAAGAAAACAGGAGCTGAACACCCAGGAGATTTCATAGGGAGTTGGAATACAAAAGTCTTTTTAATAGCTTCGTTGCAAAACTTAACAAGTCTTATGACTATGAAGGAAAAAGGAAAATGGATATCTCCGGGGATGCTGGTCATTCTGTTTTTACTGAATTCTTGTTCCGGCCCCCTGGATTGGCCGGAGTCTCCTTTGTATAATTTCGATAAGGGAGAAGCAAATGCTAACTATCCAGCAGACCTGGAGAGTGCACGGCAGGCAATCGTGGGTCATTATGCGCATTATGATGTGGTCGCTTACGAAGATACGACCACCAGAACTACCATGCGGACCCTTATCATTTCTTACGGGTTTACAGATTTTTACCTGGAAGACGGGAAGCTGATGCAGGCTGATCGATTTGTACGTGCAGAACAAAAACTGAGTAAGAAAAATGCCCAATCGGTATTCAGTGACGAAGCCGTCCAGGCCATTAAACCCAGGGTGCAGGAAGTTGAATTATCCCAAAAAGATGGAGTCTGGCATATCTACCGGCCGGCAACACCCAGCCTCCTGGGAATAGGCGGAGATCCCTCAAAACCCTTATCGACAGATCCAAACGATCCCAACCTGACAGACCCTGATCAGGACGGTCATCCCGGAGTCACTGTTCAGCTCAGTGTGGGAAAATTTTTCAAGGGTGAAATCTACCTTACACGCAGGGAAATATTTACCAATTACGTAAGATTGAATTATAACGGCACCCTGAGCGGGTACGTTATTGATGAATCGGAGCAATTCGTCGTTGGAGCTTCAAAAAAGATATTGAATCAGCCATCCAATTCAATTCAGCATCCCGATCAGGGCCTGAGTCCGCTTTTGTTGGTTCCGGTCGACCCAGACATTGATACGCTCGAGGAACTAATGCAAATCAGAGATGAGATCTTTCCTGACAGAACCTGAATTCTATTAGGAATTCACAATCCCTTTTGAAATATGAACGAGAAAGCAAAAGAACAGGAAGAAACAAGCTCCTTGACAGTATTAAATGCTGAGAGCATCAAAGAATTGTGGTCCAAAACATATAATACGGAAGGGAAGCCAGACTGGTCACACATCCTTCCTTATTACGATGATAGTATCTATTTCAGGGATTCCATTCAGGAACTTCATGGAATGGAGGAATTTAAAGCCATGACCAAGCGACTTACAGATCGCTCAAATGATTTAAAAATGCATATTGTCCGGACCGCCCAGCAGGATAAGTTCATTTTTATAGAATGGGAGATGACCATTAAATTTAAAAAGAATCCGAGTTCGGTGATGTATGGTTCCAGCCGTGTGACCTTAAATGATGAAGGAAAGATCATTGAACAACGGGACTATTACGATCTCTGGGGAGATATATTCGATAATATTCCAAGGTTTGGAAAGGCTTACAGGAGGTTTATGAGAAGGAAATTTGGCTGAGATACATGAAGTTTATGAAGCTGCCTAAATATTTCAACGAGTACGAGGTGTCCAACATCTCGGCAATGATTAAAAACAACCGGCGGGATCCTAAAATCTGTACCGAAGACTTCAAGGATCGGCTGGTAGTGATCACTGGAGCCACAGCAGGGATAGGTTACCTTACAGCCAGGAAATTCGCTTCCCAGGGAGCCAATCTCCTGTGTATAAACCGGAGTGAAGACAAGAGTTCGGCGCTGAAAGAGGAGCTCGAAAAGGAATTTGGCGTTAGCTGTGAGTACATCCTTGCTGATATGAGTATAATGGCAGATGTACGGCGTTCGGCTGAGGAGCTTAAGAAGATCGACATTTCCATTGACGTACTGGTACATAATGCGGGAGTGCATCGCACCAAAAGGGAGCTGACCCCCGAAGGATTTGACAAGGTTTTTCTGGTAAATCACCTTTCTTCATTTATGATCAACATCCTGTTAAGTGAGAAGCTTAAATCGCAGGAAAAAGCAAGAATCATCCTGGTCAATTCCGAAGGTCATCGCTTTGTCCCCTGGGGCCTGGAATTGGATGATTTGAACTGGGAAAAACGCCGCTATTCCGGGTTGAAAAGCTATGGTTCGGCCAAGCTTGCCCAGCTTCAAACCATGCTTGTATTCGATGAGTATTTCAGGGATTCGGGAGTGAGTATAAATGCCATGCATCCAGGTGCGGTCAGATCGGAAACCGGGAAGGAAAACGGTGCCTTTTACCGCTGGTTTAAAAGGAATTTATTTGATAAGATGTTGAGGCCTACGGATATTGCCTCCGAGTCGATCTATTACCTCGGGGTTTCCGGTGAAGTCGAAGGATTAAGCGGAAACTTCTTTAACCTGACCACGGAAGAGGAACCCGCACCTCCTGCTCTGGACAAGGAAGCTGCCCAGGAAATATGGGCAAAAAGCGTAGAGATGACTAAAGTACAGGATATAATCCAGAAATCTTGAACCTGAATGACTGAAAAGAAATACCATACGGTTGTCGTTGGGGGAGGGATGGCCGGATTGACCAGCGCGACTTATCTGGCCAAGGAGGGCCACAGGGTACTGCTGATTGAAAAGAACCGGGAATGCGGAGGTCTTGTGAGTACATTTTCACGGGATGGCTTTCAATTTGAAGCTGGTTTGAGGGCTCTTGAAAATGCGGGAATCATTTTCCCCATGTTAAAAGAACTGGGCATAGAGCTCGATGTGGTTAAAAGTCCCGTATCTGTGGGTGTGGAAGATGAAATCCTGAATATTGAAGACATCCACAGCTTAACTGAATACAGTAATCTGCTGAAAAGGATCTATCCTGAAAGTGAAGCTGAAATCGATCGGCTTATTAAGATTATCCGGAAGGTCATGAAGCAGATGGATGTGCTTTATGGTGTAGAGAATCCCAATTTCAAGGACCTCCGCGACAGGACCTACCTGTTTAAAGAACTGCTTCCCTGGTTGCCAAAATTCATATTTACCATCGGAAAGATCAACCGGATGAATATGCCGGTAGAGCCCTACCTCCGGAAGCTGATTAAAAATCCTTCCCTGATAGACATGATCTCCCAGCATTTTTTTAAGAATACCCCCACATTTTTTGCGCTGAGCTACTTCTCGCTCTACCTGGATTATTTCTATCCCCGGGGAGGTGTGGGTAAGCTTGCCGAGGCCCTGGAAAGCAAATTCCTGGAATTGGGAGGGGAGATCCTGCGGGAAACGTCCATTGAACAGGTATTGGCTCATGAGCACAGGGTAATGGATAACAACAGGCTTAGCTATACCTATGAGAATCTTATATGGGCGGCTGACCTGAAAACCTTCTACAGGATCACCGAGACCGAAGGTTACTCAGCCAGGATAAGATCGGGATTTGAGAAGACTAAGGTGCGCTTGCTTGAGAAACGGGGAGGGGATTCGGTATTTACGCTTTATGTTGAGGTGGATGAACCCCCGGAGAGTTTTAAGAAGATTGCCCATGGACACTTCTTTTATTCTCCATCGAAACAGGGCCTGGGAGAAACCCACTGGAGTGAACTTAATGAATTATTAGAAGCACCCGGGGAAGTGGATAAGGGCAGGATTCTAAGCTGGCTGGATAAATATCTTGCCCTGAATACCTTTGAGATATCCATTCCGGTCCTAAAAGATCCGGACATGGCTCCAGAGGGTAAAACCGGACTGATTATCAGTATACTTACCGAGTATGATCTGTTTAAGTTGATCGCAGATTCGGGCTGGTACAAGGAGTTTATTGTGGCAATGGAAGATCGCATCATAAAGGCACTGGCCGATTCGGTTTATCCCATGTTAAAGGATAAGATCATGACCCGTTTTTCATTTTCACCCCTGAGCTATGCCAGCAGGGTGGCAAGTTCGGAGGGAGCCATTACCGGGTGGTCTTTCCAGGAACCGATTCCGGTGATCCATAAGATCCAGCAGGCAAACCGGGCGGTTGTAACCCCTATACCTTCCATCTACCAGGCAGGACAATGGACCTACAGTCCGGCAGGGGTGCCCATGTCCATTCTTACAGGTAAACTTGCTGCAAACAGGATTTTAAAATCCTAAAACAACAGGAACTTCAGCAACAGGGCAATTAACACAACAACAGCAATTCCGGCTGAGACCTGTTTTATGATTGTCCAGGCAGAGAATATTTTTAGTTTTCCAGGGTCCCCCAGGTTGTTATACTTATCGATCAGGTCGTCACGGTCCTTAATTATCGTTCGGCAACCCGGGCTATCTGCAATATAATGCTGGGCAAAAGGAAAGCAGACGACCCTGCTGGGTTCCGGATGTGCAAGGCCAGGGAAAAGTGTGTTTTCGGCTATGTGAATATCTTCAACAGGAATATCCAGTGCTTCCTCAACTTCTGCAGGATCAAATATTACGGCAAAAGGATTATCATCACCATCATTATGCTTCTTGCTGAAGGCAATTGAAGTATTCCCCATGAGCCAGAGGCTTTGATACAGTTTGCGCATCGTTCCCCTTTTAATGCTGCCGGAAAACTGAAGCTCCCTGTTTGTTTTGTTTTCTATAAAATGTAGAAAGACTTCTCCCTTGGCACTGGTTGTGAACATGGCCTTTTTGCAATTGGGATTATCAATCCCCTTTTGAGGCATGGCAATGAGGGTATTGCTCAATATGTCGATAAAAATAAAAGATAAAAGCCCGGTTTCTTTATCGGTGGCAATCAGGTAAGACTCCTGTCTCATTCCCCAGAAAGAACTTGCACGCGTATTCAGATTGCCAATTCCCATGTAGTAATCCGGCTCTTCATCGGCAAAAATTTTGGTCTTTGCAAGCTCATAGCGATCAGGCAGCATTGATTTTGCGTATTCAATGTCCCTGAGTTTGAAGAATAAAAACAGGCTATAGGGTTCAATCACAAATCCTATTAATGGAGTATTTTTTGATGCTGTGAGTAGCATTCTCTTCATAAGAAGCGGGAGGCAGCAATCCTTTGAGCCTCTGGAAGAAAAGCAGGTTGCTTACCTCCATAGGATTAATTAAGCTCTCAACGCCCTTTATGAATTTTTCGTCATTCTGTATTTCCATTGGTCTTACTTCAAATAATATTGGAAGGATTTGAGTTTAAAACTAACATATAAATTTCACTTTTAATACTAGTGACCAGAGAATGAATATCCACATCATAAGCACATTGTTTAAAAAATTAGGGAAATAGTCTATCCTAATATATTCTGCTGCAACATTACGGAAACAATTCCCCGAACTTTCCTGTTATTATAAATCAGGACGACAAGGCAAAAAGTCTTCAATTCAAGAAAAGATTATTCTATGGAAGAGTTAAAAATATCACAAGAGGATATCCGCTTTTTTGAGGCAAATGGTTACCTGGTTATCAAAGACCTGATCGATGAAGATATGCTTGAGGAATACAAGAAGATCTATAATGATTTCATCGATGGGAAAATCGATGTTGGTGCAAACCGTCGTGATTTAAAAGGTGAGGACCAACAGGCAAAAAAAGAGAGTATTACTCAGATAATGGTGCCTTCCAGGCATTTTCCTGCCTTAAGAGATTCAACATATTACAATAGGATCACATCAGTTGCCCGACAGCTTTTGGGCAATGATCTGGAGATCGATTTTGATATGCTAATTGACAAAGCGCCCTTTAGTGACTCCATAACCCCCTGGCACCAGGACTGCGCCTACTGGATCGATATGCCGGATAAGAGGGCTATCAGCGCCTGGATGCCCCTTGACGAGGCGACACTCGACAAAGGATGCATGTGGTACGTTCCGGCCTCGCACCTTAAACCCATGCGGAAACACGCTTCGTCTGCAAAAAACGGGGCGCTTATTTGTGAAGGGAATGAAAATGAAGCAGTTTGTGTAGAACTTCTGCCAGGCTCGGTCGTCTTACATCATGGAGCAACAGTCCACTATTCGAGAGGGAATATCACCAACTCACATCGTCGGGCTATGATTGTGAACCTGCGCCCCAAAAGTATGATTGAATATGAACGTAAGAAAGGATTCGACCATACAGGCGAAAATAAAATTCGAAATGAAAAAGCCTCCTAATCCTGAATTGGGCCCAGATCTGAACTGCTGCAATTTTCCTGCACCTGTTGTGAAGTTTTTGCTCCCGGGATTGCCGTTTGACAGGCAGGGTGTGTAAGAGAAAACCGCAGGGAGACCTGAGTTTTGCTTTGATCCTTATAACGGTTAAACAGGTTTTCCTGCAACTCAAGCTCGCCCAGATAGTCATTCAGCTTTTCTGCTGACAGATTCATCCTCCGGTGATCGTCCTTCCCGAAAATTGAATTTCTGTCAAACTTTCCGGTCAATAGCCCAAACAGAAGAGGTATCCTTACGATCACTCCAATGCCATGTTCAAGAGCTTTGGGGAACAGGACATCTTCAGCCTCCCGCTCCAGCAGGTTATAGCGGACCTGGATGCAATCCAGGATATCATGATGTTGATCCAGCAAATGTGCCTGTTTGCTCTCTTCAAAGGACTTTATACTTAATCCGGCATGTTTAATCTTCCCATCCTTCTTCAGCTTTCTCCAGGGCCAGCCATGGATCATCTCTCTCCAATATTTTCAGTTCAGGACTATGCAATTGAAGAATATCCAGCGCTTCCACCTTGAGACGTTTCAGGCTCTTTTCCGCGGCTGAAATAAGGTATTCCTTAGAATAATTCGGTGTAATGGCACCATAACCATCATCATCTGCAGGATCGGCATGATAGAAATCGCTTCCGGCTTTGGTGGCAATTACCAGGTTTTCTTTTCCGCGCTCCTTTATAACCTTCGCGATCAACTCTTCTGAGTGACCAAAGCCATAAACATCTGCAGTATCGATCAGGGTAACTCCCTGATCAATGGCTGCGTGCAGGGCCTGCATTGAGACCTCATCATCCGTTTTTCCCCAGTGCATTCCGCCAATGGCCCATGCCCCGAATCCGATGGTGGACACAAGCGGACCACGGGTTCCCAGCTGTTTGTATTGCATGTGTTGTTGTATTTCTTTGAAAATTAGCTAAAAGCAATTTACAAAATCAAAAGCTTACATTTTTCCATATCATTTGACTTTGGCGGACCAGGTCATCTGGGGATCGAGCGGATAGATGGGTCTTCTGACATTTTGGTAGTCAAGCTTTTCGACCAGTTGATAGGCAAAGCCGGGTGTGAGGGCCATAATGGAACGTGGAGCTATATCCCGAAGGCCCTGGAACAGATATCCTTCTTTGACCACAACGATCTTGTGTGCCAGCGGATCAATCTCCACAGCCTTGAAATGATCAGGATGGGTGAACGCCTTATGTCCACTTAATAACACCAGCATGACACCTTCCACCTGGACAACAGCTGACATTTGAGTGTTCTCGGGAGGCTCCGGAAGAAGACGTATCACTGTGCCGGAAATGGATAATGGTTTGCTGTATACATTGTCAATTTTGCCCCCGACGGTGATGTTTATTTCGGCACCAACTCCTGCAGACACACACTGTTCCACAGCTTCGGGGTCTACAATACCAGCCAGAACTGCATCCGGGACCTTATATGCCAGCAGCCGTTCCAGCACAAGAGTTCCATCACCCGCTGCGCCAGCAGTTATATTATCGCCCGAATCTGTAATAAATACAGTGGTCTCCGGAGCTTCCAGGGCAGTCTCAATGGCCTCATCAATTAAGGCAGTTGGAGTATCAAACTTGAGCATATCGCGCTGTTCCCAGATGGCATTTGCCAGTGCTTCCGCCTGGGCCCGGGCCAAAGGGAAATTCTGTTTATCCCTTGCCACAACCTGAACGCTCATACCAGCTCTATACACATCCGTCCAGGGCATGCCTACAAAAATGCTTGCATCCATCAGCCCTTCCATTGCGGAAATCTGAGAAAGATCTTTCATACAGGGATTTAAGGGGTTCCACACTGGTAATTCCTTTCTCGCCGGGGATTAAAATGGGCACATTAATATGGGCAGTCTGAGGCAAGAGATCATTCTTAAGCGCATCGACCAGCAATTTCACAGTCCGCAAACGAGTCTCATCGCCATCTATATGTGGAGCGGTCCGGTAGGCGGAAACAATATTGAGTTCTTCAATGAATTCCGGGGAGATGTTTCCATGCAGATCAAAGCTGGCTGCAATGACTACTTTTTCTCCGACCAACCTGCGAATCTGCTGGATAAAGTCGACCTGGGCATCGGGATAGCCTTCAACATGCATGGCCCCATGCATATCCAGGAATATGCCATCCACCGGCCCTGCAGTTTGTATTCCTTCAATAATTTCATCACGCAATGCTTCATAAGCATCTTTAGCGACCATCCCCGAAGGTCCACTTGATGCATGGAGGGTTGGAATCACTTCAACCCTTCCTCTGCCAGGTAGTTGGCCCATGCCTGGTTATTCAGAGCATCATTCCCACTCCTGATATAAAAACCATCCAGGGCGGTCAGATGAGGTATGAAAGTGTTGGATTCATGCGCGATACCGGCTGTCAGTATACGTAATGTTGTTTTTTCTCCGGAGGTGCATGCCAGAAAAGAAAACAGGAAGGCAGCAATAGTTATTCTTGAGGTGGCCGTTTTGAATTTCATGGGAATAGGCTTAGCTATATATGCAAGTTAAGACCTTTTGAAATTAATTTCTTAAATTTCATCCATACCAACCTAAAACTAATTGATTATGAACTACTTTATTTTTATTTCGGCGCTTATCGGCCTGGTAGCCATTATCGGGCATTTCACAATGGGTAGAAAGGAATATTTGAAACCAGTATTGGATTCCGATGTTGACATTGTCCCCAAAAAGGTGATGCAAAGCGTTTTTCACTACATGTCTGTTTTCATGGTTTTGTCTACGATAGTCCTGTTTGCCGGAAGTCATGAATTATGCCCCATGTACGATTATGTACACAACATGATCAGGTTTATTGCAATCGTGTATGCCTTTTTTGCATTATCACAATTTATTATTGCCATGACTTCAGGTATCCCGGGAGGTGTTTTGAAGATGTTCCAATGGGTTTTCTGGGCACTTATTGCTGCCGGTGCAATAATAGGTACACTATAGGTCAAGGTTCTAACATATTAATTTTCTTCTATGAGCAATGTTATTGTATTAGGTGCCGGAATGGTAGGTAGTGCCATGGCCATCGATATGGCAAAAAATCACCGGGTAACACTTACCGATTTAAGTGAAAGTGTTCTGAGTAAAGTCAAACAAAAGTGTGATGATCTGACAACCCTGCAGCTGGATGTTACCGATGTTAAGGAATTGCAAAGTGCCATAAAACAGCATGAGCTGGTTATCAATGCGGTCCCTGGATTTTTAGGTTTTGAAACCTTAAGGGCCATTATTGAAGCGGATATGAACGTGATTGATATCGCATTCTTCCCGGAGAACTCATTGGAGCTGGATGCATTGGCCAAAGAGCACAATGTAACCGCCATCGTTGATTGTGGGGTGGCCCCGGGAATGGACAATGTGATTCTGGGTTATTACAACGAAGTAATGAAACTCACAGACTTTGAGTGCCTGGTAGGGGGATTACCCAAAACCAGGAAGTGGCCATTTTGCTATAAGGCCCCCTTTTCTCCCATCGATGTCATTGAAGAGTATACACGTCCGGCCAGGTATGTTGAACACGGCGAAGTGGTGGTTCGTGAACCATTGACCGATTGTGAATATGTGGAGTTTGATAAGGTGGGGACCCTGGAGTCTTTCAATTCGGACGGATTAAGGTCCATCATATTCACTATGCCGCATATCCCTAATATGAAGGAAAAAACCCTTCGCTATCCCGGGCATGTGGAGTATGTGAAAGTCTTAAAGGAGAGTGGATTTTTTGACACCGAAAAGATTATGGTGAAAGGCAGCATGGTCTCCCCATTGGATTTCACCAGTCAATTGCTCTTTAATGAATGGAAACTGGGTGAAACAGAGGAGGAAATTACTGTGATGCGGGTTACTGTAAAAGGTGAAAATGCCAGTGGCCTGAAAGAAGAGGTGGTTTATTTCCTGCATGATGAGTATTGTTCCGAAACAGAAACCTCATCCATGGCCCGCACAACCGGTTATACTGCAACTGCAGCAGCCAATTTATTTTTGGAGGGCCTGTTTAAGGAGAAAGGTGTTTTCCCGCCTGAACTGGTAGGCAGGTATAAGGCCTGTTTCGACTATTTTATTGGCTACCTGGAGGAAAGAAACATTCACTATGTGAAAAGTTCACGATTGATCTAGGCAGGACTTTTACTGGATAATAAAGAAAGGGGCTGTACCTAATGATACAGCCCCTTTCACTTCCGCTAATTATTATTAAGCCATTTTATGGCAGTAAAACTTCATCGATAACGTGTACAACACCATTGGTTCCCTGAATATCTGTTGCGGTAACTTCAGATGTTCCATTGATGGTTACTGGTCCGGCAAGTGAAATGCTGATTTTGCCATTCAAAGTATCCACATCGCCATCAGAAAGGTCGGCTGCGAGTACATTTCCTGCAACCACATGGTACTGGAGTATGGGGATCAGGGTTTCTGCAGAAATCTCTTCAATTCCACTTACACCCAGATCAGCATACAGTTGGGCAAAAGCCTCGTCTGTGGGAGCGAAAATGGTAAAGGGACCAGAGGCACTCAGAGTTTCTACCAGACCGGCTTTTACTACAGCCTCTACCAGTTGGGTAAAGCTACTGTTGTTAAGAGCAATGTCTACCACAGATGTTGGGTTAAGTACGCCGTCAATCACATGGATCACTCCATTGCTGGTTTCAACGTCAGGAGTGGTTACATTTACAGAACCATTCAACTTTACACCACCATCCAATTCAACGTAAAGGGTAACAGCTCTGCCTTCCTGTGCTTCATATATGGTATTCACATACCCGGTTGAAATACTTGAGGACATGACCTCGGAAGCCAGCACATGATATTTCAGAATCGGGGCAAGGGCTTCAGCAGTCAGATCTTCAAAGGCAAGACTATTTGCCTGGAGAAATGCAGCAAAAGCATCGTTGGTAGGAGCAAAAACAGTGTAGGCTCCATCCATCATAAAGGTGCTGGCCAGATTGGCTTTTGCCAGGGCAGCTACAAGGGAACTAAAATCGTCAAGTCCCATGGCTGCATCTAAAATGCTTCCATTGTTGATGGGCACAATAACCTGATCAATCACATGGATCACACCATTAGTTCCTACAATGTCAGTAGCAACAACTTTTGCTGAACCATTGAGCATAACACCCATGTCAGAAACTTCCACAACGATTTCAGAATCGCTTTCGTTCAGAGAGCTTACAATTCCGCTGGAAATCTCATCTGAATATACCGGACTTCCCAGCACATGGTAAAGCAGGATGGGAGTCAGATCCTCGGGAACGTTACCTCCGAGTGCGGCAAAAGCATCATCGGTAGGGGCAAAAACTGTGAAAGTTCCTTCATCTGAAGAAAGAGTTTCAGCCAGACCGGCATCAACCACTGCAGAAACAAGCGTTCCAAAACTTCCGTTTTGAACAGCAAGGTCAACAACAGTAGGAGGCATCAATACAGCATCAATTACATGTATGACTCCGTTTGAAGCTTCAATATCTGCGGCTGTAACAGTGGCAGATCCGTTTATAGAAACTCCATTAAAGGTACCAATATACATGGAAAGAGTGCGACCCTGCGCAGGGCTCAAAGAACTATAATATCCAGCCGTAAACATGGAGGATGTGTTTTTCTCTCCCAGTACGTGATACAATAGTATCGGGGTCAGGGCATCGGCGGAAAGATCGTCAATTCCACTTATCCCAAGCGAAGAAAACAGAGCCTCAAATGCATCGTTGGTTGGAGCAAAAACAGTAAAGGTTCCGGCACCATCAAGAGTAGAAACGAGGTCGGCCTTCAGAAGCGCTTCAACCAGAATGCTGAAATTGGCATCTTCCGAAGCGATGGCAGCAATAGACATGGCCATTGGCTGATCAGGTTCCATAGGAGTATCGTCATCTTTTTCACATGACGAGAATACAAACAACCCTGTTAGAAGGGTAAGCGTTAAAAAATAATTTAGTTTTTTCATGACTTTTGATTTTGAAGTTTGATTTGTAAAGTAAACGGTTCAAACTCCAAAATGTTTAATGATAAAATAATAAATATTAAACAAAAATAAGAATTTAACATATAATTTATGAGACTAAAAAACACGCTAAATATATTGATAGTTAGTATATTAAGGATAAATGCGAATCGCATTTTGAAGAAGTTTGTTTAACAAATAATTAACATAAATTAAACAAACATGCATCTTTGATAAACATCAAAAATGATTCAGGGACGCCGGAATTTAATAGAGATATAAAGGGGGATGCCCAATGCTAAAAGGATAGTGCCCCAAAGGATCACTTCATATTCCAGTCCGGTTATGGCCCATACAGCGTAAAGAAAGGCTGGGATGGAAATAAGGGAAGCGCTAAGCAATCTGCGCTTATTGAAACGCTTCTTTTTCCTCAGATAAAGCGCAATTTCAGAAAGGGAAGAAAAGAGATAGGGCAGCAGGCAGCTGAGGGTTGATAGCATGATAATAAAGGAAAACATCTTTACCAGTCCTTTGCTATAGTTGACACTTACCAGGAAAGAAGCAAGTGTGCTGGCAATAAGAAGTCCTATGATCGGAATCCCCCTTTTATTCACTTTTTTAAAACTGGGGGGAAAGAGTTTGTCTTTGGCCGCAGCCATGGGTAGTTGTCCCTGAAGCAGGATCCATCCGTTCAGGGCACCAAAACAGGCAATGGCCGCTCCTGCTGCTACCAGAACATATGCCCAGTCTCCCCAGATCCTTTGCGCTGCATCGGCAAAAGGGGCGGCTGAGTTTTGCAGGTCTGCCGGTGCAATGATCCCCATGACTCCTATGGTACTGGAGATATAAAGCAGGGCAGTGATGCCGATTCCAGCGATGGTAGCCCTTGGAACGGTCTTCGCTGGATTTCTTATTTTATCGGAAGGGATGGTGGCCGATTCCAGTCCAAGAAATGCCCACAGGGCAAGTGCGGCAGTAGCGGTGATCGCATCAAAGTTAGACGCCTCACTAAGATTAAAAGGCTTAAAATGAGCACTGTTGAAATACAGGAATCCAAAACTTCCCATTAATAGCAGTGGCAGAACCTTAATGATGGTGGTGACAAGTTGTACCACGCCAACCTTCTTGATATTTTTTGTATTGATATAAGTAAACAGCCAGATGGCTCCTACAGCCACGAGGGCAGAAAGCATGGGATTTTCTTTCAGGGAAGGGATAAATACAGACAGATAACCCACTCCTGCCACTGCGATGGCAGCATTGCCTGTCCAGATCGAAAGCCAGTATCCCCAGGCAACCAGGAATCCGGCAAAATCCCCAAATCCTTCCCGGGAATAGGTATAGGGTCCGCCCGCTTTGGTGATCAACCTGCTGAGCCTTGAAAATACAAGCGCAAGGAATATGGTGCCGGCCACGGTAAAGATCCAGCCAAAAACAGAAATTCCTCCATACAGGGCCAGGGCAGCGGGTAAGAGAAAAATTCCCGATCCTGTCATATTACCCACCACCAGTGAGGTGCTTAACCAGAATCCGATCCCTTCCTTTTGCTTTTTGCTATGACTCATATCATGCTTATAGCTTGATGAATTCTTCCCCTTTTTTGATTATGTCTATGGATTCTTCAGATTCTTTTATTGCTCTGGCATAGAGAGTCTGTGTGTATTCGATCAGTTCTTTCTCAGCTGTGGGCATCTGCCTTTCCCTCCAGGCATCCAGGCTCAGGGATGGCCATATGGAATTGCTATTGCTGAATTCATGCAAAGATGCAAGGGTCTGTTCAGAAGTAAAATAATCCCCCCCGTGACCGACCCTGTTTATCTCATGAATATTAATGTGTTCATCGTTAAAAGCAAAACCCCCGGCAAATTGCCTTGCTTCACCTATGATCTGGTTTGAGAGTACTACAGTTGTGGGTGAAAAAGCCAGAGAATCAAAATTGCCACCCACAAAGGGCGCGCAACCAATTTTCCCCATGCAGGAACTTAGATGATTAAGCCAAAGATTTCCTGAGGCCAGCAGATCAGCCCCCCGGCCATTGCTGCTGCCAGAGGTGCCACAATGAGGTATTTCATAGTGAGCCATCATTTCGGCACAGGCCAGGTTCAATAAATAAGAGCTGGGAGTATAATAAGTTCCCATGGTTGCCATATTAAATGCTGCGGGCAGGCTTCCCAGGATCATTTTGCTACCTTCCTTTACCAGCTGACCAAATACCAGTCCTGCCAGCAACTCTGCATTTAACAGTGCTAATGAATCAGCTTCAGAAACGGGCGATGTACCTCCATACATGCTGTAGTTGGAATACATAAGGGGTAAATCCCGATCGATGGACGCAATCATCTTATCTGTGGTGGCCTCATTCAGTACCAGGGGTGTGATCGGATTGACATAGGGTATGCAAAAGGGTTTGGATGAAATATCTCCGTGAAGGAAGGAGAGCAAGTCAAACACATCATTGATTTTCCCATCTCCCGAAATCAATAATACCAGGGGTTTTGCAGTATTGGCATACATATCAAGAGCAGAATACAGGTCCAGTTTATCCACAGATGCATCGGAAGGGATCCCTAAGGTGGATACCATATTAAAGTTATCCAGCAGATCGCCCAGTTTGGCAGAATGCTGCATATGCTTCCTGGTAAACAGTTCAACCTGATTGCTCCCTATATCCTGAAACCATGTGTTGGTAACCCCAATACCAAAATGGGTTTCATGACCTTGATCCTTCCCCAGGTGAAATGCATGCTTGCCTGATTTTTGGAAAACCTCGATACTCGAGGGTGCCTGTCCGATGGCATGATTAATCAATTCACCCTTAAGGTGAACCACATTGTCCCTGATTATAAGTCCATCTGATTTCGCAAATATTTGAAGGGCCTTTTTTGATTCCACTTTGATACCCGTATCCTCCAGGATGCGGATGGAACTTTGATGGACCGCAGAGATTTGCTCAGGCCCCAGTAAATGTAGTTTCGGGCGAATATTCATATAAATGTCAGAAGTAATCTAATATTTTTTCAATCAGCTCCATTCCTGCGCGGGTACCCTTATCCTCAAAAACTATATTCCCTGAGTGATCACTTAACCTGAGCGTTATGCTGGCATCCACAGTTTCCTTTATAATCCTGTGCATGGAGCCGAGTTTTGGTGCTTTCAAAGGACCAGCCTGGTTGTTAAGAGCTTCAATTTCAAGCTGGTATTTTTTATTTACAATTCGAATGTTTAGCCTGTTTTCGACATATTCCAGTTTTTCGATTCTGGCTTTGGACCAGGTGCTGAAGTTGATGAACCTGTCCTCCAGCTTAAGGAAGGAAATAAAGCCAATGAAGTAACTCCCCAGCCAGGGAATTTTTGCCACGGAGAAGGTAAAAGAGCTTTGTGAGGAAGAGAATGTGTTACAGTGCAGCCAGACCCAGGACTCAGGGAAAGAGCTGCCCCAGTCCTTTTCAATATAGCCGGTACCATTATCAAAATCGATATAGCTGTCGTCGATATATAATCCTCCAGTAAGTTTGTGCTGCATGGAGACAATACCATGTTTGCACTCCATAAAAGGGACAAAGGAGTACCATCCCATGATGCCTGGATTCAACAGGGTCGATGGATACTGTTCCAGGGAAGTGTATGAAAAGTTGCCGGATATTTTCCGGTCTTTGTTATTCAGCTCCAGAGAGATTCCACTGGTGGTGAATTGGGACTGTCCAATCTTGACATTCAGCTCCCTGCTTGAAGCAGAAAACGCTTCTATGTCATAATCATATACATGGGATTCTCCTGTCCTTCCATTCAGCACCTGGATGAAGGCCTGGCGACCCTCAGCGGAAAGGGCAAGCCCGGGGATAAATGACCACACATCTTCCATGTTGGAGGAGACATGTTTGAAATACCAGCCTTCGAAATAATTCTTCCTCTTAAGTGATCCCTGGAAGGCCCATGGTTTGAATACTTTCATATTTCTAAATTACGCATTTTTCGCTCCAATGAAAATGCACTGCATTCCTGTAAGCTAATCCAAACCAACTCGACTGATTTTAAACACTATTAGAAGTTGTACGTTATTCATAAAAGAATTTCTCTATGAAAGTTGCAATAACTGCTGCAAGTGGACAACTGGGAAGTGAGATAGCACGACAGCTGGTGAGTGAAATTGGAGCAGAAAATATTGTTGGGACTGCCCGAACATTATCTAAAGCGGAGCATCTTGGTATCACTGTTATGCCCGGGGATTATAACAAGAGATCTGACTTTGATGAAGCCCTGAAGGGAGTTGAAGTTGTAATGATTGTATCGGGTATGGATGCCCCGGAGAAAAGGATTCAGCAGCACAGGAATATTATAAATGCAGCAAAGGCTGCAGGTGTGCGTAAAATTGTCTATTCCAGTATTATTGGACATGAAGGAAATTCAACCTTCGATGCCATTGTGCAGAGCAATCGACAGACCGAGCAGGATATCAAAGAAAGCGGAATGGAGTGGTCTATAGGAAGGAACGGGTTGTACATCGAACCTGACATAGAGTATATTGAAACCTACATAAAGGAGGGGAAAATTGCCAACTGTGCGGGGGATGGATTATGTTCCTATACATGCAGGCCCGAACTGGCTTATGCTTATGTACAGCTGATAAAAGAAGATGACGGCATAGGTCAAATATTTAACCTGGCAGGAGAACCCATTAGCCAGACACAGCTGACAGCGTATCTGAATGCCGCCTTTGTAACCAGCCTGGATTATGAAGAGATGAGCCCGGAAGCCTACCTGGCCTTTCAGCAGAATGTCAATGGTGAATTTCTGGGAAAGGTTATTGCCGGGATATACATGAAGATCCGAAATGGGGAATTTAATATACAGTCCGACTTTGAGGCCGCGGCAGGAAGAAAGCATCTGGAATGGGAGGACTATTTCACTTCATTAAATCAATCATAGAGAACTGTATGAATTTTCACAATATCACCACAGCAGAACTTCTGAAACAATTAAATGATCCGCAAACCACTATTATTGATGTTCGGCCCGTTGAGGCTTATAACGGATGGAAATTAAAGAACGAGGCCAGAGGAGGACATATCAGGGGTGCCAGGAGCCTGCCGCTGAAGTGGACCAACTACATCGATTGGATTGAGATTGTGCGATCCAAGGAAATTCTTCCCGATCAATCGCTAATCATATATGGCTACGAATCAAGTGAGTCTGAACTGGTGGCGGACCGGTTTTCCCGTTCGGGTTATGAAAACATTAAGGTATACAAGCAATTTCTGGATGAATGGTCTGCCCGGGAATCACTCCCCATGGATCACCTGCAGCGTTATCAACAGCTGGTTTATCCGGAGTGGCTGAAGACCCTGCTGGATGGAGGTGCACCTCCTGAGTTTGACGGGAGCGATTTTGTGCTTTGCCACGGGCATTACCAGAACAGGGGAGCTTACGAAGAAGGACATATTCCCGGAGCTGTGGACCTGGACACCAATACCCTTGAGTCCCAGGAGACCTGGAATCGCAGAAGCCCGGAAGAACTGAAAGAGACCCTGGGAAAATTGGGAATTACAGAAGATACTACCGTTATTCTTTACGGCCGTTTTTCCTTTCCCGATAACAATGATCCCTTCCCGGGGAGCAGTGCCGGACACCTGGGTTCCATACGTGCTGCCTTTATTATGATGTATGCCGGTGTGAAGGATGTGCGCATCCTGAATGGTGGGCTCAAATCATGGGAGGATGCCGGTTATGAAGTTACCACCAGGGAGTATTCTCCAGTTTACCGGGGTGAGTTCAAGACTGCAATTCCCGGTCGTCCCGAGTTGGCTGTGGATGTTCCGGAAGCAAAAGAAATAATTGCTTCAGACCAGGCAGAATTAGTCAGCGTGCGAAGCTGGCCGGAGTATATTGGCGAAGTAAGCGGATACAACTATATCAAGAAGAAGGGCCGGATTCCGGGTTCCGTCTTTGGAAATTGCGGTACCGATGCCTACCATATGGAGAACTACCGCAACCTGGATCACACCACCCGTGAATATCATGAGATCGAAGAAATCTGGAAGGAAGTAGGCGTGGTAGCGGAGAAACACAATGCTTTTTACTGCGGGACCGGCTGGAGGGGAAGCGAAGCCTGGCTGAATGCCTGGCTCATGGGCTGGCCAAGAGTATCCGTATTTGATGGTGGATGGTTTGAATGGAGCAATGATCCTGAGAATCCTACGGAAACAGGTATTCCGGAAAGGGACTATAAAATATACGTATGAATTTCGTAAACGAAGAGACCGTCGCACTGAACCGGGTTTCCATTACCAATCTATTGCAGGAAATTGGCCCGGAAGAAGTCATTGCTGAGATAGTGGGTGGACTGCAGGCACCGCAGAAATCCATCTCCAGTAAGTATTTTTATAATAAGGAAGGATCCATACTGTTTGAGGAAATTACCCGGCTTAAGGAGTACTATCCCACCCGCACCGAAAAGGGAATTCTAAAGCAGATTGCTCCCGATTTAATGAAAAGATATGGATCCTATGAGATTATTGAGCTGGGCCCGGGCGATCATTCCAAGATATCGATTTTGTTAAATGCCGCTGAGGGACTGGACCTGACAAGTATTCGTTATCTGCCCCTGGATATAAGTCAGCCTGCCTTGAGGAGTTCGGCAGAAGAGCTGGTAAGTACTTTTCCCAACCTGCATGTGGAAGGATATGCGGTAGATTTTATATCTCAGTTCGGTTCAGTTAAAAGAGAACGGCCTGCCTTGATCTGTTTTTTTGGAAGTACCATTGGAAATTTTGAGTGGGATACATCCCTGGAACTTCTTCAGAATATCAGCAAGCAGATGAAAAGCGGAGATGTTCTCTTACTGGGGATGGACATGCTTAAGCCAGAACCGGTACTTCATGTTGCCTACAATGATGCACGGGGGGTGACTGAAGCCTTCAACAAGAATATTCTTAATAGTGTCAATGACCTGATCCAGTCCGATTTTAATGCGGATGATTTTGATCATCTTGCTTTCTTTAATGAGGAAAAACTCAGGATGGAGATGCACCTGGTTGCCAGGAAAGATTTAGTGGTCCATTCGCCACACTTCAATGATGATTTAGAATTTCTGCATGGGGAAACGATTCATACCGAAAACTCCCATAAATACAATTCAACACATATTCAAAGTATTGAAAAAGCAAGCGGTTTGAAGCTGAACCATACCCATACCGATGAGCGCGAATGGTTTGCACTTACCGAATTTAAAAAATTGTAAATCTCAATAACTTGTTATTTTTGCATCAGTACCAATCAGAGTTGTAATGAAGAACAATGTAAAGGCAGGTATTGCGGTTCTGTGTGTCTTATTGCTGAGCCCTGACATCAAAGCCCAGAAAGAGGGCTGGAAGCAGGATAAAACAAAGGATGGAAAGGTGCTGGTCTCCTACAACTTCCTGGAAAAGTTTGACGAGAACGGTAAAAAGTTCAATGTGCTGGAATTTGAAGCAGTCACTGCGGCAGCGGTTAGCGTGGAAAGTTGTCTGGCTGTATTGAAGGATGATTCCAGACATAAGGACTTTATGGAAGATGCCGAACATACCGAGCGAATTAAAGATCTCTCAGAGGATGAATGGCTTACGTATTATAAGTTAAGGAGCCGGTGGCCCATGCCGGATACAGATGTGGTGACACGCTATAAATTGGAGCTGAAACCTGATAATAATTCTTTTATTCTTACCGGATATCCGGCCCCGGATATGTACCCCGAACAGGGGCTTAAAAGAATGCAGGAAAGTTTCTCCAGATATACCATTACGGACCTGGGTAACGGGCAATGCGAAGTGACTATGTACTCAAAGAGCGTACCCGTAGCTTCCATTCCGAAAATGCTTCTGAAGACCTGGATTCCCAAGGGACCCGCAAACATGGTTAATGGGATTGTAAGGCTGGCGCAGGAAGAAAACTAAATACGGGTTAATATTCCATTAATTCACAATGAAACAATTTTTACCTCTCATTTTCATGTTTCTGTTCTTATCCATTCTGGTGGGGGCAAATATATATCTGAGCAGGCGTTTTGCCTGGTACTTCAGCATGGAGCATACCCGGCCCCTTATATGGGGCTTTGCTTCCTTAACAGCGTTTATGATTCTGGGCCTGGCTTTATTTACCAATGCAACAGGAACGGCCGGACAGCTACTCTATGGTGCTGCCGCCATCCTGATGGGCTTTATGCTTTACCTCTTATTTTCTGTCCTGCTTGTGGACCTGGCTCATTTATTTATCAGGGTGAAACCTCTGTACTCCGGACTGGCAGCTTTACTTCTGGCCTTACTGGTTTCAGTTTATGGCATCATCAATGCCTTCAACGTCAGAATCAATGAAATGGAGCTTGAAATAAGTGCATTGAAAGAGGAGGTCCGGGTTATGCACTGGACCGACATCCACCTGGGTCATTTCAGGGGCCCGGATTTTTTACAGAAGCTGGTGGACCGCACCAATGAGCAGAAGGTGGATATGGTATTGATTACAGGAGATCTGTTTGACGGGAAAATCCGCTTCGGAGATGCAAGCCTGGAATCCCTCAGACACCTGGATGCGCCGGTCTATTTTGTAGCCGGGAATCATGATGGTTACAGCGGGGTGGAAGAAGTGAAAAAAGGACTGAGGGACGTGGGAGTGCATGTGCTTTCCAACCAGGTGGCCCGGGAAGGAGAGCTGCAAATTATCGGTTTGAATCATATGCTGGCAGATGACAAGAGTGTCAACATGCATGCCAGCGGTGAACTCCCCTCCATCAGTAAGATCTTACCGGGCATCAGAACTGAAACAAACATGCCCACCATACTTTTGCATCATAGTCCCGACGGAATCCAATATGCAAACGAGAAGGGTGTTGATATCTACCTTTCGGGCCATACCCATGCCGGACAGCTGTTCCCGGTAAACCTGATAGGTGAACTTATATATACATATAACAAGGGCCTGCACGACTATCAGGGAACGAAAATTTTCGTAGGAGAGGGAGCTGGAACCTTCGGCCCACCCATGCGTGTTGGTACGCATAGCACCATCACTGTTTTTAAGTTGAAACCAGAATAGTAAAATACGCTTAATCAGCTTCTTTTTCATGCCAAAGTGGGGTCCCAAACCACGCATCCATCTCTTTTTCGAAGGGGATAATGATTTCCTCTGGTTCAAGCCATTCTCCCCGGTCACCGGTCTCTGCAATCCAGGTATCCAGTGCTGCCCTGAGCCGGAGAAGTGCTTCACGGTGTTCCGGATCTTCTGAATCAGCCAGGTTATTGATTTCGTGGGGATCATTCCAGGTATCGTATAACTGCTCATAGGGCAATGGTTCCATAAGCTCGGCAGCCGCCCCTGTTAATTGGCCTGTTGCATATAATTCACGCATCAATGATTTGACCGCGAAGCACTTTTCTTTGTAGCGATTCAGAGAAGCGAAGCCCTGTCCGGGGATGTAGTTTCTCATGTAGTGATACCGTTTTTCGCGCACAGAACGGATCCGGTTCACTGTTTCATCAATCCGGTCCCGGGCACTGAAGGCATAGGTCCGCGGAGGATCGGCATGCTCCCCCAGGAATACACGACTCTGCATGCTCAATGGGCGGGAAACTCCTGCAATCTCCAGGGTCGTGGAGGTAATATCCAGCAGGCTGATGACCTCATTATTTACAGTTCCGGGTTTGTACTGTGAGGGAGCTTTAAGGGTTTCAGGCCAATAGATGATCAGAGGAACCCGTAATCCGGTATCCCAGCACCAGTGTATGCCACGGGCATCCAGGCGGCCGTTATCACCAAAAAAGATTATCACCGTATTCTCTTCGAGGCCATCTTTTTGCAACTGTTCCAGAATCCACCCCACACGTATGTCTATTCCGGATACAGAATTGTAATAGCGGGCTAGTTCCTGTCTGGTGATCTCATGATCCGGGTAGTAAGGTGGAACGCTAACATTTGCTGAAGTGGCGATTTGTGGATGCTCCTTCTCGCCGACCCATTCCACACGATCTTTGGAAGCAGTCTGCCGGTCATAAATATCATACTCAATTTCGGGAGTATTGATCATGGCAAAAAAAGGCTGATTTGACTTTAATGCGGACCAATCTTCGGAGTTGTATATGGGTCCCTCGTTTACGAAATTCAAATCCAGTTTACCAGTTCCTACAATGCGATCTCCAATGCTGGTGATGTTTGCAGTAAAATATCCGGCATCGGCCAGGCGATGTGTTACAGGTCGTACTCCATCAGGAAGGTGGTAATCGTCCTCACGGTGCGAGCGCATGTTATGTGTATCGGTAGATGTCTGATACATGCCCGTCATAAATGCGGACCGGCTTGGTGCGCAGACCGGACTTGTGGAAAACACATGGGTATATAGCATGCCATGTTTACCCAGCGAATCCAGGTTCGGGGTAGCCACATTCTCAGCTCCATAAATTCCCAGATCCAGGTTCAGATTCTCACCAACTATCCAGATAATATTCGGCTGCTTCGGTCCTGCTTCTGATCCCCCATTCGGAGCCTCAGTTTTCGAAGAGTTACAGGACATTCCAATCAGGATTGCTATACCGGTAAGAATAAATCTACTGACATGGTTGAGCTTGAGCTTTTGACCTTTCATAATTTTCGATTTTCTCATGTAAACTTAGGAAATACCAGGTAAGAGAGAAAGGACTCTATTGTAAAAGCATGGAATCATAAATATTTGTTAATCATAAATTTTAGTACGAACAAGAGCTCTGCACTAGTGTCAATGTTATACCCAATTGTTAAAATCAGTAAGCATGAAAAACAGCTGAGTCTACTCCTGAAGAGATAGAGAAAGGGATGCAGACCTGGATGGCATGGGAACAAAAATGTGGCGACAAGCTGGTAGTTGAGAAAAAACAAAAATGATTTTACTATGAGAGATGGAATGTTGATTGCCCACTTCCTTGGCCTGGCCATGGGATTGGGAACCAGTTTCGCTTTATTTTTTCTGGGAATTGCCAGGTCAAAAATGGATTCCAGTATTCTAAGCACCATGGGGCATATAGGCCTAAGCATGCTGATCATTTCGGGACTTTACCTGATAACTCCTTTCTGGGGGGCATTGAGCGTTATGCCGATGTTGATAGCCAAGCTGCTTTTTGTGGTGGTCCTTACGATTGCAGTTATTTTGGCCACTGTGTATTCAAAACGAGCAAAGAAAGGGGATACGGAATCAAATCTAAAAAAGTTGGTTGTTGCGGGAAGAGTAGCTCTATTATCAGGTATAATCATTGTTATCCTTGCGGTTCTGGTTTTCCATTAATCTGAAGCTCAAGTTGACCTGATTCAAAGATTGACGTACATTAGTTCCAATGAATCGCACAAACTGTGGAACTGATGACAAGAATGCTTACTTTTTTCGTTTTACTGCTGTTACCGGCACTGGCTTTATCTCAGGAATCCAAACTAAATGCTTCTGTCCTGATCAAGGAGATCATGGACGAACAGGGTATTGAGGAAGCTCAAAAAAAATTTGAGGAGATCCTTGCCGATTCCAGTCAATACCTTCTCATTGAAAGCGAATTGAATGTGCTTGGATATCAGTATGGCAGACAAAGAAAGAATGATGAAGCTCTTGCTGTCTTACAAATGAATGTTCAGGCATTTCCCGGCTCCTGGAATGTATATGATAGTCTGGGTGAAATGCTGGCATGGACGGAGAATACAGAAGCGGCCATTGAAAACTTTGAAAAGTCCCTGGATTTAAATCCGCAAAATGAGAATGCCCTGAAAAACCTGAACCAGATATACGGCACCAGATCTGATCACGAAAATGAAACAAAATCTGAATTTCAATACCAGAGTGGTGAACCCACCAAAATAGACAAGCCTTATTTTGGAGAGGAGCCGCCTGGCCTCACTCCAAAACTGTTTGCGCCGGGAATCATTTCCACCCATGGCCACTTTGAGTTTGGGTGCACATTTTCGCCTGACGGGAAAGAGTTTTATATTACACGGAGAGCCGATGACAGGGGCAGGAACCTGATCATGGTGAGTAAATGGATTGAGGGCGGCTGGACAGCGCCTGACACTGCAGAATTTTCAAAGGGCTGGGATCATGAACCCCACATTAGTCCTGATGGTAAAAAATTATATTTTGGAACCACCAGGCTCAAGCCGGAAGCCGATCAGCCTTCCTATGGAATCTGGGTCATGGAAAGATCGGCTGATGGGTGGAGTACGCCTGAGTTTGCTGCTGATGGAATGTATGCAAGCGCCACCCTTGATGGTTCCATTTATGTTACTGATATTTCAGGTCAGACCGAGGGAGGCATAGTCAAACTTAGCCGGAAGGAAGGTGTATTTCAAGCACCTGTCAGATTGGGAGGTGGTGTAAATAGTCCGGTGAATGGGATACATCCCTTTATTGCCCCTGACGAAAGTTACCTCCTATTTGATTGTTATCGAAAGGATGGTTTTGGTGGAGAAGGCGACCTGTATGTTTCATTCAGGGATTCGGAAGGAAACTGGAGCAATGCCATAAATTTGGGAGCAGTAGTGAATGGGCCCGGTGTCGACTTTTGTGCTTCTGTTTCGCCGGACGGGAAATATATTTTCTATACAAAGAACAGGGACATATATTGGGTAAGCATTGATATATTAGAATCCCTAAAATAGCTATGAGGTTTCCAGGATTAACTATCGCTCTTCTTTGTACGATCTGTTTTGGATGTAAAACGGATCAGCAGAAACAAAATCAAAACAATATGGATTCATATTCATACGAACTTGGAGTAGTAGGCGGGTTCTCAGAACTGATCAATGCCGGGGTTAAGAAGTTGGCTCTGAGCGCCCCACTTGCTCCTGCTGAAATGGACCGTTTTATGCATGATGCAGAAAAAGTGGCGGCCAGGCATAATGTTCCGGTCTATCGCGAATCTGAGCTGCTTGTTACGGATCTGTTTCCAGCGGATGTGGCCAGTGGGAAAGGATGTGCTTCTGCTTTATAAAGGGACCACACTGGAACAATACCTGTCACTGAAATCGGATAAAAGGGAACTTGAAGAAAGCGGGAGCTATAACAGCGAGGCCAGCATCGAGCTGGCCCGTCGGTTTGGAAGATTGCTTAGTTATAGTCCGCGAGAGATAAACCGGCTATTGTCTCAAAATACCTCCTTCAGAACCATGGACGATTTTGGCATTCGCGCCAACAACCTCTTTCTCTACTATAAAGACCTTGCAAAAGCTGTCGATTTCTATTCCAATACGCTGGGAATGGAAGTGGTAGCCGATTATAAAATGGCTTTCATCCTGAGAATGGCTGCCGACTCCTACCTCATTCTGGTCGATGCTTCTAAGGGGATGCACACCTCCGAAGAGCCTAAGACTGTGGCTTTGGCCTTGCTTACCGCTCAGCTCGATGAATGGTATGCCTACCTGAAAAACAAGGAGGTGGAGTTCAAATACGAATACAAGCCTAAGGAGGGAAGTGCCCATGATGGATTTGTGGTTGTGGATCCGGAAGGATATCTGCTGGAGTTTGAGCGATTTAATCAACACCCGGAAAACGAAAATTTTGTCCCCATCCTGAATCAGAATAAGAAGAATGCAATACAGTCTATCGGGGAAAACAGCTTGCCAGAGGGCTTATCTATCCATTCAACCATCACCTGGCTCTATTACAAGGACCTCTTGGGCATGCAGAATTTCTACCAGGACCTCTTTGGCCTGGAGATGTTAGCAGACCAGGGGTGGACCAAGATTTATAAAGTCTCCCAAACCGGATTCTTGGGTCTTGTGGATGAGAAAAGAGGGATGCATGCTTTTACTCAGGAAAAAGCGGTGAATGTTGGATTTATCATAGAAGACCTGGAGGGATGGTTTGAGTATGCGAAAGAGAGAAAGCTGTTCAAGTTTTATGAAGAAGATTTGGGAGTTGGCCCTGAAATGCGCTACAAAGCTTTCGTAGGATTTTGCCCCGAGAACTATTATTTGGAGTTTGATCGCTTCTTTCCTCATGATGACAATACACTTCTACTCACCTATCTCAATAAATAAGCTTATGATCCGGAAACTTATTACTCTTTTTACCATTTTCCTGGCAATTCAAAGCCTGAATGCCCAGACAAGCCTTGCTGAACAGGTGCCCGTCCGGGGTTTCAGCATTGCCGCTCCAGGCCCTTCGGGCGTGGAACAATTTGTCAGTTTTATAGAAAATGATTTGGCCACCAGACAGATCAATGTGCTGATCCTTCGGGTCGATTACAACTACCAATACAAGTCCCATCCCGAATTAAGGGATTCAATTGCCCTTTCAGAGCAGGATGTGAAAAAGCTTGTTGCCGTTTGTGGTGAACATGGCATCCGGATTGTTCCCCAGATTAACCTGCTGGGTCATCAGTCCTGGGCCGGGGGTATTGGAAATCTGCTGAAGGAATATCCTGAATTTGACGAGACACCGTCGGTAGAAATGCCTGATGAATATGAGTGGCCCAACGAAGATGGATTTGTATTGCAAGAGCTATTGTCCCTTGCATCCGGGCGTACATAAAATAGTCTTTGCCCTGGTTGATGAGCTTCTGGATGTATTTGAGGCCTCTGATTTCCATGCCGGCATGGATGAAGTCTTTTATATTGGCATGGAGGAGTGTCCCCGCTGGTCTGGTCACGTTGCCATAGAAATGATTTCATCAGAAATGAAAGACTACTATGATGATTCCGGTTCAGATGGAGTCAAAGAGATGTTATCGATTTTCGAATGAGAGAATTCATTAAACCATATCTTCTCAGCTGTCTGGTCATTGGACTTCTTTTTCTTCCTGGCTGCAAAAAGGAAATTGTTCCAAAGGCATTCTATCCCCGCTCGGCTCATGAAGCATACCAGCATTCCCTCGAACAGGCCAATTTAATTGAAACTGCCCTGGGGCGTGACTGGATCAGGGCAGGAGAAGAGGCCCTTGAAAACCCTGAAACTATTACCCTTCCCTTTGAGTCGTCTTTTTACTGGAATCCAAATAGTGCTGATGCAGCCGGGTACCGTTTTTTTGTTAAGCGGGGAATACGGATTGAGGTGGAAATTGGCGTTTTCTCAGCCGATTCATTGCTTTTGTTTGCAGACCTGTTCAGGGAGACGGGGGATACGGCCATACGCCGGACCCATGTTGCTACTGCGGATGAAGAGATGCATCGTCTGGTTTTTGAGCCCAGGCGGGATTCATACTACACCCTGCGTATGCAACCCGAACTTTTACGGGGAGGAACATTCAAAGTCTTGATCAGGGAGTTTCCGTCCATCGGCTTTCCGGTAAAAGGGAAAAATAGTCAGTCCATTGCAAGTTTTTTTGGAGATCCAAGGGATGGGGGGAGTCGTGAACATCATGGGGTGGACATTTTCGCTCCCCGTCACACTCCGGTACTGGCCCCATCCAATGCCAGTGTGACAAGGGTTGGTGAAGGGGATATCGGGGGCAGGTATATCTGGTTGTATGATTCGAAGCGTTCCATGTATCTCTACTTCGCACATCTTGAAACCCAGGAAGTCAGTCGTGGAGCTATGGTAGACGGCCGGACAGCTTATTGGTACTGTGGGTAATACGGGTAATGCAAGAACCACACCTCCACATCTCCATTTTGGCATTTACAGCAACGGACCTATTGATCCTATACATTTTATTACTGAAACCGATACAGTGCCAGACAGGATTGCAGGCGATACCCTGAGGTTTTAGTTGGAAGTTAAGAAACTTTGCATCTCGCATGAACGTATATGATGTTATAGTTAGAAATACATATCATGGGTAATAGCCATGAAAATCATTGATACTTTACGGGATCTTTTCGGTTTGAAAAAAGGAGCGGAAAAACCCGTGGATCTTCCTTCCGAAGGTGAGATTGAAAAACCTGTGGATATGCTCAGAGCTTTGCCCTGGTTATCCTTACTGGATGATGAAGTGTTTCAAAAGGTTATAGACGGATTTAAGTGCCGTCAATTTCCTGAGGGAGCATACCTGGTGAAAGAAGAGGACCCCGATAATGGTATGTTTGTGATTGTCTCAGGCAGGGTAAAAATAGAGATCCGGGGAATTACCATGAATGAAGTGGGATCAGGTAGTCTGATAGGTGAAATGTCGGTGTTGACAGGTTATCCCAGAAGTGCCTCAGTTGTGGCGGTATCGGAGGTGACAGTCGTTTGGATTGAGAGTGCCACATTGAAATCTATTATGAAAAAGTCTGCAGTGCTGGAAAACGGACTCTGGGAATTTGCAAGCAGGCGCTTTGCCATGAATCTCCTTGGAAGAAAAGAGCCCTATAGCCAGTGGGAGCAAAACATCTTTATTCAGTGGCTTGCAGCCGGTGAAATCAAAGTGCCCGATGAGAGTGGATGGATCGATCTGAAAGATAAGGTAGGAGTCCTTGTCACCGGGACTGCAACCATGCATGATGGAAGTGGTATTATTGCACCTGCATCATTAACTGGATCAGATTATATCTTCAGTAAGGAAACACGGGTATTTCTAAGAAGCATATAGAATAGTTTTTATATTTGTCACGACCTTAAAATCTGACCTGATATGTGGAAAACTGTTTTAGCTCTCATTGTGACCATCATTGTCATTCCAATCCTGGCCTTTACCATGGATGAATCGGTTACTGCTTCTCAGAACGAGATTCTGGTGAATCTGGCCATTGTTTACGTGGCAGCAGCCCTGCTTTGTTTTGTGGTAAGCACACTTTCGCGAAATTATAGCCAGGTGGACAAGCTGTGGAGCCTGATTCCCATTGTTTATGTCTGGATGGTTGCTGTTCATTCGGGATTTGAAGCACGCCTGGTTCTGATGGCCATTCTTGTTACTGCCTGGGGTCTCAGGTTGACCTATAATTTTTCCCGGAGAGGAGGATACTCCTGGAAATTCTGGACCGGAACTGAGGACTACAGGTGGGCGGTACTTCAGGCCAAGCCAGAATTTGCTGCCAGATGGAAATGGACGCTGTTTAACCTGCTCTTTATTTCGCTTTACCAGATGGGATTAATATTGCTTTTTACCCTGCCTGCGGTGCGAAGTATGGACGGATTGCCCCTGGGTTGGGCAGATTATCTCTTAGCCGCCCTGGTGATCTTCATTATTGTAATTGAAACCATTGCCGATCAACAACAGTGGAACTACCATAAGGAGAAGAAAAAGGCGCTGGAAGCAGGAGGCGAGATTCCCGAGAAGTACAAAAAAGGATTTGTGCATTCCGGCCTTTGGGGCATAATGAGGCACCCCAACTATGCTGCCGAGCAGGCCATGTGGATTGTTTTTTACTTTTTCAGTGTGGCAGCTACCGGAACCTGGATAAACTGGTCAGTGATGGGAGCCATTCTTCTGGTGCTTTTATTTTTGGGAAGCAGCAACTTCAGCGAATCCATATCAGCTGCAAAGTACCCTGAATATGCAAGCTACAAAAAACGTGTGCCAAGGTTTGTGCCTTTTACCAGGGGCTTCAAAAAATAATCACCACCTACATCAGGTCCAGGTTTAAGGCCAGGAAGAAACACCTGCCCGGAGAATAAATAGGAGTTGATTCAGCATCTCTTACGGAGCGGCTTAAATGCTCATAGTAGAGGGTGTCAAACAGGTTCTGAATGCCAGCGGAGATGCCGGCTATTTTTCTGAAACGAAAAGAAAGGCCCAGATCGACCAGGGCAAAAGCTGGCGTGATAGTCTCCCCAAATTCTGTAGAAATCCTGGATTGTTCAATGACATAGCGAAAAGTGAAATAGGGTTTCAGACGGTGGGAAAAATAACTTCCCGAAAGGTGAAACCTTGTATCAAGGGGTGCAATTTCGGGCAGTGGATCCTTTCTTTCCAGGTCCTGGCCGTAGGTATATGCTATACTGAGCTGGTGCTGCAAGCCGAAAGGCAAAACCTGGGTCCAGCTTGCCTCGAAACCCGTTTGAACTGCCTTGTCAATATTGGTGTATTTTCTTACACCCGGACTACTCGGCATTCGTGGGCTCAGGCTGGTATCTATATACGATGAAATCGGATTCTGCAGATAAGCCACAAACAGATCCAGGGAGATGGATGTATGCCTGGATTGCCATTGCATGGTCAGATCTGCCTGGTTATTAATCTCGGATTCAAGCATGGGATTCCCAAGCATTTCATAGGGATCTACCCCAACAGGGAAGTAGTTGATATAGCGTTCTGTAAGGCTGCCGCTACGCTGAACCCGACCTAGCCAGATTCCAAGGCTCAGTTTTTCAGTGAGGGTCTTTGTGGCGCCAATGCTGATCGCGGGATTCACCTGGGTGGACTGGGTTTCCGCATACAGGTCGCTGAAATTTGGATCAGGATCAGTCATTTCAGCAAAGTTCAGATTAAGCCTGCCTGCGATTATCCACTTTATGCTGTTTCCGGAAAGATGATATTCTGTAAAGATCCCGGCTCTTTGAATAACTCCACCCTGCCAAACATTGTCAATTACCTCGTTTCCTGCATTGGGCCCCATCAGAAAATCTCTGGTTCGTTCACCTTCGGCGCCTTCATACCTGTAGTCCACACCTGTATATAACCTGCTTTGTCTGAAACTCCAGGCTCCTTCCGTTCGTCCTCCGAAATTCAGGGTATTTGCCAGGGTAGATGCATTGACTGGCCGGGGATCAAGCTGTTTGGATAGATTGTCCATCAGGTGATCCACGTAGGAGCCATAGAGCGTTGTATGCCAAGATTTTAGATGTGCGGATATGGGATATATGTCATGAGTGGCACTGAACATCCAGGTATCGTCCGATCGCAGGTCCATGGGGAGGGATGCAAAATCGGTGTCCCGGGCCAGGTTCCGGGTAGCCGATAGTTTCAGCAGCTGGCTTTCAGAAATCCTGATTCCGAGGCGGGCACCAAAACTGGCTCTCATAAAATCGGCCAGTATCAGCTGATCATCCCCGGACAGGTAATCGTTCCCCTGGGACCAGGCGGCAAACAGCCCTAAGTTGACACCTTTCCCTCTGAACCCGGCAAGGGCCTCACTACGAAAAATATTCCCGTTGCTGTCGTATCTTCCGGATAATCTTCCATATCCTTCAGTTGTCTCTGAGAACTGAGGAGGGGCCGAAACGAAATTTATGGTTGCTCCGAAAGCATTTCCGTACCTCAGTGCGTAGGGGCCTTTCAGTATCTCAATTTTCCGTATCATATTGGGGGCCATCTGGCTGGAGGGTGGATCCATCCGGTTGGGGCATGCGGCCGAAGCAGTCTGGGCACCATTCAGCACCAGGTTTAGCTGGTCGTATTTAAATCCACGGAACACCGGATCAAAGCCATAGGACCCCCCCTTTACGTATGCTTGAGATGGATGCAATATGATCCAGCAAGGCTCCGGCGTCATGAGCCATTTTATCCTGATAATCCAATTCAAAAGTTTCGGTTTTATCCGTCCCGGGATGGATGGCAATTACAGTTACCGGGTAGATTTCGATTGTATCGGAGAGAGACTGCTGGCCAATCAGGACCTGGCCGGAAAGCATGCAAATGCAAAAAAATATTAATTTGTCCAGTGGAAGGAGGGTTTTTCTCATCTGGCGCATCATTATATTGTTAGGTAATACAAGATAAATATTCCTAATACAGAATCAATGTAAAAATTCCCCCAATGATAAAGTTTCCCATGATTATATTTTTGATGCTGCCCGTGTTGTTTTTTTTAAATGCAAATACTGCAACGGAGGAGCGTATTGCATGGTCGTTCCAGACCTCTGCGCCGGTGGTTGCAAGTCCGGCCATATCTAATGGCATGATCTATATTGGCAGCCTGGACAGCACTTTCTATGCCATTAATGCAAAAACCGGCAAAGAACAGTGGCGGTATAAATCGGAAGACAAAATTTCCTCTAGTGCAGTATTATATAATGGACTGTGCTATTTTGAGAGCGGTAATATACTCTATGCGATCAACCGTAAAGGGAAGTTGAAATGGAAGTATGTGCTTTATTCCGGGGAGGTGAATAATAAATTGGATCCCTGGGACTTTCAGCACTCCTCTCCAGTGGTTCACGAGGGAGTGGTATATATCGGAACAGAACGGGGAATCCTTCTGGGTGTGGATGCAGAATCCGGGGAGCATGTTTTGCGTTGTCAGACCCTGAGTGAACATGCGATTCGAACCACCCCGGTAGTATCTGGCGGATTGGTTATGTATGGCGACTGGGATGGTGTGTTTTATGCCAGTCGTATAGAGAATGGCTCTCTGGCATGGAAGTACGATACCAAACAGGACGGAACCTATCCCTGGGTGAATGCCATCCATGGTTCACCCATTGTAAATGATGGCCAGGTTTATTTTGCAGGAAGATCATGCAGGCTGTATTCTTTGGATGCACGCTCGGGGAAAAAGAACTGGCACTATAGCAGTCCCACGGACCAATGGCTGCTGGGAGGACCAGCGATAATAGACGGGACTGTTTTCCTGGGGAGCTCAGACCAGCGCTTATTCCACGCCATTGATTCAGAAAATGGCACTTTGCTGTGGACCGCTGAGATGGATGGCCGGACCTGGGGGAAGGCTTGTGTGAAAGGGGATAGGATCTGTATTGGCAGTAATTCATTTTATGTGCTGCATAAGTCAACAGGTAAGATTATGGAGGAATTTAATTTTCCACAGGTCCATGAGGATATCAAGTATGGGGAATATGTGGATCGGACCGCTAATTTTCACTCTTCTCCACTGGTATATGAGAATCTGGCCATACTGGGTTCAGATGACGGCCATGTATATGCGATAAACCTGTCCGATTGATCCGGCAGTGTTATGCCGGAAACCTGAGGATTACACTGGTGCCTTCACCGGGTATGGATTCAATATGAATCTGGCCCTTATGCAGCCGGATGATTTGCCGGCAGAGATTCAGCCCAATTCCCGATCCCTTTTCCCGGGTGGTGAAAAAGGGGACAAATACCTGTTCCTGCTTCTCTGCCGGGATTCCCTCCCCGTTATCCCGGATGGAAATGTATAAGCCTTGATCGCTCTCAAGCTGACAGAAGAGCTCGATTTCCGGATTCTTTGTTTCCTGCAGGGCCTCTGCTGCATTTTTGACCAGATTAATCAATACCTGCTCCAGCATTTGGCGGTCCGCTTCCAGTTCAATATTACAGGATGCCTGCCTGATAAACCGGATGCCTTTTGTTTCAAGTTCTTCTTTGAAGAGTTGTTCCGTCCTAGCAAAAAGATCCTCAGCCAGGAAGCGCTCCGGTTTAATGGGGGGCAGGGTTGTTAACTTCTTGTATCTTTCAATAAAGTGTACCAGTGCAATGGATCTTTCTTCGATGATGGATGCACTATGAATGGCATCAGTCTCTTCCTTTGAGAGCTTTCTGCGGATGGCCATGGCCAGAGTGATAATGGGGGTCATGGAGTTCATAATCTCATGGTTGATGACCCTGATTAACTTCTTCCAGGAGAGGATTTCCTGCTCTTCCATCTGGTGGGTGATGTCGTTCAATGCAACGATGCGTACCGTTTCTTTCTTGAGTTTGATTTGAGAAGTGTGAATACTAATCCGCTTATCTGTAGCCCCATGTTTTACTGTGATAGTAAGCTGGTCTGCCGGCCGCATTCCTTGAATGGCGGCTCCCATTTCTCCATGTTTTTTATCCAGGTCTTTCAGGTGATTAACCCGGCTGGTTCCAAGGCATTCATGTGCGGCCTGGTTCATGGTCAGGATTTCACCCCCTTCGTTGAAACTGAGAATACCCGTAGAAACATTGTCCAGTATGGTTGCAAGGTATTGAGCCTGGACCTCCAGGTCGATCCGGTTTTCTTTGAATTCCCTGATCAGTTTTTCGAGCTCCTCATTGAGCCCCTGGAAATTCTTTTCCACATAGCGCATCGAGAAATGAAGGGAGGGGTCCTTTTCGTGCATGTAAGAAAGGAAGTTCCCCAGGATCCGATTGGTCCTGTTTACAAATAAAACCAGGCGAATGGTAAGCAGGATGGCTAAAACAGCAATCCCTGCCGCAGTGTTGGGCTGCTGTCTTACCTGTAAGAAATAAAAAAACAGGAAGGCCGCACCAAAGATCAACAGGCAATTAATAAGAATGGAAATATAGAAGCGGTTAGATCCCATATTTTTTCAATTTGGCATAGAGAGTGGTTCGTGAAATGTTCAGCATCTGTGCAGCTTTCGAATGGTTTCCCCTGCACTTTTCAATTACAGTAAGAATGGTTCTTTGTTCCACATCATCAAGCTTAAAAGAATGATCCATGGTGGATCCATGTTCTTCGTAGAGTCGCAGATCTTCAGGGCCCAGGTGAATATTTTCACACAGAATAACTGCCCGTTCCATCGTGTGCTTCAGCTCTCTGACATTACCGGGCCAGGGATATTCCCTTAGTTTTTGCCTGGCTTTACTATTTAATTTCAGTCCGGGTTTATTGTATTTACGGCTATATTCATTCAGGAAGGTCTCCCCCAGAAGAATCACATCATCGTCACGCTCCCGCAGGGGGGGAACTTCAATAGCTACCGTATTCAAACGGTAGAAAAGGTCCTCACGAAAGCTTCCTTCCACCACCATCTGCTTCAGGGGCTGGTTGGTAGCCGTGATCAGCCTGATGTCGATTTTAACGGGCCGCTGATCCCCCACACGGATCAGCTCCCGGTTCTGAATAACCTGGAGCAGTTTGGCCTGACTGGAGAGGGGTATGTTTCCGATTTCATCTAAAAACAGTGTTCCTTCATCTGCGGTTTCAAAACGTCCTGCCCGGTCCTCCCGGGCATCTGTAAATGCACCTTTTACATGTCCGAACATTTCACTTTCAAACAGGCTTTCACTCAGTGAGCCCATATCCACACCCACAAAAATCTGGTCAGAACGCCCGGACTGTTTGTGAATTTCCCGGGCGACAACCTCCTTCCCTGTTCCGTTTTCCCCGAGAATTAATACACTGGCATCGGTTGCAGCTACACGATACACTGTTTGCATCAACTTTGTCATACCCTCCGAGGATCCGTGCATCATTTTGTATTCCCGGTCCAGATCTTCTGAAAGTTGCAGTTGTTTGTTCCTGAGTTTCTTAACCTCCTGGCCAGACTTACGAAGACGGTATGCATTGTTCAGTGTAATAATCAGTTTCTCCGGATCCCATGGTTTGGCGATGAAATCCGTGGCTCCTTCCCTGATTGCCCGCACGGCCAGTTCAATGTCCCCGTAGGCTGTGATCAGGATGATCGGAAGCAAGGGGTCCTTCTTTTTAATCTCATTCAGCCAGAAAATCCCTTCGTTCCCCGAGGTCTCTCCCATGGCAAAATTCATGTCCAGCATCACCACATCGTAACTGTTGCGCCACAATAATTCGTTGATGCGAGCGGGTTTGGAAATAACATCAATCACTTCGAATTCCTCTTTCAGCAGGATTCGGAGCGATTCCAGAATTTGTATGTTGTCGTCGACCACAAGAATTCGGGCAGGCAGCATCTATTCGATTTTTCATTGTAATTTAAGGCTAATCGTTCAAAATACTGACACTCACTGTTCAGAAACTGAACAGTTGTTTTTGAGCTAATGCTGAGAAATGGGCGTCAATCAATTGTGGGGCAGCATGTTATGTCAACTAATTAAATTCTGGCATTCTATTGGCACTGGGCATGTAAACCTTAGAATCCAAATACATGATAAGCAGCTATTTTAAATATGCCTTTCGAAACCTGCTAAAGCAAAGGGGCCGGACCTTTATCAATCTGTTCGGACTCTCCTTCAGCATTGCCATTGTGATCATTATTTTCCTTTATGTAAGCGGTGAATTGAGTTACAACAATTTTCACAGGAATGCGGACCGGATTTATCGTATGTACTGTTCCGTAAAGACTGCAGATGGGGAAATAAATTTCTCCTCCTACCAGCCGAGAGAGTTTGCCGATGTGCTGCAACAAAGTGTCCCGGGAGTGGAAAGCACCTGCCGCCTGAAATCCACACCCGTTTTTATCGGACTGGAAGAGGAAGTATTCCAGGAGGGTGTGGGATTTGTGGATTCTACATTTTTTCGGATGTTTACTTACGAATTCCTGGCGGGAGACCGGGAAACACCGCTTCATCAACGAAAGAGTGTTGTCCTTACTGAAAGTGTGGCCCGCAAGATTTTCAGGGACAGCCTGGATCATCTGGATGATGTAATTGGAAGGACGGTCATTTTTCCTGAAGACCCACCTTTTAACCTCTATACAGTCACCGCTGTTATCGCGGATCAACCCAAAAATTCTTCTTTCAGGTGGAGTGTCCTGATTCCTTATATGAACTCCAGAGAATATGCCAGGAGTAATGACTTTGGTGGAGATACATATACCTATGTGTTGCTCGACGAAACAAACAACCTGAGCCGACTGGAGGAAGCCAGTCCCGATCTGGTGGAACAGGTACATGGAGAAGGTATCAGGCAAGCCATTGAAGCTGGTTTTTTAAAAGAGGATGAACATAACTACAGTTATCATTTCATGCCCTTCAGGGATTTCTACCTCGAATTCGGATTTCATGTGGGGCTCTTATGAAACAAAAGGGAATAAGAAATCACTGTACATCCTTTCCAGCATTGCAGTGTTGATCCTGCTGATCGCCTGTTTCAATTATGTTATGATCTCCATCGGTACGGCCCTGAACCGGGTAAGGGATTTCGGCCTGATGAATGTGATGGGTGCACGTCGCTGGCAGGTGTTTTTTCAGTTTGTGGTAGAATCCTTAGTGCTTACACTGGTTTCCCTTTTACTGGGGATCATTCTGGCCGAACAGTTGCTTCCCCTGTTCAACAAACTTTCGGGCGACATGCTTGCCTTTACCCTGTATTCCAGTGGCACGAATATTCTTTTCCTTATTGTAATCCTTGTTTTTATTGTTCTGAGCACCAGTTCCTATATTGGACTTTACCTGCTGCGAAGAGCTCAACCCCTGCATTTTCTGCGAAGGGAAATGCTTTCGGTTCGCCGAAGCGGTGTGGCCAGGGTCTCCGTGGTACTTCAGTTCTTTATTGCCATTGCCCTGCTCATTTCCGGAGGTATGATTCTAAAACAGTTGAATTACCTGCTTCACTACGATGTGGGATTGGACAAGGATAATACGATGGTGATTCACGTGGATTTTGATGTGCAGAAGGTTGAAACCCTGAAAGAACGCTTTCTGGAATCGCCGAATGTCAGGTCAGTTACCATGAGCGACCGGAATTTTAACAGCGGAAGTTCTTCCTATGGAATTCAGAATCCAGAAGGGGAAAGGATAAGCATTCGCCTGTTGAGGGCCGATTCGGATTACCTGGAAACACTCGGGCTGGAATTAATCGCAGGGAGAGATTTTCTTAGGGATGAACCCGGTGATACCATCCCTAATGTGATTGTGAATGAAACCCTGGTCCGGGAACTTGAGCTGGAAGACCCCTTAGGCGAAAGGGTGAACCTTGGTTGGGATGGAGGTGTTGCAAATATCATTGGAGTTGTTCGTGATTTTCATTTCGATTCCATGCACGATGAGATTCAGCCGCTGATGCTTCACACCTTTGACTATAACATGATCTGGTATATGTTTGTAAAGGCCGAAGCGGGTCAGACTAACGCGGTACTGGAGCATTGCGAAACGATCTGGAAGGAAGTCGTGCCCGAGTATACCTGGGAATATACCTTTATGAATGATATCCTGGAGGAACAATACAAGGATGAGGATCGCTGGAGCCGGATAGTTGCTTATGCTTCCTTTATTGCCATCCTTCTCTCCTGTCTGGGTTTAATGGGCATCAGCGGTATACTTGTGGCCCGGCGTTTCAAGGAAGTGGGGATAAGGAAAGCCAATGGAGCTTCCATTGGAAAGATCATTGTTCTGCTGAATGGTGAACTTCTGAAATGGGTGCTGGTGGCCTATGTCTTAGCCTGCCCTGCTGCCTGGTTTATTGCCAGGCGCTGGCTGCAGGATTTTGCCTATCGCACCCAGATCTCCTGGTGGATCTTTGTTCTGGCCGGACTGGCTGCCATGCTGATTTCCATCCTCACCATTACCTTTCAAATCTACAGGGTGGCCCGGCAAAATCCAGTAAATGCCCTCAGGTATGAGTAAGCAGTAAGGACTATTTTAGCTATATTAGTAGGACCTTAGTGATTACTAATTTTTTGACCCTGGCATGCTTAACCGAATCATTGATTTAAGCATTAAGAATAAGCTGATTACACTGTTGCTGACCCTGTTTATCGCCGGCTTTGGTGTGTATTCAATACTTCAGATACCTCTTGGTGCAGTTCCCGATATCACCAACAACCAGGTGCAGGTGATCACCACCTCCACCAGTTTATCCACACAGGATGTGGAACAGTTCATCACCTACCCGGTGGAGCTGGAGATGTCAAATCTTCCCGGAGTAACAGAAATCCGATCCATATCAAAATTTGGCCTTTCGGTGGTCACCATTGTATTTGAAGATAAGATGGGGACCTACCTTCCAAGGCAGTTGATTGCTGAAAAGATAAAAACAGCTGCTTCAAATATTCCCGAAGGCTTCGGGACCCCGGAAATGGGACCCATAAGCACGGGATTGGGAGAGATCTATCAATATATTCTGGATACCAAACCCGGCTATGAAGGAAAGTACTCCATCATGGAACTCCGGACCATTCAGGATTGGGTTGTGAAGCGTCAGTTATCCGGAATTCCCGGTGTGGTGGAAGTCAATACCTGGGGTGGTTTTCTAAAGCAATACGAAGTGGCCATCAATCCCGAGAGGATCAAAGGGATGGGGATTTCCCTGCTGGATATCTTTGCGGCCATTGAAAGCAATAATAGTGTGGCAGGTGGTGCCTACATTGAAAAGCAGAACCAGAGTTTCTTTATTCGTGGCGACGGACTGGTCTCCTCCCTTGAGGATATGGAACAAATCGTGGTCTCCAATTCAAACGGGGTCCCCATCCTGGTAAAAGATATTGCCACTGTTCGCTATGGCAGTGCAAACCGTTTTGGAGCCATTACTGCCAATGGTGAGGGAGAGAAGGTCCTGGGTCAGATTATGATGTTAAAGGATGCCAACTCCAACAAGGTCATTGATGCAGTTAAAGAGCGGGTAGCAGAGGTTCAGGAGACACTTCCCGAAGGTATTTTTATCAATCCGATCCTGGAGCGAAGTGAACTGATTGAGAAAACCTCTTTTACCGTATTTGAAAACCTCTTGTTTGGATGCCTGATTGTCTTTCTTATTGTAGTTCTATTGTTGGGAAATCTGCGTTCCGGCCTGGTGATTGCCTCCATCATCCCCCTGTCATTGCTGTTTACCATCTCCATGATGTACATATTTGGTATCGATGCGAACCTGATGAGCCTGGGGGCCCTGGACTTTGGAATTATCATTGACGGGGCTGTTATCATTGTTGAGTTTATTGCCGTTCGATTAACCCTGAATCGAAATGAACTGAAAGGTAAGGACCCGGATGAAAAGCAATCCCTGATGGACCGGATCACTTATGATGGTGCTTCGAAAATGATTAATTCGGCCATCTTCGGCCAGGTGATCATCCTGATCGTATTCATTCCTGTACTTTCCTTAAGTGGTGTGGAAGGAAAGATGTTCCGGCCCATGGCCCTCTCATTTAGTTTTGCCCTTCTTGGGGCCATGTTTTTTGGACTTACCTGGTTGCCTGTAGCCTCGGCTCTTTTTCTAAGGCCCGAAAAAGAAAAGCAGTTTGGGATAACCCGCTTTATCATGAATCTCTTTCACAGGTCCTATGCTCCGGTTATCCGCTGGTCCTATGATCATAAGGGCGTTATTTTTGGATTGGCGATAGCTTCCCTGGTGATGACCGGCATCATATTTTCAAGAATGGGTGGTGAATTCGTACCCACCCTGGATGAAGGCGATTTTGTGATTCAACCTGTATTGAAAACCGGGACTTCCCTGTCAAAAACTGTGGAATTGACAACGCGGATGGAAAACATTCTTATCGACAATTTTCCAGAAGTGGATCAGATTGTTTGCCGTATTGGTGCGGCTGAAGTTCCTACCGACCCCATGTCCATGGAGGAGATCGATATGATCATCAAACTGAATCCCAAAGAGACCTGGGTGTCTGCGAATAGCAAAGAGGATCTGGCCAACCGGTTTAAGGAAGCTTTAAGCATTATTCCGGGTATCGATTATGAATTTACCCAACCCATTGAAATGCGCTTTAATGAACTGATAACAGGTGTGCGGGCCGACCTGGCCATAAAAATTTTCGGAGAGGATCTGGATTTGCTTGCGGAGAAGGCCCAGGAAGTAAGAAGACTTATTTCGGATGTACCCGGGGCGGCAGATATCATTATAGAGAAGACGGCAGGATTGCCACAGATGAGTGTGAAGTACAAGCGAAATAAGGTGGCTTTTTATGGCTTATCCGTTGAGGAACTGAACCGCTATCTAAGCATGGCTTTTGGAGGGGCTGCAGCAGGAAGCGTGTTTGAAGGAGAAAAGCGATTTGATCTGGTGGTTAAGCTTTTGCCTCAATTTCGTAATGATATTGAGCACATCAGGAATCTGCCGGTTGCTATTTCAAACGGGCAACAGATACCCCTCAGCGAGCTGGCAGATATTGAATACTCCACGGGTCCTGCAAAAATTTCCAGGGATGACACCCGCCGAAGGGTTGTGGTAAGTGTGAATGTGCGTAACCGGGACCTGGAATCGGTAGTAACGGATATTGAATCCATCCTTGAGCAAAATCTGGTCTTGCCTGCAGGTTACTCGGTCGACTATGGAGGTCAGTTCGAAAACCTCAGAAATGCCACCAAGAGACTAAAAATTGCTGTTCCCATTGCACTCTTGCTGATCTTTATCTTTCTTCACTTTGCCTTTAGCTCTTTTAAGGAGGCAGCCTTGATTTTTACGGCAGTTCCCCTCTCTGTTGTTGGTGGAGTTTTCCTTCTCTGGATCAGGGGGATGCCCTTTAGTATTTCTGCAGGGATCGGATTTATTGCATTGTTTGGCGTAGCTGTACTCAATGGAATTGTTTTGATTGAGCATTTGAAGGACCTGAAGAAACAGGGAATTACCGATATGCGTGAACGGATCCTGAAAGGAACCACCGAACGCTTACGCCCGGTGCTATTGACAGCCGGTGCTGCTGCATTGGGGTTTTTACCCATGGCCATATCAACTTCTGCTGGAGCCGAAGTTCAGCGCCCCCTGGCTACAGTTGTTATCGGGGGACTGGTTACCTCCACCTTGCTTACCATGCTGGCACTTCCCCTGTTGTATGCTGTGGTGGATGAAATTACAGGAATCCAGTTATGGCCTCCGCGCTTCAAACGAGGCAAGGCCCTGCCCCTGTTGCTATTGTTACTGATCCCTTCACTGGCTGTTGCACAATCGACTGCTAGTTTGGAGGCTCAGGCAAACGAGCTCTCTTTGAACGAGGTTCTGCAGGTGGCATATCGCAACAACAGCGAACTGGAGGCCTACAGATTAATGGCAGAGGAGAGTAATGCACTTATCCGGTCCGCATTTTCCATCGATAAGACCACCCTCTACTACAGCTATGACGAAAACAATATCGCTGCCAATGACTATCCCATTGGAGTATTTGGAGGCGTTCAGCGCTTTGATTTTCCAACAGTCTATTTTGCTCAGAAAAAAGCCAATACCCTTGCCTACAATATGGCTCAGAATCTGCTGGAGAGGAAGCGGCGAGAGATTACCAGGGAGGTGGCAAAAGCATATTACAATCTCCTGTACCTGAAAAACAGGCAGAAACTTTATGAAAAGGTGGATAGCATTTATACACGTTTTTCGGAGGCTTCGGAGAGCAGTTATAACCAGGGAGCTACCACCTATCTTGAGATGCTTAATGCTAAATCGAAGCATCAGGAGATTCTTTTGATTCAGAACCAGGCGCAATTTGATACGAAAGTTGCATATGAACGCTTGTCCACCCTGATGCAATTTGATTCTGTCTTTACTATATCCAATGAGAACCTGCAAGAATTAGTAATAGAGGTGGATAGTGTTGGAGCGGCCCCCGGTTTACACTACCTGCAAAATGCCGGACTAAAGCAGCATGCAGAGCTGAAGGTTGAAAAGAACCTCTTACTGCCAGAACTTACCCTGGGTTATTTTAATGGCACCAACAAGTATGCGGGGGCTCAAAATTACCAGGGCTTTGAAGTGGGAGTTGGAGTTCCTCTCTTCTTTAGTGAACAACGGGCCAAGGTCAAGGCAAAGCAGTTTGCCATGGAGGCAACATCCAACTTGCAGAACAACTATATCCGGAATTATGAGAACAGGGTATCTGAACTGATGAATGGCCTGGCGAAATACCAGGAGGCAATTCGCTATTATGATCGTTCGGGAAAGGAGCTTTCACGTGAACTGGTCCGTTCATCACAGATGAGCTTTGAAGCCGGGGAGATCGATTTTTTCCGGCTGGCCCAAAGCCTTGATCGTGCTGTGGAAATTGAATTGGGATACCTTGATAATCTGAACAGCTACAATCAGCTGGTGCTTGAAATCAACTATATGACACTTGAGAATTAACTGAACCATATGAAATATTCTTTGCTTATCATTTCAATTCCGCTGCTTTTCTGCTTCAACTCCTGTCACCGGGCAGCAGAAGAAGGGAACAGCTCAGCATCCGGGGAGGAAAGCTATCTGACCGATGAGGCAGGACAAATAGTCATCACCCGGGAACAATTTGAATCTATGGATATGGAGATCGGCGATCCGGCCCCCATGATGTTCAGCAACCAGGTCAGTGCCAATGGATATATAATCGCCTCTGCAACCGGTAGCGCAAAGATAAGTACCCTGATATCGGGACGAGTCAGACATATCAATTATTCTGCGGGAGATTTTGTCCGGAGCGGTGCAATTCTCTTCTCCCTGGAAAGTCAGGAGTTTATCCTGTTGCAGCAGACCTATGCTGAAGCATACCAGCGGCTCCTTATGTTAAAGGCTGACTATGAGCGGATGAAAGTCCTTAATGAAGAGAAGATTGCAGCGCAAAAGGATTTCTTGAAAGCTGAAAGTGAATATAGAACTGAAAATGTGGTGGTGGAGGGGCTCAGGGCCCGGTTAAGAATGCTTCATGTAGATCCTTCCATCATTGAGAAGGGGGACATAGTGCCCTACCTGTCGGTGAAATCTCCTATTTCCGGCACCATTACACGGCAGGAGCTTGTTCTGGGTCAGCATGTGGAATCCGATGAAACCAGCATGGAACTTGTTGACGAAACAGATCTGCGACTAAGACTGGAGTTGTTTGAAAAATCCATTGTCGACCTGCAGGTTGGTCAGCTTGTGAAGTTTGCCGTGCCGGACCGGCCAGAGATGACATATAAAGCCACCTTAAGTCATATTGGAAAATCGGTCTCCCTCGAAACCAGGACGGTGGAGTGTTTTGCAGAGATCGCTAAGGAAGATAAGCCGGCTTTTATTGATAATATGTATGTTGAAACTACCATTATAACCTGTGAAAGAGAGGCTTTGGCCATTCCTGAAGAAGCATTAATCAGAGAGGAAGACAGGGATTTTGTTCTGATTCTGATCCACGAGGAGGGGGGTGAAATGACTTTCCGGAAAGTGCCGGCTCAGACAGGAGTTACCCGGCAGGGCTATACCGAAGTGCTTGATAACAGCCTCTCTTCTATCCTACTGGCAGGCACCTATAACCTGTGGACCGAGGAGTGATTCCGCCAAATAATTTATCATTTAGTTGAATAAACTTAATAATAAGTTTGTATCAACTAAAAAATAAGTTATATGTTTGTTCTGTAATAAGGCAAAAAGATGATCAATATGGTAACCCTGACCAAAGCGGAAGAACGGATTATGCAAATACTGTGGGACCTCAAAAAAGGATTTATCAAGGATATCCAGGAGCAATTTCCCGAACCACAGCCCCCTTACAATACCATCTCGACCATTGTAAGGGTGCTGGTGAAGAAGGAGATCGTCTCCTATAAATCCTATGGAGGGTCCTACCAGTATTATCCATTAATTACACGTGAGGAGTATCGCAGTGAACAGATGGGCCGGCTCATGAATAACTATTTTGGAAACTCACTGAAGGAGGTGGTGAACTTCCTCTCAGAAAAGAGGGACCTGGATGTGGATGAGCTGGATGAAGCCCTGAAAATGCTCGAAGATCTGAAGAAGCAGAAAGGTAATGAAGTAAGCTTGAATCCATGGCGGCTTTCATGATATACCTGCTGGAGACGGGCATCTGTCTCTCCCTGCTCTACCTGGCATACTGGCTCTTTCTCAGGAAGGAGACCTACTTTAACTTCAACCGCTTGTTCCTGGTGGGAAGTATTTTACTGGCACTGACCGTTCCCCTCTTACACCTTTCCATCAACATTACACAGGGAAGTTCATTGGAGAGTCCGGCACGTGGAGTGCTGAAATTTCGCCAGGGCTACGGGGAGTTGATACGATATATCGATGCTGATTTTGGAACAGAGCCCGGATCAAGGCATAGTGCAGATAGGAGGCCGAAGCAGAGTAGGGGCCGATGAAGGGGGATTAATCTCCCACCGGGGAACAGGCATGGGAATAATGAGATTCTAAGCGAATTACAGACCGGTCAGGTAGATACCCGGAGCGGGACCAAAATTTCAATTTCAGCAATACTATTTATTATATATATAGGTGGAGTGCTCTACTTTTTTGCCAGGTTTGTATACCTGGTCATCCGGCTCTACTTGCTGGCCAAACGAAACAGGGTTAGCCGGCAGGATGGATTCAGGATGGTCGAGATCGAAGAAGAGATATCTCCATTCTCCTTTTTCCGCTTTTTATTTATCAATAACGGATCGTTCAATGATTCAGAACTTTACCATGTGCTTGAGCATGAAAAGGCCCATATCAGGCAAAAGCACACCACGGATCATCTTTTTGCACACGGACTTGCTGTTTTCCAATGGTTCAATCCTTTTGCATGGCAAATGCGGAAGGCACTGAAAACCACACATGAATATATTGCCGACCGGCAGGTCATTGACAAGGGGTTTGAAAGAATTGATTACCAGGCCTTATTACTAAAACAGGTGATCGGGTATCACTCTGTTGAACTTGTAAACAACTTCAATTTAAAACCCATTAAAAATCGAATAGTCATGATGAATAAAACCAAATCGGGACTGCCGGCAAAGCTGAAAGCTACGCTGGTGGCACCCTTTGCCATACTTATATTTTTCCTATTTGCTGATTTTACCCTGAAAGGAATCGGCAATGAAGCTCTGGATTTCGGGTCCGGATCTGTCCGGGTTGTGGGTCAAACAGACGAAAGATGATTTCAGCAATACACTCTATATTGATGGAAGTATCTTTTCCTTTTCTGAAGGAATAGAGATAAGGGATTTTCTGCTTCAGGTGGAGGAGGATGTTTTGGTACTCTCAACGAGGGAGGGTTCGGCCGGCAAACGTACTACGATATTCCCTGAAGGGGAATGAATTAAGCCTGTGGTGGACTCAAAACCATAGCTCAACTTACGTCCTCTCCGATGCTGCAAATACACTTGACCAATACATGACTGAGAATGAAATGAACCTGGATCTTCCCTATCTTTTCCAGTACAGATTGATGGACCAGTCGAAAATTTAAGGCTCGCATGGGTTTGAGGGAAGGACAGAGGTGATGGATTGATACTTACTTTCAATGGCAAGCGTGTCACTTGAAAGAACTGCCGACTCTGATCGAGAGTGAAAAGGAGAGGGTCTTTATGCTGGATCGGACAGGATTTGACGGTTATTTTCCTGGTGGACCGGGATATTCCCATGTCCGAACTGGATAAGGTCAGACAAGAGTTAAGAAGAACGGGATGCTCTGCATATTGCTGAAGGAGGATATCCCCACGGTGATCTGAAATTGTCGCCACTGATCTACCATGCGGTGGCATTGCCGAGATTGCTGCCTCCCCTGGGCGCCAAAACACTGGATAAGAAGGAGATGGAAAAGCTTGGAGGGAAGTTGCACACCATTGACCTGGCAGCGCGAAACACCACTCCCCGGGATGTGGATGAGGGGCTCCGGAAATTTATCGGGGACAATAGACGACGGGAAATATGTGATTTCACTTGAATATGACGGAGCCATCCCCTACGGACAATATGTGGAATCGGTCGATATGGTCTGGAAGACCGTATATAGTTTCCGCAACAAACTTGCCATGGATCGATACAATGTACCCTATGATAAACTGGGAGAGGACATTCAAAGGGAGATCCGGAAGGCCTATCCGATGGCTTTGTCCGAATCTATGAAATAGCCTGGATAAATTATAAATTTGCATGGAGGTCGTTTCATAATCCACATGAGACGGCCTCTTCATGCTTAAAACCTACAAATAGATCTTCAATAATTCGGCTTCCTGGACCAGCAGGTCTCATTTTGTAACGGAGAAGTAGTTCTGGTTCCGGAAGTAGAAATCAGACGAATAGAAATATTCCGTAAGAGAGATTTCACCGCTTTCCATGGCCGCGGTCAGAAGCGAAAGACTATTGGCAGATTGCAGGGCCTCTTCCAGCTTCTCCACCCGCAAGCGAAGTGTTTCCAAGCTTATTTAGTCTTTGTCTGACTCCCGTTCTTGCTGAAGAGGTATAACGGTCCACTTCAGCTTCAGCAAAACCACTTCCGATTTAGCTTTATTGACTGTTTTGGTATTTTCCCAGAGGGGAACCGACATCCCTAAACAAAACCCCGGAAAGCCACATGGGACTACCGATTCTGAGAAGTACCCTGCTGAGAGTTTGGGCAGGTGCTCACTTGCTGCCAGGCTTCTTCTGCTCTTCTTTTCATTGAGACCCTGATGATGGAGTTGGGCACAGGGACCTTGCCGGTAGTCTTCAATCAGCGAATCGGGCAATGATCTGAACGGGCATTGGAAAAGGGTGTCACTGATTTCAACCGGGCCCCTCCGGTGATTTCAACCATGGCCAGTCTGGTTATTCTCCATAATCGAGATTGACCACCTCCTCAAGCTCACCCTCCAGCGAGGCCACCATCAAATTGCTCTGACCCAAAGCCAGGTTTCCCACCTCACCTACATCCACCTGACGCTCCACATGTGCCTGTATAGTAAGAGCCTGCTGGAGCCTGAGGGACAATATGGAGTGGAGCTGACTCAGGTGGATCTGCTCGATCCAGATTTGTCGGGCTTTAAGTAAAACCTCCTGGCGAATTAGCAGATATTCCAGTTCGGCCCGGGAGTAAAGGATATTTTTAACTTTTGATCTGTGGATATACGAGGTGGGGAAATCCAGCTGCTGGGTGATCCCGAAATCAATTCGATTACCCAAATCTGAAGGCTTTCCAAAAAGATAAGCAAACTCTACTTCCGGGTCAGGGGGTGTGTTGCCTGTGCCTGCTCTGAAGAATGGACACCTGGTATGCCTCCCTGGCCGCCTTTAATTCCCTGTTTTGCTCAAGAACCAGTTTCATCAGGCTGTCAGCTTCCTGGGCCCAGGCAAAGCTATGGATAGCCAGAGCAAGGACCATGCTATATATCAATTTCCTTTTCATGATTTTCTTTTTTCAAGCATATAATAAACGGCTGGTACTACCATCAGGTTAAGCAGGGTGGAAGTGACCAATCCACCCAGAATCACTATGGCCATGGGGCTCTGGATCTCGTTACCCGGTTTGTCTCCGCCAAGTGCCAGGGGAATCAAGGCCAGGGCCGATGCAAGTGCTGTCATCAGTATGGGGTTCAGCCGGTCCACGGATCCATTAATGATCCGTTCTTTCAGAGAAAGGCCCTCTTTCCCAAGCTGAATGTAACGGGATACCAGCAGGATGCCATTGCGGGTGGCAATTCCAAAGAGGGTGATAAAGCCGATAATGGATGGGATACTGACTACTCCGGAACTGATCCAAATGGCAAAAACCCCTCCGATCAGCGCCAGTGGCAGGTTCAGTAAAATCACACCGGCCAGCTTTCCCACTTTTGAATTCCTGGAAGAGTATCATAAAAATAACCAGGATGGCCAGCAGGGAGGTGATCAGCAGGGTGAGTGAAGCACGCCGGGCACTTTCGAACTGTCCCCCGTACTGCACCCGGTAGCCTTCGGGCAATTCAACCTGGGAATCCACAGTGGAACGGATATCGTCCACTACACTTCCAAGGTCCCTTCCGGAGGTATTGGCCGAGATAACCAGTTTACGCTGCACGTTCTCCCGGTTCACCGTATTGGGGCCGCTGGAACTGATCACATCGGCCACATAACTGAGGGGAACACGGTTGCCATCGTAGGTGTCGATCAAGGCCGATTCCAGGGCTTCCTTGCTGTTACGGAAAGGTTCAGCATAGCGGACCACCACAGGATAGTTGAGGTTGTCATCATACACTTCGGCGTATTTCTCCCCGGCAATGGCTGTCTCCACAAATTTGCTCAGTTGATTCTGGGAGATGCCGTAGCGGGCCAGCATTTCCCGGCGGGGCCGGATCTGGATCTGGGGAACTTCCACCAGTTGCTCCACATTCAGGTCCACCAGGCCGGGAATATCGCTAAGTGCATTTTTTATTTCGTTTGCCTTGCGGTACATGGTTCCCAGGTCGGTGCCAAAAAGTTTAATGGCTATGCTGGCCCGGGTTCCGCTCAACATATGATCGATACGGTGACCCAGAGGCTGACCAATGTTCAGGCTCATGCCCTGCACATGGGAGAGCCTTTCCCGGACCTCCTCCATAAAGTCATCATGCTTCCGTTTTCCCAGGCGATAGGGAACATCGATTTCTGCCGAATTGGTTCCTCCGTGACTGTGCTCGTTTAATTCGGCCCGGCCGGTTCGGCGGGATACATAAAGTACCTCGGGGATCTCCATAAGCTCCTCATCGATTTTCTTAATTAAGCGGTTACTTTCTTCCAGTGAAACTCCGGGGAAGGTCACTGTGGTAATCGTAAGGGTTCCTTCATTGAATTCGGGCAGGAAGGCGTTTCCAAAACGGGTGAAGAGCAGGAGGGACAGAACCAGCAGGCCTGCGGCCCCAGCGAGAACGGGTATCCTCCACCTTAAGAGGCCTCCCAGCGCTTTTCGGTACCAGGTGTTGAGACGCTGGACCAATGGATTTCCCCCGCGTTCATCCCTTTCCATTTGCTTTCGTGTGGTAAGCAGGTAGGAGGACAGGACTGGAGTCAGGGTCAGTGCCACCAGAAGAGAAGCCAGCAGGGAAACAATGAAAGTGATTCCAAGGGGTTTCAGCATACGGCCTTCCATGCCCGACAGAAAAAAGAGTGGAATGAAAGATACAATGATGATCAGGGTGGCCTGTACGATGGATGAACGGATTTCCACAGAGGCTTTATAGATCACCTGCAGGTGGCCTTCCTGTTCCTCCCGGGGCTTCCGGTGGTTTTGTTTTAATCGTTTCAACACATTTTCCACGTCAATGATGGCGTCGTCCACCAGGGCTCCGATGGCTATGGCCATACCCCCGAGCGACATGGTATTTATGGTGAGTCCGAATACCCGAAGGGCCATCAGTGAAAGAATCAGTGAGAGGGGAATGGCAAGCAGGGAGATCAGGGTAGTTCGCATATTCAGAAGGAAGAGAAAGAGGATCAGGCTTACAAAGAGTCCTCCTTCTATGAGCACCCGGAACACATTGCTGACTGCCGTCTGGATGAAATCGGCCTGCCGGAAGATCCGGGAATTGATTTCCAGTTCTGCCGGCAATGTGGCCTCCAGTTCATTCAGGGCTTCCTCCAGATGATTGGTAAGTTCCAGGGTATTCACATCGGGTTGCTTCAGAATGGTAAGTATAACTGCTTCCTTACCATTCAGGTAAGCATCACCCACCTTATCGGGGTGAGCGATTTTCACTTCGGCCACATCCGAGATTTTCACGGGCCTTTCGTTCCGAATCTTGATCACAGCGGAGCCGATGTCGGCAGGATTGGTGGAGCGACCAGTAACCCGCACCGCATATTCCTGTCCATACTGGTTGATGATCCCGCCGGAGGCATTGCTGTTAGTGTTTTCAGCGCATCTGATCAGTTCATCCAGGCTTACGTCGTGGTATTTCATCTTATGGGGATCGGCAAGGATATGGTACTGCTTGCTCAATCCCCCGATAACCACCACCTGGGCCACTCCTGTAACAGACAAAAGTCTCTGTCGAACCTCTTTGTCAGTGATGGTACGCAATTCGAACATGTCGAGCGAATCGGAGCTCAGCGAAACCAACATAATCTCTCCCATGATGGAAGTTTGGGGGGCCAGGATGGGTGCCGGGATGTGGTTGGGAAGCTGGGCCGCGATGGTGGGTAATTTCTCACTCACAATCTGCCGGGCTTTGTAAATGTCCATGTCCCATTCGAATTCTACCCAGACAATGGAAAAACCATAAGAGGAAGAGGATCGGACCCGTCGGACACCTGTGGCCCCGTTTAAGGAAGATTCAATGGGAAAGCTTACCAGGGTCTCCACCTCCTCGGCAGCCATGCCATGGGCATCGGTCAGCACTACCACGGTGGGAGCGGTGAGATCGGGAAACACATCGATTTCCATGTCCCTGGCCGTAAAGAGTCCACCCGCCAGCAGTAAAACCGACAGGAAGATTATCAGCATCCGGTTATCCAGGGAATATTTAATGATTCTGTTTAGCATAGTCGGGCTTTTTAATGTGAATGTCCGTCTGAAATCTCCCCACTTTCCATGGAGGCGGCCTTGATCAGCATCACTCCCCGGGTGACTACCCGTTCGCCTTCAACAAGACCTTTTTTTATCTCCACTCTTTGGCCGTCACCAGGCCCCGTTTCCACCCTTCGCTTGCTAAAGCTTTCACCGCTTACCTGGACAAATACATATTTGCCGCCCTGTTCTTCGCCCAGGGCCGTAACCGGGACAGAAAGTACATTTTCCCTTTCTCCGGCAATCAGATACACTTCTGCAAAGGCCCCTTCCAGGAGGCTTCCATCATTCTGCAGCAGGAAATTTACAGGCAGATAGTGGTCGTTTTCTTTAACCGAGTGCCCCACGGCCAGCAATTTTCCTTCCAGCTCATTCACGGAAAGCAGCCTGGAGGAATAAGCAGGTCTGAAATTTGCGGTGGTGATGGACTCACTGTATTGAAAGTATTGCTGGGGAAGGTCGGCCCGCAGCATGAGGTTCCGGTCCGGCGAAAGGATAGCCAGGACACTGCCTTCAGTGACATACATTCCATCGGACACTGCCAGCTCGTGCAAACTTCCCGAAGCGGGGGCCACAATTCGAATTCCTTCCTCCGAGATATGAGATTTCAGGTTGTAGAAATTCAGGCTATCCTCTGTATAGATGGCACGGGATTCCAGGTACTGGCGCTGGGAGATGGCTTCACTCTTATATAGTTGTTCATGTCGTCTGTATTCGCTTCGACTAAGCTCCAGCTTGTTCTTAGCTGCTTCGTACCTCAGACTCAGGTTGTTCTCCACCAGGCTTTCCGAAGAAATAGTAAAAAGGAGCTGTCCCTTGCTTACATGGGATCCCTGAACCAGTTGCGGATCAGTAAAACGGACCATTCCCCGGCTGGTGGACGAAATGTTCTTTTTCTCTCCGGGCATGGGCATTAATTCACCACTGGTGGGAATAACGGTATGAAATGGACCCATGCTAACCTTTTCTACCAGGAAGTTGCTTTGCCAGGCCTGTTCCTTCAGGAAAGTTATTTCCCCAAGCCGGTCCTCCTGGTGCTTATGCCCCTGTGAATCTTCCAGGGGGGCATGCATGGCTTCGTGGTCTGCAGATACAAGCACATGGGCTTCCACCGCTTCCTTCAGGTCGCCTTCCTTATAGGAAATTTCAACATGAAAGGCACCTCCGTTTTTTGGGGTAAAGGGGACATGAAAGATTCCGGCAGGGGATGGCTCACCTGAAGTGACTGAAACTCCATCCATGTGTATGCTAACATTGCCTGTTGAACAAGGATCGTAAGTGACCAGCTCGGTCAGGTGAACCAGAAATTCCGCCTCCACACCAGCCTCAAGCAGTGGATGTTCGATATAGAATTCATACCCTTCGCTGAAGAGGGTATATTGTGAGTTTTCACTCTCGTACTGGTGGGAGCTATCCTCCTGGCTTGATCCGCTATTTGGACGATTGTTGCAGGCGGTGATTAACACCAGGACTGCAATTACAATGGTTTTATACATGGTTTGAGTATTTAATACAACAGCAATGAGGTGTATGGGATATACACCGCTTGAAACACCAGAAATTGATGGAAGGTCTAAGCGAAAGCAGGCGGCGCCCGGAGTGCCCGGGTTCCGATTTCTGTATGAAAACTACAGGGTAACTTGAGAAAGGTGAACAGTTTGGGAGTGATCACCAGTGGGACTTCAGGTACTAATGTGTGACTGGAAACAAATGCGACTTGTGTCTGGTAGCTCCAGAATTTGATTACAGGGGCATTATATTTCTGAAATACCACATCATTAAAGGCATGACAATGGATGGGATGCTTTTCCGTGTCTGTATCTGCATCATATCGTGATCGTGTCCCTGATGATCTCCGTGTTCAAAGGGGCAATCGGTGGCAATGGGACTATGAAAGACTTCAGAATGATGATGATGGGGCACCAGGTTGTGTCCCAGGAAGGCTGAGAAACAGATTAAAAGCAAGCCTGCTATATACCTTTTGATAGTCATTCTTTAGTTCCTTGAGAGGCAAAAATAGTGAAATCTTTAGAAATCAGGCAATTTCCGTGACCAGGGACTTCATTTTAGCCAATCCGGTCCGGGCCACATGCAGCGGATCTTCCTCCCAGTAAGCCCGGTTAAAAAGTTCCAATGAAAGGACCTTCTCTCCATCCATTTTCTTCAGGTCAGTCAGGATCTGAATCGTGGGGGCAACTCCATCACCCGGGTACACGCGGTCGGCATCTCCCTGCTCTTCCCTGGGCTTGTTCTCCGGATAGTCGTTCATATGAAAGACATCGATCAGGTTTCCATTAAGCATTTTCAAGGCATTAAACCCGGTTCCGCCCCGGAACATATGGTATACATCGGGCAGGATTTTCACATCAGGATCATCCGCCGCTGCTGCGATCATTAGCACCTGTCCCAGGTGCCATAGTACAGGAGAGGATCCCCAGAATTCAAGCTGGGGCATCACACCGGTACTCCTCCCCAGGTCCAGCAGTCTTCTGTATTTCTCTCCGGCAGCAAAAAAATCCAGGGCTTTATCGGAAGGGACCCCGGCGGGAGCGGCCGCAATCCGGCGACATCCGATTCCGGCCAGCATTTGCATTTCTCCCTCCATCTGAATAAGTCCGCCATCTCCTTCGGCCATCCAGGGAGCAAAGCCAATGGCGTTCTCTACCAGAATACCATGATCTTCTATGAAATGCTTTAATGAGGATAGCGTTTCCCCTGCTTTCAGTGCATCTTCCACATCCCTTACCCAGACCTCAATGCCATCATAACCCGCTTTTGAGGCTATCTCAATGTACCTGAGCAGTCCCGGGTTCTGCCCGCTGATGGTGCTGGTATTCAGGCAGTAACGAAATTTTCCGGAGGAATCTGACGGCTCCCCTCTCAGAGGGGCCGGAAGGCTTATTCCCAGCGTACCCATGGCCATGGCCGAGAGTGCATTTCTTCTTGATATTCTCATTTTTAATCGTTCAATTTGTATGTATCCTCAATCAAATTTTTTATGAAGCATATAAGATACAATCAATTAAAAAAATTCTCCACTCTGTTTCTTATTTTTCTCTTTTATGCGAGCCCAAATGAGTAAGAAGATGCTGATATGAAAGACAATAACAAGTACGTAAAAATAGCCATCGACCTGATCCTGAAAGTGGGTGCCCTTTTTCTGGTGGTCTATCTCTGCTTCAGGATCCTGCAACCCTTCCTTGGGATTTTGCTCTGGGGACTGATCATTGCCATTATCCTCTTCCCTGTCTTTCTGCGTTTACGAAACCTGATGGGCAACAGAAACAAAATAAGTTCCATACTGCTGACAGTGTTGGCCCTCTCCATACTGGTGCTGCCAAGTATCTGGTTGGTTAACCAATTGGTGGAAGGGGTGAAATTCCTTGCGGAGAACATACAGGCAGGCGATCTGTCGATCCCGCCTCCCAGCGAATCGGTGGCCAACTGGCCGGTGATAGGAAATTGGCTTTATGAACACTGGCTCGATCTTTCAGATAACACGGGTGAGTCATTGCGGGGATTTTTACCCCAGATCCTGACATGGGGAGAGAAGACCCTTGGGACGCTGGCCAATACGGGACTGGGTATTCTTCATTTTGCAGCCTCCATCATCATCGCCGGGATTTTCCTGGTTTTCTTTGAGAAGGGCTCAGAATCGGGTAAGCAGATCTTTAAAAAAGTGGTTGGAGAGCGGGGCGAAGAGTTCCTGGAGATCTCTCTTCAGACCATTCGGAATGTGGCCACCGGCGTACTGGGTGTGGCTGTGATTCAAACTACCCTGATGGGGCTTGGGCTTATCCTGGCCAATGTTCCTCTGGCAGCAGTCTGGATCGTTTTACTTCTCGTGATGACCATCGCGCAAATCCCGGCCCTTATATTTAATATTCCCCTGGTCATTTATATTTTTGCTTTTATGGATCCCCTGCCGGCAGTGTTATGGACGCTGTATTTCCTGGTCATGGGAATGATAGATAACATCCTAAAACCCCTTATTATGGGAAAGGGCTCAAAAGTTCCTATGCTGGTGATTTTCATGGGAGCCCTCGGGGGTTTTATGGCTTTTGGATTTATCGGGCTCTTTCTTGGTTCCATTGTTCTCTCACTGGCCTATAAAATCTATCTGACCTGGGTGACTCCCGAGGCTGTATAAAACTGATAAATCTCAGCTTTATATGAACATATGTTCATTAACTTTGTGAACAAATGTTCATAATAGCCCATGTCACCAAGAAGCAAACAGTTTAGGAAGATCATTTCTCCCCCGGCCATGAAGGGTTTTCAACCTATTGGCATTCCATTTAGCGAAGCTGCCGTAGTGACTCTCCTTTACGAGGAGTATGAAGCTCTCCGTCTGGCCGACTATTCTGGATTGAAACAGGAGGAAGCAGCCGAATTAATGAATATCTCACGGCCAACTTTTACCAGGATCTACAGCTCCTCTCTGAAGAAGCTGGCCACTGCTTTTACCGAGGGTCGTTCCATTGTGATCGAAGGGGGCGATGTGGAGTTTGATAAACAATGGTACCGCTGTAACCTTTGTACCACGGTCTTTCACCATCCGGATGCAGAGCATCAGGAGTGTATCAATTGCCATTCCGAGGATATTGAGCATATCAACCAGAGCATTCGTGACTGGAAAGAGGAGCGCGATGCTGTCAGGTTATCTGATGTAGTTGAGCATTGTACCTGTCCTTCATGTGCATATGAAATTGTTCACCAACCTGGGGTCCCATGCTTTTCACATACCTGTCCCGATTGTAAAACCCCATTAATCAGAAAAAGAAATTAAGTAGTTAACATTTTATATAACAGTATTTAACAAGCATAGATTATGAAAAGTACAGATGTATTGGTAATTGGCGGAAGTGCAGCCGGACTGGCTTCGGCACTGGCATCAAAATCACACTATCCCGGGAAGAGTGTTACGATGGTACGTAAGGAGAAGAGTGTGGCCATACCCTGTGGAATTCCCTATATTTTTGGAACCCTTGAGGAGACCAATCAGGATATTTTACCCGATGGGGGTTTGATTAAGTCGGGAGTTGAGATTCTGGTGGATGAAGTGACTTTCCTGGACGGAAAGGCAAAAACAGCAAGACTGAAGGAGGGCGGAGAGCTTTCCTATGATAAGTTGATTATTGCTACCGGGTCCAGTCCCGTGATCCCGGGATGGTTAGAAGGCGCCCAACTTGAAAACGTATTTACGGTTCCTAAGAACCTGGTATATCTGGATGCCATGAAAAAGAAGTTGAAGGGACTGGAGAATATTGTGGTGATCGGTGCTGGTTTTATTGGCATTGAAATGTCGGACGAGCTAAAGAAGAGCGGAAAAAATGTTACCCTTGTGGAATTGCAGGCCAACGTACTTCCCCTTGCCTTTGATCCCGATGTTGCTGTTGAGGCAGAATGCATTCTGAAAGACAGGGGCATCCATGTCCTTACCGGCCACGGTGTTAAGGAAATTGTTGGTAAAGAGCGCGTTGAAGCGGTCAGAATTGCACAGGGCGATAAAGTTGAAACCATGAAGGCCGATGCAGTTATTCTTTCCATGGGTTATGAACCCAATGTGGATCTGGCCAGGGATCTGACAGATATTACCTTTAACAGGGATGGTTTTATTAAAGTGGATGAGTACATGCGCACAGATCATCCTGATGTATTTGCAGTGGGTGATTGTGCCGAGAAGCGGGATTTCTTTACCAGGAAGCGTTCAAAGGCCATGCTGGCCTCCATTGCCTGTGCCGAAGCAAGAGTAGCCGGAATGAACTTATATAAGCTCTCTACCCTGAAGACCATTGGGGGGACCATCGCCATCTTCTCTACTGCCCTGAACGGAACAGGATTTGGAGCTGCAGGGCTTACCGAGACAGTTGCCCGTGAGGAAGGTTTTGATGTAATAGTAGGAAAATTTGAAGGTGTTGACAGGCATCCTGGCATGCTGAACAATCCTCATAAACAGGTAGTGAAACTGATTGCAGGTCGCGAAAATGGTGTGATCCTTGGAGGTGAAGTGATGGGAGGATCCAGTGCGGGCGAGTTAATCAATATTGTCGGTCTGATTATTCAGAATAAGATGAATGTAAATATGTTGATGACCGCCCAGATTGGAACGCATCCCATGCTGACGGCATCCCCAGCTGCATACCCTTTGATCAAAGCAGCAGAAGTAATTGCTAAGGAGTTTTGGAACAATTAAATTTGAAGTATGAATTTGACGGTGTTGTCGGAAATGAGGGCCATGGACGGATTTGGATCCGAACATGGCCTCTCTTTCCTTATAGAAGTGGATCAGAAAAGGATACTTTTCGATACGGGAGCTTCAGATCTTTATAAACAGAATGCTGCCAGGCTGGGAATAGACCTGGAGTTGGTGGATCGTATTGTATTGAGTCATGGCCACTGGGATCATGGCAACGGCCTGGAGTATATGGAAGGAAAGCCCCTGATTTGTCACCCCGGGTGTTTTGTAAAACGCTACCGGAAGTCAGGCGATTCTTACCTGGGATTGTCCCTGTCCAAAGAAGAGCTTGGCCACAGATTTGATCTGGAAACCTTTCGAAAACCCATCCTGCTCTCAGATCACCTCTGGTTTCTTGGTGAGATTCCCCGGAAGAACGACTTTGAGGCAAAGACCACGAAATATATCCTGGAGGATGGATCGGAAGATTTTATTATGGATGATTCAGGCCTGGTCGTTGTTACAAAAAAGGGCCTGGTGCTTATTTCCGGATGTGCCCATTCGGGAATATGCAATATGATTGAACATGCCAGACGGGTTACAGGTGTATTCAAGATTGCTGCAGTAATTGGAGGATTTCATTTGAGGGCTGTAAACAGGCAAACCCGCCTTACCATTGAGTGTCTGGAAAAGCTGGAAGTGGAACAGGTGATCCCTTCCCACTGTACCTTCGATCCCGCACTGAAACTTTTCCGCCAAATATTTGGAGCTCAGGAATTACTTGCCGGGGCTTGTCTGGCATTCTGATATTCCGGATATTTGCTTACATGACTGGAAGCACGCTCTCCCCAGTTTCTCAAACTGATCGCATTATCTCCCTGGATCTGCTTCGTGGAGTGGCCGTACTGGGAATCCTGGTAATGAATATCCAGCATTTTTCCATGCCCCAGGCTGCTTATATAAATCCAACTGCCTATGGCGACCTGAACGGAATTAACAGGTGGGTCTGGATCCTCAGTCATCTCCTGGCCAGCAGAAAGTTCATGAGCATCTTTTCCATGCTGTTCGGGGCCGGAGTAATCCTTTTTACTCGGCGGGCGGAACAAAAAGGTCTGAATAGTGCTGCATTACATTACCGGAGAATGGGCTGGCTCCTGATCTTTGGTATGATGCACGGATATTTGCTGTGGTCAGGGGATATTCTGGTTACATACAGCGTATGCGGTATGTTGATCTATCTTTTTCGTCAGATACAGCCCGTTAAACTCCTGTGGATTGCTCTTGCTTTTTTCCTTGTACCCATGCTTATAAATCTGTTTTTTATCTGGTCCATGCCATACTGGCCTTCCGAAAGTATCCAATATACCATGGAAAGCTGGATGCCCGGTGACCAGGTCCTTCAGCACCATCTCGATGTTTACAGAAGTGGCTGGTTGAAACAAATGGAACTTCGTATTCCCGGAACGATTTTTATGCAGACCGGATATTTCTTAATGGGGGCTTTCTGGAGGGTCATGGCCATGATGTTGCTGGGGATGGCTCTTTTTAAATGGCAGGTACTTTCTGCCGAACGATCTTCCGCTTTCTATACAAAAATGACCTTTTTTGGATTGGCTGCCGGATTGCTTCTCTCGGCCATAGGAGTTGTTTTGAACTTCAATAATGAGTGGTCCATGGAGTTCTCCATGTTCCTGGGATCGGAGTTCAACTATGTGGGCAGTTTGGGAACAGCTCTGGGCTATGTGGGGATTGTCATGCTGATTAGTCAGTCCGGCCGGTTCAAAACTTGTAAAAAAGTGCTTTCTTCGGTAGGCCGAATGGCCTTTAGTAATTATATATTTATGACCCTGCTGGGCACCTTTATTTTTTATGGCCATGGCCTGGGTTTGTATGGGAGTATGGAAAGAACTTACCAGTTAATCATTACCCTGGGAATATGGGTGCTTATCCTGGTCATTTCTCCACTCTGGTTGAAGCGTTTCCGCTTTGGACCCCTGGAGGGCTTATGGAGGAAGCTTACTTATTGGAATTGGAATAGAACGTTAAATTACATCTAAAAATATAAATACTAAGATGAAAAAATCATGGCTATTCCTGGGATTATCCCTGCTTATTCTGGTGGCATGCAACACCCAATCAAGTAAAGAAACAATCAAGGAGGAAGATGGCTTCAGTTTTGCCTTTTTAACAGACATTCACCTTCAGCCCGAGAAAAATGCGGTGGCCGGTTTTCGGCAGGCCATCGATACCGTAAACAGGCTCAACCCCGATTTTGTGATTACGGGAGGAGACCTGGTGATGGATGCACTGGATCAGACTCATGGCCGGGTCGACTCGCTCTATGCTCTGTATAAGGAAGTCTCCGGTGAATTTAATATGCCTGTATACAATGCAGTAGGTAATCACGAAGTATATGGCTGGCATCGGGACGAAGTGGGGATAGAATCAAGTCCCGATTTTGGCAAGAAGATGTATGAAAAGGAGATGGGCGAGCGTTTTTATTCCTTCGATCATAAGGGCTGGCACTTCATTATACTTGATGCCATATACAGGGGGGATGAAGGAAACTATATCGGAAAAATTGATCAGGAGCAAGTGGAGTGGCTTAAAGGTGACCTTGATAAAACAGATAAGCTCACACCCATTGCCATCACTGTACATATTCCCTTTATCACTTCAAGAACACAGTTAAGTCAGGGAGCCCTGGCAGCCAATTCAGAGGGTGGTGTAATTACCAACTCCCTGGAAGTTCTACAAATGTTCAGGGAGTACAATCTTAAGCTGGTATTACAGGGACATCTTCACTTCAATGAAGATCTCTTTGTGGGAAACCAGGTGCATTTCATTACTGGAGGGGCTGTCAGCGGTCAATGGTGGAGCAACAAGCCGGGCAGTCAACCCGAAGAAGGTTTTCAGATGATACACGTTAAGGGGGATGAGCTGAGTTCCGAATATATTGATTTTGGATGGACCCCGGCAAATGAACTGTAAAGCTGTTCTGGGAATTATCTTCCTGTGCTTCATTAGCTGCAAACAGCCCTCAGCTAATACCTCTTTAAGTGACGAAAGTGAATTTAGCTTTGCGTTTATGACAGATATTCACCTGCAACCCGAGAGAGGTGCTAAGGCCGGATTTCAATGGGCCATCAGAGAAGTGAATAAGCGGAATCCGGATTTTGTGCTTACAGGGGGAGATATGGTGATGGATGCACTGAACCAGACCTATGGAAGGGTAGACTCTCTTTACAATCTTTATCAAGAGTTGTCAGAGAAGTTTAAGATGCCCGTTTATAACACCATGGGTAACCATGAGGTATATGGCTGGCAGCGGAATGAAAAGAATATCGAGCAGCATGCGGAGTTCGGTAAAAAGATGTTTGAACAACGCCTGGGTCCACGGTATTACTCCTTCGATCATAAGGGCTGGCACTTTATGATCCTGGATGCCATCTATCTGGGAGATCGTGGTTATTATACCGGAAAAATCGATGAGGAGCAAATGGCCTGGATTGCCGGGGAATTGGAAGTGTTAGATATAAAAACGCCCATTGCTATCAGTGTACATTATCCGTTCATTACCTCTGCAATTCAGTTGACAAGGGGCTCTATGGCTCCAAATCCCGAAGGATTTGTGATCAGTAATTCAGTCGAAGTGCTTCGTCTGTTCTCAGAATATAACCTGAAACTGGTGCTTCAGGGACATCTCCATTACCTGGAAGATATCTATGTACAAAACCAGGTACATTTTATTACCGGGGGTGCTGTTAGTGGCCAATGGTGGAACAATACTCCAGACAGCAAACCGGAAGAGGGGTTCATAATGGTTCATGTAAAGGGAGAGGAGCTGGAATGGGAATATGTTGATTTTGGCTGGACCCCACCGGTTGATATTTAATGCTATTGTGATTTATTGCTCACCTCCTTAATCTGGTCCAGGTGATGTGGAAGTATTTCTCCTCTTGCATCAACTACAACTTCAAGACATAATACGCCTCCACCCTTTATAATCTTTTCCGCCATAGAGGCAAGTTCATCAGTTTCAAATTGTTGTCCTTTTCCACCCCATTTTTCACCCAGATATGTGAACAGGAACCACTGTACCCCATCTTCAATCCATCTGTCTGATGGAAATTCATCTATGGTCCTTTTTTCTCCGGAGCTGTAATCACAATAAGGAGTATTGACCTGGATTTTTCCAAAGCCGTAGTTATAGCTTACAATACGCTGTTTATTGCCTGCTTTTGCCGCCAGTGTGTGTGTGCTGATGTTATGTTTAAGCGACATATCCATCCTGGTACTTCTGATAGAATTCCAGGAATATAAGCCATCAAACCACCATCCTTTGATACCATGGCCATATCGAAGGCTCCATTCCCTGATCATGTTTTCCAGGATAGGCTGGTTATACTGACTCGTAGCGGAATCATTTTTAAAAGGATATTGAAATTTCTCACATACCATTTTATTGCCTACGGGAGGATTGCCGGGCAGATATAATATTAACGGAATATTGTGTTTATCCAGCGCTCCGATCAAATCCAGAGGTAAATCACGATTAGAACACAAGTCTCCTGGATTGACGCCTACAATGCTGTCAAAAGTTGAGTTCGGAGAACAGTAATAACCGGAGTTTTGCCCCAGTGTAAACATCACAAAACCAACACCGGCATCTTTTATCTGGCTGGCAAACTTCTCAACATCAAAACTATTCACAGCATCATTCCATTCTTTCGCACCGCCCTCTGGAACAATGACCGGTTTCAGATAATGCACCATGATGCCAAAACCGGCATCCCTGAGCCAATCCGTATTGGGATTGCCCCTGTATTCGACAGGATGCGAGGAGATTACCGATGCAGTTATAAGCTCATCACTATTTATGCGGCAGCTTATCTCACATTTAAGATATTTATCCACATAGGAGGTGAGTAGTATGATCTCATCTGTCCAGATACCCTGAATCTTTTCCCATTCACCATCGGGCGACGCAGCCAGATACCAGCTGTACTCAGGATCCTCTGCCTGATCGGGCAGGTCACACCGTATCTCTATCAGGTTTTTTGCATATAAGTCTCCTTCAAGGGCTACATTCTTTATCTCACCGGTCCGGCATGACAATAGAAAACAGAAAGCAAAGGGTAGATACAGATGGTATTCTTTTAAATTGTTTCATGCTCTTGGGATTTGTTTTAGCCTGTAATCTTCCTGGTCATTTTACGATGCCATGCAATATCTTCCCACATTCCGACAAACTGGGGATGGGTGAAATTTGAAGTACAGAGAAATTTGTAGTTGGGATGCTTCAGGGCCAGCTCAATGCAAACCTCTGCAGCTTCTTTGACCCATTTCCAGTCTAACTCTGGGTGGTCGTACCAGAAAATGGGTCCCCAGCCTTCCGTGTTTCCACAGGGAATTTGATGCAGGGCTGCCATATCTGAAATTGCCGTCAGACGATGATCCATCCATTCTATCAGAAACTCTTTATTATTCCTCCAGTGTGTTAGCAGATCGTTGTAGATGGACCCGAGATCCAGCTTTTGATCACGGGCACTGATTTGTGCTATTCCGGGAATGCTGCCGTGATGAGCAAACCAAATATGGTAGTCGATGGCCGAAAACTCAGAAAGATCTATATTTTCCAAGGACATGCCTGAATCGAGAGAGGCGTAAAAATCCATGTGCGGATAATCATCTTTAAACGCTTTGATCAGACCACTGATAAATTCGTTATAGAACAGCTGCTGTGTTTGATTGAATCCTCCTGACTCTTCAATATCAACATCTGGCAGATTGGCTTCGGGATTATTCAGCTTGAATTGCTTAATAGTACTCCTTCTGTCCAGGCCTTCCTTCAGCCAGTCATAGCCATGCCAGAAGGGATATTCGTTAAGCAGATCCACATATATGACATTGTCAAGAAGTTCATGTTGATCAAGGAATTCCAGTGTTTCTTTCCATGCCCGCATAAGTCCTCCCTCCTCAGAAAAAATTTCTTTTCTGCCGGATCCATGTTCCATGAACCACGTAGCCAGACCCACACGGATCCCATGCTTTTTGCATTTGGGCAGGAACTCCAACAATGCTTCACGGGGCCTTATGCTTGTCGTATAGTCATTTCCCCAGAGGGAAGGAATCCATCCCTCCTTGACACACCTGAATTCCTCAACGATACTTCCATCAGAATCTGAAACTACCAGTTGAGGCATGGCATCAATCCGAATGGCATTGTAACCCCGATCGGATAAACCTTCAAGCACCCTGTCCCAATCCTCAAATTCACCATACCTGTGATGGCGGAGGATCCAGCTAAAATCCCACATGGCGATGGCCAGGGGTTTCTGCTGCAGGCTTATGGGTACAATGCCTGATTTGCCCTGTTTTCCAGATGATCGATTACAGCTTAATGAGGCTGGTAACAAAACAGTTCCAGCTCCCAATGCTGAATATTTAAGAAATTTCCTGCGTTCCATTGGTCAAAGAATTAATCCTCCTTTTCATTTTTTTGGATCACGATCAGGTACCCCTTACCGCCGGGTATAAGCAGTCTCTCCAGGGAAGCAGATGATTGCTCCTCCTGGAAATCCGGTATGGCAGGTATATGGTATTTGTATAGCGATTTGTCAATTCCAAGTTGCTCCCAGTCAATACGAATTGAGCTGCGTTGATCCTTTTTATCCCAGTTGGCTAAAGCAATGATATAATCTTCAGGGCCTTTATAAAGCGTGGCCTTTACCAGCTCATTACTGGATTTAACAGGATTTTCACGGTCCCAGTATCCGATCATCTGTTTCTCCATGATATGATACTGATCCCAGAATTTCCAGATCTCCGTGGGATCACCTCCCCAACCGGCCCGGTTGGTGATGCCGTAAACCATTCCTCTCCATGGATTGCCTCCTCCCTCAAGCATCTGGCCCGGTAATCCGAAAGGAATCCCGGAGACTTCCACCAGCCAGTGATCAGGCATCCGGTTGTAATCCCGGCCTTCACCAATCCAGACCAGGTCGAAATAGGGGAGCAGGTCCATGTATAGATTCAGGCAATTTGTATAGCCGGCCCACTGGTTGAAATGGTTCCAGCTGTGCAGGTCCATGCGTCCCTCGGGGCGATGACCGTCAATGATCTTCCTGGCTCTGCGCAGGGTAATTCTGTCCAGTGCCGAATCGTCAATGTACACGCCGTCAATATCAAGATTGCGCACCATCCAGTTGAGTCCGCCTATATAAAAATTATTCAGACGGCTATCCGGATTTGTAATCACTGAAAGATCAAATGCACCCTTAAACTTTCCCTCTTCAATGGGATTGAACCATGCGGGAATATAGTTTTCCCGCAGGTTTGTTTTCAACCATTCAGCCGGACCGTTTTTATGGATGAGAGTATGGGTCTCATTTCCGGGTCCTGGAAATATCAATTCCCCGTCAAGGCTGTTAAAGGCCCAGAATTCAGGAAGATGATTAGTGAGTTCACGTGTGGTATAATATAATTTCAAGCGAATATCGTGTTCATGCGCATTCTTTACCAATGCTTTCAAATCTTCCGTGTTTTCATCCAGGTAAGGATAATTGATAAAGGGGTAAATATCCTCCGCATGATGAATATTAAGGATGTTCGCACCGGCCTTTTTTGCCATATCCACTTTCTGGGACGAGACCGTCGTACCTCCCCCGTGGAAATAGCGGTCTCCATACTTGATCTCTTTATTGATGGTCTTGAAGGGGGTGATCAGTAGTTCGAAATCATAGTTCAGCACCTCACCGGGTTTCATTTCCCTGCCTCCCGAATAGGCACTTACCAGGACAAGGCTGTCCTTTTCATTCACATCCACCCCGCCTTTTCCTCCATTTCCCCATGAGGGTGGCAGATGCAGGGGCCCGAAAGCATAGTAGATATTAATCAGGGGACGAACATAGTTTTCTGCTTTCCATTTGATGCGTAATCCTCCGTTGACATTCCCGAGCCATAGCATGTCCTGGTTAAGGGTAGTATCCCATTTCCATTCCCAACTGGAAGCCCTGTTACCTCCTTCATGGTTCAGCCCCATCATATAGCTCGCTTGATTCTTATTTACGGGAATTTCAAGGCGAATATCCTTCACCCTGATGGTCTCTTTTGATCGCAGCGTGAGTTTGTAATCCACGTATCCGTCAAACTCCATCCGGCCATAGCAGATCAGCTCACATTCATCACAAGAACTGATGACCTGCCAGGAAAGATGAGAGGGTGATTGATTCGTAAATTCCAGCTTCCCGGGGATTAAGTGCAGAACTTCACTGTTTTCTTTTTCAACAATAAACTGGAAGGGGTGACTGGTAACAGATTTTCCCTCGGGTACCAGGAACTGGTTTGAAGGCTCGAAAAAACTGGTGATTTCAGCCGGAAGACCCGAAGGAGCAATAGTGACCGACCTTCCCAGGATCTTAATCAGGTTTCCCTCCCCTTCGATTTCATCGTATCCCCTGGTGATCTTGTCATCTATTCCCATGCTTGTGTTCAGCCAAGCCATGCGGGACAATCTTCTCCCTTCATTGAAACCATGATTGGCAACTTTATTGCCATGCACCTCCAGTTGAATCGGGATGGACTGCATATTCCCGTCAGAAATGGTGTATACTCGCCCCTTGTAGGTCCCTTCCTTTACATCTGTCAGATCGATTCCCACCCAAAGGGCTTGTACGCGTCCATTTGTAATATTCAAGGTATTTGAAAATGGATTTCCCTGCCAGTCAATACCCCCTTCGTTGAAACAGGTCATTTTACCTGCCGGGATACTTTTGCTATCTGATCTCTCCAGATCGGAAAACAGGACTTCGATATCACGGATTGGTCCTTTAAAAGCCCAGATCCCAAGCTGATACACGAAGTACTCCCCGGGTTGAGCAGCCAGTTTATAAGGGGTTTGTGAATAATCCTCAGTTAACCAGCTTGTCTTAAGTGAATCATACCACTGGATCGCTTGCTCCCGGATTTCAGGAAAAATAAGATAAGGAAGATTTTCCAGCCGGCTTGGATATGTTGTTGCTGCCTCGGAAGTGGAAATATAGCTGCACTTCGTATCCTGACTTCTCATTGACAAATTGGGGATCATAAACAGTATGAGCAGTAGTTTTACGAACAGCTTTACAAGTGCAGAACTTTTCATGTTTTTCTCCTTTACAGCATAATGGACAAATTACCAAATATTAATTAGTATAGGATAACATTTAGCTCTTTCCCAGCATAGTTTTATTTCTTACTTTTACTTCATCATTGGTTTCCATATACCGGCCTTGCCGGTGGAATCAAAAGGGAATGCCGTTAGAATCGGTAACAGTTCCCGCTGCTGTGACGCCAGGCCCAACTTGGGCTACATGGTTTCTGAAAGCAAACCACTGTTCTGATAATCCCGATCGGGATTGGAATGGGAAGGTTTCAGAAGCTTGGATGAGTCAGAAGACCTGCCAGTGATAACCCAGCTTTTGCAGCCCGCGGTGAACGGGAAGCTGATCAACATTAACCCCTTGATCCTGCCTCACTATCGCCCGCTGCGACTTTAAATATTAATTGATTTAAATCGTAGCATAATGACAAAAATTTACTTAACACTGGCAGCACTCTGTGTGCTGGCACTGCCCCTAAGAGGGCAGACATCTCTCACGCCCCAACATGGATATGATGTGGCCACCTGGCTTCCCGATTATTCCCAACGTCGGGGCCTTCGATTTTTCCGATACCCTGTTCTATTTGAATGACGGAGATACAATTCACTCCTTTGACATCATCAGCGGAGCAGAAATGAATAAGTATGGCGTGCCGGAAGAATATTCAGTGAACAAGTATGTGAGTTTCCTTACGGTAAGTCCCGGCGCTAAGACCATATGGACCGGGTTTACCAGCGATGGAAACACTGACGATCGGATTTATAGCATCGATGTGGAGAGTGGAGAGTGGGAGCTTCAGGCCACCTTTCCTGCGAACATGGACCTGGAGTTCTGGAATGACAGCATCCTGGTATCCGGTTTGAACAGCACCTCGTGGGATGCACCGTCCGCCATCTTTGTACTTGATACATCAGGGGCCAATAATCACCGAAGGATTGTAGAACCTGGTGGTTACTCGGCGGGAATTGCTATTGATCAGCAAGGGAACCTCTATTATGGAAGCTCCTATGCCATGGAAAATAATGCACTGTATCGCTGGGACGAATCCCTGATGCAACTTGTGGTTGAAGATCCTGTAAGGCCCGTCCTGCAGGTCACACATGCGGAAAAACTAAGTGATTTGCCTGCCGGAGCTTACGATTGTGAAGTGGATGAAGGGGGGAATGTATTGTTCAATATGAACCTGTATGGAGGGACCATGGCAGTGGGCATGTGGAACGGTACCACCGGGGATGGTCATAACATTGATACCCTGGCAACCACCTCGGGGGAATGGGACTGGCTTGGAACCATAAAGTCCCATGGAGATATAAGCCTGACAAAGGCCGGCAATATGGTGGTTACCTATTCCTTCGGACAGCCTCTTGCTGTAATAACACACAAAATTGCCCTTGGGGTGAAGCAGGAAAGTACACCCGAGATCCTCACCTACCCAAACCCGAGTTCAGGCATCTTTACGATCCAAACCGGGAGTACAGAAGCCCTGGAAGTGAGGATCTATACCCTGCAGGGTTCTCTGGTACAGGAACAGAAAGATTTTGAACCGGGAACAACGATCGATATCTCAAACCAGCCTGCTGGTTCCTACATCCTGAAGCTAAGGAGCAGTAAAGGGATCTCGGGCAAAATGATTCAAAAACTTTAGGGATTTGAAAAGCGGCTTCCTCATAGTATTTCTGCTCATACTGGGACTATTAGTTACAAAGGCTCAGTATATAAGTGAAGTTGTGGAATACCGGCCTGCGCCCGGACAACTCATTAATGAGGCGCCATGGGGAACTCCAGCCGGGGCACTCACCATTGAAGGAGATGTCAATGGATCTTTGAGCCTGGGAGCCTTTGGAGGATATGTAATTTTTCGTTTTGCCCACCCCGTTGAGAATGATCCCCGGAATCCCTTTGGTGTTGATTTTACCATTTTTGGAAATCCGATGCCCGATTGGTCCGAGCCAGGGGTGGTCTGGGTGATGAAGGATGAAAATGAGAATGGTGAAGCCGATGATAGCTGGTATGAGCTGGCCGGGAGTGATTACTGGTTCTCCTCTACACAAAAAGGGCATCGTGTAAGCTACACCAATCCGGGAGGAGATGTGGCGGCGGATGTTCCCTGGGAAGACCAGTTGGGGAACAGGGGGATTATCAGGGCCAACAGTGTTCATACCCAGCCTTATTACCCCCTGCATGATTCATTTCCAGACATTGATCCGCTCAGCTATACCCTGGAAGGCACCCTGTTGCAGGGGCTGGTATATGAACATCCCACGGGGATGCGGTCGGCCCGAAGAGCCTTTGGTTATGCCGATAACCAGATGCGGGGGACAAGCCCCTATACCACACCTGATAATCCCTATACCAGGGAAGTTGAACATGCGGGAGGTGATGGCTTTGATATTGGATGGGCGGTAGATTCAAGCGGAGCGTATATGGAACTTGACCAGATCCATTTTATTAAGGTGCAGAGTAGTATGCAGGCCGACGGGGCTTGGTTGGGAGAACTTTCAAGCGAGTTAGCAGGGGCCGTTGATGTATCTCCCGATCCGTCTCTTAGCGGAGAAAGCGAGATGGTTGTAATCCGTGACCTGCCTCCGATCCTGGAAGCAGGAGAATACCAGATGGAGGTGCTAACATTTCAAAACGGGCATCTGGTGAATGACAGGACAGTCATATGGACCACCAGCGATCCCGGGGCAAGGGTAAATGAAGCAAATCTGCTCCGTGTTTCAGAAGATGGATCTCTTACTATAACAGCTGCCCTTTCGGACCGCCCGGAAATTAATGCTTCAGTCTCCACAAGCGTGCAGCTCAACCGGACCTCTCTTGCCGATCGATCAGGGTATAATAGTAAGCGGCATCTTTATCCCAATCCCAGCACAGATTATTTCAGGCTTAAAGGCAGCCGGAACAGCACCCTGCTTGTTTATGACGCATCGGGCAAGGAGCTGATGCGGGTGGACCAGTACCAGGAGGAGATGGCCCTGGATATCAGTGCTTATTCCCCGGGGATTTATTTGGTTAAGATGGAACAGGGCGGTTCCACGGAGTGGTTTAAAATGATTAAGCAGTAAGATGCGGAAAAGAGCTGTCATAGGGTGGTTTTTGTGTATGAGCTCGCTTAGCTTGCTGGGTCAGGGTATTACCGATTCGGTGTTCCAGATCCAGGGAGTAAGCATAGCCGCCGAGCAGATCTTTGTGAAGGAACAGGCGGGAATGAAACAGACAGATGTGGACAGTACCGTGCTGCAGAATAAGCTTAGCCTGTCATTGTCGGAGCTCCTGTCTGAGAATACCCCGGTTTTTATCAAGGACCATGGTCGAGGTGCACTTGCAACAGCTTCATTCCGTGGAAGCTCTCCATCGCACACGCAGGTGAGCTGGAACGGTATCAATATCAATAGTCCCATGGCCGGCATGGTTGATTTTTCCCTGATCCCGGTCTACATCATCGATGAGCTTAATCTGAAACATGGATCCGCATCACTGGCCGATCAGAGTGGAGGAATAGGGGGTTCCATTAATATGAATAACCGGACCGAGTGGAATGAGAAGAGTACCATTGCATACATGCAGGGCATCGGTAGCTACAGTACCTTTGATGAGTTCCTGCAGGTGGGTGTTGGAAATAAAAAGATACAGAGTAAGACCCGCTTATACCATAATTCTTCCAGGAACGACTATACCTTTATAAATCGCGGAATTGCAAGCGTCGATCCGGTTTCAGGCGAGATTACCAATCCCATTGATACCAACGATCATGCCGGCTATTTGCGTTATGGCCTGCTCCAGGAGATCTACTACCGGCCCGCAGCCAGTCACGTTTTATCCCTGAAATACTGGGGACAATATGCCGATCGCACCATTCCCAAACCCACCTCTTACGAGGGACCCGACAACTCCAATCTGAACAGCCAGGAAGATACAGATCATCGCCTGGTAGCCGATTGGAAATATTACGGGGATAATGGAAAGCTCCTGGTTCGGTCGGGGTATGCTGACAAAAGACTTGATTACAAGCAGATGAACACTGTACCCGGACTGGGCCTGATCCCTGCCATCTGGTCGGAAAGCAGGCAGCAAAGCCTCTTTAACACGCTCTCTTATTCCGGAAGCACAGACCGGGATTTTTCATGGGAAGGCAATGTACATATGAACCTGCACAAGGTAGCTTCGGCCGATTCGGTCTCCGGCAATGGCTACGAGGGTCAAAGGAATGAGCTTTCAGCAATGCTTGCTGTGCGCAAAAGTTTCAAGGAAAGGGTGAACCTGAACCTGATGATACGGCAGGAATGGGTGGACGGCGAAAGGATGCCTTTTATCCCCTATTTTGGTATGGATGTTAAGTTGATAGAGGGTATCGATCTGATTGTAAAAGGAAACATAGCCAGGAATTATCACCTGCCAACACTGAATGACCTCTACTGGCAGCCCGGAGGGAATCCTGATCTCTTGCCTGAGGAGGGATTTACCGTGGAGGCAGGAATTGCTTATCAGCAGGAGTTATCAGGTCATTTGCTGATCACAGAACTTTCTTTCTACCGTTCCCAAATTGATAACTGGATCCTCTGGATACCTTCCTACAGGGGCTTTTGGGAGCCCTACAATATCAGGAGTGTGCTGTCGAAAGGACTGGAGTACAGCCTTTCGCTCCAGGGTAATATTTCAGAATTCAACTATAAATTACTGGCAAGCTATGGCTATACAAGTGCTGTTAACCAGGGGGATCCGCTTGTCTGGAGTGACGAATCCTATGGCAAACAACTGGTATATATCCCTTTGCATTCAGGGAACATGATGGCACGCCTGGGGTGGAATAATCTCTTTTTTACTTACCAGTTCAACGCATACAGTGAAAGATTTACAACCTCCAGCAATGATGTGACCCGGCGTGACAGGCTCTATCCCTATTATATGAATGACATCTCCCTGGGAAGTTTGTTTCCTCTGAAAAAACTGAATCTCTCCGTGGAGGTGAAGGTGAATAATCTCTTTAACGAACCCTATCATACCATCCTTTACCGGCCCATGCCCGGAAGGAATTACCAGTTAATTTTAAAGATCCAAATTTAGCAGCAAGTTGTACAGGAAGATAATATATACTGGATTGTCCGCACTTCTCATCCTTTCCGGATGCATGAAGGACGAGCTCTTATGGGATTTTGAATCCCCTGATAATGAGCTTCACTATAATGGAATTTTTGTATACAATGAAGGAAATTTCATGTATGGAAATGCCTCCCTGACCTACTATGATCCGGAAACAAGGGAAGTCATAGAAAATGTTTTCTTCAATACCAACGGAATTCCCCTGGGCGATGTGGCCCACTCCATGACCATTCGCGACAGCCTGGGCTACGTGGTGGTCAACAACAGTGGCAGAATCTATATTTTCAATACCAGCACCTTTGAAGTGAAGGGAAAGATTACGGGCCTCACATCACCCCGGTATATTCATTTTGTAAGTGAGACCAAAGCCTATGTAAGTGATCTCTATGCCCGTTCCATTACGGTGGTAGATCCCATTAGCATGGAGGTAACCGGATCAATTCCTGTAAATAACAGCAATAGCGAAAGCTATCAGCACACCACAGAGCAGATGCTGCAATACGACAGGTTTGTCTACACCAATTGCTGGAGTTTTGACCAACAGGTGCTGGTGATCGACTCGGAGCTGGACCTGGTGGTGGACTCCATTGAAGTATTAAAGCAGCCCAACTCCATGGTACTGGACAGGCATCATTCTCTCTGGGTGCTTTGTGATGGTGGAGCTGAGGGGAGTCCATATGGCTTTGAGGCGGGCGGACTCCTGAAGATCGGGGCCGGATCGACGGAGCCGGAGATTATATTGAGCTTCCCTTTGGGAGAGAGCCCGAGGGACCTGAAGATCAATGGAACAGGAGACACCCTCTTTTTTATTAATGAAGATGTGTACCGCTTTGCTGTGAAGGGAATGACCGAGCCGGAGCTCTTGATTGAGAGCCCATATGAAGGGAGCATGATGAGCGGGTATTACGGACTGGATGTGGATCCGCTAAGTTCGGAGATCTATGTGGCCGATGCCATAGATTTTGTCCAGCGGGGGATGGTATACAGGTTTAGTCCCGAAGGAGTTGCGGTAGATACATTCCGTACCGGAATAGCACCTGGAGGCTTCTGTTTTAATTTCTGAAAATATATTGTAATTTGTCAGAAGCATTTCATAGAAAATACAGCCATGACTATTCAACAATACCAGAAGAAATGCTCCAGGGAGTACCTGAAGAGCATTAAATTTCCCAAAGAGAACACCTACCTGTATGGCAATCCGGTTCAAACGGTGGTCCCCATTGAAACGGCCATTGGAAAAATTATGATCATTGGCCCGCAGCCGGCAGCCAAGGTCTTTTTTGTGAATGACATTCCGGATGTTCCTCTCTACGATGCCACGGCACCTTTTTCCATTGAACCCTATTATGATGGAAACAGGGTACGTAGCTCCTATACCGGGCAGGAACTCAGCGAAGTGATTCTGGAAACCCTGGAAATTCCCAGGGAGAAGTGCTGGCTCACCACCCTGGTGAAGGTATTCCTCTTTGATGACGATCATGTAAAAAAATACAAGCGGCTCGGGAAGGAGATCACGGAGAATAAATCGCAATACCATGAACTTGCTCTCAAGAGCATGCCCTGGCTCCGCGATGAGATCGAAATTGCCAATCCCAAGGCCATTATCCTGCTGGGTCCGGAAGTCATATCAAGTCTGTTGTTGATTTCTGAAAATGAAGCCAAGGAGCTTATCACCGGAAAGGTGGTGGAGAAGAAGATTATTTGGAAAAACTCCAACTTCATCTGTTTACCTCCTCCGGGAGTGATCATGGACAGATCGGCCCGCAATCCCTGGCCCAGAAAATTTGCACTTCAGATCGGCCCAAAAGCCGCTGAAGAGATCCGCAGGCTGGAGTCTCAACCCAGCATCTGATCCATCCGGACACAGATTTGTTCAGAGCAGCCACTGATCCAGGTGAGCGGCCACAAAATCATCATCATTCAGATGGGGATAAGCTTCATATACCCGGTCAATTTCCTCTTTTTGTTTGACTGTCAGCCCCTCATCCTTATTCAGGGTCCACACACCTTCCAAAATTCCCTGGCGCCGCAGCACTTCATGCAGACCTACGATGCATCCCTTGAAATTATTGGCTGCGTCAAAAAAAGCTGCATTGCTGTCTGTGATCTGCATACCCATGCTCAGCTCTTGCTGTGTATCCCCGCTAAGATTACCATTCTGAATATTCTCCAGGAGTGTGACTGCGGAGCGGGTCCACACGGCCCAGTGACCCAGGAGCCCCCCTACAATACGCTTTTTTACGATCCCGGGGCCCATCCTGATATTGAATTCAGTAAGCAGGTCAGGCAATATATTATCATCATTACCGGTATATAGTGCAATATCATCCGAACGTCCCGATTCAACCACACCCCTGACCACATCCAGGGTCTGGTACCGGTTAAAAGGGGCTATTTTGATGGCAATCACATTCTCAATTTTTGCAAATTCCCTCCAGAAGTTTACATCCAGGACCCTTCCACCCACGGCAGGTTGAAGATAAAATCCAATGATGGGTATGAGATCAGCAATGGCCCTGCAATGCTCCAGGATAAGCTCATTGGAAGCATCGGGGAAAGCTGCAAGGCTGAGCAGTCCTGCATGGTAGTTCTGTGACAGGGCCAGGCGGGCTTCCTTCTTGGCTTGCTCTGTTTGCCCGATGATTCCTGCGATCCGGATTACAGCTTTGCCACTCCTCTTTTCAAAGCGATCAAACTCTTCCCTGGCAATCCCTAAAACCGGTTCAAAGAGATTTATTTCGGGTTGCCTGATTTCAAATTGGGTGGTGTGGACCGCAACGGCTATTCCCCCGGCCCCTGCATCCAGGTAATATCTTAAGAGTGCCCGCTGCCTTCTCTCATCAAGCTTTCGATCTTTATTCAGGGCAAGGGGCAATGCCGGTATCACTACTCCGCGATGCAGGGAGAGCAGGATTTCTTCGGGTAAAGCCTTATAATTCATTGGAATGATGTTTTTAGTATTTCCCGTCTCTTACTTCATAGTGGGTTGGCTTGCCCAGGGTTTCCCTGCCTTCACTGATCCAGTAGGCGATCCATTTGATGATCTGTTGGGTCGAAACTTTTGGGCGTCCAAATAGTTGGAATGCTTCGCTGGCGTTATTAAGCAGGGCTGTTGGCGCTTCCTCACCCATAAATATTGGCGGGGTATTGAGTAATTTCCCAAATTCCAGGGCAACCTCGCGTACCGATAAGATTTCCTCCCCGGTAATGTTTAAGACTTTTGCGGGACTGTCACATATTTCCAGCGAACGCAGTACCACATCATTCATATCACCCTGCCAGATCACATTAAAGTGTCCCATGGACAGGTCAATGGCTTCCCGGTTTTTCACTTTGGTCGCAATATCAAGCAATACACCATATCGCAATTCTACGGAATAGTTTAAGCGGATCAGGCATACCCTGGTCTGATATTTTTTGCTTCCATATTCAAACATTCTCTCTCTTCCCAAACAGGATTGAGCATACTCACCAGTGGGTGCAGGTGGGTCAGCTTCCAGGGATCCACCTGATTCCACTGCGACCAGGGGATATACACAACCGGTGGAAAAGGCGACAATATTTGATTCTTTAAAATGCTCGGCAACAAGCGCCGGCATGTACGAGTTGACAGCCCAGGTCAGGGATATGTTTTCCTCGGAGCCAAACTTCATTCCTGCCAGGAAGAAGACATTTTTGGCCTTTGGCAGCCTTTTAATAAAGTCCCTGTCCAGTAAATCTCCATGAAAGGTTTCAATTCCCATATCCTCGATTTGCTTTCGCGCCTCAGCCGATTCGAAGAGGGAAACTCCGTATATGCGCTTTTTTACCTTTGCTTTATCGCAGGCTCTCCTGGTCATCCTGGCCAGGCTGGGTCCGATTTTGCCACCTATTCCCAGGAACATGATATCCCCTTCAAGATCGGAACACATGTTGACAGAGGCTTCGGTGGGCAGGGACAGCAGATCCTCCAATGTGCCTGTGTCGCTTATTTTATCCGGATACATATTCATTTTAGCTACTCCTGTTTAATATGATGTTTTTATAGATGGATACGGATTGAATGATATTTTCCATGTAACAGTATTCATCGGTTTTATGTGCCATATCCGGTTCTCCCGGTCCAAGGATGATGGTTGGCACCCCATTGTAAAAGGGCTGTAATACAGAGCCATCAGTCAGATAGGGCAGGGCTTTGGCCCGCTTTTCACTTTTTGAGTCAATCCCACAAATAGCATAAACCAGTTGTACCAGGGGATCTGACTCGGGGGTGCTGACCGGATTGAGATCCACAAGTGTTTCTATGGCAATTTCTTCACCAAACTCCTGAATCAGCCTTTGAAGAATGGACTGATGCCGGATCATGGTCGTTGAACGGACATCAATGGTAAACTCGGCATGATCGGGGACCGAGTTTATGTTTAAACCACCCTGCATTTTCCCGACGTTTATGCTTGGGAATCCCAGGAGAGGATCTTTCGCTGCCTGAAAGCGGAAATCTTCAATTTTTGAAATACACTTTGCAGCTTTATAGATGGCATTGTCTCCCTGCTCGGGCATGGACGAATGGGCAGTTTTTCCTTTAGCCACCACATTTAAATAGAGGGCTCCCTTGTGACCTATGGCTGGAATGTTGGCTGTGGGCTCCCCAACTATGATCGCTCTTGCCTTCCCCAGGTCCTTGTGGGTCTTTACCAGTTGTTGGGCACCCTGACAACCCAATTCCTCCCCGGCAGTAAAAATGAGCCTGACGCCACCTTCCGGAGTATTTCCTGAGGTGGCTTCAATGGCTGCCACGGTCATGGCTGCCACCCCGCTTTTCATATCGCTGGAACCCCGGCCAAAGATTTTATCTCCCCTGGAAATACCCGAAAAAGGATCTGTCTTCCATGGCTTATTCCCCAGGGGAACCGTATCCAGATGACCGGAAAGTACCAGGGGTGTCCCTGAAGAACTTATTCCCTTTTCTGCCACAAGGTGCAGCCTGTTAAGCTCATACTCCGGCACAACCACCTTAAAGCCATGTTCCGAAAGAAGCTTTCCAAGCTATTCTGGCCACAAGGGCCTCATTTCCGGGAGGATTGATGGTGTTATGGGAGATGAGCTCCCGGGTTAATGCTATCACGTCGACCTGAGACAAATCGTATGCTTTATGTAGTTCGGATATAAGTTAGCATATTTTGGTACATGAACCAGACCATGAGGATAACGGCAAGAAAACCTGCCAGGGCAATTATATTCTGCACCCTGTTGTTCCTGTATTCTCCCATGATAAGCTTATTGTTCAGCACCAGGAATAATCCAATGGCTATAAGTGGCACCGCCAGCATGGAAGAAGCCTGCGCCATAATAAGGGCATAGATCACATTTCCCCGGAAGAATACAGCAACAAGCATCCCGATCAGCAATATGGCCATGATAAATAATTTGGTGGTCCGGTCGTTCATAGAACGCCCCAGGCCCAGGCCATCGGCAAGCAGCCCGGCTCCAATCACCGAGTTCACCATCATGGAAGAAAATGCAGCGGCACAAAGGCCCACACTAAAAACAATCTTGGCTGAACTCCCGAACAATGCTTCCATTTGCAGGGCCATATCGGCCGCCGAGCCCACCACGATCCCCCTGGGATGTAATGCTGCTGCAGAAGTAATTACCACTGTGGCAGATATGAGGCCAAGGAGCAGTATCCCTGCATAAGTATCCTTGAGGCTGCTCTTCAAATTCTCTTTTTTCCAGCCCTTATCCTGGGCTAAATAGGATTGATAAAGTGCAGCCGCCAGGGAAAAAGAAGTGGCCATCAAAGCAGCGACCATATTCAGGCTGTCGGGGGAAATCTTTGACGGAACAAATCCCCGGGCAAGCGGAGTTATTTCCGGTCTGGTAAGGAGGAGATTGATAAAAAAGGCCAGGATCATGATCATCACCAGGATTTTCATCAGGTTTTCGAGAACCTTATATAGATTCTTCGCCCAGAAAATAAGGATGATTCCAAGCGGGGTGAAGATGACCGGCCAGATGCGTTCACTGATTCCCGTGATTCCCTCCATCCCAATTCCAATCCCCAGGTTATTACCAAACTGAAAACTGGATGTGGAGAGAAAGGCTGAAATTCCGATTAAAACGGCAAACCACCTGCCATAGTTATCTGCAATGGACTGAAGCATGGATTTGCTGTTCATGACACCAAAGCGTGCTCCCATGGATGTGTAGGTGATCATGAATACCATGGAAATCACAATCACCCAGAGGAAGGCATATCCAAATTCTGACCCGATTCTCGAGGCTACGGTAATACTACCCGGCCCCAGCACCACCGAGGCGATAATAAAGCCCGGGCCAAGCGATTTGAAAAGATTCTTAATCTTTCTAAACATCCTTTTGCTTATGGAAAAAAACCCCGCTTGGATTATCCAAGGCGGGGTTTAATCATTCAGGAGAAAATCCGGATGTGTAGTGGAGATTAAATTCCGCTAAAGTCAACCTTGTCAAACACCAGTGACGGCAGTCGCCACGAGCGGCTGAGATCCACATCACTGCCCACAGCCACCAGATTGTTCCATAACTCTTTGAAGTTACCTGTGATGTTCATCTCTGCCACAGGTTGTACCAGTTTCCCTTTTTCCACGAGGAATCCCTCGATACCGAAAGAGAAATCGCCGGTGGCACCATTGCTGTTTCCGCCATTGAATCCGGTCACCAGGATGCCCCGGTCGATGTCGGCCAGCAATCCTTCCAGATCCTTTTCGCCTGGCTTGAATACCAGGTTGGTGGTACTTCCGGAGGTAGCTTCCATCTCCAGTTTCTTGGAATAATAGGTATCGATGTAGTAGGTAAGCAGAACACCATTTTCCACAACGGAGCGCTTTTCCGTGGCCATTCCCTCACTGTCAAAAAGCCTGGAACCACGTCCGGATACAATAAAGGGATCATCAACGATGGTCATCAGATCGGAACCGATTTTTTCTCCCTTCATGCCGATCAGGAAGGACTGCTTCTGCTGGATGGAACCTCCATTCAGGGCAGAGATCAGGGGTCGCAGGGGCTGTCCGGCCATCTTGTTTTCCACAATCATAGGCATCTTTCCAGAAGCAATCTTTGCTTGTCCCAGCCGGTCCAGCGCTTTTTTAAGCGCCTTCTTTCCCGATATCTTTCCGAATCAGCTCATCGCTGAAAATGGAAGATTCATACCAGCCACCCGTGGACGGGCTACCCCATCGGTTACAGAGACCGAGGCGCTCAGGGCATAGTAGGAATTTTCAGAATCCCCTTCAAAACCGTTGCTGGCCACCATCACACTGCCGCTCATCCCGTCTCTGTAGGAAGTGGAGACAGAGATAATGCGCTCATCGGAGCCAAGCACCTCTTTTTCCAGGCTGAATGCATCGTTCACCTTTTGTTGAGGATCGACCGATTTAAAGTTGGGATCCAGGGTCTTCAGATCGGGGCCATCGCCTTTGTAGTAGCGATCAGGATCGGGAAGGGTGCGGAACTCATCTTCGGCCAGGTACCTGGTACCGGCAATGGCTTCCTCGATAAACTTGCCCAATTCTTCCTTGTTGGTAATCCGGTTGGTTGAGATGCTGGAATATTTATTGTCAACATAAAGGTTGATCCGCATGCCGCTCTGGTTGGATTCCTGGAGCTTGTCTATCTTCTCATCCCTTACCTCAATCTGGCTGCTGTTGTTGTTGTATATGATTACCCGGGCCTGCTGTGCACCATTCTGAACGGCGTGTTCCATGGCCCATTTTGCTATGCTGTATTTTTCGTCTTTGGTCATGATTCAAAGTTTTCAGGGTTATGCACTGGTTCCTCCAACGGTTAGTTTTTTCACCAGTACAGAAGGAAGACCCATTCCTACCGGAACCGATTGTCCACCTTTACCGCAGGTCCAGGTACCGGTCGCTGTCTGATAGTCTCCGGCAGCCATGGTAATGTCGGCCAGGGCCTGGGGTCCGTTCCCGATGATATTTATATCCTTAATTGGCGTAGTCAGTTTGCCGTTCTCGATTAACATTCCCGATTTTACGAAGAAGGTAAAATCACCGGCACCGATCTTCACCTGACCATTGGTGAAATTGTCCACATACACACCGTAGTCAACACTGGAGATAATCTCCTCGGTGGTATGGGGACCATTTTCCATATAGGTGATACGCATCCTGGGAAGTGGTACATGACGGAAGGACTGCCTGCGTCCGTTCCCGGTAGGATCCACCCCGTAGTGCTTTGCACTGATCCGGTCGTGCAGGTAGCTTTCAAGCACCCCGTCTTTAACCAGGTAGACTTTTTTCACATCATTCCCTTCATCATCCACATTGATGGCTCCACGATTATATTCCATGGTTCCGTCTTCGACAATGTTTATAAAGTCTTTGGCAATGCTCTTGCCCATTTTATCGGAGAAGATAGACTCTCCCTTGCGATTGAAATCCGCCTCGAAAGGATGTCCCATGGCTTCATGGAGCAGGATACCTGATCCACCGGCACCCAGTACCACCGGAAGCTCTCCGGCTTTAGGTTTTCCGGCACCAAAGAGGAAGTTGGTTTTTTTCACGGCTTCCTGGGCCAGCTCTTCAACCAAATCGTCGTTCAAAAATTCAAAACCCATGCGCACCGAGCGTGCACTGTAATCATTCTCGATTACTCCATCCTTCTCCATGACGCAGACCACACCAAGGGTGGCCATGGGGCGGTAGTCAACAGGTAAGCAGCCCTTCGGAGCTATAGAACATCACGTAGGAGGTTTCGTCGCGTTGAAATACCCTGGCCTTTGTTACCTTTTCGTCCAGCTCAAACAAACGATCGTTTAGTTTCTGTACGTAAGGTATTTTCTCCTCTATGGTGGAGTTTTCCCAATTTTGGGTGACCTTATAGTAGTTGGGGATTGTTTTTTCGATGAGATCCGCCTGGTTGAAAGTGACAGGATCGTTTGCAATGTTGGCAGCTGTTTTTGCTACCTTCAGCATATCCTGCAGGCTGGTGGATTCGGTATAGGCAAAACCTGTCTGGTCGCCCTTCAGAACCCTTATCCCAACGCCGTAATCCACATTAGAGTTAGCACTGTTTACCTTTCCGTCTTCCAGTCCAAGACTGTTGGAGATGGTATGTTCGAAAAAGAGGTCCGCATAGTCACCTCCCTTTGACATTGCTTCGGCAATTACCTTTTGCAAGGTCTCGGGGGTCACTTCAAAATGGTCTAAATAGCTTTTCACATCTGGTGAGATTTGAAGGTTCTGGCAAGATTTCAGGAGTGGAGGCAATACCATGGTTCCTGCCACTGCTGCACCACCAGTTTTAATAAAACTTCGTCTGTCTAAGGTCATATTATCTGGGTTTAGCTTTTAAAGCGCTCAATGTACAATTTTCCCGTGTAACAGGAAACAGCCATGTACCTGTTTATTAGAATACTTTGTTAATTTTAGCTGATAATTGATCACCAACTAACCAAACCAGATATGAAAACCGTGAAATTGTTTGCTTTTGCTATTGCAGGGATGCTGCTTCTCGGCTGTACCTCCACAACTGACGATTGGATCCCCCTGTTCGATGGGGAGACCCTGGAAGGGTGGACCGCTTCTGAGAATACTGATTCCTGGAAGATTGAGGAGGGCGCCATTGTTACCGGCGGTGAACGATCCCACCTGTTCTACACAGGGGATGTGCAGGATCACAACTTCAAGAACTTTGAATTCAGTGTGGATGTAATGACCCAACCGAATTCCAATTCAGGAGTCTATATCCACACCGAATTTCAGGAAGAGGGATGGCCGGCAAAAGGCTATGAATGCCAGGTGCTGAATTCCACCGTCCCCGGAGACTATGTGGAGCGTAAAATGTCGGGAAGCATTTATGCGGTCCGGAATATATGGAAGGCGGTGCAGGCCGACAATGAATGGTACACTTACCGTATTGTTGTGCAGGGAAAAACCGTGCAGACTTATATCAACGATCTGCTGCTCGCTGAATATACCGAACCTGAGACACTGTGGAGACCGGAGGGTTGGGCCGGAAGGAAGCTGAGCCCAGGCGGAGGCACCTTTGCCTTCCAGTGCCATGATCCCGGTAGTGTGGTGGCTTATAAAAACATCAAGGTGAAACCCCTGGCCGATGATTTACCCACCCCCGGAACTCCTCCTGAGGACCTGGAATTTGAAGAGCAGATCGTAAGACTGGCCACAGATAATATCCCCCTGATCGATTTCCATACCCACCTGAAAGGAGGGCTTACCCGCGAAGAGGCCCTGGCCCACGCACGTAGCTATGGATTTAACTATGGAATTGCCGTGAACTGCGGTTTGAAGATGGGCTTTGAAAGCGATGATTCGCTGAATGCCTATCTGGATGCCTTCGAGCCCACTCCCCTTGCGTGGCATGCCATGCAGGCCGAAGGAAGGGAATGGCTGGATCTTTTCAGCGATGAAAGCCGTGAGCGTTTCGACTATGTCTTTACCGATGCCATGACCTGGACCAACAACAGGGGAGTCAGACAACGCCTCTGGATTCCTGAAGAAACCGATGTGGGCGATCCCCAGGACTTCATGGATCAGCTGGTGGATAACATTGTTAAGGTGGTGAGTACAGAGCCCATAGATATCCATGTGAATCCCACCTTCCTGCCAGCCGAGATCGCAGACCGCTACGACGAATTGTGGACCGATGAACGCATCGACAAAGTGGTGAAAGCCCTGGCCGAAAGCGGTGTGGCCCTGGAGATCAACAACCGATTCAAAATACCCAGCGCCACCATTATCAAGAAAGCCAAGGAGGCAGGGGTGAAATTCACCCTGGGGACCAACAACGGAGGTGCCGATGATCTGGGCCGGATGGAGTATGGCATCCGGATGATCCAGGAATGCGGACTCACTTCGCAAGACATGTGGTATCCCGGTATGTAGATTTACTTACATCTAAAATTTCATGTTATGGGAAAGCTTGATCTGAACCGTCGCCAGTTTCTGGGTGCCCTTTCGCTGGGCACCGCCCACCTGATGTTTAACAATCCCCTCTATGGTGCCACAGGGAGATTCAGCTCCGCGGATCCCCTTCAACGGGTAGCTCTGGGTAAGACGGGAATCAAACCAACTCTGCTGGGTGTGGGCACCGGGATTGTTGGCGGAAACCGCAGTTCATATCTTACCCGGCAGGATCATGCCAAGAGCGTTGCCATGCTTCGTCACGCCTACGATCGTGGTATCCGGATGTTTGATAATGCCGACACCTATGGCACCCATGGCCTGGTGGCCGAGGCCATGAAAGGCATGGACCGGGAGGAGATCGTGCTTACTTCCAAGATATGGACCCGGGATGGGGGCATCCCTGAGCCGGAGCGTCCCGATGCCGATATCGTGGTGGATCGTTTTCGAAAGGAACTGAATACCGACTACATCGATGTGGTACAGCTGCACTGCATGGTCGATGCAAAATGGACCGATGGTGAGCGGAGACAGATGGATATCCTGGAGGATCTGAAAGTAAAGGGAATTATCCGGGCCCATGGGACCTCTGTACACTCCCTGGAGGCCATGATCGCCGGGGTAAACGATCCCTGGGTAGATGTGCTTCATGCCCGCATCAATCCCTTTGGCATTGCCATGGACAAACCTGATCCGGCCGAGGTGGTGGAGGTGATTCACCAGATGCACAGTTCGGGCAGGGGCGTGATCGGAATGAAGCTGGTGGGGGATGGCAAGTTACGTGATGAAAGTGAAAAGATCGACCAGTCCCTCAAGTTTGTACTGGGACTGGGCAGTGTGGATATGATGATCGTAGGATTTGAGACGGAAGCTCAAATCGACAACTACCTCGACCGTATGGGAGAGGCGCTGAAAGCGCTTGTTTGAGGACCTGATAGTTAAAATTTCCGAAGCAGGTCCATGGCGCACATGTACCCGCTGAAGATGGCGCCTGAGAAGCCGCCACCAAATTTCCCCCAGGCCGAAGCGATATGAACGTTCTCCGGGAGGGCGGATAGGTAGTCGGTGGATTTTCCGGGATTTTGGGCGAAGCCATATACAGCTCCTTTCGGATTCAGGGTAAATCTTTTTACACTCAGGGAGGTAGCTACCTCGGCATACTCCACAGCATCACGGAAACCTGGTATGATTTTATCGCAGCGGCTGGTAATGATATCAGCCACATCCGCTTTCATCCTGTTGTACTCGTTCCGATCCAGGTTCTCCCAGTCTTCCGGGTAATCAATGGCACATACCGCCCCAACACTCTTCCCTTCAGGAGCCAGATCTGCATCCACCTGGCTATAGTCCACAAAGGTAAAACTGCGGGTAGAGAAATCGCTGTGATTGTTTTCCAGAATATCTTTCTGGGATGCAACCGAACTATCATAAATAAAGGTGGAGTAGTGCCTGTTTCCGACCTCCTTTAAGGGTTTCTTAAATCCATAGTAAACTGTAAGCAGGGAGGCACCAATGGCATTTTCCTTAATGGTCTCTGAAAGCTTTTTACCATCCTGTTTGGAAAGCAAAGTCTCTGCCAGGTTGGGAACAGCTGCATTGACAATAATATGTTTGGCAGTGTCGGAACCAGGACCTTTATCCTTGCCCCTGATCTTTTCATAGGAGACGCCCGCAGGTTTACCTCCTTCATAGTCGATGGAAGTAACCAGGTGATTTAATTCTACCTTACCCCCGTAAGCAGTGATGATCTCGCTAAGAGCATTGGAGAGCTTCTGGGAGCCTCCCTTAATAAAGTTGGCCCGGCCACCATAGTAGCTCCCCTGGGCAGTCAGGTAGTAGATCCAGGAGAGGCTGTATGGATCGTCATGGAAATAACCAAGATTTCCCAGCAGAATCAGTTTCAGATCCTCGTTCGAGATAATCTCATCCAGGAAGTAACCCACACTCTTTTCGGGATTGTTCCTGTTGGCAACCATGATGCGCTTGGCATTAAGAACATGGTAGAAATAGTCGTCAATTCCCTTTTCCTGGTCGGGGAAATGGCTTTTCAGGATGGCTTTGGCTTCTTCAGGATCGTGGGGAATTACCAGGTCGTAACGGTCGTTGATAAAGCGGTAGAACTCGGGAACCGGAAGGAATTCAACCCTGTCGGAAATTCCAAGGTCAGCAAAAACCCTGTTCTTCATATCTCCCGGATGGAGGCCGTCCATTTCATGAAGTCCGACTTCCATGGTAAATTCCCTTCGTTTAAAGGTGGTGGCACAGCCACCCGGCCGGTCATGTTGTTCCAGCACAAGTACACTTTTGCCTTCCCTGGCCAGCTTGGCTCCTGCAGGTCAGACCACCTAATCCGGCCCCTATAATGATGACATCGTAATTCATATTGCTAATTGCTTTGATGCTACTCTTCTCCCGGAATGGGGTATCTTTTAAATTCGGCCTTCCGGTCGAAAAGGTAACGGTAGGTAATATAGTGTTTCACGGATTTACATCCCACAGACATAAATATCTTTCGCATCTTGGGATTAAAATCGCCCACCCATGAAAATTCAATCTCCGTGTAGTGAGGCTTTCTCTCAAATACCCTGACCAGGTTGAGGATGATGCCTGCTTCAATTCCCCGGCTCTGAAAAGCGGGAATCACACCCATTAGCACCCCTCGTGCACGAGTCATGGTCTTCTTTTTCTTCAGGTAGAGGAACTTCAGCATTGCTGGCAGGTTGAGCTTGCCGTTCAGATGCTTCAGGATCAGGTTCACATCGGGGTACATCAGGTAAATGGCTATGGGCTTTCCTTTGCTGTAGGCGATCCAGATAAACTCCTCGTCGATAATGGCCTTGGCTTTTTTCAGGGTCTTCTTGATGTAGGAGACCTCCAGTGGTTCAAAGTTCTCCTTGAAGGAGTCCCAGGCTTCGTTGAACACACTTACAAAATCCAGTATTAACTTATCGGCCTCTTTCCAGCTGAAATGTCTGAACTCATATTCAGGATTTGAGGCAACCCGCTGGGCGATGCGTTCAAACCTGGGGGGCAGTGGTTCGGTAACATCCAGGTGAAAACCCTCCTGCCTGAAGTAGGTTTGAAAACCGTAACTTTCGAAGAGTTCCTGGTAATAAGGGTGATTATAAGCGATCTCGTAAGAGGGATGGGTAAAGCCACTCACAAGCAGCCCCCAGTACTTATCGGTCTCTCCAAAATTAACCGGTCCGTCCATGGCCTCCATGCCCCGCTCTTTCAGCCACTCCCTGGCAGTATCAAAGAGCAGGTTGGCAGCCTCCTGGCTATGGATACATTCGAAGAATCCCATGCCCCCGGTGGGCTGATCGTGTTTTTCACAGCTATTTCGATCGATAAAGGCGGCCACCCGGCCTATCAGGTTCTGCCGGTCATCGTAAAGCAACCAGCGGGTCGCTTCACCATGTTCGAAATAGACGTTCTTCTCCGGATTAAAAATGGACTCGATTTCTTTATCGAATGGACAAACCCAGGTATCGTCGTCCCGGTAGATAATACGGGGGACCTCTAAAAAAGCCTTCTGCAGCCCTCGCTTATTGACTTCTGTTATTCTCATTAATTATAAATCGATTCAAGCAATTTTTCATACCTGGAGGCTACCACCTTGCGTTTCAGCTTCAAACTGGCTGAGAGTTCGCCGGTAGCAGGCGACCAGTCGTCGGGGACGATCCGGACTCGCTTGAGCCTTTCCCAGTCATTCAGTCTCTGGTTGATTTTAGCTATTTCTTCATTAAAAACAGTGACCACCTCGGGCACGGCAATCAACTCTTCACGCTCCCTGCCATTGGGTATTTTATGTTCGGTGCACCACTCCTTCAGGTATTTGAAATCGGGAACCAGCAAGGCACTGGCAAATTTCTGATGCTCACCCACCACCATAACCTGGTCAATAAAGGCCGACTCCTTGACCATATTTTCGATGGGCTGCGGAGCAATGAACTTGCCGCTGGAAAGCTTGAATATTTCCTTCTTCCGGTCTGTTATCATCAGGAATTTTCCATCCTCCAGGTGCCCTATATCGCCGGTATGAAACCAGCCTTCCTCGTCAAATGCGTTTTTAGTCTGTGCCTCATCCTTGTAGTAACCCAGCATAACACAATCGCCCTTACAAAGCACTTCTCCATCTTCGGCAATCTTCAATTCCACACCATCTATAACTGTTCCCACCGACCCCAGTTTGCAGGATCCTTTTTCCATGCGGTTGATGGTAATAATGGGCGAAGTTTCGGTCAGACCGTACATATTAATGATCTTCAGGCCGCTGGCCCAGAAGATTCTTTCGAGCCTGTATTGCAGGGCTGCACCACCGCAACCCACAATGCGGGCGTGTCCTCCCAGGGCTTCCCTCCATTTGCTGAAGATCATCTTATCGGCAAACTTCAGCTTCTGGTAGTAGAGCCATCCTTTTTCTCCATGGGGCAGGTATTTCAGTCCCAGCTCCACGGCCCAGAAGAAAATCTTCTTCTTCATGCCGTCGAGACCGCGTCCCTTGGAAATCACATTGTCGTAGATCTTTTCAAGTATTCTTGGAACCGCATCGAAACCGGTGGCCTGAATTTCTTTCAGATTAGCCGCAATGGATCCCATGCTTTCAGCATAGTATATGCATGCGCCCGAGTACTGGGTCTGGTAATTGCCCAGTCTTCCGCCCACGTGACAAACCGGGATAATAGCCAGGTAGCGGTCTTCCGAAGTAAGTTGAAATACCTTGGATGCCGCCAGGAAGTTGCTCACCAGGTTTTTATGGGAGAGCATGACTCCTTTGGCTGTTCCGGTAGTACCTGAAGTGTAAATGATGGAAACCAGGTCTTCCGGCATCACTTCTGCCTTGATGGCTTCCAGTTTTTGCTTTATCTCCTCGCTGGCACCCTTGCCTTTTTCCACTACTTCGCTCCAGTGTGCCGCCCCCTCGATCTGGTCAAAGGTGTAAATATGTTCCGCTTTCTTCTGTTTCTTGAATTCGGGAAGGATTAGATCGTACAGTTTCCGATCCGAAATGATGGCCATCTTTGAATCGGAATGATCCAGGACATATCCATACTCCTGGCCGTTCAGTGAGGTATAGACCGGAACATGCACCACTCCTGCCAGCGCCATTCCCATATCCACAAAGTTCCACTGGGGACGGTTGTTGGTCACAGTCATGATTTTGTCTCCCTTTGAAAAACCCATCTGAAGAAGACCCCAGGCAAACTGGTGTGCAATCTCGCTGTATTGCTCAGAAGTATAGAAGGTCCACTTTCCGTCTTTTTTTTCGGAAAGTACATTTTTACCCGGGAAAGTTCTGGTAAATCGTTCCAGGAGATCGAAATTTCGTGTCGGTATCATGTATATTGAGGTTTGGGTATGGGCAAGATACGGAATCTATTCGAAATGGTCTGATAGTGATTTCTTACTATATTGGTCTAAAATTGGATAAAATGAAACGGAGATCTTTTTTCGAAAAAATGGCATTACTCACCCTTGTGTCGGGTCTGTTTTCCAGAGAAGCCATTGCTAAAAGTAAGGGCATGAAAAAGCTCGACTTGAAAGACGGAGAAATCCAGCACATGGTTATTTTTAATCTTCCATATCCCGAGGGGTCTGATAAAGCTCTTACCTTCCTGAAGGACGGAACACGCATTTTAACAGGGATTCCAGTGGTCAGGGATTTCCAGGCCTTTAAGCAGGTTAGCCCAAAGAATGATTATCAGTATGGCTTTTCCATGGTTTTCTCGAACCAGGCGGACTACACCACCTACAACGAACATCCCGACCATGTGGCATTTGTCCAGGATCGATGGATGAAGGAAGTATCAGACTTCCTGGAGATAGACTTTAAAAAGCCCTTCTAGTAATAGCTGCTCCCGTCCCAGCAGTGCGTACATAGCTTCTCTTTGGGAAGCCCGATGGCTTCAATCAGATCGTCCAGGTCCTGGTACATCAGTGAATCTATTCCCAGGTTCCTGGCAATCTGCTCCACCATATTTTTGTATTTCTCAGTGCTGGGATCCGCGTACTCTTCCAGGTGAACCTCGTCACCTTCCAGCTGTTTGATTGCTTTCCGTGTGGCCAGTTCCATGGTGGAACGCGATTGTGAAAAATTCAGGAAATTGCAGGGAAAGGTCAGGGGCGGACAGGCAATACGCATATGTACTTCAGCGGCTCCGGCCTGTCTGAGATCGGCCGTATTGTCCTTCAGCTGGGTACCCCTGACAATGGAGTCGTCCAGGAAGACCATGCATTTTCCCTCGATCATGGCTTTGTTGGGGATCAGCTTCATCCTGGCCACCAGGTCGCGCATATCCTGGTGCTGGGGCATAAAACTCCGGGGCCAGGTTGGGGTATATTTGGAATAGGCCCGTTTATATGGTACTCCATTGTGGTTACCATAACCAATGGCATGACCCACACCTGAATCGGGTACTCCACACACAAAATCGGGTTTTATTTCATCTCTTTTCGCCAGGGCGGCTCCGCACCGGTACCTGACCTCATCTACATTTATTCCTTCATAATAGGAGGGTGGATAGCCATAATAAACCCATAGGAAAGAGCAGACCTGCATCTTTTCACCCGCGGGTTTCAAAGTCCGGTAACCCTCAGCGGTGATCTCAACAATTTCGCCCGGCCCCAGGTAATACTCGATTTCATACCCGGTGTTGGGAAAAGCACAGGTCTCCGATGCCACAGCATAGGCGCCATCTTTTTTCCCAATGATAGCTGTGGTCCGGCCCAGCTTGTCGCGGGCAACAATAAGACTTTCCGGAGTGAGGATCATCAGGGTACAGGATCCCTTAACCCTGTTGTGGACGTTCTCTATGCCTGTCACGAAATCCTTCTCCTCAACCACCAGGTTGGCCACCACTTCTGTGGGATTCACATTTCCCTGGAAATTCTCTGTGAAGTGTCCCTTTTTGTTCAGGAAATGATTTTCAAGTTCATCAATATTGACCAGGCGGCTTACCGTGGCAATGGCAAAGCGACCCATATGGGAATTGAACATGATGGGTTGCGGATCGGTGTCACTGATGATTCCAATGCCTTTGTTTCCATTGAACTTTACCAGGTCGGGTTCAAACTTGCTTCTGAAATACCCATCCTCCAGGCTGTGGATCGATCTTCTGAAGCCCTCATTTTCGTTATAAAATACCATCCCGGCCCTTTTGGTGCCCAGGTGGGAGTGGTAGTCCGTTCCATAAAATACATCGTAAACACAATTATGCCTGGCAATAGCTCCGAAAAAGCCGCTCATCTTGGAAATAGTTTTAGGTTAGTAGTTGGACTAAAACTATGAATTATAAGCGGGAATGCAAACTAATTATAAAGCATCTAAAGTTGAGCTGCTTCCCATCCGATCATGGCCGATTTTCTATCCAAACCCCATCGGTAGCCATTGATTTCGCCGGTTTTACGGACCACCCGGTGACAGGGGATCAGGAAGGCCACAGGATTCTTTCCCACGGCACCCCCTGTGGCCTGGAGCCCCAGTGGATTTTGGACATGCTCCGATACCGCCTGGTAGGATACCAGCTCACCAAAGGGGATTTTCAACAGGGCTTCCCAGACCTTCAGCTGGTAGGGAGTGCCCTTTACAAGGAGCTTAAGCTCGCTTCCGGTGTGCTGTGAAAAAAGTCCTTCAGCAAGGGGGCCGGTGAACCCGGGATTGTGTTCCAGTTTGGATTCATTCCAATGTTGCCGCAGTGATTCAACAGCTTCCTTTTCATCATTAGTAAATTCCAGAGCGCATATGCGCTCCTCCGGGGTGACTCCCAGGATAAATTTCCCGAAGGGGCCCTGGTGAAAACCGTAGCGAATAGTGATACCCTTTCCATATTTCTTATACTGTCCCGGAGTCATCCCTTCCATATTGATAAAGAGATCGTGGAGTCGGCCCGTTCCGGATAGGCCTGCCTCATAAGCGATCTCTTCAAGGGAGAGGTTTTCTCTTAAACGCTCCCTGGCATACTGAAGGGTGAGGTACTGCAGGAATTTTTTGGGAGAGATTCCAGCCCACCTGGTAAAGAGCCGCTGAAAATGGTAGGGGCTCATGTGTACATGTTCAGCAATCTCTTCCAGGGAGGGCTGACTGGTATGCATATCCCCGATATAGTGAATGGCAGCCTCAATGCGCCCGTAATCAATCTCTGCCTGCTTCCTTTCCATGCCGTGTTAATTTACATGTAAAGATAAGCGTGCTGCGGGCATACAAAAACCCGTTTCTTGCGCATTACAACAAGAGATGCTGTTTTTCCTGGTTATTCCAACCCGCCTGTGACTCATACTTTACTTTAAAGATCTTCAGGTCGGCCTGACTCTCATACTCCACGAAGTAGATCTTTTTATCGGCCTGGCTCTCATATTTCACAAAAAACCACAAACCATCCTCGTCAGCCTGGGATTCATACTCAACAAAAAAGACCTTCAGGTCGCATTGCGACTCATACTCTACCACAAAGACCTTCAGATCGGCCTGGCTCTCATATTCTACCCTGTAGACCTTCTGTCCCGCGAGAGATACCGGGACAACGATGAGTGCTGTCAGGAGTATATAGATTGTTCTCATGATTCTGAATCTTAGTGTAGATAGATCAGATCAAAAACTGGTCCAAAAATGGCCATGGGACGGAAAAGTAATTTCTCTTCTGATTTTTAAATGTTGATGATTTGGTTCGGCATGCTTGTCCTGTTATAAATGTCTCTGCTGAACATATACAGCATAGAGGGTTTCTTGGAAGCACCAGTCCGTTTCTCATCAAGCGGCACGATGTAAGCTTTGTGGACGGCCTTTTTTCTAAAATTCCGGTTGTCAATATCCTTATCCAGGACTGCCTCATAAGCGGCCTGTAATTGATTCAGGGTAAATTTATCGGGGAGCAACTCAAAAATCATTGGTTCAGCCAACACCTTTTGCCTGAGATCGGCAAGTGAAAATTCGATAATCTGTTTATGATCAAAGCCCAGGGGTGGAAGCTCTTTAATATGAAACCAGGAGGTGTTTTTACTATTCAGGCTGATCCTGTCAGCGGGAAGAAGAAAATAGTAGGCCACGGATATGGTAAGTGGATTGCCTCCTTTGCTTTTAATCCACAAAAGATCTTTTTCGTTTTTTATACGTTCGGGGTTTCCAAAGGTCCGGAATTGATTCTTATAGGCATTATCAAGGCCTGTGGCTTCTTTAAGAATCCTGAGTGCCGATTTGTCCAGGGTTTCGCTCTTAAAAACATGGTCTCCGGTTAATATCCAATCATCGATAACAGGGGAATGTTCATCGAACATGTGAAGTTTGCGCCTGCTTAAAAGGACATTTAAAATGATCTATCATAACTGAGAATAACACAGTCAACCGATATGTTTGATATTCTTCTAAAATCCATGATGAAAAAAACGTGCTATATACGTTTTATGGCATTCTTAGGTATACAAATATATTAATTTGTTAGATTATATACCAAATATACTTACATTTGTAGGCAAACGTAAAAAGTACGTTTAATAAAGACTCCTCATGATGAACGTCCAATCGACCCGAAACTTTGCTGCCCTCGATGAAGAACAGCTGCCCATTGCAAAGAACAAACTACATGGCGGAAAGCACTTCGCAGGATTATACGCCGGAGAGCATGTGGCTGCCACCGAATTTGTTATTGGTGCCACCTTTGTCTCCCTTGGAGCCAGTACCCGTGATATTTTATTCGGCCTGCTTATTGGTAATGCCCTAGCAGTATTGAGCTGGACCTTTCTCACATCCCCCATTGCCGTTCAAACAAGGCTCAGCCTCTATACTTACCTGAATAAGATTGCCGGGGATACAATGACCAAGCTCTACAACTGGGCCAATGCAATTATTTTTACAGTCATCTCGGCAGCCATGATAACCGTATCAGCTTCCGCGGTTCGTTTGTTGTTTGGTATTCCGGCACAATTAAACTGGTATTCCACCAACATCAGTTTCATACTGGTGGTTATTGGAGTGGGCATTGTGGTGGTTTTTGTGGCCATTTATGGCTTTTCTACTGTGGCCAGTTTTTCCGGTATCTGTGCACCATGGCTTTTTACTCTGTTTTTTGCGGGAGCACTGGCCCTGCTTCCTGCCCTTTCCAATTCGGTAATTGGTTCCACCTCCATAGCCAGCATTAAGGAGTTCATCATGATTGGCGATCATTCCATATGGAAAGGCGTGACCAATACCGGGGAGGCAGGAATCGGACTATTTGAAGTCATTGGATTTGCCTGGGCCGCCAATACCATAACCCATGTGGGCTTGATTGACATGGCCATCTTACGTTATGCAAAGAAGGCCAGCTATGGGGTGTATTCGGGCTTTGGAATGTTCCTGGGCCATTATCTGGCATGGATTGCTGCAGGGATTATGGGGGCAGGTGCCGGGGTTCTGCTTCAAAAGCCTGTGATTGCACTTGATCCCGGCGATGTTGCTTTCTATGCCCTGGGAGCCTCGGGCTTTGTAATTGTCATCATTGCCGGGTGGACCACAGCCAATGCCAATTTATACCGGGCCGGACTGGCTGCACAGGCCATCTTTAAAAAACATTCGAGAAAAAGAAGCACGCTCGTTGTAGGTATTTTCACAGTGATTATCGCCTGCTTCCCCTTTGTTTTCACAAAGATGCTTCCCATGCTTACCTATGCAGGATTGCTGGTGGTCCCGGTGGGGGCCATTGTATTTACAGAGCATTTTATTTTCCCCAGGATAGGACTCACCAGGTACTGGGCCTATTATAAGAATTTGCTGACCAGTAAACCGGCCATTATCGCCTGGGCTGGAGGACTTGTGGTGGGATTCGGGCTGAATGCCCTGCATGTGATGTCCTTTTATTATCTGTTCATCCCCGCCTGGTTTTTCACAGCAATCATCTATACCCTGATGGCAAGGGCCAGCGGGGCCAGAGAAGACTTTACAAAAGAGATGAAGGAAGAAGAACAGCTTCAGAAAGACATAAATGAATACCAAGAGGAGAAAGCCCTGACCGAGAAAGTGCAGTACAAAGACAGGATCCACGGGTACTTTAATCCTGACCATATTATCGTTGATATGCCTGGGAGTTATACTTACCCTGGCCTCAATCACCATGTTTGGCAGTCCCGATATGGAGCAGTACAATATCAACAAAGCGATTTTCCATAAGTATGCATTTATCTGCACCATCGGATACTTTGTATTTGCTTATTGGGGACTTCAAAGGAAAAAGTCATTTATTAAATAGGATAGAACCATGAAAAATGCAATTCTGCTGAATCAGAAGAACCTGGGCTCCATGCCTTCTGATGTAATTGTACCATCGTATAACAGGGATGAAGTAACTACTAGCATTGTACATATTGGGGTTGGTAATTTTCACCGTTCACATGAGGCCTATTACACCGATGAATTAATGCAGCGATACGGAGTGCTGGATTGCGGTATATGTGGCGTTGGCCTCCTTGATTATGACCGGAGGATTTACAATATCCTGAAGGATCAGGATGGTTTATATACGCTTGTCACCAAGGAGCTGGACGGATCACTTAGTCCACGCATTATAGGTTCCATTGTCGAATACATATTTGCTCCTGAAAATCCCATAGCAGTGATTGAAAAGATGGCAAGTCCCGATATAAAAATTATATCTCTTACCATCACCGAGGGAGGCTACAATTTAAACGAAGCAACCGGAGAGTTTGATTTCAGCAACCCGGTTATTGTGGAAGACATGAAAGAATCCCATGTCGCCCAAAACAGTTTTCGGCTACCTGGCCCAGGCCATGAAGCTCCGAATGCAAAGAGGAACAGCAGGCTGCACGATCCAATCGTGCGATAATATCCAGGGGAATGGCGATGTGGCCAGGAAGGCTCTTATCAATTACATGGAAAAGGCTGAGCCTGAATTACTACCCTGGCTTGAGGAGCATGTTTCATTCCCCAATGCCATGGTGGATAGGATCACCCCTGTGACTGTTGCCGGTGACATGGAAAAGCTCAGGGAGGAGTTTCTGGTGGATGACCAGTGGCCGGTGGTCTGCGAACCCTTTATCCAATGGGTCGTGGAAGATGACTTTTCGGCAGGCAGACCGGCATGGGAAAAGGTGGGCGTTCAATTTGTTGAAAATGTAGTGCCTTATGAAAATATGAAGCTGCGCCTGCTGAATGCCGGCCACTCCCTCCTGGGTATGCTGGGAGCTTTGCATGCTTACGATACTATCGACGAAGCTGCCCGTGATGAAGTTTTCTCGGAATTCCTGGTATCATTTATGGATGAAGAGGTAAGCCCGATTCTGGGAGACCTGGGCGGTATCGACCTGGCTGCCTATAAGAAGAGCCTTAATGAGCGTTTCCGGAATGTCCATATCAAGGATCTGATATCTAGGATATGCCTGGAGAGTTCGGCCAAAATCCCCATCTTCTTATTGCCCACCATCAAAGCTCAGCTTCAGGGCGATGGAAATATTAAAAGAGCTGCTTTTGTGGTGGCAGCATGGTGTAAGTACAATGACGGAGTGGATGAAAACGGAAGGCCTTACGACATTGAGGATGCCATGAGCAATGAGCTGATAAGGGCTGCGGCATTATCCCACCAGGAACCTATCCGCTTCCTGGAAATAGAACCGGTATTTGGGGACCTGGTCCAAAATGAGACTTTTGTTGAATGCATTCTTAGATTCACTTGCTTTATTGCGAAGCAAAAAAGTCAGGGAGTGTGTAAAAGAGATGAATTCTTATCTTTAGAAAAAAGACGGTAGCATGAAAGAAATTATTTGTTTTGGAGAAGTTTTATGGGATGTTCTGCCTGCCGGGAAAAAGCTTGGAGGAGCTCCTTTGAATGTGGCGCTCAGGGCCCAATCGCTGGGTCATAATGCATTGATGATCAGCAGTATTGGCAATGACGGCCTTGGTGTGGAACTGGCCGAGGAAATACTCAGTCATGGCGGCTCCCTGGCCCATATCCAGGTAAGTGATGATTTTGCCACCAGCGAGGTCCTGGTGGAACTGGATGAACATGGTTCGGCATCCTATGTGATCAAGATGCCCTGTGCCTGGGATAATATTGCACTTCTGGAACAGGATGTGGAGGCTGTAAAAAAAGCGGATGCTTTGATTTATGGAAGCCTCGTTGCCAGGAACGAGGTTTCGAGGCAAACGCTTTTTGCCTTGACTGGAAGAGGCCACATATAAAGTATTTGATGTGAACCTGCGGCCTCCTCACTTCACAGCGGAAAGAATTGTGAGCTTAATGAAAGCAGCTGATTTTGTAAAATTTAATGATGAAGAGCTCTACGAGATATGTACACACCTGGGATTTGATAACATAGAACTGGAAGCATGCATCCGTTTTATATCTGAACAGACCGGCACGGAGCAGGTCTGTGTGACCCTGGGAAAGGACGGAGCTGTTCTCTTTTATACCAATGCCTTCTATTACAATCCGGGATATAAGGTAAAAGTGGCTGATACCGTCGGTGCGGGGGATTCCTTTCTGGCTTGCATCATCTCTCAACTATTGAATGGCCTGGACCCCCAGGATGCCATTAATTTTGCCTGTGCCGTGGGCTCCATTGTTGCATCCAGGAACGGGGCCAATCCCGAAATCTCCGATGCTGAAGTTCAGGCAATGATTGAATCGCAGGCTGCTAAATAGTCCGGACTGTTCTATTGATCGGGCTTGGCAGGCAGGTTTGATTTCTGCCTTTTCCGGAAGGAGGAGGGGATCAGGTTGAAGCTTTTGATTCCGAAGCTCCGGGCCAACAATTCAAGTCCCAGTAAAGAGACTACCCCGCCCGGCAGGATTACCAGGGTGGTGAAGATGGAAAAGCGCCCCACATCTTTCAGCTGTTCAATGGCTGCTTTAACTTCCTCTTCGGTAGGGGGCTCTTTTCGTCCACTCAAATCCAGTTTTGCTTCCAGCAGTTTAAAAAAGGAACGGGCCATTTGCTCGGTCTCCCCGGCCTCTTCGCCAATGATATCAACGCCTTCAACAATGAGGGATTTGGTTTTTCTTGCATATTTTCGGGCAAAAAGATAGCTGCGATGATCCTTCACCGGCAGATTCCAGGCAGCCTCTTTCAGGGACTTCAGCTTGTTGAGTATGACAGATTCCTTTTGCATTTATCAGGGCGTCTGGACAGGAAAATATAGCGGATGACTGGCATTATATCTACGAATGAATTCCATCATTTTCTCTTTTTTTCCCGGTTTCGTAAGGCCTCATATTCTGCGCTTAGTTCAGAATCTCTTTCAAGAAGAACTCCTAATGATCAGATATCATATCCCGTTAGGTGAATTTGACTCAAAATCATAAAGGGACATTGTTCCCTCTGCTGTAACCATCGAATAGTAGTATTTTTTGTTATAAGAGCGATAGAGATCTGCAGTTGTTGTATAATTCGTATTGGTGTCACTTGGCTCATACCTGGTTTTTTCATGCGTTGTTGCAGAAGCTATAAATAGGGAAATATGTCCTTCAATTATTATCTTTTGAAATTTTCCTCCCAGCATAATGTAGAGTTGATCGTTCAATGCATATCCCCATACATCTTTTGTTTTCAGGGAAGCTCTTACCCCGGATTCATCGTACAGGATGATCTCTTCATTACTGATCAACTCATTGAAGAAGTCCTTATTGTAACTATTCAGATCAGTTACAATTCTGGCAAAGGGGATGGGATCGTTTGCCTTCAGGTCATCGATATTCAGGTATAGCCCATCTTTGAATTTATATTCGGGAGAATACCTGACCATTTGCACTTCATCAGGCTCCCCGGCCCAGGCTATGGCCTGTTTCAACAAGCGCCTGTAATTGGGATTTTCATAAGCATAATGGTCATGGCCCAATTGGATATAGACAATTCGTGAATTTCCGTATCTGTTGGTCCAGCCAATTACTTCGCCGCTTTCAGGATGCGTGGTTCTGAGTAATGGATGGACTGTTGGCCGCACCCTGAAGTTCCCATAGATTTCGTCGTGAATAAAGAAATCCGTCACTCCCTTTGTTATGGGATGCATATGATCCGCTATCTGAACATCGACTTCCACGTCATGCTGATAGGTAGATATTTCCTGATCCGGACCGGATTCAACATAGCGCCCTCCGATAATCCTTTCATATTCATCCCAGGTCTGGAAGGATGCCAGGGAATGATGCAGGAACACAAGGCCCTTCCCCTTTTCCAGCAGCTTAATGAAGGCGGCTTTTTGCCGATCATCAATCTCCTGGAACATATCATAGAAGAGCAAAACATCAAATTGATCCATAAGGGTGGAATCCCATAGTTCATTGGCTTCCGGCTGGACCACTTCCTGATACTCCACACCTGGCATTTCCCTGAAGATCTCGAAAAATGCCTCCCTTTCGAAATCATGTCCGCCCGTTATGATCAATATTCTTTGCTGAGAGTGCAGGATATTTGAAGTCAATATCAATATTACTATCACCAGCCAGTTCCGGGAACAGTATTTAGTCCTACCAATCATATTATGTTCTTTACCTCTTCTTTTTAGCTAGAGCTCTGGTACTTTATCCAGTCTTTTAGTGCCATACTGGTTTAGTACCTCCAAAAGTTGCTCATATATCTCTTTAGTATCAGCATCCAGGGTCGAAATCTCAAGAGGGTGTTGTTCTTCATAATCCACAGGGATTTCATAAAACTCCCCTGATGTATAGAGTTTATATCGATGGGTCCTTGCAAATACACGTGCTTTTTCCTCCTCTCCATTTCTGGAATACCAGCTATAAATCCATTCCCGGGGATTGCCTTTCTCTCCACGGAGCTGGGGAAGAAAACTCCGGCCATCAATGTCCATGGAATCCAGATCCATGTTTGCAACATCGCCCAGTGTGGGTAGGAAATCGGTGAAGTCAATCAGGTCCGTGCTCACTGAATTGGGTTTAATAACATCCGGCCATTGTATAATAAGCGGAACCCGGGTCCCCGCATCGGTGGATTTTCCCTTTGCCCCTGCGATCTCCCGTCCATTCATCCAGGATACCACAGGTACATCTGTACCATTATCTCCTGTAAAAATTACCAGGGTATTGTTCTGAATGCCCAGTTCTTCCAACTTGCTGACAATCTCCCCTACAATTTGGTCCGTATGAGCGACCATATCTTCAAAAAAGTGCGCCTCTCCCTTATAGCTCATGGTAGTTGTGTCGCCTGTGTTCCATTCCGGGGAACCTGGTGCAGGACTAAAAGGGCAATGGGTCAGAATCATTGGATAGTACAGCAGAAATGGTTTCCCGTTTTCATGACACTTTTCAATAAAGTCGACCCCATATTGACTTACCACATCCGGACCATAATCCGTTTCTCCATAGCTAATGATTTTTCCGTCGACTTCAAGTACAGGTTTGGAATAGCGTGTATCACGACCCGTTGAATCCACACGTCCCAAACTCACCTGCCACAGGCAGTGTTGGTCAAATCCGGCATGTTGAGGACTGACCGGATCTTTTCCCAGCTGCCATTTGCCTACCACGCAGGTTGCATATCCTGCCTCTTGAAAAAGATGTCCAAAAGTAGTCTGGCTTTCTTCCAGTAAGCCAAAGCGGACGTAGTTCCGCACATTATAAATGCCTGTCATCAACTGTACACGACTTGGGGTGCATAAGGGTTGTGCATAACAGTGCTCAAATCGCATGCCGTTTAAGGCCAGTTGATCAATTTGTCGGTGTCTTATAGGAAGTGCCGCCATTGGCCCCGATGGTTTCATAGCCCAGATCATCGGCCATGATCACAATGATATTGGGGCGTGCATCCGGGTTTGTTGAACTGGAGCCCGGGGTGCAGGATGTAAGATTGGCAAACAGCGTTAAGACAATCAGAAGTAATATCGATCCTCTCTGTATCATTTTACCGGGTTTTTCTAAACCATAGATTTTTTACTCTTCCGTTGCTTACCAGGACTCCCGTGATCAGATGATCCTCGTTTCTTTGATACTTTACCATGCTTAAGGGCCAATCACCTTCCAGGATATCCTTTTTAATAAATTTCATTTTAGAATCACCAAGCCGCGCATGATGAGAATATAGGGTATCATTCTCCAGGTAAATCTTATATGTAGTTTCGAGCTCCGGGCTGTAGAATTCGCCCGTATATGATCCCAACACTTCTTTGGTGGGTAACACGGGTTCAAAACCATTGAATATACCGGGCTGAGCATTGCCAACTGTTACTACCATTGATTTTCCCTGCGCACTAATTTCAAATACAACACTGACATCATCAGGGACCTTCAGCATTTTAAATTCGCTCTTTGAAACGGGTACAATCGGGCTCTCATTATGTTCTGAGCGGAAGTATCTGAGGGTGTCATCCTTCAGGTAAATTTTCCGCAATGAGTTTGCCTGGTCGTTCCAGTACGATCCTTCAAATTCGGCCAGCTCCCGCTTTGACAGCTTGATGCTTTTTACCGGAGCAGGAGTCCCGGTCACCTCCTCTTCAGAGGTTTCCCCAAGTAGTATCCTTGAAACGGCACTGGATTGTTGAGCCACTGAGGAGGATGAGAAATTGGTCAGGATCGCAATACTTATCTCTTTTTCGGGATAGGTAATTACGTTTGCCCTGAATCCACCAATGGACCCGCCATGTCCGACACTTTCAAGTCCATTATAACTCCCAATCACTAATCCAAAGGCATAGTTGTTTTCTTCCCCATTATTTAATCTGTCTACTGTTTGCATCATTTTAAAATGAGCTTCCCAGCCTGGTTGAGGATCAGAGAAATTTCTTAACCACCTTAATAAGTCGTCAGTAGTTGAATGCATGTTGCCCGAGCCTACATAGCCCCAGTATTCCACGGCTCTTTCGAATACACCCCCATCCATCTGGTAATAGGATGTGGCATTATTGGCTACGATACGGCTGTAGTTATCTTCAACATAGGTGTTGGTCATCCCCAGTGGCTCGAATATGGAAAGCTTCATCCAGGCAGGAAACTTTTCCCCACTTACCTTTTCAATAATGTTGACCATAAGCATATAGCCCGTATTGCAATAATTATATTCATCACCCGGCTTGAAATTCAGATCTCGTTGATTTAGCATAAATCTGTTGAGATCCTCATTGGTCCGGGCATCATCCCCCCTCCAGCCGGCCAGCTCCAGCATGGCATGCAGACTTCTGAGGCCGCTGGTATGATGAAGCATATGCCTGATGGTAATCACTTCCCCGAAATCCGGTAATTCGGGTAAATACTTCCGGATGTCATCATCGACCGATAATTTTCCCTGCTGTTGAAGCAGGACAATTCCCATGGCCGTGAACTGCTTGGATACCGAGCCCGTGTTAAATATGGTTCCCGGAGTATTGGGCACAAGATATTCCATGCTGGCAAGCCCATAGGCTTTCGAAAAAACGATCTTGTCATGTTGCATAATCCCTATGGCTCCGCCAGGATGCATCGGCCTGTTCCACTCAAGGAAGAGACTGTCAATTCTTCCAAACTGAACTTCACTAATCTGTGCCCTGAGCTGCAGTGTAAGACATAGAAATAGTACGGAGATAAAAAATTTAAATTTCATAGCTTATGGCAATAGTGTATAATGACCATGAATGCACAGCCAATTCCCGTTTTCCTTAACAAAGATCCGTGTTGATTTTCCGCGTGAAGAAAAGGCCTCACCATTGGAGTTTCCACTATCCTTCCAATAGTAGGTGATCCAGGCCACCGAATCTCTTATCACTACTAATGGCTCTTCCATTTCTGTATGAATATCAGAAGAGTTCTTTAACCACTCCCTTATCCCATCCACTTCCGTTTTTTTACCAATCTTCAGCACGGGATCAGTTTCTCCAAATTGGGTGAAATCGGGATGCACATAGCTGGCATACAGTTCTATATCTTCATTTTCGATGGCTTCCCACATGGCGATAAGGGTGGCTTTCACCTCTTCTTCCTGCATAAGTAAGTCAGACGGGTATGATTGATTACAGGCACTTAACACTGCAATAGCAATCAACCATATCAGCCTGACAAATTCTTTCCGCCTTATCTTCATTAGTTTCCCATTCAATTTTAATCTTCTACCAAAACAGGATCACCAAGCCCCAGGCTTTTCAAAGGCTCAAGCTGGGTGGCAGCATCGCCAACAACCACGTAATACATATGCTCTGGTTGTATATATTTTTGAGCCAGCATTTGATGCTCCTCCAGGGTCATGGATCTGGTGACTTCCTGTTGTTTCGTGATGTAATCAAAAGGAAGATCATACATGCTGATATTTTGAAGCATGCTCTGAAGAGACCTCATGTTCTCGAACTGCCTCGCATTTGATTTCAGAAGTGCATCCTTGGTAAAAGCAAGTTCCTCCTCGGAAATTCCCTCGCGATACTTATTCATTTCGCCAGAAAAGATTTCCATGGATTCCTGGGTCGCATTGGAACGAACACTGGAGCTTGCCTGGAACGTACCATAGAGATTGTTTCCGCTGAAACTTGACCGGGCTCCATAGGTAAATCCTTTTTCTTCCCGGAGAATCAGGTTCAGAAAACCACTGAATGAGCCCCCCAGTTTGTAGTTCATGGTTTGAATTGCATCGTAGTCGGGGTCTGTACGCGTAGGAGCCAGGTTTCCGATTTGAATAACTGATTGCTTGGCACCCGGGACATCCACAAAATAGATGGCAGGGGAAACCGGGTTCTCCGGTATTTCAAATTCAGGAATAGCAACATCCTTTGCCTCCCACCTGGTATTAATGCCCTCAAAGGCTGTTTTAATTTTCGATACAGGAATATTGCCTACCACATGCAAGGATGCCTGGGACGGACTGAGATTGGCTTCATAGTAAGACTTCAGGTCATCCATGGTGATGGCTTCAATGCTCTCAATGGTTCCTCCGGATGGAGTTGCCAGCAGGTGTCCTTCACCAAAGGTCAGCTTGTTGAAGGTTATATAGGCAAGGTAATTGGGATTGGCATTGTTGCGCTTTATGGAATTGATGACTCTGCTTTTTGCCAGTTCGAACTGTTCTTCATCCCATCGGGGCTCCAAAAGGATCTCTTCAACCAGATCCACAGTACTTTCAAAATTTCTGGCAAGGGTGTTTACGCTAATGGTAATAGATTGCTCATTGCCATACACATTGATGTTTGCTCCCAGCATATCGATTGCCTCTTCAAGTTCTTCAGGGGTTTTATTTGCAGTCCCTTCAGTCATCATGGAAGCCATAAGAGAGGCCGTGCCTGACAGTCCGGGTTGATCCAGAAGGTGCCCTCCTTTTATAACCAGGGAATAATTGACCAGGGGAACTTCTGTGTAATTGATCCCATAGATCTTGATTCCATCGGATAATTCATCGCTCCAGATCTCCGGTGGAACAACCACAGGATCGGGACCCATGGCAGGTTCGACAGACCGGTCAAAGGAGGACTCTGTCTTCTCAATGACCTCCTCTTCGACGGAAACCTCCTGCACCACCTCTGTGGCTTCTGTTATACTCTCTTCGACCACATCGGCCTTTACAGAATTTTCTGCCATCAGCTCGAGTTGTCCTAAGGGCACAAAACTAGTGGCGACATATGGTTTGTCCTTGATATAGGTTTCATAGACACGTAGCACATCTTCTATAGTCACAGCCTGAATGTTCGCTATGTCCTCTTCGATAAAGGAAGGGGATCCGGCGTACTCGTTATAGCGGGCCATCTGAAATCCTTTTCCAAGAATGGAGCTGATGCTATTGTAAAACCCTGTTTCCAGTCCGGCCTTGATTCGTTCCATGTCATTTTCGGTAATGCCTTCTTCTTCGAATAGTACAAAGGATTCGAATACGGCATCCTCCACATCGGCAAGGCTGATATCTGCATTGGCATTGATGGTCACCCTGAAGCTGCCTGCCAGCTCCCTGGAACGGTTGTAGGCGGAGGCCCTGGAAGTGAGTTTTTTATCCTTAACCAATACTTTGTACATGGGAGCTTTCTTTCCACTGGAAAGCAGTTCGCCCAGGAAGTCCAGAGCATAGGCATCTTTTGTATATTGTTGCACAGCGGGCCAGGCCATCGTAAGCCTGGGGGTCTTGGCAAAATTGTCTTCGTGGAAGAGCTTTTTGGTTTCGTCCAGGCTGATCAGCATGGGCTCCATATCCTGCATGGGCTCGCCCCCGGGAATCTCTCCAAAATATTTTTCTACCAGCGCCCTGGTTTCCTCCAGGCTGATGTCCCCAGCTACTACCAGGGTGGCGTTATTGGGACCGTAGTAGGTGGCATGAAACTCCTTCACATCTTCCACAGTGGCGTTAAATAGGTCCTCCATCTCGCCTATTACCTGCCAGTTGTAAGGATGGCCTTCGGGGTAAAGATTGTTATCCAGTACCCAGGAGTTGTGACCATAGGGCCGGTTATCCACCATCTGCCTCTTTTCATTCTGAACCACATTTTGCTGATTTGCAAAGGCAGATTGGGTCACTGTGTTGATCAGATATCCCATGCGGTCCGATTCCAGCCAGAGCGCCATTTCCAGTGCATTCTTGGGTACTATCTCATAATAAACTGTTCCATCGGAATTGGTTCCGCCATTTAGTGTTCCACCTGCAGCCTGGATCTTTTTGAAGAACTGATCCTGACCCACATTTTCAGATTCCTGGAACATCATGTGCTCGAACAAATGGGCAAAACCGGTGCGACCAGGTATTTCACGATTCGAACCTACATGATACTGGATCGCAACTGATACAATGGGATCTGACTTATCGGTATGCAGAATCACATCCAATCCATTGTCAAGGGTATATTTTTCGTAATCGATGGAGAAATCTGTTTTCTCTTCGCTTGAAGCACAGGAAACCAGCATAAGGAACAGAACTCCTAATGCATAAATGGTGAATTTTTTCATGGCAAGTTTTTTGTGAGTTTTGGGTTGAGTATAATTGGGTGGCAAATTAGCACTTATTCTTTCCCGACGCAATCAATACAGTTCAATTCTCAAGTTCTAATTGAGGTTCAATTACAAATATATCATTGCGGTCAAAATCAGCCCAGTAGTCCATGGCAAGATCCTCAATGTAAAGCCAGTATCTGTCAGTTAACAAACCATAGTTTTTCACCCCGTACTTTATTTCATCCTGCATCTTTTCGGCAATCTCGGGTTTGACCGAGATATGCACCTTTTGATTATTGAATTCAAAGATGGCGGATGGGATGGATGAAACAGAATCTGAAATGGTGATCAAACCCTGCCCGATGGTAGCCCCTGTACTGATCTGTATGCCATCGTTAAAACAACTGATAGGTGGTTTGTTTCCAGCATAAGTGTTCACCTTTAGATTATTAATCCCAACATTAAAATAATCCATGGCCCGTATGCCCATTTTCGCCCCGATGATGGAATAGATACCGGTATGCCCATGAATCTCATTGGTCATTGTGATGGCCTTCCATTCGATGTACCCGTATTGAGAGATGGTTTCCTCCATCATAGCAGCATAGGCGGGTTTATAAAGGCCCGGATCCATTGGAAAATCAAGAAAAACCCTGTTATTTGGACTGGATGCTGATACCAGCAGGTCCCCAATGGTTTCGTAAACCAATTCCGGGGGCAGCTTCTGCTGCATTGTCACAAGACTTATATTGTTCTCTGTGACCTTTTCAAATAATAGCGGGGCACTAAGGTAGAGGGGAACCAGGTCGTCCCATAAGATCTAAATGCTTGTTTGCCTGTGATTGCACCAAAGCGATTTGTTTTGCATAGATGGAATGCTTGGTTTGAATACGCTGCAGGTAGTTGTTATCAACTGGATATGGATCGCCACTGGCATCTATTAGCTCCAGGGGTATTCCGCTTTGCCTGATGAACTCGTAACTTTCCGGATCAATACTGTAATTATATCCCTCTTTGATTTCGTGACTATTATACCAGAGAATGCGTTCAATTTTTTCACTTACAAGCGGATTGTTCCTGATCCAATCGGCGTAGGTTTTGAGTGATCCCAGGGCAACCAGGGTTATTTTCTCTTTACACGATTCGGTCGCACCGGTCCAGGATCTCCTGAGATGCAAGGTATGGCTTTGCATCCGGGCAGTCGGATGCCGGGCCCCATTTTATCTTCTGGGCAAAGGAATTCCAGGAAGGCAGCTCTGCCTGAACCCCATCACCTCTTCCTACGGGGATTCCCTCATGATGAAATCCTCTCAGTAGAGACCGGACCTTGACATATACAGAATCGGGCAGCAGGGTTCCCTGGGAACAGGTAAGAGCCAGTACCCGGATATCGTTGCCAGCTAAAAACATAGATATGGCTCGCATATCATCGAGGGCCCCATCGGTGTCAATGATGACCTGGTATTTTGGTTTTCCGGAATGTGCATCGACGGGACCTCGCAAGAATGCAAGCAGAATTATAAATCCAAAGACTTTTTTCACTTTTTCTTTTCCAATAGAGAGATTACTATGACAACTACAAGCAGAAGCATTGCCATAATGCCCAGATAGCTGCCCGAATTGTTTGACCAGCTTAAATCACCAAAATCCGTGACGGAGATATGCCCAATGATAATGACCAGGGCCACTCCCAGAAGTATGTATTTCGCGTTTCTCATAACTAATCAAGTTCCTTAATTCTTATGTTTCTGAAAGAAACTTTACCAGGATGATCCTGAAAACAGATATGTCCTTTGGGGAATTTACCAAAGTCATACCATCTTGCATCTCCAAGATACGGACTTTCTTCAGATCTGCTGAACTTGCTCTGCTGAATCATAGCATCCCATTCAGGTCCATGAAGCGGAAAGGAATTAATAAGGACATCGTTTAGAACGACCTCCCCGCGATTGGCTTTATAGTCTATAAGAATATGATAGGAATTCCATTGACCGGCGGGCTTAGAGACTTCCTTTTCGGAAGGTGCGGACAAATCATATAATGCGCCTACGAAATGCTTACGGGCTTCTAAATCTTCCAGGGCATTATTGATTTCAATATCACCACCCAGAGCTATTTTGGGGTTGGAATAAATCGCATCATCCAGGATCTGAATTTCCGGTCCCGTTTGATAAGGATAGTTGTATTTTTCGTCTTCACTTACTCCCCACATAAAGCCACTGTTTCCTCCACGGATGATCTTCCATTCAAATTTTATTTCAAAGCTCCCGTACACCTTATCAGACAATAAACTTGCATCTCCCTCTCCTGTTTCCATATCTGAAACCCCATTGAAAATCAGAATATTATCTTCAACAATCCACCCTTTCTTTGAGCCGTTATCCTGAAATATGTGCCATCCCTGAAGAGAGTTGTCTTTAATCAGGTTCTCCCATCCGGAGTCATTCGTATTGCAGCCGGTGAAGCATATGATGATAAGTAGGAGTAAAAGTGGTTTTTTCATCTTATGCTTACTATTAATAATTATAAGGATCAAGGCAATGATCAGGATAGCTAAGCCAGAAATAGGCTCAGGTCTTTTAAGTAATTCCGAAATTAATAGTAAACCTATACCAATTGCACCCATCAACTGAGATACAATGGTTAATGTCCGATTGGGCGTTTGTAGTTTTTTCATTTTTTCAGAGAATTACGGTCAGACCGAGCTTCAAACCAATGGTCCCTACAATATATCTTAGATTATCCTCATTATCCTCTTTTTCTTTGTAAATGTAGGATTGGTATCCTATAAGCGTATCAAATGATACCTTTTCTCCCAGCGGAACTCCAAGCCCGATACCAAAGCCATATTGTTGAACCTTAGTAGTGCGTTCACCATCGAAGTTGTCGTACTCCCATGCAGTTTTACTGGAGCCAATGGAGTAACTGGCCTCAGCGAAAGGGAGAAGTTTTTGAGAAGGGATATAATATCGTAAAAAGGGACCTGCTCCAAATCTTGTCATATTGGAGATATACTGTCCATCATTGCCATTCTATGAGTATATGCAAGTGTAATATCCAATCCCACTGCGAGATTGTCGATTACAAAATAAGCTACCCTCGGGGTAAGATTAATTGAAAATTCTTTGCTTGGATTTGAATTATCACTATCTCTGGAATCACTTTTTACTTTATGATTGCTCCACCCCAGGTTCATGTTCATTTGAGTACCATTTCCTGTCAGGCTTATATTAGTGAATTCTCCAATTAAGAATTTCCCCTTGGTAGTTTGCGCTGAAAGAATTCCACTACTGGAAATGGCCACAGCTAATGCGATAATCAGGGTTCTATTTCTCATGATCTTATTATTGGGTTTATTAAATTGTTGAATGGTCTCATTTAAAAGGCGGAACACAATGGCTATGAAATTTAGGAAATATTGCAGGGCCAGGCAATGAAACAGGCTAGTTAGTTATTAAATGGAAGTGAAGCTGTTTGCTGTAGTTCTAAAGGAAATCAACTATCTTTGTGCGCTTAAATAATTGAATAAGATATGAGTTCAAAGAAAACACTGCTGATGATCCTCGACGGATGGGGAATTGGAAAAGGAGATAACGCCGATGTGATCAGTCAGGTTGCAACCCCAAATATGGATCGTCTTCAGAAGGAATACCCTTCGTCACAGCTTCTTGCTTCGGGCGAGGATGTGGGTTTGCCCGATGGGCAGATGGGTAATTCCGAGGTGGGGCACCTGAATATTGGTGCGGGACGTGTGGTATACCAGGACCTGGTGAAGATCAATATTGCTGTAAAGGATGGATCCATTAGCGAAAATCCTGCCCTTGTTGAGGCCTTCAGCTATGCACGTGACAATCAGAAGCAGGTGCACTTCATGGGTCTGCTTTCCGACGGAGGTGTTCATTCACTGGATAAGCACCTCTACAAATTGTGCGATATGACCGGCGACTATGGGATCAAGGATGTCTTTTTACATGCCTTTGGCGATGGCCGTGATACGGATCCTCAGAGCGGTAAAGGATATATGGAAGAATTGGTCAATCACCTGGCCACTTCCAACGGGAAGGTGGCTTCCTTTGTGGGAAGGTTTTATGCCATGGACCGGGATAACCGCTGGGAGCGGATCAAGGAAGCATATGACCTGCTGGTTTTTGGAAAAGGGAGAGCAGCCACCGATGTGCTGACAGCCCTCCAGGAATCTTATGATAAAGGGGTGACCGATGAGTTTGTGAAGCCCATCGTAATTGTGGATGAGGAAAACAAGCCTCTTGGAACCATCCAGGAGGGAGATGTGGTTGTCTTTTTCAATTTCAGGAACGACAGGGCCAAGGAGCTGACCATCGCACTTACCCAGAGGGATATACCCGAGTATGATATGCATACCATTCCCTTACACTACTGTACCATGACCCCTTACGATGCTACCTTCGAAGGACTGCATATCATATATGATAAGGATAATGTCACGAACACCATTGGCCAGGTGATCTCAGAAGCCGGATTGAGTCAGCTGCGTATTGCAGAGACCGAGAAGTATGCCCATGTGACCTTCTTCTTCTCAGGAGGAAGAGAAGCAGTCTTTAAGAATGAGAACCGGATTCTGGTTCCCTCGCCCAAGGTAGCTACCTATGATCTTCAGCCCGAGATGAGTGCCTTCAAGGTGAAAGATGCAGTGATTAAAGATATCAGGGAGAACGGTCCTGATTTTATCTGTCTCAACTTTGCCAATGGCGATATGGTAGGCCATACCGGCGTCTATGCATCCATTGAGAAAGCAGTGACTACTGTTGATCAGTGTGTGGGCGAAGTGGTGGAAGCTGCCAGGGATAATGGCTATGATGTGATGATTATTGCCGATCATGGAAATGCCGACAATGCTGTGAATGCAGATGGCTCACCCAATACGGCTCATTCCCTGAACCCGGTACCCTGTATCGTGGTTACGGACGATTACACAACTGTGGGCGAAGGCATACTGGCTGATGTGGCTCCAACCCTTCTGCACATTATGGGAGTGAAGCAGCCTGAGGAAATGACAGGTAAGGTACTGGTATCTTAGCGGTTAATCATGGGGAGGATATCCTCCCGTAATTGCAGAACGATCCTGCAGATCTCTTCCAGGGACTCAGGTTCATAGTTGATTTCTGCAACAGTTGCATGGAAGGCCTGTTCGTTGTCGTCCATGGCAAAGCCCTGGGTTTCATAACGGATATCAACCTGATCGTAGACCTCTTTGAGCTTGTTCACAGTGTGCATGTAGCGTCGTACCATCAATGATTCCTGCTGATTGGCAAGGATGCCTGAGAGGCTGTTCAGGGAATATTTCTGTTGAAGGATCCGGTCGCCCATTTCTAAAACGGATTTGTCCTGATAGATTTTCACGCCAATGTACATGGTCTCCAGCCATCCTCCCAGGAGGGAGAGGGATGCAAGTGACAATTGATTACTCTCATCGAAATGATTATCCATCTCCGTATAGATCTCGAAAATCTGTTGCTTCAGTGAGTCAGGATGCTCCAGGTTTGATCGTTGTTCGCCAGGTGACTTCTCGAATATTTCCCGGGGGAGCTCCAACTTGTCCGAAAGCAATTCAATATGCATATAGTAATCAGCAGCTTCATTAACTTTTTCAAACAGCGTGCAGTAGCTCAGGTCAACTCCCAGAACACCAAGTAAAATAGCCAAATGTTCGGGATTATCGTACAGGGGGATCTTTTCCAATGGACAGGTAATATCAGGATCAAAGCCGGTTCCCGTCTCTTCAAAAAAACTAACGATATCAGTTGGGATTTTCAGGGCGTATACAATCTCTCCATCCTGGGGAAAGGCAGATGGATTATAGGAATCGGCGATAAAATCGCTTTCTCCGGATTGTGAGCCAGAAGGATTGCAGCCATAGAGGTAAATACTCAGAGTAATGGCTAGAAACGCAAATCGAAACATATATTGGAGTTGAGTTTGTGAGGTAAAATTAACAAATCTTTCATATCATGGAACGGGATCTCATGGCTCCGATTATGATATCAATTAACTCTTTTGGTTCCAAGGTCATACAGTTTAGTTTGATATCAAAACGGGTATAGTCGTTTCCTTTTCCCTGGAAGAAATCCCTGAAGCTGGATCTTTTTTTATCAATGCTTTGAGCGTAATTTCGGGCCTGGTCAATGCTCATGTTATTCTTGTCTGCTACCCGCAGGGCCCGCCACTCTATGGGAGCCTCAAGGAATACATGCAGTGACTTTGGAATGTCCCTGGTAATGGCAACGCCCCCCCTGCCTACAATAATGGCGTTCCCGGCATTCGCGAAATTCCTGATCACCTTAGCAATGGTGGTCCGGATTTTCATATCCGATTTGTAATAGTCCTTGGATTGGGCAAGCAGCAAATCTTCAAGTACTCCCCGGCTTTTATAATCGAATACGTGCTGGATCTGGCTGGAGTCCACCTGCAATTCTTTGGCCGATTCCATCATAATCTCCTTGCTGATCCATCTCCAGGGACCCTCCTTGGCATGTACTTTCTTCATGGTATTCAGGGCCTCGGAAAGATCGGCTGCAACTTTTTTGGCCGGACATCCCACCTCTCTTGACAGGGTCACAACCGGTCCCGGGAAGATGTTCCTGGCAGGATCCTCCTTGTACCAGTTATCCAGATATTTTGACAGGTCGATTTTCATGATTTAGGAAAAGAGACGCTTCCTGCTCAATTTACCATTTTTAATGCCCAAAGTCAAGGAATGGGAGCCCGGATGCTAAATAACAACAGTCAGATAGAGGGAATAATCCCATGGATGATTATATTTGAGGATCTGACCTAAAAAACCCTTTACCTATGAACAAAATTACAGTTATTGGAGCTGGCAATGTGGGTGCTACATGTGCAAACGTGATTGCCCACAAAGACCTGGCTAACGAAGTGGTTCTTCTTGATGTGAAAGAGGGACTGGCCGAAGGAAAAGCGCTGGATATCTGGCAGACTTCTTCAATCAATCATTTTAACACCCGGGTTACCGGATCCACCAATGATTACCTTAAGACCAAGGGATCGGGAATTGTTGTGATCACGTCGGGTATTCCAAGGAAGCCTGGAATGTCTCGTGACGACCTGATTAAGACCAATGCAAATATTGTGAAGGAGGTTACCGAAAAGGCGATTAAATATTCCCCGGATGCCATCATTATCGTGGTGTCCAATCCCCTGGACGTGATGACCTATGCAGCCTTCCTGGCAGCCAACAAGGATCCCCACAAGGTATTTGGAATGGCTGGTATTCTGGATACGGGTCGTTACAAGGCCTTTTTAGCCAATGCCCTGGATGTGTCTCCCTATGATATTCATGCTATGTTGTTGGGCGGACATGGCGATACCATGGTACCGCTTCCCCGTTACACTTCGGTGAGTGGAATCCCTGTTACTGAATTGCTGGGCAAGGATGTGATTGATAAGATTGTGGAACGGACCCGTAAAGGAGGAGGCGAACTTGTGAGCCTGATGGGTACGTCCGCGTGGTATGCTCCCGGTGCCGCTGTAACACAAATGGTCGAAGCCATTGTGGACAATCAGAAGCGGGTATTCCCGGTCTGTGCCTACCTGAATGGTGAGTATGGACAGAAAAAGCTCTACCTGGGGGTTCCGGTTATTCTTGGCAAAAATGGTGTGGAAGAGATCATTGAGATCAGCCTGAACACCGAAGAGAAGAAGCTGCTTACCAGCTCGGTGGAAAGCGTGAAAAAAGTGATGAAGGTGCTTGACGATATGAAACTCTTCGACGAGTAATTCTAAGCAGCACATTCTCAAAGAAATAAGTTTTAAGAAATGCGTATTTAGCCTGAGGGCTGATTACGCATTTTTTTATGGCTACGCCCGCGAAGTGCAAAAAAATAGTGCTATATTTGCGGCCTATTCGAAAAAGACAATCAAGTAACTACTAATAAACAAGTTAAAAATGCAAAATAAAGGTGCTATCAGGTTTTTTACGATTGTTCTGGCTCTGGTTAGCGTTTACCAGCTTCTGTTCACAGTGTTTACACAGAAGGTGGAACGTGATGCCAGGGAAATAGCCAACGGTGATGTCCGTATTGAACGATCCTACCTGGATTCGATGAAGGGTGAAGTGGTATATAATGTATTGTTTAAGAAATATACCTACCAGGAATGTAAAGAGAGGGAGGTCAACCTTGGCCTTGACCTGAAAGGTGGAATGAACGTTATTCTGGAAATTGCAGTCGAAGACATTATCCGCTCCCTGGTTGCAAATCAGTTTCTGACAGATCCGGTTTTTACCGAGACCATGGCACTTGCTCATGAGAAGAAAAAGGATAGCCAGAGTGATTTTGTAGATCTGTTTGCTGAAGCCTTTGAAGAATTAAATCCCGGAGCTCAACTGGCACAATTCTTTATGACGCCGGAGACCCGAGGTGAAATTGATTTTAATACCACCAATTCTGAAGTAGTTGCCTTTTTAAAGGTTGAAGCCGAAGACGCCATTGATAATTCCTACAATGTATTGCGGAACAGGATTGACCGCTTTGGGGTTGTTCAGCTGAATATTCAGAAGCTGGAGCGCCAGGGCAGGATCCTTGTGGAACTTCCCGGTGTTAAAGAGCCGGAGAGGGTTGCTAAATTGCTCACCGGTACTGCCAACCTGGAGTTCTGGACTACCTACCAGGCATCAGAGGTATGGAATTACCTGGATGTGGCCAACCGGACCCTGTCTGATATCTTAAGGGCGGAGGACGCATGCAGAAGATGTTGTAGTTGAAGAAACAGACGATCTTTTAGCTGAAGAGACACCTGCCGGTGAAGAGGATCTTCTTCAGGATGATCTTTTACTTGATACTGCTGGTCTGGACCTGTTGACGGATCTGGATACCACTCAGGTCTTTGATGACCAGGAGGCCCAGTTTTATCGCGAAAATCCCCTGATTGCTGTTCTGACTCCCTATCTGGATAACCAGAGGAATTTTATTCCCGGTTCCACCGTAGGAGTTGTTCTTTTAAAAGATACTGCCAAGGTGAATGCGTACCTGGCCATACCGCAGATCAGGCAGCTGTTCCCATCTGATTTGAAATTTGCATGGCACTTCCAGGCCCAGGGCGAAGAGCAGCAATTTATCAGGTTGCATGCCCTGAAAGCCACCCGGAACAACCAACCGGTGATGGAAGGTAAATATGTAACTGACGCAAGGGTGGGTACCGATCCTTATACCGGGGAGTTCAATGTTAGTATGAACATGAACTCAGAAGGCGCCAAAAAATGGGCAAATGTAACCAGGGAGAATGTGAACCAGGCCATTGCCATTGTGCTGGACGGACTTGTATATTCTGCCCCTAATGTATCTGAAGAGATCAAGGGTGGTAGTTCTTCCATATCCGGTGATTTTTCACAGACCGATGCTGACGACCTGGCCAACATCCTGAAGTCGGGTAAAATGCCGGCCCGTGCACGCATTGAGTCCAGTGAAGTTATTGGACCCTCACTTGGAGCCAAATCTGTAAAGGACGGACTGAACTCATTTATGATTGCCTTCGTTGTGGTCCTTGCCTATATGTTATTCTACTATAGCCGCAGGGCCGGAATGGTGGCAGATATTGCCCTGATTGCAAACATGTTCTTCCTGATGGGGGTCCTTGCCTCACTTCAGGCGGTGCTTACCCTTCCGGGTATTGCCGGTATCGTGCTGACCATTGGTATGTCGGTGGATGCGAATGTGCTGATCTATGAACGAATCCGGGAAGAGCTGGCTGCGGGGAAGAACCTGAAAACGGCCATCAAGGATGGATACAGGAATGCCTATTCAGCGATTTTTGATGCGCAGATAACCACCTTCCTGACCGGTTTGATTCTCTTCTTCTTCGGAACAGGTCCCATCAAGGGTTTTGCCACTACGCTGGTAATTGGTATCCTGACCTCGCTGTTCTCTGCCATTATCCTTACCAGGCTGATGTACGAGCGTATGCTGGCTAAAGGCAACAACATTACCTTCGATACCAAGATTTCAAGGAATGCATTCAAGAACACCAAGATCGATTTCATAGGAAAAAGAAAGATCTTCTATATCATTTCAGGAGTGCTTATTCTGGCGGGTCTTGCTTCACTGGTCACCAAGGGACTGGACCTGGGAGTGGATTTCTCCGGTGGGCGCAATTATGTGATTACCTTTAATCAGGAGGTGGAGACTACTGATGTACAGGACCGCCTGGATGAAGCCTTTGGGCTGACTCCCACAGTGATTACCTACGGTACAAAGAACACCGTGAGAGTAACAACCAAATACCTGATTGATGATGATCGTCCTGAAGTGGATTCCATTATCAAGGCGGAAATGTTTGAGGGGCTGGCACCTTACATAGACGACGGTACAAGCCTGGATGAGTTTATAAACGGACAGGACTATATCATTTCCTCGCATAAGGTTGGACCAACCATTGCCGATGACATTAAGCGGACTGCTGTGATTGTGATCTTTGCTTCGCTCTTGATCATATTCCTTTACATCCTGGCCAGGTTCCGTAACTGGCAGTTTGGTCTGGGTGCACTTGGAGCCCTGGTACACGATGTGATGATAGTTCTTGGACTCTTCTCCCTTCTGGATGGCATCATGCCTTTCTCACTGGAGCTTGACCAGTCCTTTATTGCGGCCATACTAACGGTGGTGGGTTACTCCATTAACGATACCGTGGTCGTATTCGACCGGATCAGGGAGTATGTGGGACTGCAAAAGAAGCGTGAACGCAAGGCGATTTTCAATACCGCCCTGAACAGCACATTGAGCCGTACCTTCAGTACATCACTGAGTACCTTCTTTGTATTGCTGGCCATCTTTGTTTTCGGTGGTGATGTGATCAGGGGCTTTACATTCGCACTGATGATTGGTGTGGTTGTGGGAACATACTCATCACTGTTCATTGCTACACCTCTGGTATATGATACCGTTAAGGGAGATGAAACAACCCGTATACTGAAGGGAGCCGTAAGGAAATAAAAATATTAGATAAGCTCTTTTAAGGGGTGTGGGAACTGATCTTTAAGATGAAGCCCACGCCCCTTTTTGTTTCCAGCGAAATGGAGGGTTCAGCCTGTATATATTTTCTTAGCCTCGAAATAAATACATCCATGGAACGACCCAGGAAATAGTCGTTTTGTCCCCAGAGCTCCTCCAGAATATCTTCTCTTTTCACCACGCTGTTCTGGTTTTCGACCAGGTATTTCAGCAGTTCCGATTCCCGGGGGGTCAGGTTATGGCTGGTCTTACCGTCTTCAATCAAGAGCTCCCCGTATTTAATATGAAGGCAGCCTATTTTAGCAGAACTGGGGTCCTCCTTACCGGCTCTTTTTAATATATTATTCAATCTGAGCACGAGCTCTTCTGCCTCAAAAGGCTTAGTGATATAGTCATCCGCACCGATTGATAGTCCCTTCAAACGGTCCTCTTTCTGATTCTTGGCTGTAAGGAAAACAACAGGCATGGCCGGATCCAGCTTTCGGATCTCGCCGGCCAGTGTAAATCCGTCCATGACGGGCATCATAACATCCAGGATACAAAGATCCACATGGTTCTCCTGGAAAATCTTCAGGCCATGTTTGCCATGGTTGGCTGTAAATACATTAAAACCTGATAACTCCAGGTACTGTGCCAGAACCTTCTGGAGATCAATATCGTCTTCAACCAGCAATAAGTCCATTTTCAATGGGTAATTTAATTAGAAATGTGCTTCCTTTTCCAAGGGTGCTATTTACGGTAACGGTGCCATGATGGGCCTCCACAATCTGCTTCACATAATAAAGTCCCAGACCCAGTCCCCGGATCACACGTTGTTTGGATTCCTCACCACGATAGAACTTCTCAAAGAGATGCCGCTGCTCCTCTTTCCGGATCCCCGGACCATTATCCCTTATCTCGATCTGTAGCTCTTCCGGAGTGTCTATTACTTTAATCCAGATCTGGCAGGGCTTAAGGCCATATTTTACCGCATTGGAGAGGATGTTATTTACGACGGTCGACATATGTACCTCGTCCAGCAGATACGTGTCGTGGTGCAGATCTGTTTCCAGTTCGATGGAAGAACAGGCATCACCCTGGTTAATCTTGAAGACTTTTACCAGCTCCCTGATCCATATATCCACCGGGATATGTTCAGGCCGCAACCTTACCTGGTCCCTTTCCCAGATATTAATATCCAGAATCCGGTCTATAAGTTCAGAAAGGTGCCTGTTCTGTCTCTTGATTATGGCGGAGAGCTCTGTTACTTTCTCCGTTTCATTGAATATGACCGGATTGCCCAGGGCACTGGAAGCCACCGATATGGTGGAGAGAGGGGTTTTCAGCTCGTGGGTCATGTTGTTGATGAAATCGGTCTTCATCTCCGAGAGGCGGTTCTGCCTGAGCATGTTTCTGAAAGTCAGGATAAATACAGTAAACACCAGCGACAGGGTAAAGAACTCCATCACAAAAATCAGCCACATCCCTCTTAGAATCAGTTTCGAGCGATTAACAAAATCTATGTAGATCCCGTAGGATATTTTGAAAAAGTTGCGTTCATGAGCAAAGCTTCCTGCCAGCAGGGAATGGCGGGGTGCACCTGGCAGCAATACCGAGTCGGGGTAGACCTTTTCTTCATATCCGATGTCGACAAGGTATAGCTCTTCAATCTGAACATGGTAGGTGAATTTGAGATCTTTCCCGGCTTTGTGGATATAATCTCTTATAAAGGATTCGGGTTCCCTGTAATTATTCAGAATTTCATAAAACACCTCTCCGGGGGTGCGATTAAGGGAATCGGGCTGAGAAAACATAAACTCCAAAGCCTTGTTATCCAGGAGAAAGAGTACAGAATCAAAGTCATACTTGAAGTCCAGGCTGTTAAACTTAGCCATCCCTTCCCTCACCAGGTTCCCGAATTGACTATCGAATTGCTTTTGCTTGGTAGTGTATGTATCGGTAATAAAAATATATTGTACAATAAGAAGCACAAACAGCGCGATGGTCGATAATATGATGAGTTGGCGACTCTTCATTTCCATTAATTCTTTAGCTAAGATAATCTCTTTCTTCCATCGTTAACCAATCATTAACACTGTATTAACCAAGATGCACGCCCGGGAGCTTTATTTTTGTAAGAGAAAGAAACAGAAAACTCAGAAATCATGAAAAATAAGAAAACACTCAGGATCCTGACAGCTGTAGTGGTGATGCTGATGACAGGAATCATGGTGCAGGCTCAAACCAGCCAGGAAGCTCAAAAGAAGGAACAACTGGCGAAACAGGAGAAGCAGATGAAAGAAATGGAGATGCAGATGAAAAAGCAGCAGCTCGAGCAAGAGAAGAAAGTGGCAGAAATGGAACGGGCCTTTGCGGAACAGGCAAGGAGCTCTGGCAGATCCGGGGAAAGAGCTTTTGTATATGCTACCCCCAGTACCGGCTTTGGAGACGAAGGGTCCTACTTTATTTCATCATTCGGCCAGGAGAACCAATCGCAGCTGACCATCAGAAATAGTTATGATGGAGAAACCGATTCAGCCGAAGGAGAATTTGATGTGGATGAAAGCACCAGGCACATCAGGTGTACGATCAACGGAAAGGCAAACACGGGAAGAATTACAATCAAAATACAATATCCGGGAGGTAAGACATTTAAGGATCTTTCCATAACCTCCTCAGCCCAAATCTCTTTCTCTCAATCTTTAACCATCAAGGAAGAAGAGAAGCAAAAATATGTGGGAGCCTGGACTTATAAAGTCACAGCTGATAAAGCAGAGGGAAGTTATTCCCTGTCATTTATGACCCACTAAGGGGAAGCAATTCCAAAGTTCCAAATGCGTCCAGGGCCATTCTGATTCTTCAGGATGGCTTTTTTTTATGCCAAAGCGTTTCCTGATGGAAGAGTATTTAATGAGGAAGCCTAAGCGGATACGAAGTATCCGGTTCAGCGACGAATAAAATACTCTGGATTTGCTATATTTGCGTAAATCGAAACAAGGATGTTTGGGACTATATTATTTATTAGCGGGCAGGAGATCATTTTTGCAGTATTGATCGCATTGTTGTTGTTTGGATCCAAGGAGATACCCAAACTGGCCAGGACCTTTGGCAAAGGGATGAAAGAGTTCAGAAAAGCTACCGATGATATCAAGCGGGAATTTGAAAGCAGCACCCCGGAGGTGATGGAAGATTTTAAGGAGATCAAGAAGAACCTGACCAAGGATGTAAATGTAATTAAAGAGAATCTGACCAAAGATGCCAGCGAGATAGGCAAGAACCTTACCAAAGATGCCAGTGAGATTAGTAAGAATCTGACCAAAGATGCAAATAAGGTTGCTAAGGATGTAAAGAAAAACCTGGATATCGGTTAGCAACATTCCCATACCCATGGCACAAGTTTACCTTTTACTGTTTGCCGGTCTTATACTGCTGTTTGTTAGCGGAAAATTCCTTGTGGACAGCAGCGTCGCCATCTCCAGGCGCTTAAGGATCCCCAGGATGATCATCGGGCTCACCGTGGTGGCATTCGGAACCTCGGCTCCAGAGCTGCTTGTAAGCCTTCAGGCCGCCTTTTCAGGCTATCCTGAGATTGCCATGGGAAACGTAGTAGGAAGCAATATTTCCAATATCCTGCTGGTCCTGGCCATAACCGCTCTTATTTTTCCCATCCCGGCACCTGCTTCTTCCGTGAAGCGCGACTGGCCGATCATGATGGGGGCCTCCCTTCTCCTTTTTGTTTTTTCTTTGGATGGATGGATCTCCAGGCTGGAAGGAGCGGTATTCGTTGGTCTGCTTGCAGTTTATATCCTCTATTCAGTGCTTCGCTCAAGAGGTGCGGAACGAGTGGAAGAGCAGCCAAGTGAAGAGGGTCATATGCGCTGGTGGGTGGCCGGGGTCCTGCTTTTGGTTTCATGTGTGGGCCTTGCATTTGGAGCAGATCTGTTGGTGGACAATGCGGCATTAATTGCGGAGGAAATCGGACTCTCCAAGAGGGTGGTTTCCATCACCATGGTAGCTGTGGGAACCAGCATTCCGGAGGTTGCCACAAGCGTAATTGCTGCCCTGAAGAAGGAAACCGATATTTCGGTGGGGAACATCATCGGTTCCAATATCATGAATGTCCTGTCGGTACTGGGCTTTACCAGCCTGGTGAGCCCAATAAGTGTCAGCACAGAGATTGCCCGCTTTGATATTCCCTGGATGTTAGGAGTTTCGGTGCTATTATTGTTATTGATGCTTCCTGCAGCCCGCTCACGAATTAGCCGGCGGGAGGGCGTTCTGATGATTGTTATCTATCTATTGTATATTTACTTTTTATTTTAAAGGGATGATCAGCGCCAATAATATCACCAAATCATTTGGAAATCTGCAGGTTTTAAAGGGAATTAGTCTTGAGATAGCAGCCGGGGAGGTCGTCTCTGTGGTTGGTGCTTCGGGTGCCGGGAAAACTACTCTGCTTCAGATCCTGGGAACTTTAAGCAGACAGGATGCAGGGGATATTACCATGAACGGGATCAGGACAGATCAGCTTGTGGGAAACAAGCTGGCCCGCTTCAGGAACATGCATATTGGTTTTGTGTTCCAGTTTCATCAGCTTTTGCCTGAATTCAATGCCCATGAGAACGTATGTATTCCCGGATTCATTGCCAACAAACCCAGAAAGGAAGTTGAGGCACGCGCAAAGGAGCTGCTCAATTTTCTTGGACTCGAGGATCGTCTCGACCATAAGCCTTCGGAGTTATCCGGAGGAGAGCAGCAAAGGGTGGCGGTGGCCAGGGCATTAATCAATGATCCGGAAGTGATTCTGGCCGATGAACCTTCAGGAAACCTGGATTCAGAAAACAAGCAGGAGTTGCATAAACTATTTATGACTTTACGTGACCAGCTTCAGAAAACCCTTGTGATTGTTACACATGATCACGGACTGGCCAAAATGGCCGACAGGATACTTACTATGAAGGACGGCCGGATTATATAGTCTGGCTTAACTTTTAGATTAGCTGGTCAGCTTCTGAAATGTTGACCTCGTCTTCCACAAAACGGATTCCATACTCTTTTAGCTCTTCCAGTACCGGATTGTAGATTTCCGCCTGGATGGGTAGCTGAACACCCTTCTCTGTATAGGTTCCCTCCAGAATCCGTCTTGCCACCATAGCCAGGGGTAATCCCACGGTCATGGACATGGCCGTGTGTTTTGAATCTTCACCGATGCATACCATGGTGGAGTATCTTTTCTTCCAGACACCCTCCTTTTCAAAATCGAACTGGTGCTGCATCACAATCATATCTTTGTCTTCCGGCTCCAGTTGCCATTTCTCCTCCAGGATCTTTTGAAGGACCTTGGCGGGGCTCAGTCCGGCGACACCGATCCTGGTGTCATCGAAGATGCCCAGCCATCTCAGCCTTTCCATCATTTCCGAATCCCTGTCAAGCCCCATGTAGTTAATCAGTTTCTGCTCCACAGGTATATCCGTCCTGTAGGACATAAAACTATTGATGAAATCCCGGTATGTCATCTCCCCGGTATTCTCCATTATGTAGGTGTCATCCGTGGCTCCCAGCTGTACGAATATATCCCATGCCTCACAAAATCCCGGCCGCCGAATAGTCCCCCGGAACATGGTTTCCAGGTTATCCAGTCCGTAGGTTTCCCTGTAGGTTAGAGAATCCCTGTTTCCATATACCTCGAATTCACCCAGTTCAGGGACATGGATGGTTTCGATGCGACGAAAGACCTGATGGTAGGGAATGTATTTGAATTTCCCGTTGTGCAGGAAACGCGCTCCATCGTGTCCGGCCAGCACTACATTCCTGGGATTCCAGGTAAACTTGTACTTCCAGGGATTGTTTTCATAGCCCGGCGCTACCAGTCCCCCGGTATTGGATTCAAAAGCGTTCAACGTGCAGCCTTCTGTCCTGATCTTATCGATCATCTGCATGGCCGACATATGATCGATACCAGGATCAACACCGCACTCGTTCATCAGGACCATACCCTTCTTTCTGGCTTCACCGTCCAGGGCCTTGATGGCAGGAGAGAGGTATGAGGCGGTAACCATGTTCTTACTTAGTTCCACACAACACTCGGCGACCAGGTGGTGCATTCTGGCCGGAAGCATACTGATCACAATGCTTGCCTCTTCAACTTCCTTCCGGCGTTGGACAGGATCCTGAACATCAAAGTGAAAAGCTTCTCCATCGGGATGGCCATTGACCCCTTCGACGGCATTTTCAAGATTGATATCTCCCACACGAATCTTCCATTGATTGTGAGAATTATCCAGGAAATACTTGATTAGTGTGGTAGAGGAGAGCCCTGCGCCCAGGATAAGAACTGTTTGCATTTGTCTAGTTTTTTAACTGTGCTTTCAGAATTTTTGCGATGTATTTTCCAATAATGTCAAACTCAATGTTGACTACGGTCCCCACCTTGAACTGGTGAAAATTGGTTACTTCGTAAGTGAAGGGGATAATGGCTACCTGGAATGTAGTTTCCTGTGAGTTAACCACGGTCAGGCTTACCCCGTTTACCGAGACGGAACCTTTTTCTACAGTGATATGTTCCTCTCCTTTAGGCTTGTAGGAAAAGGTGTAGTACCAACTTCCTTCGGCCTCTTTCACCTCTGTGCATGTAGCAGTCAGATCCACGTGCCCCTGCACCATATGTCCGTCAAGCCTGGAGTCCAGTCGCGTGCTGCGCTCCAGGTTTACCTTATCACCCACCTGTAGCAATGCCAGGTTCGTTTTTTGAAGGGTCTCCATGATGGCGGTAACCGTATAGGTGTTCCCATCAATGCGGACCACGGTAAGACAGACACCGTTGTGTGAGATACTTTGGTCTATTTTCAATTCATCGGCAAAGGAACACTGCATAGTAATATGCAGGTTCTCCTGCTCTTTTTCAAGATGGACCACTTTAGCGGCCTCTTCAACAATCCCTGAAAACATAAGCTTATGTTAGCGTGTGTGAAATAGTGGAATAAAGCTATATACAATATTCCAATGCAGAGGACACCGATTATATGTTTAAGAAACGCTGAATGCCTTCTTGAATGTATCTACATAGTCCAGCTTTTCCCATGTGAAGAGTTCCACCTCGATGGTCTTGAGTTCCCAGTACTGAGACTCAAACGTTTTCTTTACAAGCTGGGGTGTACGTCCCATATGTCCGTACGAAGCAGTTTCCAGGTAGATGGGATTACGCAGCTTCAGCCCTTGTTCAATAGCAGCGGGCCTCAGGTCATAAACCTCTTGGATCTTACTGGCGATTTCACCATCGGTCAGATCCACATTGGCTTTCCCGTAGGTGTTTACAAATACTCCTATGGGCTCAACCACGCCAATGGCATAGGAGAGCTGTACCAGGATCTCATCGGAAATACCTGCGGCAACTATATTCTTGGCAATATGGCGTGCAGCATAAGCTGCGGACCGGTCCACCTTCGACGGATCTTTGCCCGAGAAGGCTCCTCCGCCATGGGCTCCTTTACCACCATAGGTATCCACAATAATTTTTCGTCCTGTGAGCCCGGTGTCTCCATGAGGTCCTCCAATCACAAATTTCCCTGTGGGATTTACATGAAGGATGAACTGATCATCGAAAAGCGACTGGATACGTGCAGGAAGCTGTTTCACTACCCGTGGGATTAATATCTCCTTTACATCTGTTTTGATCTTTGCCAGCATAATTTCGTCGTCATTGTCGAACTCATCATGCTGGGTGGAGATAACGATGGTATGTATCCGGATGGGCGTATCATTGTCGTCGTACTCGATAGTGACCTGGGATTTAGAATCGGGCCTGAGGTAAGTCATCACCTTCTCCTCCCTGCGTATACTGGCCATTTCAATCAGAAGCTTGTGGCTCAGATCAAGGGGAAGAGGCATATAGTTATCCGTTTCCTTTGTGGCATAACCGAACATCATACCCTGGTCGCCTGCTCCCTGTTCCATAGGGTCTTCCCTGTCCACTCCCCTGTTGATATCGTGACTCTGTTCATGGATCAGGGTAATTACCCCGCAGGAGTTATACTCAAACTGATAATCGCTTTTTGTATACCCTATTTTCTTTATGGTCTCACGGGCTACCTTTTGAACATCAATATAGGTTGAGGTCCGAACCTCCCCGGCAAGTACTACCTGTCCGGTCGTTACCAAGGTTTCACAAGCTACTTTTGATTGTGGGTCAAATGCAAGAAATTCATCCAGCAGTGCATCCGAAATCTGATCGGAAACTTTATCTGGATGACCCTCAGAAACGGACTCGGAAGTAAATAAATATGCCATAGTATTATATAATTATATAAATCGTTAAAAGTGAGGGAGATGACCGATCGGCTTTGATCCTGTTTTTAGCATTATTTTTACGTGGTTGCAATCAGCCAAATCTCTCCACATTGATCCCACAAAGGAAGCAATTTTCAGGTATGTGACAAAAAAAAGCAGCGTAATTAACGCTGCTTTAAGAGTAATATTTTTCAGGAGCACTAGCCGCACCCAACGATCTCTATCTTCTTCTCGGCCCTGCCGAGGAAGGGTTCTTCAGTCACTTTCTGAAGAGCTTCGCAAGCCTCATCATAAGCCTTATTACCCTGGTAGGCAGATCCCAGTTCAAAATTAGATGGCAGAGAGCCAAACAGCCTCTGTTTCGTATTGAAGGGCCTTTTGTGCATATTCAATGGCCTGATCGTATTGCGAGGACTTGTTGGCCACAAGAGCAAGATGATAAAGTGCAAAGGGATTGTTTGAATTGGCAGCAAGTGCATTGTCGCAGGCTTCCACCACATAGGTATAATCAAGCTCCTCGAGATCGACGCTTTCCATCTCTTCGGTGATAAACTTATTGTAGTATTTATCAATGGTTCCGTTGATAGATTCGATGGTTTTGGTATCACCTTTCGCCTGGGCTCCTTCTTTTGCATTATTGAAGCATACCATCATCTCCTCGGTTTTGTCCTGTTCCATGTAAACTACAGCTTTACCCTGACAGGCCTGGTAAAGGCCTGAATTCAAAGCAAGTGCCTTGTCAAAATATTCGATAGCAACATCGTAGGATTTGTTCTTCCATTCCTGGTTTCCCTGCATCACATAGAGCTGGGGCAAATAACCAGCAGCTTTTTTACTGATCTCTTCATTGTTATTGTACATAGTGGCAGTTGCCACGGTATTTTCAAGATAGGGTATGGCATTATCGTACTGCTTCCTCTTCATGTAAGTAGTAGCCTGCCTGTAATATGTGGCCGGAATTTGTTTTTCTGCCTGGCCCTTCATGTCATTAGCTTCAGCGCCAACCACTTCAGCCATGGTCAAAACCTGGTTAAAGTTTGCAAGTGCTGCATCATACTCCTGGGCATTGAGCTTTTCAACACCAGTATTGAATTCATTAATTACATCTGTGAGGGTCTGAGCAGTCAGGGTACCTGCCACTAAAACTCCTACCAGAATTGCCGTTACTCTAAATTTCATACTTGTAATCGTTTGGTTAACAATATCAATCGGTAAAAATATAAAAATATTAAACAAATACAATGCCATTTTGTTTTCGTCACAACAGCAAGTTAATCAGAAGTTTAATGATTTGTCAGCTCGCGGAAGACCTCCTCCAGACTCTTTTTCTTCAGGGAAAGCGACAGGATAGTAAGTCCCTGAGCGACAGCAAAATTAAAAATATCGCCCCGAATATCACGAATTTCGTGTGTTTCAAGTAAAAACTGATTGTTTTCAAGTGATTTCACATGAGTGATAAACAGCAGATTTTTCCAGATCTCCGGATCGATAACTCCATCCAGTTCAATATGAATGGTTTGTATTTGTCCTTCACTTTTCTCTTTCAGGCGCTTGGCATCCTCATCGGCCACGATCCCGCCCTTATTGATAATAATGACCCTGTCGCAGATGGCTTCAACCTCCTGCAGGATATGGGTGGAGAGTAGTACCGTTTTCTCCTTACCAATGGAGGAGACAAGATTCCTGATTTCCACCAGCTGGTTGGGATCCAGTCCTGAGGTGGGCTCATCCAGAACCAGGATGTCGGGATCATGGATCAGAGCCTGTGCCAGGCCTACCCTTTGCCTGTATCCTTTTGAAAGAGCTCCGATCTTTTTATTCACTTCACGCGATAGCGCGGTCATTTCAATAACGTTTGATATCCGCTCCCTGGCCACCTTCCCCGTTACTTTATATAAGCCGGCCACATATTGAAGATATTCGCGAATATACATTTCATGGTAGAGAGGGTTATTCTCCGGCAGGTACCCGATCATACCGCGGATCTCTTTCTGATGCTCCAGGGCAGGCAGATCATTGATGAGTACGGATCCGCTGTCGGGCGACAGGGTTCCGGTAATCATCTTCATGGTGGTGGACTTCCCGGCACCATTGGGGCCAATAAAACCAACAATTTCCCCGGTGTGTACTTCAAAGGAGACTTTGTTCACTGCCAGTTGAGTACCGTATCGTTTGGAAACCTCTTTTACTGCAATGGACATGGGGGAGAGTTAGCAGGTTAGTAAGTTATTAAATTAGTGGGTAAATGCACAATGCTTGTTAACCGTACATGAACTGGCCCACCTTGGCAAAATTGGACTTGGGATTCACGCACATAACAGGGATCTTCTCCTTGTTGGAGAGGAGGTACTGTTCCTTTGCCCCGAACATATAGTCGACCTTGGTGATATGTTTGGTGGTGGTAATCAAAATCAGGTCGGCATTGATCTTCTTACAGAAAGCAAGTAATTCCTTCTGATATTTCCCACCAGATTTTGTCGAAGTATGAATCTCATATTCAATGTTGTTCTGGATCAGGAAGCGGATGGCAAAGTTGAGATTGATATTAACCTTTTTTTGAAGGTTCTTATCTATCCCGGGTGCTTTGTAGAGGTGTATTTTCGAATTCAGGTATTTTCCCAGGAAGATGGCCCATTGCAGCTTTTCCTTGTTTTCAGATTTAAAATCAATGGGAAATACGATGTCGGTATACCTGTCCTTTTCCGGGGGCAGGTCCTGGACCACAATAAAGGGAACGGACGAACCGGCAACGACTCTGAGGGCCAAGCTGCCAAAGAGTTTTTGTCCCCCTTTCATTCCATGGGTGCCCATGACAACAAAGTTGACATTATTCTCCTCCTGGGAGGCGTATTCGGCTATCTCTTTAAAGATCTTGCCATGGTGAACATAATACCCAAGGTCTTCGCCAAGATCCTTTTTTATCTTCTCTACTTCCTCCGCCAGTTTCTTTTTGGCGCTTTCCTCTTCAGAAGGATCATTCACAATATGAAACAATATGATATTGTTTTTCAGAATGTGAGCCAGCTTAATGGCATGCTTAAGTGCATTGTAGGATACAGCAGAAAAATCCCAGGTAACCATAATGGATTTCCTCTCTTGCTCCATGGGCGATTTTTTTTTGAGTGAACCTAAATTTAATTGAATCTTTTTAGATTATAAAGTTAACGAATCGAATTTGATAAAATTGTACTTTTGTAGCTTGATTAAAGAAAAGGAAATGAAAAGATCGACCGTGAAGGAGTTGCTTGGAGCAACAGAGAAAAACAAGGAAATATTGCTGAAGGGCTGGGTTCGGACCAGGCGGGGAAATAACCAGGTAGCATTTATTGCGGTGAATGATGGAACCATTATCCACAGTATCCAGGTTGTAGCTGATCTGAACATGTTTCCAGAGGAAGAGATGCGAAGGATTACCACCGGCTCCAGCATCAGTGTCAGGGGTACGCTGGTCGAATCCATGGGCAAGGGACAAACTGTCGAGATTCAGGCCAGTGAGATTGAGGTGCTGGGAGACTGCGATCCCGAACTTTATCCCCTGCAGAAAAAAGGACACTCCTTTGAATTTTTGAGGGAGATAGCACACCTGAGGTTCCGGACCAATACATTCGGGGCGGTATTCAGGATCAGACATGCGCTGGCCTTTGCCATCCACAAATATTATAACGACAAAGGATTCTACTATTTACATACCCCCATTATTACCGCTTCTGATGCTGAGGGAGCCGGTGCCATGTTCAAGGTAACCACCCTTGATCTTAAGAACACACCTGAAACAGAGGAGGGGGAAATAGATTTCAACCAGGACTTTTTCGCACGCCCCACCAATCTTACAGTCTCCGGTCAGCTGGAGGGTGAACTGGGAGCACTTGCGCTTTCATCCATTTACACGTTCGGGCCCACCTTCCGTGCTGAGAATTCCAATACTCCCCGTCATGTGGCCGAATTCTGGATGATTGAACCTGAAATGGCATTTTATGATATCCATGATAACATGGATCTGGCTGAGGATTTCCTGAAGTACCTGATTCGGTATACCCTGGAGAACTGCATGGATGACCTGGAGTTTTTAAATAAGATGGTCGATAAAGGCTTGCTTGAACGTCTGAAATTTGTACTGGAGCAGCCCTTTGTAAGAAAGAGTTATACAGAGGCCGTAGAGATCCTGATGAAGGCTGATAAAAAGTTTGAATTCCCGGTTGATTGGGGACTTGACCTGCAGTCGGAGCATGAGAGATATTTGGTGGAACAGCATTTTAAGTCCCCTGTGATACTGACCGATTATCCCAGGGATATTAAAGCGTTCTATATGAAGCAGAACGATGACGGACGTACTGTCAGGGCCATGGACGTGCTTTTCCCACAGATTGGTGAGATTATTGGCGGTTCACAGAGAGAGGAGGAACTGGATAAATTACAAAACAGGATGAAAGAGATGAATATTCCTGAAGATGAATTGTGGTGGTATCTGGAAACTCGTAAATTTGGAACAGTTGAACATAGTGGATTTGGATTAGGATTTGAACGCTTAATTATGTTTATTACAGGGATGAGTAACATCAGGGATGTGATTCCCTTCCCCCGTACACCAAGGAGTGCGGAGTTTTAAATAAGAAAAATGCTTAAACAGAGGCTTCAGCAGAAATTACTGCAAAAATTGTCACCCCAGCAGATCCAGATGATCAAGCTGCTGGAGATTCCTGCCGTTCAGCTGGAGCAAAGGATCAAAAAGGAACTGGAAGAAAATCCTGTATTAGAAGAGGGAAACGATGAGGGAGAATTCAGTGATCAGGAGGAGGTAAAAGAGGAACAGACAAGCGACCAGCTTGAGGAGTTTTCACTGGAGGATTACATGCAGGATGATGATATTCCCAGTTACAGGTTGAATGCACAGAACTATTCAGTGGATGAAAAACGGGAGGAAATCCCATTTTCATTAGGCAATACTTTTAGAGAACAATTGAAGAGTCAGCTCGGACTGAGAAAGCTCTCAGATGAGCAGGAGCTTCTGGCCGAATATATACTGGGAAATATTGACGATGACGGTTACCTGCGCAGGGAGCTGGAAGCCATTGCAGACGACCTGGCCTTTTCTTCCGGCCTGGAGGCCTCCTATGAATCGCTCCATGAGGTTCTGATGATTATCCAGGAATTCGATCCTGCAGGAGTAGGAGCCAGGAGCCTGCAGGAGTGTCTGCTGCTCCAGATAGCACGAAAGGACCTGGACCAGGAAGTGACGGCACTGGCCCATTCCATTCTGAAAAATCACTTCGAGGAGTTTACCAACAAGCATTATGACAAGATTATCCAGCGCATGAATATCTCTGAAGAGGAATTAAAACTTGCACTGGAGGAAATATTACGGCTCAATCCTAAGCCGGGAGGGGCCATGGGCGATTCCCAGAGCAAATCCTTTCACCAGATTGTACCCGATTTCATCCTTGAAGAAAATGAAGGCAACCTGTTACTTTATCTGAATTCGAACAATGTACCCGAACTCAGGCTGAGCAGGACCTATTCGGATATGTTTGAAAGTTATAATGCAAACAAGGCTTCCGCCAGTAAGGAAGATAAGGATGCCATCACTTTTGTGAAGCAAAAACTGGATTCGGCCAGATGGTTTATCGATGCCATACGGCAACGGCAGAATACCATGTTACTAACTATGAATGCGATCCTGGATTACCAGAAGCAATATTTTTATGAAGGGGATGAGACCAGGATGCGGCCGATGATCCTGAAAGATATTGCAGATATGACCGGCCTTGATATCTCCACCATATCCCGGGTGGTGAACAGCAAATACATTCAGACACACTTCGGGATCTTTGCCTTGAAATATTTCTTCTCTGAAGGGATGCAAACCGATAGCGGAGAGGAAGTATCTACCCGGGAGATTAAGAAGATCCTGCAGGACTGTATCAATAGCGAGGACAAGCGAAAGCCGCTTACAGACGACCGATTGATGGCAATTTTAAATGAGAAAGGTTACCAGATTGCCCGCCGGACGGTAGCCAAGTACAGGGAGCAGCTCGGCTTACCTGTGGCCCGGTTGAGAAAGGAACTATAGTCTAAGGCATGAAAAAGGCAGCCCCGCTAATCTCTTACCTGTTTCACCCCCTGATTATGCCCTCATTGGGACTACTCATCATTTTGAACTCGGGCTCCTATCTCTCTTTGCTGGATCCTGCCGTAAAACGTGCCATTGTGTTTGTGATGGCGCTGGGAACATTGGTATTTCCATTAATGATTCTACCGGTTCTTCAATACAGGAGCCTGGTTTTGAAAAACCAGGAAGCCATCTCAAAGGGGGAGCGGCTGGTTCCACAGATCATCATACTGGCACTATATATTATCACCTTTGTCTATTTTAATAAACTCCCTTTAAGCCAGGTGATTCATGCCTATATATTGTCTGTGACCGGAACGCTTTTCCTGGTCCTGGTGTTGAACCTAAAGTTCAAAATTTCTATGCATACCGCAGCCCTGGGGGGAATGGCAGGCCTGATTATTGCATTAATTTATCTTTACGAAACACCCTTGCAGGGTTTGCTTTTGCTCTCCCTTTTTGCCGGGGGACTAACGGGAAGTGCCAGGATGGCCCAGGGAGATGGCTGGGGAAGTATACTGGGGGGGTTCCTGCTGGGTTTTGGAGTGGTGCTGTTTACAATTCTGGTTTACTAGCCGGCTCTTCTTCCTCTTTGTTATTTTCATCCAGCATAACATTCAGTTTTATTAGCACCTCGTTGTAAACTGCGTCCAGCAGTTCGGGATTCCGGGAGTACGCATACATGGTGGTATCGAACATCTGCCGGCTTATCTGGTGTTTTTCAAGGATGGGGGTCAGCACATCGACACTATCCACATCATACATCCTGTTAAATTTCCTGTCCTGGGTTATGCCATCCATCAGGTGAATATCCACCAGCACATCAATCAGTACTTCACGTTTTGCAAACTCTTTTCCTGTGATACGCTCCTCTCTCTTACAGGCTGTAAGAGTCAGAGCCAGCAAGAGGATAAGGATGCCTGGAGAGGAAAGGTGATGATACATTACTTGATATCATTAAAGCGATAACCAATCATGATCTCATGGGAACCGGAATTGTAATTCCTGAGGTCAGAGATGCCAATGTCATAGGAGTATCCAAAAGAGAGCGTTTGATCGAAGCTATATCCTAACAAAAAGGCAACGGAATTGTTGTAGCGGTACGAAATACCTCCCCATAACTTCTCCTGCCACTCCACTCTTGCCGTCAGATCAAAGGTGAACTCCTTCGGAGCTGTACCTTTAACCATCAGGGAAGGCTCAACAATCCAGTCTTCGCTGATCCGGAAACGGTAGGCCCCGATCAGGTTAATATGGGTTTTCAGCCGGTTCAGTCCGTCCTTATTATCAAAGATTTTGATGTTATTATTCAGAAGCTGGGCAACCGATAGTCCCACATAGAACTTTTCGGAATAGAGGTAAAGGCCGAGTCCGGCATCGGGCATGTAGGAGGTACTTACCATGTAAAGGATGGCAGGGTCGGATACATCTGCCGGATTGAGCTGGGTGCCGTCGATCCGATACTGCATGATGCTGGCGGAAAGGCCCATGGAGAGCCGGATATCACCTGTTACAGCAATATTGTAGGCATAGGACCCTGTAACTCCCGTCCTGCTGGTGGGCCCGGTCACATCGTTGTATATATAGCCACCGTATCCCATGGGCAAACTGGCGTGAGGACCATAAAAGCCGATGGAATTGGTCATGGGAGGATCCATTAGTCCCACCCACTGAAATCTGTGATTGGTTCGGATCTGAAAGTAATCATATACTCCGGCAATGGCCGGATTGATCACAAAATCATTGAACATGTACTGAGTATACTGGGGCATTTGTTGTGCCTGCAGTCCGGCCGAACCAGCAATGATTGTAAACAATATGATGTATGTAACCCTTTTCATGCTACCTGATTATTGTTACGTTCCCTGTGATTGGTTTGGCCCCGGGGTAGGGAACCATAATAAAGTAATAGGTACCCACAGGCGCCTCCTTTCCCCGGACTGTTCCATCCCACTGACTTCCGCTGTCATATCCCACAGTAGAAAAGATTTTATCGCCCCATCTGCTATATACCTCAACCAGCATCTCCGGGAAACGTTCAGAATTATTAATCTCGAAATATTCATTAATTCCATCTCCGTTGGGCGAGAATACATTGTATGCCTGGATATCTTCGATGACATCAATGAATATAGAGTCCACCTCCTCACAGCCATAGCTATTGAGGGCAAAAACGAAATACTCTGTTGGCACTACCGGGGTGGCAATGGGATCAGGAATGATTGGATTGTCAAGTCCAGTTTCAGGTTCCCACCTGTACTGATCAAAGGGTCCACCTGTAACTTCCAGTCCGATGGAATTTCCTTTTATAACAAAGGTATCCAATCCTGCATCCAGACCCGTTAAGGGAAGTAGATTTACCCTGACGGTATCTTTGTTGTAACACCCGTAAATACTTGCAGTTTCGGTGATAGTCAGCACAAAATCGCTTGTCTGGGTCATCCCCGAAGCTACCGGATCTAAAATGGTCTCATCTGAAAGGAAGGGCGATGGATCCCACAAGGGAGTTCCTGTCCCGCTACCCTGCAACTGAACTGATCCTCCGGAACAAACAGAGACATCTTCTCCGGCATTTACAATCACCGTGACATCACTGCCTACCGTGACCGATTCGATTCTTGTACAATTGTTGGCATCAGTAATTGTTAGTCCGTATACACCCGGAAACAAGTTGGAACGGTCCTCTGCCGTACTGCCATCGGACCAGAGGTAGGTATAGAAACCAGCTCCTCCCGTTACAGTAATATCTATGGATCCGGTGGCACTGAATGCATTACAATGTGCATTACTATCTATTTGACTGAAAAGGATCTCGGACGGTTCCGTAATGGTGACAGCACCTGTATAGAGTTTTCCGGCCTCATCAAGAGCCACAAGCTGGTAGGTAGTATTTCCGGGAAGATCGGTAAACAGTGAATCAGAATAAAAATCAACCCCGTTATTGATGGAATACTGGACAGCTCCTTCGGCATCCTGGGGATCGAATTCAATGGTTCCGTCATCGGCTCCAAAACAGGATACATGTGTAAAAGAGACCATCACATCCAGGGGCAGTACATCCAGAATCTGAACCATCTCTTCATAAGGACATCCATTCACATCCTGGACCACCACATGGTAAGTGGCAGGCGCCAGGTCGTTATATGTTGTTGTACCGGTAAAGGGACCGGCAAAGCCATTGATGGAATATTCATACGGGGCTGTTCCGCCGCTGGCATTGGAAATGGTAATGGAGCCCAGGCTTCCATAGCTTGCATCGGTTTTTACCACAAGGGCATCAACCGGTGTAGGTTCGGTAATGGTGGCGGGAGCAGTGACAGTACATCCATTGGAATCCCGGATCCAGACGGTGTAATCACCGGCGGCCAGGTCTATGAATGTGCCGCTTGCCTGGTAGTTTACATTATCCAGTGAAAATTCCCGAAGGCCTGTTCCCCCTGAACCAGTTGCAACAAGCCCTCCATTACTATAACCACCGCAAATTGTGACATCTGTGATGTTTATATTATCGATGGAAAGTACAGGTGGAGTAAGAATCTCAACCGTGGTGTCAAGGGTACATCCGTTATTATCAATCAGGCTGACAATATGGGTGCCTCCAAACAGATTCTGGAAATCTCCTGAAGATACGGTCGGACCTCCATCCAGTGAATAGCGGATGGTGCCGGTTCCACCTGTTCCGCTGATTTGAATCCTGCCATCCGAATTATCAAAGCATAAAGTAACATTATCCTGGCTGTAAGATGCAATCTGTATTTGTGTTGGCTCCACAAGCACATTCAGATTGCCGTTTACGGTACATCCACTGGCATCCATGACTACAGTCTGATAAGAGCCAGGGGCCAGGCCGGTAAAAAGCATGTTGCCATAGAAATTTGATCCGCCGTCGATAGAGTAAGTATAGGGACCAACACCTCCTGAAACCCCATTGATAGAGATTTCTCCCTGAAGGTTACCATGGCACAGGTAGCTGGCGCTTTCGCTTTGGATCAGAATCTCTGGCGGTTCCACGATGGTAATGGTATCGGTGACTACACAAAGATTAGCATCCCTGGTCCAGATGGTGTAGAACCCGGGGGCCAATGGTCCGAAGCTGGCTCCTGCCTGGTAGCTTGAGCCATTGCTGGAATAGTCATAAGATCCGGTGCCACCAGCTGCTGCAACGGTTATGGTTCCATTTCCATCGCCATAACAGCTTATGTCTGTTTTGCTCAGGTTGGCCGTTAAGACAGAGGGCTCTGCAATGGTGGCCAGGTTGACAAAGTTAAATGTACAGCCATTTGCATCCATAATGGCCAGTGAGTAAGTATCGGCAGGCAAACCAACAGGATCTTCAATGTCGGAAACAGTTGTTCCCGTGCTGTTGCTCCATGAATATATATAGGGAGCCACACCACCGCTTACATCAATAAAAATGGAACCGTTGGACTCTCCATTGCAAAGTACATCCTGGTGTGAAACATAGCTGGCTACAACAGAAGCAGGCTCAATAATGGTTTCCTGGTCTGAAAACAGGACTGAACAAAGAGTGGCATCGGTAACAGTGACACTGTAGTTACCTGCTGCCAGATCGATAATATCCTCTGTTGTTGCTGTGAATCCGGAAGGACCGGTCCACGCAAAGGTATAGGGCCCCACACCCCCGCTTACCGTAATATCTATGGTTCCGTCGGTGAGTCCGCCGCAGCTTATATCTGTTTTCACCGAACTCACCAGAATCTCGGGTGGTTCTGTGATGGTGGCTATGTCAGTGAAGGGTTCCGAGCAGATGCTTGAATAATTGATAGCAACACTATATGCTCCTGCCTCCAGACCGCTTATGTCCTCCGTTGCTGCTGTGAATCCGTTTGGACCGGTCCAGGAAAAGGTATAGGGAGTTGTTCCGCCGGCAACGGTCAGATCAATGGAGCCATTTGCATCTCCAAAACAACTAATATCCACCTGGGTGGTAGTGGCCGTTAAGGGAGGGGGGGCATTAACCATCTGGACAGGCATTGCCTGTACACATCCTGCGTTATCGGTAACCTCCAGGGTATAGGGACCGGCTGCCAGTCCGGAAATATCCTCTGTATGTGGCTGTGAATCCAAAGGGGCCGGTCCAGAGCAAAGGTATAGGTGCCGCTGCCTCCAGTAACGGTGGCATCAATGGCCCCGTCAGTACTGGCCAGCTATTGCGCAGGTTACATCCGTGATAACAAATGATGCTGTGATGGGAGAATTCTCAGTGATGGTCACCGCAGGAAAGGCCATGACACAATCATTGGCATCCGTGATGGTCAGCGTATAATCTCCAGCAGCCAATCCAAAAATATCTTCTGTGGTTTCACTGAATCCGCCGGGACCGGTCCACATATAGCTGTAATTCGGAGTACCTCCTGTGGGAGTAATCTCAATGGATCCGGTTGACTCTCCGTTACATGCCACATTTGTTACCAGGTCGATGGTCCTGTCGATCAGGGCAGGATTAACAATTGTTATACCGGGGATTACATCGCTTGAGGTACAGCTACCTCCATCACTTGCTGTAACCGTATAGACTCCACCCGGAAGACCGGGAAAGATACCCGTTGTATTCGTAGCAGTAACCGGACCGCTCAGGTTATAAACTGGACTGCCAGATTCGCCGGTAGCTGTTACCCTGATTTCTCCGTTGTTGTTATTATTACAATCAATATTGGTACTTATCAGGCTGGTTATTTGCATGGGTTCTGGTCCATCCACAGATGTAAACACAATTATGGAGGTCTCGTCGGCATCCTTTACCCCAATACTGTACAATGCCAGCTTTCTTCGTCCCACAGAGGTAATGGATGTGCTGGTGGTGGGCCCCCCGAAATCAACCGGTAAGCCTATACCCTCATAGATGAACCATTCATAAGGAGCGGTACCGCCTATAATATCGAAGGAGATGGTTCCATTAGTTCCATCGGAACAGCTTGTGGGGGTTGTGATAACATTGATAATGGCCAGTTCCTGGGCCGACAGTGAAACAAAAGATAAGGCGAGTGCTAAGATCAGAAATATGGAATACCTTTTTGCTTTCATAGAGACTCAAATTCGTGCTGTACCAATGTAATACCGGAATAGCATGTCCATGGTTGCAAACATGTGCTTAATGTTCACAGATCGTCATAAAATTAGAGGTTCTGAGGATAAAAGAGTTGCAAAGTTTTAAACAATGCTTCCCTTTTCAATACCGGCCAGGTATTTTTTCGAAATCTGCTGTACCGGGTACCTGGCAGCGATCAGTCCGATAAGCAACACAGTTAGCCATATAAGGCAGATGTCAAGCGCCTCAATTTGAACAGGATAAGCGTCAATAATAAAGGAGCCGCTACCGGTGAGTTTGATGACTCCGAAGCGCTGCTGAATCCATGAGATTGCGGTCCCAAGGAAAAGTCCGCTTATACTTCCAAACACCGAAATAAGCCATCCTTCCATAAGGAAGATTCGTTTGATAAGTCTGTTTCCGGCGCCCATATTGCGCAGGGTGAGAATATCCTTTTTCTTATCAATGATAAGCATGGAAAGAGAGCCGATAACATTAAAGGAAGCTATTATCAGAATAAAGGTGAGGATCAGGAAAATGGCCCACTTCTCCGATCGCATTACGCGATAGAACATTTCATTCTGCTGCTCCCTGTTTTTTACATGAAAGCCTTCTCCCATCAGCTCAACAATCTCCTTCCTCAGTTCTTCCGGGGGGAAGGCAGGATCCAGCTTCACTTCCAGGTAGGTAACTTCGTCGTGGTACAAAAGCAGCTCCCTTACAAAATCAATAGGGCATATAATATACCTGGTATCGTAGTCCTGCTCTATTTCAAATATACCGGAGGGGTAAATAAAGTCTCTGCGAATCGACTCTTCGGGTTGTGACATATTGATTCTGGCCGTTCTGTCGATGGTATAGAGGAAAAGTGGATTAATAAAATTTAGCCCGATTCCCAGATTATAGGCCACTCCGCGTCCCACTACGGTATAGGGTCTGTTACGATCCTGCAGGAGCATTTCTCCGTCATAGATCATGGAATCAATGCCGCTTACGTTATTAAAGTTCTCATCAACACCTTTTACAGTGGCAATATGCTGCCTGTCGTTATATAGCAAGAGAACATTCTCTTCCAGGACCTCCGAAACAGCGCTTACTCCGGGAATAGCTACAATGGCCTCCAGACTTTTTGAGTCTGGGATAAATGTTTTGCCCTCCACGGAAGAGATTTGAATGTCCGGATCAAAGGTGTTGTAAAGGGATTTAACCACGGAATCAAAGCCATTAAATACGGATAATACGATGACAAGGGCCATGGTTCCTGTTGTGATGCCCAGAACCGAAATGCCTGAAATGATATTGATGGCATTCTGAGATTTTTTTCCCAGCAGGTATCGCTTTGCTATATAAAAGGGAAGGTTCACTTTTTACACTTCACGATAAGTCCGGTTCCGGTGGAGTGTGTACCCCTGACATCGGCCATATTCAGCAGATAGCAAAATGGGTAGACAAGCAAGTAATAAAATGGCAGCACCAGCAGGAACAGCTTGCTGATATTGGCCAGCAAAATGGGATACTTCATAGAGAGTTTCCAGGAGATTTTACCCGGAGCGCCATAGGAGTACTTAATCAGTATATCCGAAAAGCCCGCTTCTTTCAGTTTCTCCTCAATTTCACCTACCCCATATCCATCTCGCACATGTTCATCGATAAAGGATTCATCGTGTTCATGATGAACATCCGATCCTCCCTGGTCAGAGGGAGTGGAGATTAAAAGGATTCCCCCTGGCCTCAGGCCTTCATATAGATGGCGGAAGACGGTGCGGTCATCTTCGATATGTTCCATCACATCCACAGAAAGAACCAGGTCCCACGCCTCCTTTTCCTCCAGCTTTGTCAGATCGGCATACTTAAAAGTTACTTTCTGATTTTTTTTAATGGCAGCGAAAAATTGATTGCAATCATCTACCTGATCCTGTTTGATATCCAGACCGGTGATCCTTGCTTCGGGGTAGCGCTTGGACAGGTAGTAGACATACTGCCCGAATCCGGAACCTGCATCAGCAATTTGTTCTGGACTGAATCCCTCCCTGTTCAGCTTCTTTAATTCCCTACGTATATGCCAGGAGCGCAGCAGCAGCAAATCCAGCAAGCGGTAGAATAACCTTCTTAAAAAGGGCGTACTGTTAAAAACTCTGCCCAAACTCTGCTTGATGGGATCGTATTGCATTATTCATCTTTTAGAAGGTCCTCGATACGATCAATGTAATCCAGAGAGTCGTCGAGAAAAAAGGCAAATTCAGGGATGTGTCTTAACTGGTTTCGGAGTTTCTTTCCCAACTCACTTCTTACCAGCCCCGCTTTATCAGTTATTGCCTGAACAGCCTCTGCTGCATTATCAGCCGGAAAGATACTCAGATAGACCCTGGCAACACCAAGATCGGGACTGATTCGAACCACTGTGACCGTAACCATCTTTCCTCCGGTGATGGCAGAGCCCTGTCTCTGAAAATAATCGCCAAGCTCCTTTTGAAGTAACCTGGACACTTTATGCTGGCGGGTTGTGGTCATTGGGGCAAAAGTACATTTTTTCAAGAACATTTTATAGTTTTGCACGATGGACACAGTATTAAGCGGAATCAGATCGACCGGGAATCTTCACCTGGGGAATTATTTTGGAGCGATAAAGAATTTTGTGAAGATGCAACACGAGAATAAGTGCTTCTTTTTCGTGGCGGATTACCATGCTCTGACAACCCATCCCAAACCGGAGAATCTCCATGATAATATCCGTAAAGTACTGTCCGAGTACCTGGCAGCCGGATTGGATCCTGAAGTGGCCACCCTGTATATTCAAAGCGATGTACCTGAGATTATTGAACTCTACCTCCTGCTGAATATGAATGCATATGTGGGAGAGCTGGAGCGCACTACCACCTTTAAGGAAAAAGTGCGCAAGCAACCCGAAAATGTCAATGCTGGATTGCTCACCTATCCTGTGCTTATGTGTTCAGATATCATCATACACCAGGCTGATAAAGTTCCGGTGGGAAAGGATCAGGAACAGAATCTGGAAATGGCCCGGAAATTTGCCAAGCGCTTCAACCACATGTACGGAGTGGAGTATTTCAAATTGCCCGAGCCCTACAACTTCGGGGAAGAGCTTGTGAAGGTGCCTGGCCTGGACGGAACAGGAAAGATGGGTAAAAGCGAGGGGAACGGACTCTACCTTTCGGATGAACCTGCTGCCATCCGGAAAAAAGTGATGCGGGCCGTAACCGATGCTGGCCCCCAGGAACCCAATGCTCCCATGACCGAGCCCATAGCCAACCTGTTTTACCTGCTTGAACTCTTATCCACTCCGGATACGGTAGAGCATTTCAGGAACAGCTACAACGACTGTACCATTCGTTACGGAGATTTGAAAAAGCAACTGGCAGAAGACATAATTTCTTTTACCACGCCCATCCGCGAACGAATCAACGACATCTACAACGATTCCGATTACCTACGCAAAGTAGTTACAATGGGGGCAGAGAAGGCCCGCGAAAGCGCATCGAAGACGGTTCGCGATGTTCGTGAGATTCTTGGTTACAGGCCCTTTTAAGAATCCCCTCTTATATCTCATTTCGCTGCAGAAACTGTCAGAAGCATCAACATGAAGATCCGGGGGGTGTCTTTCAGCAAAATCAGAAGTCACAGGGTTGTGATTTAGAGAAAATCCGAAAAGAGGGTTTTGGCAATAATCAGTTTTGATTGAAAGGCTAGCCTTTTGGTTGCATGCGTCTTCCGAATTTTTGTGGTTGACACATCTAAATCTAGTTGGTATATTGTAGTCATCTAAAACCTGAATCATATGACCACTATACGAAATTTGTCGCTTTACCTTTTGATCTTCATTTCTCTTTTGGCTTGTTCCTCTTCAACTATCCAGATAGTCCGGAATGGCGTGAGCAACTATGAAATTGTTATCCCCTCTGAAGCCGATTCCATGATTTTGCATGCGGCTGAGGAGCTTAGACACTATATAAGAGAAAGCTCAGGTGCGGATATAGCTGTGACCACAGAAGAGGCTCGTAACCCGGATCGCTTATCTCTTAAGGTAGGGTTTGAACCCACGACCCCCGCCCCAAAAACACATACCATCGGATATTACCAGGAGGGAGATGATCTGTATATCTACGGCGGAAATTCCCTTAGTACTTTGTATGCAGTATATCGTTTCCTCGAGCAGGAACTTGGATGCATGTGGTTAAGCCCCGAAGCTGATTTGGTACCGGAGACAAAGAACATCAGGATCGAAGCCGGAACCAATTATTCCTATACCCCGGAGATTGAAACCCGGACCGTGCATTCCAGGCTCTTTTATGAGAATCATGGCTTTGCTGACAAGCTGGGCGTAACCCATGAAGGTTTTCCCGGATATGTACCCGGATACGGAGTACATACCTTTCACCGCTTCATGCCGGAAGCTTCATTTTATGAGGAGCATCCTGAGTATTATGCCCTGCGCGATGGCAGACGTCTCACCACGCAGTTATGCCTTTCCAACGAGGATGTGCTGCGGATTGTGACTGATTCGGTACGGGCAATTTTCGAGAAGCACCCTGAAACAGATATTATTTCAGTGAGTCAGGACGACAACACCCTGTATTGCATGTGCGAGCATTGTGCTGCCATTGATGAGGAGGAGGGTTCGCCCAGCGGATCTATGATACGCTTCGTAAATACAGTGGCAGAGCAATTCCCCGATAAAATGATCTCTACCCTGGCCTACCAGTATACCCGAAAACCCTGCAAGACCAGGCCAGCCTCCAATGTGCTCATTACCCTCTGCTCCATTGAGTGCGACCGGAGCAAGCCCATTGAGGTAGGTTGTGTAGATTTTGCCAATGATCTCAAGGGATGGAAAGAGCTCACAGAGAGCATCAGGATCTGGGATTATACCACCCAGTTCACCAATTTCCTGGCACCCTTTCCCAATCTTCATACACTTAGTCCCAATATCCATCTTTTCAGGGATAGCCATGCCAAGTGGATCTTTGAACAGCACAGTCACCAGCCCAGTGAGCTTTTTGAGTTGAGATCTTATCTGACTGCGCAGTTATTGTGGAATCCGGACCAGGATCCGGATCAGATTATGGAAAGCTTCAGTGAAGCTTATTACCAGGAAGCAGCACCTTTTATTTTAGAATATATTCATTCCATCCACGATGAGATTCAGAAGGTTCCTGAATTCTTCCTCTTTCTGTATGGAGATCCTTCACAGGGCTTTGATTCCTTCCTGCGACCCGAATTATTGGAGAGCTACGACCAACTCTTCACTCAGGCAGAAGATGCGGTAAGCCAGAAACCCGAGGTACTTGAGCGGGTGAGATTAGCAAGACTAAGCACCCATTATGCCATTCTGGAAGCCTCCAGAAAAGGAGTGACGGAGATTTACAGCCTGTCGCCCCAGGTCCGGTCCAGGCTGGAAGAGTTTCAAAGCATCTGCGAATCCGGAGATATCACCATGATGAATGAGATGAGGTTTTCTGTAGAGGAGTATATTCAATCCTATGAGAGAGCACTGGACAGAGCCACATTGTCCAATATAGCAGCAGGAAAACCTGTATTTCTGTTGACCCAACCCAAAAAATATGCAGGAGAGGATCCGCAGGTATTAACAGACGGGAGCCTGGGAGGAAATAGCTTTTATTCCAACTGGCTGGGATTCGAAGGAAATGATATGGAAGCGGTCGTTGACCTGGGTCAATCAGAAAGTGTAAGCTATGTGCATACTGCCTTCCTGAAAGTCACCAACCATGTTGTATTCTTTCCGGAGCAGGTAGATATCTCTTATTCCACCGACAATCTTACTTTTCATGGAATAGCAACAATGGAAACTACGCAACCGCTGAAGAAGGGAGATAAAGTAAATGATGTTGAGTACTTTGACTTTAAGTTCGAACCTGTCCAGGCCAGGTATATCAAAGTAAAGGCAGTGAGTATGAAAGTAGCGCCGCCCTGGCACCATGCCTCCGGCAACCCGGCCTGGATATTCTGCGATGAGGTGATTATTAACTAAGGGTATATAAAAATAAAAGCCCGCCTGTTGAGACGGACCTGGCCCTGTATTGTCAGGGATATGATGGATGAACTGTCGCTTAGTATAAAACAAATTGCGTGCCAAACAGTCTACAGCGTCCAGTCAATCCCTGTTTTTCCCATCTTTTCGAGGTATTCGTTGGTCCTGGAAAAATGCTTGCAGCCGAAGAATCCATTGTAAGCAGATAAGGGGGATGGGTGGGCTGACTTCAGAACCAGGTGCTTGCTGCCATCAATCAAAGACTCCTTGGCCTGCGCAAAGCGTCCCCATAACAGGAAGACCACCCCGCTTTTTTCTTGCGATACAACTTCAATAACACGGTTTGTAAAGGTTTCCCAACCTTGTTTCTGATGTGATCCGGCCTGGCTGTCACGTACTGTCAGGGTGGCATTAATTAAGAGTACCCCCTGATCGGCCCATTTTTCCAGGTTGCCATGTGCGGGGATGGGGGTGCCCAGGTCCGAATTCAGCTCTTTAAATATATTGACCAGCGAGGGAGGCTTAGGGATGCCCTGGGGGACGGAGAAACAAAGTCCATGGGCCTGACCTTTACCATGATAGGGATCCTGTCCCAGGATGACCACCTTTACCTGATCGAAGGGAGTGCGCTGGAAGGCGTTAAAAATCAGCCTTCCCGGAGGGTATAGGGTGTGCTTTTTTTTCTCCTCCACCAGAAAATCCTTGAGTGTTCTGAAATATGGCGACTGAAACTGATCCATCAGGACCGATTTCCATCCCTCTTCAATTTCTGGATCGATTGTCTGCATAGAACGAAAGTAATTAAAGTGGGGGACTGGCGCAATGCTTTAGAGCGTAAACCTGGCAGAGAGGATGAAGTTTCGTCCCGGGGCACTAACTCCGGAAGCATAAGGTTTGTAGAACTGGTCCAGGAGGTTTTCTATGGCAAGCATCAGGTCAATATATTTACCAGCCTTATAGCCCACTTTGATATTTGCAGTCCACCAGGAAGGAAATCCATCTTCCATTGCCTCTTCCTGATTATCTTCACCGAAGGGTGAGAAATCAGCTGTATGCTTCCAGCCCTGGTAAAGAAAATAGGCATCTGTAAAAAAGCGCTTATTCCGATAACTGAAGGAGGCTCGTCCGAATATGGGGGGAATATGTCCGAGAGGTACTTCATCGCTCAGGTTATATCCCTTGGTATAATTAAAGGTCCCCTTTAGTCCGAAATGATTATTCAGATTAATGGTCACAGCTATGGAGGTTCCATAGATATAGGCTTTTCCGGCATTATAATTAGCTGTGATTTTATACAGATCGCCATCATAGTGCAGGGAATCTTCCCCATTTAGCTGGTAGTTGGTCCGGACAATAGCATCGTCCAGATAGGTATAGAAAGCCACCACTTGGATTTTCAGATAATCTTCTATAAACCTGCTGATTCCGATCTCTGCATTGTATGTATATTCCGGAGCGAGATCAGGATTGGGGACAGTCACATAGTCCTCCTTAGCCCTCACCTTACCATAGTCATCCACATTGGGATTCCTGAACCCAGTGGAAAAAATGGTATTCAACTGCCAGCGGTCCGATGGAGAATAGACCAATCCGACACTTCCGGAAAGTGCGCCAAAGTTCATATTGATCTGATCATAGGGAAGCAAAGGATTGTCAAATTCTGAGTACATGGACCCCCAGTTATATCTGAAACCCAGATTCAGCACCACTTTTTCGTTCATGATCCATTTGTAACTGGAGTAAGCCGAGGCATTCCAGGTATGGCTGCCTCCCTCAGGATACCTGGTCTGTGTGGTCTCTCGTTCACCCGTATTTATGTTTTCGTACCATGCTTCCGATTCCACCTTATTGTGGTTTAGCTCTGCCCCGTAGTGTAGTTTATGCTTGGCTCCCCAGATCTTGACCAGGTCGAGGTTCAGACTGAATACCATCACATCTTCCTGCTGGCTGAGTAGCTCTTCGTTCCTGAATTTGCGTGAATAGCGGTCCTCGTCAATCCGTTGAAAAGCTGCCAGGGTGGTCATATTAGTGAAGATCGCGTTATCTTTCTTCAGGACATTTTTCATGGAGGCCAGGAACCTGTTCTGTGGCCCGTAGTAGTACTGAGCATATTTCAGATTCTCTCCACTGTAATCATTTAATTCATCCACACGGGAGATATCCGATGAGGTGGAGTACTGTAGATTTAAGATCCAGTCCACATACTGCGAAGGTGTATACCGGATTTTTTGCAATATATCCATCTGGCTGTAGCCACTGTAAGGCTGAATCAAGGGGTTTTCATTGCTGATAGTTGAATCCAGCCCATTTACCTGGTCTACGTAGTGCCTTATCTCTCCCCAGTTTCCCAAATCTGACTTTCTTCTGCTACCAATCCTGATATCCCCCAGATTCTTGTAAGTGATACTGGTAAGGGAGGCCCAGTGTTTCTTTCCCACAGAGAAATCCAGATGACCCGCCAGGCTATTGGAGGCAGAGGCATATTGCACATAAGCCTGGGTCCCGAACAAGGACGTACTGTCGGTGCCCATCAAGGGATCCTTTGTATAGTAATGGATCACCCCTCCAAGTGCATCACTTCCATACATAATGGATGTGGGGCCGAAAATGATCTCCGTCCGCTCGAGAATGGATGGATCGATGGTAATGGAGTTTTGGAGATGCCCGTTCCTGTAGATGGCATTATTCAATCTTACTCCATCTACAACCAGCAGGATTTTGTTGGCTTCAAAACCCCTCAGGATGGGGCTTCCTCCACCTCCCTGGGTTCTTTGTACCATAATATTACCCGTTTCTTCCAGGATATCGGCCGAAGTAAGTCCGGTTGATTCCATCAGCACACTATCATTCAGCACATCTACCATATACGGAATGATCATGCTGCTTTCCCTGTATTTGGATGCCGATATAACATATTCATCAATGAGAATCCTTTTTCTTTGAAGTTGGATCTGTTGCATTGTGGCTAAATCTGATCCCTTGTATGTCTTTGTCAGATAGGAAGGATGCCGAAAGATTATACTATCGTTTCCAGAGAATAGAGACAGGTCTATCATACCCAAAGTGTCGGTAATGGCCGCTTTCTCCTGGGAGGAATTAAATACTGCTACACTTTCAATGGGGCTGCGGTCGGAGGAGTTAACAACCTGTATTTGCTGGCCATGAGATAGCGCAGATGAAACTAATATGCTTATTATGAAGAGAATACGAGATACCATGCCCTGCGAAAATACCCAATATTATCACAAAAACTATACCAATCTTCAATGTTGGTAATTTTCCCATAATCCTGCCTGTGAAATTCCTATTTTTGGTTCAAACAGGAACTATATGACAAAAAGCATCATATACGGTGGCCTATTTGCGGTAGTTTGTTTGGGACTTATCACCTTATTCTTAATTAAAAAGCTCGATAAAGTAGAACCGGTTGAGGTCCATGGAGCTGTTCCCCGGGGTGCTATTCTGTTCGCAGAGGATATTGATTTTGAATACCTGACGGAAAAATTTCTGCCTGAAAGCCGGATCTGGATCGACTTTGTAAATATTATTGAAAGAGGAGAACTGGATTCTGTAATGAATATTGCACTTGGGCATATTCGTTCCTCAGAACCCTTGAACAAGCTTCTATTAGACAGGGGCATGAGTCTATCCCTGCACAAAGTCGGCAAAGATCAGCTTAAGGGGCTTTTTTATCTGGAGTATTCCTCTTCCCATAGTGATAATGATTTCAAACATTTGATCCTGGCTATGCTCGAAAAGAGCGCTATGGTCAATGAACGGAAATATGAGGCTGAAGAGGTGTATGATGTTTCAGGGGGACCTGGATTTGTACCGGGTAAGTTCACTTTTGCCTGCCTGGAAGGATTGTGTCTGATCAGCTCCTCATCCATGCTTGTGGAGGAGGCTATAAGGACCATCCATGCAGAAACCAGCCTGACTTCTGTGGCAGGACTACAAAAGGTAAGGGAAACAGAAGGCAGGTATGTGCATGCGAACCTTTATGTCAACTACAATAAGCTGGCTGAATTGTTTCATCCCTTTCTTAAAGAATCCCAGTGGGGAAAACTTGATATGGTGTCCAAGCTTTCTTCGTGGGGAGAATTTGACCTGGATGTGAAACAGGAATCGGTAACCCTGAATGGCATGACCTATGCCAATCCCGATCTTCCTTTGTTCCTGGGAGCCTTCAGGGATCAGAGTCCGGTAAAGATGGAGTTGCATGAAATTCTGCCCTCCGGGATGAGCTATTTTTTGCACCTGGGTATTAGTGACAGGGCAAAGTTTAAGGAACAAGTCCTCTCTTATCTGGGAGGAGTGGGCTCAGGTGCAGAAATTGAGGCTGAGTCGGAACGGCTTGACCGGCTGTATGGCCTGGATCCCCTGGATGACCTCTCCAGGATAATGGCTGATGAAATGGCCTGGTTTGCCATTGAAAGTGTGACAAAGAACCCGGAAGATGAGATTCTTCTTATTGAGACCAGGAGTCGCAGTGAAACGGTAGAGGTGGTAATGCGATGGGTTGAGAAGTATCTCCAGGCAAATGCTTTTGATATGCGTTCCGTGCGTAGTGTTTATCAACTGGATAAGCAGACAAGCTTTAACATATACAGCCTTCCGGACCAGTTCTTCAAAGGAAGCTCTGCAGGTCGCCTGTTTAACAGCCACTTCACTCTTTTCGAAAATTACCTCATTTTTGGACCCTCTGTGGATGCCCTATCGAGAGTCATTTATCAGAATGTACTTCACAAGACCTTTGTCAGCGATCCGGTATACAAGGAGATCTCAGATTATCTTTCCAACCGTAGCAATGTCACACTCTTTTTCAGGCCCTATGCATTTCTGGACTACAGAAAAGAGATCTTTAATGATAAGACGGCAGATGAAATAGAAAAGATGGAGCTCTTTTTTCGCCGGATTCCCGGGGTTGTTATACAATATAGTACAGAAGGGGATCTTTTCTACCAGAGTATCAGTAGTAAATATACTCCACAAATTAAGGATAAGGCCCTCACTGTTTGGGAAAGCCTGATGGATACGGCAGTACTTATCAAACCGGCGCTGGTCACCAACCACAACACTTCCGAGAAGGAGATTTTTGTTCAGGATCAGGCAAATAGAGTTTACCTTATCAACAGTACCGGAAGGGTACTTTGGAAACAACCAGTGGATGGGCCCATCCTTGGAGAAGTACACCAGGTGGATTTCTACAAGAACGGTAAATTGCAGTACCTTTTTAATACAGCAAAGAAGATTCATTTAATAGACAGGAATGGGAACTATGTGGAGCGCTATCCCATTTCCTTAAGGTCTGATGCAACCAATCCCCTTGCTCTTTTTGACTATGATAAGAACCGCAACTACCGTCTGTTCGTAGCTACAGAGGATCGAAAGATTTATGTATATGATATTGAGGGGAATATGATTACAGGCTGGAAGTTTGGAAAAACAGAATCCATGGTTACTGGTAAGATACAGCACTTCAGGGTCAACGACAGGGACTATATTGTTGCCCTTGATCAGAACAGGGCCTATTTTCTTGATCGCCAGGGAAGGGAAAGGATCAAGCTGAAGGAACGATTGGTCCTGTCTCCTCAAAATCAGCTTACACTGGATATGAATATCAGGGAAGAGAGACCCAGATGGATTACTACAGATACCTCAGGGAGCGTTGCAGCCATCTATTTGGACGGGTCTGTCACCAGTTTATTGTCCAGAGAGATGTCACCTGATCACTATTTTACCATGGTGGATATGACAAAGGACGGAATTCCTGAATTTATTTTTGCGGATGGCGATGAGTTAGATGTAGTCAGACAGGATGGCAAGCGTCTTTTTAATTACAAAGTGAAGGATCGCATTAGTGATATGCCCGACATCTATAAATTTTCTGCTTCGGATGTTAAAATCGGCATCACTGATCGCTCCAGGAACAGAATCTATCTGATAAATTCCGATGGATCCCTTTATGAAGGATTTCCACTGGAGGGTTCCACACGCTTCAGTATAGGATATTTTAAAGGTTCCGAAAGCAGATTCAACCTGATTGTGGGAAGTGAAAACAATTTCCTTTACAATTATTCAATTGAATAGCCATGAGGAGAAACGTATATAGTAGTTTGATATTACTGCTCCTGGGAGGCCTTTTTCTGGCTTCCTGTAACAAGGAGTCCTTTGATCTGGATAAATTGTCTGATGAGGTAGAAATCGTGACAGATCTGGTAGCTCCATTAATATATGGCTCCATGGCTATGGATGACATTGTAGCCAGGATTGACTCCTCAGGTTACGTAGATGAATTTGAAGATGGTCTTATTTTTCTGACCTATGCAGATACCCTGGCGGAGGTGATGGTGGATACGCTTAACCTGGTGGTCGATGGCTTTTACACCGAAATTTATATTGATGCTGAAATAGGCGATGACCCAGCTTTTATTGGTAGTGCAATCGGGGAGACCGTACACTTTCAGAAAAGCAAGTACTTCGGATTTCAGACAAGCGGTGACAACCGTTTTGATAGCATTGTATTTAAGGGAGGAGAATTGTTGACCGAAATAGAGAGCACTTTTGAGCATGCTGGATTCCTGACCATCAGTAGTGCAAATATATTAGATGAAAACAGGAATCCATATAGCTACACGGTCCAGATCAGTAGCTCCTCAGGGAACTTTACCTGGTCGGAGAGCCTGGATTTGGATGGCTATTTCCTGGAGACAACTCAGGATGGTGATTCCAGCGTATTCAGGATGGATTATGATTTTGCATTAATCAACAGTGGCAATCCTGTGAATCCGGGCGATTTTTGTGAAATTAACTCCAACTTCCTGGATATGGGGTTTTACAGCCTCTTTGGCTTTGTGGATCCCAGTGAAGTTGTTACGGAGAGTGGAGTGCTTGATATTCCCATCTATGCTGATGTTCCGGAGTTGTCGCACCTGAAACTCGCCGATCCGAGAATCAATATATTCACAGAGAGCTCAATGGGCATTCCCTTTGAACTAACACTTGACAGTGTCATAGCCACTGCAGAGGATGGCTCCACTGAAACACTTGAATTTTACGAAGGGCACCCATTCATCATTCCGGCCCCATCCATCAATATGTTGGGAGAAACAGCTTATGGGGAGTTTTATATCAATAATCAAACCTCCAATTTTCAGGATTTACTAAATATTGCACCCAGTACTCTCTCCTACAAGGTGAGCGCCAACATTGGCTCGCAGAGTACGAGCCACTTCCTGCTCGATACAAGCAGGTTTATGACTGAGGCAGAATTTTTACTGCCCCTTGATCTGAGTTTTTCAGAATATTCCCTGGCAGACACACTGGAGTTTGCACTGGGGGAAGATGGCATCGATACCTCGTTTATAAAACATGTGGTGGTTAATCTCTCTACAGTTAATGAACTGCCCATAGAATTGGGCTTGCAGGTATATTTTTTGGACGCTTCTTATACAGTACTTGATTCTGTTTTAAATGGCGACCCTGTATTTCTCGCTTCATCGGAGGTGGATAGTGAAGGGAAACTTTTGCGTGCAAGTGAAACCAGCCATAGCATTGACCTTCCGGCAGAAAAACTGGGAATCCTTGAGCAAACAGAATATTTATGGGTCGAGGCACGAATGCTTACCGCTGAATCGGGCGGCCAATTTGTAAAATTCTATTCCGACTATACACTGGATTTTGAGATTTCCTTCTATGCTGAAATAAGAATAAACAACAGGGAGTTATGAGATTAATCTACAAGATCATTTTTAGTCTGGCATTGTTTGCAGGAGCAGGTTTGCAGACATGGGCCCAGACTCAGAATTCTCTTTATTTTATGGAAGGGATTCCCCAGTCGAACAGGATTAATCCTGCCCGAAGTCCCGAATGTGGATTCTATATTGGGATACCCATACTCTCTCCGCTAAGTACTCAATTCTCATCAAATCCTCTGTCGTATGATGATGTGATCTATCCCCATCCTTCGGAGGACTCCCTGATCACCTTCCTCCATCCGCTAGGTGACCAAGAGGCCTTTCTGGACAAACTGAAGCCCCTGAATGTAATACTTGCCGATACGAGAACTTCAGTTTTATCAATTGGGTTTGGCACCAAGGCCGGCTTTTTTACATTGGATCTCACCACCAGGGCTGAAGCGAATCTTTATTTCCCGGAAGACCTGGCCAGGTTGGTGCTGGAGGGTGCCGATGAAGGGGAAGTCTATAACATGGATGGCATGGGAATAGATTTTACAGGCTTTGATGAAATTGCAGTGGGCTGGTCGGGAGCCATTGGAAGCAAGTGGCAAATCGGAGTCAGGGGGAAGGCCCTGTTTGGTTTTGGGAACCTTTCCATCTCCCGATCGGAGCTTGAAGTAAACACTTCGGAGGAGCTATGGAATATTCAGGCAGATATGGAATATAATGCTTCTTTACCCTTTGCAGAGATTGTATATGATGAAGACGGGATGATTGAAGACATTATCATCGAGGATGATATAAGTAGCATGCGTCCTGCAGCATTATTCAAGCAAGCATTTAATGCGAAAAATTTTGGACTGGCCGTGGATCTGGGAGTTGATTACAGACCCACAAACCGCTGGCTGCTCAGTGCCAGTGTTCTGGATATCGGGTATATTCGCTGGACAGATGAGGTTCATAAAATGAGTTTCAAGACCGATTATGATTATTCAGGTCTGGAAGTGAATCCCTTTGATTTTACAGAGGATTACACTTTCGGAGATCATATGGACAGCTCTTTCTCAGCGATAGCCGATTCTCTGGCAGACGGACTTGTATTTACCCCCGGGGGGATTTATAGTAGCCGCCTCAATCCAAAGGTGTATATAGGAGCCTCCTGGTGGGCAACCCCGAGTATCAATTTCGGATTGCTTTCCCGTACGGATTTCCTCAAAGAGGCCATTTTTGAACAGCTTACAGCGTCGGCCAATTTTGCTGCCGGTCGATATCTCAGTTTTACTTTGAGCTATACATTCATGAATAATAACTGGAAAAATTTCGGAGCCGGAATCTCACTTAACGCGGGCCCCGTAAATCTCTATGTTGTCTCGGATAATACACTGAACGCCGTATTCTCGCCTGAACAGTTACAAGCGGTAAATTTCTGGTTTGGAATGAATCTGATATTTGGTTATAAGAAGTGTCAGAAGCTGGATAAGGACAGACCCCTGGTATATTAATTCTTTCTGCGGATTAAGATTGTTTGATTTGCTTGGCCATATTGGTGGCAAAAACAAAATTATTCAGGGCTTCATTATCGGTTTTGAGAATCTCCTTCCTGGAACCTTCCCAACAAAGGCATCCCTGGTAGATGAAGATAACCTTATCGCCAATCTCCAGGACCGAATTCATATCATGTGAATTCACAATGGTGGTCATCTGGAACTCTTCGGTAAGCTCACGGATCAGGTTATCAATAACAATTCCGGTTTCAGGGTCCAGTCCGGAGTTAGGTTCATCACAAAGCAGGTACCTTGGATTCAGGGCGATGGCACGGGCAATGGCAACTCTTTTTTTCATCCCTCCGCTTAACTCGGCAGGGTATTGTTTATTGGTGCCCGACACTCTTACCCGCTCCAGACAAAAGTTGGCCCGCTCCAGTTTCTCTTTCCTGTTCTGGCTGGTAAACATATCAAGAGGGAAGAGGACATTTTCTTCCACCGTGAGCGAATCGAAAAGTGCGCCCCCCTGAAAAAGAACACCCATCTCTTTGCGGATCAATTGCTTTGAAGGAATGTCCAGGTGACTGAATTTCTGTTCATCGTACCAGATCTCTCCCTCATCCACTTCAATTAGTCCGGCTATGGATTTGAGCAGGACCGTCTTTCCAGAGCCACTGCGCCCGATAATCAGGTTGCACTTTCCCTTATCAAAGCTGGCACTCACATCATTGAGTACAAACTCTCCGTCATAGCTTTTATATAGATTTTTGACCTCAATCATCCCAGGATGGTTCTGGTTAGGATCAGGTTTGCCAGGAGTATAATGATACTGCTTTGCACTACGGCCTTGGTACTTGCCTTCCCCACTTCAACAGCTCCTCCCTTTACATTGAAGCCAAAATAGGCAGACACCGAGGTGATAATAAGGGCATAGAATACTGTTTTGGTCAGTGCATAAGAGATGTAGTATGGATAGAAGGCATACTGGATTCCTTCGATATAATCTGATGGAGGAATAACATTGCCCAGGACACATACGAGATATCCCCCAAATAATCCAACCATAATACTGAGCAGACATAGAATGGGAAAGAAAACAACAGCAGCAATTATCTTGGGAAGAATAAGGTAGGAGGCTGAATTAATTCCCATCACTTCAAGCGCATCAATTTGTTCGGTAATTCGCATCATGCCCAGCTCAGAAGCAATACTCGATCCCACCTTACCTGCCAGGATCAATGCCATCATGGTAGAGGAAAACTCCAGAAGTAGCGAATCCCGTACAGTTAACCCCACAAGGTAGGAGGGAAGAAGGGGATTTTCGATGTTGAAATTGACCTGGATGGTTATGACCGCCCCTACAAAAAGTGAGATGATCACCACGATGGCAAAGGAGTTGATTCCTACTTTTTCAATCTCGCGCATGATCTGCCGGTATAATATGGAGTGTTTCTCAGGACGGTTAAAGGTCCTGCCCATAAGCAGAAAGTAGGTTCCTATTTGTGCGAGCAATTTCATAAACCCTGAACAATTTAATGTAATATATTAATTATTGTATAAAACATCTTGAGTGTCTCAACTATTCGTTAAAAAGGGACTATATTTATTGTATATAGTTATCTGAACATGTAAATTTTCCCCCAAGAGAATGGACAAAAATTACTATTGTGTAATCATGGCCGGCGGCATAGGTAGTCGCTTCTGGCCCTTGAGTAAAACAGAGCGGCCCAAGCAGTTTTTGGATATAATTGGAACCGGTAGAACGCTTTTGCAGCAGACCTTCGACAGATTTCGAACTGTCATGCCCCCTGATAATGTATATGTGGTAAGCAACCTGGAGTATAAGGAGATTATAGCGGAACAATTGCCTGAGGTTCCTAAAGATAATATACTGCTGGAGCCTTTGCGCCGAAATACAGCTCCGTGTATTGATTATGCTAATTTCAGAATCCAGCAGAAAAATCCCGATGCAAAAATTGTTGTTGCACCTTCCGATCACCTGATTGTTAAGGAGGAGCAATTTATAAGGTCTGTTGAGCAGGGTCTCGAGTTTGTGGCAAACAATAATGCACTCTTAACCCTTGGTATTGTTCCCAGTCGTCCGGAGACAGGCTATGGTTATATCCAGTCCATTGAGAAGAAGGTAAAGGGATATGAATCACTTCATCTTAGAAAGGTGAAGACCTTTACAGAAAAACCGGATCTGGAACTGGCCCAGGTGTTTCTCAGTAGCGGAGACTTTTACTGGAATGCCGGGATATTCTTTTGGTCACTTAAAACCATCATGAACTCTTTTGAGGAGCACTTACCGGGAATCCACTCTCTGTTTAAGGAGGGGATAGGAGTTTATGGCACTAAACATGAAAAAGCATTTATTCATGAAACCTATGGGAACTGCAGGAATATCAGTATCGATTACGGGATCATGGAGAAAGCGGAAAATGTGTTTGTTCTGGTGTCGGATTTTGGCTGGTCGGATCTTGGAACCTGGGGATCCTTATACGAGCAGTTAGAGAAAAATGAACGTAAGAATTCCATAACGGGAAAAAACGTTTTTATGTATGAATCCTCTGGAACCCTGGTAAATGTCCAGGATGATATGCTGGTAGTACTCCAGGGTCTTGACGATTACATCGTAGTCCAGAATGGAAATATCCTGCTGGTCTGCAAGCGTGAGGATGAACAGAAGATCAAGCAATACGTCACCGATATTAAGACAGAGATCGGGGATGATATGATGTAGCTCGGTATTTCGTTCTTCGCTGCACCCAGCCTGCGGCTGGCTAAGGCTTCGGACCCCGAAATACCTTCGCATTGGAAAGCTTGATGAAATGAACCGTGGTGCACCCAGCCTGCGGCTGGCTTAGGTTCGTCAAGCAATATACCTTCGCATTGGTAAGCTTGATGAAATGAACCGTGCTGCACCCAGCCTGCGGCTGGCTAAGGTTCGTACCATATACCTTCGTATGGTAAGCCTGTTTCTTCAGCAGGTTCGCTTCTCCATCTTTTTATTATCTCAGCTGGTATATTAAGCGAAGTATAAGTGTATGAAGGTGCCTACAATCATTGCTGAAGCTAAATTTAAGCACCGAATACACTTATACGAGCTGATAGTTATGTTGAGGAATAAAAAAACCGCATCGGTATGGATGCGGTTCTTTTATAAGGTTTACAGAGCTTCCTAGTATTCCCAGAGGTCATGTTCCATAATGAACAGGTCATTTTTGATCCTTTCTGCCTCAAGCAGTACATCCTGTCCCAGTTTGTAGTCGGTCAGCATGCGGTTTCCAAATACATTGGATTCAGCAATAATCGTGCTGGAGAAACGGCGCTGCATAAAAAGGTCATCAAATGACATGGCCTGTGCATCGTTGTTCGGGTTGTATACCGAATGGGTGGCAAATAGCCTGCGGCATTGCGGGAAGTGCACCACAAATGGAATTCCTCGCCTGGGTGAGGGCAATGGCTGGCCAAACTCATCAAAGTAGGTATAGTAAACCGGAGCAATTGCAACGATGCGGACCTGCATGGTGGAATGCTTCTTGTCGAAGAACCACTGCTCCTGGATCTGGAATTGAAGGATATTAGTCATATCCTGTCCAACTCTCAGGAATTTACCATCGTTATCAGAGATGGTATCACCACCGGAGCGACGGTATATTTCTTCCAGGTTGGATACCTTTGAAAAAGGATCTTTCCAGGCGGTAATGACATTAAATTCATAGGGGGTTACCTCTTCCGTTTTGATCCCCTCCATCAGAAGGCCAAACAGGCTGTAGCGCTCCCCGTCGCTCATTGTTCCTTCGAGGGGGTAACGCAGAGGCATATTCTGACGGTGCCTGAGGTCAATGGTCCTCCATACATCTTTTGCCCACATAGCATCCGCCTCACGAATGTAGCTGTAAGCTACCGGTTTCTTTTCCGGAATTATGGTTTCAGATTTATATACATCCGTTGAGGGAGTATAGGCGGTGATTACCGGTGCGTTTCCCGGTGTAACCGAAGTATTCACATTCTGGGCAGAGATGGAACATGTCCACATTGCCAGAATAATTGCTCCAAAAATATACCTTCTTTCCTTCATCTTATCGAACTGTTATGGTAATACTATTGAGATTTCTTATCACTCCATCGGGCCCGGAGGCCTTGATTTTCTCTATCATAATTCTTTGACCTGAACGTAGCTGACGGAAAAGATCCTTTTGCTGGTTAGTAAAACGATCACTGTTTGAGGCCATGGAACTCCACATTCCACCCTGACCCATGAAAGCCACTTCAAAAGATTCCACCTTATAATCTACTTCAAAAACAAAGTCTTTTGCTTCGGCTCTGACATTTTGCAGACGGGAAAGACTACCAACGGTAAGCGCTCCCGAAGAACCGGGGATTCCTTCCACAACCGCATCCGGCTTGGGAAGGGCATATACCCTGAAATCTGAGCGGCTCATAAGCTTTCTCTGCCCATCGATATTGGCATATACGCTAACCGTAGCCTTGTCCTGAACACCAGGGTTGACCCGGTAAGTTCCGGCACTCACTCTTCTGATATTTCCTGATGAGATCTGAGCGATCACATCTCTCTCAGCCACACCACCCACAGAGATTTCAACCGGATTTGGGATACCCCGGTAAAATACATTCATACCTGTGGCTGATACCGTAGCATTGGATTCGGCCACTTCAAACTCAGCCGTAAATGGCTTACTGGTTACCTGGCCGTCTTTCTCAATGGAGATGACTCCACCCCACCTTTTAATACCGGTACTGTTATAGGATACTTCATAAATTCCTTTACCTCCATGGGTCTCCAGAAGTGTTCCATCCTGCAGCTTTACCTCAGGAATGTTGGTTGAATCATAGGCTGCAAGAAATACTTCTGCATGGTAAGGGACACCTCTGAAAACATAGTTTGATTTGGCAATCACAACCGGTTCAATCACATTCACCTTAAAGTCGCCTGCATCCACCTGCCCCAACAGAAAATTGAGCATATCGGCTTCGACGTTCCTTACATCGCCCTGCATTTTGGAGAGCAGGGTAATTACTGAAGCTAGCGGAAGGTACTCAAAATAGGTGGATTCCCAGGTGGGGGTTACTCCTTTTTTCACGTTATGATACATGGACTCGGGGACTTCTGTGCTCAGGATTCCCTCTATGGATTCCACGGTGGAGGAATAGGTCTCCTTATCTTCGATCATGGAAAGCAGGAAGGCCTCGTATTCTTCAATTCTACGTTTCAGTTCCTCACCCCGCTTATTGACCATCATGACCTCGCCAGGGAAGTTGGTATCATCTTTAACTTTCACATCGGCCAGGTTCACTTCACCGTCATGAATGGCATCCGCATCCTTCCTGGAAACGATCTCCATCTTACACAGGTTCATGAACTCATAGAGCTCATTGGATTGTGCCTTGACCTCTTCGGCCCTGGTTTTCCAGTCACCCACTTTTTCGGGATTCTGTTCAAAGGCTATGTTGAATTTGTCGTACAGATCGTTATTTTTGGCTGCAAAATTCTGAGTGGTTACTGTAAGACCACCATCCACCAGAGTAAATGCATCCAACACCTCTTTTGATACATTCAGTGCCAGCATCGCTGTCAGCACCAAATACATCATGCCGATCATTTTTTGTCTCGGTGTTTCTTTACCGTGTGCCATAGAGCAGGATTAAATATTATTATTTTTTTCTAATGCTCATGGCAGTGAGCATATTGCCGTATACATTATTCAGTTCAGAAAGACTCTCGCTGAGTTTCACAATCTCAGACTTATATTTTTGTGTCTCATCAACTGAGGCTTTCAGGCTGGCGATCATATCATTCAATCCACTGTAGACGCCGGCAGTTCCCTGCAGATGTTCCTTACTTCCTTTCACCTGGTCGGTGTAGGAGAGATTCAGTTCAGCAAGATTCTTATTAAGCGTTTCAAGTTGCTGATTGAACTGCTTCTGGCTCTGGGAAATATTGGTATGCTCCTGCTTTACTTCGCCCGACATGGCTTCGTAGGTCGCTGTCAGGTTCGCACTAGAGCTGGCAAATTTATCAGCGATATCTTTGCCTTTGGCATCGATCAGGCTGGCAGTGTTCTTATAGGAAGCAGCCAGGGTTGATACCGATTCGTTTAATTCACCCGTATTGGTGCCATAAGCTGTGGCCACATTATCCATATTTTGAGCAGCAGTCCCCATCTTGTTAAAATACTCCTTGGTAGCCAGGGAGGCTGAAGTAATATCACCGATGGTTTCTGTTGTGTTAGAGATGGTGTTCAGGTGCTTACCCAGACTTCTGACATCCTCAGCATTGATCTGGGATTGCTCAAAAAGTTCATCAAACTTCTGCAGCCCGACATTCCGGTCTGCAATGGCCTGCTCTTTATATTCGTCTATTTCATCGGGATCGGACATACCGGCCAGTTCTGGATAAACCAGGGTCCAGTCCAGTTCCTCATGAAGCGGTTCGAATGCAGAGAAAAAGAAGATAACTGCTTCGATTAGAAGGCCCGCTGTCAGTGCAATACCTGCTCCAGGCCAGTGCTGAATTTTAAAGAGTGCTCCGATAATTACAATGGAGGCCCCAAAGCCATAGAGTTTAGCCGTGAAACTCTTCCAGCCCGAACTTTGAACTATTTCTGTAATTCCCATTATATAAAGTATTTAATTATTGATCACCTAAATATGAACGTACACATCTGAATCCAATGTAGGATTTAGTAGAGTCCTGGTATTCATAATCCCTGGTACTTACCTGAAGATAACGGGCAATGTCTTTCCAGGATCCGCCCCTGATCACTTTCCGCTTCATTACCGGTGGATCATCAGGCCTGGCCTCGTAATTATAATATGGATTCATGTCGTGCGAAAATACATAGGCTGAAGGATCATAAGCAGTAATCGTCCATTCAGCTACGTTACCCGCCATGTCGTAAAGGCCATATTCATTAGGTACTCCGTAGAAAGCAACCCTGGCAGGATACATGGATCCATCGTCTGTATAGTTCCCGCGAAGGGGCTTAAAGTTGGCAATAAAGCAACCCAGTTTGTTCCTCAGATAGACACCTCCCCATGGATACATGCTGTGATCGAGACCTCCTCTGGCTGCGTATTCCCACTCTGCCTCGATGGGCAGCCTGTAGTCCTGTACAATGGGTTCCCCGCTACCAAGCAGTGCCTGGTTCAGCAAGTTTGTTCTCCAGATACAGAAAGCCTTGGCCTGTTTCCAGGTCACCCCAACCACCGGATAGTTATCATAGGAGGGGGCTGAAAAATAGAGATTTGTCATGGGCTCATTAAAGGAGTAGGTAAAGTCTTTTACCCATACCAGGGTGTCTGGGTAAACCAGTACCCAATCCTTGTTTACAAAGGAAGAACGACCTGTGATCTCTTCCTGCTCACCATTGGGCCTGGTGATTGTACCCTGGTACTGGACCACCGGATCTGTATTCCCACCTGAATATTCAAGGCGAAAACCATTGGCAGGATTGGCTGCCTGGGCACGGTCTATCCAGTAATAGTTATAAATAAGTTTGGTTGGATTAATCTCAGGAAAATAAAGAGACAAACGGTCCTCGCCTGAATAATAGATTCCAAGATCTTCAATGGTCTGTTGAATGTTTCCTTCCTTGTCCCTGGATGGATCAAGGGGAGTTTCCCAGTCTATTATGGGATCACCATTGGCGTCTTCAAAAGGCTGATCCTCATTATCCTTCCTGATATAGTCATCCACGCCCTGGATAGCAAGCTCTTTCCTGATTATGGAATCACGAACCCAGTATACAAATTGTCTGTATTCATTGTTGGTGATTTCCGTTTCGTCCATCCAGAAGGCATCAACTGCCACGGTCCGGGCCACGGTATTCTGGGTCCATGTGACGTCCTGGTCACCAGCACCCATAACAAATGATCCCATGGGGACCGCAACCATTCCAAACGGTTCAGGTTCAGCATAAGCCTTCCTACCTTCAACTCCGACCAATTCTCCGGTGTTGTATGAACCACAACCACCTATGAGGGTCGCAGTTACAACAAATATCACTAATCGTTTCATAGCATATCGCTTATTAGATGCAAACCAAACTTTATACATATTGCTCTTTAACAAAAACATCCTATTCTAGATATAATAATTATAAAAATCTTATACTCTTATACTTCTGGGTACTCCTGTCAACACCGAGATCGAAGCAATATCGAACCGTTACTTCATGAGACCCGCTATTGTAATTCATAAGGGGCGAAAGTTCAAAATCATATGAATAACCAATCTTGATCCCATTCATCATTTCAATTCCTACAAGAGCTGATAAAGCCCCCCCCACAGAATAGGAAACTCCACCCCAGAACCTTTTATTGTATCGAAGGTTGGTATTCAGATAGATATGATGAGACCTGGCATCGGTCTGAACCATTAGAGACGGTATGATTTCAAACATTGGGTTGGATAGCTGGATGTTGTATCCGGCCATCAAATAGTAGTGCCTGATAAGTTTTGATTCGGCCACATCTTCCGGATAATCAAAAGTGGTTTGATTCAGATGAGTGGTTGAAAGACCAACATATAAATTATCGGTGTTGTAATATGCCCCAAGCCCCATATCAAAACCGAAAACGCTTCCTCCGTTTTTTGGGATGGCATCATCCGTATCGGGGGTAATAATGTCGGCTCCGTTCCAGGTTGGAGTCAGCGCCTGGTTAGCCATGCCTGCATTAACTCCAATTCCCAGGCTTCCTTGTCCCAGGTCAATCCTGAAGGCATAGGAGGCGCTAAATTGGAAGTCATTGTTAAATGCGAGGTTGTCATTCATAAAGGTGATTCCGATTCCATGGTTCTGTCCCAGGAAATGAAGCGGCATATCGGCTGTAAAAATAGTTGTAATAGGTGCATCCGGAAGTCCTGTCCACTGATTACGGAAAGCAGCTCCAAGGCATATCTTATCTGAGCTTCCAACAGCCCCGGGATTATAAAACGGTGCCAGGAACATATTCTGAGTGAACTTAGGGTCCTGCTGTGACAGGGCATTCAGCGAAACTGCTCCTAAAATACATATGTACACCAATCTCTTCATCGTCAGGTTAACTCAATCAAGGGCTTCTTTTTTATAGCCAATAAACATGTTTAAAATAAGTAAAAATAGTTCGAGTTCACAAAAATTTATCAATACCGTAATATCAACAAAATCAGGGGTTTCAGGTCATTTAACATAAAAAATATACCTGTGTCCACTTATATAAAACGTGTATTAATCTTTTTCATTACCCAATCTGTTCAAAAAGCGCCACCAGCGGTCCGGTATCTCTTGATTACAGGCTTGCTGGTAATCTTCATACGAACATGAGATGAAAAAGTTATACCCTGTGACCGGATTCTTTACAGGAATTTCCATCCACCATCTTTCAGAAAGGGTGCTTTTATGAAAGATAATGTCATGTCCAGGTGCATTCAGGGTGACGATAAACTTTTTTATGTGCTCGGGCGTATCCATTGGATTCTCGCGGATACGGTGGGTGAGTCCCTCAAGGAAGTACCAGGCAGACTGGGCTGCCAGGTGAGCTGTCTGGCCGTTGATATCAAATGATGGGTTGAGTTCAAAGAATCCAAGAATATTAGCTTGCTCACTTAATCCTGCATACCTGGTGATCTGGCAAAGCTCATCTCCAAAAAAACCATTGGGTGAAGGAGTAGAAGCTCCCGGGGCATCTGCATGCCTTACAGCTCCCATATCGATACTGATAAACTCGGAATCGCGTACGAGGGGCTCGGCCTCTTTGATCTCTTTTCTGGCCTCTCCCAGGCGAATGCTTTCAAGGAAGGACTTATCCAGCTGCTGGAGCTGATTATCTGTGACAAAACAGGCCTGGTGGCCCAGGTTAGTTAGACTGAATTGTTGGAGCTCCTTATTGTGTACTACCTGGTTCAGGTAGTTTCGTGAAGTCAACAAGTCGTCTTTCACTGAAAAATCGAGCATGGAATCGATGGTAAGTATCTGGTGCAGCCCCTCACGCTTTTCCAGAGCCAGCAAGGCTCCGCGGCTCAGATCCTGCGATCCTCCGAATATCACAGCTGTGATCCCCCTCTCCCTGAGCTCCAGCAGGATATCCCTTACAGCAAAATAGGTGTCGTTTATGGAAAGTCCGTTTTTTACGTTGCCCAGATCATAAATCTTCAGGCTCCTGTTAATTTTTCGAAGCTGGTAAAGCTTGCTGCGAATGTGGTTGGGTGCATCTTTACTCCCCTTTATAAATCCATTGCTATCCACTGGCACCCCAAAAATGGCCACCTGATGTTTATCCAGTTCCCGAATGGGTTGGTCGGGTGTATGTACTGAGATGTGGTGACTGAAAGATTCATTATTGTCCAGGTACTCGAATTCGGGTCTTTCCAGGCTAACGGGATCGAAATATCCATTCAGGTCCATGGGGTGCGGGTTTTATGGGGTTTATTTTTTTGGACGGGGACCAGCTTTTTCAATGATTTCACGGCACTCCTCGAGAGTTAACTCTTCGGGCTTCCTGCTTTTTGGGATCCGGTAGTTTTTCTTATTAAAAGAGATATAAGGACCATAGCGACCATTGAGAATCAAAAGTCCTGGTTCTTCATCAAACTGCTTGATATTCCTGTTTTCCTCCTGAGCGCGCTTTTCGATAATAATCTCGATGGCACGTTCAGACTCTATGCTTAGTGGATCATCAGTTTTAGCCAGGCTGTAAAATTTACCTTTATGGCGAACATAGGGACCATATTTCCCCACTCCGATTACCAGCTCTTCATCTTCGAACTGCCCCAGGGTACGTGGCAGCCTGAATAGCTCCAGGGCCTCCTCCAGTGTAATGGTTTCCAGGCTCTGACCTTTCAGGAGGCTGGCAAACTTTGGTTTCTCTTCGTCACTGGCTTCTCCGATCTGAGCGATGGGTCCGAAACGGCCAATTTTTACACTTACAGGCTTTCCCGATTTGGGGTCTTCCCCGAGCAACTTTTCACCTTTCGAACGCTCGGAAGTTTGTGTGGCAGTATCTACCTTTGTATGAAAGGGTTTGTAGAACCGTTCGATCATGCTGGGCCAGTCCTTGGTTCCTTCGGCAATTTCATCGAATTCCTCTTCAACAGAGGCGGTGAAATTGTAGTTCATGATGTTATCAAAGTTCTGCTCCAGAAAGTCGTTTACAATCATCCCGATATCGGTGGGAAAGAGTTTACCTTTCTCATATCCATATTTTTCCTTAATGGTCTGCTGTGATAGAGAATCCCCCTTTAAGACCAGCTGCACCATATCGCGGTCAGTTCCTTTCCGATCCTCCTTTACCACATATTCCCTTTGCTGTATTGTAGAAATGGTTGGAGCATAGGTGGACGGACGTCCGATTCCCAGTTCTTCCATTTTCTTCACCAGGCTGGCCTCGGTATACCTGGCCGGCTGGAGGGTTGTTTTCTCTGTGGCTTCGATTAGCTCACGGCTCAGTTTATCATTGTTCTTAACGGGTGGAAGTAAGCCCTTGGCCTCCTCCTCCTCCTGCTCATCATCTGTGGATTCCATATAGACTTTCAGGAAGCCATCAAATATCAGGACCTCACCTGTGGCAACAAACTTTTCAGGGGCGCCTGACACAGCAATGGAGATGGTCGTCTTTTCAAGCTGGGCCTCACTCATCTGAGATGCAATGGTTCTTTTCCAGATAAGTTCATAGAGCCGCTGTTCCTGTCTGCCACCTTCAACTGTAGCCTGATCCATGTAAGTGGGCCTGATGGCTTCGTGAGCCTCCTGAGCCCCTTTGGATTTAGTTGTAAAGTTCCTGGTCTTCAGGTACTTTTCCCCAAAAGCCTCTTTGATCTTTCCTGCGGCTGTTCCAATGGCCAGTTTGGAAAGGTTTACAGAGTCGGTCCTCATGTAAGTAATCTTTCCCGATTCATAAAGCCTTTGAGCCACCGACATGGTCTGGTTTACTGAATAACCCAGTTTTCTGCTTGCTTCCTGCTGAAGGGTAGAGGTGGTAAAGGGCGCTGCAGGTGATTTTTTCAGGGGCTTTTTCTCAACTGAGCTAACGGTGAATTCGCTGGTCTGGCACTTCTGGAGAAATGCCTGGACCTCCTCCAGGCTATCTAATCTTTTTGAAAGATCAGCTTTTAAATGGGTTTCTCCACCATTCCCATTTGCTACAGCGAACCTTCCTGTGACGCGAAAATACTTCTTGGGATTGAATTTCTGTATTTCCCGCTCTTTTTCTACAATCAGTTTCACGGCTACCGATTGCACCCTTCCGGCAGAAAGAGATGGCTTCACTTTCTTCCAGAGCAGAGGAGAGAGTTCGAAGCCTACAAGCCGGTCCAAAACCCGTCTTGCCTGCTGGGCATTCACCAGGTGAGTATCTATATGCCTGTGATTTTCAAGGGCATTCAATATGGCGTCTTTGGTTATTTCATGGAAAACGATCCTCCTGGTTTTTTCCTTGTCAAGCTCAAGTTCCTCGCTCAGGTGCCAGGCAATGGCTTCTCCTTCCCGGTCCTCATCAGTGGCCAGCCAGACTAATTCCGATTCTTTGACCAGGCTCTTCAGCTCCTTGACAATTTTTTTCTTATCAGCAGGAACGATGTATTGGGGAGCAAAACTTCCCTCAACATCAATTCCCAGATTTTTCTTGGCCAGGTCACGGATATGGCCAAAGCTTGATTTAACGGTAAAACTCTTTCCAAGGAAGCGCTCAATTGTCTTCGCCTTGGCGGGTGATTCGACTATTACAAGATTCTCTATCATATTCCTTCTTTCCTCCGTTTACCTACTAGAACACAAAATAACCTAATAATTACTATTTTTGACCCAAAATACAGCTGGCCATGGATAATAAACCCGGCAAAACTACAAAATATTTATACATCCTCTGGACACTATACACTATTGCGGTGCTATTGTTCATTGTAATCATGGTTTTAATAGGTCATGGTAAAATGGGTTTTATGCCCAATTTTGCCAGGCTTGAGAATCCGCAAAGCAATCTGGCCTCCGAATTAATTACCGAGGATGGCGAGTTACTGGGCAAGTATTTCATTGAGAACCGGTCCTATGTGGATTATGAGGAACTGGCTCCACACCTGGTGGAGGCCCTGGTGACCACGGAGGATGTGAGATACTACAAACATTCGGGCATTGATGTCAGAAGCCTGACACGTGTTGCTGTGAAATCAGTTTTGCTGGGTCAGGATGAAGGAGGTGGAAGCACCATTTCGCAACAGCTGGCAAAGAATTTATTTCCCAGGGATACCACTGTTAATAAAACTAAGATCGGAAGGATAGGTCACCTGGCCATAAATAAGTTCAAGGAATGGAATACCGGGGTGAGGCTTGAAAGAAGCTATACCAAGAATGAGATCATAGCCATGTATCTGAATACAGTTCCTTTCGGCGGCGAATCCGTTGTGGGGATCAAGTCGGCCTCCAGGACCTTTTTTAATACCACCCCTGATTCTTTGAGCATCGATCAGGCCGCTATCCTGGTGGGGATGCTAAAAGCTCCAACAGCTTATAATCCATTGATCAACCCCGACCGCTCAATTGTCCGCAGGAACACAGTTATCAACCAGATGGTCAAGTACGGGGCGCTTACACAGGAGGTGGCCGACTCGGTAAAGCTCTTACCGATCAGTGTGGATTATAACCTGGCCAGTCACCTGACCGGTCATGCGAAGCATTTCAGAACCTTTCTCTCGAAATTCATGAACAGGGACAAGCCCACCCCTCCTAACAAGGAAGCTGGGGTGCTGGCCTGGGAACGTTACAGGAGGGATTCTTTACGCTGGGCCGATGACAAACTTTATGGCTGGATCAATAAGAATTACAAACCCGATGGCACCCAGTACGATCTTTATACCGATGGACTGAGGATTTTTACCACGGTGAACTACAAGATGCAGCAATATGCCGAGGAGGCTGTTGAGGCTCAGATGAAGGATTACCTGCAGCCCGAATTCTTTAAAGAGAAAAAAGGAAGGCCCAACGCGCCTTTCGAAGATATTTCCCGGGAGGAAAGTACCCTGATCCTGAACCGCGCTGTCAGACAGACAGACCGTTACAGATATATGGCGGGCAGGGGTACTCCCTGGGACTCCATAATGATAGCATTTAAAAAGCCCGTGGATATGAGATTGTTCACCTGGAACGGCACGGTCGATACCATATTGTCTCCCCTGGATTCCATCAGGTATATGAAACATATACTGCGGGCCGGGTTCATGGCCATGGACCCCGCCAATGGGAATGTAAAGGCTTTTGTGGGAGGGCATAACTACCGCTATTTCCAATACGAGCATGTTTACCAGAGTCGCCGCCAGGTGGGATCTACAATAAAGCCTTTTCTTTATATGCTGGCCATGCAGGAGAACTATTCGCCCTGTCAAATGATTCCACTGGTTCCCGTCACCTTTCGAAACATCATAGATAATAAAGACACCACCTATACCCCTACAGCGCCGGGCCGCAATGTATTTGCCGGAAAGATGGTCTCTCTTAAATGGGGACTGGCCACTTCTCACAACTGGGTTTCCGCCTGGTTGTTTAAAAATTTCAACCCCGATAATGTGATCAGTCTCATGCGTAAAATGGGAGTGACCTCACACATCGATCCGGTGCCCAGCATGATCTATGGTCCTGCTGATATCTCCCTGGAAGAGATGGTGGGAGCCTTTAACACCTTTTCAAACGGAGGTATCTATGTGAGCCCGGTCTATGTTACCCGTATTGAGGACCGGTATGGCAATGTAATCTCTTCATTTCACCCCTACGAGTCAGAAGCCATCAGTCAGGAAACCGCTTATTTAATGATTTCGCTGCTGAAGAATGTGGTGGATATGACAGGAAGGTATATGGGCGAGTACTATTCGGGAACCGCTAACAGACTTCGCTGGAAATATGAGTTTACAGGTGAAATGGCCGGGAAAACGGGTACTACTCAGAACCAGAGTGATGGCTGGTTCATTGGACTTGCTCCGAAGCTTACTGCAGCAGCATGGGTTGGAGGAGAGGACCGTTCCATTCACTTTGATAACCTGACCATGGGTTCCGGTACGAATATGGCACTCCCCATCTATGGCGAATTTTTTACGCGGGTCTATGCAGATTCCACCCTGGGCTATACCATGGAGGATGAATTTGAAAGACCCGTGGATTTCTATGTGGATATGGATTGCCCCAATATCCTGGAGACTACCAGCAACAGTGAGTATGACGATTTCTAAGTGCTATTAGCCGAAAAGGTATTTAGGCAGATCCTGTACCCGGTTAATCTCGACAATCTCAAGCCTGAATCTTGAGGGATCCAGGCGTTTCCGGTTGAAAGACGGCATCAGGATTCTTTTCATACCCAGTTTATCCGCTTCGCCCAGTCGCTGTTCGATCCGGTTTACCGGCCGGATCTCACCGGAAAGGCCCACTTCCCCTGCAAAACAGCTGTCCGGATCAATGGGAATATCCACGGTGGAGGAGAGAATAGCAGCCACCACTGCCAGGTCTATAGCAGGATCATCCACTCTTAGTCCGCCTGCAATATTGATAAACACATCCTTACTGGCCAACTTGAAGTTTGCCCGTTTTTCCAGTACGGCCAGCAGCATGCTCAGGCGACGCGTATCGAATCCCGTGGAAGTGCGTTGCGGAGTTCCGTAAACCGCAGAACTTACAAGGGCCTGTACCTCGATCAATATAGGGCGGATTCCCTCCACATTTGCAGCAATGGCAGAACCGCTCAGATCGCGGGGCTGCTGGTTAATGAGCAATTCGGAAGGATTCAGAATCTCCCTCAGTCCCTCGCCCGTCATTTCAAACACTCCTATCTCTGAAGTGGAACCAAAACGATTCTTAATGGAGCGCAGAATCCTGTAAAGATGGTGTGTATCCCCTTCAAACTGTAGTACTGTATCGACGATATGCTCCAGTACTTTGGGGCCGGCTATGCTTCCATCTTTGGTAATATGTCCAATAAGAACTACGGGCATATGGCTCTCCTTGGAGAAGCGCAGGAGTTGAGCAGCGCACTCCCGGACCTGTGATATGGTTCCTGGAGCCGATTCAATGGCTTCTGAATAGAGGGTTTGAATGGAGTCGATAATCAGCAGCTCAGGCTTGAGCTGTTCAAGCTGCACGATGATGGCCTGCAGGCTTGTTTCAGCAAGAATCTGGCAATTACCGTTTCCTCCTCCCAGGCGGTCGGCCCGTAATTTGATCTGATGCGGACTCTCCTCACCGGAAACATAGAGGACCTGCTTATCAATCTGGAGCGCTACCTGCAGTGCCAGGGTAGACTTCCCGATTCCGGGTTCACCGCCAATCAGCACCATGGACCCGGGAACAATTCCACCACCCAGCACCCGGTTAAACTCACCGTTCTTCAGGTCAATCCGGGAAACCGGTGCAGCGGCTTACTTCATCCAGCTTCTGTGGTACATTATGATCGCGTCGCTCAGACATCAGCGAGCGACTTGGTACCTTCTGTATTTTCTGTTCCACATAGGTGTTCCATTCCCCGCAAGCATTGCACCGGCCTATCCATTTGGCCGATTCAGCACCACAGCTCTGGCAGACATATACTGATTTTATCTTTGCCATTTAGGGATTATTTCTGTCAATTATCGAAGTGCTTGAGTATCCCTCCAGCAGCGGAATGGTTATGACTCTGCCACCCCTGGAACTTACTTCCTGGTAGCCCACAATATCCTCAACCTTGTAGTCGCCTCCCTTAACCAATATATCTGGCTCAAGCGCAGTAATTAACTTCAGAGGCGTCTCCTCTTCAAACACAATGATATAATCCACAAACACCAGAGCTCCAAGCACTTCAGCGCGGGCCCCCTGTGTATTTACTGGTCTTCCCGGGCCCTTCAGCATGCGAACCGAAGCATCACTGTTCAGCCCCACGACAAGCACATCGCCCAGCTCCCTTGCCCTGGAGAGGTAATAAATGTGCCCCCTGTGCAGCAGGTCGAAACAGCCATTGGTGAAAACGATCTTATGCTTGTTACGGAATTCGGTGTTGAACCGCTTCAGGGCAGCTTCAGGTGTGATGGTTTTTTGAATAATCTCTTCGTAGCTTAACATTTCAGGCTTCTTTTTTACTGCTGGCTCTTCTTTTTCGGGAAAGCATCAGGATCATATAAGATATGGCTCCCAGCATAATGGTGAGCAAAGAGTTTGATTCATGGGCCAGGATGGCATAGGCAGTTCCGGTCTCCAGGGAGAATCCATAAACAAACATTAATCCTCTGGAAGTGATCCAGTGGTAGGCTCCAATACCGGCAGTTACCGGTGCCGACATGCCAAGCCCCCCAATCACCAGCAGGAACATTCCATCGATAAAGGTAAGCCCGGAGAGTTCGTCCAGGGCGTAGACCACCACCCAGGTCATCAGGATATAGAAAAACCAAATAAGTACAGAATGGAGCACAAATTCCCATTTTCGTTTCATCCGGTAGATGGTCTTTAATCCATCCAGTATACCTCTTAGAATATCTTTGATTTTACGAACAAAGGAGAAGCGCGCAAGACTCTTTCGGAACAGGTAGATAAGAAGGAAAAAGAGTACAAGAGCCGCACCCACCAATAACCAGAACACCAAAGTTCCTCCAAATAGCTCCACCAGTTTCTCCTGCAGTGGCTGAAGTACCTGTTCACCAAAAAAGGCTCCAAACTTCTCCATCCAGCTGAATAAAAGAATCAATAAAATCAGCATCAACATAATCAGGTCCACCACCCGCTCAACAATCACGGTCCCAAACAGGGAATCAACCGGGATTTTCTCCCTTTTTCCCAGGGTGACACACCTGGTAACCTCTCCCAGTCGAGGCAGGGCATAATTGGAGAGGTATCCTACCATCAAAGAGTGATAGGTATTAAGAAAGGATGGTTTAAAGCCAAGTGGTTCAATAAGGAGCATCCATCTTCTGGCCCGGAAGAGAAAGGAGATGCCGGCAAAAAAGAGCGATAGGCCTATCCACCAGAAATTGACTTTCTGAAGTGTACTGGCCAGCTCGTTAAATGCCACTCCCCTGAAAGCAAAATAAAGCAACAAAATTCCAAGCGCCAGGAATGCGACTATTTTCAGAATTTGAATAAGGAGTTTTTTCAAAGGAGGGATCAGTTTATCTTGTTAGAGGCAGTATCCGGGAAGATCAATACCGGTTCAAAGGATTTTGCCTCTTCGAAATCCATGGAAGCATAGGAGATAATAATAATAATATCTCCTACGGCCACCCTCCTGGCTGCAGGACCATTCAGGCAGATTTGCCCTGATCCCCGCTGACCGGTAATAACATAGGTTTCCAGACGCTCCCCATTGTTGATATTGACAATCTGAACTTTCTCATTCTCAATCAGGTTGGCAGCATCCATCAGATCCTCATCAATGGTAATGCTACCCACATAGTTCAGATCAGCTTCAGTGACCGTAACCCTGTGTATCTTCGATTTGACAACTTCAATATGCATGGCTGCTGAATTACTTTACAAATTTAATCAAAATTCAGATTATCAATAAGCCTTACCTCTCCTAATTGAACAGCCATACAGGCAACTTTGTTCACCTTTTCATCCCATTCTTCAATGCTTGTAAGCCCTTTATCTTCAACAATTTCAAAGTATTCCAGTTCCAACGCGCTTTGCTTTTCAAACTGGAGACTTACCCACTCCTTCAGTTTTTCAGGTGTCATGGACTCCATAAGCTCCCTGGCCTGCCTTAGTGTTTCATATATAAAAGGGGCCTGTTTTCGTTCCTCCTTGGTCAGTCTGATGTTTCTTGAACTCATGGCCAGCCCGTCTTTCTCTCTGATGATGGGGCATGGTACAATGGTGAGATCCAGTTCCAGAATCTCAACCAATCGGCGGATAACCACCAGTTGTTGAAAATCTTTTTGCCCGAAATAGGCCCGGTCGGGTCGGGTCAAGAGGAAAAGTTTACTGACTATCTGAGCAACGCCATTGAAGTGGCCCTGCCGGTGCTTGCCCTCCATCACCTTGTCCAGCATCCCCAGATCAAAGATCTGCTTATCCTCCTGGGGATACATTTCCTTGATGGAGGGAACAAATACCAGGTCGACTTCAAGCTGGCGAAGTAGCTCCAGATCCTGGTCAAGCGTTCTGGGATAGTGGTTCAGATCCGACAGGTCGTTGAACTGGGTCGGGTTCACAAAAATGGTCACCACAACGATATCATTTTCAGCAGTAGCTTTTTCAACCAGGGAAGTATGCCCCTCGTGAAGTGCACCCATGGTAGGAACCAAACCAATGGTTTTACCTTCATTTTGTAAGGGGAGGAGGTGGCTGCTTAGATCGTTTTTGGTTCTGTATACTATCATAGATCAGGTAAGAGAACAAAGATAGATAAAAAGGTGTCAATAATTTTTAGTAAATTTGCATGATTTCTTTAATGAGGCTTGCATAATGGAGAGTAAAAAGGTATTATTTGTTTCTCAGGAGATTACACCCTATTTGCCCGAGTCTGAACTTTCCTTAATCAGCAGAAAACTTCCTCAGGCTATTCAGGAGACTGGAAAGGAAATCCGGACTTTCATGCCCAAGTACGGGAATATTAATGAAAGAAGGAACCAGCTGCATGAGGTTATCAGGTTGTCGGGAATGAACCTGATCATTGATGACACAGATCATCCTTTGATCATCAAGGTGGCCTCCATTCAGGCCGCCCGGATGCAGGTGTATTTTATTGATAATGAGGAGTATTTCCAGAGAAAGCATACTGTAGCTGATACAAAGGGAAAGCACTTTAGTGACAATGATGAGCGCATGATTTTTTTCGCGCGCGGTGTATTGGAGACGGTCAGAAAATTGCGCTGGTCGCCTGACCTGGTTCACTGTCACGGTTGGTTTACCTCCCTGGTGCCCCTCTATATTAAAAAAGCCTACCGGGAAGATCCGCTTTTTGCCGATTCAAAAGTGGTGTTCTCTTTTTATGATAATGGTTTTAATGAAGCTCTGGATACTTCTTTCTCGAAGAAGATCCTTGTGGATGGTGTTTCGGAAGAACATCTCTCCATGCTTAAAAATCCAGGGTATGAAAACCTGGCCAGCCTGGCAGCCACCTATTCGGATGGACTGATCCAGGGGAGTGAAAGCCTGCCTGCTAAAGTTGACGAAGTACTGAAAAAATCCGGGAAACCTTATTTGAATTATGCGAGCGAAGAGAAATATGTAGAGGAATTTTCCGTTTTCTATGACAGGATCATCAACGAATAAGACAATTTTTAAATGAAGAAGAAGGAACGGTGTGGTGTAGCCATCATTTTTGGTTTGATAGCTGTATTAACCTCATGCGATATAAGTAACAGTGAGCTGGGTACAGATATAATACCTGCAGGTGGCAATGTAAATGTATATCACGATACCATATTTGAGATTGATGCCTATAACATGAGTGGTAAACCGGTGGTGAGTTCGGAAACCCCGGATATCAACGGCGCCACCAGGGTGATGCTTATGGGATCTACGGAGGATACCATTATGGGTAAGTCTGAGGCTACAGTGGTTACACAGTTTAACACAACTGCGTCATACAGGGTAGCTAATAACCTGGAAATTGATTCCCTGTTTCTGGCAATTTATTTCTACGATTTTAAGGGAGATACGGAGCAGGATATGACTCTGAGTGTCTATGAATATACAGAGCGAATTTATCTGGATACGGCCCATTCATATTATACTGACTACGATGTAGAGGGGAAATATGATCCGGTACCCCTGGTGCAACAGACCATCACTCCCCTTGATGGTACTACCTATGAATTCCTTATCGAGGACCAGGATTTTATAAACAAGTTCCTGGCCATTCAAAATGACACCACCATCTTTTATAACGATTCCATCTTCAAGGATTATTTCAATGGTTTCTACATTACTGCTGAACCCGTTTCAAGCAAAGGAACCATAGCAAGGATTCAGCTTTCCAATTCGCTGTCGAGGCTGACCATGAGATATGCCAATGACTCCACTGATGTGGACTCCACGGCTGAGCGGGATTTTGCCTATGCCCATTTTAGCATCGATCAGTTTTCATCTCAGAAAATCAATATTTTTGAACATGACTACAGCGGAACAAGTCTGGCGGAGATCCTTGATGATGAGAATGCCAGCACTCCCTATTGTTATGTACAGGGCATGGCGGGAGTGAATACACGCTTTTCCTTTGCCAGCCTGCAGGAGTGGATGGATCAGACACCATTGGTTATAAACAGTGCTACCCTGATATTTGATGTGGTTCCGGAGGAGGAGAGTGGGATTCTCTACGATGATTTGCCTGGACGATTGATGACCGGGACCATCCTGGAGGATGAAAGCTACGAACCCATTTACGACTATTACGTGTTGTTTATAAATGACCCCACTCAGCAAGCCAGCAGGTTCGGGGGATATAAAAAAGCCGAATCCGTAGGTTTGTTCAACGACACGACTTATACCTACCGCTTCAATATAGGTCTCCATTTTCAATCCCTGGTAGATGGGGAAAAACCTGACAATGATTTTATTCTTCAGCTGGATGATTATTTAATCAATCCATCATTTTCCAAACTTTGGGGTAACCTTCCTGCCAATGAAAGACGTATAAGGTTAGAAATTGTGTACCTTAAGCTATAGTCAGTAGCCTGGCTTATCTACGTCTTAATTTATTTTGCCTATGTGTGGAATTGTTGGTTACATCGGAACAAGGGATGCTTACCCCGTATTGATCAAAGGCTTAAAGCGACTCGAGTATCGTGGGTATGATTCTGCGGGAGTAGCATTGCTTAACGGAGATACCACCATCTATAAAAGAAAGGGGAAGGTATCTGAACTTGAAAAACATGTGAGGGGTAAGGAGACCAAATGTACCATGGGGATTGGACATACCAGATGGGCTACCCATGGCGAGCCCAGTGACCTGAACGCACATCCACACCATTCTGAGAAGGGATTGTTTACCATTATCCATAATGGGATTATTGAAAACTACTCGGTGTTAAAAAAAACCCTGATGGACCAGGGGATGAAGTTTTACAGTGATACGGATACCGAAGTGCTTGCCAACCTGATAGAGTATATCTATACTTCGGAGGATGTGAGCGTTGAAGTGGCTGTAAGCCTGGCCTTACAAAAGGTTGTTGGAGCTTACGGCCTGGTGGTTATCTCCAGGGAGGATCCAAATTTGATGATCGCTGCCCGCCGCAGTAGTCCGCTCGTGATTGGTCTTGGAAACAATGAGTACTTCATCGCCTCCGATGCCATGCCCATTGTGGAGTATACCGACCGGGTGATCTATCTGAATAATGATGATATTGCCCTGATCAGAAGAGACGAGCTGGTTCTTAAGAACCTTGTCAGCGAAAGCACCAAGGTTAATATCAAAACCCTGGAGATGGGAATCTCCGAGATGGAGCTGCAGGGCTATGAGCATTACATGCTGAAGGAGATCTTTGAACAACCCCGGTCCATTATGGATACCTTCAGGGGAAGAATACAGCCTGAAACCAATGAAATCAAGCTGGGTGGTCTCCACGATGTGAAGGATCAGCTAGTAAATGCAAAACGGATCGTGGTCATAGCCTGTGGCACATCCTGGCATGCCGGGCTGGTTGGCGAATATTTGATAGAGGACCTGGCCAGGATACCGGTGGAGGTGGAGTATGCCTCCGAATTCAGGTACCGCAATCCCATGATCGGGCCCGAGGATGTGGTTCTGGCTATCAGTCAGAGTGGGGAGACGGCCGATACCCTGGCGGCCATTCAGCTGGCAAGGGAAGCAGGGGCACTGGTGCTCGGGATCTGTAATGTGGTTGGATCAAGCATTTCCCGTGAAACCCATGCCGGGGTCTATACCCATGCGGGGATTGAAATAGGTGTAGCTTCCACAAAGGCTTTTACTGCACAGGTGACTGTGTTGACCATGATGGCTGTAATGATCGGGAAGGAGAAAGGACTGATTTCGGATAAGCGCTTCAGGGAGTTAATCAAGGAGCTGAATGATGTTCCGGGAAAAATAGAGAAGATCCTGGAACAGAATGAAGAATTCAAGCGCATTGCAAAGATTTACAAAGATGCAAGCAATGCGCTTTACCTGGGACGCGGAGTCTCGTTTCCCGTGGCACTGGAAGGTGCACTTAAATTAAAAGAGATTTCCTACATCCATGCTGAAGGCTACCCGGCCGCTGAGATGAAACATGGTCCCATTGCCCTCATTGATGAGAATATGCCAGTGGTCGTTATCGCTACCAGGGATGGCTCTTATGACAAGATCGTTAGCAACATTCAGGAAGTAAAGGCCAGGAATGGAGTGGTGATTGCCATTGTAAGCGAAGGTGACACCATTATAAGGGAAATGGCCGATCATGTAATTGAAATTCCTGAATCGGACGAATCTCTGGTATCCCTCACAGCCGTTGTTCCGCTGCAGCTGATTGCCTACCACATTGCCCTGATGAGGGGATGTAATGTGGATCAGCCCAGGAATCTGGCCAAATCAGTGACAGTAGAATAGGACTCTCCCTGCTACCGCTCCTCGTATTGGGTTTTATAGTAGGATTGGTAGGCTCCTGAGGTGACATTTTCCATCCATGCTTTGTTCTGCAGGTACCAATCCACGGTCCGTGCCAGTCCCTGCTCAAAAGTCAGAGAGGGTTTCCAGTTCAGCTCTTCTTCAATCCGGGTACTGTCGATGGCATAGCGGAGATCATGGCCCGCCCTGTCTTTCACAAAGGTAATTAGCTTCTCTGATGTGCCAGGAGCCCTTTCAAGCTTCTCATCCATAATCTGGCAGAGCAATTTGATCAGGTCAATATTCGTCCATTCGTTCAATCCCCCGATATTGTAAGTACGCCCATGAACCCCCTTTTTGAAAATCAGTTCAATGGCCGAAGCATGGTCTTCCACAAATAGCCAGTCTCTGATATTCTCCCCTTTCCCATAAACGGGGATGGGTTTCATATTCAGAATGTTATAAATGGCCAGGGGAATCAGCTTTTCAGGAAACTGGTTGGGTCCGTAATTATTTGAACAGTTGGAGAGCACTACCGGCAGCCCGTAGGTATGGTGGTAGGCCCTGACCAGGTGGTCGGAACTGGCCTTGGAGGCCGAATAGGGACTGCGTGGATCGTAGGCGGTTTCTTCGGTGAAGAGGCCATCCTTGCCCAGGCTTCCATACACCTCATCGGTGGAGATGTGATAGAAAAGTTTACCATTCATATCTTTCCAGGCAGCCCTGCACGCATTTAGCAGGTTCACTGTTCCAACAATGTTGGTAGAAATAAATGCCATGGGATCGGCAATGGAGCGGTCCACATGCGATTCAGCAGCCAGGTGAATCACCCCATCAATCTCATACTCCTGAAACAGGCCTTCCAGGAAAGCAGTATCTGTAATGTCTCCCCGGACAAAGTGATAGTTAGGAGCATTTTCAATGTCTTTAAGATTCTCCAGGTTCCCTGCATAGGTGAGCTGATCCAGGTTCAATATCTTCGTATCCGGATTGTTTGTGATCATACGTCTGATCACATGTGATCCGATGAAGCCGGCTCCGCCGGTTATAAGGATGGTTTTCATCTTTACTTGTTTTTTGATCTGATATTCATTTCCCATTGCCATGCCGAGCTCAGGGTCTCTTCAATTCCCTTCCCGGCACGCCAGCCCAATACATTGTTTGCGTAAGAGGTATCTGCATATACTTTCTCAATATCTCCTTCCCTGCGGCCCACCACTTTGTAATTAAGCTTCTCTCCGGTGACTTTTTCGAAGGTCTTTATAATCTCAAAAACCGATAATCCCTTCCCTGTTCCCAGGTTAAACACCTCATATGCAGAATTTTGTTTGTGCTCAAGCAGACGCCTGATGGCAATCACATGTGCCTTTGCCAGGTCGACCACATTGATGTAATCACGGATGGCCGAACCATCGGGAGTATTGTAATCATCTCCGTAAACACTCAGGCTTTCCCTGATGCCTGCGGCAGTCTGCGTGATAAAAGGCACCAGGTTATTGGGAATTCCAAGGGGTAACTCGCCGATGATGGCCGATGGGTGTGCCCCGATGGGATTAAAATAGCGCAGCGAGATCACCCCCTTTCCCTCCAAGGAACTTATGGTATCCTGAAGAATATCTTCACAGATCTGCTTGGTGTTTCCATAGGGAGAAGTGGCCCTTTTAAAAGGTGCCTTTTCTGTCACAGGGAGTTCATCGGGTTCCCCGTATACGGTACAGGAGGAGGAGAAAACCATGTGATTGACCTTGAATTTTTTCATGGCCTCCAGCAGGTGCATCAGGGAGAGCAGGTTATTCTCATAATAGTCCAGTGGCTTCTCCACACTTTCGCCCACTGCCTTTAATGCTGCAAAATGTATAATGGCAGTAATATCCGGATGCAATTCAAACACCCGGTATGTGGCCTCACGATCTCTTAAATCTATTTCTTCGAAATGGGGCATTTTTCCGGTGATGGCCTCAATACCATTCAGAACTTCCCGTTCCGAGTTGGATAAATTGTCGACAATTACCACCTCCATTCCCTCCTCCAGTAGCTCAACCACAGTGTGGGATCCAATGTAACCCGTTCCCCCGGTAACAAGAATTTTTGACATTATTTTTTTCTTATAGGCTCCAATAATTTAAGCTGTGAATCCGGTCCCGGAAAATACCCTTCAGATCGGCGAAGACTGCTCCTTCGTGGGCAATGGAACGGAAATAGGCCTCATCCATCTCCATATACTCCTTATGATTCACCGCAACCACAATCCCGTGGTAGGGTCCCTCAATGGAGGGTGCAAGCTCAAACTTATATTCCTCTTTGATCTCCTGGGGCGAGGCATATGGATCCACCACATCCACCTGTACACCAAACTCTTTCAGCTCGGCGATAACATCGGCCACCTTGGAATTCCTGATATCACTTACATTTTCTTTAAAGGTGGCACCCATAACCAGGACCCGGCAATCTTTCAGGTTAGAGAAAGTGGAAGATAGTTTCAGGGTCACCTGTCGTGCCACATAGGCAGCCATTCCGTCGTTGATTCCCCGGCCGGAATTGATGATCTGCGCGTGATGTCCGAACCTGGAAGCCTTATAGGTAAGATAGTAGGGATCCACACCAATGCAGTGTCCACCCACCAGGCCTGGAAAGAAATTCAGAAAATTCCACTTGGTTCCTGCCGCTTCAAGCACCTCGTAGGTATTGATATCCATCTTGTTGAAGATCATGGAGAGTTCATTCATAAAGGCGATATTAATGTCGCGCTGTGTATTCTCGATGATCTTGGCTGCTTCAGCTACCTTGATGGAGCTGGCCCGGTGAACGCCTGCGGTGATTACCAGTTCATAGGTCTTTGCAATCTCTTCGGCTGATTCTGCATCGCATCCCGAGGTGACCTTGGTGATCTTTGTGAGCGTATGTTCGCGATCGCCCGGATTAATTCGTTCGGGGGAAAACCCTACTTTATACTGGTCCATGAATTTAAGACCAGAAACCTCGCTGAGCAGGGGAATGCAATCTTCCTCGGTACACCCGGGATAGACCGTTGACTCGTAAACAACATAATCTCCTTCGGACAGCACTTTCCCAACAGTGGTTGTCGCTGAAAGAACCGGGGATAAATCCGGGTTCTTATGTTCATCGATGGGTGTGGGTACAGCCACCACATAGAAAGAGGCTTCACGAAGATCTTCAATGTCGGAGGTAAACTTAATATCGCAGCCATCAAAATCTTCACTGGTCAGCTCATTACTGGGATCCACCTTGTTTTTCATCATCTCCACCCGTTCGGATTTGATATCAAATCCGATGACAGATATTTGTTTAGCAAACTCGAGGGCAATGGGGAGACCCACATAACCCAGTCCAATGACGGCCATCTTTTTATTGCCGTTCAGCAGATCGTCATAAATCATAAGAAATGTTTTTAATAATTGGATGATATTCCCCTGTTAAACCAACAGGTTCAGAATTACGAATGTTATAGACTATTCCAATGGACTTGCGGGCAGCATCCAGCCCATACCCTTTGCCCCCCAGGATTTTTTCATAGGCGATGGTGTGCAGATCCGTAAATCCTCCGCTGAATTCAATCTCCTCTCCATCTACGGTAATGGAGCGGTAGGTACGTTTCCCGGATGTCTTTAAGGTCTTTCGGTATATCGTTAAAATCAATACTCAGAAACCAGCGGACCCGGGCCCTTTCCAGTTCCAGAAATCCCGCAGCTTTATCGCCTTTAATAAAATTAACCCGGTTTTCTTTCACATCCCCGAAAATCCAGGTAAGCATATCAAAGAAGTGTACCCCGATGTTGGTGTGAACACCCCCGGATTTTTCCTCTTTACCCTTCCAGGAGTAATGGTACCAGTTTCCCCTGCTGGTGATGTAGCTTAGGTCAATATCATATACTTTGTCCTGCGGTCCGCTTTCCACCCGCTTTTTCAGATCCATAATGGCCTGGTGGTGCCTGAGTTGCAAAATGTTCCAAACCTTTTTGCCAGTTTCCTCTTCGTAATCTTTCAGTGCATCGATATTCCAGGGATTCAAAACAAGGGGTTTTTCACAAATGGCATCGGCCCCGTTTCGAAGGGCGAAACGGATATGTGAATCATGCAGGTAATTGGGGGAACAGATACTCACATAATCCACATGAGTTCCCTGCCTGTTTAGTTTGGCAATATGGCGATCGAAACGCTCAAATTCTGTAAAAAAATCAGCTTCCGGGAAATAGCTATCCATAAATCCCACACTGTCAAAGGGGTCCAGTGCTGCAACCAGATTGTTATTGGTCTCTTTGATCGCCCTCACATGTCGTACGGCAATATATCCCGCGATGCCTATGACGGCAAAATTCTTACTGGGTTTATTCATTTCATGATTCTGTTTTTGTAACCATGTCTTGTTCTGAGTCTGTATTTCTCTCCACTTTCGGGACAAACGGCCAGCCCTTCACTATTAAATTCCAGGCGGTGTCCATATTCACTCATCCATCCCATCTGTCTGGAGGGATTTCCCACCACAAGGGCATAGGGCTAAGACCTTCACGGATAACCACTGCACCTGCACCTATAAACGAAAATTTTCCAATAAGGTTACCACAAACAATGGTGGCATTGGCCCCGATTGTTGCTCCTTTCTGAACAAGGGTTTCGACATATTGATCACGCCTGACTACAGCACTTCTGGGGTTTATTACATTGGTGAAAACCATGGAGGGACCCAAAAAGACATCGTCTTCGCAAATGACCCCGGTGTAGATGGAGACATTGTTCTGCACTTTGACATTGTTCCCCAGGACAACATCGGGCGAAACCACCACATTCTGCCCCAGGTTGCAATTGCATCCAATTTTGCTTCCGGTCATGATATGGCTGAAGTGCCAGATCTTCGTTCCGCTTACCAATCTCTACATCCGTCATCGATTACTGCGGTTTCATGAGCAAAGAAATCACTTCATCTATTATGATTTAAAAAATTGTTGTACTTGTTCGCTTATATACTCCAGCTGCATCTTATCCATCTCTGTATGCATAGGAAGGGAGAGCACCTTTTCGCATAAGCCTTCCGCTACCGGAAGCCTGCCTTCCCGGTACCCCAGATCACTATAGGCCCGCTGCAAATGCAGGGGAACCGGGTAATATACCTGGGCGGGAACACCTTTCTCCATCAGCCACTGCTTCAGGGCATCTCTTCTGGACTTTTCTACCTGCAGGGTGTACTGGTGGAAAATATGGGTTGTAAAGGGTGATCGCACCGGGATCTGTATTCCATGAATTCCTGACAGAGAAGTATCATACCATGCTGCAGCATCCTGGCGCTGGCGGTGGTAGTCATCCAGGTGTTTCAGTTTGACGCGGAGGATGGCCGCCTGAATGGTATCAAGTCTTGAGTTTACGCCCACATGATCGTAGTAATATTGTTTTTCCATCCCGTGATTTACGAGGGAGGCAGCTCGTTTCGCAAAACTTTCGTCATTGGTAAAAAGTGCTCCGCCATCACCAAAGGCGCCCAGGTTTTTAGAGGGGAAGAAGGAGGTGGTTCCCAGGTGCCCGATGGTTCCCGCTTTTTGTTTCGATCCATCTTCATGGAGAAAATCGGCACCCAATGCCTGCGCATTGTCTTCAATAACATAGAGTCCATTGATACGGGCAAACTCCATGATTGTCTTCATATCGGCGCATTGTCCGAAAAGATGCACCGGGACAATGGCACGGGTTCGTTTTGTTAGAGCCTGTTCAAGTTGTTCCGGATCCAGGTTGAAGGTATCGGGTCTCACGTCCACAAATACCGGTTTTAGTCCAAGGAGTCTGATGACTTCCACCGTTGCAATAAAAGTGAAAGGAGTAGTGATGACCTCATCACCGGGCTGAAGATCCAAAGTCATCATGGCCACCTGAAGCGCATCCGTACCATTCCCGCATGCGATGGTGTGTTTTACATTCTGATATTCTGCCAGCTCATCCTGAAATGCCCGCACATCTTCGCCCCTGATAAATGCGGTAGTATCGATTACCCGCTGAATTGCACTATCTACCTCCTCTTTGATTTTAAGGTACTGACCATGAAGGTCTACCATTTTTATCTCACTCATTTATACAGGATTACGAAATCAAAATACGAAGATAATAAAAATTGCTGGGTTGATAACTTGATTTTGTTTTCCTCGTTCGACTGATTATTTTTACCTCACAAATTAGCCGCATGATCATAGGAAAATATATAAGAATGCTCCTTGATGAGCGGAAGCGCGTGATTCTCCCGGGCTTCGGAAATCTTGAAGTCGTTGTACCCGAAGGTACACAGACACCCTCTGGAAACTGGTTCAGCCCTCCGGGAACAAGGGTCAGGTTTGACAAAGGATTAAGCAAGGATGATGGTCTGCTGGCAGAAGCAATGGCAGCAGGAGAAGAGCTGGGGAGCGATGAAGCACAGCAGCGTGTGCTGGAGCTGGTGGATGCCATTAAATTTGCCCTGGATAAAGGTGAAGAGTACATCCTCATTGAGGCCGGGTCCTTCTCAAGGGATTCAGAAGGAAAGATTCGCTTCCTGGCCGATCCTGATTGGGTATTGGAGGCCGACCAGTATGGACTGGAATCTATGGATATGCTGGAGCTGGAGGATCTTCCCATTGAGGAGGAGGAGGTAAAGGAGACCGAATCTAAGCCAGCCCCTAAAGTGACCCCACTTCCTCCACCAAGACCCAAACCAAAACCGAAGAGATGGCGGGTAATCTGGGTGGTGGCTGCTCTGCTGATAATAGTATTGGCGGTCCTTATCCTGATTCCTTCTGAGGAGGATGGAACTGGTGAAAAGAAAAGGCTGTTCTCTAAGAAAGCGGACCGGGAGGTGGTAGAACAGGAGCAGGGTACTACGGAAGAGCTGCCCGTTGAGACCCTTGAACAGGGAAGCGATACCGAAACAGTTGTTCCGGAGCCTGAACCCGAAGTGGAAGAGGACCTGCCCCCTGAAGTGAGCAATAACTTCTATATTATTGCCGGCAGCTTCTCAAAACTGAAGAATGCCAGCGACCTGCAGGATCAGTTAAAAAGCAGGGGATTTAATGCAGAAGTGATGATCACCGAAAACCGCATGTATCGTGTAAGCGTGGCTGCTTTTGCCACCAAGGAAGAGGCTGAAAAGGAACTCAGGCAGATCAAATCTGAACCCGGACTGCAATCGGCCTGGCTGCTCTCTAATTAGGATCAGTTAATTTCTGATCCGTTCTGAGCCAAAGCAGAAGGTTCCACAAAGTGGAGCGAACCATCCGGATTTTCCGAAAGCAGGATCATTCCCTGTGATTCAATGCCCTTGATTTTTCTGTGGAGCCAGGTTGGCAAGTACGGAAACCTTCTTCCCGGGAAGCGACTCAGCTTCAAAGTATTCGGCAATACCTGATACAATGGTTCTCTTTTCGAAGCCCAGGTCCACCAGCATTTTGATCAGTTTTTTGGTTTTGGGTACCTTCTCAGCTTCAAGGATGGTCCCGGTCCGCAGGTCCATCCGTGTAAAATCATCAAAGCTGATCTCGGGTTTCTGGGGTGCTGCTTCTGCAGGTTCCTCATTTTCCTCTTTGGTCTTATTCAACTTATCAAGCTGCAGTTGAATCTGCTCATCTTCAATTTTTTCAAATAGCAGGGAAGCTTCCCCGATGCTGTGTCCGCCAGCCAGCAGGCTTTCCGACCCGATCAGATCCCAGGATCTTCCATCATAATTCAGGAATCCTCTCAATTTCTCCATGGAGAAGGGGAGGAAGGGATCCAGCAGGAGGCTGAGATTGGCTGAGATTTGCAGGGCTATATTCAGAATGGTTTTCACCCGTTCCGGATCGCTTTTGATCACCTTCCAGGGTTCTGTATCGGCCAGGTACTTGTTGCCCAGCCGCGCCAGGTCCATCCCTCTCTTAATGGCCTCACGGAAGCGGAACTGCTCCAGGCTTTGTTCCACACTCTGACCAATGGCCCCTATTTCTTTCAGTGTGGCCCTGTCCTGATCAGTTAAGGTGGATCTTTCCGGCACCTTGCCTTCAAAATATTTGTGGGTCAGCACAATGGCCCGGTTGATGAAATTTCCCAGGATGGCAACCAGCTCGTTGTTGTTACGGTTCTGAAAATCCTTCCAGGTAAAGTCGTTGTCTTTATTTTCGGGAGCGTTTGCACAGAGCACATAGCGCAGCACATCCTGTTTGCCCGGGAAATCTTCCAGGTATTCGTGGAGCCATACGGCCCAGTTCCTGGAAGTGGAAATCTTATCATTCTCCAGGTTCAGGAACTCATTGGCGGGCACATTATCGGGCAGGATATAACTTCCCTCAGCCTTCAGCATCGTTGGGAACACAATGCAATGAAATACAATATTGTCTTTTCCGATGAAATGGACCATACGGGTTTCTTCATCCTTCCAGTACTTTTCCCATTCAGGTGTGAGCTCTTTGGTGGCCGAGATGTACCCGATGGGTGCATCGAACCATACATAGAGAACTTTACCATCTGCTCCTTCTACGGGTACCGGTACTCCCCAGTCCAGGTCCCGACTTACCGCCCTCGGGTGTAAACCCTGGTCGAGCCATGACTTGCATTGTCCGTATACATTGGGTTTCCACTCCTTGTGTTCCTTCAGGATCCATTCCTGGAGCCATGGTTCATACTTATCCAGAGGCAGGTACCAGTGCCTGGTCTCCTTCCGTATGGGCTTACTTCCACTGATAGTGGAGACCGGATTAACCAGATCGGTGGGACTCAGGGATGTTCCACACTGTTCACACTGGTCACCATAGGCGGAGGGGTTCCCACAGTGGGGACAGGTGCCGGTAATATAGCGGTCGGCCAGGAAGGTGGCCGCCTCCTCATCGTAATACTGCTCGGAGGTCTTCTCGATAAATACCCCCTTATCATACAGGGTCTTAAAAAATTCAGAAGCAGTCTCATGATGCACCTTGTTGGAGGTGCGGGAGTAAATATCGAATGTGACCCCAAAATCCTCAAATGCTTTTTTATTGATCGCGTGGTAACGGTCCACCACCTCCTGGGGGGAGATCCCTTCCTTGCGGGCCTTCAGGGTAATTGGGACCCCGTGTTCGTCCGATCCGCAGATGGAAATCACGTCCCTGTCCCGTTGTCGCAGGTAGCGGACGTAGATGTCGGAAGGCACATAAACACCTGCCAGGTGACCCAGGTGAATGGGACCGTTGGCATAGGGCAGGGCTGAAGTAATCAGGTATCTTTTGTAGGCTTTGCGCAGTCATTATGAGTTATTATTGGGAACGCACAAAGATAATGATAAAATGATGCTGATTTTTCTTCTTTCTGCACATAAACAGTAAAGAATCTTATGATGAACCAATGCACCACAGGCAGGAATGCTGAAAAGGCCGCTGCCGGATACCTGAGGGCCCGGGGCTACCGGATCTGGAAAACAAACTGGAGGTGGGGCAAGCGAGAGCTGGACCTGATCACCCTGCACCGCGATGAGCTGGTTATTGTAGAAGTGAAATCCAGGGTAGGAAATGCAGTCAATGATCCCTCGGAGGTGGTGGACCGGGCAAAGGAACGAAATATTATCCTGGCAGCCGATGCCTTTATCCGCCTGCATGGCTGCAATCGCCCCACCCGCTTTGATGTGATTGCCGTAATATATGATGGAAGCGGCATGGAGATCGAGCATATGGAGAATGCCTTCTATCCCACCCTTGAATAAAAATAGAATTAATCCTCTATCTGAGCCCTTTTCACCAGGTCATAGAACACATGGGCATAGCTGTGATCACTGGGCATGAGCTGAGCGTAAGTAATGATAATCATCTGACTGGAGGGATCAATCCAGAAATTGGTGGAAGCGGCCCCGGCCCAGCTGTACTCACCGGTTTCCAGGTCTACCTGTCCGGACAAGCCATATCCCATACCATCCTTATAATTTATCAGGACAGGCAGCTGGTCCGACATAATCATTTTCGCAGTGGACTCTTCCAGTATTTTCACTCCATTCAGGGTTCCTCCCTTGAGGAGCATCCTGCAGAAGTCCAGGTAGTCATCCATGGTCGATACCAGTCCGCCTCCCCCTGAAAACAGCACCGGATCTTTCATAAAGATGTCTGCCATAAAACCACCCGGCTGGAGTTTACCCTTTGTATCACGGTAATACAAGCCGGCCAGTCTCTCATGTTTCTCCTCAGGCACAAAGAATCCGGTATCATCCATTTTTAAGGGATCAAAAATCTTTGTCTGGAAGTATTCGTCCAGTGGGATTCCTGAAAGCACCTCCACCAGGTATCCGGCCACATCAATGGAGAGCCCGTATTCCCACGCTGTTCCCGGCTGAAACTTCAGTGGTAAGGTAGCCAGTATTTTTACCTTGTCCCCAATGGTGGCTGAATCCCAATTCCCGACCCCGGTAGCCCGGTATAAAGAATCCACATAGGAAGAACCCCATCCGTAGACGATTCCGGATGAATGGGTCAGCAGGTGCCGGATGGTCAGTTCATCTATCTGTGGTTCAAGGGATTTCGTTTCGGGATTGTAGACCATTACATCTTCAAATTCAGGGATAATATTGGATAGTTTGTCATCCAGCTGAAACTTTCCCTCATCATAGAGGGTCATAAGAGCTACTGCGGTGACCGGTTTGGTCATGGAAAAGATCCGGAAGATGTTGTTATCCTCTAAAGGAATTTCCTCCTCGATATTGGCATATCCAAAGTGTTCCCTGTATACGATCTTATCATCCTTCATCACCAGGGCGGAAATTCCGGCCCAACGTGAGCTGTCGATATATTCCTGCATAAGCTGGCTCGCCAGGGCCAGGGTATCGCTGGAAAGTCCGACTTTTTCCGGGGGGAGTCAGTGAACTCTGTCCGCATGAAACAATCAGGGTAAGCAGTGCTGCCAGTATACTTATTACTAATAAGTGCTTTTTCATTTATTCCGAGGTTTATGGATTTGTATTATCAATAATAGTGGGGATAAGATAAAAGGAATAACTGTATTCACCGGGTGGGATGGTATACTCCTTATGAACCAGGCGCCCCCAGGAAGTATCCCCGCCAACTCCCATCTGCAGATGATCGATGTTCCACTGTACTGCAGGGCCAATTTTGATCTCTGCTCCATGCCTGGTACTTACGGGCACCAGTCCGGAAGCTGATTGTCCCCCGTCCTTCCCTTCCACATAATCCAGTTCTGCAGTATTAAATGGCCATACACTCCCGTTTAGCAATTGATTATCAGCCGGATAAACGCTTATCTGCAAGCTGCCTGAAGAGACACTCATCCACCTGAGGTCTGTTTTATTACCGGTTTCCTGGGGTCGGGAATAGCGGTGAAACTGCTCACTTACTGCTCCATGATGAATCCCGATTTTACCGGAAGATTTCCTGTCCCAGTAAGTTTCATGGGGTCCCCTGCCATACCACGATGTCTCCTTGAAAGTGTCGGGCAGGGTCAGGAACATACCCAGCCTGGGAATATTTGGAAGGCTGTCTTTCAGGGGACTGAAACTGTAATCAACACCCAGTTTGCCATCCGGAGAAAGGGTGTAAGAGATTTTTAAGGATGCGATCTCTTCGGGTAGTCCATAGTCCACTGCATAGCTTACTCCTTCTGTGGAGAGGACCGGAGCTTCGCACATCCGGGGGCGGGCCTTTTCTGTGGCATCTTTCCAGACGGCTGCCCAGAGATGCATCCCGTTTCCCAGGTCATTATCGGTGGGGGGCCTCCAGAAATTGGGACGGATGGGCTGCTCCGTAATCACTTCACCCCGATGGCTCCAGCGAATTATCTCTCCTGAAAGGCTATCGAGAATCAATTTTGTGTGATCATTGTGAATGCTGATCTGGCCCCCAAGTCTTTCCATTTGAAGCACAGCAGCACTGGCAACTGGCGGAGGAGAGGATATATATTCCCGAAGGACAAATTGTTCAAAAGCCACCTCATGCCCCTTTTCCAGGAGGCCCGCCGGAACATCTGTATGAAGCTGTACCCTCAGGACATACTCCCTGTTGCTTTTAAAAGGAAGCAAAGTGATCCGGAAGTCCTCTTTCTCTCCCGGCTCAATCCGGATACCTTTAATCAGTCCCTGACTGAGCTCCTGCCCGTTTTCAAGCAGGACCCAATTCAGAGCCATATTTTGAATCGGGGCAAAAACAAGTTTACTGGTGATCTGCAGCTGGTGCTTCCCCGGGTTCCACTGGAACTGCACCGGCTGGTATACTTTTTTTACCTCGGCAAGGTGGGGATGCGGATTCCGGTAAGGATCCACCAGTCCGTTATTCAGAAAGTTGCCATCGGTGGGCAAGTCCGGATGATAGTCATGTCCGTAGGCCAGGTAGGGCCTGCCTTCCTCATCTTTATACTCCAGGGCCTGGTCCACCCAATCCCATATAAATCCTCCCTGCAGTGAAGGGTAGCGGTCAATGATATCCCAGTAATCCTGCAGGTTGCCCACCGAATTTCCCATGGCGTGGGCATACTCGATCATAATGGCGGGTTTCTCCGGATTGCCTGCACCGTATGCCTCCAGGCTCTCCGGCCGGGGATACATGGGACAGAAGATATCGGTATAATCTTCATGCCCCGCGGGTTCATACTGGACCGGCCTGGCAGGATCCACCTGCTTTAGCCATTGGTAGAGCGTGCGAAAAACCTCTCCTTCGCCCGCCTCATTCCCCAGCGACCAGATAATTATGGAGGGGTGGTTCCTGTCCCGGTAATACATCCGCTCCACACGATCGCGGTGAGCGGGTAACCACGACATCTCATTACCCAGCTGGGTGGATTCATGAAGGGCCAGGGGATGACTTTCGATATTGGCTTCGCTCACCACATAGAGGCCATAGCGATCGCAAAGCTCCAGCCAGTAGGGGTGGTTGGGGTAGTGAGAGGTGCGCACTGCATTGATATTGTTTTGCTTCATCAGGGCCATATCCTTTTCCATGGAGGCCCTGGAGACCACATGCCCGGTATGCGGATCGGTCTCATGCCGGTCCACTCCCCGGATGGTAATGACTTTTCCATTCATATGCAGAAGGCCCTCCTTGATCTCCACACTCCGAAAGCCAATCTGTTTCTGTATGAACTGATTGTTTGACGGATTCGCAGGATCTGTCAATTGCAGGGAAAGGGTGTAGAGCAGTGGGCTTTCGGCTGACCACTGATCCACCTCTTTCAACACGCATTCGGAGCTGATTCCAACTATGGCCCCGGGAGGAATTTTCTGGCTCTGAATGTCCTCAAACAGGACCCTTTCTCCCCGGGTGAGGCGCACATAAAGTTGAGTTTCTGCTTCTGTTTCACTCTGGTTTTCTATGGCGGTTTGAAGTCTGAACTCTCCATCTTCATAGCTTTCATCCAACCCGGCATGCACCTGGAAGTCAGCAATGGAAACCCGGGGCTTTGCATAGAGATATACCTCGCGTTCGATACCACTCATCCGCAGCATATCCTGGCTCTCCAGGTAAGAGGCATCGCTCCAGCGGTACATCTGGATGGAGAGCAGGTTTTCACCCGGATGTACAAATGAACTGATATCAAATTCGGCAGGGGTTTTGGAACCCTGGGAGTAGCCGGTGAATTGCCCGTTGATATAAAGATACATGGCCGATTTGGCGCCTGCAAAATGCAGAATAATCTGCTGGCCGCTCCATGCCTCGGGAACCGTAAATCTGTGTCGGTAGGTCCCCACCGGATTGTAATCTTCAGGAGCATCCGGCCAGGTGGTGCTAAAGGGGTAGCGCTCATCCAGGTAGATGGGATGAGCCATAGCCTTCCACCTCCCAGTTGGCGGGAACGGGAATAGCTTTCCCAGGAGCTGTCGTCCAGCCCGGGCTTATAGAAGTCCTTCACACGCTTACGTGGAGTCCTGCTCCAGTGAAATTTCCATTCTCCATTAAGGGAGATATAGCGCTGTGAGGCCTCTGGAATGTTTTGTTCCGCCAGTGCTTCCGTTTCATAGGCCAGAAAAGATGCATGCGGGGCCAGCTTATTAACCGCGAAAATGGTGTGGTCGCTGTGCAGATCCTGTTTTTCCCAGCGCTCTTTGGGGCCACAGGAGCAGATCAGGAAGATTGAAATGAAAGATAAGGCAGGGATTCTCATAATTGCATATAATCTTCACGGAATACCCTTTGCAAAGTCTTCAGCAGGAGGTCCGCATGGCTCCGGGAGAAAACCAGGGGGGGCTTTATTTTCATCACGTTTACATCCAGGCCATCGGTACTCATAAGGATTCCCAGCTCCTTCATCCGGTTGGCCAGGTAGGCAGCTTTGTCCGTCTGGGGCTTGAGTTCAGCATCGGTCAAAGTTCAATACCCAGGAAAAGACCCTGTCCGCGCACATCCCCAATAAGGGGAAATTCCTTTTGCATTTTTATGAGTTCAGCTTTCAGGTAGTTCCCGGTTTCCAGGGCATTCTCCTGCAAGCCTTCATCACGAATCACCCGCAATACCTCTGTTCCGATGGCGCAGGATACCGGGTTGCCTCCAAAGGTGTTAAAATATTCCATGCCATTGGCGAAGGCATCGGCCACTTCCCGGGTACAGACCACCGCTGCCAGGGGATGGCCATTGCCGATAGGCTTGCCGATGGTGACAATATCGGGGATCACCCCATGGAGCTGGAAGCCCCAGAAAGTATGCCCCATTCGTCCGCAGCCTACCTGTACCTCATCGGCAATGCAGAGTCCGCCTGCTTTCCTGACGGAAGAATAAGCCAACTCAAGGAACTTTTCCGGAAGTTCGATCTGTCCGCCACAGGAGATGATGCTTTCGCAGATAAAAGCCGCCGGCTTTCTGCCCAGGGCATGTATCTGATCGATCCGTTCCTGCACATGGGCAGCATATGGGGGGCCGCTGTCATCACCCCGATGCATCCCCCTGAAGCGGTCAGGAAGGGGCACAATATGGGTATGTTCGGGGGCTCCTGAACCACCCTTTCCGTCAAACTTATAGGAGCTGATGCTGACACAGCCGGTGGTGTTTCCATGGTAACCCACCTCCATGGCAATCATATCTTTCTGCCCGGTGCAGGCCTGGGCCATGCGCAGGGCCAGCTCATTGGCTTCGCTTCCCGAATTGACCAGGTGAACCACCGACAGCTCTTCGGGGAAGGTGCTTAGCAGCTCCCTGGCAAATACATTGATATTGTCGTGGAGGTAACGTGTATTGGTGTTGAGTACGGCCATTTGCTGCTGACCGGCCCTGACCACCCGGGGGTGTTCGTGTCCCACATGGGCCACATTGTTGACCGTATCAAGAAATCTTCCGTCCCAGGTGATCGATCAGCCAGGCCCCGTCCCCACGAACCATCTTCAGTGGTTCTTCATAGGAAAGGCTCAGACTTTTGCCCAGGTGCTCCTTTCGATAAGCTTTGGTTTCTGACTGGTCCTCCTGCGCTTCTGAAACAAGTCCGGTTTGCCGGAAAAGCAGGTTGGGATCCGGACAGATGCTTCTCCAGATATCTATTTCACCGGGATAAGCCACCCCCGGAAAATCATCCACATAATTGAGCAGAGAAAGCATCACCTGGAAGTGAAGATGGGGGGCCCAGTTACCGTTTTCGGGATAGTCAGCTATCCTGCTCAACAACTCCCCTTTCTTGATCTGATCGCCGGCTTTCAATCGCTCCACACTTTCGATGGTCTGGTGGCCATAGAGGGTGTAAAAGCTCAGTCCGCCCTCCTGGTGCTTCAGGATGATCAGTCCCCCGTATTCCTTATCCCCCTTATCGTTCACCGCGGTGACCACCTCCCCGTCCAGGGGGGCATGAACCGGGGTTCCCACAGGAACCCAGAGGTCTATCCCCAGGTGCACGGTGCGGCTTTCTTTTCCATTGTTGCCCATCCGGTCGTATGCTTCAGTACTGTAGAGGGCTCGTGGCTCCATATAGCCGCCTGCAATGATCTTTTCCGGCACCTTCTTCTGAAGCCGATCGATCTTATACTGGAACAGATCCAGATCTGCGGCCTCCTCCCGGTCCCCCATCCAGGTTCCGGAAACACTCAGGTCCAGGGGATGAATGCCTTCAGCATCGATGGATGGAAACAGTGATGCAAGGGAAAGGGAATGATCAGTGGCCCAGTCCCTGAACTCCTTTTCCCGGGGATGAGCCGGAAATCCACAGGCATGCCTGAAACTAAAGTGTGCCTTTTCCCTGCTGATGTTTCTCCAGAGCTTCAGCACCTCCCAGGCAGGGGCATCGCTGATCAGGAGGTACTGGTTATCCGGCTCTTTCTGCCGGTTGATGGCCGATTTGGTGACGCTGATTGCCAGGCGCATGGCCACCAGTACATAGAGCAGCTCCAGCTCCTCTTCCAGCAAGGGGAACTGACTGTGGTATCCTTTCACCACCGGGAGTGCTGCACTCAGCGGATCGGGTTTGCCCATTACGGCATAGGCGATGGTGATGGCAAGATCATTAATGATCTGGGTATGGATGGCGTCTCCGTAGTCGATGATGGCTCTCACTTTGGGATGGATCAGATCATCGCTTACCACCACATTGTTATCATTGGCATCGTTATGCACCACGCTTTTTCGCAGTTTGCTATAAGGCTCCTGCAGGGAAGAAAACTGCTCCTGGAAGTATTGCAGAATCTCCAGTTTTTCACCTGTGAAAAGATGTTCATATTGGGCGGTCCACCCCGCCCGGGCCACATCCCATTCGAAATTCCGGAGGGCCAGGGGATGCTCAAAACCCTGCAGAGCCAGGCTCAGGCGGCCTGCCTCTTCTCCCAGGCTGAAAAGCAAGCTATCATTTACAGGGTTCACCCCGGACCACAGGCGGCCTTCTACCCAGGTGAGCAGCCGGACCTGCCGGATATTTCCGGAGTCATCCCTTATTTCACTGATGAATTTTCCCTGGAGATCAGGAAGGGGGACAGGTGAAACAATTTCCCCATGCCTTTCCGCCACATGTTGCAGAATCGCTTGCTGGAATTCCAGGTATTCATGGTTCGCGTCGGGACGACCCACTTTGAGCAAGTACCTATGCCCCTTTGATTCTATTCGGAAATTGAAATCTAACTCCCCTGGCAGGGAAAGCGCAGCACCCTTTATTCCAAATAGCTCGCTGACTATACCTTCGGCCTGTGGGCCTGTAATCTTAATCTTCGGGTAATCTCTTGTCATGGTCTACTGGCATTCCTGTTTTAGATACCCGAATATAAGTCAAATGATTACTATTTGATGATTCTTGAAAAGTAATTATTATGTCTTTTTATTTTACTTATGCTTCCAGTATCATCCCGCATGAATTCAAAAGTCTCACCCAATTCTCCATCATCCCTCAATCTTCTGAAGATATCCTTCTCTACATATTTAAGAACCACAATAGATTTTGCAGGATCGTTGCTGGGCAGGCTGAGCAAAACCAGGTTGTTATGCCATGATGCCAGATAGGCTTCATTTGTCCATGGCAGCATGCTGTAATATCCTATATATTCATCCAGTTCAGGAACAGTATCATTTACAGGTGCGTTCTTTACTTCTTTCTTATATTTTTCCAGAATGCTATGCATGCCTTGCACATACCCAGTTGTGTTTGTACCAATGCCATTGGTAAATACTGCATAGGCTCTTTTCTTAGAAGGAATCATGCTAAAAAGGGTGATATATCCGGGACAGCCTCCGGAATGCCCCACCCGCTTTTCTCCAGCCTCACTAATGTTTACCCCAAATCCAAGTCCCCAGGTGTTCTTGCCATCAGGATCGGTCCAATGAACATTATGCATATACTTAAGTGTAGAGGGTCGCAGAATTTCGGTGGTGGTAGTATCCAGAAGCCGGAATTGCCAGGATGCAAATTTACCCAGGTCGTTTACATTGGAAGAAAAACCTGCTGCTGCTGTAATTCCTTCGGCCTGAAATAGCTTTGCCTTTTCACGGGATCCTTCCCTGTTAAGGGCGGTGTAACCAACTGCCAGATCGCTTCCATACTTTTCCTCCGGAAGAAAAGTACGGGTGTCCTGCAGGTCCAGGGGATCCAGGATATTTTGTTTTATGTACTCTTCATAAGGCATGCCCGATACCGCCTCAACCACCTCTCCAAGCATTGTTAAGCCCAGGTTGCTGTACTGGAAATAGGTGGATGATGGATAGAGTGTTTCCTGATTATGCAGTTCGGACTTAATTGAGTCACTTACCGGGAAGAGGTGGTCCGGTCCGGTCCAGTATGGGTGATTGGATTCTCTGGGGAGACCGGAAGAGTGGGTCAGCAGGGTCCTTATGGTGATGGGCCAGCTGTCCGGGTATTTCTGCTTGAGATCATACCAGGGGAGCAGATCATCGATCTCATCATCCAGACGAAGCTTTCCCTCGTCGTAAAGCTTCATAATTGCAACCGAGGTAAATAACTTGGAGATGGAGCAGATACTATAGAGGGTGGAAGGGGTGGCTTTCACCTGCTCCTCAAGGTTGGCCATTCCATAAGCTCCTGACCAAAGCACCTCCTGATCATCCACTATGATGACAGACATTCCGGGCACCCGGTCATAATCCCGTTGTGCATCCAGCCATACATCAATCAGTTTTAGTGCTTCATTGTAATCAGTTTTTTTCTCTTGTGCATTCCCGGTTAATACTGTTACAAAAAGCATTAACAGAGGTAAAATATTTTTCATAATCCTGGATTTGTTATCTAAAATAGTGAATCCATGAAATTTAGTCAAGTTCGGATGACTTTCTTTTGGCCTTAGGTATTGCTATATTAGTTGGTGTATTTTCACACACCCAACAATAATGTTCAGACATTACATTAAATCGGCCTTTAGATTTCTGAGGCGAAACAAGCTTTATAGTCTTATCAATGCCCTGGGACTTTCCATCTCCCTGGCTGTTTCTTTCATCATTCTCCTCTTTGTGATCAATGAATTCTCTTATAACCATTGTCATAAAAACCGCAAACAGGTCTACCGGGTAATCAATTACTACAAGGAGTTTAAGCAAACTATGGCCGGGACTCCTTATGTGCTGGCAAAAACGCTGAAAGAGGATTTTCCACAGGTCGAAAAGGCCATCAATGTGCGGTACTTAAGAGGAGTTAAACTGAAGCTGGAAGAGGAGTATATCGACGTAAGACGTCCTCTGGGCACCGATTCGGAGGTCTTTGATATTTTCACCATTCCCTTCGTTGGAAGCCTCTTAAATGAAGATCCGCTACAGGACCTGAATTCCATAGTTATTTCTCAGAAGCTGGCCGGGCAGTTTTTCCCGGATGAAAATCCCGTGGGCCAGGAGATTGAGGGGCTGATCAACAGCACGGAACAGGTCCTTGTTGTGAGCGGGGTTTTTAAGGATTTCCCAAATAATTCCTCATTAAGAGCTGATTGTTTTCTGAATGGCAGGTGGACCCTGGAACCTCTGAACCAGGCTTTTGGAGTGACAGATATGGACATAAACTGGACCCATGACTTCTGGAATACCTGGCTGTTGCTATCGGAAGATGCGGATGCATCGGAAATTGATGATCAGTTCGAGGCCTTTGAAAAAAAGCATATCAGCGAAGATCCATATTGTCATTATTCTCTTCAGAACCTGTCGGATGTCTATCTCAAATCGGCAGAGATTGCTAATTCAGGTTTAATTGGGAATATAAAAAACATCAGACTTTTTTCCACCGTGGCACTGCTGATCCTGCTGATTGCTGCCATCAACTATATTATTCTCTCCATTGCTGTTTCAACCGGAAGGGCCAAGGAGATCGGCATACGGAAAACCGCCGGTGCCAGCGTAGCACGGATCCAGGCCCAGATATTAGGGGAGTCGCTTATGCTTTCACTTTTTGTATTGCCTGTAGCTCTTGGTTTCATGGAATTGTTCAAACCCTTTGCTGAAAAGCTGTTCCAGACCACCCTGGAAGGAATCCGCTCCAATGTGCCAGTCTATATCTCCTTCTATGTCTTACTAACGGTTCTGATTGGCATCATTTCGGGGCTTTATGCTTCCTCTTATCTCTCCAGGATGAAGGTGCTGGATGTGCTTAAGCAGAAAGTAAGTTTTGGAAGTAAAAGAAAATTATTCCGTTCTTCTCTTATTGTTGTCCAGCTGGTCATTTTTTGCTCCTTTGTTGCGGGCACCCTGTTGATCCGTTCCCAGTACCAATATGCCCTCGACAAAGATCCCGGCTATCATAAAGAGGATATTCTCCAGATAGACCTGGGCAGAGACTTCCAGGCATACGAAGCCTTTCTGAACGGCATCAGATCCATTCCGGATGTAAAGCAGGCAGCAGGAGCCATGGATGGCCTTCCCATGGGTGGTTGGATGACCTATATGCAGGATCATTTTAAGGATGAGGGTAAAAAGGTGAAGATGGAAGGATTTGCAGTAGATTATGACTTTTTGGAAACTATGGGATTCACTCTGCTGGAAGGAAGAACCTTTTCCACCGATTATGGGAGCGATCTGGAGAATTCAGTTATTCTCAATGAAACTGCTGTGCGGGAGCTGGGTATCGATGATCCCCTTGGCCAGTTCTTGTATGATACCACAGCTATTATAGGGGTGGTAAAGGACTTCAACCTTCACTCCATTCATACAGAGATTCCACCCCTGGTCGATCAGTATGACAGATAAGTATCTGAATTATATCCTGATTCATTACCGTTCTGGTAGCCTGGCAGACCTGGTTCCAAAACTGGAGGCTGAATGGAAGAAGGTGGAAGCGGACCGGCCATTTAACTCAGTGACCATCGAGGAGTTATTTGAAGAGGCTTATGCAGCTGAGAAGAACCTGGGAACCATTCTTTCCATTGCAGCACTCTTCACCTTATTGATTGCAGCCTTCGGGCTGTTTGGTCTCACCCTGTTTGTGGCCAGGTCAAGAACCCACGAGATAGGGATTAAAAAGGTCTTTGGTAGTACAGAGCAATCCATAGTCTATTCTTTTCTGCGGAGCAATTTCATACTGGTTCTGATCGCAGAGCTGCTCTCTGTGCCCATAACGATCTATTTCATTGGGAAATGGCTCAACAACTTCCCATACAGGGTAAGCATCGGCTGGGGGGATTTTGTGATTGCTTTCCTGATTGCCACCATTGTCGTACTTTTAACAGTCTCCTTCCATTCCATTAAGGCATCGCGGATAAATCCTGTTGATGCTCTGAGATATGAATAAACTCTGTTTGATATTATTCGTAATTTGCTTGCCTTCCTTTGGGAAGGCCCAGACTGGCAATGAGGATTATGAACCGGTGCGCATTCACTCAGATTGGTTCCAAGTCACCTATCTGGGGGACAGGATCTACTGCATAGAAGAACCTGAGAGCTCCCAGGGTAATGTCAGTTACCTGATCATGGGGGATAAGAGAGCCATCATGTTCGATACGGGTTGCGGAGAAAATCAGGTCAAGGGTGACTTTAAAATCAAATACCTGATCAATAAGATTACCTCTCTGCCGGTGACCTTAATTCAGTCCCATTTTCATTTCGATCATAACCAGAACATTCATGAATTTGAACAGATCGGATTTCCCGACCTCCCGGATCTGAGGGAGCGTGTCTCAGAAGATGGTTTGTTTCAATACACCCAGGAGGATCTGTTCGAAGGGAATTACCCATCTGATATCACTGTGGATGAATGGTTCCCCCTGGAAACAGATATTGATCTGGGAGGCAGGACTATCCAGCTTGTACATGTACCCGGGCACAGCGATGAATCGGTGGCCATCCTGGCAGCTTCATCAAAAATGATCTTCCTTGGAGATTTTCTATACAACGGAGCCTTATTCCTCTTTCATAACGATGACCTTGCCGTGTATGAGCAAACAGTCGCACATCTGAATTCCATACTTACAGATGAATACAGCTTATATGGCGCCCATGGCAAACCCGGGATTGAATTTGGACAGCTTAAGAAGCTGGATGATTTCCTGACATGCATTAAAGAGGGTAGTTGCCTGTATACAGAGCAAACTGTATGGGGAATTCCGGCTCATATTTACAAATACCAGGGCATGCACCTGCTGGTTTTTCAGCAGGATTAAAATTTTGACAGCAAAGTACTTTCGAAAACACAGTATTCTGTAATCGCAGACATCAACTGATTCACATTTCGGATCCGGGAATCAATTTCTAAACCTTCTGATGAAGCATTCCGTATACGCAGCTATACAACAAAATTTGAAGCCATGAGAAATATTAGTAAAGGAATCGCCATGTCAATGTTAGTCATGCTGACCCTGACCGCTTGTGAAAAAGATAATACAACACTGCTTACAGACGGTGTGTGGACCTTTCAAAACATGACAACTGATAGCGAGGACGAAACTATCATCAACCTTATTGCCCTTGGGAAGGCCCTGTTAACGGATGCTACCATGGAGTTCCAGGAAGGTGGTACTTATATTCTGACCTCTCCTCTAGTTGAGGATCCAGGCACTGGCGAATGGGAGTTGATTGGAGATGATCGACTGATTCTCGATCCTGATGATGAGGCCAGCTCCACTTCCGATATTGAGACATTATCAAAAGATAAGTTGAGTTACCAGGAGACCTTTGTAGATGCTCAGATGAATTCTTATAAGATTACTACGACCTGGACACGGTAACATATCTTAATTTTATTCTGTTTTCATCCGTCTCTCCGAGGCAGGTATAATGCCATGGGGAGGAAGTGAGGATCTCGTGAAAGGGATTTTCAACTTTCTCCTCCGCCTGAAGGAGATGTATGGCATGGCCGCCGGGTTTCACCACCCGCTTAATCTCATGAAGCTCTTCCATCAGGTTCCATCCGATGGCATTGGAGGTGATCAAAATATCCAGGGAGTGATCGGGCAGGGGAATAGAGTCCAGGGTGCCGTCCATGATATACAGGTTTTTCAAGCCCTTTTCCACAGCTTTCTTTTTCATAAATGAACGCAGACTGGTGACCGGTTCCACCGCAAACACAGTAAGAGACAATGGTGCCACAAGGAAGGCAATCCTGCCGGATCCCGCCCCCACATCTGCCACCACCTTTCCTTCCAGTGAAGTGATGGAGCTAATTTCATCCAGTTTCCACCTGATGGGTGCATTTGAATCAAAGCGTTCCGGATGTTTATTGTAGATGATCAGGTCGGCGATCTCCCACAGCGCTTCCTGGCATTGCCGCTCAACTTCATTTCCATCATCTGAAGGACTGTTCTCTTCCATAATCCCTGTAAAAAATGAACTGATCGGAGGATATTTCGAAAGCAGAAATCGATGCAGCACAGGATAGGTATGAAGGAGGATGGCAAACTCTTTGACAGCGACCCGGTCCGGGAGGTATTTGATCTGGAAGGACTCCAGCAATAAAAGATCTTCCCAGCAAAGAGAAACATCCGGGAAAAGACTCCTGAGTTTTTGTGAATATGACATCTTCAATGCTTGATATAATCAGGTATCCTTTTCTGAGAGCTTAACTGTACCTGCAAGTACATTGATCAGCTTCTTACAGCCCCCGTTTTTGACGAATTCTGTATGCTCCTCAAGTGTCGCAAAGCGCTGTCCGCATATCTTTTCACACTGTATTTCATAATCGGTCTCCTCATAGAAGACCTTCAGGGTAAGATCTGTGCTGGGATCATAGGTGGCAGATTTTCCGGTTTGTTTTCTGTTTTGGGTCAAAGCATTCATCCAGACCGCTGCAGCCAGCGCGCCGCAGCCACTTCCACTTAAACCAAGTCCACCGGCAAATCCGGCAACCATCACTGTTTCTTCTTCGCTTCCACCCATTTTTCGGACTACCTCGGAAGCACAGCTCAGGCTAGGTTGTGAACTTTCAGTCCCATTGTGAGCCAGACCCTCTTTGAGCAGCATGGAGAGCCTCGGGGGCCCATTTCCCGGCCAGCTTAAAGCAGTTCACAAACTTGCCTCTGAGCATATATTTTCTAAAACTCTTTTTATCGGTGAAATCACATTCCGTGATATCTTCGCATTCGATGCTTGAAGTCCTGTTCACAAAGGATTCCATTATGTGCTGAGTGGCAAGAATGGTTAATCCAGTGGACTGACCCGGATTATTATTTCTACGGAACGCTTCCGCACCCACAGCCATGGAGGCCCCCCAGAGCATACCACATTGATACCCCTGTTGCAGGATCCCGCCTGCCAGAGGGTCTATGGCCTTTTCCTCCTCATCGCGAGGGTGACCGAATTCACGGTCCAGAATGTAGAAGAAGGTGCGTGAGCAGGTTCCTTTTTTAATGAATGTTCGTTTGGCCTTGAGCTTAACTGTCTCGGATTTGAGGGTTTTCATTGTATTAAAATACAAAAGATAATCAAAGCCATCAACTGGTGGGGCATGAACTAAAGAAGGCTGTAGGCCATCAGGGCATTCCCATGCCTGAGGTACAGGACCCCTTCATGGATGACAAGGCGGGCCCAGTGTTCATTGGTTCCCAGGGGCACCTCGAATTTGCTGATTACTTCAAATTTATCCGGACCGGCTTCCACCAGGGCCACTTCCCCTTCGCGTTCCGTATAGCAATAAAACAGGCCATCGGCATAAATGATCGATCCGCCTCCCAATTCTTTGTTTTGAGCCAGCATTTCCCCGGTATTCCAGCTGATAACCTGCCAGTCTTTACCAAAGGCTGTAGAGCCATACAGGCAGGAGTCTATTTTTACCAGTCCGCCCAAAAGGTTCCTGAATCTCCTGTATCGCCAGACCACTTTGGCGTCCCTGCCTTCATCCAGCAGTTCAATCTGAACCAGTCCCGAAGTACTTGTGGGATCAGCACTGGATACTACCAGCCTGCCATCGGCATAGAGGGGGGTATTGGCGTGAATCTTGTTTTGTTGTGTCTGTTCAATCTGCCAGTACATCTCTCCGGTGGAAGCATCTATGCCCATCACGGATCCTGCGCTCATGGCAATCACCAGGCGCTGTGCTCCCACTTCAATAAGAATGGGTGAATTATAGGTGGCCTGTTCCCCGTTGCCCGTTGAGGCCCAGATAGTTTCCCCGGTAAAGCGGTTTAACGCGACCACATTGTTTTCCTTGCTACCCGGCACACAAATCAGTTGATCGCCATCGATAAGCACGGATTCAGCATAGCCAAATTGGATGACCGTGTCCACCCCAAAGTCCGCAACGAAGTCTTTACTCCATATTTCCTCGCCGTTGAGGGCATGCAGACAATATACGGCCCCGGCTCCGCTTTCAAGGTAAATGTGGTCATCCACCACAACCGGAGTGGAGCGGGTTCCAATGAAGTTATCGGTAAAATCTTTGCCATATTCTTTCTTCCACAATAAGTTGCCTTCAAAATCGAAAGCAAAAAGTGTTCCCATGGCCTGGGCTGAATCCTTCACCCCGCTCACATAGACGGTGTTGTTAGCTATAGCCACCGAATTATGCCCATGGCCCAATCCTTCGTAGGACCAGAGCAGTTCCGGACCTTCTTCGGGCCATTGCTTGAGCAGACCGGTCTCAGGATATATTCCATCCCGGGTGGGACCGCGCCAGTCAGAAAATTCACTTTTCTCAGCGCAGGAGCTTAGCAATACCAGACTGATCAGGGATAGAAAAAGAATACGAGTCATATTACACTGTTAAAGAATGAGTAGAGCCCAAATATATCCAAAAAATGTATTCTTCACAGAATTGTGGGAATTAGAGGGAGTCATACTTATTAACGGCCTTCAGGACATCCTCACCGAATCGGACAATCACATTCTCCTTTGATTGATTACACAGAATCACCACACCGGTCATTGTCGCCTGGTCGAATGCCATATAAGCCATGTAACCGTTGGTGCGACCTCCATGCCAGTGAAAGGTATATCCTTCCGGAAGTTCATCGATATGCCATGCAAGGCCGATGGAAAGATTATAAAATCCATCCCGGTCGTTGTAGCTTACCAGGCCCACATCAAAGTGTGCTTGCTGGGTTAAAGCGATGGCATCATCCAGGGATGTGGCCGTTAAGCCCATTTGAGCTCTGAGATAGATGAGCATATCATGGAGAGAGGATTTTAGAAAGCCGGCTCCCTGGAATACATCCTGTGCATAATAGTTCCTGACGCTATCCAGATTCTCATTATGTCCGGGAGCAAGATGGGCCATTTGATCATCGCTAAAAAAGAGCGAAGTTTCATCCATTCCCAGGGGCTCAAGAATCTCTCTTTTGACCAGTTCCTCGTAGGAAGTACTATCCACCAGTCCAAGCACATGTCCCACCAGCCCCATTCCGGTATTGGAATAGGAATACTGGGTGCCTGGTTTGAAGAGAAGGTCGCAATATGAACTTAAATAATCGTATACATAAGCAGCAGTATAGGCAGCATAGGGATCAAAGGGATCATAACCGGGGGGTAGAGGCTGGTTTGAATCCCGGGGCGTTCTGGGAAGCCCTGAACTGTGAGTGGCCAGGTGCTCCAGGGTGACCTTTGTTCCATTCCAGCTGGGTACCGTAAGCTCACCTTCGGGTAGCAAAGACTCAAGCTCATTAGCCAGGTCTAATTTTCCCTCCAGGATCATCTGCGCCAGGAGTGTGGTAGTAAAGGTCTTGGTTATGGAACCAATTTCAAAGATGGAATGAATGTCCGGTGGACTGGCATTATCGTTCGAGATTGAGCCGAAGTAGTACTCCTGAAGGATTTGATGCTTGTCAATTATTCCCATTGCAGCGCCCATCCCCACATACTTCTCCACCAGGTATTCCAGCTCCTCTTCAAAACTGTTGAACAGGGGCTCCGGGGTAAGCTCTTCCTTGCATCCTGAAACCAGCAGCAGGCAAAAGAATAAAAGTAGTTTCAACAGATCCATGAGTTTCGTGATCATAAGAAGGAGGCTGTTCTTTGTGTAAAGATAGAAACTCCGGGTACAGGAATCTACCATTGATTCTAAAATATATCCATAACTTTCAGCAGCTAATAGTAGCGTTCAAATAAATATTTATCACGATGAAAGGCATCCTAACACTAACAGGAATTATTATTCTGGGAATATTTTTGTCATGTTCAGGCAAGCAATCGGAATGGATCTCTTTGTTTGACGGAGAGACGCTCACCGGTTGGAAGCGCTTTAATGCGGATGAGATTGGTCCTTTATGGAGTGTTGAGGATGGGGCTATTAAATGTGATGGGCAGGGGCATGGAGAAGGGAGTCCTGAGTTTGGCGGCTCGCTGGTCACCCTTGAAACCTTTGGAAATTTTGAGCTTGAACTCGAGTGGAAGATCTCCGAAGGAGGAAACAGCGGCATTATGTACCATGTGCTTGAGGGACCCGAATTCAGTCATGCTTATGTCACGGGACCTGAATACCAGGTAAGAGATGATGGCGATGGTGCAACCAGCGAAGCGGATCAAAATAAAATGGCCGGTTCAAGTTATGATATGTATGCGGCTTCTGCTACAAAGAATCTGAATCCTGTTGGGGAATGGAATACCGCCAAAATCATTTATAATGATGGAATTGTGGAACACTGGCTGAATGGTGAAAAGGTTGCAGAGTTTGACGAGAACAGTGAGGATTTTAAGGAAAAGTTCAGCAACAGCAAATGGTCTAGCGGGGAGTATCCACACTGGAATGCCTATAAGGAAGGAGCCATAGCACTGCAGGATCATGGTGCAGCAGTATGGTACCGGAATATTAGAATAAAAAGATTGTAGGTCTCCTTAACCTTAACTTTTTACCATCTCGATCATGTGATTGATCACATGCGTGTGCTCATGCTGTGGGCTGAACATAACGATCTCGGCATCTGCGTTGACCTTAACGTTGTGTCCTGCAGGCCAATAAAACAAATCGTTCGCATAGACAGTTTCTTCCACGCCGTCAGCGTCGGTGGTAGTCAGTTGACCGCTCAAAACGTAACCCCAATGAGGACTCTGGCACAAATTACCTTCAAGTCCCATGAAAAGTGGGGTTGTATCCACTCCAGCTGAGAGGCTGAAATACTCTCCGCTAATTTTTCCCAGTCCTGTTGCATCGCCGAAATCAGTTCTCTGACGAATAATGGCTCCGGGTATTTCCATTTTGACTTCAATGCTCTCTTTTGCAATTTTCATAATAGTACCTCCAATTTGATGATGGATTTCTGTATTCTGTTGGAGTAACTATTGCGGTATCCATTTAATACAATAGTCGGTGGGATAAGATATAAATGTTAAACAGTATATCAGAATTAATGTTCAATACACCTGAAATCATATGAACACTGAAAAGGTCTACCACTTCAGCAGGTAGGCAAAGATCAGTGGGGCGACGATAGTAGCATCTGATTCTATGATAAACCTGGGTGTATCCACATCCAGTTTTCCCCAGGTGATTTTCTCATTGGGAACTGCGCCAGAGTAAGAACCATAGCTTGTAGTAGAATCCGAGATCTGGCAGAAATAGCTCCAGAAGGGGGTATCGGTTCTTTCCATATCCTGGTAGAGCATGGGTACCACACAAATGGGAAAATCACCTGCAATCCCTCCGCCTATCTGGAAGAATCCGATTCCATTTTCCTTGATGGAGTCGGTGTACCAGTCGGCCAGCCATATCATATATTCAATACCCGATTTCATGGTAGCTGCCTTAAGCTCTCCCTTAATACAGTAGGATGCGAATATATTTCCCAGTGTGGAGTCTTCCCAGCCCGGGACCACAATGGGAAGGTTCTTTTCTGCGGCTGCCAGCATCCAGCTGTCAGCCGGATCAATCTCATAATACTGCTCCAGCTCACCTGAAAGAAGCAAGTGGTAGAGGTATTCATGAGGGAAGTGCCTTTCAGACTTTGATTCGGCATTCTTCCAGATGTTGAAAATATGTTTTTGAAGGCGCCTGAATGCTTCCTCTTCGGGGATACAGGTATCGGTAACCCGGTTTAATCCACCATTCATCAGCTCCCTCTCCTGTTCCGGCGACAGATCGCGGTATTCAGGTATCCGTTTATAGTGTTTATGAGCCACCAGGTTCATCAGGTCCTCTTCCAGGTTGGCACCCGTGCAGGAGATAATATGGACCTTGTCCTGCCTGATCATTTCGGCCAGGGACTTCCCAAGTTCGGCTGTACTCATGGCACCAGCCAGGGTAATCATCATTTTATTTCCTGTGTCCAGTTGCTCCTGATAAGCCTTAGCAGCATCCACCAGGGCCGCGGAGTTGAAATGCTTGAAATGCCTCAATATGAACTCACTAATGGGACTTTTTTGAACGTTCATTTCCTAGGATTTTTGAAGACAGAATTTGTAAGAAAGTAGTTTATAGTAAAGCTTGGCCACCAGGAATCCCGGAGCCTTCAGTCCACTGATGGGGGCAAATTCAACAATATCAAAACCAATGACTGTTCGGGATGTAAATACCTTCTTCAGGTATGTAAGCAATGTGTACCAGTCCATACCCCCGGGTTCAGGAGTTCCGGTGGAGGGCATGATGGAAGGATCCAGCACATCCAGGTCGATGGTCAGGTAAACCTGGTCGCTCATTAAAGCGATGGAGCGCTCCATCCAGGATGTGTTTCCGTGGATCTCATGGGCGAAAAAGCATCGGTCGGGATTCAAGAATGCTTTCTCTGACTCATCCATGCTTCTGATCCCCACCTGGACCAGGTTGGTCTCCCTGTTGGCAGCGTGCAGGGCACAGGCATGGTTGTAGGGAGAGCCCAGGTACTCCTCACGCAGATCGGCATGGGCATCGAGCTGCAATACTGTCAGATCCTTAAAGTGCTTTCCAAAGGCTTCAATGATCCCAATACTGACGGAGTGTTCACCTCCAAAAAAGGTCAGGAACTTTCCATGGGAGAGTAAGTCCCTTGTCTTTTTTAATACAGCCTTATATACAGCTTCAGGTGAGCTGTCCTCTCTGATTTCCGGCAGCAGATGAATGCCTTCTCTGAAAACCTCCGAATCGGTTTCTATATCATAGATCTCCATGTTTTCTGCCGCTTCAAGAAAGGCTTCAAAACCGCTATCGGCTCCTTTTCCCCAGGTACTTGTACCGTCATAGGGAATGGACTGGAGAAGGATGGCGGCATTATCAAATGCGGCATATTCCGCATCGATTCCGGCAAAGGTCCTCAGATCATCCATTGTATCCAAGTATGTTGAACATTTCGCTGACCGATTGCTCTTCACGATATACGTGGTCTATTATATTGCCCTTTGAATCCCTGTCAATGATCACATGTTTCGGAGCAGGGATCAGGCAATGTTTTATCCCACCGTATCCGCTGATGGAATCCTGGTAGGCTCCAGTATGGAAGAATCCCAGGTAGAGAGGTTCCTTATCACTGGACTTGTATCTCGGGAGCATTACTTCCTGGTTGAGGTCCTCGGAATTATAGTAGTCCGAATGGTCACAGCTGATTCCACCGATATTCACCCGGCCATACTCGTGGTCCCACTTATTTACCGGAAGCAGAATAAATTTCTCGTGTATGGACCATGCATCCGGGATGGTATTCATCAGGCTGTTGTTGATAATGTACCAGGTTTCGGTGTCGTTTTGCTGCTTTTGTTCCAGGACCTTAAAGATGATGGCTCCGGCCTCACCTACCGTGTAGCGGCCGAATTCCGTGAAAATATCAGGTTCATTAACTTTCTCCTTTACGCAGGCTTCCTTGATGTTTTTGATGATCTCATTGATCATATACTCGTAGTTGTATTCAAAGCCCAGGTGGTTCCGTATTGGAAAACCACCACCGAGATTAAATGCGGTGAGATTTTTACTCTCCTTCTTTAACTCCACATAGAGTTTGAGCGCTTTTTGAAATTCTCCCCAGTAGTAAAGGGTATCCTTGATCCCGGTATCTACGAAGAAATGTAGCATATGCAATTCTACTTTATCATTATCGCGGATGCTATTTTTGAAGAAATCGATGATTTCACCCGGAGGGATACCCAGCCTTGAGGTATAATAGGCCGATTGGGCTTCTTCGTTAATGGCCATCCTCAGCCCCACCTTCACAGTGTGCGCCGGATTAAGCTTCAGCAGACGATCCAGTTCATCCGTGCTGTCGAGGATAATGATGGAGTTTTCAAAGCCCGCATCCTGCATGGCAAGTATCTTACGCAGGTATTCTTCGGTCTTGATTCCGTTGTGAACAATCAGCCGGTCGGACTCCAGCTTCCCTTTCTGATGCAGGTTCAGGATCAGATCAATATCGAATTCTGAAGAAGTTTCCAGGTTGACCTTATGCCTGAGAGCTTCTTTGATCACATGGTAGAAGTGGTTGCATTTGGTGCAATAGCAGAAATAGTACTTTCCCTGGTATTGATGTTTCTTTATGGCACGGTTAAAAAGATTCCTTGCCTTTTTAATCTGGTCGCCAATTTTAGGCAGGTATATAAACCGGAAAGGAGTTCCGTGTTTTTCAATCAGATGTGAAAGGGAAACCCCGTGGAATGTAAGGTTTCCTTCCCTCAGGTCGAACCCCTCCTGGGGAAAATAATAGGTCTGTTCGATTAAATCGAAATAACTGTTCTTCATCTATTTCAGTCAGGTTATGCAAAGTACTTTCATAATGATTTTAGTGTATGCAATATCAGAAAAAAAACAAAATATTGGCCGTAATGAAAATATAAAGACAATACGCTGTTAGTCAACGTTATATACGGATATATACCTCTCTTAAAAAAGCAAATTCTCCAATACCAGATCTGAAAGCGTCACCATTCCGATATATTTGCAATTTTCCTCCACCGGGGCCATCCTCAGGCCCACTTTCATCAACAGATTGGCTACATAGCGTATGTCCATGTCAGCCGGAACGCTAATTACTGGCTTTGTCATAATCTCAAAGACATTAACCTCCTCTGAAGTTTTGTCCGTAATAATCACACCCATGATGAGATCATGCACCAGAACAATCCCGTAGGCGTCCTGAGGATCGCGTTTGTTGACGATAAGGGCCTCGACTTTTTCCTTGCGCATGATTTCCACCGCTTCCTTTGCAGTGGCCATACCGTCAATGAAAATTATGTCCCTGGTCATGACGTCCTTGACACTTTGATAACTTCTCTTTGGTTCCATACCTAATACAATATGTGCTATTAATACTAGTGATCCTGAATTTAAAAATATTTATCCCTGGCTTGCTTTTTGAATTCTTTCATTTGACTTGTCAATCCGGCAATATGCTCTATGGGCATAACAAAAGCTATTCCCGTACCGGGTTCATCAAATTTACCTTCCAGTTGTATGACCTGCATGAGGTTTTCTACTACATGTTCTTCTACCAGGAATACAATGATATCTGTTTGGTCTTCAATACTAAGGCCAAAAAAGGACTTTGCCTCATGTATTCCGGTACCTCTGGCGGGAACAATAGTAGCTCCGGTGGCCCCTGCTTCCTTCATTGCATCGACTACTGAATCAGTGATACTGGGCTTGACAAAGGCAATAATCAATTTAAATTGCATCGTTATCGGTATTTATTTTTAAATAATCGAGTTTTCAATTCTACTACCTGGGCATATCCCAAAACTGTGATAATCGGGAACAAACTGGCAAAGGCAATAAGTCCAAATCCATCCAATGCTGGATTTCTACCGGGTACTGCACTGGATAGCCCCAATCCAAGAGCTGCTACCAGGGGTACTGTAACCGTGGAAGTAGTTACTCCACCGGAATCATAAGCCAGTGCAATGAGTTCCCTGGGCGCAAATATGGTCTGGATGATCACCACCAAATATCCTGCAATTATGTAAATATACAAAGGTGTTCCAGTTACGATCCGGAATGTACCAAGAGCCAGTGCAAATGCCACACCAATTGCCACTATTATACGAAGCCCCCATTGGCTAATGGTACCTGCAGATACCTCGCTGGCTTTTAATGCCACAGCAATTAGTGAGGGCTCAGCAATCGTTGTGGCAAATCCGATCAGAGCGGCAAAAATGTAGATCCAGTAATAAGACCCCCAATAAGACAATTCACTTCCCGATTTTCCTAAAAATTCAGGATCAGATAATTGAGCTGCCATAATTTTCCCCACCGGAAATAGTGCTTTTTCCAGTCCCACAAGGAAAAAAGCAAGTCCCAGCACAACGTATATACCTCCCTGAATAACCCTCTTTAAATGAGGTATTGGTTGTTTTAGAACCACAAGCTGAAAGAAAATGACCAACAATAAGATGGGTGAGATGTCTCTCAGTGTTTGCAACAATACCCACACAAAACCCATCAAAAATTCACCCATTATATCAAGTTTTAATTAAACCAAAATAAACCATAGGCCATTACAAAGATCATAGGCAAAAGTGAAGCAAAGGCAATCAGGCCAAAACCATCGACTAAAGGACTTCGTCCTTTGATTACAGTGGCCAGTCCGACTCCTAAAGCTGTGACCAGTGGAACTGTTATGGTGGAGGTAGTGACTCCTCCGGCATCGTAGGCCAGTCCAATGATCTCCTTAGGGGCAATAACTGTCATCAACATCACTAAAATATATCCGCCGATGATCAAATAATATAAAGGCCATCCCTTTAGAATACGCAATACCCCGATAACGATGGCCAGACCTACAGAAAAGGCCACGGTCAATCGTAATCCCAAGGCATATAAACCCCTGGTTTTTTCACTATTTTCAATGATTCCTGCACCGGAAGATATGCTTGCAGCCTCTTTTGCCACGGCAATTAGTGCCGGTTCGGCAATGGTGGTTGAAAAACCAAGGGCAAATGAAAAAATCATCAACCACAGGAGGCTCCCCTTTTTCGCAAGGGCGTAGGCCAATGTCTCTCCAATGGGAAATAAACCAATCTCCAATCCTTCAACAAATAGCATCAATCCAATAATTACGAACAAGAAACCAAATACGACTTCTCCAATTTGGGGGAAGGGCTGCCGTATAACCACACTCTGAAAAAAAACCACCACTGCAATGATTGGGATCAGGTCAATCAGGGCGACTTTAAATTTTTTAAGAATGAGCAGGATATATCTTTTATATCTCATCCACCCATTTTTTATTCTGTACTCTGTCGATTTTCATAATTAGAATCTGTAGTCAGATCGGTATAAGTTAAGAAAAAAAGCTTGCTTGAATATGGCAATTTTCATACCGATGGTTAGCTGCTTATGAAAGTCCTGTATATTTGTATTCGAAGCAAATCCCCATGGAATGATGCCTGTGAAAAAATCAATACTTGCCATTTTCGTATTTATCATGGTTTCATGCTCGGACCAGAGCGAGTTCTCTCAATGGCGTGGACCTGACCGAGATGGAAAATACCCTCAAACAGGTTTATTGAAACAGTGGCCCGATGGGGGGCCCCGGTTGCTTTGGTCCTATGAAGGCTTGGGTGCCGGACATGGAAGTGTTAGTGTGGCCGGGGATCAGGTTTTTGTTTTAGGGATGCCAGATACCATGGGAGTCATATTCTCATTTGATTTACAAGGAAATCTATTATGGCAAAAGGAATATGGATTGGAGTGGCATAAAAACTATACGGGTACCCGATCGAGCCCTACCATTGTCGACGGACTGCTTTATTTTGTAAGCGGACAGGGTGAGGCGTATTGCATGGAAAAGGAATCCGGAGAGCTTTGCTGGAGTGTGAATATGGTCGAAAGATTTGGGGCTCCTGAAATTCCCTGGGGTATAGCAGAATCCCCCCTGATTGACGGGGACCGGATCATACTTACCCCTGGCGGACAGAATCATAATGTAGTTGCCCTAGACCGTTTTAGCGGGGAAACAGTCTGGACCAGCAAAGGAAACAGCGAACAGTCAGCTTATTGTTCGCCCATCCTGATCAAGCATAACGATATGCGACTTATAGTGACCATGACGGCCGAATCGGTACTGGGAATTAATGCAGATAGCGGAGAAACCTACTGGAGAATACCACATTACCAGGGAAATAAGATACATGCAAACAGCCCGGTGTATAATGATGGCAGGGTTTTCTGCGCCAGTGCTCACGCAGATACAATAAGGGGTCATTTAATGATTCAGCTTTCAGAAAATGGGAAAACTGCCGAAGTAGGTTGGCGCAATCAGGAGTTGTTCAATCTGCTGGGAGGAATTATTTTTCATGAGGGATCTCTGTACAGCTCGGCATACAATAAAAAGGAATGGTATTGTATTGATGCAGAGAAGGGAGAATTAAATTATGTATCAAACCAGGTATCCGGGGGAGCTATAATTTATGCAGAAGGGCTCTTTTACTGTTACGGAACCGATGGTGTTATAGCCTTGGTTGAGGCAGATAAAACAGATTGCAGGGTGATCAGCAGTTTTGCAGTGCCCCTTGGAACAGACCAACATTGGGCACATCCGGTCATTCATGAGAAGTGCCTTTATCTGCGTCACGGAGATGCCCTCATGTGTTATAGTATAGCAGCTGAATAGCGCGATAACTCTATAATATTTTTAGCCTTGAACATCGAAGAGATCCGCGAATACTGCATCGCCAAACCAGGGGTCACCGAAGGCTTTCCCTTCGGGCAGGATGTGCTGGTTTTTAAGGTAATGAACAAGATGTTTGCCCTGACCGGTCTGGAAGGGGATCCGCCCTACTTGAATCTGAAATGTGATCCCGAGCGGGCCATTGAGCTGCGAGGACAGTACGAGGATATTCAGCCTGGATACCATATGAACAAAGCCCAGTGGAATTCGGTGTATTTCACTGGCAGCATTCCGGCAAACCTGGTGAAAGAATTAATTGATCACAGCTATGAGCTGGTAGTGCAGGGGCTGAAAAAGAAGGACAGGGAGGAACTGGATTCTATTCAGCCCTAAAGCTTATCACGTTGGAAGCTTTCCCCAGTGATTCTGGATAATAGTCATAATACCCCTGCCCCCAGGCCTGGGGATATACACGCAGGTAAATCGTGTCGGAATCCAATTGATCAAATCCGTAATCCCATATCTCCACGCTGATCTCGGTCAGCAGTCCATCTAGCTCCGGAGACCACATCCATCCGCTGTTTTTTCCGACAAAATTTTCCTCTGACACATCCGGACTATCGCTGAAGAAACACCAGAATATATAAGCAATCTTTGGTATGCCGGAAAGCTCCTGTAGATTTACATAAACATAGGATCTTTCATATGTTCCATTGAATTTGAAGCTGTCGATACGTGTCTCAAATTTGGGAACTTCATAAAGTTTGTATTCCACCATCGTCGGGCTGTAGCCCCCCAGGTGGTGAACGGGTTTATCACCATATGTTTTGATATACCCCTCCAAAGCCAGGTCAGCCTGGTAATTTCCATAGTCTATATCTTCAAAAAGGAACTTGCCGGAAGGATCTGAACTGGTTTGGGCTGAGAATGTTCCGTCGGTCAGACTGAGCTGAACACCCGACATATCCTCCAGGAGATATTGGTTTTCATCATATACTTCCACAATTCCGGAAATATCTCCGCTTAGAAGCTCAGGATCTGATTTTTCGCAGGCCACACCTATGCAGCAGAGTAATAATACAATCCATATTTGAGAAATTTTTTGCATGGTCAGGGCATTGTAAAACTCATAACAGAAGAATGCTCATCCTCCTCCAGGGTTGAGAAGGTCAGCATTCCCGTTTTTTTGTTAAAATACCCATAATACTCTTCAGGATTGCATATATAGACTTTCAGATAAATCGTTCTTCCGCTTTCGAAAGGTATGTTTTCAATGAACAACAATATCTTATCAAAGCCATTTCGTTTTACTGAATGAGCCTTGGTGGTCCACTGGAAATTTTTATAGCTGACATCATCGTCCTCTGACATAAATACCCGGGCAGGTATCTCGCCCTGGCTTCGGTTGGTGGTTATAACAATCTTTGTATCATTCAGAAAGTCATAGTAATCCGAGGTACGTACCTCATAAAATGTGGGTAGCTTGATCCCTGTCATCCTAAGGTATAGCAAATCCCTCACTCTGACCGTATCATTGCCGAAAAGCTGGATGCCATAATGGTACTTGGTTCCGTATCCTTCTTTGCTGATTTCCAGTTCGTAGGTACCGTTCCCTAATCCTGTGATCTCGTAGTCTCCCTCACTATCTGTAAGGGTCTCCTTTTTCTCATAGGGGCCACGGGCGGTAATGCTGATAGCTTCCGGAGCTTCATAATTGTCATAATAAACATCAATGTTTCCGTTTATGACAGCATTGGTGAACAAAGGCTCAGGCAATTCTTCACAGGAGTTTGCCAGGGTCAATAAGACGATCCCCGTCAGGAGAATGGCCCTATTCCGCAAAAATAAAAGAGTATTGTTCAGATTCATCACCCAGGTTGGGATATATGGTTTCATTGAGTTCATAATCAAAATAAGTGTCCACACCACTTACGTTCCAATTTTCATATAGTGGCCCGAAAACAAGAGGAATTGTATAGCGGCAAGCCTTATAGTAGACGGTTTCCCCGGGATCATAAGGAGTTCTTTCAAAGTGGAACCTGCTCCAATACTTTCCATCTGAATACCAGATTCTGACATTTTCAACATATTCGGCATCTTGCCTTGTGAAATTGTTCTCACTGGAAAAATAGACTTTCAGAAAAAAGGTGGAGGAGGGATTTGGAACAATACCAAAGGTAAATACACATGTAATACTATCATTTACGATGTGGAGATGCTTAATGATCGATGCAGGCATTTCATATAGAAAATAGGCCTGCTCCTCTTCCCGGGTATTTAAAAGTATGGTAGGTTTTCCCCCCAGATGCTGGACTCCGAACTGTTTGAGCGTTCCAAAGCCTTCTTTTTTTATATGCAATTCATAGGTCCCGGTGGGAACGTCTTCCACCACAAATCTTCCTTTGGAATTGGTACTTGCATGATAGCTTTGATCCAGACCTATGGCGGTGATCTTAACCTGGCTCCGGTCCTCCAACAAGGACCCAAATTCGTTAAAGGTATAGACATAGCCTACCATATTGCCGCTCAGTCCGGGCAAATAATCCTCCTTGCTGCAGCCATTAAATACAAATGGTAGCAGTAGAGTAAATAAGGTCAATATCCTCAGACAGGACCTCATAGGCTCCAGCCTTCTCTGTACTTGCGCATTACAAATTCATTGGCCGGATCGAAATTGGTGATCTTCATGTTTTTGGCATCCCAGAGTAACTTCTTTCTGCCGGGATAGGATGAATCTCCACCCTCACTGACTTCCAGCTGGTAGCTTCGTATTGCCAGGTTGCCCATCAAGACGGCTTCTGTAAATGGTCCGGCATATTCGAACCTGGAACTCAGGTCAGCATCCCCCTGTCCTTTCATGCAGGCTTCCACCCAGGCCACGTAATGTCCTTCCGGCACCCGCTTTTCAGTTTTGGGTACGGCGGCAATCTGCTCATTCAGGGAAAGGGGCAGAAGCAGGGGCTCATCGCCATGGCTCCCGATGAGTTTTCCTTTGCTGCCTTCAAAGATCACTCCATTGGTCAACTGGGCCATTTCATGGTCCGCAGGAAGTTCCTCGGGCATCTGGGGACGAAGTCCGCCATCCATCCAGGTCAGGAGAATGTCCCCCAGGCCATCGGTTCGTGGGAATGTTAAATGGGTGATGGAGGAAGACGGACAACTTTCTGTATACCTGGCCACCTGGAAAAAGCCCTCATAGGCCGCGGTGGCACTGCATTCCACAGCGGTGGGATAATCAATGGGAAGGATTCTGAAAACAGGATCCATTACGTGGCATCCCATGTCGCCCAGGGCCCCGGTTCCAAATCGCCACCAGCCACGCCAGTTGAAGGGCAGGTAGGCCGGATTGAAGTCGATGGCCTGAGCAGGTCCCAGCCAGAGGTCCCAGTCCAGCTCCTTGGGAATTTCGTATTTGCCGGTGGGTGCAGCGATGCCCTGGGGCCAGACAGGTCTGTCGGTCCAGGCATAAACCCTGTGTACTTGACCAATCAAACCTGCATCTACAATCTCTTTCATTCTTCGAACCGGTTCCTCGGATGCTCCCTGGTTTCCCATCTGGGTTACAACTTTGTATTCTTTAGCTGCTTCAGTCAGGGCCCGTGCCTCACCTATACTGTGAGTAAGGGGTTTTTGCACGTACACATGCTTGCCCAGTTGCATGGCTGCCATGGCAGCGGCGGCATGGGAATGGTCGGGAGTGGATACGATAACTGCATCTATATTCTTGTGTTCCTTTTCCAGCAGCTCCCTGAAATCCCTGTAGTATTTAGCATCGGGAAAATTCTTTTTGGATTCCACTGCCATGCGGTCATCTACGTCACAGAGGAAGGAAATTTTTGCATGCTTGCTTTCTGCACAGGAGGTGAGATCCGATGTTCCTTTACCACCAGCTCCGATTCCGGCGATATATACTGTGTCACTGGGAGCCACATACCCTGGCCCTCCAAGAACAAAACGCGGGACTATGGTAAAGGCGGTTGCTGCACCTGTGCTTTTAAGGAAATTTCTTCTGTTGACTTTTTGCATGATGGGGAGTTTTGCGGTTAAAACCTGGTTGGAATCATTTGATGTACAATTTTGCAAAACTATTCCTCAAAGTCAAGGAAAATCCCTGAAAACAAAAACGGCCTGAAGAATCAGGCCGTTTTTGGTATGGACGAACAAAGGTCTCGGGAGGATGCTTAGCCATCCTTCCGGGAAAACACTACCTGGCCATCAGCCACATCGATTATGGTGTGCGAACCCGGCTGAACCTTTCCTTCCAGCATGGCGATGGATAGCTGGTCAAGGATCCTCTTCTGGATCAGGCGTTTCAAGGGTCTTGCTCCAAACTGGAGGTCGAATCCTTCATTCTTAAGGAATGAAATGCAGGACTCAGTTACCTCAATGGTGATCTCCTGTTTCTCCAGCTTTTTCTGGAGCAGATTCAGCTGGATATGTAAAATCCCCTCCATGTCATCCATGCTTAATGGACGGAACATCACCAATTCATCAATCCGGTTCAGAAACTCCGGCCTGAGGTTTCGCTTCAGTAGCTCGAATACCTGGGACCTGGATTTTTCAAATACCTTTTCCAGATCTGAGACTGCCACCTCTGCAAAATTCTCCTGAAGGATTTCTGAACCCAGGTTGGAGGTCATGATGATGATGGAATTTTTGAAGTTGGCCAACCTGCCCTTATTATCTGTTAAGCGGCCATCTTCCAGAACCTGTAGAAGGATGTTAAATGTATCAGGATGTGCTTTTTCAATCTCATCCAGCAGTATCACCGAATAAGGTTTTCTTCTGACCGCTTCGGTAAGCTGTCCGCCTTCTTCATAGCCCACATAACCGGGAGGGGCCCCCACCAGCCTCGACACCGCATGTCTTTCCTGGTATTCACTCATATCGATTCGCGTCATAAGACTCTCATCGTTAAAAAGGTACTCTGCCAGGGCCCGGGCAAGCTCGGTTTTCCCTACACCGGTGGTACCCAGAAAGAGGAAGGATCCAATGGGCCTTTGCTCATCTGAGAGGCCCGTCCTGCTTCTGCGTATAGCGGCTGACACAGCCTGAATGGCTTCATCCTGACCCACAACTCTTTTCTGGAGCTCCTCTTCGATATGCAGAAGCTTTTCTTTATCACTTTGAAGCATCCGGTTCACCGGCACACCGGTCCAGCTGGAAACAACCTCCGCGATATCCTCCGAGGTGATTTCTTCTCTGACAAGGCGTTGTCCCTCTTCTTCATACTCCTGAAGCCTGGCTATGGTGACGGCCAGCTCCTCTTCCGCAGCCGGTAATTGACCATAGCGTATTTCAGCCACGGCGCCCAGGTCGCTTTCTCTTTCAGCTTTTTCGGCCTGGTAACGGAGCTGCTCGATATTCTGTTTGATCTTCTGGATCTTTTCAACAATGGTTTTCTCCTCCACCCAGGTGGCCATCAGTTGTTTGTGTTCGTCTTCCAGGTCGGCAATCTGCCTGGAGATTTGCTCCACCCTGCTTTTATCTTTTTCCCTTTTAAAGGCTTCCCTTTCGATCTCCAGCTGTTGAATCTTCCGCTCCAGGACATCAATGGACACCGGTTTGGAATTCATTTCCAACCGGAGGTGAGAGGCAGATTCATCAATCAGGTCAATGGCTTTATCGGGCAGAAAACGATCGGTTATATAACGGACCGACAGTTGCACTGCGGAGATAATAGCTTCGTCCCGGATTCTTATTTTATGGAAATTCTCATATTTTTCCTTAATGCCCCTGAGAATTGAGATGGCATCTTCTTCACTGGGTTCATCAATGAATACTTTCTGGAAGCGCCTCTCGAGGGCTTTGTCTTTTTCAAAGTATTTCTGAAATTCATTTAGGGTAGTCGCTCCGATGGCCCTCAATTCACCCCTTGCCAGAGCTGGTTTCAGGATATTGGCTGCATCCATGGCGCCTTCGCCTCCTCCTCCTGCTCCAACCAGGGTGTGGATTTCATCTATGAAAAGTACAATTTCACCTTCGGATCCAATCACCTCATTTACCACCGACTTCAGACGTTCTTCAAATTCCCCCTTATACTTGGCCCCGGCAATCAGGGCTCCCATATCGAGGGAGTAGATCTGCTTGGACAAAAGGTCATCGGGCACATCACCGTTCACGATCCTGAGAGCAATGCCTTCGGCTATGGCCGTTTTTCCCACACCCGGTTCACCCACCAGGATGGGATTATTTTTTGTGCGACGTGTTAGTATCTGCAGCACCCGGCGGATCTCTGTCATCTCGTCCGATCACCGGATCCAGGTTGCCTGACTCGGCCCTTTCATTCAGATGTATGGCATATTTGTCCAGGGCCAGGTAGGAATCTTCGGAGGACCTGGTATTTACCTGTCCTCCCTTCCTGAGTTCCTTAATGGCTTCCAGGAGATCTTTTTCATTCATGCCGGCATCTTTCAGCATGCGGCTTACCTGGTTTCCAGACCGGAGAATACCCAGAAGCAGATGTTCCAGGGCGATGTATTCATCTCCCAGCTCCTTCAGGGCCGATTGAGCTTTTTGTAGCGCATTTACTGTCTCCCTGGAAAAATAGCTTTCGCCTCCGGAGACTTTCGGGTGTTGTGCGATCATCTGATCCAGAGTGGACTCCACCTGGGATCCATTCATGGAGAGTTTCTTCAGGATGTAGGGAAATACGTTTTCATCCACCTGAAGTATACCTTTCAGCAGGTGGGTACATTCAATGGACTGATGCTGGAGCTCCTGTGCAATTTGCTGAGCCCGCTGAACAGCCTCCTGTGCTTTTATAGTGAATTTATCTGTATCCATTTATATGTCAGTTATGTTATTATTTGCTTTTGTATTATAATCGTCAAATGACGCGCCATAACCCAGATAATGACACAATGACATGAAATAACCACCAAACAAACTGCCATAATGACACTAGACTGCCTGCATATTTCTTAAAAAATGTTAAACAAAGAGTTGAGAACCTGTCTTTTAGTTACAATTTGTCATGCTGTGAAAGTCTCATGTATTTGAAAGCCACCTGGAGCATGAGTGGCACAGAATTTGAAAAGCTGATATCGAACCCTGAAAGGGTAAAAAAGAAAATATTTTGTTTAACCAATGCGGTACAACCGTAAGTAAAAAATGGAGGGCTTAGCCATGACTATTGCAAGATTATCTGACAATTTGTATCCATCTTTCCCTTCGTTCCTGAACAGGTTTTTCGAAGGGGACCTGATGGATTGGTCCAATTCAAATTTTGCCGGAACAAATTCAACATTACCGGCAGTAAACATTAAGGAGAACAGTGATGAATTCATGATCGATGTGGCTGCTCCGGGCATGAAGAAAGAGCAGATTAATGTGGATTATGAAAATGGGCGCCTGACGATTTCTTCCGAACTCAAAGAGGAGAAAGAAGACAAATCGAATGATATTTATACCCGACGTGAGTTTAGTTATAAGTCTTTTCAAAGGACTTTTACTATAGCGGAAAATCTTGTGGACGGGGATAAGATTAAAGCCAATTACAACGAAGGCATTCTTCATATTACCCTGCCTAAAAGGGAAGAGCTCAAGCCAAAACCGGCTCGTCAAATTAAGATAAACTAGTTGAATCATAGAGGCAGGGCTAGTACCGCCCTGCCTTAAATATAAAGTTCTTGAAAAGCAGTGTCAAGGTCGGGATATTGAAATTTGTATCCAGCGGATTTAATTTTCTCAGAGGAAACCCTGCTTCCTTCCAGGAGCATCACAGCCAATTTACCATACAGAAGTTTCATGGCAGCAGCAGGAATATTAGGAAACCACATAGGTTTATGAAGCGCCTGTGCAAGCTTCCTGGTGAAAGCTTCATTGTTCACGTGCTCGGGAGCCACGGCATTATAGGCCCCCTCCATCCGGATGTTTTCAAGGGCCTGGATGTAGATGGCACATAAATCATCCATATGGATCCAGGGCATATACTGTTTTCCTGAACCAATAGCTGAAGCAAAACCCCATTGAACTGGTTTTTGAAGCTTGGATAATGCTCCCCCCTGTTTTGAGAGAACCACTCCTGTTCTTAGTTTGACCGTCCTGATCCCTATGGAGGAGAATTTATCTGCAGCCTGTTCCCATTCTTCACAGACCTGTCCCAGGAAATCGCTGGCAGGGGGATCTGTTTCGCTAAAAATATGCTCAGAAGTTACAGCCCCGTAATACCCGATGGCTGATGCTGAAATAAAGGCTTTCAGCTCAGAACTTTTCTTATCTAAGTTATTAAAAATCAAATCGATTGATTTGATCCTGCTGCTTATTATCTCCTCTTTTCTTTTACTTGTCCACCTTTTTGCCCCAATATTGGTCCCGGCAAGATGTATGATAAAATCACAGCTGTTGATGGCATCCTTATCGATTTCATTCCGATCGATGTTCCAGGTATAGGACTGAATATTTGTATTAGAGCTTTTGCTTCTTCCAAGCAAGGCCACTTCATATCCCTTTTGCTGCAGGCGATTACAAAGGCCTTGGCCAATCAGACCACTTCCCCCGGTGATCAAAACACGTGATATTTGCAGTCGGGCACTCATTCACACTCTTGATTTATTTTAATGACCTTATTAATATCAAAGCCATTGCTTTCTGCTTTTTTCATCAAATCATCATAGATGGAAACGTCCAGTGTTTTGGTTCTGGCCAGTACCCACAGATACTTTCGTGATGGATCTCCAACAAGCGCATATTGATAATTCTCCTCAAGGGATATAATATAATAGTTTCCTGCGAAAGGCCAGAAGAAAGTCACTTTTAATCTGCCGGGATACTTGCTGTCAGGAAGCCAGGCAGTGCCTTTGGCGGTCTTATAACTTCCTTTTTCGGATGAGTATCCCTTATTGAGCACCTCAATCTTTCCATTACTCTTTTGCGTATAGGTGGCGGTCACACATTCCAGACCTTTTTCAAAGCTGTTGGGCAATCGTGCAATTTCATACCAAACTCCCGAATATTTGGGAATGTCAACTTTTTCAACTGTTGGAAGATCCTGTGTTGTCTTGCAGGAGAATAATGAAGCCATGCTCAGGAGTATTAATAATTTTTTAGCCATACCATTTTATTTAAGTTGAACATACCAGACAGGGAAATGTTTAGTTACTAATATCAGGGGCAGTATCAATGATGCAATACGTATATTTACATACTGGAATTTAGTAAAAAGAATAATTATGAGACTAAGAACAATTTGGACTGCTTTGTTGCTTGTTTCCTTTGGACTGGCCACATATGCACAGGGAAAGAGTGTAACGGCAAAGATTACCGATCTTAAGAAGGTGACCACAACCGTTCAGAATGCTTCTTCATCTTCGTCCTCCTCCTGCGGGACCTCAGATTTTCCTATTTACCAGGGTACAGAACTAAAGGATGTGGATATCGCCGATCTGACCTGGATAAGTGTGCGGCATGACCTGAGCCCAAGTGATCCGAGTTATATTAAGGTTGAACTCACCTTCAAGGATGGCAAAACGGGTATTTATGAGATGGTCAGGTACATCCGTTTTACCGGCAAGACAGACGAGGGGAATTTTGCCATCATGGTAAAGGATATCAATACCATAGAGATCGTCCAGAAAATCTGACAATCCTATTCTACAGGGAGAACCAGAAGTTTGCTTTTAGCATAAATACATGGTTCCCATCGATCCCGAAAAGATCACCCACAATATCACCAATGGGGTTGTAAGCAGATTCCCATCCGGAGCGATCGTGCGACCAGACAAAATAGAGGGTGGAACCCAGCTTGTATTCCCACCGGAAGACCAGGTTGGTACGGAGTTGGGTAAAACTGAAATCGGGATTGTAAAAACTGAAGGTTTCTCCATCATGTTCATACGAATAGATATTCAGGGACTCATCGTAACTCAGATCCAGAGCGTCCAGCCTTTCGTTGATGTCCCGGGCCTGGGATTGATTTACCCGTCTGAATTCATCATACTTACCAACTGAGTAATAGGGACTCCCATAGAACTGTATGGACATTTCAGGGGTAAGGTACAGTTCGCTTCTGAAAGTAAAGGAGGTGGTATTTCGGTCGATATTGCCTACCACATACTCTGTGGAATTGGCTCCCGCAATGGATGATAACGTACTGCTGGGGGTACTGCCAATGCCATAGATGTGCCAGGCCGCTGATCTTGAATCTTTTAACCGGCATCCAGGTAAGGCTGAGCATCAGCGAGCTTTCAAATGAATTGTCCATGAACATGGTAGAAAAATCGTATGAGATACCTCCATAGAGATTTTTTGAGGAATTGCTTTCCACCGATGAGCCCAAAAGAAATAAGGGATCATTGCGCAGTGCAGGTCCGCCCCTTAGTTCCCTTGTATCCAGGATGGAAAACTGGTATTTGGAGTTGATTCCGAAACTCCACAATTTATTGTTCCTGAGCTTCAGCGATGCCCTGACCGTGTTACCCGTATTTTCTCCTCCAAAGCTCCATAAGGCCTCCTGGGAAAGCATGATTGTATAATTCCTGATCCACTTTTTTGGTTCGTTCATCTCATAGGAGACCTGGGTCTCTTCCCCGATGAAGTCGGATTGTCTGATATAGCCAACATCATTCAGATCGAGTCCCGGACTTCGGAATTGGCCCTGCAGGTGAAAGTTCCAATGTCCACCGTTCTTTCCGATTCTGACCAGACCTCCGTATCCCCCCAGCTCTTCCTTCAGACTGTCCACTTCCAGGTAGTCTGCATCGGGACGCTGGTAACGGTGTATGTTGGAAAGCTGTTTCTGAAGGATCGCCTCCTTTGAACCATTCATTTGACTGGCGATGGTTTTCACCTCAAAGAAGTAGTTTTTATTGTTCCAGTAATGCAGCAGGTCCAGTCCCCCGCTGATGGCACTCGATGGAAGCAGGAGCTCACTCACCGAGTCGGATGAGAACCTGTTCACCAGGCTGAAAATACCACCAAAAACAGTGTTTCCTTCCTTAAAGTCTCTCTTTATCCGCGTGGCCAGATAGTTGCTCAGGGGCGATACAACAATCTCCTTTTCCGGTTCAATTTCATTATAGGCCGTCCCGTATGCCGCTGCTGTTAAGCCATTAACCAGACCCACAGATAGTCCTTTCTTGTTTTTTCCGGTGAGCTTAGCCGCACCCAGGATGGTTGTCCTGTTGGGCCGATCTGAAATTGTCCAGTTGGTATAGGGATTTGAGAAGTTCGGTGCACTCCCGATCCTTCTGGAATAGTAGGGGATATCTCCATCCAGCTCAAAATCAAACACATCATTTCCCTCCAGGAAGAAGGGTCTTTTCTCTTCAAAGAAGGTTTCAAATGAAGTGAGGTTCAGGACCGACGGATCGGCCTCTACCTGTCCGAAATCAGGATTTACGGAGAGGTCCAGGGTAAAGTCACTGCTGATTCCCACCTTGGCATCCAGTCCCGCGTTAAAACCGAATTCTCCTGCCTGATTTTCCCCCTGCAAAAGGGAGTATGATCCCAGTGCATAAGGAAGGAATTCCACCTGGCGCGAACTCCGGATGTTTTCAATCCCTTTTAATTCTCCAAAGAGGTAGACCGTGGCAGGAGCCTCCCGGGGTATGGGATCCCAGCTGCTTGCTTCCTGTTTCCTGGAGACTATCCTGTAAAAATGCAATCCCCAGGTATGTTCGGGCTCATTGGCGTAGCGGATCTGGCTGAAGGGTAGCTTTATCTCTGCGATCCATCCGGTATCGGTTCTGGAGGTAGCAGCATCCCATACGGCATTCCAGTTAAAATCAAAATCCCAGTCACCCAGGTGTTTCACATCCATTTTCTGCCCCGCAACCGTAATACTGAATTCAAATGCGGTTCTTTTATCAAAATAACTGTCCAGGGCAATGCCCGCCATATCCCCGGCGCGCGAATCCCTGCGACCCAGCTTGTCAATGATCTTATCGGGTTCACTGTCCTTGCAGATAAGGGCCACATAGAGGTTGGAGTGATCGTACAGGATCTTAAACCAGGAGGGTTCACTGGCCGGGCTGCCACTGTAGGGAAACTGCTGGATAAAATCGCCCTTCCACTCCCCCAGGCTCCAGATCTCATCATCCAGCTCCCCGTCGATTCTGGGCACGTTCAGCTCCCCGATATTTGCAGATTGGTAAACCCGCTTGTTATTAAGAAGTGAATCAAGATCCTGGGATTGCAGATTTAGCCAGTTGAATGGGAGGCCCACAAGGGCAACAATCAGGAAAAATTTAATAGAGGAATCCAGAGACATGGTGTACCAATTTACAAAAACCTGAAAATTACCAAAGACAATAACCTTTTACTGAATGAAAACTATCCACCTCGCGGCACTTGTATTTAAACCTGTCCCTGAATCCTGATTCCTGGGAAATGTAGTGTCCGCTCATCAACACAGAGTTTCTGGGCAAGGCGGTCCGTACCGGTCAGGCCTGGGAAAACCCGGATGGATCTGCGCTGCAAATCGATGCTGACTTTTTCGGAAAGAAACGCAATCCGGACAAGCCCACGGCTGGTCCTTTCGAAGATCCGGGAAGCGGAGAGCTCAGACTATTGGTCTGGGAGGGGAATTAGGGAACCAGTAAATTACAGCCCCTGATATCGCTCTGGTCAAAGCGACCAAGTACTTCAAAACTCCCGTCTTCATAGACCTTCCCCAGGTCGCCCGTGGCAATAAAGGAACAGCTGTGAATATTGGCCAGGTCGATAATATTAATGCCGCCTGACTGGCCAGGGGATAGTAGCGAGAGGGGATCATTGGGATCGCGGATCAGGACTTTCATCCAGGGGGGGCTTTGGAAAAGCCCCTCACCTCCTGAGTAAGCCTGGGACAGAAGTTCGGTCATTCCGTATTCAGAATGAACGGTCTCCAGCCCAAAGGCAGATTGAAATTGCTCATGCAATTCGCTCCTGACCATCTCTTTTCGTCGTCCTTTCATCCCGCCGGTCTCCATTAGCCTGATGTTGTTCCAGAACTCCAAAGGATGTTGTTCGGCCAGGTCCAGCAGGGCGAAACTGACCCCCACCAGCAGGGTGGCCTGCTGGTCGTTGTTCCTTTTCTGCAGGATGGCTGAGAGTTCTTCAAGATTATCCAGGTAAAATCCGCTGTCGGGATGCTTCGACCAGCGGATCAGGTGGTCCATCATATACACCAGCGAGGAAGCCTCCCGCTCCAGGTAGGAAGGAAGCAGGGCCAGGATGCAGAGCTCTTCAGGGGAACCGTAAAATGAATAGAAAGTCCTCAGAAAGCTTTCCTTATACAGACCGGCATCTGCCACATGGTGCCTGGATGGACTTGTTCCCGTGGTGCCACTGCTTTCAAAAACCACTTCTGCTTCCATGCCCTCTTCAATAACAACATGCGATTTAAAGAATTCAATGGGCAAAAAAGGAATCTCTTCGATTGCCGTGACCGACGCAGGATCTTTCCCGAGTGCAGCCAGGTAGTCCCTGTATACCGGAGTATGCCTGGCCTGGAAATGAAAAACCTCCAGGGCGGCTGCCCTGAAGGTATTCCGGTCATTTATCTTAAATATGTTCTCTATAAAAGCCTGATCCATATCTTTTCTCCTCTCTAAATTGCAGGCATCTTATTATTTCCGGATGTTTTTGAAGCAAACTGGCATACTATACCGAGTTTTCATTTTTCCGGGGTGTTTTGGAAGCAACCTGGGATTTTTTAGCGTAGCTAAATAACCACGTTGCGAAAAATACCCCGGAAAATTACGAGGCTGAGTTATCCCCTGATTGCCTTAATACCGGGCAATACTATGCCTTCAATGTACTCCAGCATGGCACCTCCTCCGGTGGATACATAACTCACCTTGTCGGCCAGTCCGAATTTGTTGACAGCCGCCACTGAGTCGCCTCCGCCCACCAGGCTGAAACACCCTTGTGCGGTTGACTCGGCAATGGCCTGTGCAATGCTTACGGTTCCTTTCTGGAAGTTTGGCATTTCAAAGACACCCATTGGACCATTCCAGAGAATAGTTTTTGAGTTCATGATTACCTCGCTTAGCAATTCAATGGATTTGGGTCCGATATCAAGACCCATATATCCAACCCTTCCCTTGTCAATATCTGCGATCTCGGTATTAGCATCGTTGTCAAATTTATCGGCCAGTACCTGGTCAACCGGCAGGATCAGATTCACTCCTTTTTCTTCCGCCTTCTTTACCAGATCGCTTGCTACATCCAGTTTATCCTCTTCGCAAAGTGAATTTCCAATTTCGCCTCCACGGGCCTTGATAAAGGTATAGGTCATACCTCCACCGATAATCAGGTTATCAACCTTGTCAAGCAGGTTCTCAATCACCTGGATTTTATCAGATACCTTGGCACCACCCATAATGGCGGTCATGGGCTTTTCACTGTGATGCAGCACCTTATCCATGGCTTCAATCTCTTTGTTGATCAGGAAGCCAAACATTTTTGCATCCTCATCGAAGAAATCCGCAATTACCGCAGTGGAAGCATGTGCACGGTGTGCCGTTCCAAATGCATCATTTACATAGACATCGGCATAGCCTGAAAGCTTCTCTGCAAAGACCCTGGTGGCAGCTTTCTCATCGTCGGTATTGACTTTGTTCTCGGCACTGTAGAAACGAAGGTTTTCCAGAAGCAGGACTTCTCCAGGCTGAAGAGCAGCAGCTTTATTTACAGCTTCTTCACCGGCACAATCATTGGCAAACTGGATATCTACTCCCAGGAGTTCCTTCAGGTCAGGAATCACATGTTTCAGGGAAAACTTCTCCTCCGGTCCGGATTTCGGACGACCAAGATGGGACATAAGGATAAGCGATCCGCCATCGGCCAGTACCTTTTTCATGGTGGCAAGTGCCCCACGGATCCGGGTATTGTCGGTCACTTCATACTGTGCTCCCAGGGGGACATTAAAATCAACCCTGACGATCGCTTTCTTCCCTGCAAAGTTATAATTATCAATCATTTGCATATCAATAAGTTTTAAGTAATAATGTTATGATGCGGTAAGGAATCCCAAAGGTAAAAAAGAAATTCTACATTTACAGTTTGTAAGGACAATGTTGTTTAAAGAGATCATAGGACAGAAGGAAGTAAAAGAAAAACTCCTGAAACTGGTACGGGACGACCGGACTCCCCATGCATTGATGTTGTTTGGCCCTGAGGGTACAGGGAAGTTGGCACTGGCATTGGCCATGGCCCAATATCTGGCATGTAACGACAGGCAGGAAGATGATTCCTGTGGGGTCTGTCCATCGTGCATCAAGTTTGGAAAACTGGTTCACCCCGATCTCCATTTTTTGGTCCCTGTGATGAAAACAGGAAGTATGTCTGCTCCACCGGTAAGTGATGATTATGCCGAAGCATGGAGGGCTGCACTGCTTGCCGATTATTACCTTACGGAAAGTCAGTGGTATGATTCCCTTGGAGCTGAGAATAAGCAGGGTATTATCAATGTAAAGGAGAGCGAAACCATTATCCGGAAGCTGGGCTTTAAGCCCTATGAATCGGACTATCGCATGGTTGTGATCTGGCTGCCCGAAAAAATGAATCAACCTGCCGCCAATAAGCTGTTAAAGTTGATTGAAGAGCCACCGGAAAAGACATTAATACTGATGGCATCTGAACATACGGACAAGATTCTGTCCAACCATTCTAAGCCGGACCCAGTTGCTTCATGTGCCCCCCATTGCAAATGCGGATATCAGGGAGGGACTGATGCAATTGGAGCAGGCAGATCCCCGGATGATTGAGGATGCTGTGCTCAGGTCCAATGGCAATATGAGCACCGCCTTTCAAGCCCTGCGTCAGGATGAGGTCGAAGCTCAGCATTTTGATCTTTTCACCGAATTAATGAGGCTCTCTTATGCCAGGGATATTATTCAGATTAATGGCTGGGTGGAACGCGTGGCAGGAATGGGCCGGGAGCGGCAGAAGCAACTGATTGACTATTCCCTGCGCCTGATTCGGGAGAATTTCATGCTCCATTTGGAACATGATAGCCTGAATTTTATGTCGGCAAAAGAGTCTGATTTTTCAAGCAGGTTTAGTCCCTTTATTCACGATGGAAATGTTCATGCCCTGGCGGAAGCCTTTACACTGGCCGGAAATCATATCGAGGCCAACGGTAATCCCAGGATTATATTGATGGATCTTTCCATTGGAGTGATCAGGCTGTTGATGCAAAAAGCTCCGGCGGCTGGCTGAGCTTATTTTATTTTAAGAACTGAATCTCTATTTTTACACTATGGAAAGCCTGAAAGCGAGAGGGTGTTGTAAGGAAAAGTACCTGGAGGTGAATGAGGATAACCTGGAAAGGATCGATTCCTATTTCGGAGGCTGCTCTAAGCTTGAATCCTATGATTGGTTAAGGGAGGTGACGGACCGGGATGTACCGGAAGTGCTTGAGGTGCGCTTCAAAAATACCAGGAAAGGCTTTTACAGGAATGTAAATGAACTGAGACTGAAGCGCGGGGATATAATTGCCGTGGAGGCATCTCCGGGGCACGACATCGGAATTATTTCACTTGCCGGGGAAATTGTAGAAAAGCAGCGTCAGAAAACCAAATACCATGATGACAGTGAAGAGCTGAAGAAAGTTTACCGCAAGGCAAAGCAGGTTGACATTGATAAGTGGAAGGAGGCCATCGACAAGGAAGAGGAAACCATGTTTCGCAGCCGGAAGATAGCTTCAGATCTGGGACTGAATATGAAGATTGGGGATGTTGAGTACCAGGGCGATGGTACCAAGGCCATCTTTTACTATATCGCCGATGAACGGGTTGACTTCAGAGAATTGATTAAGGTGCTGGCAGAATCCTTCAGGATCCGTATCGAAATGAAACAGATTGGAGCAAGACAGGAGGCTGGAAGAATCGGGGGTATCGGTACCTGTGGAAGGGAGCTTTGCTGTTCAACATTTGTCACCAACTTTGTTTCGGTCAGCACCCACTCTGCCCGGGTGCAGGAGGTGGCTCTGAATCCGCAAAAGCTGGCCGGACAGTGTGGCAAGCTTAAATGTTGCCTGAACTACGAACTGGCCGGGTATGAAGATGCACGAAAACATTTTCCCGATACTGCCATCAACCTGAAACTAAAACAGGGAGAGGCATACCACCTCAAAACGGATGTATACAGAGGTATCATGTGGTATGGCACAACAGAGGGTGGAGGCCAGGCGCTTATTCCGGTTTCGGCTGTGCGTGTATCTGAGATTCAGGCAATGAACAGAAACGGGAATGTGCCGGAAGAATTAAATGAGATCATTATCCCTGACAGACAGGAAAAGCTGGAATATACCAACGGGGCCGGAAAGGGGTCGCTTACCCGTTTTGAAAAGGAGCAGTCCAAAAAGAAAAGAAAGAAAAGCAGACCACACAGAAATCCCCGGAAAAATTGATGAGATATCCAATAATACTGGCTCTTATGGTACTCCTGCTTCACGTTCAATCGTGCGATCCAGGCATGGTTTATGACCAGTATAAGCCAACGGAGAAAGGGATGTGGAGCTGGAGGGATGCCATGGAGTTCGAGGTCGATATTTCCGATACAGTCTCCATGCATAACATTTACCTGCAGGTGCGTCATACGGTAGAATATCCCATGAGCAATCTCTATATGTTTGTACATGTGAAATCACCCTCGGGACAGCATCTGAAAGATACCATCAACCTGGTTCTGGCTGCCCCTGACGGAAAATGGACAGGCAAGGGAAACGGGAATATCAGGGAGCTGAGGCTCCTATACAGGAAGCAAAGCCAATTTCGTATTCCGGGCATTTACGTCTTTACACTGGAACAGGCCATGAGAGAACCTGAACTTCCGGTAACCGACCTGGGTGTCCGAATCGAACGTGTCAATCCATAAGTAATTTGGGAAAGAAGAAACTATCCAGATTCAGGGAATTAAGTAGCCTTGACAGGGTTTTTCAACCTCCCTTAGAGGAGGTTTTCAGACGGGACTACCATCTGAAAGGGAAGTGGAGCAAGGATGTTTTTGGTAACGACCATGCTTTGATCCTGGAGTTGGGCTGCGGAAAGGCTGAATATACGGTGGGCCTGGCCAGAATCTATCCGCACCAGAACTATTTGGGCCTGGATATTAAGGGAGCCCGTATATGGACGGGGGCTAAGGCTGCGCAGAATGAAGGCCTTGCAAATGTGGCTTTTCTGAGGACCCGAATCGATTTTGTCAACTCTTTTTTTGCAAAGGATGAAGTCAGTGAGATCTGGATCACCTTCCCCGATCCGCAGGAGAAGAGACGGCGATTGAAAAAACGTCTTTCCGGCGCCCATTTTCTGAACATATACAGAGCTTTTCTCAAAGACGGGGGAAGGATCCACCTGAAAACAGATAATCTGCAACTCTATACAGATACCCTGGAGCTGGTTCACTTCAACAATCTGGAGGTGGAGCATAGTTCAACAGACGTATACAGTGAAGGGTGGAAGGACGAACGTGTCTCTATCCAGACCTACTATGAAAAGCGCTTTCTGGCCGAAGGAATAAAAATTAACTATCTCTGCTTCAGGCTTCCCGCAGGAACGGAGATCAGGGAAGTTCCCTATGACTCAGGATAAAGGTTTTTTTCAAGCTGTACATGATGTATGCAGGAAGGTACCCTGTGGAAGGGTTACCACCTACGGGGCTATTGCCCGCTATCTTGGGTCGCCGGGTGCTGCCAGGATGGTAGGCTGGGCTATGAACCAGAGTCATACAGCTGACGAATATGTCCCTGCCCACCGGGTTGTAAACCGGATAGGACTGCTCACCGGGAAGCATCATTTTGACGGGAGCGAACTAATGCAGGAGTTGCTGGAAAATGAGGGTGCCATTATAGAGGATAATCGCATCATTAACCTGGAGCAAATGTTCTGGGATCCTATAGAGGAACTGGGACTATGACTACTTAATCTAAATAAAAAAAGCTATCTTTGGGAACTAATTTTTGGGCAAGTTATGGAGATACAGAAGGAGAAAATCCTGGAGGTACTTGAGAAGATTCGTCACCCGGAAACAAAAGAGGGCATTGTGTCGTCGGGCATGGTCAGTGATGTAAGCTACCGGGAAGGTGAGTTATGGGTCGGCTTGCAATTCAGCAGGGCAAATGATCCATTTATTCAATCCATAAAAAAAGCCTGTATGCGGGCCGTCAATGGAGCCTTCGGCGAGGAGTCGCTGAAGAAAGGTCATATACAGGTTCTGGTTCCGGATCCGCCACCGGAGCGTGAAGTTTTACCCCATGTAAAAAACATTGTTGCCATAGCATCGGGAAAGGGTGGTGTTGGTAAATCTACTGTGGCAGCAAATCTTGCCGTGGCGCTGGCCCAATCAGGTAAGCGTGTTGGATTGATTGATGCAGATGTATACGGACCTTCCATTCCCAAGATGTTTGATGTGGAGGGCGATCGTCCTTCTGCCCGTTCGGAGGATGGCGTGGAGTGGATCATACCCATAGAGAAATATGGGGTGAAGTTATTGTCGGTTGGATTTTTTATCAAAGCAGAAGATGCTGTAGTCTGGCGTGGACCCATGGCCACCAGCGCATTGAAGCAGCTCATTACCCAGGGCGACTGGGGTGAGTTGGACTACCTTCTGATCGACCTGCCTCCGGGGACAGGTGATGTTCACCTGACCATGGTTCAGGAGGTCCCGGTCACCGGTGTGGTTATTGTCAGTACTCCGCAGGATGTGGCATTGGCCGATGTGATCAAGGGTATTAATATGTTTGCCGGGGAGAAAATTAATGTGCCTGTTCTGGGTCTTGTGGAGAACATGTCATGGTTTACCCCCGAGGAACTTCCCGATAACAAGTACTATATTTTCGGAAAGGAAGGTTGCAAGATCTTAGCCGAAAAGATGGGGATTCCCCTGTTGGCCCAGGTGCCCATTGTTCAGGGAATCAGGGAATCAGGTGATTCCGGCAAGCCCATTGCACTTTCATCTGACAGTCCATCCGGAAAGGCATTCAGCATGCTTGCACAAGGAGTTGAAGAGGCTTTAAACAAACGGAATGCGGAACAGGCTCCAACCCAAAAAGTGGAGATAACAACAAAATAGCACACAAAAAGGAGAATTATGGAAGCGATTAAAGAACGCGTTGAGAAGGCACTGGAAAAGATCCGGCCTTACCTGGTTGCAGATGGTGGTGATATTGCTATGGTTGATATCACAGATGATATGGTCCTTAAGGTAGAGTTGAAAGGGGCATGTAATGGTTGTCCTTTCAGTATGCAGACACTGAAAGCCGGCGTGGAGATAGCGGTAAAAAAGGAAGTTCCGGAAATAAAAGAGGTAGTGGATGTGAATGCCTAGGTGCTTTTTTTCAAGGCTTATAAAATAACTTATTTTAAAATCTGTTAATTACTTGTAGGAACCTGACATAAACTTGTCATAACTGGACAGATTTGTATTCCCGTAAGAACATATATTGGGTAGTAGGCACCCTCCTTTTCATACTCGGCCTTGTATCTTGTTCGGTGGAGAAGAATACCTCCCTTTCCAGGAATTACCACGACCTTGTATCGCATTATAACATTTATTTCAACGGGAAAGAAAGTTATAAGAAGGGCGTAGAGAAAGCCAACAATTCTATAAGGAACGATTATAACCGTATTCTGCAGGTGTTTCTTTATGAAGATGAGTCTGTGCACACGGCTGTCTCCGGCGATATGAAGCGGGCCATCGACAAGGCAACCAAAGTAGTCACTTTCCATTCCATTACGGCCAAACCCAAGGTTAAAGAAGGGAACCAGTCGGCTAAAGACAAGGCATTTTATGATAAAAATGAGTACAATAAATGGGTCGATGATTCATACATGCTGATGGGCAAAGCATACATGTATCAGGGAGAGTTCTTCCTGGCCTCAGAAGCCTTCAAACATATACTGGTTACCTTTCCTAAGGAAGATATTCGTTATCTGGCCATGATATGGTTGAGCCGTGCCTATATCATGATAGATGAAGACAGAGAGGCCGAGCGGGTTCTCATTACTCTTGCCGATGAGTCAGCCCTTCCTGAAGAGTACCTTTCAGCATTCTATAGCACCCGGACTCAGCTCTATATAAAAAATCAGGATTACCAGGAGGCCGCTGAGCAACTGGAACTGGCCATGGGTCAGAAGGGGGTGCGGGAGAATGACAGGATAAGATTTACCTATATCCTGGGACAACTCTATGAGGAATCCGGTCAGAACAGCCTGGCCCTGGAAAAATACAAGCGGGTAACCAAATATAATCCTCCGTACGAGATGGCTTTTAACGCCCGGGTAAGCATGGCTGAAGTGTACGAAATCGGTGGAGCCAATAGCGAAGATTTGAAGAAGCTACTCAGGAAAATGTTGAAAGACAGCAAGAATCTGGAGTATAAGGATCAGATATATTTCGCACTGGGTAATATAGCCATGGAAGAAGGAGAGCGGGAGGAGGCTATTGCGTACTACCAGTTATCGGTTTCAACCAGCCTGCAGAATCAGTATCAGAAAGGATATTCCTCTCTTACTCTGGCCGAGATTTTCTACGATACTCCCGACTATATGTTGTCTGCCGCCTACTATGATTCAGCTGTTTCCTTCCTTGGTATAGATTATCCGGGGTATGCCGGACTGGCATCACTTTCAGCAAGCCTGAACGATCTTGTTTACAATGTCAATACCTACCAGCTGGAGGACAGTCTTCAGATGCTGGCTGCCTTACCTGAAGCGCAACGCCTGTCGATTGTCGATGGGATTATTGAGGAGCTAAGAAAAGAGGAAGAAGAGGCGCGTCTTGCCGAACAGCAGGCTATGCAGGACCAGGCTTTTAACCAGTCCATGCTCTATGGCGATAACCAGTCTTCAGGAGCAAGGGGCGGACAGTCGGGAGGAACCTGGTATTTCTATAACCTGAATGCCAAAAGTTTTGGTCAGCCCGAGTTCAGAATGAAGTGGGGGGAGCGAACTCTCGAAGACAACTGGAGACGAAAAAGCAAACGTACTAACTCACAGATGGAACAGGTTGAGGGCAGCGAAGGGGATACCCTGAACGGTGGGGGCGGCGTTCCGATTCTGGACAATAAATCGAGGGAGTTTTACCTGGTTTCTATTCCATTGACCGATTCGGCCATGGTATTATCGAACAACAGACTGGAAGATGCGCTTTATAACATGGGACTGATCTATAAGGAGAACCTGCTCGATTATGACGAGTCGATCATAGCCTTTAAAGAACTGATCAATAGATATCCCGAATCGGAGTACGGTCCATCGGTTCATTACTACATGTACGAACTATATAATACTGTTCAGAAACCATCCGAGGCACAAATTTATGCCAGTCAGCTTACCGTTCTTTATCCCGAGTCCCATTTTGCCATGTTGTTGAATAATCCCAACTACCTGCAGGAGCTGCAAGAGGAGGAGATGAAGGTGGTGCGTTACTATGAAAGTGTATATAAGCTCTATCAGGAGAAAAAATATACCGAGGTAATTGCCAGTGCCGATATGGCTTTTGAGCTGTATGCAGGCGATCCCCTGATCCCCAAATACCAGTATATACGGGCCCTGTCGCTGGGGGCACTGGAAGGAAAAGAAGTTATGAAAGTGGCCCTTGACACTTTGATTCTACAGTATCCTGCAACAGAAGAGAGTTTGCAGGCCCAGGAGATTATTGAATATATGTATGTGGAGTTTCCTGAAATCATGGAGGCCGACCTTGCTGCTGATGCAGAGGAGATCTATACGGCCATTGATTCCGCACAGGAACATTATCTTATTCTGGCCATCCATTCCAGTCTGAATGTGAACCAGCTTAGCTTTGATCTGTTAAATTATAACCTGGACAACTATAACCAGTATGATCTCTCCATCGATCAGATCCCTATGGCTGATTCATATAACAGCCTGGTGGTGAGTAGCTTTAATAATGCAGAGGGGGCAACCAGGTACCTCCGGGATATCGTGGAGAATGGTGAATTTATCCTTGCTCAGATTGAGCAGTCGCAATACAGGATTATGATCATATCCAGGGATAATTTTGATATTCTTTCTGAGAGGAAGGAACTAATACCGTATTACCTGTTTTATCAAAAACACTATTTATTACTTGAACAATGAGCAGGCAAATACATATTCTTTGGACAGATGATGAAATTGATCTCCTGAAACCCTACATCATTTTTCTGGAAGAGAAAGATTACAGGGTGACAACAGCGGCCAATGGCGCCGATGCCCTGAGCCTGGTAGAGGCCAATGATTTTGATCTGATCTTTCTGGATGAAAACATGCCGGGTATATCCGGGCTGGAGACCCTGGAGCGGATTAAAAGCATGTCTCCCTCCACTCCGGTTGTGATGATTACCAAGAGTGAAGAGGAAGATATCATGGATGAGGCGCTTGGGAGCAAGATCTCAGACTACCTTATAAAACCGGTGAATCCCAAGCAGATCTTATTGACTATTAAGAAGAATATTGACACTAAAAGGCTGGTTACCGAGAAAACAACTTCCAGCTACCAGAGTCAGTTCAGCCAGATCGGGATGCAGATCAATTCGGCATCCACATTTGGTGACTGGACAGAGATATATTCACGACTTGTATTCTGGGAACGGGAATTTGATGCCAGCGGTTCCGGAGGGATGGAAGAGGTCCTGAGTATGCAGAAAACCGAAGCCAATAAGGAATTTGCAAGATACGTAAGCAAAAATTATATAAAATGGTTTTCAGGAGATGCTGATGGTCAGCCCCTTCTCTCGCCCGGCGTATTCAGGAACAAGGTATTCCCATTACTGGAGCAGGAGAAAGTAATGCTTGTGATTATCGATAACCTCCGCTACGATCAATGGAAGATTATTGAGCAGGAGATGAACGACCTGTACAGATCCGATGAGGAGACCATCTTTTCAAGCATCCTTCCAACTGCCACCCAATACGCCAGGAACGCCATGTTTGCGGGGATGATGCCAGGTGAAATCCAGAGGCAATATCCGGATCTGTGGATAGATGAGAATGATGAAGGTGGAAAGAATGCCAATGAGGCGGAACTTTGCAGAAGGCAAATGCAGAAACTGGGTCTTGGAGCCACCTTTAATTATGAGAAGATCACCAACCAGCGGGCAGGAAAGAAGCTGGTTGAGAACTATCGTGACCTGCTGAACTATGACTTCAACGTGGTGGTCTATAACTTTGTGGACATGCTTTCCCATGCCCGCACTGAAATGGAAATGATCAGGGAGCTGGCCTATGATGAATCCTCATATCGTTCCCTGGTTAAAAGCTGGTTCCAGCACTCCTATCTCTATGACCTGCTGAAGCAGTTGAACCAGCATGATGTCAGGTTGATCATTACTACGGATCATGGGGCAGTCCGGGTGAACGATCCCGTCAAGGTGATTGGCGACAGGAAGACCTCGGTAAACCTTCGCTACAAGCAGGGCAGGAACCTGAACTACAATCAGAAGGAGGTCTTTGAAGTGCTTCAGCCGGAGCATGTTCGCCTGCCCAGAACCAATATGACCACCAGTTACATTTTTGCCATGAACAATGACTACCTGGTCTTTCCCAACAACTATAACCATTTTGTAAATCTATACAGGAACACCTTTCAGCATGGAGGCATCTCCATGGAAGAAATGTTGATTCCACTGTCTATTTTATCCCCGGTCAGGTAATATGAGAACCATCACCATTTCATCACTGCAGGAGCTCGACAATGCTGCCTCCCGTTTTTTTGAACTGGCAGGAGAACAAACTGTTATTGCGTTTTCCGGAGCTATGGGTGCCGGCAAGACCACTTTTATACAGGCTTTATGCAGGAAGCTAGGCATTACAGTTGCAGTGAATAGCCCCACGTTTTCGCTTGTAAATGAGTATTTTACCCCTGAGGGGAATTCTATTTTTCATTTTGATCTATACAGGATTGAGTCGACCGAAGAGCTTTTTGATATGGGCTACGAAGAGTACTTCTATTCCGGATCCCTGTGCCTGGTAGAATGGCCGGAGAAGGCCAGCAGTCTGATTCCTGAGGATGCTCTCTGGGTTCATATTGAGATTGGAGAAAACGAAGCCAGGTTGATACAATTCTGATAGTCTGTGCATGTAAAAATTGACATTACTGACGAATTATCTTATTTTAGGCTACCCCAATAACTGATGGAGCAATGGAAAACAAAGGATCATCTGCATTTAATATCCATAAAGAAGGCTTAATGCCCCAGGAGGAGATGCTGGAGGTAGGGAATAAACACAAAAGCTTAAAAATTGGGATTCCCTCGGAAAATCACCAGGTGGAGAGCCGGGTTCCGCTTACTCCGGAAGCAGTGGAGATCCTTACCGGGTACGGACATGAGGTGCTGCTTGAGACCGGTGCAGGAAAGGCGGCCAATTATCTTGATACGGACTACTCCGAACGGGGAGGATTTATCTCCGACAACCGGCAGGAGGTATTTCGGGAGAGCGACGTTATTTTGAAGATTAATCCCCCGACCCTGGAAGAGATCGGATGGATGAAGGAGCGACAGGTATTGCTCTCCTCTTTCCAGGTCTTCACACATTGTAAAGAGGACTACATCAGGGGCCTCATGAGAAAAAAAGTATGCGCTATTGCCTTTGAAAAGATACGGGATGAACATAATTGCTACCCGGTGGTAAGAAGTATGAGTGCCATTGCCGGAACCACAAGTATGCTGATTGCCGCCGAATATCTGAGCAAACAGCGTGGAGGTAAAGGAGTTATGCTAGGAGGAGTAACAGGAATTACCCCCACCGAAGTGGTTATCCTGGGAGCAGGAACTGTGGCCGAGTATGCTGTGAGGGCAGCCAGGGGCGTGGGTTCGGAAGTCAGGGTATTTGATCACTCATTACATCGTTTGCGCAGATTGCAGGCAGCGGTAGGTCAGCTGATCCCCACCTCTATTTTTCATCCGAAGGTCATATTAAAGGCGCTCAGATCTGCCGATGTGGTCATTGGGGCCATCAGAAAAGAAGCGGGACAGCCCGAGTATTTTATCACCGAGGAGATGGTTAAAGAGATGAAGAAAGGATCGGTGATTATCGATATCAGCATTGATCGCGGGGGATCCATTGAGACCTCTGAACTCCGGACCCAGGTTGATCCGGTTTTTGTAAAGCATGGGGTCATACACTATTGCGTTCCCAATATTGCATCCAGGGTGGCCCGGACCGCTTCCATAGCCATCAGCAATGTTTTTGCTCCCCTGATCCTGGGGCTTGGTGAACAGGGCACAACCGGGAGACAATTGAAGGAGAATGTGGGTCTGAGGAAAGGGGTCTATATCTATAATGGTACACTGACCAATGAAGCCGTCGGTCAGAAGCTTGGGATCCCATCCAAGGACATAGATTTATTAATGGCGGCTTTTTAGTAGAGAAACTGTAAAGAAAAGGATGATGAACAGATATGTGTTGTTGGTGGCTCTGATCTTTGTGTCGGCTGGATGTAAGATGTTACTTGGACCGGATAAAACCGGGGAGTTCCGCCTTAGCTCGGAAAAGACCCTTTCCGGTGATACCTTCCACCAGTTCGGCTATACTTATGAGGACAGTGAGTTTTACAGGTTTCCTTATGATAAGGATCCTTTCCCCGATATTATAAATGAAGGATTCAGGGTGCTTGAAGGTGGAGAAACCATAGAGTTGCCTGGCTTTAATACTCCGGGACGTGTCAATGGATTTGCTCTGGTAGGTGAATTTACAAGCCTGGGAGACGCTCAGGATTTCTTTGATGATTACAGGACGGTGGAAGATGGTCTTCAGTTTGCCGTAGAGAGTGACATCGTTGAGGAATTCCAGGTCTGGATACAGCAGACTTCGGCAGGAAATTATGTGAAACTGCTGGTAAAAGAGGCTGAGTCCCTTGAAGGGGAAGAGGGAAATAAATACAGTGAGGTACTCCTGGATTATGCATACCAGCCCAACGGGTCCAGGGATTTTCCCAAGTGATCTCCCATGTTTTTTCTATATTAGGGCATGAATTTTGCGCTTATTGGATTTATCTTTTACCTGGTGTTAATCCTTGTGGTTGGATTCATCACCTACAACATCAACAAAAGTCATAAAGATTTTTTCATTGCCGGCCGGAAACTGAATCCCTGGGTGGTTGCGTTTTCTGAGCGGGCCTCCGGTGAGAGCGCCTGGTTGTTGCTTGGCTTACCCGGTGCTGCTTTTGCATCCGGACTGATGGAATTCTGGACCGCTCTGGGATGCGTATCTGGAATTATATTTTACTGGTTCTTTATAGCAAAGGCACTGCGTGTAGAGACCGAACGGCTTGGTGCCATTACGGTACCTACCTTCCTGGCGGCCAGGTTCGACAAAGGACAGGCTGCCATTCGGGTGCTGGCCACTTTTATAATTATTTTCTTCTTCATATTTTATCTCTCTGCCCAGTTTAACGGGGCGGGAAAGATCCTCAATGTGACCTTCGGACTGAAGCAGTCCACCGGTATGATTATCGGGGCGGCTGTCATTATCTTTTATACCATGATGGGCGGCTTCTTTGCAGTGGCATGGACCGATATGGTGCAGGGAATCATTATGATTGGCACCCTGGTAGTGCTGCCTCTGGTTGGACTGGCAGAGCTGAGGGAGATTCATCAGGGGACGCACGTGCTTACCGACATGACCACCAGTGGGGGGCACCAGCTTCTTTCGTGGACCGGAGGCAAAACCGGATGGTCTGCCGCCGCTTTGATCATCAGTGGATTGAGCTGGGCATTGGGATATATGGGTCAGCCTCACCTCTTAACCAGGTTTATGGCCATACGGAATGCAGAGCAGATTAAGATCTCCAGGCGCATTGCCATTGCATGGGTGATCCCTGCATTTTCCGGTGCACTTATTTTGGGAATTATTGGGGCAGGCCTCTATGAACAGGGGATGTTTGATGATATAGAAAAGGTTATGCCACACCTGGCCAATGAATTACTGCCGGCATGGCTGGCTGGTATCTTCGTCAGCGGTGCCATAGCGGCCATGATGTCAACCGCCGACAGTCAGCTTCTGGTAATCAGCTCCTCCATCATAGAAGATTTGTTCCACAGAACCCTGGGGATGGATGTGGGCGATAAGGCGCTTTTAAAAGGCAGCCGTTGGATTACCATCGCAGTGGGGCTCATTGGCTTTGTGATAGCCCTTACTTCAGACAAGCTGATATTCTCCATGGTCTCCTATGCCTGGGCCGGACTGGGCTCCTCCTTCGGACCCTTGATCCTATTGATGCTCACCTGGAAAAAAGTAACCTGGCAGGGGACCATAGCCGGACTGCTAACCGGGTTCGTATGCACCGTGGTCTGGTCCGAACTGACTATGCTCGATTCGGTGATCAGTGTGCGTTTTGTCTCCTGGGTTGTGGCCTTTATTTCCGTTTGGCTGGTAAGTCTTTATACAAGGAAAAAACAAGAAGCTGGCTCGTGACCTTAATATATAATATTGGCATCCGGATCTACTGCCTGGTGGCTGTGATTATCTCCCCCTGGAAGCGAAAAGCGAAATTGTGGGTAAAGGGAAGAATGGGCTGGTATGATAAGCTTGCTGCAGTCATACAGCGCGACGATAAGGTGATCTGGTTCCATTGTGCTTCCCTGGGAGAATTTGAGCAGGGGCGTCCTTTGATTGAAGAAATCCGGGAACGTATGCCGGATCATAAAATCCTGCTCACCTTTTTTTCACCTTCCGGGTATGAGAAAAGAAAGGATTACGGAGGGGCCGATTACGTGATGTATCTGCCCCTGGATACCAGGCGCAATGCGAAAAAAATGCTTGATCTGCTCTCCATTGAGATGGTTTTCTTTATCAAGTATGAATTCTGGTATCATTTTCTGCAGCAGTTGAACAAGAAAAAGATTCCGGTTTATCTGGCTTCAGGCAACTTCCGCTCCGGACAGCTTTTTTTCCGCTGGTATGGACGCTGGTATCGGCGGTTTCTGACATTCTTTACGTATATATTTGTTCAGAATGAGGATTCCCTGGCCCTGCTCAACTCGATTGGCATTATGCATGTTAGCATAGCCGGGGATACCCGCTTTGACCGGGTACATGAGCTTGCGCAAACCCGCTTCACTCACCCGGCTCTTGAGAATTTTGGAAAGAGTTCTGCGGTGATTGTTGCTGGTAGTACCTGGGAAAGGGACGAACAGATCCTGGCACATGCCTTCAGGGAGCTGTCCCCGGAGCTGCATTGGATCATTGCCCCCCATGAGCTTTCAGAAAGCCATATACACAGTCTGCAGGAGCGTTTTCCCGGGAGTGTGCTTTATACGGAACTGGGGAATGAGCTTCCCGAAGGCTGCAGGGTGATCATGGTGAATACCATTGGCAAACTCTCCTACCTCTACAGGTATGGAAGTCTGGCCTACATCGGGGGTGGCTTTGGAAAGGGCATCCACAATATCCTGGAAGCGGCCACCTATGGGCTGCCTGTGGTATTTGGTCCTGAACATACGAAATTTGCGGAAGCAGTAGATCTCACTGTTCTTGGGGCTGCCTTCTCCATTGGGAACGAAGAAGAGATGTTATTCACCGTTCGTCAACAATTGGAGAATCCAAAGCTGTTGAAAACCACATCCCAGAATCGCCGCAAACTTCGTGTCTGAGCGGGTTGGAGCAACATCGCTTATCTTAGACAAAGTGTGCATAAAATCTGAAACGAAACTGCTCTAAAGTATCGTTTGGTGGAATTATTTCTTTCTATTTTCGGGGTACCTAACAAGCTATGATATTTCACAATATTTTCTTAACAATTTTTTAATGTGACCATAATAGTATTCACATAAATTTGCATCCTTATTTAAAACCAAAATCTATGAAAAAAATGAAACGATTAGTACTCTCACTGGCAGTTGTGGCCATATCCATGGCTGTGATGGGACAGGGAGTACTTAGAGGAACTGTATTAGAAGATGAATCGGGATCAGGTCTTCCCGGTGCAAATATCGTTGAGGCAGGAACCACAAATGGTACCATTACAGATGCCGAGGGTACCTTTGAACTGAATACGACTTCTCAGACAGGTAAGATTTTAATCTCCTTCCTGGGGTATAAATCACAGACCATCGATTTTAACCTTGCATCGGCTACAGGTATAGGGGAAGTTACCCTGATTATCGACGCTACATCAATGGACGAAGTGGTGGTTACAGGTTATGGTGTAATTGACGTGGCAAAAGACAGGGAAACTCCCGTGGCAGTTTCCACCATTAAGCTTCCGGAAATTGTGGCCAAATCCGGAAACCAGGAATTTCCCGATATCATGAAAAATACTCCCTCAGTTTACGTAGCCAGCCAGGCTGGTGGTTATGGTGACTCACGTATTAACATCAGGGGTTTTTCCCAGGAGAACCTTGCATTGCTTTTTAACGGTCAGCCCGTAAACGGCATGGAAGATGGTAAAGTCTATTGGTCCAACTGGCAGGGACTCTCCGAGATTGCAACTGCAGTTCAGATTCAGCGTGGACTCGGATCCTCCAAACTGGCTATTTCATCCGTAGGTGCAACTATCAACGTGGTTACCAAAGCCACGGATATGGTACAAGGTGGACGCTTAAGTGCTATGCTTGGAAATGATGGCTACATGAAGTATGTTGGTAGCTATTCCACCGGACTGAGCGAGAAGGGCTGGGGTGCCAGTATCCTCCTGTCTCACTGGCAGGGTAATGGATACAATGACGGAAACAATGGTCAGGGTCAGACCTATTTCCTGTCTATAGGTTATAAGCCTTCTGACAAGCATCAGTTTAACTTCTCAATGACAGGTGCTCCACAATGGCACTATCAGAACTACACCAAAACCCTCAGCACTTACGACAGGGATGGTGATGGTGAAATCACCAACGAGGAGCAACGTTACAACAGCAACTGGGGCTATAAGAACGGTGAAGTATATTCGTTTCGTGAGAACTTCTACCACAAGCCTGTGGCCAACCTGAACTGGGACTGGAACATAGGTGATAAGTCATCTCTATCCACTGTTCTTTACGGATCGATAGGTCAGGGTGGTGGAACAGGAAATTACGGCAGCAGCAGTAATATGTACATCTATGATGCTGACGGCCAAATTGATTTTGACCAGATCGAAGCCAACAACAGGGCCATTGTAAATGATGGTTCAGAGGACTGGCACATTCCTGGAAGAACCATTGGTTCTTATGGTGATGCAGCTATCCGCCGCGCCTCCATGAACATGCACAGGTGGCTGGGTGCTGTAATCAACTTTAACCATGAGCTCAATGAAAACCTCTCCTTCAATGTGGGAACCGACTTAAGAACTTACTATGGAGAGCACTTCCGCTTGGTTGATGACCTCTGGGGACTGGACGGATACTGGGATGATAACTACAACGGAGCCGGATTCCAGGAACAGTATCCGGGAGGCAGTTGTTTACACCCAGGAACATTCCGCAAGTCCTTATATGTTCTGGAGTGAAAGAAACAGTGTGGCCTATGATAAGCTGGACTATTACAACAATGAGCGCATCTCCTATATGGGAGCTTTCGGACAGTTAGAGTATAAAACCAATAAGCTCTCGACATTTGTTCAGGCTGCCGTATCTACTCAGTCATACCAGCGTTTCGACTACCATTCATACTCCGATCCTGATGAGCAGATCTCGGAGAAGTTGCATATTCCCCGGATACAATCTCAAAGCCGGAGCCAATTACAACCTGAGTGATAATCACAACGTATTCGTGAATGCAGGTTACTACTCCCGTCAGCCCTTCTTTGACGATCTCTTCCTGAACTATCTGAACGATGTGAACGAAGATGTTGGAAATGAAGGCGTATTGGGACTGGAGGCCGGATACGGTTACAGAAGTGCCTACCTGGATGTGGACCTGAATGCATATTATACCAAGTGGAGCAATCGCCAGATTCGTCAGACCGGAGACTTTGATGGTGATGGTAATTATGATGATGTGGCCCTCTTTGAGAATGTGGCCGAGGCCCACAGCGGCGTGGAACTTGAATTTGAAGCCAAGCCCATCCGGAGCCTTTCCATTCGTGGTTTTGCTTCCATTGGTTTCTGGAACTACGCAGGTGATGTGAATGCCAATATCTGGGACGAAGATCGCAATCCCATTGGAGGAGGAGAGCAGACGCTCTACCTGGATGGTGTAAAAGTGGGAGATGCTGCACAAACCAGCTTTGGATTACTGGGCACCTATAAGATTATCAAAGGGCTCTCCGTAGACCTTGATTATCGTTTCTACGACAGGCTTTATGCGGCCATTGATCCTGAAAGTTTTGATGCAGAAGACAACGATGGCTCCCTGGAGCTGCCATCTTTTGGACTGCTGGATGCAGGTCTTTCCTATAATTTATACTTTAAGAACAGCAGAAGCCTGAGATTCAGGTTTAATGCCAACAATGTGCTGAATAAGCAGTTTATCTCACAATCGGACACCAATATTCATCCCGAAGCCGGAGATGATGAATGGAACGGTGTGAATATGAACAACAGGGTCTATTTCGGTAACGGATTTACCTGGAACTTCAGTGTTGCCTATAAGTTCTAAGCGGGCAAACTGATAAATTTTTACGCAGGGGCGCTTCTCAACAGGGAGCGCCCCCTTTTTTATTGTCCGACGAGCACTTTTTTTTCAACCTCTGTACAAGTCATGGCAAAGCCCCGTGAACAGTGGGATTGTTAAAAAACAAGATAATTCGATCATATTTGTAAATAACTGATATATCATGATAAATAGAGGGGTTTTTCCTGTATATTTTTGTGTTTTTTTCTCATCTGTCTGCCTCTCATAGAGTTAGCTAAAACGTTAATTTCTTGTTGATAAATGGAATGAAAAACGGCCATTCTGCTATTGATTTCTTCTTAATTTCATTCCCCGAAATCAGTATCAATTAAGGACCCCGTTTTCATAAGCTTTTTGTAGAAGAATCTGTTGATTTTTTAACTAGTGAAGGGGGACTTTTTTCCCTCTATTTTCGAGGGCGGGTTTCATAATAGTCAGATAAACAGGTAATTACGCGCTTGTTAATAGGTTTTAATAACTATGAATGAAAAGCGGAAAACCATTGACTAATTTGTGTGTTTAAGAAAGCACCCACCCTAAAGGACAAAATTAGAGAAGAGAATGGCAGAAAAGGCAGTACCACAAAAGAACCTGATGTTTGTTGATCAAGCGCTCAAAGGAAAGAAAGAAGCAGGAAAATCTGAGAGGACAAAGCTTAAACAGACCTATGGTAATGATGAAGCCTTTAAAGCCTCCCTGAAATATTTCAAAGGAGATGAGCTTGCTGCCAGGGTGTGGGTGAATAAGTACGCATTAAAAGATTCCCAGGGGAATATCTATGAACTTACTCCTGATGATATGCACAGGAGACTGGCATCAGAAATCGGTCGTATCGAACAAAAATACCCCAATCCACTTTCCGAAGAGGAGCTATTTGAGTTGATGCAGGGATTTAAGTACATCGTTCCTCAGGGCTCTCCTATGACGGGGATAGGAAATAATTTTCAGATTGCCAGTCTCTCCAACTGTTTTGTGATTGGTCATGACGGAAATGCCGATTCATATGGCGGTATCATGAAAATTGATCAGGAGCAGGTGCAGTTGATGAAGCGACGCGGAGGAGTGGGTCACGATCTGTCTCATATTCGTCCTTCGGGTAGCCCGGTGCTGAACAGTGCCCTCTCATCCACAGGGGTGGTACCATTTATGGAACGTTACTCCAATTCTACCAGGGAAGTGGCCCAGGATGGCCGAAGAGGGGCCCTGATGCTAAGTATTTCGGTGGAGCACCCCGATGCAGAGCACTTTATTGATGCCAAGATGGAATCGGGAAAGGTGACCGGCGCCAATGTTTCGGTTAAGATCAACGATGAGTTTATGAAAGCGGTGGTTGAGGGAACCACATACAAGCAACAGTACCCCATAGGTTCTGATGAGCCTACCCATACCCAGGAGATTGATGCAGGAACACTCTGGCAAAAGATTGTGCACAATGCATGGAAATCGGCCGAACCGGGAATCCTCTTCTGGGATACAGTAACCCGTGAATCAGTGGCCGACAGCTATGCCGATCGGGGTTTCAAGACCGTCTCAACCAATCCCTGCGGTGAGATTCCCCTCTGTCCATACGATAGCTGCCGCTTGCTGGCCATTAACCTCTATAGCTATGTAGAGGAGCCCTTTACAGCTGAAGCCAGGTTCAACTGGGAGAAATTTCGCAAACATGTGGGACTGGCCCAGCGTATTATGGATGATATCATCGACCTGGAGCTGGAAAAGGTAGAAGCCATTCTCCAGAAGATCTATGCAGATCCCGAGGATGAGGAGATCAAAAGAGTTGAGATCAGCCTGTGGGAGAATATCAAAAGAAAAGCACTGGAAGGCAGAAGGACGGGTGTTGGGATTACTGCAGAAGGGGATATGCTGGCCGGACTGGGATTGCAATACGGAAGCGAAAATGCCATTGACTTTTCTGTAGAGGTACATAAAACCATTGCCCTGGAGGCCTATCGCTCTTCCGTGAACATGGCCCGGGAGCGTGGACCATTTGAGGTATACGATTTTAATAAGGAGAAAGACAATCCCTTTATAAACAGACTGGGGAAGGAAGATCCTGAACTTATAGAGGGGATGAAACAGCATGGACGAAGAAACATTTCTTTGCTAACCATCGCCCCCACAGGAACCACCAGCCTGATGACACAGACCACTTCAGGAATTGAACCGGTGTTCCTTCCGGTATACAAACGCCGCAGGAAAGTTAATCCAAATGACAAAGAGGCCAATGTAACCTTCGTAGATGAGGTAGGCGACAGCTGGGAGGAGTACAATGTATTCCACCATAACTTCCTGACCTGGTTAAAGGTGAACGGAATGGATCCCGAGGAGGTGAAGAGTTTCAGCGATAGTGATGTGGAGGAGCTGGTTAAGCAGAGTCCTTACCATAAGGCCACCTCCAATGATGTGGACTGGATGAAGAAAGTTAAGATGCAGGGAGCCATCCAAAAGTGGGTCGATCACTCCATCTCTGTAACCATCAATCTGCCTTCGAATGCCAAGGAAGAACTTGTGGGCGATCTTTATGTGAAGGCATGGGAAAGCGGTTGCAAGGGCGTAACTGTCTATCGTGATGGCTCCAGAACCGGAGTCCTGGTGGCCAGCGATAAGAAAAAAGACAAGGAGACAGAGTTTCCCATCAAGCGCCCGCAGGAACTGGATGCCGAGATCCTTAGATTTAAGAACAACGAAGAGGACTGGATCGCCTTTATCGGCTTGCTGAATGGAAAACCCTACGAGATTTTTACCGGCCGCAAGGAAGAAGATACCTTCCCCATTCCATCAAAAGTGACCAAAGGAAAAATCCTGAAATTCAAAGGAGAAGATGGTGCCAAGCGCTACGACTTCCAGTATGTGGATAAGTACGGTTACAAGGTGACCATGGGAGGATTGTCACACCAGTTCAACAGTGAATTCTGGAATTATGCCAAGCTGATCTCCGGTGTTTTAAGGCACGGTATGCCCGTGGTGGATGCCATCAACCTGATTAGTTCACTGCGTTTGGATAATGAGTCCATCAACACCTGGAGTGCAGGGGTCGTTCGATCATTGAAAAAATACATACCCGATGGCACCAAGGCCAAGCCGGGAATAAAGTGTGAAGAGTGCAATTCAAATAACCTCATTTACCAGGAGGGCTGCTTAATCTGTACCGATTGCGGCCATTCCAAATGCGGATAGATTTAAGCGCTGTTTGTTGTAAGAGGCTCTCCTGTTGGGGGGCCTCTTTTTTGCTCTCATAAAAAAAGGCCCTCTCGCGGGAGAGGGCCTTTCAGGGATGTAATAAAAAGTAAAGTTTACTTCTTCTCTTCCGCATTCTTTGCAATTAAGAAGGCAATAAACAGGCCTGCACCTCCAAAGAAAAGGGCGGAGGCAAAATAAGCCGGCTCTTCCTGGATATTGGTATAGGTTTCCAGGAGACTTCCAATAAAGAGTCCGAACCCGATACCTGCCAATAGCAGGGCCCATTTAACGATGCCATAGGAATTGGGTCTGCGTTCGGTCATAAAGTCCTTTGGATTCACTCCCTTTTCAATCATTGCCATCCGTTCGCGGTTCCTGGCTGATGCTATCACAAAGACAATTCCGAAAATGGCAGCGAAAATTACTAATACAATTAAAAAATCATTCATAACAGTAGAATTGGTTTAACATTGTTTGTTGCATCTTTGACGCCCCTTTTTCCTGGCATGTTACAGGATTCTGCAATAAAAATTGGATTTACTACTTAAGTAGCTTGTATAAATCAGAAAAATGCCATAATCTGTAACGTTTTTACTAAACAAGGCGTCATATTGATTGCATGGATGTCCATGAGATAAAATACCAGATTGAACGCGTTAAGGGAGGCGACAGGGAAGCATTTGGACCATTGGTGGATGCGCACAAGGATATGGTCTACACGGTTTGCCTTCGGATGCTTACCTCCGAGGCGGATGCTGAAGAGGCCGCCCAGGATGTTTTTGTAAAAGCCTTCCGTGCCATTGAAAGTTTCCAGGCAAAGGCTAAGTTCTCTACATGGTTGTACAGAATTGCTTATAATCACTGCATCAGTGAAATCAGGAAAAAAGTAAAGATGATCGACCTGGTGGATGAGGTTCCGGAAGGGGAGGTGGATGAAGGTGAGATGAATGGGCTGGATAATATCTCGGCCGGAGAGCGAAGCAGGTATCTGAAAATGGCCATTGAGTCACTTGCAGAAACCGATGCAACAGTGGTTACACTCTTTTATTATGATGAATTGTCGCTTGAGGAGATTGCCGGGATTACCGGACTTAGCAGCAGCAACATCAGGATAAAACTACACAGGTCCAGGAAAAAAATGTATAAGGTAATCTGTGAAAATCTAAAATCTGAAGTATCTTCAATTTTATAAAATGAAAAGAGATCCTCACATATCGAAGTTAATCAGGGAGTCGGGTGTGATTTCAGCACCAAAAAACTTCACTGCTTCAGTGATGGATAAGATTGAGGCTGTTCCAGTCAAGAAATCTTATAAACCGCTGATTGGCAGGGGTGGTCGAATCTTGATTATACTCTTTCTTGTAGCTGTCATCCTGATGGCGGTGTTCTATACTGATCCGGGAGGGGAACTGTTTGGAAACTCTATCAAGATCCCCAGGTGGGAACCGAACTTACCCCAGGTGCAGTTCAACCTGGATTTTTTGAAAAAGGTAAATATTTCCACCGGCATTGTTGCTGCCCTGGTTGCCATGTTTGTGCTGGTTCTTTCAGATGCTGGCCTGAACAGGCGCAGGCTTAGTCAATAACACCCAGAGCTTTCCCAACTTTTGTAAAACCAGCGATGGCACGGTCCAGATGCTCCTGTGTATGAGCAGCAGAGAGTTGTACCCTGATGCGTGCCTGTTCCCGGGGAACCACTGGGAAGTAGAAGCCGATCACATAGATTCCTTCATCCAGCAGCCTGGAGGCGAACTCCTGGCTTAGCTTGGCATCATACAGCATCACAGCACAGATGGCCGATTGGGTCGGTTTAATATCGAATCCGGCGGCCTGCATAAGCTCATTAAAGTAGCTGGTATTGTGATGGAGCCGTTCCTGCAATTCGGTGGTCTCATCCATCATATCAAACATCCGGATACCGGCACCAACAACGGCAGGAGGTATTGAGTTTGAGAAAAGATAGGGTCTTGAACGTTGACGAAGCATCTCTATAATTTCCTTTCGACCGGTTGTAAATCCGCCGATGGCCCCGCCAAAAGCTTTTCCAAGTGTTCCGGTGATAATATCCACTTTGCCTCTGATGTTAAAGAGCTCAGTAACTCCCCGGCCGGTCTCTCCCACCACTCCTGCCGAGTGGCACTCATCTACCATCACCATGGCGTCGTACTTTTCGGCCAGTTCACAGATCCGGTCCACAGGTGCCACATTGCCATCCATGGAGAAGACCCCGTCTGTGACGATAATACGGAACCGCTGGGCCTGGGCCTCTTTAAGTTGCTGCTCCAGGTCCTCCATATCGGCGTTTTTGTAACGGTAGCGCTGAGCCTTGCAGAGCCTGACCCCGTCAATGATCGAAGCATGGTTCAGGGAATCTGAAATGATGGCATCCTCGGCCGTAAGCAGGGGTTCAAATACCCCCCCATTGGCATCAAAACAGGCTGCATAGAGGATGGTGTCTTCGGTGCCGAAGTAGGAGGCAATCTTTTGTTCCAGCTTTTTATGCAGATCCTGGGTTCCGCAGATGAACCTGACCGACGACATCCCGAATCCATGAGTATCCAGGGCGTTCTTGGCAGCTTCCACCAGTTCAGGGTGGTTTGAAAGTCCCAGGTAATTGTTGGCACAGAAGTTCAGTACCTTTTCTCCGCTCTCCAGTTCAATTTCTGCCTGCTGGGAAGAGGAAATAATACGTTCTGCTTTAAACAGGCCGGCATCGTTGATTTGTTCCAGCTCTTTGGCCAGGTGCTCCTTGATTTTTCCGTACATCTCTTTTATTTAAGTTTGTTTCGTATCTCTTTTAACATGATTTCGGTCATTCGCTCCAGATTGTAATTCTGCTTGAATCCCCAGTCTTCACGGGCCTGGCTGTCATCAACACTCTGTGGCCATGAATCTGCAATTGCCTGCCGGAAATCGGGATTATATGAAATCCTAAAGTCAGGAAGCTCTTTCTGAATTTCCCTGTAGACCTGGTCCGGAGTAATGCTCATTCCCCCCAGGTTATATGCACTATGGATGGATAGCGTTGACCGTTCAGCTTCCATCAGCTGAATGGTGGCCTGGATGGCATCGGGCATAAATAGCATGGGAAGTGCTGTATGTTCTGAAAGGAAACACTCATAGCAACCGTTTCGGACGGCCTGGTAATAAATCTCCACGGCATAATCGGTGGTGCCACCCCCGGCTTCGGTCTTATAGCTGATCAGTCCCGGGTAGCGAATGCTCCTTACATCCACTCCATATTTGTTGAAATAGTAGTCACACCAGCGTTCACCGGCCAGCTTGCTTATTCCGTAAACTGTAACCGGCTCCATCACAGTTAATTGCGGGGTATTCGTTCGTGGAGTGGTGGGGCCAAAGACGGCAATGGAGCTGGGCCAGAACACCTTTTTAACCTCTTCCACCATTTTGGCAACTTCCAGGATATTCATCAGGCTTTCCATGTTAATGTTCCAGGCCTGGGTTGGAAGTTTCTCGGCATTTCCTGAAAGCACTGCTGCCAGGTGGTAGATCTGTGTGATCTTATGCCGGATAATAAAGTGGATCAACTGCTTGTCGTCCATCACATCCAGAATCTGGAAGGGCCCGCCCTCGATCACATCCGAGGGAGCCTGTTTGATATCTGTGGCAAAAACATGCCCATTGCCATAGCTCTTTCTTAATTCAATCACCAGCTCCGAACCGATCTGCCCGGCAGCACCAATCACCAGAATATTGTCCATAAAATGCGGGATTAATGTATGCATACGAAATTAGCGCATTCTGTTCCCCAAAAAAAATGATAAAAAACATCATTTTATATTTAAATTGCCCCCTGTTATGAAATACATTTTAACCATAAGTTTATTGCTATCGCTAACTTTTATGAAGGCGCAGGATTATCGTTCGGCCATCTACCAGGCTTATTTGCTTGAGGAAATGGATAAGTGGAAAGAGTTGATGGAGCAGATGGAAGAGGAATATTCACGCAATTCCGACGCAGGTCTGCTTTACGATTTGCTGGAAGCAGAGTATGGATATATGGGCTGGCTGGTTTCGGGAAAGCAAAAAGAAGAAGCAGAGAAGGTCCTGGAGAATGCAGAAAAGCATATGGCCCTTCTGGAAGAGCAGGGCCTGGATAATGCCCGGGTCTACAGCCTGAAAGGGGCCTTTTACGGATTTCAGATTATGCTGGATCCCCTCAAGGCACCGTCCCTGGGCAAGGCCTCTATGAATGCCAATGAGAAAGCCATGAGCCTTGATCCCAAAGAACCACAGGTGTGGATGGAGAAGGCAAATATGGATTACTATCGGCCAGCAATTTTTGGGGGGTCCAAAAAAAAGGCAGTCCCCATGTACGAAAAGGCGGTGGTACTATTCGAATCATCGCCGGAGCGCATCTCTGAGAACTGGGTTTATATTAATTGCCTGGCTGGTCTGGGAATTGCATATGAAAACACCAAGAAGTTTTCTGAAGCCGGGAAGGTTTACAGGAAGCTACTAAAACTTGAACCCTCCTATAAATGGGTGAAAGAGGATCTTTATCCCCATTCCAGAAAAAGCATCCCGGGAAGTAAATAAAATTAGGAGCATATGAATCAGAATATAAGGGTAAGGTTTGCCCCAAGTCCCACAGGTCCACTTCACATCGGAGGCTTGAGGACAGCACTGTTCAACTACTTGTTTGCCAGGAAGAACGGCGGTGTTTTTATTCTTCGGATTGAGGATACCGATCAGACCCGGTTTGTGGAAGGAGCTGAAGATTATATTATTGAATCGCTGGACTGGTGTGGATTGACCCCCGATGAAGGTCCCCGGCAGGGAGGCGGATTCGGACCCTACAGGCAGAGCGAACGAAAGGGTTTATACCAGAATTATGCCATGCGGCTGCTGGAGAGTGGACAAGCTTACTATGCTTTCGATACTCCTGAGGAACTGGATAGTTTGCGAAAGGAGTATGAATCCCGAGGAGAGACCTTTGTTTATGATGCACGGGTGCGTGATTCCCTGCGAAATTCACTGACCCTTGAAGCCCGGGAAGTGGAGCAGGAGATTGCCTCCGGAACACCCTATGTAATCAGGTTTCGTTTTGAACCTGATGTTGAAATTATCATGCAGGATATGGTCAGAGGTGAAGTGATAGTCAACACCTCTACCCTGGATGACAAAATTCTGTTCAAATCAGACGGTATGCCCACCTATCACCTGGCCAATGTGGTAGATGACAATCTGATGGCCATCTCCCACGTAATTCGTGGTGAAGAGTGGTTGCCTTCTCTTCCCCTTCATGTAGCACTCTATAGTGCATTTGGATGGGAACGTCTGATGCCAAAATTTGCCCACCTGCCACTGATCCTGAAACCGACCGGAAAAGGGAAGTTGAGTAAAAGGGATGGTGAAAAAGGAGGATTCCCGGTCTTTCCCCTGGAGTGGAAAGATCCCGTCTCGGGACAAGTCTCCCCGGGTTACCGGGAGGAGGGTTACCTTCCCCAGGCTTGTATTAACATGCTCGCATTACTGGGATGGAATCCGGGAACCGAACAGGAACTCTTTTCCCTGGGGGAGCTGATTAATGAGTTTGAACTGGAGAAGGTGGGTCGGTCGGGATCCAGATTCGATCCGGATAAAACCCTATGGTTCAATCATCAGCATATTCAACTGATGTCCGATGAAGAGCTGATCCCGGCCTTTCAATCCGTATTAAGGGCCAGAGGTGTGGAGATCCCTGACAGCAGGCTTGAAGTTCTGGTTCCGATCATCAAACCCAGAATCAATTTTACGCATGATATTTGGGAGGAATCGTGGTTCTTTTTTCAGGCTCCCGAAACTTATGATCCTGAGGTGATAAAAAAACGATGGAAGGAGGATACTCCCGAAAAAATGGAGCAACTGGCTGTAGCATTGGAAGGGTGTGAACCTTTTGCAGCTGAGTCTGTTGAAACTCTTGTGAAAGGCCTTATTACCAGTAAGGAGTGGGGCATGGGTGCCATTATGAATGCATGGAGGCTCTTACTGGTTGGCGCTGCAAAAGGGCCCGGGCTTTTTGATCTTGCCGCTTTCCTTGGCAAGGATGAAGTGGTCGGGAGAATGAGGAAAGGAATCAGGAAGATCGTTAAATAACGCAAAGAATTAGCTAATTATGGGAACAGACCAGACGAGATTTATCAATATACACGGCCACAGACAGGCCAGCAGTATCGAAGAGTGGGTGATGATGAACCTGATGGCTAAAGATTTTCCACCCGAAGATATCGAAAACGGATACTACTCTGTTGGTTTTCACCCCTATAACATAGGCAAGGTGGACGAACATGAGACCCTGGAAAGGGTAAGGAAGGCTGTGGAACATCCCCGCATTCTGGCCATAGGTGAAATCGGGCTTGATAAATCCCTTGAAACACCCCTGGAGGAGCAGCTGCGGATCTTTGAAAAGCAGGTGGAAATTGCGGAGTCGGCCGAACTGCCAGTGGTACTTCATGTGGTCAGGTCCTTTAACGAGCTGCTTGGATTTATGAGAGCTCAGCAACCGGTGGTTCCTATGATCATACATGGGTATAACGGCAGTGTCCAGATGGCAGAAGAGTTGGTTAAAGCCGGCTTCCTTATCTCTTTCGGGGAAGCCATTACCAGGGAACATTCAAAGATCATAGAGGCCCTGCAGAAGGTTCCTGTGGAAATGATGTTCCTGGAGACCGATGAAGGGGATATGGATATCAGGGAGATATACCAGTTCGCGGCGGAGGTAAAAGGGATTTCGGTGGACCATCTTCGAGTTCAGATTTTTGAGAACGCCAGGACACATCTATCAAGACTTAACAACTTTATCTGATTCCTTTCTGATGACTCTCACCGGTCCACATCCAGGCTGGCAGGAACGCACCATTCAACTTCTGGGAGAGAAGAAATATTCCAGGCTGCAGGAGGCAAATGTTTTAGTCGCAGGTATGGGAGGAGTAGGGTCCATGGCGGCTGAAATGATCTGCAGGAGCGGTGTTGGAAAGATGTGCATTATCGATGGAGATACCATTCAACCAGGAAATCTTAACAGACAGCTTCCGGCCACCCACAGCAAGCTGAACCAGGCAAAAGCAGTGGTAATGGGAGAACGCCTGAAGGATATCAATCCCGGGCTGGAACTGACGGTGATTAACGAATATATGAGGGAGGAACGAATCCCCCAGATCCTCCAGGCTCCCTTCGATTACGTGGTAGATGCCATTGATACACTTTCACCCAAGATTTACCTGATTTACCACACGGTGAACAGGGGGCTCAAACTGGCCAGCTCCATGGGTTCGGGGGGAAAAATGGATCCTGCCCAGATTCGGGTGGCCGATTTTGGCGATACCTATAATTGCAGGCTGGCTTATCTGCTCCGCAAAAAACTTCGAAAACTGGATGTCCATGGTGGATTCAGGGTGGTCTTCTCCACCGAACAGGTTCCTAAAGAGATGATTATCCCTGTGGAGGATGAACCGAATAAGAAATCAACCGTGGGAACCAACTCATATATTCCTGCCATTTTCGGCTGCACCCTGGCCTCCATTGTGATCAGGGATCTGGTTGAAGAAGCCACTGAATAGTTGAAAAGAAGCTGTTTTTTTGGGCTTTTCATGCAACTATAAGGCGTGGTTTTCCGTTAAACAGCTAGAAAAAGAGTTCAACCTAAACCGAATAATTATGAAAAAGTTGTTTTTAGTGGTGATAGCATCGATGTTTATATTCACCATGGCAAATGCTCAGTTGTTCACTTATGGGGATCAAAGGGGGTATTGGTTTTTCTTCCCTGAAAATGGATGATATTACCGGAATTGATGACGGATCAGATGTCTATGACCTGATTACCGGGGATGCAGTAATGGGTTACCATTTTGGTTTACAAACCCGCATAAAAATTGCTATGCTAGTGATTCAGCCGGAACTGTACTTCAATGCCGGAGGAGGTACTGTAGAACAGGTGGTTGATGGTGATATAACACCACTGGATGTGAAATTTAACAGGATTGATATCCCGCTGCTGGTAGGTGTCAAACTGGGACCGGCCAGAATTAATGTGGGACCCGTTGGATCTTTTGTGTTGAGTGAAACCAACGAATTAACGGAAATTGAACCGGATTTTGAGATGTTTACCAGTACCATGACCTGGGGATTCCAGGCCGGACTTGGGCTGGATATTAGTAAATTATCCATTGATGCAAGGTATGAAGGTTCCTTAAGCGCACTTGGAGAATCATTCTCAGTGGGAGGCACTGATTTCCCCCTGGACGCTCGGCCCTCTCAGTGGATTATTTCCGTGGGTTTCTGGTTTAAGTAGTGGTGATATAGCAAATGATTTTTTTGGGCTGCCAATGTGGTGGCCCTTTTTTTTGTTCTTACTCGAAAATATTGGTTTTATGTACCCCTTTGATGGTACGCCTGCGCAGGATCAGAAAGAGGATAAAATGGAGGAGGAGGAAACCGCTCCAGATCAGAAGGGTGATATGAACGATCCTGATGGGTTCATAAGCAGAATTAAATCCCAGGAGAAACCAGGCTTCCGAGGCTGCCCCCCAGACAATAAAGGTGGTCAGGTTCCACCTGAAGCCTGCGTCAAAAAGGAAGTTATTCATCCCATCCCTTTTTCCGGTCGTCCAGGCAGTGAAGAAGATTGCGGCTCCATAGGCTACTGAAATGAGAATGACCCAGACCCAGCTTTTCTGCAGTCAGCAGACTACTCAGTCCGAATCGAAACAAGACACTATAAATCAGAAGGAGGAGTGCGAAATAAGAGCAGGTTACGAGATACTATTTTCATGGCATTTGGTTTTTGATCGTTATTGATTAATTCCTAAGCAGCGTTTCCAGGGGCTCATCAAAAAAGAGCAGGATATTCCGTTCCACAAAAGATTGAAGAAGGGATTCTCCCAGTGGGGTCAGATGATAATATTTCCGGTCCGGACCCTTATGGCCCTTTCCTGTACTGTAATCGACCATTTTCAGGTGATAGTACTTACGCAGGGTGCGGTAGAGACTCTGTTCTTCTGCATGTATGGTCCCTTTCGAAAATCGTTCAATGGATTCCTGTAGTCCCGATACATATTTAGGTCCTTCTTTCAGCGACAGGAAAATCCACAGGGTCAGCTGCCCTTTCTTATAGGTTTCTTCCCATGCGCCCAAAAGCTCCTCGTGTAAAGCATCATCAGTTTTCATATTGAACAATTAGTATTAAACAAGATGTATAGTACAAATGTAATACTAATATTGAATATGTCAGGCATTTTGAAATAAATTTTACAATACAGGGATTAATACGCAGATAAAGAGATTATTACAAAATCCACTTTTTTTCATGGGTGGTATAATCCAGCACCCGGATCTGCAGGTGCTTTCCCAGACGCATGGATTCTTCTGTCATTTTTTCGAGAGAGCCTCTGCAAATACTGATAAAGCGCTGATTGCCCTCCACTACCAGGTTTACCTTATAGGCCCTGGCTCCTTTTTTATCCTGCGGCACTACGATGGGCGACGGGGCGGTCCTGCGACTGCTCAGGTTGATTCGTACGATAGTAACATAAGAGGGAGGTGAAAGAGCTTGCCATGATCCGATTTTTACATTCAAAAAGCGGTCATATTTCATATACCGTTTACCTGCCGTATCAATAATTACTCCCTGGAAGGAGAATGCTGCCAGGCCCCCGACCACAAAGGCAATGCCTCCTCCGATATATTCTCCATATACAAAGAAAGCAAGACTCAGGAGTGCCATCAGGGGAGTAATCATCTTGAAGGAATATTTTTCGTAATGGTATACCGATGGGTTCTCCATGAGGATCAAGTTAGCAAACTTTGGGCTATATTTAAATCCGTAATAAACAGAAGCTCATGAAACATATTAGTACCTATTCCGCTATCCTGGTCCTTATTCTGGGATCGGCCCTGTCAATTCCGGCTCAAAACACTGAGAACCAGCTGACACTGGAAGATATCTATAAAAACGGAAGCTATCCCACGCGATCCTACAGGTCGGTTCGATGGATGGAGGACTCCCGGCACTATACCACGCTGGAATCGAACATGGACAGACGCTGTTCTGAAATTATCCGCTACAATGCTGAGAGCGGTGAAAGGGTGGTTCTGGTAGGGGCTGATCAGCTGGTGCCTGGCGATGACACAGATCCCCTTGCTGTGAGGGATTACCAGTGGTCGGACGACAACAACAAGCTCCTGCTCTTTACCAATACCCAAAGGGTTTGGAGGTATCATACCAGGGGCGATTACTGGGTGCTTGATCTAAGCTCTGGCCACTTGCAACAGGTGGGTACCAGCTTGCCTTCTTCCTCCCTCATGTTTGCTAAATTTTCGCCCGATGCAAGCAGAGTAGCCTATGTGAGCGGGCATAATATTTTTGTGGAGCAGCTGGAAAATAACACTGTCACACAATTAACTGATGACGGAGGGGAGCGATATGTTAACGGGACCTTCGACTGGGTTTATGAGGAGGAGTTTAGCTGCAGGGATGGTTTCCGGTGGAGTAACGATGGAGAGAAGATCATTTACTGGCACTCCGACACGGAGGGGACCGGCACCTTCTATCTGATCAATAACCTGGATTCCATTTATTCTCAACCCATGCCTTTCCCTTACCCCAAGGTAGGAACTACCAATTCGGCTGTGAAGATTGGCGTAGTTCCGGTCCACTGGAGGAGCTACCAGGTGGTTTGATGTTCCTGGCGATCCCAGGAATAACTACCTGGTGAGAATGGAAGTCGTCCCCGGAGTGGAGGAGGTAATTTTTCAGCAATTGAACAGGCTTCAGAACACCAACCGGGTATGGATAGGAAACCTGGAGACCATGGAGCTGGAGAATATCCTTACAGAAAGCGATGAAGCCTTCCTGGATGTACATGACGACCTGGTATGGCTGGAAGGGAACAATTATTTCACCTGGACCAGCGAACGGGATGGATGGAGGCATCTTTACAGGGTGTCACGCGATGGTAGTGAGATCAAGCAGGTGACCCATGGGGACTTTGATGTGGTATCACTAAGCTGTATTAATCCCAAATCAGGCTATGTGTATTATATCGCATCGCCGGATAATCCAACACAGCGCTACCTTTACCGCAGTCGGCTCAACGGAAAGGGAGAGCCGGAAAAAATCTCCCCGGACGGACAGGTGGGACAGCATCGCTATGTGATGTCGGACGATGCAAAATGGGCCCTTCATACCTTTGAAAATGCAACTACCCCACCGCTTATCTCCCTGGTAGAGGTCAAATCTCAAAAAGTGATCCGGGTGATGGAGGACAACCATGGGGTCAGTGAAAAATATGCCGCATTGGGACTGGGCCCCAAGGAGTTTTTCAGGGTCGATATCGGGGAAGTTACACTGGACGCATGGATGATCAAACCTCCTGGATTCAATTCGGGGAATCAATACCCTGTAATTTTCTATGTCTACGGCGAACCGGCCGGATCAACCGTACAGGACAGCTGGGGCGGTGGAGACCTGTGGCACCAGTACCTGGCACAACTGGGTTACGTGGTAATCAGTGTTGACAATCGTGGAACAGCCGCCCCCCGTGGTAAAGCCTGGAGGAATTCCATCTATGAGCAAATTGGAATCCTGGCCGCCAAGGACCAGGCTGCAGCAGCTCAAAAAATTCTGGATAAATATCCCTTCCTGGACCGGGAGCGTGTTGGCATATGGGGTTGGAGCGGAGGAGGTTCCATGACGCTCAATTGTATGTTCCGTTATCCTGGGATTTATAAAACAGGTATCGCCATTGCCTTTGTATCCAACCAGAAATTGTATGATTCGGCTTACCAGGAACGCTATATGGGTCTGCCCGATGGGAATAGCGAAGGTTACCTCCAGGGTTCCCCCATCACCCATGCATCGAAACTGGAGGGGAATCTTCTGCTGATCCATGGAACAGCCGACGACAATGTACACTACCAGAGCTTTGAAATGCTGGTGGATGAACTGATTAAACAGAACAAACTCTTTGATATGATGGCTTATCCCATGCGTACCCATGCCATACGTGAACGGGAAAACACCAGCCTGCACCTTCGACGTACCATGGCCAGGTACTGGCAGGAGAATCTGTAAACCTCTTGAATGAAGTCAGAAAATTCCCATATCCCGACTATCTTCAATGATGTGGTGGGTCCGGTAATGAGGGGCCCGTCGAGCTCTCACAGTGCTGCTGCCCTGAGAATAGGGAAGGTCTGCAGGGAACTGATGAATGGTGATCCCGGCCAGGTGGTGGTGAACTATGATTCCGGGGATGCCCTGGCCACCACTCATGAGAGTCAGGGATCCGATATGGGAATGAAAGGGGGATTGCTTGGCTTCGCTCCGGATGATAAGCGACTGCTGGATCCCGATCCACACCTGGCTGATGCAGGAATAGACCTTAGTTTCAGGGTCACAGATATCGCCAATAATCTTCCCAACCTCTACCTGATTCAGATGGATAATGGGGAGATACAGCTGGAAGTGTCCGCCATTTCCACCGGCGGGGGGATGATGGAAATTATCCGGATCAATGGCACAGAACTCTCCATCAAAGGGGACCGGCAGGTGGAGTTGTGGTTAACGAAAGCAGGTAAAGTTATTTTGGATGGTCCGCCTCCGGAAGGGGCTGTTAAACGTATAATTCCCCTGCTTTTGCCAACTCCGGTCATGGAGCCGGTCGAGCTGCCTTTTAGCTCATGCAAGCAGATGATGCAATACAACAAGCAAAGGGAAAGATCGGCCTGGGAGCTGGCTGTAGCTTATGAGTCCGCCATAGGCGGAAGGAATGAACAGCAGGTACTTCAAATGATGAAGGAACTCTACCAAATCATGCGAAACTCTATTGATACCGGACTGCGCGGAACCCTGTTTAAGGATCGTATCTATGGGGCACAATCTGCTGCTTACAGCAAACATATGGAAGCAGGAGGCCTTGCCGGTGGTGATGCGGTGCATAATATTACCCGCTATGTATCGGCCATTATGGAGGTAAAGAGCTCCATGGGGATAATTGTAGCTGCTCCCACAGCCGGATCATGCGGGACCTTTCCCGGGGCCGTTATTGGCGTGGCCGATTCTCTTGGTCTTGACCAGGACCAGGTGGTGAAAGCCTTGCTTGCAGGTAGCCTGACCGGGCTTTTCATTGCTACATCATCTACATTCTCGGCTGAAATAGGGGGATGCCAGGCGGAATGTGGGTCGGGCGCGGGAATGGCAGCTGCTGCCATCGCCGCTTTGCTGGGAGGAAGTGTGGAACAGTGCATGGCCGCAAGTTCCCTGGCTCTTCAGAATTCTCTGGGAATGATTTGTGATCCCATTGCTGCCCGCGTGGAAGCTCCCTGCCTGGGAAAGAATATCAGCTCGGCTCTGAATGCTCTGGCCAGTGCCAACATGGCCCTTGCCGGCTATGATCATCTTATTCCCCTGGATGAAGTCATTGAAACAATGGACCGGGTGGGAAGAAGCCTTCCCCATGAACTTCGCTGTACTGCCCTGGGTGGATTGGCCACAACACCTTCGGCCAGGGAAATAGAGAAGAAACTTAATAAACTATGAAAGGCAAACATTGGCTGGTGATTGAGTTTGTGCTCCTCTTTTTCGGGGTCCCCACATTGATTTACCTGGACCGGGATTTCATTCGCCCGAGTATAATTATCCTTCCGGCACTTGTTTTTATTTTCATCCTCCTGAGGCGCAATTCCGACTTCCACTGGAGAGAACTGTTCAGATGGAGGGTCCCCCGGAAAACAATGTATGCAAATGTTGTGATTATAATGATTCTGTACCCTGCTGATGCTGGGATATGTCTATTTTTTCCACCCCGAGAACCTGTTTAATCTTCCCCGTGCAAATATCTGGATTTACATGGCATTATGCCTGTTCTACCCGGTATTTTCAGCATTCGGGCAGGAGATTATTTACCGGACCTTTCTTAGCAGACGTTATTCCAGGTTCCTCACAAAAGGATGGCAGTTTGTGCTGGCCAGTGCACTTACCTTTTCATTTATGCACATCGTCTATTATGATCCTGTCTCCATGATTCTTACCTTTATCGGGGGACTCTATTTTGCGTGGAATTACCAGCTAACCCGGAGTGTTCTGTTCACTTCGGTACTGCATGGAATTTTCGGGATCCTGATGTTTGGTGTGGGACTGGGTCAGCATTTCTGGCTGGATATGCCAAGATAGCTCGCTTCGCGAGCGGTTAGTATGCTTGCTGCGCAAGCGTTAGTAGTTAGTAAGTTAATGGTTAATAGGATATTATGATGAGAGCATTTATTACGATTTGTATTTGGATATGGGCACTGGGAGCGGTGGCTCAGGAGCCCATTGAACTGATTACCTACAACATACGGATGAATACCCCCAGTGATGGGGAGCATGCCTGGCCCTACCGGAAGGATGATGTGGCAGCGCTTTTCAGGTTCCACCGTGCCGATATCTTCTGTGTGCAGGAGGCCTTGCCCGAACAGATGGATGACCTGGATGTCAGCATTCCCCGATTTTACATTTGAAGGGGTCGGCAGGGATGATGGGAAGAGGGAAGGTGAGTTTTCGGCTGTATTTTATAGCAACAAGCGTTTTAATAAGCTCGATGGTGGCACCTTCTGGCTTTCAGAAACGCCTGGTGAATGCAGCTTTGGATGGGATGCGGCCTGCCGCAGGGTATGCAGCTGGGTCAAGTTGGAAGTACTGGAGACAGGAGAGATCCTGCATGTTTTTAATACTCATTTTGATCACAGGGGGGATGAGGCCCGCAGGGAATCGGCACAGCTAATCCTGAACAAAATTGAAGAAATTTCGGGTACAGGGGGAGCAGTGGTACTATGTGGGGATTTTAACCTGCCTCCCGATTCAAAACCTATTGAGCTGATTCGCAGCAAACTCCAGGATGCATTCCTGGTAACTGAACAAGCTCCCTATGGCTCTGTAGCCACCTACCATGGATTTACTTACGATGACCCCCCCAGGGAGCGCATCGATTATGTTTTTGTTTCTAAGGCCCTGAAGGTCTTACGTTATGGCGGACTCACCGATTCCAGGGACCGGAGCTTCTTCTCCGATCATCTCCCCGTACTGGTAAGCATACAGTTAGTCAACTGACAGGAGCCATTCATGTAAAAAATTCAACTCCCGACAGTTCAATTCGTAAATAATTATAGAATTGAACTGATCGCCATGAAGAACTACATTTTACTAGCCGTTTTGCCGCTCTTCCTGTTTGCAATAGCCTGTGAAACTGTTGAGCCGGAGGAGGTGCCTGTCTGTCTTCCAACAAACATCTCCATCACCCTGGTTCAGGGTTCGCAAACTCTCAAGATCATAGCTGATTTTCACTATCTCGACGGAACAGAACTTCTGGACCGCATCACCTGGAGCAATCATCAGACCCACTATTTTGAGTATGATGATACGGACCGGATCAAGGTGATAAGAGTTATGAATGTGGATACCAAGCTGCAGGAGGAAAGATGGTTTAATTACAATGGATTATTAGTGGAAAGAGTGGATCTGATCAAGCGGAATCTGGATTACACCTATCTGGAACCCCTCGACTCTATTTATGCCGGATATGTTGAGTATAGTTATGAGGGAGAGAATATCACAGAAGAGTACGAGTATGAAATTTCTGCTGACGGACACAGGGAGGAGTATGTAAGGAATATAAGTTATGAGTATGACAGTGAGGGCAACCTGCTTGCAAAAACCGAGCTGGATCCCAGAAGTGGTGAAAGCACCCAAATGAGCATGACTTACGATCAAACCAGGCATCCTTACTTTGCGCTTCAGTATTACTTCAATGGAGAAAGCTATGTAAACAATATGCTCACCAGGTCGGAAGGAAGTGATTTTAATTATACCTATGATGTGACACTCAATGAGTATGAGTATCCTGAGACTGTATATGAAAAGCTGGGTTCAGCTTATACCCGGATTATCAATTACGCTTATCAGGTCAGGTAAAAGGAATCAAGGAGCTTTCTTCTTCCGACTCATCTTAATTCCCACCGATTTAATGGGTCCGCCCATGGGAGGGTTCAGTTTCCTGATCCGGATGGTGGCTTTTTTAATTCCATCCATCTCTGCATAGAGTGCATCCAGAATCCGTTTCCCAATGTTTTCCAGGAGATTTGATTTGGTCCGACGCATCTCATTCTTAATGATCTGGTAGGCTTGCTGGTAGTTCACAGCATCCTTCAGGTTATCGGAACTGGCCGGCTCCGTAAGATCGGCTTCCATTTCCAGATCAACCAGAAAGCGGTTTCCTACAATCTGTTCCTCCTGGTAATGCCCATGGAAGGCATAAAACTCCATCTCCTCAATTACTATTTTGCCCATATCCGGATGCCTTGGTTAATAGAATGTTAATGCAGGTAAATTTAGGAATAATAAACTTTTTAATTTCATGGGCATACCATACATTTAGGAATGTTTAAAAGTCTTGTAAAGAATGCCTTCCGGCAAATCACCAACAAGTTTGGTTATAGTTTCCTGAATATACTGGGTATGACCCTGGGTATTACCAGTGCCCTGTTCCTGATTCTCTATGTTAGCGATGAACTTAGTTTTGACAAATACCATGAACATGGCGACAGGATCTATAGAGTACAATCGCATATTTCTGAAACCGATGATGAGTTTACCTGGGTTGTGGCCCAGATTCCTTTTGCGCCACAGGTAAAAGAAGATTACCCTGAGGTGGAGAGTTTTACCCGGATCTTTCAATTTCAGCGGGCTCTCTTTAAGAACGGCGATACAGAGTTTACCGAAGAGGATGTCGTCTATGCCGACTCCACATTTTTTGACATTTTCACTTACAAGACCCTGGAGGGAAGCACAGAAGAAGCATTGGATAAACCCAACTCTATCGTTTTAACCGAAACCATGGCGGACAGATACTTTCAGCGGGGAAACAGGCCGTGGGAAACACGCTGAAGGTGGGTGAAGAAATCTATACCATTACCGCTGTGATCGAGGATGTTCCAAGGAACTCCCATATTCTGTTCGACGGACTGGTATCCAGGAACTCACTTCCACAGCAGATGGGAAGCTGGGGAAACTTCGGGGTATTTACCTACCTGCTGCTTCAGGAGGGTGAGGATGCAGCCGTGTTCCAGGAGAAGATAAAGGAGATGTACGACCAATATATGGCCACCATTTTTGAAAGCATGGGGATTACCATTGAGTACGAGTTGATGAAGGTGACCGACATTCACCTGCACTCTGATAATAGTGGAGAGCCCGAGCCCACAGGAAGCATCCAGTATGTGATCATCTTCAGCATTGTGGCCTTCTTTCTCCTGCTGATTGCTACCCTGAATTATATCAGTCTGGCCACTGCCAGATCTGCCAAACGGGCCAAGGAGATCAGTCTTCGCAAGGTGATAGGATCGAGCCGACGTTTGTTAATTACTCAGTTCCTGGCAGAATCCTCCCTGCTTACCTTCTTTTCCCTGGCACTTAGTATCGGGCTGATTATGATTCTGCTGCCACAGCTCAATATGCTTTCAGGAAAGGACTTTTCACTGGAAGTGCTGGGCCGGCCAGTGACGATTCTGAGTCTGATTGGTATTATGTTGCTTGTGGGTATTCTGGGGGGGGCCTATCCGGCCATCTTTCTTTCCAGGTTTTCTCCTGTTATGGTGATGAAAGGAATTACCCAGTCGGGCACCTCCCGGGGAATTTTCCGCAAGGTGCTGACGGTGATTCAGTTTACTATTTCGGGGGTAATGATTGCCAGTACCCTGGTGGTGATTAATCAGCTGAATTTCCTGCAGAATAAGGATCAGGGCTGGGACATGGAGGGGGTGGTCTCCCTGCAGCTTCCCGACAATGAACCCATGAATAATATGCAGGTACTCAAAGAGCAACTGCTTGAAAATCCGCAAATTGAAAATGCGGGGTTGACCAATACCCCGGTTGGAGAAGGATCAGGCAAGGTTATATTTCAGGTTGAGACCTCCAATGGGATGGATGAGCGGGGGATCAATTTTGCTGTAGTGGATCACGATTTTGTGGAGACCCTGGGCATACAGATGGTCGAGGGGCGTGACTTCTCCAGGGATTTTATCGGGGATACCCTGACAGGAGTACTGGTAAACGAAACCCTGGCTGCACGATTCAACTGGGAGGAGCCCATAGGCAAACGGGTTCAGCTGGGCGATGGAGGTCAGATCATGGGACGTGTAATCGGGGTAATGAAAGATTACCATCAGACAGGCATGTACAACGAAGTGGAGTCACTGATGCTGCTTTACCGCCTGGATAGTCCCATCCTATATGTAAAAATTGCTGGTGCAGATACAGAATCAACTCTTGGATTTATCGGGGAAAAATGGGAAGAGATCTTTCCGGGAAAACCCTTTGAATATGCCTTCCTGGAAGATGATTTTATGGAGCAGTTCAGCAACGATAAGAACCGGAGGACCGTATTTACAGGATTTACGATCCTGATCATTATCATTGCCTGCCTTGGGCTCTTTGGACTGGCCTCCTATACCACAGAGCGCCGCACCCGGGAAATCGGGGTCAGGAAGGTATTCGGAGCCAGTATTGAGCGGATTCTCAGGATGATTATCATGGGAGTTCCTCCTGCTTATCCTGATCTCCTTTGCCCTCTCCATACCAGCTGTCTGGTTCCTGATGACCGACTGGCTCCAGGACTTTGTAGTACCGCTATGAGATAAGCCCACTGATCTTCCTCTGGACCATCCTTTTAATACTGATACCAACGGCCCTGACAGTCAGCTACCAATCCTATAAGGCCGCCACTGCAAATCCGGCCGATTCCATTTATCAGGAATAAAACAGGATCAAAACCTGGAGTTGCTCTGGCATGTTCCCTTAAGTCCGTCAGAATTACTAATTTTGTGGACTTTAACAGGAAGAAAAATGACAGAGCATAAAGAAGATACGGGAGAAAAGAAGAGCCTCAATTTTATCGAGGCCATGGTGGAAGAGGATATCAGATCCGGAAAGGATGCTGGAAGGGTGCATACAAGATTTCCTCCCGAGCCCAATGGCTACCTTCATATCGGCCATGCCAAGGCCATCTGTCTGGATTTTGGAATCGCTGAGCAATACGGAGGAAAGTGCAATCTCCGGTTCGATGATACCAATCCAACCAAGGAAGATGTGGAGTATGTGGACTCCATCAAGGAGGATATTCACTGGCTCGGATTTGACTGGGAGGACCGGGAGTACTATGCATCTGATTATTTCGGAAAACTTTATGATTTTGCCATCGATCTGATTAAAAAGGGGCTGGCCTATGTGGACGATCAGTCGTCCGAAGAGATCGCCAGCCAGAAAGGTACTCCCAATGAAGCGGGCACTAACAGCCCATTCAGGGATCGTTCGGTGGAGGAGAATCTGGATCTGTTTCAGCGGATGAATACAGGAGAATTCCCCGAGGGTTCCAGGGTGCTGAGAGCCAAGATTGATATGGCCTCTCCCAACATGCATATGCGTGATCCGGTAATCTACCGGATCCTTTTCCATCCCCATCATCGCACCGGTGATACCTGGAAAGTATACCCCATGTATGATTTTGCCCATGGGCAGTCCGACTTCTTTGAAGGAGTAACACATTCCCTTTGTACCCTGGAATTTGAGGTACACCGTCCGCTTTATGACTGGTTGGTGGAGCATTTGATGAGCAATGATTACAGGCCCCGTCAGACTGAATTTAACCGTTTGAACCTGACCTATACAGTATTAAGTAAGAGAGTATTGCTCGACCTGGTCAAAGAGGGTCATGTGAATGGCTGGGACGATCCCAGGATGCCTACCCTCACCGGACTGCGCCGAAGGGGATATACCCCCGAATCCATCCGGAACTTCAACGACAGCATTGGCTATACAAAAGTTATGGCTCAAAACGATGTGGGATTGCTGGAGTTTGCCGTCAGAGAGGACCTCAATAAGAAGGCTCCCAGGGTAATGGCAGTACTGAATCCATTGAAACTGATCATTACCAATTACCCTGAAGACAAGTCCGAGGATATGGAGACCATCAATAATCCGGAGGATGAAAGCATGGGTAGCCGTACCATCCCCTTCTCCAGGGAAATCTATATCGAACGGGAGGACTTTATGGAAGATCCCCCGAAGAAATTTTTCCGCCTGGGTCCCGGACGTGAGGTAAGACTGAAATCGGCCTATATCATCAAATGCGAGGACTATAAAAAGGATGAGAACGGGGAAATCACAGAGGTCTACTGTACCTATGATGAGACGACCCGGAGCGGAGGACCAGAGGCTACCCGTAAGGTAAAGGGAACCCTGCACTGGGTCTCGGCCAAACATGCGGTGGAAGCAGAGGTCAGGTTGTATGACAGGCTTTTCAGTTGATCCTGATCCGGCCGGACACAAGGACAAGAGTCCGGTTGATTTTCTTAATCCCGATTCACTGAAAGTGATCACCGGCTATGTGGAGCCCTCCCTGAAGGAGGCAAAGCCCCTGGACCATTTTCAGTTTCAGCGGCTGGGTTATTTCAATGTGGATCCCGATACCAGGAGGGACAAGCTGGTTTTTAACCGGACGGTGACCCTGAGGGATAACTGGACGAAAAAGAACTGAAAACTATATTTGTTCAAAAAAACTTAATACCATGATTGTTCGTTCAGAACAATCATGGTTTTTTAATGTTTATACTTTTCGAATCACATCTAATTGAAATTGAATATGATGCCCTCAAAATGCCTTCCCCTATTTATCCTGATGCTAATGCTTTCTCCTAATTTGCTTTTTGCGCAAGGTGAAAGTGGCGAGCGCCCAAAGATAGGCTATGTACTCAGCGGAGGGGGAGCCAAGGGAATGGCTCATGTGGGGGTATTAAAAGTATTGGAGGAGGTAGGCCTGCAGCCCGATTACATTACCGGAACCAGCATGGGAAGTATTATGGGCGGACTTTACTCCATTGGCTATTCGGCCGAAGAGATATCCCATATTGTGGAAACCGTCGACTGGGGGACCGTTCTGACAAATGAAATCCCGGCCAACCAGGTGATCATGCGCAGAAAGGATGACTACAGCAAGTTTATTGATGGAGATGCCGGTATACCATGGCAAACCTGAATTACCTTCCGGTCTGATCGAAGGACAGAAATTGTCAGAGCTTTTTTCGGATCTGACCTGGAGACAGGCCGGAGTGAATGATTTCAATGAGTTTCCTACGCCTTTTACCTGCATCGGAACTGATATTCTCGGTGGGGGTATGGTAGAGATGAACAGTGGGGACCTCTCCTCTGCCATGCGTGCCAGTATGGCTATTCCCAGTGTATTTACGCCAGTTATCCGGGATACGAGTCACATCCTTGTGGATGGAGGAGTGGTTCGGAACTTTCCGGTACAGGAGGTTATCGATATGGGTGCCGATATTGTCATAGGAGTCTATGTGGGATTTGACAGTAAAATGAGTGAGGACCAGCTGCGCTCCCTGACCAGTATTATTACAAGAACTTCCCTGCTATCGGGGGCGGCAGATGTACAGTCTCAGGTCCCCCTGGTGGATCTTATGATTACTCCCGATCTGACAGGCTTTACTCCATCCAGTTTTACCAGTGGGGTGGAGATTATGAACCGGGGCGAAGAGGCTGCAAGGGCACAGATCGACAGGTTAAGGGCACTGGCCGATTCTGTGAATGCACTTGGATCAGCTAGGGTGAAAAGTCAACTGCCATCTCATGATTCAATTCTGATCAAAGAAATTAAGATTCTCGAGGCTTCTCCGGCCATGTCAAGTTTTGTAGTAGCCACCACGGGTCTGGAAGCGGATAGCTGGATCACCAATGAGCAACTAAATGAAGGAATGGACAAGCTCTTTGGCACACTCTTTTTTGACAGGATTGGCTACTATTTTGAAACTTTAGATGAGGGATACCGCCTGGTATTCAGGATTAAGGAGAAGCCGAACAACTCCATTAAGTTTGCCCTGCATTACGACAATGATTATGGACCCGGGGTGATTCTGAATTACACCCTGCTAAATTCACTGGTGGAGGGCTCCAGGCTCAGCATAAGTGCTGATATTAGTGAAAGTCCCCAAATGAAGGGATATTATGATTTTTACCTGGGGAAAAAACGAAAAACCATTGCCTCTCTAGTAGCAAGGGCAGAAAGGGCCAGTTACCCTTTGTTTAATGAGAACGAAGTAGACATCGGGGATTACAAACGTGGTTATCTGGAAGGTGGTTTGAATTTCAGTCAGATCCTCAGAATCAACAGTCAGCTGGATGCTGCTTTTTACTATCGATATTCCAGGTTAAAGATTTCCCAGACGATTAAAGAATTTTATCCCGATCTGGAATACCTTGACAAGTTTATATTCAGTGGGCCCCAGCTTGCATTGGGATTTCAGCATAATTCCTTTGATAACCTCGTGATTCCGTCTAAGGGAATGCGGGTGGAAGTGAAATACTTCCAGGCACTGGGCACGAACTTCATCTCAAATTTCAATATCCCGGATAGTCTCAACCTGGATAACAGTGTTGAGGAGCACATGGATCCATACTGGGTGGTGACAGCTGCCTGGGAAAGCTATTTCTCTCTGGGGCCGAAATTATCCCTGAATTTTGATTTTAGTGTGGGGGTTTCGGCCAATGAAAAGCCATTTCCCGATAACTTTTACGTGGGTGGATATCGTTATAACCTGAGGGAAAACCAGGTTCCTTTTGTGGGCTTAAGCAGCAACGAACTGCTGCAGGGAAACTATGTGAAGGAGAAAATTGCCCTTCAGTACCAGGTCATCCCCAATTTATACCTCTCGGCCCTGGGCAATCTTATCCTGGTGGCTGACGACAACCAGGAATTCCTTGATAATATATTGGAATTCAGCAGTGAAGGCCGTTACATAGGAGCCGGAGCCGGAGCAGTATACAAAACCCCCCTGGGACCAGTTTCGCTTTTCGTGGGTTCCAGGACCGATACCTGGAACCCCATCTGGTATATCAATATTGGATATACCTTCTAGGCTATTGATCTACCCTTTGTGGTTGTAGAGATGTACATCCTGCTGCGGGAAAGGAATGGATATACCTGCTGCATCGAACTGCTTCTTGACACCTTCGGTGGTGTCGAAAAATAATCCCCAGTAGTCCTCAGATTTGACCCAGGTACGCAATTTCAGGTTCACTGAGCTGTCGCCAAGCGACTCCACCATTACTACGGGGGGATTCTCATCTTTCAAAACACGATCATCTTTATCAGCCATCTTTTGAAGGATTCCCTTGGCTTTGTCAATATCATCTCCATAACCAATTCCGAAAGAAAAGTCGATCCGGCGGATGGGCATGGCCGAAAAATTGGTGATGGAACCGGTGGCCAGGGGAGAGTTCGGGATGATTACCTTTCGGTTATCGGGTGTGGTTAGGACGGTAGTAAAGATCTGAATTTCCTTTACGGTTCCCATGTAGCCCTGTGCTTCAATGAAATGGCCTACTTCATAGGGCTTGAATAGCAGAATCATCACTCCGCCGGCGAAGTTCTGAAGTGTTCCCTGCAGAGCCAGTCCAACTGCCAGTCCGGCTGCACCAAGCACGGCAATAAAGGAGGTCATCTGGATCCCCACCATGCCCATAACACTGATTACCAGCATCACTTTTAGCAGGACCTTGGTCAGTGTTTTCAGGAAGGGAATCAGTGATTCATTAACATTGCCCTTCCGCATCAGGCGGACCAGCGCTTTAACAATCCATTTGATCACGATCAGACCGACAATCAGGACCACAATGGCCATAATAAACTTCATGCCGTAGGTCACGATTAATTCATAAACTTTTGCGAGAATTTCCTGGAATTTTTCCATAGTTATTTTATTTAAGGTTTAAGTTTAGTTCCTTAACAGACTCCGTAGAGATTTGTTGATAGAAGGTAGGATTTTAATGTGAATCCTTAAAAGGAAAAGCCAAGTTTTTGCAGTCCCTTCTCTATTTCAGGAGCCGACATAAACAGCTCCCACAGCAATCCGGACCGGTAATTCTCGATCATTACTACAATGGGACCCTGGTCAATGGCCAGGTAGGAAGTGGCCCACCAATTTTCAGTCAGATTAAAGGAATCATGAAATCCATACTTACCCCAGAGCTTGTCCCCAAACTCATAGTAAAAGTGCCTGATGGCCTGGAGGGAGAATTCAGGTATATAGGGAATGGAAGAAATGGCAGCGGTGGGAGTGATCACACCCAGGTCATTGGTAGGTGAATGAGCACTGTAAAACTGATGATTGTCACTGGCTGTCAGGCCCCAGCAATGGGCACTGTACCCTGTATATTCTTTAGGATTCTCAATGCAATATTGCCGGTTGATCAGGGTGTGGTTCATGTTTTGCTCCCAGTAACTGGCGTATTTGTCTGCCAGGTTGCGGGGATCGAGCCCCAGAAATGAATAGTGTGAGAAAAAGAGCGGACCTCCCAACTCCTCTCCCAGGGGTAGTTTGATCCCATAAAACTCGGAGCCATTTACTATCTCCCCGTCCCGTGCATAGCCCTTGTGATATACCAGAGAATCGATAGGGTAAGTTGGGGATGAGGCGGCAAGCACATAAGTGATCAGAGTTTCATTGTGCCCGCGGATAGCATGATTCATCTCCCAGTCGAAATCGGGCGACCAGTGCCAGTAGAGAACCTCCTCTCCTTCACGGGTAAACCAGTCCCATTCCACCTCCTCCCAGAGCGTATTGATACGTTCCTTTAAATCCTTCTCTTTAGCATCTTTTTCATTCAGGTACTGCCTGACTGTAATCAGGCCCTGTACCAGAAAGGCCGTTTCCACCAGGTCGGCACCATTGTCCCTGGGACTGAAGGGGATTACCTCGCCCGTAGACCCGTTAAGCCAGTGTGGCCAGACCCCATGGTACCTGTCACAGCTTTCCAGGAAGTCCAGAATCTTATCCAGGATCTCAGTCCCCTCCTGGCGTGTAATAAACCCTCGCTCCATACCTACCACCAGGGCCATTAAACCGAAGCCGGTACCTCCTGAGGTTACCGTATCCAGGTTACTGTTTCGTTCTCTTGCCATACCTGAAACCGGGTGAGCAAAATCGTAGAAGTATTTAAAGGTCTGATGTTGCACCAGGTCAAGTAGCTTTTCATCTGTCAACTGGAGCTCCACCTCGGGCTTGCATCCTGTGCCTGTACCGGCAATCAGGGCAGCTCCCAATACCATCCAACAAAGCAGTTTTTTCATACCAATAAAGTTAAACAATGAAGTATTGAAAACCTATTGTACTCATGGAAGAGAAAACAGAATCCCCCATAATATCCATTTGATAATATGGGGGATCTATAAACCTGAATCAATGCTGCTTGCTCTATTTACTGTCCTTCTCCTCCTTCTTCTCCTCTTTCTTGTCGACCTTGTTTTTCATATCGGCTACCTTTTCCACCAGGTCAGGCACCTTATCGATTAGTGAAGAGAGCGGGGTCTTCTTGTCAGATGGGATGAAGTAAATCTGATCCCCTTTGGTAGTGAGGAATCCCAGGGGAGTAATGCCGATGCCGGCACCTGCACCTCCCCCTGTTCCTGAATTGCTTTTCGGGTCCTTACCTGTTCCGGCACCGCTCCCAAAACCGGTTCCCACCTTGATGACAGGTCTGCAGGTAAATTCTCCCAGGGTGAATTCTTCTCCCAAAATTGTTTCGGTACTGGCCAGCGATTTTACATGGTCAGATACCTTGTCGAGTAATGCTTCAATGTTGATATCCATAATAGTATGCTTTAATGGTTAATATAATGATCTGTATTTAGTTCTGATTATGCTCCATAGTAATGCTCCCAGCGTGACCCTCAGGTCAAGAAGCAGGGATTGATGGCCTTCGAAGTTGACCTGCAAACGGATGTTCTCCTGGTTAACCGCCGAAAATACCGGTACCAGCCATGCGTTCATGGTGAAATCGTCCGTGTCAATATCTGCCTCCAACCTTCTGATCCGGAATGCACGCATTGCTCCCCTCATGGTCCGGAAATTACCGGATCGCCATACGCGTTTCTTCTTCTTTTTCCCTGGCTTATGCTCTTCCTTTTTTTTCCTTTGCTTAAAGGGATTAAATCTAAATGGAATGAAGAAGATCCAGCCTCTGATGTGGAACAGGCCCTCATCCGGAACCACCACTGCCCTGAATATGCCTGGCAAGGTCAGGAGATAGCGCATCCTGTCTGTATTGGTATAAAGGATCACCGGTACAAGTAAAAGCCAGAAGAGAAAGATCAGCAGCAGCGATATGAGGATGTACCAAATCATATAGTAAATCTACGGCGAGAATGAATATGAATCCAGTATAAATCGGTTATCTTATTTGTTTCATCGGTGAATGGTTAAAAACTAAAGTCCAGTTGATGTGTTATTGAGTTAAGTATCCAAAAAATGAAGTCTAACCATCCCATAAACCTGGCCCTACGTTTCTTGCTTGAGCTGGCAGCCATATTTGTCTTTGGATATTGGGGATACTCTCTGGGTGTGGATGGAACAAGGATCATTCTGGCTATACTCTTCCCCCTGTTGTTCGCTACCCTCTGGGGTGTTTTTGCGGTCACGGGAGACCCCAGCCGTTCAGGTAAAACAGTGGTTCAAACCCCGGGCATTGTTAAGACTTACTATTGAACTGGGACTTTTCGGGGCTGCTGCATGGATGATGCTGGACCTGGATTATTCCCTTATTGCATTGATTTTCGGTTTGACTGTTGCCATACACTATATCATTTCCTTTGATCGCATTGCCTGGCTTGCTGAAACAGAAGTAAATTTTTTTACTAATTTTGCGCTTAAGTACAGTCCTGGTCGGTTTGCCGAGTGGCTAGGCGCTGGTCTGCAAAACCAGTTACAGCGGTTCGAATCCGCTACCGACCTCAATATAAAAACCGAACTTTCTGATAATAAAGAAGTTCGGTTTTTTGTTTTACCCCTTTTGGCGTATTTTCTGAAAACTTTCTGATTTCACAGAGTTTATATCCATTTTAAGTGGTATTGAGCTATAAAAACATAGATATAGCCCATATTTTGATTATATTTGGGCTATAAACAACAAATTTATAGCCCATGGCATATAATGTATGGAACTGGATGCTAAAAGAATGGCCTCGATTTACTTATAATGCTGAGGCTTTGGAAGCATTGGAATACCAGTTTTCAGAAAATAGTGGAACTGTCTTTGGTGTATTAAAGCATGTGCAAGAAGAATCAAAGGATGATTTTCTGGTAGAGATATTGAGTGATGAAGCTATAAAGACATCTGAGATTGAAGGTGAATATTTAGATCGAGATAGCGTTCAGTCATCTATCAAGAAAAATCTTGGCTTAGCTGTTGAAAAAAGGAAAATCCCTCCTGCGGAATACGGTATATCAGAAATGATGGTTGATCTTTACCTGAATTACAATAAGCCCTTGACACATGAACAGCTTTTTTTATGGCACAAAATGATAAGCAATGGAAGACGTGACTTAACTGATATAGGCCGTTACCGTACTCATGAAGATCCAATGTATGTAGTTTCGGGAAGACTAGATTTCCCGAAAGTGCATTTTGAGGCTCCTCCTTCGAAAACCGTACCTGCAGAGATGGATAAATTTGTTTCCTGGTTCAATCAAGAACATCAAAAATTCAACAAGCAAAACATCTTACCTTTAGCCAAAGCCGGAATAGCTCACCTGTATTTTTTAAGTATCCATCCTTTTGAAGATGGTAATGGAAGAATTGGGAGGGCAATTGCAGAAAAATCCTTAGCCCAAAGTACCTCACGACCATCCTTAATCTCACTCTCTTCGACCATTGAAGCAAACAAAAAAAGTTATTATACTTTGCTTGAAAAAAGCAATACTACCCTTGAAATAACAGATTGGCTTATTTATTTTGCAAATACTATTCTAAAGGCTCAGGAGAATACATTGAAGCGTATTGATTATTTGATAGAAAAAACTAAGTTTTTCGACCGTTACTCGAGTCAACTTAACGAACGACAATTTAAAGTTATTAAAAGACTTTTTGAAGCAGGATTTGATGGCTTTAAAGGAGGTTTGAGCGCTAATAATTACCAAACCATAGCCAAAACTTCTCCCTCAACAACTACCAGGGACTTACAAGATTTAATAAATAAACAAATTTTGTTTAAAACTGGGCTTTTGAAAAGTACAAGGTATTTTCTCAATATAGAACCATTTAAGTCCACTAATTTAATTCACTAACAAGCTTCAAATTCTAACGCCCGATTTACACAAAACAAAAGACGATCCGATCCGCCTGTGGCAGTGAGTTCAATGAAGCTATAAGCTGAATCAAAACATCTCATCTCTCGTCTTCAATAGTCTTTGTGGCTGATTCCCTCACACCATTTTTTTTGGAAAAATCAATTGGGCGTACAGTTGGCGTATAACATTTACTTTTACTTAGATTGAAAAAATATGAAACACTTTGTAGGAGATATTATTAGGGGTGAACTGGAGTAGAGAGAATTGTCCAAATCCATCCGCTACCGACCTCACCATATCTCCTTTCGCGAAGCGATTGGGGATTTTTATTCCAGCATCAATTCCATGAGTTTTATTGCAGAATTCTCGCCCTTCTTACGGATGAAATCCCGGGGTGTCTGGTCACCAATTTCGTAGGTGAGGGCCTCGGCGCCAAATTCAAAGAAGAGGAAGGCTGTAGAGGTGATGCGTGCGTCCTCAGCGGACCTGGGTTTAATATTCGGCGTATAGTCCGGGAATTCCTGAGCTGTTGCTTCAATGAGTTCAGGTACCAGCCCGGGCATATTTCCTTCCAGTTCAGGGCCAATGGTATAATAAATATCTTCAAAGGTTGAATGGAAGTCCACACCGAAGTAAAACTTGCCCCCGGCAGAGCTTGCACGTTCTTTCATGAAATCCCGGATTGCCGAAGTTTCGGGCTGGTTAAAATCCTCCCAATCCCTGTTAAGATCAATTCCTCCCTTGTTATGACGCCAGTGGCCGTGATAGACTCCATCGGGATTCGCCAGGGGCACTACATAGGTATTGTATTTGTTCCTGAAGGCCTCAGCCAGCTCAGTAGGGGCAGAAAGAGTTTCCACAAAGGCCTGCATGGCCAGGAACCCTGGGACTTCCGGCGGATGTTGACGGGAGATGACCATGATCATTCTCTGATCATCGCTGTTGCCGATCCGGAGCAGGTTGATCGGTCTTCCCTCATGGCTTAGTCCGATGGTATCCCTTGTTACATATGATCTGGACTCCAAACCATGCATCCATTGATCCACATGTTCAGTGGTGATATTCTCCTGTGCAGCAATCCACATCGTATCGGGTCCCACAGATAGTTTCATGGTCAAATCCTTCACTGCCGGTTCCTCCTCAAGGATCTTCATTGTGACCTGGAAGCTGGCTGAATCCAGAGCAAGCCAATTATTTCCATCCCTACTTACTTTTGGATGGTAGCGGTGGGCAGCGTCTTCAGGGTAGCTTAGTTTAAGGTAGATTTCCTGTGGACTATCTGACCACAGTTGAAAGGCATACCAGGGACTCATATTGATCGGGGAATTCTCAGGTGTGATCAGTACTGTTATCAAGGTATCGTTGATTCGGGCCACGCCATTCATCCTGGCACCTTCAAAGGTGTTTGACATGTGGACCCCGGCTCCAAGGTCATAATTTCCCTTATGCTGCAGCTGGATTGGGACTGTTACAGTACTCACCTTTTTCACAGGCTCCTGGCCCTCCCATTGGGCTTCACGCTTGCAGGACCATAAAGCTGGTACAAGTAGGATACAGTGTAAAATGATTGTAAATACCGGTAATTTCATAGGATGTTATTCAGGAATTGCATTATTCAGGCTGGCTTCCCCTCCCACCACAGGCAGGGTGATGCTGGTGGCATCCAGATCCAGGGTCAGCTCTGTTCCGGGTTCGGGCCAGAGGGTATATTCCCTGTCGCTGGAGAAAATCATCAGTCCAATGTGCTGTCCTTTAGGGATAATCTGATCGTCGGGTTGAAGCTTAAAGGTCAGGGTATAGAACTCCCCGGGTACCAGGGCTTCACTTTCGTACAGCGAACTATGGTTCTGTGGATCGGCCCAGCCCCGGGTAATGATGTTATCGGTGATTTTTGGCCTTCTGCCTTCCTGCCAGGGCAGGGATACCAGCCATACCGAGAGATTGACGGCAGGCTTGCTGGCAGCTGCCCGCACGGTGATTTCCGAAAGTCCGGAAATATGTATGTCTTCGCTTAATTCGGGAGTGAGATAGATGAGCCTGTGATTGGTAATCTCTGCCTCAGCCAGGGCCGATCCATCGAAGGAGTAATTATCCACAAGGGTTTCAGTTCCCTGTCCTTCAGTCTTTTTTGTGTTTAGCCTACCCCTGGCAGGGGCCCCTGCAGTCAGGTAAAAGGTGACGGGCTCGGCCTCCGGGTTGGGAAAATCTTTGTAGGCGGTGGGGTTCGAGGGCTTGTCATTCTCCCTCACAATCCAGGCCCGGGCGTCATTTTCCACCCCATTTTCGACGCCGTGCAGGTAGCGGGTAAACCATCGGTTCATCATGCTAAGGGGTGGCGGGCCGCCATGGCCATCCTGGTGATAATAGATCTGGGCAGGGATTCCTTTTTCTTTGGCTGCTGCATAAATCCGGTAGCTATGCTCGGGCATGACATTCCAGTCATTGAGGCCATGCGACATGAGCAGGGCTGCTTTCATGGGACCCATATCCTTCAGGTAATCCCTCCCATCCCAAAAGGCATTCATATCGCCGGTAAACCGATCCATCCCCTCTTTCATTTCCTTATCTCTTACGGTCGAATTGCTGTAGGCTCTTTTGGATTCATCACCGCTGTGGATAAAATCATACAATACATCAATGTCCTCGCCCAGGTATCCTCCGGGGGACCTCACCAGTCCGTTGGACCGGTAGTAGTGGTAATAGGATGTATTGGGAGCGACGGGGATAATGGCCTCCAATCCCTCCACACCCGTGGTGGCAGCTGCCAGCGGCAGGGTTCCGTTGTAGGAAGTCCCGGTCATCCCCACTTTGCCGGTGGACCAGTAAGCAGTTACTGTTTCCTCTCCATCGCGTGTAGTAAAACCTTCGGCCCGTCCGCATAGCCAATCGATGACTGCTTTAGGTGCCAGCGATTCATTATTGCCTCCAACCGTGGGTGAACCGTCAGACAAGCCGGTCCCCGGAGAAGAAGAGTGAACCACGATGTATCCCCTGGGGACCCAGGTTTTGATCTGTGAATTTGAGATAATGGGGCGCTTTCCCCTGCGTTCGACTTCCGGGTGAGTACGCTCACCGGCCATCTCTCCCAGCTCATGTTTCACATCCCAGAACAATCCTTCAGGGAAGCCGGAGGTTCCTGCATAATAGGGGCTGGTTTCATATACTACCGGCAGTTTGAGGCCTTCGGTATCTGTTTGTTTGGGCCGGGTGACAGCTACATGCATTCTGTCGGGTTTCTGATCCCCGTCTGTATCAAATTCTGTCTCTACCCAGAGGTCGTGCCTGATCCAGTCGTCCGGATTCTCAAAGGCTGGGACAATCTGGGCCTCGCCATTTTCAAAAACAGGAACCGTCTTCTTAGGGGACTGAGCCACAGAGGGCAGGAGAAATACAAAGGAAAGCAATAACAGGATAGGAAAATGACGAGGAATTTTCATGGATGTTTTTTGAAGAGATAAAATTTGTGGGGATAAATATATCCAAAAACGGATAGAATCCCATTTTACAAATAGCTTATATCCTGATCATGAAGAGCATCAACGGTGCGACGAATAACCCGCTACCGACCTCAATTATTAAACAAAACCCGCTGATTATAAGCGGGTTTTGTTTTTGACCTTGTTAAAAGTGTTATTGCATTCTTGTTCTATCACCTTTAACTCCAGCATACTATCTTGCTTCACTTTAATTATTCATCGTTTGGGACGGTCTAAGTCAATCGTGATGAACATAACCAGGACAATCATGAATGTCATTAATATGGTTGGCACATAAACCCTATATAGGCTTAAACCACTGGATGCCACGCTTCTAACAAATTATTAACACTTTGCCTTTAGAGATCGACTTGTCACATCCGGGGCCGGGACTCTATATTTTATGGCTCTATCATGCGGAGGATGCTACTGTGTTGCGCAGAACACTAATTGTACATGCGGATGTTAGTCTTGGCCTGTAGGAATTGGAAGTTTTTCACTATGATTTTTTATTAAATAAGCGTTTATTATTAACTTATATTAATTATTCTTCATGATTCGCTTAACACCCCAAAACATGAAAAAACTAACATTTTTCATACTGGCAAATCTTTTCTTTCTAATCTCTCAGGCCCAGACATCTGCTCTCCAGGGGATCATCACAGGTTCCGATACCCAGGAGGGGCTAGTAGGGGTCAACATCATTCTTGAAGGTACCGTATATGGAACCATCTCCGGCCATCATGGAGATTATTTCATAGATGAATTGCCTGAAGGCAGCTATACCGTACTGTATTCTTACCTGGGTTACGAAACAGCTGAGCTTGAGCTGGAAATTAAGGGGGAAGAGCGCATTGAAAAAAACCTTGTTCTTGAACCAGGTTCAATCGATCTGGCAGCAGTGACCATTGCGGCGAATCAACCTTTTTCGGCTGCTTCCTCAAAGGCCATCAGGAATTTTGATTTGAAGGTAAAACCGGTCCGGACCGCTCAGGATGTGCTTACACTGGCCCCCGGACTATTTATTGCTCAGCATGCAGGAGGAGGGAAAGCGGAGCAGCTATTCATGAGAGGATTTGATGCAGACCATGGGACCGATATCGGCGTATACGTGGATGGTTTACCGGTGAACATGGTCAGTCATGGTCACGGACAGGGGTATGCCGATTTACATTTCATTATCCCTGAGATTGTGGATGGTTTAACGGTATATAAAGGGCCCTACTTCAGCCGGTTTGGGAATTTTGGAACGGCAGGCTCGGTGGACCTGACCACCACAGATCATCCGGACAAGAACCTGGTAAAAATAGAAGGCGGCATGTTTCATACTGCACGGGCAACAACTGTTTTAAAGATCCCTACCAACGGAAAGCACCAAAGCGCTTATGTGGCCGGTCAGTATGCTTATTCCGATGGCGCTGTTGAACAGCCCCAGGGGTTCAACCGAATGAATATCTTCGGCAAATTTCACACCCATATCAGCCCCAATAGTGAACTTGGGATGGCAGTAGGAGCATTTTCTTCAGCCTGGAATGCTTCAGGTCAGATCCCCGAAAGGGCTGTAGAGAGCGGACAGATTACCAGGTGGGGAGCCATTGACGATATGGAGGGCGGCATTACGAGCAGGTTTAATGCCTCCCTGGATTATCAATTTGTGCTTGGATACGAACACAGCTTTGATATACAGGCATTTATGTCGAAGTATGATTTCAAGCTATACTCCAACTTTACCTTCTTCCTGGAGGATCCCATCTATGGAGATATGATCGAGCAGGGCGATCAACGCAATATTTACGGGATCAATTCCAGTTATAGTTATAGAAAATCGGTGGGCAATATCCAGTTTTACACCAAGCTGGGAACCAGTTACCGTGGCGACCGCGTGGATTTGAGCCTGTGGAAGGCCCCGGCAAGAAGTCGCCTGGAAATGCTTACCTCCAGCCGGGTGAATGAAACAAACCTGGCTTTCTGGCTCGAAGAAGACCTGATATTCTCCCCCAAATTCAAAATTCAGTTGGGTTTGCGGGGTGACTACTTTACTTTCGATGTGGTGGACCACCTGGATACCCCTGATTTCTCGGGTAATGGCCTGCCCCATGCTGCGGGCTATGCCCAATCGGGTATTCTGAGTCCCAAGCTAAACATTGTCTGGAGTCCCATCGAATCCATGGACATCTATGTGAATGGGGGCATGGGATTCCATTCCAACGATGCCCGCGATGTGGTCATCGCAGCCAGGATCAATGAGATCATTCAAGACGGCAGGCGAAATGGTTTGACTGAGGAAGAAATTGACCAGAATCTCGCAGACCGGTACTTCGATCCGGAGCATCAGAACATGCAGACCTTGCCACGCGCCACCGGGACCGAGCTGGGAACCCGGATTTCTCTTGGACCCAGGGTATTGGCAAGTCTTGCTTTCTGGTACCTCCATTTGGAAGAGGAACTGGTTTACGTGGGGGATGCGGGCACTACAGAGGCCAGTGGGGAAAGCAGGAGGTTGGGATTCGACATGGAAATCAAACTTCAACTGGCCAATTGGATCTGGGCTGACCTGGATTTGAATCTGGCAGACGGACGTTACCCTGGAGAACCTGATGGAGCCAACTATGTGCCTCTTGCTCCACGGCTGACTTCCCAGGGTGGAATTAATTTCATGCATCCGTCAGGATTTGATGGAGCCGTCCGATACAGATACATGGGTGACAGACCCGCCAATGAAGATAATTCGGTCACTGCCAGGGGCTATTTCATTGGAAACATAGTTGTAGGGTACCGCATTAAGGGATTTCGGGTATTCGGACAAATTGAAAATTTGCTGAACGTGGCCTGGAATGAAGCTCAGTTTGATACTGAATCTCGTTTATTTGATGAGGCAGTTCCGGTTTCAGAGTTGCACTTCACCCCAGGTAATCCATTTAATGTGCAGCTTGGGCTGACTTTCGAATTTTAAGATGCATCCTATGGATCATCGTTTATTGATCATCCGAATCATTTTCTTTGTTTGATCTTAAGATTTTACCAAGTAGTGCAGGGAGTCCATAATTGTCGATAAAACGCCCGATCCCTTTACCCATCAAAAATAACTCTGATACGTCTTCTTCTTTGAGTTTTATATTATGCTCCTTTAGTTTGGCTCCAGAACTGATCCAAGTCTTAATCATTGAAGTCCATAAAATGAGATTGGCCAAGATCATAAATGAAACGTAGTATATATCTTTAAAATAGATCCAGTACCAAAAAATCATCAAAACATACATCCCATATCGCATGAAAAGTACCCTGCCAGCAATATACCCCAATAGCATAGCAGCTGTGCTAGCGATTAATACACCAAACCAGTTAATTACCAATAGGGCACCAAGGATGAGTGATTCTCCTCCTCCGCCCCTGAAACGGTGATATATAGGATAATCATGTCCCAAGATCCCGGTCAGTGCTGTCAACAGAAAGTAGGGTTGATCGGGGAAATAATATTTTAGAAATATGGTTGGCAGAATGATCTTAAGCATGTCGAGCAGGGACGTGAGGCAACCATATTTTTTACCAAGATTTACACCCACCGTCGTAGCTGATATTGAATTAGCCTCTAAAAATTGGTCAGTCCCAGGTACTTTCTGCTTTAGTTTCTCAACATGGCTTGATTTGGTAACGAGGCGGGTAATTATCCTTGCAAAAGATAGGGAACCCACCAGATAACCTATAATTGCTGCTGCTATGAACATCGGCCATATAAGTTGCGTAAGTGTTTCCATTATCTTATTTGTTTATGATTAATAAGCCATTATTACCATCCAACCGTCCATTCATACCATCCTTCAGGGTGCAAGCATGGTCCACCGAAGAGATAGCTGGAATGGATAGTTCTCTGGCTATGATGGAGGCATGGGATAGCATCCCGCCAGATTCGGAAACAATGGCTCCTGCCCGCACCAACAATGGGGTCCAGCCTACATCAGAGTAAGGGATCACCAGGATATTTCCTTCCACTTTTTTCTGAAAATCTTCATATCCTTTTACGACCACCAGCTTACCCTCAAATATTCCGGGCGAGGTGGGAATGCCCTCAAACACCTCTTCGTTTTTCCTAGGCATGGGGGGAGGGGTATCGCCATAAATCACCGGGGGAAGTTCCACCTCCCTGAATTCTTCCATCTCCTGTTTCACCTTCTCAAGCATTTGCACGGTGGACTTTGCTTCGTCCTCCTGGGGATCTTCCAAAAGCCGATTGTGCTGGTCGAGCGTCAGATAGAAGACATCTCTCGGATCATTCAACCAGCCTTTCTCACAGAAGGATTTTCCAGTCAACAGGAACAGCTCTCTGAACAAGCCGTAGCATCTCGTATATTCTGAACTGATCATCTCCCTGTACAGGCGAAAGTGGCCCGCCCTTCGATAGGCTCTGCGGGGGATTCCCTCAGAGTCTGAAGTGAGATTCCCTCTGCCTTCCCTGGGAGCGGCATCTGCTCTGGAGGGCTGACGTAGCAGGTTAAACACGAAGTTGGGATCCTCACGCCAGGGAGTAGCGGAAAAATCATTTCCACTTTCGCTGAAGTGTCCGAATCGCTGAAATAGATGATCGACTTCCTTCGCCATGTGTTTCAATCGAGGGTCATCTTTGTATGCCCTCAGGGTTTCAATATCTTTGATTTGATCACGAAAATCTATGGGAAGGGATTCCCATTGGTGATGCAGGTCTGTCAGACTTTCGTTGGGATCATAGGATGAAAGCTCTGGAAAGTCCCTTACGAAATCAAGGTTTTCAAAAGGAATTCCCCGTTTCTTTAACTTCTTCTGCAATACCCGGTTGCTGATTTGGAATGAGAGGGGGATGACGATATTAAAATAGGCAGCTTCAGAAGCAATGCGGCTTATTTCTTCAAAACAGCGGTCGTAGTCAGCAGCACCAATCACTTTTAATTCTTCGGTGAGCAAATCCGTGCGGGCAGTGATCCGTGCATATTCCTTTTGAAACTTCCTTTCCAGGGATAGATTGGATAGCAGGAACACAAGCATGGAAGGCAGGTAGCGCATGGTTTTAAGACCCGGTTTGAAACTGCTTTTCCCACTGGGATTTTTACGTCCCATGAGGCTCTCCAGGCTGTCATTCGGGAGCCCCATCCGCCTGAACAGGGCACCCATGGTTCCCATATTAAAATAAGCACGGTAATAAAAGGATTTGCTCAGCTGTTCCGGTTCAATATTCAGTTTTCCAAGCAGCCCTTCCAGCAACCTGATCCAGGCACTGTTCACCAGGGGTATGTTTACCGACCAGACCAGGGGCTTGATCATTCCGGGAAGTACTTCGCGGGAGATATGATTTGAATAAATGGTTGGAAACTCGCTGACTGTTACTAAGCGACATTGGAGATAATACAGTTTTTTTCCATCATAAGTCCATTCAACATCCACTGCCCCTCCAAACGTCTGATGCAGTTTCCTGATGCCAGGAACCAGCGACTCCAGCACCTCTTTGAGGTCTTCTTCAGGTTCAACATCGCCATCCCAGGTATGCTGGTGCCAGGTCCAGCGAAAGGGTCTCACCCCATCCTGTACAAGTTGGACGCCACTTCCTTTTACAGCTTCCATCACGTACTCGTTCCTTCCAGTGACCGGATTGATACTGAAGGCCACCCCCGACCAAACAGGCCTCACCATTTCCTGAACGATCACAGACATACCAGAGGGCTCCTTCCCTGCTGCAGACTCTTTGATGTAGGGTCCTTCACTGACTGCCATACTGGAGGCCCAGACTTTTTCAATGGCATCGAATATTTCACGGGGCCCGTTTACGTCCAGAACCGTGGCAAATTGGCCTGCGTAGGAATGGCTTTCAAGGTCTTCCATTTCACCCGAAGACCGGATTGCCCAGGAATGGCCTTTCTTGTCAATTTGATCGATCTCAAGGAGTATTTGTTCTCTGACTTTGATGGGATCGATTGAATGGGATTTTTGGACATGCTTCGGGATCACAAAGGTCTCCGGCACAGGGAAACCTAGTTTATACATTTTATGAAGAGAAGCAGCCTTGTGACCAATCCCCTTTTTACCGTCAAGGTGCCTTATGTGATGAAGGACTTTCAAAAAGAATCCAGAGTTTCATCGATTCTTTCCCGAATGGCTGCGATGACGGTGGGATGATTGTTCCAGGCGCCCAGGTTCATGGTTTCTACTCCCTCCGGGAAATTGTATTCTTCCACCAACCTTGGAACATCTATCTGGCTGTGCATGGCATCGGCAGAGATGGCAGCGGAAAAATAGAAAATCTTTGTGACGCCATTTTCCACAAATGTTTCCATCAAAGACGCTGGTTTGGGTTCCTTGAACTCCATCCAGGCGGAACCCAGGTTTTCAGGCCTGAACCCATCCGCCACAAATAGTTTCATAACCTCTTCACGAAAGGCCATTTCCTGTTCTGTTTCTGTGGCCCATTCCACATCCCATTCATCTGGCTGGCCATGTCCCACAAGTGCAACGGCTACTTCTTCCTTAGGCGTGTTACCCACCTGTGCATACACCTTTTCAAGGAAAACGGTGCGAAGCTTTTCTGAACTCCACATGGGCTCGGTATAGATGACAGGAATACCCAGTTTCTTTTCCACCTCAAGCTCCCGAATAAGACTCTGTCCTTCCGCTGTATGGTTGGAAATCGTAAGAAATACATCTGCTACGATGATGGTATCTGCTCCGTCATTCAATGCTTGTATTACTGCTGCATCCGGACGGGGTTCATCATCCAGAAAGCACAGGTAAAATTGGGTGCTTGAGTCTCCCTCCAAACGATAGGTCTCTTCCAGCGAGCGTAGCATCTCATGATGCACCTGCCGGTGATTGCTCTTTCCGGCTTCGAGGTACTTGTTCCTGAGTACATAGGCGAAGACTGGTCTGGCCACAAAAGGTACAAATTTGATTCCCTGTTCATCGAATTCCCTGAACTGGTTGATCCATCCGATGGGATCGTAGGTTTCCGGCTCTCCATGGGTGAAATAGACCACTGCTTTATGGCCCTTTCCTAAATCCCCCGAGGCTCGTGTAAGTTCGGGTACAAAGCGGGAATCTTCCCGGCTCAGGAAACGATGGGTGTTGAGGCTGTATCCTCCCAGGAAAGCGATCAGGGAAACCAGGATGGACACCCATCGGCAACGCTTTTTTTTCAGTGCCACTATCCACACGATCAGGAGCACTAATCCAAGTAGGGTAAATGTAAGGTAGCGAGTCATTTTCAAAGGATGGACGGTAAGAAATTCAACCAGAAACCATCCTATCAGGAAAGAAGTAAGCAGAACGAGCAGATGAAATAAAGGTCTTTTCATGGTTTGTTGGATTTACTTTCAAGATTATGCTTTTTTTCATAAAATCAAAATGTAGAAACCGTGCTTAATTTACACGCTTGAAAACGGGTTTTGATGGAGAGTCATGTCTAAAAGAAAAATTTGAAAAAACCCAGTAAATAATTAGCCTATTGGAGACGCGAAAAGTAAGCAGATACTTTTTGGGGCAAATAAAGTGCCTGTTTTCTTATAGATTTTCTTCATTGGCATGAACTTGCTGCTCAGGGAGAAAGAATATGAAACGTCCCCTTGTGTCAGCGTCTTTCTACGCGGGTTAGATACCATCAAATCTTACTTGGCACAGCTTTTGCCTTTATATAGATGAAAGTACGAACCATAAAGACAAACGTCATGAAAACAATACATACCATATCAATATTGGCGGTCTTCCTCGCAGCAACGTGTGAACATATCCGCTCAGAACTATCCCGATGAATACCTTGGCCTGCCGGGAGACAACCTTAACCTCTATGCCGTAATGAACATGTTCCAGGAATCAGAGACCCTGGAAGGATTTGAGCGAAGCCTTAATGATGAGGAGTCGATGATCAATAACCTGGATCTGAACGGAGATAACCTTATAGATTATATTACGGTTTCTGACTTTGTCGATGGAAATGTACACACCATTGTCCTGAGAGCGGCCCTGGACCGTAACGAGCAACAGGACGTTGCCGTATTCGTGGTGGAAAAGCTGCAGGGCGGAGCTGTGCAGATCCAATTGATAGGAGATGAGGCGCTCTATGGACCGAATTATATAGTTGAACCGATCTATGCCGAAACCTCCAATCCGGGATATACAGGAAAAACATACTATAGAAATGCCAATGTGGTCGCCACCACCTATTATGATATTGCAGCCTGGCCGATGATCAGGTTTATATACAATCCAAGATACATCGGCTGGAGGTCATCCTGGTACTGGGGTTACTATCCCAGTTACTGGCGCCCCTGGAGAGCCCACTACTGGCACTATTACTACGGGTACCATAGTCACTGGCACGATCATTATTACTCCCATTACCGCCACTGGGACCGTTACCGCTGCAATAATTACCAGACTTTCTATCACAGCAATGTGCGAGTTTACAGTCCAAATGTAGATGTAAACATAAATAATGGCCGATACAGGAACACTTATTCGCGTCCAGATAGGAAGCATGCTGGAGAACAATATTACGCAAATAACGCCAGAACCAGGACTCAATCAAACCGAACTGGTATGGAAAGCACCCGGCAGAGCGCCATGCGTAACACAACACCTGCCTCCATGAATAGATCAGATGTTTCAGCAAACAGGCGCAGTACCGCCTCAGTAAGGGCTGCATCAACTTCCAGGAGCAATGCTGCTCGATCAACTAACGTGCAGACCAGCCGGCAAAATAGCCAATCTGCAGTACAGCGGAGCCAAAGCAGCAAGAACAGTAGTAGCAAAAAAGCACACCTGCTGTTCAGCGTTCCAGCAACAGCAGAACCAGCACTCCAGCTGTTCAGCGTTCCAGCAGCAGCAGAAAAAGCACACCTGCTGTTCAGCGTTCCAGCAACAGCAGAACCAGCACTCCAGCTGTTCAGCGATCCAGCAGCAGCAGAACAAGCACCCCTGCTGTTCAGCGTTCCAGCAGCAGGAGCAGTAGTAGTAAAGGCAGTACAGTTCAACGCAGTCAGCCTAGCAAAAGCAGAGCTCGGTCCAGCGCAGCAGTAGCAGAGCAAAAAAAGCACTCCTGCTGTTCAGCGATCCAGCAGCAGTAGAACCAGCACTCCTGCTGTTCAGCGTTCCAGCAGCAGGAGCAGTAGTAGTAAAGGCAGTACAGTTCAACGCAGTCAGCCTAGCAAAAGCAGAAGTCGGTCCAGCGCAGCAGCAGCAGTAGCAAAAAAAGCACTCCTTCCGTTCAGCGTTCCAGCAGCAGTAGCAATCGGAAAAGCAGCGGCAGCCAAAGGAGCAGCAGCTCTTCGCGCAGATAATAAATTTACGAGGAACAATGATATCCGCTAATTAAGTAAACATATCTGCCGGAATTGGTAGTTCAATTCCAGTAGGAAATAATGGCTCAATGTGGCCGGTTTTTGCAATCAATCTCTTAACTTTAATCAAAACATGATGAAATGAAAAAAGTAATGATCGCAATTGATTACGATCCATCTGCCAAAAAAATAGCAGAAACAGGTTATGCATTGGCCAAAACCATGGGTGCTGAGATTATTTTACTGCATGTAATTGCAGAAGCCAGTTATTATTCTTCGCTTGAATATTCTCCGATAGTTGGTTTTACTGGTTTCGCAGATATGGTTCCGGTGGAAGTAGGCATCGATAAAGGGCTGAACAGGGCTGCTGATTCTTATCTTGAAGGCTTAAAACAGCTCCTTGAAGATAAAAGCATTCAAACGCTTGTAAGAGAGGGTGATTTTGCTGAATCCATATTAGAGGCTGCAAAAGACATGCATGCTGATATTATTGTTATGGGCTCTCACAGCCGGAAATGGCTGGAAAATATTATCATGGGAAGTGTAACTGAAAAGGTGCTGAAGCATACTACAGTCCCCTTATTCATTATACCGACTAAAAAGGCCTAAATAACCTGCTCATCTTTTTAAGATCACCGATCTCAGGTAGAATCCCCTTTCGCGAAGCGATTGGGGATTTTTTCTTGTCTTTTTTTGGCATGAAGAAGTGACCAAAAATACCTAACAAGTCAAAAGTTATAAATAATCCAAACAAGATGGCAACAAAAAAAGTACCAGCACCGAAGAAAGCTACAGCAGCTAAAAAAGTAACTACCACGAAAAAAGCACCAGCTAAGCCCAGGGTCACCGAAAGATCCATCCGGAAACGGGCAGAAGAGATCTACTTAAAAAGGATGGAGGAGGGAACTCCCGGTGATGCTGATTCTGACTGGAGTCAGGCAGAACAAGAGTTGAGGAGTCAGTAACTGACCTCATTTAAAAACTATTTTATAGGTGAATTCGAAGAGCAAAGGTTTTGGAACGGCCCCCGTATTTTTCACGGCCATTTCCACCATTCTGGGGGCCATCCTTTTTCTCCGTTTTGGTTTTGCGGTGGGCACACTGGGTTTCTGGGGTGTTCTGGGGATTATACTGCTGGGACACCTGGTGACCATCCCCACCGCACTTGCCATTTCGGAAATAGCCACCAATAAGCGGGTGGAAGGAGGCGGAGAGTATTTTATTATTTCACGTTCATTTGGACTCAATATTGGAGCAACCATTGGAATTGCACTGTATATGTCGCAGGCCATCAGCGTGGCCTTTTATATTATAGCTTTTACCGAGGCCTTTCAGTTTCTGTTCAATTTCGTTGCTGAAAGATTTGGGTTTGAATTGCCCCGTCAGGTAATAAGTATTCCCGCGACAATCGGACTTGCCTTTCTGATCGTTAAGAAAGGAGCCAATGTGGGAGTGAAAGCATTATACTTTGTGATTGGTATCCTCTTTGTTTCGATCGTATTATTTTTTCTGGGTAAAACAGAGCATGGGATGACTTCAGAGTTTTCATTTCTGACGGCTGAATTAAGGAACCGGGAAAGCTTTTTTGTGGTGTTTGCCATTGTTTTTCCTGCCTTTACAGGCATGACCGCCGGGGTGGGTCTTTCGGGCGATTTAAAGAATCCCTCCAAGTCGATTCCAATGGGCACTCTGACGGCAACCGTTGCAGGTATGATCATCTACGTATTTATCATTTACAAACTTGCTTTGTCTGCCAGCGCAGAAGATTTGGCAGGCGATCAGCTCATCATGGCTAAGATAGCCCTTGGTGGGGCCGTGATTATCCCTCTGGGATTGGCAGCTTCAACCATCTCATCAGCGTTGGGATCCATAATGGTGGCTCCCCGGACCTTACAGGCGCTTGCAAACGATGAATCATTTCCCTCCAGGCGCTTAAACAAATGGCTGTCAAAGGGTCGTAAGAAAGATAACGAGCCCATTAATGCCTCTATGGTAACTTCGGCCATAGCCATTGTGTTTGTGGCCATGGGAAATGTGAATGCAGTGGCTGAAATCATCTCCATGTTCTTCATGGTGACCTATGGTTCATTGTGCCTGATCTCATTTTTGAACCATTTTGGTTCATCTCCCGCCTATCGTCCTTATTTTAAGTCCAGGTGGTACATCTCCCTGGTTGGTTTCGTAGTGTCTGTCTGGGTGATGTTCAAGATAAACTCAACTTACGCATTGGCAGCCATTGTATTAATGACCCTGATCTATCTTTTCATCAATTACTACCACAAAACCCGGAAAGGTCTGGAAGCGATATTTGCCAATACCATCTTCCAGTTAAACAGGAACCTGCAGGTCTATATCCAAAAATCGGGAAGCAAGAAGACGGGCGGAGAATGGCGCCCCAGTGCCATCTGCATCTCTGAGGATTCCTTTAAGCGCAATACAGCCTTTAAATTGTTAAACTGGATTTCCTACAAGTACGGCTTCGGCACCTACATTCACCTGATAGAAGGATACTATTCAAAAAGCACCTATGAACAATCGCAGGAGCAGCTTAAGAAGCTTATTGAGAAGTTTGACCGTGTGGAGAACCATGTATATGTGGACACCCTTATATCGCCTTCTTACACTTCGGCTATAGTTCAAACCATACAGGTTCCGGGTATTGCCGGCATGGAAAACAACATGGTCATATTTGAATTTGAAAAGGAAGATCCTGAGAAGCTGAAAGAGATTGCTGAGAATTTCTCTCTGGTTACGGCCGGCAATTTTGATGTTTGCATTGCCGGCACTTCCCCCAAACAAATTGAGTTTAAGGATGGGATTCATGTCTGGATCAGAAGCATTGACACAGGCAATGCCAACCTGATGATCATGCTGAGTTTTATCATTCTGGGCCATCCCGACTGGCACAGAGCCAACATTAAAATCTTTGAAACCTGTAAGCCCGATAAGCTTGTGGAGACTCAAAAAAGGATGGAAGAGTTGGTGCAAACCGGCAGGTTGCCCATTACAGCCAAGAACATCGAAATCATTCCGGAGACGGAGCTTGTGAATATCAAATCCCTAATCAATGAGAAATCTTCTGATGCAGGACTCGTTATTCTGGGCTTCAGGGAGGAACAGGTAAAACACGATGGCGAAAAAGTATTCCAGGGTTATGATGACCTGGGGACTGTTTTGTTTGTGAATTCCAACAATGAAAAAGCCATCGAATGAAAAAACTGATAAACTATTTTTTGCAGGGAATCCTTTACATTGCGCCCATTGGAGTCACCACCTACATCATCTTCCTTGTCTTTAGTTTTGTAGATAGTTTGTTGAAGGAATATCTGAAGGATCTTCTGGGCATATATATTCCCGGTCTGGGCGTGCTGATTGTAATCGTATTACTCATTTTGATTGGATTGATAGGTCAGACAATCATTGCACGTCCCTTTAAATTGCTGTTCAAGAATGTGATGGGTCGGATTCCTCTGCTCAAGGTGATTTTTTCAGCCTTCAATGATCTTTTCTCTGCCTTTGTGGGGAAGGAAAAAAAGTTTAACAAGCCCGTGCTGGTGCTGGTGAATCCTATATCTAACCTTGAGAAACTTGGCTTCCTCACGGAAGAGGATCTTTCTTTGATCGGTGAGAAGGAAAAAGTCGCTGTATATTTCCCGCATTCCTATAATTTTTCGGGAGAGCTATTCATTGTGCCGAAAGATCAGGTTAGACCGGTGAACCTGAATCCGGCTGAAGTCATGAAATTCATCGTTTCTGCCGGAGTTGCCGGCTGGGATCTGGAAGGCAAAAATCAGCATAAATGATTGTTAATATTACAAAATAGTCCCCTTGTCGGAAAACACACTTTTTCTTATTCTGTTTGTGCTTGTCATCCTGGGAGTGTTGATGCTCGACTTGCTTGTTATTGGCCGAAAAAGTCATGTGGTTTCAATCAGGGAAGCGACCCTCTGGTCTCTTGTTTGGATCCTGCTTGCACTTGGATTTGCTCTGTTTCTCAGATTTTTTGGCGAGCATGTTCATGGAATCGGAAACAGTGAAGACCTGGAGCTGGTTTTGACTAAATATTATCCCTATCTCAACCTGGAGGCTGACAGTTATGCAAGGAGCCTTGAAATATTCAGAAAGAATATTGCCACCAACTATTTGTCGGGTTACCTGATTGAGAAATCCCTGTCGATCGATAACCTCTTTGTGATTATGGCCATTCTGAAGGCTTTCACGGTCAAAAAGGAAGCCTATAAGCAAGTTCTGTTCTGGGGAATTCTGGGAGCCATTCTTATGCGCTTCATCTTTATTTTCGCCGGGGCAGCTCTGATAACCAGATTTGAATGGGTGCTTTATATATTTGGTGCCTACCTCTTATACGCAGGGATAAAAATGTATCTGGATCGAAATAAGGAGATCCATATAGAGCCTCAGAATCATCCGATGGTGAAATTCCTTTCAAAGCGATTTAATGTCTATCCAAGATATGTAGATAACCGGTTCTTTATCAGGAAAGAGGCCAGGCTATTTATCACTCCGCTGTTCGTTGTTCTGATGCTGGTGGAGGTTTCAGATTTGATCTTTGCCCTGGATTCCATTCCTGCTGTTTTCGCTGTCACCCGTGATCCATATATCGTGTTCTTCTCAAACATATTTGCCATATTGGGTTTGCGATCTCTCTTTTTCCTTTTAATCAAAGTGGTGGAGAGGTTTTATCTTTTGAAGGTAGGCGTTTCCCTTTTGCTGGTGTTTGTCGGATTGAAGCTTATTGCCCACGATTGGATGCTTCAAATCGGATACAAACCGGTATTTTCCCTTTATATTATTCTGGGTATTCTGACCCTGAGTGTTACACTTTCAATTCTTATTCCCAAAAAGTGACCATATCATAGTTAGCTTGTCTAAATGAATAAATGATCGACCATGAGAAAGATTTTATTCCCCTTCGAACTGGATAATCCTATTTATCAGGAAGCCTACATCTATGGAATAAAATTAGCCAGGATCATTAATGCCGAACTGATTGTTTTAAATGCTTTTACAGTGGAGGTTGGGAATGATATAACAGAAGAAAAGTATAGCATCTTAAAAAAAGACAATTGGTTTAAAGCCTACAATGAAATAACCAAGTTCAATAAGTATTTTCTCGAGGAACATGTGGGGACTGACACAGATCTCGGGATAAAATTCAATTACCGGTTTGTTAACGGGATATTTAAGGATGAGATTAGAAACATTGCCAGGGAAGATAATGTTGATTTAATTGTGCTTCCCGTATCTGATAAGCGAGAATTCAATAAAAGACAACTGAGAATTATTCAAGACAACATCTTTGAAAAAAACAGGACCTCACTATTAATTGTTCCTTTTGGATGTAAATTCAAGCCTGTCAAAAACATTGTGTTTGCTACAGATTTGAAAAAGCTGAATAACTACCCGCAATACTTAAACGATGTAGTTCATTACGCGCAATTGTTCGACTCCAACATTCATTTTATTCATATTTCATCAAAAGAGAAGGTTGAAAATTGGGATAACTCAGATACCTATCAATTGGTGATGCAGGCAATTGAAAAAAATAAAAGGCATACATTTAAGAGCCTGCACGGTAAAGAGATTATTAAATCGGTAAATCAGTATGTTGAAGAATGCAATGCTGACATTCTGGTTGTCGTTAAGCATCAGCACTATTTCCTGGATTCCATATTTCATGAAAGCATGAGTAATGAAATATCATTGTACTCTAAAGTGCCGGTAATGGTGATGAGAGAGAAAAGAACCTGAATGTGACTTTTCTTAATGTTCGAGTCTAAATATATATGAACGAATTTTGTGTAATAGACTTAGAAAGTCCAAGTCCCATTGTCGCTGCAGCCATTCACGATGGACATAAGCTTAGTGAACATCAGGCCAGGATTACAGCCCTGACTGAAAAAGAGAGGCTCCGGGAAGAAGATCCTTATACAGGAATATGGACAAAGATTTCCGGAAATCACATTGTTGGGCAAAGATCCCGCTTTGAATTTGATCTCAATCGAGCACCTGAGAAGGCCATCTATATCTTACCCTCCGATGCCTGGGGTTTAAACCTGTGGAAGAAGCCGCTTTCCAAGAAAGTTATTGAAAAAACCTTAGAACAGTATACCAGAATCTATCAGAAGATATACGAAGGCCTGAGCAAACTCATACAGAGGCATGGAAAGATCGTTATTCTTGATCTTCACAGTTATAACCATCGCAGGGGAGGACCAGGGGCTCCTCCTGATGATCCTGAAATAAACCCGGAAATCAATATTGGGACGGGAACCATGGATCGTGAATATTGGGCGCCTGTGGTTGACAGGTTTATAAGTGATCTGAGGAGCTACGAGTATCAGGGGAAGAAATGGGATATAAGAGAAAATGTGAAGTTCAAGGGAGGTTATTTCCCATCGTGGGTTCATAGTAATTTTGGAGAGTCTGCATGCTGTATTTCAGTAGAAATGAAAAAGTTCTTCATGGATGAATGGTCGGGTCGGCCCGACTGGGATACCATTGATGCTATCTCTGAGGCGCTTACTCAAACGCTTCCGGGATTAATGACCGAGATCACAAAAGAATGAATACCTTGAACCAAGACGACAATGTTCCATGAGTCAGGTAATGACAAAATCAGAAAGTGCAATAACTCAAAGTTTCATTGAGGATGTAAGCCTTCGGCTAACAGACAATAAAATGGTCCGGCGAACACTACCTGGCCATGGCAGGTTACATATTGACCGGAAATTGCCCTTCCTGTGCATTTACCGCCGTCCTCTTCGCCGGAATGACAATGGAACGGATCAACTGATCAAAGGCGAAGCTTCCTATTTAATAACATCTGCTGCACCCAAATACAAGGCTGGTATCTCTGACCTGATCAGGTCAATCCTGGATGTGTGTTCACCGGGTCCCGGCGCCTTCCTTATAATCGAGATATGGACAAGAGAATCACCGGAGTATATTATAGACCCCGAGGAAGGCAGGATGGCGCCATCCTTTCGCATCAAGGTCCCTGCTTCACGGCTCCCTGTAGAAACCATAGAGTCCATTGAAAAAGCATTGAAACAAATCAGTGTTTCTAAAAAGCGGAGCAAGGTTTCAACAGACTATACCAGCAAGCCATGGCCGGAAAAACTGCCCGCCTTGCTGACATCCGCAGAAATCCAAAAAAACAACTGTTATCTGGTAGGAATTGAAATTTCCCCCATTTACAGAGATCCTGAGACCCATGAAATTTATCCCCTGGTCTTAAAAGCCATTCATAAGGGAATATCCACGGCCTTCAAAAAAGGAGCCTTTGAATTCTCCAGAAAACGCACGGCCACCTCACCTGTAAGCTATAAATCTCTTGGAAGGCGGGCTGTGGTAAAGTCCGTGTGGGAAGTTGACCAAAAGCTGGCAGAGATCAGCAATGCCATGGATTTTCTTATGCATGTAACTCCGGTGAATATGGAGCAGTCGTGGAACGTATTTAAAGACAGCAGGTTTCAGCGGGATCCTGTATTCTTTTACCGGCCCGTATCATTTGATCCTTCATTGCTCAAGAGAAAGCTCTACGAAATCCCTTTTGACCGGATTGAGGACCCTGCACTATCTTCCCTGTTCCATGACAAGCTGGTGGAACTGGAGATGAAGTTCTCCATGGTGAGGGATCGAAACACAAGAAATTTCTTCTTTGGGAGCATGCAGCTTTACGGGGAGATCAGTGATGAACTCCTTGAACTGGCTGTTACTATCTTAAAGAACATATCTCCTCGCAGCCGCGAAAAAAGCGGTAAAAGAATGATCAATGCCCCTTTGTTTGCTGAGCGGGCCAGAGAGGAAATAGGACTGTATCGTGATGTATTTCCCGGTATTAAATCCAGGGTACACATCCGGGATGATATAGCAGGACTGATGGTTTCTCATGGTAGACCTTCTTATCGGCGAAGGTCTAAAAATCCCTGAATCGAGGATGGAGGCCTTGATCCAGCATGAGGTAGGCACCCATGTACTTACCTATGTAAATGGGATTAATCAACCTTTTAAACAACTATACGGTGGGCTTGCGGGGAGCGATGAACTGCAGGAAGGTCTGGCTGTGCTTGCTGAATACCTGGTGGGCGGCTTAAGTCCTCCCAGGTTCCGTCTTCTTGCGGGTCGTGTTGTGGCTGCCCACTTGCTGATTGAAGGTTCAAGCTTTCAAAATACATTCAGGGAATTGCATTTTACTTATGGGTTTGCCCAACGAACTGCTTACATGATATCTGCCAGGATTTACAGGAGCGGAGGTCTCACCAAGGATGCAGTTTATCTGAGGGGTTTGGTCAATCTCCTGAAATACCTTAGAAACGGGGGTCAACTTAAGCCCCTTCTGGTGGGTAAATTCTCACTGGATGATGTGTCTATCATCAATGAATTGCAGTTAAGAAAGGTACTGCAAGCTCCCCTGCTGACCCCTCAATATCTCTCAAATCCCCGGTCGATCTTATTACTGGAAGAATTGAAAAAAGGACAACTTATTTTTAACCTGATATAAAACAAAAGAATATGAAAATTGGATTTGTAGTTAATGATGTACAAACGGAACAGGCCGGATATACCACAACTCGTCTTGGGATGTGGGCCACAAACCGTGGCCATGAAGTATGGGTCATGGGTCTGGGCGATTTTATTTATGATCCGGATGAGAACATCCGGGCCAGGGCCTATTCTGTTCCTAAAAAGGTCTATAAGACCAACGAAACTTATTTAAAAGCGCTTCAAAGCAAAACACGTCTCATGGAGCGCATTACGGTGGATGACCTGGATATTCTGATGCTCCGAAGTGATCCTGCCAATGAGACTGGAGACCGGTCCTGGGCCGCTACGGCAGGGATCAACTTTGGCCGGATAGCCATGCGACATGGAGTGATTGTTCTGAATGATCCCAATGGTTTATCCAAGGCGCTGAATAAAAGCTATTTTCAACTCTTTCCGGAAGAGGTGCGACCTCGTACTATGATAACACGTGACATTGGAGATATCAAACACTTTGCCAGTGAGCATGGAGGGCATATTGTACTGAAACCCTTACAAGGATCCGGAGGATCGGGCGTTTTTCTGGTCAAACCTGAAGATAAATCAAACCTGAACCAGATTGTGGAAGCTCTGCGGAGAGATGGTTATATCATAGCCCAGGAGTACCTTCCAGCGGCTAATGAAGGCGATACCCGGCTATTTATGATGAACGGGGTCCCTTTACGCCACAAGGGCAAATATGCAGCCTTTAGAAGAGTTAGATCGGGAGATGATATGAGAAGCAACATCCATGCCGGAGGCAAGCTGAGACAAGCAGAGATCACGGACCAGCACCTGCAACTGGCCGAAATAGTCCGTCCAAAACTCGTTCAGGATGGCATGTTCCTGGTGGGCCTTGATATTGTTGGAGACAAACTGATGGAAATCAATGTTTTCAGTCCGGGTGGACTTGGGAGTGCCCAAAATTTTGAGAAAGTGAACTTCAGCAATGCAGTGCTTGATGCCCTGGAGCGCAAAGTGCAGTACATGGGGTTCTATCGCCGGAACTTTGACAACGATGAAATGGCCACCTTGTAGCTCTGTTTATCCTGTTTTTGATTTAATGTGTACATCCCGTTGAGGAAATGGGATGTGCACTCCACTGGCCCTGAAAGCTGCGTCGATCTTATATCTGATTTCACTTTTGATATATTCTACCTGAAAGGTATCTGTGGTCCAGAAAAACAATTGAAAATCAAGGGAAGAGTCCCCAAAGTCGTTGAATCGCACAAAAGGAGCGGGTGATTTGGATACATTTTTTATGTCTTCGGCACACTGAAGCAATACCTGGGTTACTTTTTCCACGTCAGATCCGTAAGCAACTCCCACATCAATATGAAATCTGGTCCTTTTTTCAATATGGCTCCAGTTGATTACAATATCGGTCACGAATTTTGAATTGGGAACGACCATCACAATGTTGTCCCGTGTTTCCAGCTTGGAGGTTCTCAGGCCAATTTCGATCACTTTGCCAATCAGGTCATCCTGGATTTGCACAATATCTCCTACCTTTAAACTACCCTCAAACAGGATGGCTATTCCCGACATAATGTCCTGGAATATCAGTTGCAATCCCAAACCCAAACCCACCAGAAGAGCTGCTGAGCCAGCCAGAAGTAAAGTGATCTTGATCCCGATGATTTCAAGGGAGACCAGGATAACCACAATGTAGATAACATACTTCAGGATTTGCAGAATTGCGTGACTGCGTCCCGGATCAAACTCTTTCCTTGTTACACGAGCCCGGAACACCCTTTTTATGATACGCATTATAAAGATGGTAGAAAGAAGTATAACAAGGATGGTCAGGATCTCATATACGGTGATATCAAAATCCTTTGTCTCAAGGAGATCAAATTCAAGGAATTCACTGAAGGTCATATCTATTCTGCATTTAACATTATTAACCAATAAAATGCCCGGTAAGTTCAAAAACCGAAATTCTTTCTGATTTTCATACTACCGGGCAAAAAATATCCAAATACTACTTATTTCGTTTCTTTCTTCGTCTTGATGTTTTTTAAAGCGTCGGCGGCAAACTCTTTGCCTCCCAGACCAAAGGCCAGACCAAAGGCCAGGCAGATGGCTCCAAATGCCAGGATAAATGCATTTGTAATGATATCCTGAGCAATCTTCAACTGCCCCAATACCAGGAATACAGTAAAAACAACGATGGAAAAGTAAGCTATCTTTTCAATAATTTCCGCTGTTTTGTCATTCATGTTCTTGAGTGAGGATGACAATACAGTTGAAATGAATTTTGCAGCGTACAATCCAAACAGCAAAATGACAAGGGAGACAATAATATTCGGGATGAACAATATTATGCTATTAAATAATTCCTGGGCACTGTTCAGTTGCAAGGAATTAAAAACAGCCAGGATGACAGTCAGCATAATGATCCAATAAAACAAGCTGCCAATAAGATCAACGGCTGTCTTTTTTAGTCCGCCCTGTTTTAAGAATTTTTCAATTCCCACCTTCTCAGAGAGGGTATTCAACCTGACCAGGTTCAGGAGTTTGACAATTGCTTTTTTCAATAGTCTGGCTACAATCCAGCCAATTAATAAAATAAGTAAGGCCCCGAAAATTTTGGGTAGTGAGGTGGCAATTTCATTTAGAAACTGCTGGGAACTTTCAAGGAAAATCTGTACCTGTTCTTTCATAATTATATGTTTTAGTTACTATTTAGACATTCTTTTAAGAAAAGGTCACATCCTCCTTCCTTATTGTCCACAAAAACACAGTAGGTAAAATACCTAAGGCAAATCCCAATGGTATTACCTAAATCTCATGGAAAAACACAGGGTTTAAAATACGCTTAAACGCTCTGGTACAACATGCTATCTGATACTACATTTAGATAAATAATAATGTATCAGAATAAGATGAAAGATTTAATGTATGCAGGATTAAGTGATGAACAATTAATAGGCGAACTCCTGAATGGTGATAGTAATTGCTTCGGGATTATATACAGCAGGTATTATCAGAAAGTTTATTCAAAGTGCTATTCCTTTTCAAAGAATGGGGATGACGCATTCGATATGACTCAGGAAGTATTACTGAAGGCCATATGCAACGTAGGATCTTTTGAAGGGAACTCGAAATTCTCAACCTGGTTGTATTCCATAACTACCAATTACTGCATCAGCCAGTCCAGCAAGAAAAGCAGGAAGTATTATGAAGATATCATGGCAGCCAACCATATTCTGGCAGACAGAATGGATGAAGAAGATTTTGAAGAAAGACTAAGATGGGAAGCCCTGGAATCAAATCTGGATAAATATCTCAAGCTCTTATCTGAAGAGGAAAGACAGTTGTTGGTTCTGAAATATCGCCAGAATTATTCGGTAAAGGAATTACAGAAGGAGTTTGATCTGTCTGCCAGCGCTGTAAAAATGCGCTTACTAAGAGCAAGAATGAAGATGAGTCAGATCATCAGTCTCCAGGAAGCAGCCTAGCAGGATTTAAACTTCATCCAAAAGGCCTTTCTGTATCGCAAATTTTACTAAACCGGCTGTGTTTTTAGCTTCGAGTTTCTCCAAAAGATTTCTCCTGTGCGTATCCACTGTGCGGATACTGATAAAGAGTTTTTCTGCAATCTCGGAATTGGAGAATTCCTGGGCTATCAACTTGAGCACCTCAATTTCTCTGGGTGATATGGGAATATCTGAGCTTTTCCTTCTTGAAGATGCCGGCTTGTGCAATTGCTCTATCAGAATGGCCGAGACCTCCCTGCTGAAATAACTATCTCCTTTGGAGACGCTTCGTATGGCCGTTAGCACTTCATCTTTTCCTGTATTCTTGAGTAAGAAACCAATGGCTCCTTTCTCCAGCGCTTCAATCACAAAATCGTGTAAGCCCATCATGGATAATATGAGGATCTTCGTCTCAGGGTGACTATTACTGAGCTGGGCAGTGATTTCAATTCCATTGGGTGTACCAATATCAATGTCAAGCACAAGCACATCTACTTCCAGTTGCTCGATAAGTTCAATTACTTCAGTACCATTTGAAGCTTCCCCCACTACTTTAATGTCCTTTTCCTTTTCCAGAATTGATCTCACACCTTCCCTGAAGATTTTATGATCATCTGCCAGGAGAACCTTTATTTTGTCCATATTCGTTTGTTTACATCTTTTTAAGAGGGAGCTCGATACTTGCAGTAGTCCCCTTATTTCCAGTCGACTCCAGTATGAACTCACCATTTAGTGTCCGCACCCTTGTCTCTATATTTGTCAGCCCAATCCCAAAATCATCCTGGTTGTTTTCCAGCTGTTCAAAACCGACACCATCATCTTCCACCATGAGTACAATGCTTTGCTCATGTTTTATCAACTGGACCAGTATTTCAGTGGCTTTGGCATGTTTCACCGCATTATTAATAAGCTCCTGTCCGCAACGATACAGATTTAGTTCCAGATCCCGGTCGAACCTGGTCTCGGTTCCAATATTGCTGTAAAACTCAACTTTGGATTTAATCGAATTATTTATTTTGGTAGTCAGGTTATTAAATGCTGAAAATAGTCCAAATTCTTCCAGAAGCCGGGGGATTAAATGGTGAGAAAGGTCGCGCAGGTCATTTGTAATGGAATCGAGGGTCTGACGTATATTCAGCAACCTTTCTTCAGTCACCTTGTTGTTAAGATCCTCATATTCATCCAGGAAGGCATCTAACTCAAGTTTGGAATAGGAGAGCAAGGGTCCGATACCATCATGTATTTCCCTGGCTATTCTTCTGCGTTCTTTTTCCTGGCCGGCAATGATGGACTGGATGGACCCGCTTTCCACTTCAATCAACCTGGTCACGTCATTTATGATGCAGATGAATCCATTTTGAATATGTACTCCCTTGATGATAATGTAGCGGTCATTGATATTTATTGCTTTCGTAGTAAATGATTTTTTCTTCTTCAGAAACCCGTATACTACCTCATGAAGCACGGGGATATGGCTTACACAATCCAAAACAGGCCCGCCGGTGATCTTCCTGTTTGGCGGACTTATCTGAAGCAAGACCTTTGCCAGACGGTTTGCATGGTTAACCATGCCTGATTCATCGACAGAGATGATGCCAAGGGGGGCATAGTTCATTAAGGAAACAAGAAAGTCCTCCGCATCCAGAGCATTTGATTTTTCCAAGTCCGTAGAGTATTGGGTTTCACTGTAAAAGTATACAGCATATCTGTCTAAGTCAAATAAAAAGAGGCTAATCGCTCTCAATCTTCCTCAGCTAAGGTAAGCAATGTGACCAAAGGATGGTCCGGAGTCAAAAGAAGTAAACAGATACTGATGACCAAAAGAAAGATCCTTGTGCCCATAGATTTCAGTACTCAATCTGATTTGGCCTTAGAATACGCCAGGCACATGGCAACAAGGCTGGATGCCATGATATCGTGCATCTATGTGATTGAAAAGCAAGGAGTTTTGGAACATAAACTTAGACGTGAAGCAGAAAACAAACTCTCAGAAAGGGTTAATTTGATTTTAAATAAGGAGGAGAAAGTCCCCTTTGAATTAATAATTACCTCAGGGATTGCACACCAGAAGGTACTTGAGAAATCAATTGATCTAAAGGTTCAGATAATTATCATTGGCAGATCCAGTACATCGCTGAAAAGAACAACAAGAATAGGATCAAACACAAACAAAATAGTATCCAGGTCTCTGGTTCCGGTTGTCGTTGTAAACAAGCAAAGCTTTGGTAAACGCAATCACCTCATATTTCCGCTCGATTTAGAAACACCCTACAGTGAGAAGCTTATTTGCGCTATGGAAGTTGCATTGCTACTTGGTGCATTTGTTTCCGTAATTGCGATCATTGAAAAAGAGAGGTTCAGCCTCAGACCTGTATACCTTTCCAAGCTAAAAGAAATAGAACGTTCATTTAGTGAGCAGGATGTAGTATGTGATACTCACCTCATGGAAAATCAGACAACTATCTCCAGTGAGATCCTTACATTCTCAGGCAGAATTGAATATGGAATCATTCTGCTGATGACTCATCAGGAAAAGAAATCAAATCGTCCTTACATTGGAGTGATTGAGACCGAAGTGTTAGCCAGGACGGATGTGCCGGTTCTGTTCCTTAATCCAAGGAATACAGTCAGATTATCAATGCATAACACAAACCAGCATAATCATCCGGCATATCCTTCGGGCGTTCCCCTGAAGGATCAGTTTATTTAAACAACCTATAAAACAGCATGACATCATTTTTAACCTTGCTTGATGGAGCAAATCCTGAAATTCCGGGAGTATCAAAGGAGGCTCTGCTACTGAGCAAAAATGTTGGTGACACATCGTTTTCTCTAAGTGACAGGATCGCTTCCTTTGAGGATATCATAAATATCGAGGTGGGAGATACCTCATTTACCCGGGCAAGAAACCTGGAACGGGAGTCAGGAATCAGACAATTGTTTTTAAAATTCGAGGGCAATAATCCCACAGGTACTCAAAAGGACCGGATCGCATTCAGCCAGTGTCATGATGCATTGAGAAGGGGATTTGATACCATCACCGTTGCTTCATGCGGCAATTATGGAGCTTCCATAGCATTGGCGGCCAAGTTAGCCGGTATTCATTGCACTATCTATATCCCTCAGAACTACCATACCCAGAGAATTGAGGAAATGAAGAATTATGGGGCCCATGTGGAAAGATACCCGGGAAGTTATGAAGAATCGGTCAGATACTCCATTGAGCAGGCTCTTAAATCTGAATGGTATGATGCTAATCCAGGGGGTGCTAATACCTCATTACAAATTATGTCATATTCTGAAATCGCCAATGAAATATATGATGTATTACGTGATGCTCCTAAAATAGTGGCAGTTCCTGTTTCAAATGGAACACTTCTGACTGGTGTGTACCGGGGATTTGTGAATCTGTATAAAAGGGGGAAAACCTCAAGAATACCCAAAATGATCGCTGCCTCATCAACCCATAAGAATCCCATAGTCTACTCTTTTAAGAAAAACATGGATAGGTGCATTGATTTGATTCCGGCAAGCATCAAGGAAACAAAAGTAAATGAGCCACTTATAAACTGGCATAGTTTTGATGGGAATGAGGCGCTTTATTCCATCAGGGCATCCCATGGAGCCGCTTATGATATCAGTGATGAGAAAATGCTTCGCTTATCCAAACTATTGAAGGAAAAAGAAGGCTTGCACGTCCTTCCTGCTTCAACGGCAGGACTTGCTGCACTATTTGGCGTGCATGCAATGGAAGAATTGGAAGCAGACCGATATGTAGTATTATTAACAGGAAAAAAATAGATAAGAAAATGCTTACCCAAAAGGAAAATGCAGTTGTGTATTGCGAGGGGGCTTTTAATACCTCCAATGGTAAAACAACTCATGGGCTTGTCAGGTTTACAGAACGTTATAAGATCTGTGCAGTCATTGATTCAAAGTATCAAGGACGCTGATGCAGGGATGGTACTTGATGGCGTGCCCAATGGCATCCCCATAGTTCGAATCTCAATGACGCACTGATTGAAGCAACAAGAAGTGGGAATGTGATTAAGTACTTCATCATGGGAATTGCGCCTGATGGAGGAAGAATTCCGGATCATGCTCTTCAGGCCATAGTTGCTGCTTTGAAGTCAAAGATTGAGCATCGTATCGCGGGCTTCATGATTTTCTTTCAGATGATAATTACCTGCTTGCACTGGCAAGCAAGAATAATTGTGAGCTTATTGATATAAGAAAACCTCCTGACCGAAACGAATTGCATTTTTTTTCCGGCAAAATTGAAGAAGTCAAGTGTCCGAAGATAGCCATCCTGGGCACTGATTCCGCCATAGGGAAAAGGACTACAGCCTGGCTCCTGGTTCAGGCATTCAGAAGTGCGGGAAAAACAGTTGAAATGATCGGAACGGGTCAGACAGCCTGGCTTCAAGGGGCCAAATATTCCATTATTCTTGATTCCTTGGTCAATGATTTCGTTTCAGGAGAAATTGAGCATGTCATTCATACAGGCCTGGAAAAATGAGAACCCCGAATGTGATCATACTGGAGGGTCAGGGCAGCCTGTTAAATCCTGCTTACCCAGGGGGATTTGAGTTGATTGCGGCAGGAAGGCCCGACTATATTGTGCTGCAACATGCACCAAGAAGAAAGGAATATGATGGTTTTCCCGGCTATCCAATTCATGATCTCAACCGTCAAATTGAGGCGGTCGAAATCATCTCAGGGAAAAATGTAATTGCCATAGCTGTAAATCATGAAGGAATGGCGAAGGAGGAAATCAGCAGAGAATGCTTAAAAATCACAGATGAAACAGGGTTGCCTGCATTTGATGTATTGGAATACGGTGCAGAAGGATTAATGGAGTTGATTTTAGCTAAAATTGAGAAATAATGACAAAGGGAATTCGCTCTTTAGTTTTTTTTGACAGTCTGCGTATATGCGAGATTGTAGTGGAGCCTAAGCGGGTGAAAGCCAGATATGAATTAGCATTAAAATCTGGCGGAGTAGTTCACAATGAATTGATCTATTCCTATTCCGAACAGGTATTTGACCAGAAGCCTTCATCCTTTAATCTGGCATCCATGATGGTCAGTCAGGTTGCATTAAACTATGGATTATTCTGTAAGGAGATAATCTTTGATGGCTTATTTGATGATACAGATAAGCGGTTTATCCTGGACATGCTTGAAAATACTTCCAGAGAAATATATGTCAACAAGTTCCTATGCAAAGAACGAATTTTTGATTGCTCCCTATGACCAGATCCCTGTGGAAAAACAGAAGCGATATACCGCAGCCCGGGTCAGCTTTCTAAATACCCGGTTTGATGTGCAGGAACTTACACTGGGAGCACAGCGATACCTTAAGCAACAGTTATCTGGTTATGAGTAGTGGCGGTAAAGACAGCCTGTTGAGTTATGGTTTATTAAACGAGCTTGGCAATGATGTCCATCCGGTATTTATCAACGAATCGGGTCGTCATTGGTATACTGCTACAAATGCATTCAAATACTTTTCAGAGAACGAGCCAAATACAGCTAAGGTCTGGTGCAATAGTGATCGGATTTTTAACTGGATGTTGCGTCAGATGCCATGTATCGGAAAGACTATAAGTCGGTTCGGGCCGATATTTATCCCATCAGGTTGTGGACCGTTTCAGTTTTTCTTTTTGGAGTTCTTCCCCTTGCTCAAAAAAGAAACATAAGAAACATTGTCATTGGGAACGAATATGATACCACCATGAAGACCAGCTTCAAGGGCATTACCCATTATGATTCATTGTACGATCAGAGCAAATATTTTGACAATGCCTTAACCCGGTACTATACAAAAAAGGGATGGAGCCTGTTCCAGTTTTCCTCTTAAGAAGTCTTTCAGAGTTATTGATCTTAAAAATCCTGGTAAAAAGATACCCGCATCTTCAGGCCCATCAAATTTCCTGTCATGCTGCCCATATACACGATAAGCGTGCTTACCCATGTGGAAAGTGTGAGAAATGCAGGAGGATTATTGGCATGCTTTCCGCCCTGGATGAGTCGCCCGAGAGATGTGGCTATACCCCGTGAACAAATCGCCTCTGCCCTTGAGAAATTAGGAAGTGCAGGGGTTAAACAACTGGGAACAGATGCCGCACATCTGTTTCACCTCCTGCTTGACAAGAACCTGATCCCTAAGGATTCGGTCAATGCCGGATTGGCCAGAAATCATCCCCATATCACGAAATTGAGGTTTGACAACGAAAGAAGCACCCTCAATGATTTACCCCTGAAGCTTTACAAATCCTTGCTTGAGATCTATCTCCAGTATGCGGATGGTGCAGTGCAGAGGCAAAATAAGCAATGGGTCGAATTCAATGCCTTAGCGGACCTGACAAGATCTTCTGCCTATCCCTTTGAATTAGCCATGGGGAATGGTGCCGGATTCAATCCTCATCCGGAGCATCATTGGGCCACCCATACCTGGGTGGAGATGGAAGAAAAGCTTAAAATCATAGATACAGCCATTTTACCCTGTGGTTCCATTGAACAGCATGGGCCTCACCTTCCCCTGGATGTGGATTATTTCGATAGTGTTTACCTGGCAGATAAAGTGGCAGAGGCCTGCAGTTCTCCCAAACCTTTTGTACTTCCACCCATACCTTATGGAGTGGCCTATCACCATGAGGATTTTAAAGGTACTGTAAGCATCTCAAACCATACCCTGTCCTCCCTGGTGTATGATATTGGGAAAAGTCTGGCAAAAAATGGAATAAAGAAACTGATCATTCTCAATGGCCATGGGGACAATTCCCCCACACTCCTTTATGCAGCTCAGATGATCAACAGGGATACCGGAATATTTGTTTGTGTTGAATCGGGCGAAACCAGTGATGTGGATCTTTATGACCTTATTGAAACCCCCAATGATATTCATGCGGGAGAAATAGAAACCAGCACTACTCTGGCCATACGTCCGGCTTTGGTAAAAATGGATAAGGCCATTAATGAAACTATGGATTTCGGCAGTTCATATCTTGATTTTACCTCGGAAAGAGGGGTGGCCTGGTTTGTTCGAACCAAGATCCTTTCAGATTCGGGCATCATGGGGAATCCCACCCTGGCCACCAAGGAGAAAGGGTATAAATTGTGGGAGATCATGATTGCCCATCTTGTCCGTTTTGTGGAAGAGGTCAAGAAAAGCAAACTGGAGGATTTATACCAGCGCAAATACTAGCTGAAAGATGAAAATTAAGGGATTGCATTGCCACATTCGGAAAATGAAATTGAAGGAGCCGTATTCAATTTACTATGAATCGGTGGATAGTTGCGAGGGCGTATTTATTCGTATAGAAACAGAAAAAGGAATGACCGGGCTTGGATTTGCCGCTCCGGATCCTGCTGTGACAGGGGAGACTGCAGAAGAAGTATACGACTGTTTCAATTCCGTGATTGAACCCTTTCTTAAGGGAGCGATGTCTTTGAATATGCCAGGATCATGGAATCCCTGAAGGTCAGCCTGCCACACAATCCTTCAGCCAGGGCCATGGTGGATATGGCATTGTATGACCTGATTGCCCAGAAAGCCGGGGTCCCGCTCTACAAATTACTTGGAGGATACCGCACAAAAATTGCTACCAGCATCACCATCGGAATTATGCCATTACAGATGACATTGGATTATGCGAAGGAGCATCTGGAAAGGGGGTTTAAAATTCTTAAGATCAAAGGGGGGAAGACTGTGGAAGAAGATATTGAAAAAATCATTCGAATCAGAGAGTCGGCTGGCACTCACATTAAAATCCGTTTTGATGCCAATCAGGGCTATTCGCTGGAGGATTCCATTAGGTTTATGAAAGAGACAGCAGATGCTGATGTGGAATTACTGGAACAACCCACCCACCGGGATGACCTTGAATTGTTAAAAAAAGTCACTCAGAAAGCATCCATTCCGGTCATGGCCGATGAAAGTCTTTTATCACTTTCTGATGTATTCCAGCTTTCAAAACAGAGCAGCTCAGACTTGATTAATATCAAATTGATGAAAACCGGGGGTATCATGGAGGCCATGCATATCAACTCTGTAGCAAGAGCGGCTGGTATAAAGGCCATGGTGGGATGCATGGATGAATCTGCTCTTGGAATTGCGGCTGCTTTGCACTTTACCCTGAGCAGGCCCAATGTGGAATATGCAGATTTGGATGGACATCTGGATCTGGTCGACGATCCCTTCGACGGAATGTTAAAAATAGAAGACGGAATCATCTATCCACCGGAAGCCTCTGGCCTCGGCTGGATCGGGATGAAAACCATACTCTTTGAGTGACCAATTGTGCAATTGCTGTCCTAGTATTGGAATCCTGTAAACATCATTTATGAAATACGAGCAACTAGTTGAAGAAATAAGAGAGATGATTACCAGCCTCTGGGGCTTCCTGTTAGAGCTAGTTCCAAAGCTGATATTAGGTCTCATTGTACTGTTTTTAGGTTACCTCTTTGCCCGGCTTGTTAAATCGCTGGTCAGCCGCTTTATCGGGTACCTTGACAGGATCATCAACAAAAATCTAAGTGGCCGTCAACTGCAAGTGAACCTGAGTAGTTCAAGGAGTTTCATTGGCAAGGCATTTTTTTGGATCATTATCTTCTTTTTCATTACCCTTTTTACAGAGATCCTGGGCCTTCCGGTCATTACTTCATGGCTTGCCGGACTGGGTGATTACCTGCCCAAATTACTGGCTGGCCTGGTGGTGATCTTTTTCGGAATCATTTTCAGTCGCCTGGCTTCCGACCTTGTGAAGAGCAGGACTTTCAAATCCGGCATTTACAGCAGCAATTTGCTGAGCAGGATCATCAAATACATTATTCTGGTGATTTCCATCATTATTGCCATCGATCAGATCGGTATTGACATTTCATTTCTAACCTCCCTGACCTACATTTTGCTGGCCTCCCTCTTATTCGGTGCTGCTATGGCATTCGGAATGGGGGCTAAAGCATCCGTAAGCAATATACTGGCGTCCTATTACATTGCGCGCAACTACTCTGAAGGGAACCTGATCAGGATCGGAGAACACGAAGGGAGAATCATTAAGATAACATCCACTTCTGTTTACCTGGAGTCAGACGCCGGACAAGTTATTATTCCTGCAAAAGATTTTAATGAGCAACAATCAGTATTAATCAAGAAATAGCTATCCATGAATTCAGATTCGATCCTTATAAGACAGTTCATGCAAGAGAACAGCAAGGCAGCCGCCCGGGCACTGGAAGACCTGGAACCGGAGAAAACAGCAGGCTTTTTTAATGACACCCCGGTCGAATGGCTGCTGGATGTGCTTCCGCATATGAATCCTCAATGGATGTCGGAGGTGTTTGAAAGGATGAACCAGGAAACGCTTGTTCAACTTTTTGAATCCATGGAGATCAACCATTTAGTAGTGTTAATAAAAATGATGAATAAGGATTTGGCGGAAGTAATTCTAAACAGACTTTCGGAAGAAAAGTCAGCTTCTGTAAAAAGGTTGATCCATTACCTTGATCACTCCATAGGTGCTCATATGAATCCTGAGGTTTTCACCCTCTCAGAGAATCTGACGGTTAAAGAAGCCATGTCGGCCATTAAAAAACATAGAAATCGGGTACAGCCTCAGCTCTTTGTTATCACTGCGGATCGAAAACTGGCAGGGGTAATGTCCTTATCAGATCTTATTACAGGAGATCCGGGCATGGAGATTAAGTCCATGATGAATACCAAAATCACAAGCCTGTCCCCGGAGACTCCCATTCAATCAGTGCTAAGCCACCAGGAATGGCAAGACTTCTATGCGCTACCGGTAGTTGACAATACTTCTTTGTTTCTGGGGGCGATCAGTCTGGAAACCATTCGCTCCATCCTGGTCCGGTCAGTTAACAAAGGGGAAGAGATGGGACAATTGACCATCAGTGCTCTGGGCGAACTATACCGCCTCGGACTTGCGGGACTGATTAGAACTGCCACCGATATAGAGCCCATAACCCAAGATTAAATTCGTGAAACATGGCCCATCCTGAAGTAGAGCAATATTTGATTAACCAGTATTTTAAAAGCAGTCCGGGCGATGCAGCCCGGATCCTGTCCTCATTTGAAATCGAGAAGGCACTTGGATACCTGAAGAATCAACCTGCTGAGATTATCAGTGAAATTCTTTCCAGTATGAATCCGGATGACGCAGCTGATATTCTGGAGGGTGTGGATGCACTCAAGTTTAAGGAGCTGGCGGACCATCTCAACATATTCCTGGCAGCTCGCCTTATCTCACGCTTTCGGACCGAGACCATTAACATCCGTCTGGAAAATCTGGCAGCCGGGAAAGCCAGGCAGCTCCGGGAGCTAATTACTTATCCACCCGGGTGTGCCGCTTTCATGATGGATACAAGAGTCACAACATTTAAGCACCATACAACAGTTCAGGAAGCATTAACGAAACTTCGCTCCTTCAAAGACCGGAAGCTTTATCAGGTGTTCCTGATCGATGAGGAAGGTCATCTTACCCATACGGTATCAGTGCAGGATATCGCGGTATCAGATCCCGGTGAACTATTGGTAAACCTGACAGACAGACTACCTGTCAGCATAACGGCCATATCACCCAGGGAAGAGGTGGTACAACTCCTTGAAGAAAAGAAGCTGATCAACCTCCCTGTGGTGGATATCAACAATTGTTTATTGGGAGTGATCCGCAACAATGTACTGATCGACGCAGCATTAGCGGATGTCTCACAGGATGTACAGGCACTGTTTGGTGCCGGTCGTGAGGAAAGAGCCCTTTCCAGTGTATCCCTGGCTGTCAGAAAACGCCTTCCCTGGCTGCAAATCAATCTGGCGACTGCATTCCTGGCAGCATCGGTTGTGGCTATTTTCGAAGATACCATTTCCAGAATTACCATACTGGCAGTTTTTCTTCCGGTGGTTGCCGGTCAATCGGGAAATACAGGTTCACAGGCACTGGCAGTTACAATGAGAGGCCTGGCACTCAGGGAAATTAGTGTAAGTCAGTGGTTTAAAGTTGCCCGTAAAGAGATACTTGTCGGAGCCATCAATGGAGTGGCAGTGGCTATTACCACCTCATTAATCGTATTTATATGGGCATCCTCATTCGGCCTGGCCATTGTCATTGGGATCTCCATGATCCTTTCAATGGCAATTGCAGGACTTTCAGGGGCCCTGATTCCCATGATCCTGCAGTCACTGGGACAGGACCCGGCTTCTTCCTCATCCATTATATTAACTACTGTGACAGATATTGTGGGCTTTATGAGTTTCCTGGGGCTTGCTACAGCACTTGCATCGGTCCTGGGCATTGTATAAAATATAACTATGAGAAATATAAAGAGAATTGTCTTGATTGCCATTTTACAGTTCATGTTGATATTTCCCTTATTGGCACAGCGTGAGGTATCTTACCGTGTTGTTCTGGATGACACTCAGGTCCCCGGAGAGGTGATGGCAGGTTTTAAGACCAATTACCCCCAGGTCCCTTTCTTTATATGGTATACCAGCCACATCACCTACTGGTATGAAGATTATGCACAAACCTGGTACGGGGCCTGGTATCCTGTGAGGCAGACCGTTGTTCATCGTTTTGAAAAACCGGCCTACTATGAAGTGGATTTCAAACAAAACAATGAATCCAGCAGGGCTATTTTCAGCCGTTACGGGCAATGGTTAGAAACCCGGACCAGAATTGGTGCTTTCCCGGAGAAATCATCCAGGTCAAATATGATTAAATATTCATACAATTAAATATATATCTAATGAAAAAACTAGCTGTTATTATGATCCTGAGTCTGGCTTTTATCACCATGAAAGCACAGACCTCCAATGAAGAGATTGACTATGTCCAGGCCATGTTTGGCATGGAAAAACGGGCTGCGGTAAAAGACTTCATTGTCCTTTCGGATGCTGAAGCAACTGCTTTCTGGAAGAATTATGATGCCTATGAAATCACACGGAAGGAGATGGGCAAGGAAAGGGTTGAGCTGCTCGACAAATTTGTGTTGGAGTTTGAAAAAATGACTGACCAGGAAAGCATCGAATGGATGAAGTCGGTGATGTCACTGAGAGCACGAAATGAGAAACTCATAGAGAAGTATTATAAGCTTATACTGAAAGAGTGCTCTCCTGTGATCGCCATGCAATTTTACCAGATTGAAAGCTATGTACTGGCCGGAATCCGTTTCCAGATCCTCGAAAATGTCCCGTTTTAAATATGAATGAAATTTTTATCTGGATTGGAATTGGCTTTTGTCTGACTCAATCAGCCATGTTTTCGGGCCTTAACCTGGCCTTCTTTAGCTTGACCAGGTTGAGGCTTGAAATTGAAGCTGAAACTTCTCCTTTGACCGGGGCCAAAAGAGTTTTGGCCATGCGGGAAGATTCCAATTTCCTTTTAACTACCATATTATGGGGCAATGTGGGTATCAATGTCTTGCTTACCCTCCTCTCTGATTCTGTAATGGCCGGGGTCATATCTTTTACTTTCTCAACTGTAGTCATTACACTTTTTGGGGAAATCGTACCACAAGCCTATTTTTCCAGGAATGCTTTGCGCATGGCTTCTTTACTGGCGCCGGTATTAAAGTTTTATAAGATCCTCTTGTTTCCGGTGGCAAAACCCAGTGCCCTGTTGTTGGATTTCTGGCTTGGAAAGGAATCGGTTCAGTTTTTTGCCGAAAATAACATTAAGATGTTTATCAAAAAACACATGGAAGGGCATGACAATGAGATTGATCATATTGAAGGAACCGGGGCCATAAACTTTTTTTCTCTGGACGATTTGAAAGTTGTCCAGGAAGGAGAAGAATTGCATGCCGATAGTATCATAAGTTTAGAAAGTTCGGAGGGCATACTTGTATTCCCCAGCTTCATTAATCAGCCGGATGATCCTTTTATTCAAAGAATTAACAAATCCGGGGAGAAGTGGATCATTTTAACCGACGAAAGAAATGAACCAAAACTGGCTCTGGATGCAGATGGGTTTTTGCGCTCAGAACTATTTCTGCAAGCAATGTGAGGGGATAGAAAACTATTGCCATGTCCCCATCATACTAAGGGATGAAAATGCAAATCTGGGCACTTTGATTCAAAAACTCAGAGGCAACAGTGAAATAGATTCGGACATTCCCATTGAGAAGGATGTGGTAATTGTGTGGACGGCAAATCATAAACGCATCATTACCGGTGCGGATATTCTGGGCCGCCTGTTAAAGGGATTTAATACTGCAATTACATCACCATTATAGAACCAATGTATGGCATCTTCATAGTTGCTAAAAGTTCGTACATCCATTCCTTTGATGTCTGAACAGAGTTCCTGGAAAAAGGTCCGGTCAAAACCTACGCCCGGAAGCACCAGAATGGCAAGCTTATCCCGGAATGAATCAGGAGCCTGGATAAGTGCCAGTACAAAAGAGTATATCTCCTCCGTTGAAAGAATCCACTGGGTACGTCGAAAATCCAGGAGTATCTCATAATCGGCAGGTGGACGTTTTGGCTCTGCCAGGGATGCCAGTTTCTTATAACTTTCTTCAAATTCAATAGCTCCATCATCGGATACGGACAGATAGTCAACGGAGCGGATTATTTTGATTTTGATTGCCATTTTCAGTCGAATTTGTGGGATTAAATGTGCTTATTTATATACTGCTTCCATTTGCTATTCCAAATGGAACATGTACCAGAGGGATATTGTCTATGTGATCAAGATTTTGCTGTTGATCATCAAAGTACATATGAGGCTTCATCACTTCCAGGATTCGTTTTTTCTCAATGCCACCCAGGAAGAATGTTTCATCAATGGATACCCCCCAGCTATTCAGGGTTCTTATCATTCTTTCGTGAGAAGGCGCATTTCTTGCGGTGATAATAGAAATCTTCAGCAGTCTTTTGTAGTCTTTATTGCCTGCCAGCTTCTTCAATTCGAGTTTTTGGAAGAAAGATATTTTTGTGAAGAGATCCTGCAGAGGGCCTGGATTGTGAGGTACCAGGGATAACTGGGTCTCCGACTCGTGAAACTTGTTTATGTCATTGGTGGATTTATAAACCTTCTCAGCAGCATCATCGGCCAGAACACCATCAAAATCAAAAGCAATTCGAAGCTCCATATCCTCTTCCTCATCTTCAATCCGGGTTTCTATGACTCTGCCGGCCGGAATCCCCAATCTGATAGCCTGATGAACATCCTCATCGTTTGCGGATAAAAACAGCGAGGTATTAAAAGCGGGGATATACTTATAGGGAGATTCTCCTGAAAAAAAGCCTGCTCTCGTGATATCAAGACCATACTCCCGAATCGATCGAAATACCCTCATCCCGGTTTCAGGACTGTTTCTGGAGAGTAAGATAACCTCTACAGGTTGTCTTCTTGGAAAGCTTTTATTAATGTTGAGAAACCTTCGAATGAAAGGGAATGCTACTCCTTTGTCCAGTATTTTATCAATGTTCTTCTCCTGGTATTTTTTGTACGCAGCAACGCCCTTTTCCTGAAATACTTTGTTGGGTTCGGATAAATCAAACAAGGCACTGGAGGCAATGGCAATAACGAGCTTTCTATCAATGGGATATGGCATCAGTTGCTGTGCTTGGAAGATTTGGGAATCATTTTCTTGCTATAAAGTTAATAGAATTGATTATTCCCTGTTCTCAGCTTTCCATATGGCCATGCATCAGCAGATCGAGGGCGTCAGTGAATGAACCGGCTGCAATGATCTCTCCAGAGTTCACGAAGAAAATCTCATCGGCATTTTCGATGGTGTTCAGACGATGAGCAATGATGACCTTGCTTGTTGAGGAAGGAAGATTATCCAGGATGGCTTCGAGCTGCTGCTCGGTCACGGTATCAATATTGGCCGTCGCTTCATCAAGGATGAGCAGCTCCGGTTTTCGCAGGATGGCACGCATGAAAGCAACCAGCTGCTTTTGCCCCAGGCTTATCCCGTCCCCTGTCATCTGGATGGGTGTATCAAGTCCCTTGTCGAAGCGCTTCAACAGGTCCGTCAGCTTTGCTTGCTCAAGGGCCTCTTCGAGCTTGTCGTTGTGGAGGCCGGAGCATTCGGGATTGCCGTACAGGATGTTATCGCGGATCGTGCCGGTAAAGAGCAGGGGATCCTGGAGGATAAACCCGATCTTCGATGCCCTTTCACAGGGGGTATAGGATCTGATATCCTTACCATCGAGCAGGATGTTTCCTTTGGAGGCATCATAAAGCCTGGCTATCAGCGAAGCCGTGGTGGTCTTACCGCCCCCCGTGGGACCTACAAAGGCGTAGGTCTTGCCTCGCTGCAAATCGAAGTTGACCTTGTGCAATACCTCCTTTCCATTGGGATAAGAGAAGGCCACATCCCCAAAATGAATGTAGGATGAACTTGTCTTGTCGCCTGGGTCATCTATCTGGGGGAGATTGTTTTCAAAGGAAAGCAGGTAGGAAATCCTGTCCCACGCAGCCAGTGCCTGCTGGAAGCTGGCCCACAGGGCAGCCATCTGACGCAGCGGGTTATAAAAACTAGTGATATAGGCAAGGAAGCTGATCAGCAGGCCGATGGTAAAATGGCCTATACTGATCATCCATATTCCCAGGGCAAGTACGATGAGCTGACCCACATGGGAAGCGAAGGTGTAAACTGGTGTGAGGATGGTATTCGCAATACCTGCCTGTACAGACCTGCGATAATTCTCATGGTTGGCCTCTGCGAAGCGTCTTCGGAAATAATCCCGCCTGTTAAAGGCAATCACTACCTTGAAGTTAGCCAGGCTTTCCTGGATTTGTGCGGATAAGCCACCCAGGCTTTTCAGACTCGCTTCATTTTTCCTTCGGATCCAGGGAGAAGAGATTTTTGTAAAAAGCCAGATGATCAGGGCGGGGGAGAGGGCTGCCAATCCCAGTTTCGGATTGATCACCAGGAGAAGGATACCGGCCCCGGTCATGGAGATCAGGCTGCCGATGAAGCGCATCAGCGATTGAGAAAAGAACTGGTTCACCTTGTCGGTGTCGTTATTGATCCTCGAGATCAGGTCTCCTGACTGGTTCTGGGTAAAAAACTCCAGTGGAAGTTCCTGCAGCTTAGAGAACACAGAATTTCTAAGGGTGTATAGCATTCGTTGGCCAATGCCCCCCATCAAGCGCATCTGGGCATAGTTGACCACAAATGCAGCAATATACATGGCCAGCAGGATTCCGGAATAGACCAGCAGGCCATGATAATTTTTTGCCTGCACATAAGTATCGATGGTATAACCAACCAGGTAGGGTCCCGTAAGGCTGAGTCCTGCATTTAAAAAAATAGCTACAAAAGCGATGTTCAGATTACGGCCTTCACCACGGATAATGCTAAGCATCTTTCGCATGGATGCAAAGAAGGGAAGCTTTTTGTCGCCCGTAGCCGCTGCTTTGTTCAGATCATAGTTCATAATGTTGTGTGCTTTTTTGTGAACTGTAGATCTGAACGTATTCAGGGGAATGTTCCAGCAGATACTTATGGGTTCCCGAAGCGATCACCTCTCCTTCCATGAGGAGTATGATCTGGTCAAAATGCTTTACAGGTGCTATTTTCTGGGTTACGGATACAAGTGTAAGATCGGGGTAATTATTCTGAACGTTGCAAAGGATCTTGTTCTCAGTATTCCGGTCAACCCGTGAGGTAAAATCGTCAAGAAGCAGGATTTTAGGATTCAGTGCCAGTGCCCTTGCCAGCATGATCCTTTGTTTTTGTCCGCCAGAAAGGTTGCTTCCTCTTTCAGAAACCACTGTCTCGAGTTTTTCCGGAAGGGATTCGATAAAGTCGTCCAGCTCAGCTGTTTCGATGGCCTTTTCAAGGGCTTCTTTTGTCACATTATCGTTAAAGGCTATATTTTCCCGCAAACTGATTTTGAACAGGACACTGTCCTGGAATACAAAACCTAACTGCTGGAAGAACACCTCTCTGGAATAGTCCTCTATGGAAACCCCGTCGATTTCGATCCTTCCTTCATCAGGAGTTATCAGATTTGAAAGAAGGTATAACAATTGGCTCTTACCTGCCGCTGTGGGCCCGATGATGGCTGTATTGCTTCCTTCCCTGATGGAAAAGGAGACCTTTTTCAGCACCGGCTTATCACCATAGCTCAAACTGACCTTCTCCAAGGTGATATTCCCCATGATGTTCGTAAGAATGGTTCCGGGTTCTTTCGGAGGGGCTTCATCCAGAACCTGTTTGATCCTCCCGTATGATGCGCTTGCAGAAGCGATGATATTGCTCATGAAACCGATCATGATAATCGGGAATATGAGCATGATCAGGTAGCTGTTGAATGCAGCGAATTCACCGAGCGTTAAGGTTCCGGCCACCACATAGTGACCTCCCAGGGCAAGAATGGTAACCACGGCCAGGTTTGAGACAAACATGACAATGGGGATCAGGACAGAGAACAGCTTTACAATGGAGATGCCCAGATCCCTGGACTCCAGGTTTTTTTCAAGAAATTTTTGGCTCTCCGGCTGTTGCGAATTCAGGACCCTGATAAGAGCAGAACCAAGGATGCTTTCATTAATGACCCTGTTCAATGCATCTATGATCTCCCTGCTCTTTCTGAAAAGGACCTTCACCTTCCGGAAAACGATGAAAAAAGCAGTGGCGATGATCGGTACGATCACTAGTACGGCAAGGGCCAGTTTCCAGTTAATCGTAATCAGCAGGACCGCTGCGCCAATAATAACAAACAGGGAAGAAATAATGGTAACAAATGCCTGTGATACAAACATCTTCACCGAGTCCATATCTGAGGTCAGGTTTGTCAGGAATTTGGCCGGATCGGACTTTAATATATAGGAGTAACTCTGATGGGATATTTTATCTGCCACTTTTGTCCGCAGATCTTTTGCGACCCTCTCAGAAGTGAAGGTCTGTAATACTCCCTGTGATAAGGTGAAAATGAATATCCCTGCAGCCGCCGCCAGGAATTGTGCAATAACAGTCCGGATATTAAAGTTGTTGGCCGAGTAAGCATCGATACCGCCGGCGATGATCTTGGGAATGAGCAGGTTTATAGCGCTTCCTGCCAGGGCCATAATTATCAGTATAATGACTATCCCTTTATAGGGGCCGAGAACACTGAATAATCCTGCTCGCTGTCCTTTTGCTTTTTCTTTTGCGGTCAATATCCCAATTGTAAGGCCTAAAAGTAATACTTATAATAATTATAGATTCTTTGATTGTTACTTTATTGCATACCTTTATAGTTGTATTAAGTATAATGATAAGATATTATGATACAAGACCTTAAGCAATATTTCACTCAATTGGCCCAAAATGCCAATACGGAAGTTCCTGTCTGGATCATCGCCCTTGCTGTGGTGGCAGGAAGTTTATTGGTTTATTTTGTAGTATCCGGTATACTTGTCAGGATAGGCAGGAAATCGCCAGATAAAACCCTTGAAAAAGCCTGGAGAAAGTTCAAGAATCCGGCCCTGGTGGTGGTCCTGCTTATTGATTTTATCTTCTTGAAAGAATTGTTAGCCCTGGGAGAGAAAGCTTCTCAATCGGTAAGGCAGTTTATCACCGTATCGATTATCTTCTGTGTCACATGGCTGCTTATTAAAGCCATCAACCTTGCCCGGGAATTGATTCTTCGTCAATACGATATGGATGAAAAGGATAACCTGAAAGCCCGGAAAGTGTATACCCAATTCAGGGTCCTGGAGCGGATCATCATATTTATATTGATCCTGATTGCCACCGCCATTGCCTTAATGACCTTTGACGGGATCAAAAGAATCGGGATCTCTTTGTTTGCTTCTGCGGGAGTTGCTGGTATTATTATTGGTTTTGCGGCGCAGAAACTGCTTGGTTCCATCCTTGCCGGTTTTCAGATCGCTTTGACCCAACCGATCCGGATCGAGGACGTGGTGATCGTGGAAAATGAATGGGGATGGATCGAAGAGATCACCCTCACCTACGTGGTGGTGCGCATCTGGGATAAGCGCAGGCTGATCGTGCCCACCACCTACTTCATTGAAAAGCCCTTTCAAAACTGGACCCGTGTGTCTGCTGACATCCTGGGAACGGTTTTCATTTATACGGATTATCAGGTTCCGGTGGGGGAGCTCAGAAAAGAATTCACACGGATCCTGGAGGAGAGCGATTTGTGGGACGGAAAGGTCAATGTGATGCAGGTGACCAATGCCACTGAAAAGACCGTAGAGATCCGAGCTCTTATGTCCACTGCCGATTCTCCCACAGGCTGGGATCTAAGGGTACATGTCAGGGAAAAGCTGATCTCCTTTCTGCAGGAGAATTATCCCCAGAGCCTGCCCAGGATGCGGGTTGAAATGTCCTCTCCCGAGGGTGAGTTCCCAAAGGGAGATTCAGAGCTTTGACAGAAATTTGGGATCCGGGATATTTTGAACCAATTGTTGGCAATGGTGTTGTTCTTTCAAACATTTAAAAGCCATGAAGATCTTATTGACCGGAGCCACCGGATATATTGGCAAAAGACTGCTGCCTGTCCTGGTTTCTCAGGGACATGAGGTGGTTTGTAGTGTTCGTGATAAGGACCGCTTTGATATCTCAGGATTTGACAGCGCACAGGTCAGTGTCGTTGAGGTAAATTTCCTGGATGAGGATTCCCTTAAAAACATACCGGAGGATATTGAGGTGGCCTATTACCTTATTCATTCCATGTCCAGTTCGATCAGTGATTTTGAGCGGCTGGAACTTATCTCTGCAGAGAATTTCAGGAATTGCATAAATCGCACTTCTGCTCGTCAGGTCATCTACCTGAGTGGAATCATCAATGAGGAGCAGCTTTCAAGGCACCTTTCTTCCAGAAGGGCAGTGGAACTTGCCCTGGGAGAGGGAAGTTTCCACCTTACTACCCTGCGGGCGGGCATTATTGTCGGATCGGGGAGTGCCTCTTTTGAGATCATGCGGGACCTGGTGGAAAAGCTTCCGTTTATGGTGACTCCCCGCTGGCTGAATACCAGGGCCCAGCCCATTGCCATTCGCAATGTTGTTCAATTCCTGACCGGAGTCTTATTGCATCCCGAAACCTTTGATAAAAGTTTTGATATTGGGGGACCCGATATACTTACTTACCGGGAAATGCTGCTTGAATTTGCCAGGATCAGGAAGCTGAGAAGGACCATCTGGGTGGTTCCGGTAATGACCCCCAAATTGTCTTCCTACTGGCTCTACTTCATTACTTCCACTTCCTACAGACTGGCAGTGAACCTGGTGAACAGCATGAAGGTCGAGGTTGTTTGTGAGGAGAATAACCTGAAGGATCTTCTCCAAATAGAACCCCTTTCCTACAAAGAGGCTGTGGAAATGGCCTTTGACAGGATTGCCCAGCAGGAGATCGTTTCCAGCTGGACCGATGCCCTTTCTTCCCATACCCTTGAAAAAGGGATCGCAGACCTTGTTCAGGTTCCATCGCACGGATGTTTCACAGATCAAAGGGAGGCTGTGCTCGAAGATGAAGACCTGGTCCTTGACCGCATCTGGTCCATTGGGGGTAAACAGGGATGGTATTATGCCAACTGGTTATGGGCCATCCGGGGTTTTATGGATAAGCTTGCCGGGGGTGTGGGATTACGAAGGGGTCGCAAAAGCAATACCGAGATATCAGCTGGCGATTCCCTCGATTTCTGGCGGGTATTGCTGGCCAGCAGGAAGGAAAAGCGCCTGCTGTTGTTTGCTGAGATGAAACTCCCCGGCGAGGCCTGGCTGGAGTTCCGGATCAGTGAGGATAAACTTTACCAGACGGCTACCTTCAGGCCCCTGGGATTGTGGGGCAGGATTTACTGGTATTCGGTCCTACCATTTCATGCATTCATATTTCGCGGCATGATCAATAGAATTGTAAAACCCAAACGAGCATAGCAAGTAATGTCCATCTACCAAATACATGAAGAACTGGAAGTGGCAGCCTCCCTGGAGGAAGTCTGGGATTTTATTTCATCACCGGCGAACCTGAAGGAAATCACTCCAGACTACATGGGTTTTGAGATCACCACTCCCGGGCTGCCTGATAAGATTTATCCCGGATTGATGATCTCTTACCTGGTTCGACCCGTCCTGGGGATCAAAATGAACTGGTTGACCGAAATCACTCAGGTTAGAGAGCCCTACTTTTTTGTGGATGAACAAAGGGCGGGACCTTATGCACTCTGGCACCATGAACACAGTTTAAAAGCCACCGAAAAAGGGGTTCTTATGACTGATCTTGTTACCTACCGTCTTCCTGCGGGCCCATTGGGCACTCTGGCTCACGGCTTATTCATTAAGAAGCAACTGAAGGGTATATTCCAATACAGGGAACTTGCTCTTGAAAAACAATTTGGCCGGCCATGAATACGGGGAAAATTTCAGTTTTCTGGTTCAGGAGGGACCTCAGGCTGGAGGATAATACTGCCTTGGCAAGGGCCCTTGAGTCGGGCTACCCGGTCTTAGCGATGTTTATCTTTGACACGCAAATTATTGATGAACTGGCAGTGGATGATGCAAGAATTTCTTTCATTTATAAGCAGCTGCATAAAATTCACTTGCAGTTGGTCGCCCGGGAGAGCTCACTCCATTTATTCAAGGGGGATCCACTTCTGGTCTGGAAAGAAGTGCTTGGCACCTACGAGATCGAGGAGGTGTATGCCAATAAGGATTATGAGCCCTATGCATTAAAGAGAGACAGGGAACTTGGTGAACTGCTGGAGAGCCGTGATGTCGGCTTGCATATGTTCAAGGACCAGGTGATCTTTGAAGAGGATGAAATTGTTAAAAAGGACGGGAAGCCTTACACGGTATTTACTCCCTATAAAAGAAAATGGCTGGAAAAATTTCAGCGGGAAGCTTCCCTGACAGAGGCCAGGGAGGCAGGAAGCGGATTTCTGAAAAGTTCTTTTTCCTTTCCCCGATTGGAAGCCCTGGGATTTAGCCCTTCCTCCATAGAGGTTAATCCCTACGATCTTTCCAATCTGCAGGAATATGCAAGGATGAGGGATTTCCCAGGTCCTGATGCCACCAGTCATCTTTCACCCCACCTCAGGTTCGGAACCGTCAGCATCAGGCAGATCATAGCCAGCCTGGGACCTTCCAATGAAGTATTTCTTTCAGAGCTAATCTGGCGGGAGTTTTTCATGCAGATCCTGTTTCATTTCCCCGGGGTGCTTAACCAGAATTTTAAACCCAGGTACAATGGCATTGCCTGGCTTAACAACATGGACGACTTCGAGCTCTGGTGTGAGGGCAAAACAGGTTACCCCCTGGTGGATGCCGGAATGCGCCAGCTCAATGCCACCGGGTACATGCACAACAGGGTGCGCATGGTGACCGCTGGATTCCTGTGTAAACATCTCTTGATTGACTGGCGGATGGGGGAAGCTTATTTTGCCGGCAAATTGCTGGATTACGAACTTTCTTCCAACAATGGCAACTGGCAATGGGCTGCCGGTACAGGATGCGATGCGGCCCCTTATTTCCGGATTTTCAATCCCGTGGAGCAGCTGAAAAAATTTGACCCGGACCTGGAATACGTAAAGCGGTGGATTCCGGAATACGGGACCCCGGAGTACCCCGGCCCGATGATCGATCACAAGTTTGCGAGGAAACGGGCCCTGGATACCTACAGGAAAGGGATCGAAAATTATTTACCCGAAAACTGAGGCTCAGATTTTAAAGCCCACCAGGTAAAACACCAATAATATCCTGTTCCATGGAAGCAGGTTTAACAGTTGGAGCATACCTTCTGACAGGTAAGCCTTCCGGGGAGATCAGGAACTTGGTAAAATTCCATTTGATCCTCTTTCCCAGTTTTCCGGGAAGCTGATCTTTAAGATAGCGGAACAGGGGATGGGTCTCCCTGCCATTTACCTTTATTTTCTCGGTAAGTTGAAATGTCACCCCAAAATTTATTTCGCAACTCTGCTCCATGGTTTCATTGAGCTCCGGCTCCTGGTTCTGAAACTGATTGCAGGGGAATCCAAGAATCACCAGTCCCTGATCCTTGTATTTCTGATGCAGGGCTTCCAATTCCCTGAATTGTGGAGCCAGTCCGCATTTGGTCGCTGTATTTACAAGCAGAAGCGCTTTTCCCCTGTAAGCCGACATGGGCAGATCCTTCCCTGAGGGGGTTCTGGATTGGAAATCATATATATTTTCCATCGATTATTTGTTTAATGAAGACTTAAAATAATTAAACAATATTGAGCCAACAATGTTTATTACAATATGATTAAACATATTCAATATGCTGTTTTGATGATCATGCTCAGTGCTCCTTCCATAGCACAAAAGGTATACGTGAGTCAGGAAGTAAAATTGCTTGCACTGGGAGATTCTTATACCATTGGTCAGAGTGTGGAGGTCAATGAAAGATGGCCCCATCAACTAATAGACAGAATAAGAAGCCTGGGCTATGAAGCAGATAATCCGGATTATATTGCTACCAGCGGGTGGACCACACGAAATTTAATACAGGGGATCCCATCCAGGCTCGATACTGAGAAAAGCTATAACCTTGTATCCATACTGATAGGAGTAAACAATCAATATCAGGGAGCCCCTATTGATATATATGAACCCGAATTGAGGACCATTATCGATCTTGCACTGGGCGTTGTGAATCAGGATAATTCCAGGGTGCTGATGCTGTCTATTCCTGACTACGCTTATACTCCATTTGGTGGTGGGAATGAAAGTATTAGTCGTGAGATTGATGACTACAACGGGATTAAAAGGAAAGTTGCAGCTGAGTATCAGATTGCTTTTGTCGATATCACACCTATCTCCAGGGAAGGTTTGCTAAACCCTTCCCTGGTTGCTTCGGATGGCTTGCACCCCAGTGAAGAGCAATATGCAAAATGGGTTGAGGCCATTATTCCCCGGCTTCGATTTGAAACTACTTTGTCCGACATCGCTCCTGTGCAACTTCCGGATATTCCCATTTCGGTCTATCCGAATCCAGCCGAATCTTCCGTAGTCATTGACACCCAGGAGAAGATTAGCCGAATCAGCATCTTCAATGCCACAGGGAGCAATGTTTCTGATCAAATGATAAACACATTGCCTGTGGAGATCGACTTGTCACATCTGGGGCCGGGACTCTATATTTTATGGCTCCATCATGCGGACGATCATAGGGTTTCGCGCAGAACACTTATTGTAAGTGAAGATGCATCCTGACCGCTTGGAGGAGGGAGTTTACAGCTAAATTCATAACTTTATCAGATTCCATGGAGCTCTAAAAAAATTACAGATCAGTCGAGAAAACTATTTAAAAGATTAGACCACAAGAGGAAAATTACACATATCACTCGTGTGATGCGGAAAAGCGCCGATCCTCTTACCTGGCCTTTACAAAAACGGAGAGGCAAGCAAGGACTGGAGAGATTTGAGTATTCCTTATTTTCTCAAAATGGTGAAGATGGTATTCTCCGGTATCTATTTTCCGAAATCGGATTTGGCTCAAGATTCTTCCTGGAGTTTGGCTTCAGTGTACTCCAGAACAATAGTCTTCGTCTTATTTTAAAAGAGCAATTTTCAGGCGTTTTTATTGATGGATCCGAGTTGTCAGTTAAGCAATTCAATGAAGCTGTATTATTATCAGGAACTTCCAATGTAAAGGCAATTAAAAGATTTCTCGATTTGGATAATTTGGAATCTACGATTATGGAAAGTAATCTTCCAGAGGATATCGATTTGTTTTCAATTGATGTTGATGGAAACGATTATTGGTTCTGGGAGGGGATAAAATGTATTTCGCCTCGTATAGTAACTATTGAATACAATGCCAGTTTAGGGCCTGAGCTATCTCTTACCGTCCCCTATGATCCATCTTTTGATCGGCACAAGAAACATAAAAGCGGGTTTTACGCGGGTGCATCAATAGGTGCTCTTGAAAAACTTGGAAAGAAAAAAGGGTATTCACTGGTAGGTTGTGACTCGATGGGTGTTAATGCATTTTTCGTAAGAGATGATTGTATGACAAAGGAGTTAAAGGTATTGCCAGGATCATTAGCGTATCAAGCACATAAAAGAAGGTTGGATCGTGGTTACTCTCTCGACAAGCAGCTCAGTATAATAAAGGATCTCCCATTTACTCTGGTGGAATAATACACCTAAGGCTCTAATGCAAGGCAATTACTTTCTCCCCGGCCTCAATGCGCACAGGTAAATGGTTTTCCCTTGGAGGCATGGGACATGCGGCAAATTCTGTTACGGCACAGGGGGGATTATAGGCCTTATTGAAATCGAGCAGAACTCTCCCGCTGGAATCGGGTGCAGCGTACATAAACCTCCCGCCCCCATAAGTTTCAATGCCTGAAGTTTCGTCGGAAATGATAATGAAATATTCATCGCCGGAGCTAAAGGGGAGCAGTGTCATTTTCTTTCCCCTGAGCCTGAAGTGAAGTTCACCCGGACATTCATAGTCCTGGGTATAGTCCTGGAATGGAGTTGCCACCGTAAGGATTTTTGCTTCATCGAAAGGAATAAGCTTTGCTTCCACCAGGTAATCCGGATCAATGGGGTAGGAAGGGATATGATCCAGAGCTTCTATGGCCGGATTTTTATAGTCCCTGAGCCGTATGGCAAGGCTGTGATGCCGTTTCATGATGTACCAGGCCAAGTCCCCATGGGTCACGTAAGAAGGATTACCTGACCTGTCATAGCTGAGGGTAAGTTCCCTGACTGCTTCATTTTTGTAGTAGAGTTCCACATCATCTTTCACGTCCAGATGGACCACAGTATCTGTCTAAAGAAAGTGTGCCAATAAATGCGGGTGCTTTCGCAGGAAAAACGATATCATTTGCAGAGTCGGAGCCAATGGTCTGGACCCCTTCCTTCAGCCAGTAGATACCAGCCAGATTCAACCAGCCGTTTTTGCCTTTCAGTCCCTCCAGCCGGTCCTGTTGCCACTGCTCAACAGATGCGATATAGGATGCCGGATCCTCTATTAGCTGTGGGGAATTGTCACATTCCGTAAAACACAAGGCAGCGGTAAACAGGATCAGTAAGTAAAAGACGCTTTTCATATTGGTATATATTGCGCAGGCAAATTTAATGGATCAGATCTATTGTCAGCCGTGATTTACATAAAAGCTTATATTTGCCCCGATGAAATCCATTTTTGCAGGCATAATCCTTCTGATTCTCATTGGCTATTCAAAGGAAGTGAAGGCCTTGCCCCAGTCGCAAGCGGGTGAACGTCCGATCCTGGTGGTCACCACCGATATTGGGGGTGATCCCGACGACCAGCAATCCCTTACCCGGCTGCTTTTGTATTCCAACGAATTCGACATTCAGGGGCTGATTGCTTCTTCCTCCGGAACACCCGGGGAGCTGGGGATGGATACGGTGAAGGTCCAACTGATACGCGATCATATCCATGCCTATGCAAAGGTGTATGATAACCTGGTTCAGCATGCCAGCGGCTACCCCGATCCTGACACCCTGTTGGCCAGGGTAAAAAAAGGAAATCCCCGGCGCGGACCGGAGCATATTGGTGAAGGACAGGATACCGAAGGATCGGAATGGATCATTGGGGTGGTGGATGGGGCCGGGGAGCGGCTGGTGCATGTGGCGGTATGGGGAGGACAGACCGACCTTGTACAGGCACTATGGAAGATCAAGCACACCAGGGACCAGGATAAGTACTTCCAGTTCCTTTCCAGGCTCCGTGTATACGATATCAATGACCAGGATAATTTGTATTCCTACATCAGGGAGGAGTTTCCCGGGATATTTTATATCCTGGCCAAGGCACCTGATGGGATTGACATAAGGGAAGGAGCTTACAGGGGGATGTACCTGGGTGGAGAAGAGTCATTCACATCGAGGGAATGGATCGATGTGAATGTACGTATGGATCATGGTCCCCTGGGGGAACTCTATCCGCCGGAAACCTGGACCGCGCCCAATCCCCATGGAGCACTTAAAGAAGGCGATACTCCTTCGTGGTTCTATTTTCTCCAGAACGGATTGCAGGATCCTGAACAAGCTGCCTGGGGAGGCTGGGGAGGAAGGTTCAAACTGGCCGGGGATAATTTTTACAGGGATGATGATGACTTTGCCGATATGATCATCAGTGCACGTTCCACGGTATCCCGCTGGAGACCCTCATTTCAAAATGACTTTCAGGCCCGCATGGACTGGTGCATCCTGCCCTATGAGCAGGCCAACCACAAGCCTGTTGCCGTGGTCATGGGAGATGAGACCAGTGAGATTTTGTATGTGGAAGCCAGCCAGGGGGATACCCTCTCATTTTCGGCCCTGAATTCATATGATATGGATGGGGATAATCTTCTTTTTAGCTGGTGGACCTACCCTGAGGCAGGAACCAATATGCAGTGCCCCACCCTTGAGGGCTACATGAGTCCGGAAGTCAGCTTTATTGTTCCTCACGGGGAAGGTGGCAGGGACCTCCACCTGATCTGCGAGGTGAGCGACCTTGGGAGCCCCTCCCTCACCTCCTATCGCAGAATTGTGATTATGATTTTGTAATAAGCTCCAATCAGGAACTGTCTTTCAATACTGCAACTGAACCAATTCAAAGGGTTCATACAAACCGTAATCCATGAGAAAATATTCAGAAGCCGCGGGTATTTTGTCAGGTGCTTCGTTCCAGGAATGAGGCCCGAATATCCAATCGTCATTGCCATGGTAGAAAAATCCAAAGGTATTTTTCAGGCTTCCGCATACTTTCACCACCACTTCGTTTTCGCCTTCTTTCAGGAAAGAAGTTACATCCAATTCATCTGGCTGCCAGGCAATGACACCGGCCGGTAAGCCATTTACCAGCACTTCGGCCATGGAGCCGTTCCAGTTCTTCAACCTTACTTTATAACTGGTATTCTCTGATTTTTCAAGGCTGAAGCTTTGAGAATAGGCCACTTTCTGAGAGTAGAATGGCAGGCCTGCTTCGCGCCATGATCCCAGTGAGTTCAAATCTCCCCCGGAAATTTCAAATCCTTTCTCACCGGGTACTACCAGAAAATCACCCAGGATATAGACGGGCATTACTTCTGCCAGAATGTGCATCCTGGGAGCTTTCAGGCTAAGGGTATTTCTTCCCTTCTTCAAAAATTTCCCAATTGCAAACACCGGAAAATCTTTATCAATCCAAAATTCGCCCTCCTGTTTTGTTACTTCCTGACCGTTGATGCTTACCTGCCATAACTCAGGACGTTCAACCACCACGCGTATGGATTCCATGGCGGCTTCACTTAAGTCCTTGTTTATGTCAAAGTGGTAGTTGGCTTCGAATTCCGAACTGGAATCAAACAGGGAATCCAGAGCCAGGTAGTCCTTCTTATATTGAATCTTATGCTGCCACGGATTTCCCATTTCAATGCCATTTTCATTGAACAGGCCAATGAGTGCATCCATAAAGTAAACCTCTTTTTGATCTGATTTTGAGGTATGCAAATCGAGGTAGTTTACCATCAATATGTTGTCCGATTCACGCTTCACCTGCACCACGCCATCGCCTTCCACCTGCTTTTCTGTCTTGGGAAGTCACATAGGCTTTCAGTCCAAGTGGCTTTTTATCCGTAATCACAAACATTGCGCTGCCTGCAGGATCCAGATCCAGGGTAAAAGATACTTTCCCTTTTTCAGAGAGGCTGGGATACGTAAATTCTTCCCCGCTGATTAAATCCAGTTTAATAAGGTATTTACCCTGAACAGCAACATCTGCAGAAGCACTTAAGGTCTGGTGTGAGTTGACCATAAAAAGCAATTGCCCGTCATCAAAAATGCGGCGCTGATGATAGAGCATTCCATTTTGACTATGATCCTTCATTACAAACTCATCGGAACTGAGCAGTTTTAATGCAGCCGCATCTTCAAGATTGTCCGAAACCATCCATTGTTCCGGGAATTTTGCTGCCAGATCATTGACCCCGGATGATAGTTCACCATCCACCCGATCCACACCGGGATTAAAGGATAGAATCTGACCTCCTTTTTCCAAATATTCTGCCAGCAATTCAAGCGTAGAGGAATCCATGTTTTCCATGACCGCAGGGATCACTACCAGGGAGTATTCGCGCTGGCCAACGGTGAACTTATCTCCGTTTATGCTGCCCAGTGTTTTAATTACGTATTCTGAACCCAGGTCATATTCCAGATGCCGCTGTTCCATCCGGTAAACAAAATCCTTAAAGCTATTTCGAATCCCATAGATTTTCGGATTTCTTACTTTGCGTGAAAAATACATCCATGCGGAGGTGGTGGGTTGAAGCACCAGGGTATGGTTAATTTGTTGTCCGGCAGACATGGCCATACTTACACGCCCGATGTAATCGCCCATGAGTTTGTAATGGTCCCACCAGGGTTCGTGGTAAGAAAAGGAGGGCGGATAATCGAACTTGCGTACCCCGTTGAGCGAATAATAGGAAAGATGCTGGTTTACAAAGTTTACACCCAGCACACATTGCCAGTCAAGCAGCCTTTTTTGCTCTTCAAAATTCATTTCCCATCCACCACCTCCATAAGTTTCACTCAGGGTACGGATTCTTCCAGCCTGGTTTGCAGCACTTCGCAATTCACGTATGGCCCGATCGTTACCAAATTGTCCTCCCTGACCAGCAGTGACGAGTGTGTTTCCAAGCATATCCACACCGGGTTGCTGATGCCAGATATAAAAAGCAGATTCATCGAATCCATCTGTGGGTTCCGGCCAGCCGTGTTCCCAGTAGTGCCCTGTCCATTTCAGATTATTATCATCGCAGTAAAGGCTCCAGGGTATGGCCCAGCGGTCGATAAAAAGTTCAAGAATCAGTTCATAGTAGTCGTGACGAACCTTAAGCCAATTTCCGCTTTCTTCCACCAGGGAAGGCAGGTTTGCTTTCAAATCGTATCCCCAGCGCTCCTGAAATTCTTGCCACAAGTCCGGAGTCCATCGCATCACACTGCCTCTCGATATGGCGGCTTCCAGGTTGGGTTCATCCGTGAAAATACCGGCCAGTGTTTTTCCAAAATCGGCACTGTTCTTTTCGTAACCATTGGTCATGGTGACTTCCAGAAATTTATCGGTGACCCCTTTGTACAAAAGATCTACATAAGAAAAGCCCCCGTACCAGGGCGATTTCCCCGGGTAGGTTTTTTCAAAGACGTAATAAATACCTGTTTTTCCTTTCTCGCTTTCCAAAGAGCTTGTAATATCCTCAAAAGCATCTCCGCTTTTTTTCAAAATAACTTCCGTATCGCCGGTGGGAAGATCATCCACCGTTTCTGTGATATGCATGATCAACCCGGTTCCGTGTTTGTAAGAATCGGGCATTTCTGCCGGAACATGACCGCCTGCAAATCCTGAAGGATATGAATTCTCATCATAGATCCATACTTTCATGTCCAGCTCTTTCCCTTTCTGAACTGTGTAATCAAACAGATGAAACCAATCATCGGACAAATACTCGGTTAATAGTCCGGGACGTGGATGAACAAAAACACCACCAATCCCGGCTTTTTTAAATTCCTTCATCTGGAAATCAATCCCCTCTTCGCTGATTTGTTCGTTCCAGTCCCACAGCGGAGCACTGCGGTATTCCGAAGGAGGATCGGCAAACAGGCTTCTTAATTCTTCAACAGAATGAATGCCTTCTGCAACAGGTTTTTGACTGCAGGCAAAAGCAAGAGCCAGAGATGCTCCTATGATAAAACTGATCAATAGAGGAGTTCTTTTCATATGTCCTTTTTTCTCTAAAATGATTCTTAAGCTACCAGTAATCTGGCTTAATATTAGTGCTGCCCTTGTATTCCCTGCAATCCACACAGTAATGGTATACTTGCTCGTAGACCGTCGCCCCGTCATAGGTCGCCCTGGCGAAAAAGGCTGGATAGCTGGTAGGCTGGCTGGTTCCAGGCCCCCTGATCGACCGGGAGACAATAATAAGGATTAGGGCTATCGGGGCCGGGAATATCCTCTGCAATGCCCCGGATTTCCTGCACCGACGACATGGTGAAAAAGCCCAGCACCTTCTCGTCTTCATCTGCAATGTTGCAGATATTTGATTTTAACAGGGGCGGTTGTTTATCAAACAAGGCGCCCTGCGACTGGAGGCTCCCACCTATTTCATTCCAGTAATGGAATCCCTCGGGACCTACCGAATACTGCTTTACCAGCAGACTATATTTGAACAGGAGTTTCTGTTCCATACTATCATTGGGAACAAAGTCAAAGGCCTGGCTATAGGGTCCAAAATTCAGGTCTTTGGTGGATAAGTTGTGGGTGGCCGGAAGGGCATGTGTAATATAACAGACCCTGGGATTATCTTCCTCAGGAAGGGGCCTCAATGTCCAGCGGTTCAGATAAACAAAGGCTTCCATATTGGGATTGTGAAACTCATAGGTTTCGGTTAGCTCCCAACGGATGTATTCATAGGCTTCATCATCATAGGTGAAATCGACGTAAAACCGGATTCCCGGAGTAGGCTCCTCCTCCCCGGTATAAATTACTTCCTCCACCTTATAGTAGATTGATTCGATGGGCGGAACGGGTCTGATCATATCAAAATCCGAATGATATTCATTCCCGTCTTCGGTAATCACCTGCAGCTGGAATTGCATACCTGTACGCAGGAAGGAAGAATCCAACTCTGCAGTATAATATCCCGGATTTTCACTGTCGCTGAATTCATGGCTCTCCCCATCCTCCCTGAGCAAGAGCACGTAACAATATAATTCTGGATTAAAACTGGGAGCCTCAGGATGGGCGGATCGGGATATTTCGATGGTCTGGGTTCCCGGTATATTGGTAATATGTGCATTGATCACCAGTTGTCCCGCCTTCAGATACAGGTCATCGGGACGATAACGCTCCACGCAACTGCTGAGGAGCACCATTGCAGTCACGCTAATAAGGCCAATTTGCCGAACTAAAGATAACATCGTCCCGGAAAAGTTCATTGTTGAGTTGAAAGATGCGAAGTTATACAAAATCTTATACTCCGCTAATCCTTTTTTTATATTCACCCAGTGCATCATCGAGTCGCTCATGAGCGCTAGTATCACCAGGGATATTGTGAGAGGGGTGTATGTATAGTTTTACTCCTCTTTCGGCCAGTATCTCAGCAACGGTAGTTACAGTCATCCAAACTGTAGTGATAAAACCCATGGTGGATACAGGACCGATTTTATCCATGTGATTCTTTAAAGGAACGGAAGCATCATTGGCAGGAACACAGGTATCCACAACAACATCGGCCAGTTCAAACAAGGTCTTTCCACAGCTGTGTCTTGTCTTCTTGCCTTTTGCCTCTGCGGCAGATCCGTAAACAATAACTTTCATTCCCTTTGACCTGGCTTCCAGGGCCACATCGATATTTACTGCATTGATGCCGGTATGAGAGAAAATCCAAATACAATCATTATCGTCGAAGTTCCATCCCTTCATAATTTCCTTACCATATCCTTCCACTCTCTCCAGAAATACAAATTGCTGAACACTCATCCCTCCCACAATATTGGTGAAGAATGTCAGTGGAAGTTCAATCATGGGATGAAATCCAACAAAACCGCCTATCCGGGGGTACATCTCCTCGATGGGAAGTGTGGCATGTCCACAGCCAAAGGTGTGCACCCATCGCTCCTTCTCTATGGAATCAGCCATAATGCGGGCCGCTTCCTGTATGTTGTCCATCTGGGTGGATTCAATCGTATTCATGATATCCATTGCATTGCTTAACCACTGTTTTGCTAACATCTCTGTATTTTTTAGTTATGAATTATTGTTTTGCTTAGAATTTGCCATTCGCTTCAGGACAAGTAGCAGAAGGAACAATTGCAGGAAGACTCCTCCTGCTATCACTGCAGGCAACATCCCTGTTCCAAATACATTTGCAATAAGGCCCATACCGTAATTGCATGCCATGTTACCCAAAAGGGCCAGAACCAGAACAATGCTAAGCGCTGTCCCGCTAAGTTGCGTGTATTTGCCGGCAACATAGCCCATGACTACCGGGAAGCATGCAGAAAGTCCGGCGCCAAGGATGGCCATACCCACATAGGTGGCAATATGAGTTTCCGCCAGAAGAACAAGCAGTGAACCCACAATAGAAAGCCCGATGCTTCCAATAAGAACCCGGCTTGATTTCACATGATGCAAAGCCCAGCCAAGGATCAGCCTCATGGCGGTCATCCCTGCTACCAGGCAGGTAAGACTATACAGGGCATGCTGATTCAGAAAATCTTTGTTATCCTGCAAAAAGGTTGTACTCCAGTTGTTGGCCAGCCCTTCCATTCCACTTTGAATAAACAATACAAATCCTGTCAGGATGATCCATGGATTCCTCAAAAGTCTGCCAGCCTCTTTGATTGGAAATCCCTGGGGCTGTTTGGGTGGCGGAAACTTAATTATCAGGAAGCTTATGGTGGACAGAAGAACAAAGATTCCAATCCAAAGCAGGATTTTATCATAGGGAAGAATATGGATCAACAGTCCCAGTAAAAGTGGAACTCCCAGTGCCCCGATCCCAAAAAAGACACCCAGCAGGCTTAATCTGGCCCCGCGGTCCCCTTCTGCTGTATCAGCCGCCATTGCATTGGTGCCTCCATTGATGGCACCTCCGCCAAAGCCTATCAGGAATACAGCTATGCGCAGGATCACTATATTGCCGGTTAGGACAATACCTTCCAGGCCCAGAAAAATCATCAGTCCGCTTACGATGAGCAGAATCTTATATCCGTAACGATCCACTATGGGGCCGAATACCAGAGAACCAATCAAAATACCAAATGGAAGCATGGTGAGCAGGGAGCCTGTTGACAGATCCGATAGTCCAAAACGATCCCGCAGATGGGGCAATACGGATCCCAGGGAAATCAGTACAATTCCAAACAAGAGCATGCCAAGACAGGCTGCAATAAAAACCAGCTTACTATTATATGTTTGTTTATCCTGGCCGATGGTCATATCATGAATTCATTTCGTATGGCCAGGAACCCGGCTCCAAATAAACCTGTATCGCCTTTCAGGGATGTTCCTTCCAGAATTACCTCCTGCATGGCAATAGGCTGGGCCCATTTCACGGCTTCCTCAGCTATCCTGTCCAGCAACTGAACTGCAGGTCCGAAGATCCCGCCCCCAAAAATTATCTTTTCCGGATTGAATATACTTACCAGGTTGGCAACTGCCATGCCCCAGTACTCAATACATTGTTCAATCACCTGCACTGCTACCGGATCCTTTTTGGAATAGGCTTCGAAAACCTCCTTGGCAGAAATCTGGCCTGAATGCAGGTAATTCACTTCTGGAACCTTTGCTAAGCAAGCTTTCAGCGCTCCTTGCAATGCCGGTACCGGAGGCATAATACTCAAAATGACCACATGGATCATAATCATTTGAATAGGGTCGATCCAGTGCCATCCATCCAATAGCTCCGGCAATACCACTCGCCCCGTTAATTATCTGTCCGTTGGATACAATGCCAATGCCAATGCCGGTTCCCACAGCCATGAATATGGCATTGCTGCAAGAGCGGGCCTTACCTTTCCACATCTCTCCCAGAATATAGCAGTTCCTGTCGCTCTCAATGGAGACCGGAACCCTGGGATTGTTCAGGCCATCCCTGACCTCCCTGAAAAGGGGATAGGCCTCCCAGCCCTTGATATTAGGGGCCCATACGGTTTGATTGCTTTGATTGCTGATGCCCGGAACGCAAATACCCACAGAATCGATCCGGTAGCCTTTGTCCCTTGCGAAGGCAACATACTCCAGTACTTGTTGTACCAACATGGATCCGACTTCGGCACCTTGTTTGTCTCCAAGCAGGAGCTCAGTTTTATGAATTATTTCACCTTCTTTTGAGAACAGGGCTCCTGATAATTTCGTCCCCCCAAGATCAAGTCCAACAACAGTACCTAAGCTGTTATCTTTAAATTTTTCCACCAGATAAAGATAGAAGTATTCATCCTTTTTGCTTTTCTTTTGTTATTATTAAATAATGCAAAAGCAGACTTTCTGATTGAAAAGTGAATAAGAACATCATTAAACATATCAAACGGGGAGACAGGAAGGCCTTCAGGGAGGTTTTTGACAGCTATTTCCATGCCCTGTCAGCCTTCGGGTATAAGTATGTTTCCGATCCACCCGTAGTTGAGGATATGGTCCAGGAATCCTTTATCTCTTTCTGGGAAAAACGGCAGGATTTTGACCATATAAATGCCGTTAAATCGTTCTTATACACCTCTGTGAGAAATAAATGCCTGAATCACCTAAAGCACCAGACGGTAAGAAAAAAGCACGAACCGGCTCTGGTTTATGAGCTGGAATCGGATCAGAATTTTACTCAGCATGTGATTGAGGAAGAGACTTTCAATCTCTTACTGGCCGAAATAAAGCTTCTGCCAGAATCGGCTATGGAGATTATGATCCTGGCCTTAAATGGCATGAAAAATCAGGAGATAGCCGATGAATTGAATATCTCTATTAACACGGTGAAAACACAAAAAAAAATAGCTTATGCAAAACTTAAGCAGAAGCTTGAACCCAGGTTTGCTACCCTTTTAATGAGCTTATTATGGTAAATGAAAAAAAATATAAAAAAACGTTCACCCGTTTTTGGCTTTGGCTGTTTTAGTCTTGAGAAAGCATTGTATATATGGTTGAATCATTTCATATAGCGGATCTTATTGTAAAGAAAGTCAGGGGGACAATTAGACCTGATGAGCAACAGGAGCTGGATCTTTGGATCAAAGAGGATCCGAAGAACCTCTTACTTTTCGAACAGGCAAGTGATCCTAAGAAGCAACTTGACAAGCTGGAGGTCTATCGCCTCTTTGATCAGGATAAGGTCAGATCAAAGCTGGAGGATGAGCTCTTCGGGACCAAAACAGTCAGGTTGGAGCCCCGGAAATTCCTGCGTTTTGCGGCAGCCATCCTGCTGCCTCTCCTGGTGGGTGGCGGTTTTGCCTGGTGGTACCTGAGGGCTCCAACTGCTGATACCTTTGCTCAAATCGATTCTGCCTTCCAGCCCGGTTCGCAGAAGGCCGTATTAATCCTGTCGGATGGAGGAATCGTTGAACTGGGCCAGGGAGCGTCTCTGGGAACTCTTTACGATGGCGATGCAAGTTTAACTGATTCTGATAATCGAATCAGCTATAGCACCGGAACACAAGGAAACCCATCAAGACCTACATATTTCAATGAACTGAAAACTCCACGGGGAGGGGGATATAATCTTCAGCTTGCCGATGGAACCAGGGTATGGCTTAATGCCGGGTCCTCGCTCAGATATCCGGTAAGCTTTGCTGACAGTGTAAGACAGGTTGTTCTGGATGGGGAAGCCTACTTTGAGGTTAGTCACAGTGAGACACCTTTTATTGTAAGTACCGGAAGCATAAATACCAGGGTACTTGGGACCTCCTTCAACGTAGAGGCTTTTTCCGATGATGCAGAATTTAAAACTACGCTCGTCGAGGGCAAGGTTCGTGTGGAGCTGCTGGAGCAAGGTTCACTAATAAGTGATGGCACCATCCTGGAGCCGGATCAGCAGGCAGTCTTTCTCCGGTCCACCGGGAATATATCCAAAGCAGAAGTCGATGCCTCAGGCTATACTTCCTGGATAAATGGCAAGTTGGAGTTTCATAATGAATCCCTGGAAACAGTTATGAAAAGATTGGCCAGGTGGTACGATTTCGATTATAGTTTTGAAAATGCGGCTGCAAGAGACTTCCATTTTTCAGCCAGGCTGGATAAGGAAGAAAGCATCTCTTCCATACTTAAGATGCTGGAAATGACTACCGATGTAAAGTTTGAATTCAGAGATCAGAACATCGTGGTAAGATAATTCACAGTATCATGCGGCTGAAAGTCCTCTTCCTGCAAATACTTACTGGAGCATTTTTTCTTGCCTCCACAAATCTCCAGGCCCAGGGGACCCTTTTCTATATTTCTTTGAATGATACAACGGTGGAAGCCGTGATTGCCGAGATTAGGAAGCAAAGTGATCTGGACTTTATTTTCAATCACGAAGAGCTTGAAAGATGTCCCAGGGTGAGTATCGAGCTAAGTGGCGCGACAGTGGACATGGTCCTGGAGCAGTGCCTGGAGAATACCGGATTGAGTTTTGAAAGGATCAATAATACCATCATAATTACCCCGGAGAAAAAGCCGGATCCCGGATCCAGAAACAGGTCCCTCAGAACGCAGACACTCAGGGGCACAGTGAGCGACAGAGAATCCCGGATCCCACTTTCCTTTGCCAGTGTGGTTATCCTGGATACGAATCCCCAACGGGGAACCACCACCGATCTGGATGGAAATTTCAGCTTCGAAAAGTTACCTGTGGGCCGTTATTCTCTGCAAGTGAGCTATGTGGGATACGAAGAGGCCGTGGTTCAGGAAATACTCCTGGGGTCGGCCAAAGAGGTTGTAATAAGCGTGGAGATCAGGGAAAGGACCGAATCCCTGGGAGAAGTGTATATCAATTATAAAAAAGGCGAAGCCCTGGATCAAATGACCACGGTCAGTTCCAGGTCCTTCAGCGAGGAAGAGACCAAACGCTACCCGGCCAGTGTAAGTGATCCGGCCAGGATGGCCCAGGTCTTTGCGGGAGTATCAGGAACAGATGACTCCTCCAACGAGATTGTCATCCGGGGCAACTCCCCTTACTGGCTGCTCTGGAGACTGGAAGGAGTGGAGATCCCCAGTCCCAATCACTTTGCCGAGGAGGGATACCATGCAGGTTCAATCAGTATTCTGAGTTCCAACCTGGTGGGGATGTCTGATTTCCTGACAGGAGCTTTTCCTGCTGAATACGGAAGTGCCCTTTCGGGGGTATTTGATATCAATCTCAGAAAGGGAAATAACCAGGTCAGAGAGTATACGGTAGGGGCGGGTTTGCTGGGGATCGATCTCTCGGCCGAAGGTCCCTTCAAAGAAGGATATGCAGGATCTTATCTTTTCAATTACAGGTATTCCACCTTCTCGCTGATGGATCAATTGAACATCAGCATCTCTCAAAATGCCCTGCCCAGTTACCAGGATCTGTCTTTCAAATTTAACCTGCCCACCAAAAAAGCAGGTGTATTTTCTGTGTGGGGTCTGGGCGGCATAGGTGATGATGATGAACAATATTTACCAGACACCACAGCCGGTGAAAACCCCGATTATGGCTATAAGGATTATACCAGGACGGGCATGTATGCCACCGGTCTGAGCCATACCCTCTTTCCGGATGAGAAGTCCTACGTGAAGACCGTGGTCTCCCTCTCTGGCAGCTTCAGTTCCGAAACCTTTGATGATATGGACAGCCTTGGGTTTTACAAGGAACGAATCTATGACGAACTTCTTAACCAGGCTGTAAGGTTCAGCACCTTGTATAATCGGAAAGTGTCACATCATCTGACCCTTCAAACAGGGTTTACTTACAGTTATTTATACTATGATTATTACTCCCGGGAATCTGTCACCACAGGATCGCCGAGCACCTTCCTGAATAGTGCAGGCAACACCAATTTGTACCAGGCCTATCTGCAATCCAGATACGCTTTCACAGACAGGATTGTATTTAAAGCGGGACTGCACTTTGCTCATTTTGCATTGAGCAGCGATAATTCCCTTGAACCCAGACTGGGACTCGCCGTCGGCTTACCCAAAGACCAGAAACTCACCTTCGGTTTTGGCCTCCATAGCAGGAATGAGAACCTGCCCGTATATTTTGTGGAAAATGAGCAGCCGGACGGGAGTGTTTACATGCCCAACCTGGGCCTGAAGATGACTCGTTCCACCCACTACATCATGGGCTATGAAAAGATGTTCCGGAGCGATTTGCAATTATTGGCCGAAGTGTATTACCAGCACATTAATAATTTGCCGGTACCTACCAACCCGGATAAATACTGGGCCCCCATTTTTAGTGGAGTAAACATTGGAGATACCCTGGCCAATATTGGAGAAGGGCGCAATTATGGTCTGGAACTTACGCTGCAAAAATTCTTTACAAACAGTTATTATTTTCTCTTTTCCAGCTCCCTGTTTGATTCTGAATATAAACCAGCCGATGGCAACTGGCATGATACCAAGTTCAACCTCGGGTTTATTAACAACCTGGTGGGAGGCAAAGAATTCATGTGGGGAAGCCACAGGATGGTGGGACTGAACCTCAGAATGATCTGGTCGGGAGGGAGAAGGATATTGTCGGTGGATCTGCCTGCTTCCATAGAACAGGGCCAGACGGTTTATAAAAATTATGATATCTGGTCAAAACAGGCCAGAGACTATTTAAGGGTGGATCTGGGCCTGAAGCTCCATTTTTTCCGTGCAAAAACAGAACACGTATTGTCCCTGGACATCCAGAATCTCACCAACCGACAGAATGTCCTTGCCGAAGAATACAACCCCGAAACCGAGACTGTTGAAGAATATCCGATGACCGGATTTATTCCTATTTTCAATTACAGGCTTGAGTTTTAAAGATTTTTTATATCAGTAGCATGCTTTGATAATCTCATCAACGACGGGCAGGGCCTCATCGGCCTGGATCTGGTAATCGCCCTGGGTATTTGGGATGGAAGTCATCACCACAATTAAGTCCTGATCCGGTACAATGAAGGCAAACTGTCCGCCGTGTCCCCAGGTAAAATGAATATTGCGGGTGGTATCAACCCACCAGTAGTATCCAAAGGAGTATCCCTCGGAAACTTCAATCAGCGGGGAAGTCATTTCAGCGATCCAGCCGGCCGATACGATTTGCTGCCCGCCTGCTCTGCCGCTGTCGGCCACACACATGGCGATCTTTGCCATCTCCCTGGGCGTGGTTTCAATTCCAAATCCCCCCAGGGAAGTTCCGTCCTTATACCTGACCCAGTTGTAATTATTGACGCCGATCCTTGAGAACAGGACCTCATCGGCCCAGGCATCTGCCGGTCGGCCGGTGGCACGCTGAAGAATCGCCGACATCAGCTGGGGATCTCCATCATTGTAATTAAATACAGAGCCCGGTTCATTTATCATGGGCCTGGATAGCACAAATTCGGTAATATTATCCGGGATCTGACGAAGCACCTTATCCGTTTCGCCCCCGACTCCATCGTTGTCGTAATCATTACCCGATTGCATGGTGATCAGATGCTTAAGGGTGATTGCAGATTTTTCAGGATAATCTGCCTGTACCTGTGGCAGATAATCCGATATGGGGTCATTAATGGAAGAGATGATCCCCTGGTCCACTGCGATTCCGGTGAGGATTCCCATGACCTGCTTGGTGCAGGACCAGATTAAATGCTTTGTTGTGATATCATCTACATCCTTCAGGTAGGCTTCGGCCACCAGCGTGTTGTTTCTAAAAACCAGCAGGCTCCTTAAGGACCAAAGGTTTTCATCTGCATAGATCGATCTGTATATCTGTTCAAGTTGATCGGGATCGATCCCCTCATCTTCAGCGGTGGAAATGATCAGTCCGTCGTTAATCTCCATGGGCTCAAATGAGACGAAGGACAAGTTCATGGGTTCGTCCTTCATGCAGGCCGTAAACGCAAGTGAGATAAGCAGGATGATAAACGTTCTCATCTTATTTGGATTTTTTATTTCCCAGTTTCCAGTTCAGGTTTATGGAGTGGGCCATATAACGGAAAGTCGGCTCTTCAAAATATCCCATATATTCGAACTCATAGGCAATTGAAAACCCTTTTCCGGCCTGGATCAATTCAAGCCTGAGATTGATGTGGTTAAAGAGGTTCCAGGAGCCAAACATCATATTTGAATGCGGGTTCTTCACAAAATCGGAGAAGGTAAGAGAGTAATAATACTGCTCAGTTGTAAACTCAGGTCTTGAATTCAGGCTGAGCAGGGACGTGGAGAGGGTCACATGCAGGATCCTCTTTTTTACCGGAATGGAAAGCTCCATTCGTGGGCCCATTTCATAGGAAGAGATCCAGAACATATGTCCGCTCTGCAATTCGGGATACAAGAACCATTTGTAATAGCCCGAAAGGTAGGGACCCAGGGTGATCGGGAGATCCGGATTGTCATTGAGCCTGAAGCCATAATACAGGTCGAATGGCTTGAGAGACCATACCATTCCCGCTCCCTGGTTATAGTTTGCCCCAAAACCCAGCTCAGCCTGGTACATAAACTTATTTTCACCTTTGTAAGAAACCAGGGAATACTCGCCAACCAGGTTCAGTCCCCTGTTCACCAGTCCGTAGTTGAATTCATCCTTGATCTGGATATACTGGGACTTAAAGGAAAGGGTATGTTCGGCAGGCTGTCCCTCATCCTGTGCAGAGAGTGCAATACAGTAGCACAGGATTCCCAGTATAGCGAATGTTCTTATCATCAATTTATTGACTTAGCTTAAGGGCTTACCATAAAACATGAAGGCAGTTTAAATGTTCAAAACTGAGCAAGGGCCTCTTTATTTTGAAGAAATTGTATGGGTAAACCCAACCTGTAAAGCAAAGTTGTAGGTGGACTCCGTTTTATGGGGGAGCTGCCAGTAGAGTTTTGGTCTCACCCAGATCAGATTCTGTTTGCCGGATCCCTGGGTGAGGTTGTATCCAATCCCTAAGGTTATGGAAGGCATAAAGTCCACCGGAACGGCCCGGGAGGCATCTGATACTTCTCCCGAATCATCTACACTGTAGACTCCATCAGAGTGCAGGAAGGACTGTAGAATTCCCACCCCGATACTCTCTTCCAGGAAGATTCCGGATTTGTAATACCTTCTGAACCCTGCGTTCAGATCCAGGAACAGGCCATAGCTGTGGCGTGGATGAACGAAAAATCCAAGGTCAGCCCTAATGGGTAAGGAAGCGTTTTCCGAGAACATCTTTTCCACTTCAGCCTCTATTACAAGACCTGGATAAGTGACGGTTTGCCCAAAATAGCCAGCTCCGATATTGAAGTTTGTTTGTGCTTTTGCTCCCAGAGAGAGCGCAAACAGGGATAGCGCAAGTATATATAGCTTTTTCATCTTATTTGTTTTTGTAGATTTCAATAAAGCTGCTGACCTCCTGGTAAAAGGTCTCCGGGGTTTCATTCTGTGGTCCGTGGCAGCACTCAGGAATTTTCACCACCTCTTTCATGGAAGGATCCGTGGCCAGGTTTTCGTAAACATAATCGGCAAGATCAGCAGGTACTATGCCATCTTCGGCTCCCCAGAGCATCAGGGCAGGGATGGTGATGTTGCCCAGCTCCGGTGTATAGTTGATATCATCCCATAGTCCATAGGTCTCCTCCGAATAAAATGCATCCACATAAAAGGACATGGTGAACATGGATTTGAATATCAATTCGGTATAGGGAACCGGAGCCAGCTCCTGAAATTCGTCGTAGTCGTATACGGAACCTCCGACGGCATCAACATACCAGTAGGGCTCAGGATCTGAATAGTTCTTTGGCTCAGGGTTTTCCTCATAAAAATCGATAATGAACTGCCAGAATTCCTGATCAGCATCGGGTTCAGCCATCTTTTCGGGTAGCCGCTCCATAATATAATCCTTCATCATCTGGGCCTCCAGATCTCCGTACAGAGACCCGTTCAGGTCGATCCAGCCCTTGAAATTATCGTCATGATTATCCCTTCCCAGGTAGCCGGCTGAGAGTTGTCCACCCCAGCTGTGTCCAATCATAAACATTTTTTTACCGGGATATTTGTGTTGAATGAGCTGGACAAGCTTATCGGTATCTTCAATAAATTGGTCAGGCGTCTGAGTCTTGAGGTCATAGTGACCCTGGGTCATGCCTGAATAGCGCTGGTCCCAATAAACCAGGATATAATCATCTTCAAGCAATTTAAATCCCGGGGCAATATTCTGCTCCATTCCCGAGTCGCCAGGGCCCCCGTGTACAGTGATAAGGATGACATCGGAGTTGAAGTTCCCATTTACCCAGACGGGCATGTTGGCTCCTTTGTGGGAGAGGTGAAAAAACTCACCTGACACCAGGTATTCTGATTTTTCGCAGGCACCCAGAGTCAGGGTTACCAGAATTATATATAGAATTGTCTTTTTCATCTTACTTAGTTTTGAAGGTGTGTGTAAATCCTATTTGTAGGGCCCAGTAGGGCAGGTGCAGTCCCCTGAATCCCAGGTCCCAGTAAATTTTGGGCCTGATCCAGATCATGTCCGCTCCTTCATCGTTTTTCGAAAAATTATATCCCAGTCCGGCCGTTACCGAAGGCATGAAGCCCAGAACCGGTTTATTACCATGGGGAATGGCATTGGCATAATCGTCGTAGAACCAGTAGTCGGTCTTGAAGCTTTTTGTAATAATCCCTACACCTACTGACTGCTCGAAGAAGATTCCTGATTTGAAATATTTCCGAAGTCCTTTGTGGAGATCAAGGGTCATGGCAGTATAGTCAGGATTGAAATGAAAACCCAGATCTGCTCTCAGTGGAAGGGAGAATGATTCGGTGTGGAATTTTTCGTATTCAAATTCAAGGACAAGCCCAGGATGAGTTACATTTTCTCCGTAATATCCGGCTCCGGCAGAGATGCGTGTTTGGCCCTCTGCAAGGCTGGCAATCCCTGCGATGGTGATCAGTATTAGAATAGTTTTTTTCATGATTTCGGTATTGTTTAATTTGTAGCTCTTGCTTCTATCTATAGAACAAGCATATTAAAAACCGGGTGAAGGTTTTTCCTGCTTTATTGCTGCGTGATCAGGCTCAGAGCTTCTTCAAGGGTCCTGTCCTGTCCGTTCATCATCTCCTCATTGGTGTTTTTCATAGCGATATCGGGTGGCATGCCGGTACCTTCATAGTTCATGCCATCGACAAATGTTATTTTTTGCGTTGCAAGGGTGTAATCCCATCCATTTTGTAGTTCCATTCCAATCATTGTGGAAAAAGCCCCATTGGTTGTATCTCCAATATGCGTGACATTGGGTAATGTTTTAAAGGCCATTACTGCTCGTTCTGCAGCACTGATGGTATACCTGTCGGTAATTAATACAATGGGTTTATTATAATATTCTCCCGATGGCGAAATGCTCCAATCGTAGATTTGAGTGTAATCATTTTCACCCTTCCCGGTTTTTGTTTTGGAATGAAAAACTAAGCGCTCCGAGTTTGTCAGTCTACCTAAATTCGAAAAGGCCCAGGTGAAATCTCCTCCCGAATTATGGCGCATATCCACAACCAGTCCACTGGCTGAAGAAAGCTCGTCCAGCATATCATCCAGGTCTGCCATATTATCACTAACCCATGCAAGATTTATATAAGCTGCATCAGCAATAAATCCATAGGTATTTCCGCCATCGCCACTTTCTTTATAAGTATTGTTCAGGTAGTTCGACTTTATCAAATCCAGATCAAAAAGGTCATCGTCTATGCTTTCATCATAAATGAGGTTGGAGGAATAAACCTTTTTATCCACGGGAGTCATGAGTTTTACATGGCCATCGTCCAATGAGCGAAGCATTTGTTTAAACAGATCATACAAGTCTGCATCGCTTGTACTTGAAGAAACCTGGGGACGATACAAATCGTACTGTTGGTCCCAGTCTACATTTCGTTCTTCAAATCCTGCATAATTGTCATTAAAGCTTGTCCAGAGCTCTACGAAAAGTGCTTCAGGATTATTCCGGGGCTCCGGCTCGAATGCCTTTTCACATGCTGTAAACAGAATACTTGCTAAGAATACAATTAATAGATGTTTCATGATTTAAAATTTAAGGGTTACAGACAAGTACAGATTGTTCTGGAAAGCGGTGTATTTTGTAGGATCCTGATTAAAATTCATGGATAACCAGTAACTGGCTCCCACTTCCCATTTCTCAGAGAGGGCATACCAGTAAGCAATATCAAAATCAAAACTCTGAGACTTGCCCCACGACTGCCATTCACCACCTTCATAGTAGTTGCTTACAGACTTGAAGGCATTAGAATGACCGTAGTTGTCAAGAAAGAACTGATCGTCGGCAGAAAGGTATGGGGAACGCGTGTTGTAAAAAAACAGAGGCAAGGCAATATTGGAAGCAAATCGATGTTTTTCGGAAAGCTGATATTGCAATTTGACCCAGGCGTCGAGCCCAAAAGTAAAATAATAACCAAAGTAGCTGAACAGGCCAAAATTATAATAGGATGCATTTAACCTGTTTCGCAATCGCCCCCCAAGGGCCAGCTTTAGTTTTTCTTTTTCTACTATGCTTTTCCCAAAAGAATAATTAATATCGAGTAAAGTGAAATTATGAGGATAGCTTTGAACATCATCTCCCGTAAAAGGTGAAGTAAGCGTATATTGCTCTCCAACTCCTGGGTCATAGATGCCAAATTTTACGTAGGCTTGTTGTTCAAACTTTTTTGAACGTTCATAATTGAGCACAAAATTTAAAGCTGACCAGTCACTATGAATCATAGGTGAGAATGTCAGGTCCTGCCTTTGAAAGTTCCCTATTCCCCAATTAAAACTTATGGAATTAGATGTGGGATTCTGTGCGTAAATGCTTCCTAAAAAGAGGAAGATTATTGTGATACATGCTGTAGTTTTCTTTTTCATTAGTTCTCTTATTTTGAACGAAGTGTGTATCCAAGACTGAATTTCAGGCCTGCGTGGTTTCTCCAACCTTCTGCATCGGCCGTGGGAGTAAAATAGGTTCCCCCCAGCTGCAGTCCCAGGTTCATGCTGAAACCCTTTTCAAGGACCCAGCTATATCCGGGCTCAATGGCCAGTGTAATCTCATTGCCACCACTTTGCTGGTTGTGGCTTAATCCTAGAACAGCTGCTGTATAGACACCGGCTGCCTTTGGACCCCGCTTATGAAGAAAATAGATGGGGACTGCAAGCTGGGCTCCAACATTTGATATCTGTTTGCTATTGTTCTCCAGGTTCAGAATGGATGTAAGCCTGATGGCGGAAGCCTCATTCAGGTAGACCTGGACTACCAGAGGAAGGATATTGATACTAAAGGAATTCTCCTCGTTGTCCTTGATTTCCCTGGTAATGTCGGGTTGAAGACCCAGAAACAGCTTCTTAGTATCCTGACCCTGCAGGGCCAGGATACTTATGAATAGCATAACTATATTCAAGCTTATCTTTTTCATGATTTCCAGTTTAACGGATGGATTGCTCTTAATTGGAATCTACCACACGACCTGAACCGGAAATATGATCCTTGATGGAAGGACTTCCTTTGTAGAAAACACTCCCGCTTCCGTCAATGCTGACATCCAGGCTGTTCAGAGCGGTAAGCTCACAATTGCCCGATCCGGTTATATCCACCTGGCAGTAAGCTGCAGTGAGTGAGAATCCGCTGAAGCTGCCTGAACCCATAAGGTTAAGATCGAAGTATTCAGCTTCCATGGGGCCGGTGATCACCACATTAGCTGACCCTGTATTATTGATCTCATCAATGTAGGGCAATGTGATGTTGTAGCTCAGTTCATATTCTCCGTAGGTACCCCGCTCCAGTTCCATGGACCAGATCCCATTGTCCACATCTGTTCTGATCCTGTTGATGATGTTTGAGTGTCCGGTGACTTCTACTTTTTGTTCGGTCCCGTAGCTGATAGTTACGTCATCGGCTCCTACCATATCGATTCCGGTAAAATCTTCGAGATAAAGTGTTTCAGTGGTGATGGCTCCTGTACCCTCTATGCGGGAGAATTCCTTGGTGCAACTTTGTGTAACAATAGTTGTGAAAAGGATGCCTGCAATAATGATATTTTTCGTTTTCATGATCTTGTGTTTTTTTGGTTAAAATCTCATTTTGTGAATGTCATTCAACCCTAAAACAACAAGAATGAAAAGCGGGTGAAAAGAAATTTCTCCCGGAAAGAAAAATCAGGCTAATGGTCAGTCAACCATCAGTGTGATTATGCAGGATACAGAAGGGACTTTTATATGGATCACAGGTCCGGGAGGATTCTAATACTCTTCGTAGTTTTCATTCTCCGATAAATACTCCACATCGGAGTGTTCATCTTCATACTTTTCCTTGATGTCGTCTTTCAGAATACCATCATCGTCATAGTCTTCATCATCTTTGATGATTTGTATGGCCTTTTTCACCGACATCCGGATCATATATATCTTTTCGTCGGTTTCGAAGGGTAAGGCAAATACTAATTTGCCCTCTTTGTTTGTATACTCGATCAAGTGCTGGCTGAAACCATTTGGATAAACCAGTTTAATCTGCTCCTGGATCTCCGTACTTACCTTTTCGAAATCCTGTATGACTCTTAGTTTATTTGTTCCCATTGGTGAAACGAATTCCCACTTGTATTTAAATGCTAATTACGTGATTAATTTGATTTCACAAAATGAAAATCCGTAAAAAATAATTGAAATGCTAAAAACTACCGGACCTACAGCGGGTAGAGAGATAAGTTGTATATTTATGTTTACACCAGAAAAGCAACAGGTATGCCTTACCAAGCCATTGAGAACTATGCGATTATTGGGAACATGCGTTCGGCTGCCCTGGTGGGCAAAAACGGATCCATAGACTGGTTCTGTTTTCCGCATTTTGACTCACCCAGTGTATTTGCTTCCATCCTGGATGAGAATAAGGGGGGCTATTTCAAAATTGCACCCAGCAGATCCCAAGAGTAAAAACAAACAGTATTACTGGCCCGACACCAATGTGCTGATCACCCGTTTTTATAATTCCGAGGGCATTGTGGAAATTATAGATTACATGCCGGTGGGTGAAGATATTGTAAATGAGTATGATTACAGGATTGTAAGAAGGGTCAGGGGTATCCACGGGAAGGTCAGGATGAAAATGGAATGTTACCCTGCATTCAATTATGCCCGGGATACCCATGAAACAGTTATCTCAGACAAGGGAGCATCTTATCATTCGAGAGACTTGAGCCTGGGCCTGGCCAGCAATATGCCTCTTCAACAAAATGATCAGGGGGCCTTTTCGGAATTTGATATCGAGGAGGGGGGTACAACCGCCGTATTTATGTTGCATAAAATTGACAAAGGGGAGGGTTGCACCATATCCTACTCCGAAGAGCAGGCTGAAAGAAGATTTACAAATACCATAGAATACTGGAGAAACTGGCTTTCCAAATCAACATACAAGGGCAGATGGCGGGAGATGGTCCACAGGTCAGCTTTGATCCTCAAGCTGCTTACCTTCGAACCCACCGGGGCCATAGTAGCGGCACTTACCTGCAGCCTGCCTGAAGGGATCGGTGGAGAGCGCAACTGGGACTACCGCTATACCTGGATCCGGGATGCAGCCTTTACCGTCTATGCCTTCCTGAAACTTGGATTTACAGAAGAAGCATCAGGCTTTATGAGATGGATCGTGGAAAGATCCAGGGAGGATGACTCAGGGGCCCTGCAGATTATGTATGGGATTGACGGGCGGCACGAGCTGAACGAATATACACTGGACCACCTGGAAGGATATATGGGTTCATCACCTGTCAGGATCGGGAATGGTGCCTATGACCAACTTCAGCTGGATATTTATGGCGAACTCATTGATTCCATTTACTTGTTTGATAAACATGTGAGACCCATTGCCTATACAGGATGGACAGCATATCATGAAGCATGTGAAGTGGATCAGTGAGAACTGGCAGAGAAAGGATGATGGAATCTGGGAAGTTCGCGGAGGACAGCAGCATTTTGTCTACTCCAAAGTGATGGCCTGGGTGGCTCTGGACAGAGCAATCAGACTCAGCAGGAAGCGTTCCTTTCCGGCCGACCTGCAGGAATTGTCCCGTATACGGGATGAAATATTCATGGAGATAATAGAAAAGGGATGGAATGAGAAGAGGCAGGCATTCGACCAGTATTATGGCAGCAATTCACTGGATGCCTCCAACCTGATGATGTCCCTGGTATTTTTCATGTCTCCCCACGATCCACTGATGGAAAAGACCCTCGATGCCATCATGCAACCACCTCATAAAGGCGGACTTTTAACCAACAGCCTGGTGTACCGATACAATGTAAATGAAGTGGATGATGGACTCTCCGGCGAGGAGGGGACCTTCAATATTTGTACATTCTGGCTGGTAGAAGCACTTACCAGGTCCGGGAAGTCCGATCCCGAAAAGCTGGAAAAAGCCAGGCTGATATTCGAACAGATGCTTGGATATGCCAACCATGTGGGCATGTATTCGGAACAGATTGGTCTGAGTGGGGAGGCATTGGGGAACACCCCCCAGGCATTTACCCATTTGGCCCTGATCAGTTCAGCCTTCAATCTGGACAGGGCCCTGGGTTAATGAAGTAAACTTTCATGAAAATAGATTTTTAATGACACAGCAAGATTTTACCATTGAAAAACTTGGAGAATGCACAATTCAGTCACCCATCAGAGACATTAAATTCATCGATGAAAAGGAGCATATCCTATATCATCGGGAACTTGATAGTCTTAAGGCTTACCTGGACAGGGGTGATGAACCCCTGAATTTTGAAGCAGCCGGTCCCAGGGAGAAGATCTTCTTTGAACCTGCAAATCTCTCCTGTGGTATTGTGACCTGCGGAGGTCTTTGTCCGGGCATAAACGATGTAATCCGGTCGATAGTAATGAGTCTGCATTACCACTATGGTGTAAAAAACATATTTGGCTTTCGTTATGGTTACCAGGGACTGGTCCCTGAATACGGACATGAGCCCGTGCGGCTGACTCCCAGGGATGTTACTCAAATCAATGAAATGGGTGGTACCATACTGGCCTCTTCCCGTGGCAACCAGGACCCTTCGGTCATGGTGGATACACTTGAACAGATGAAAATTGGAATTCTGTTTTGTATAGGGGGTGATGGTACCCAGCGGGGTGCCCTCGCAATCAGCGAGGAGGCGAAAAAGAGGGGACTTAAGCTCAGCGTGATCGGGATCCCAAAGACCATTGACAATGATATCTCTTTCGTTCAGAAGACCTTTGGTTTTGAGACCGCTGTCTCAGAAGCAAAACACGCCACATATTCCGCACATGTTGAGGCTGTTGGAGCTCCTAATGGGGTGGGCCTGGTGAAGTTGATGGGCCGTGATTCGGGTTTTATTGCCGCATATTCGGTGCTGGTAGACAACCAGGTAAATTTTTGCCTGGTCCCGGAAGTCCCCTTCTCACTGGATGCTTTCCTGGAAGCACTAAAAACGAGGCTTGAACAGAGGAATCATGCTGTGATCGTTGTTGCAGAGGGAGCCGGACAGGATCTCTTTGAATCCACCGGGGAACGGGATGCTTCGGGCAATGTGAAGTATGTCGATATTGGGATATACCTGCGCGATGCCATCAAGAAGCATTTTAAAAGCATTGGAATGGAGATCAATCTTAAATACATTGATCCAAGTTACATTATCAGGAGTCAACCCGCGAATGCTCATGATTCTGCCTTCTGTTTGCTGATGGGCTACAGTGCTGTTCATGCCGGGATGGCCGGCAGGACAGAAATGATCGTGGGATACTGGAACAATTTGTTTACCCATGTACCGATCGCCCTTTCTGTCTCTGAACGAAAGAAAATAGACCCGCAGGGCTGGATGTGGAACAGTGTGCTTGCTTCCACCGGGCAGCCGGCAAATATGACCTAAAAGGCTTCAGAAACTGCTAAATAGAAACCCATGGATTCCTGACCAAAAGCCAGGTCCACAGCCAGGTTTGTCCTTGAATATTTATCGAGCTTAACCCGCAGGCCAAATCCTGCGCTGGGTTTTATGGATTCGAAAAGGCTCAGGGAACTAAAAGGATTATTGGCGCTGCTTGCATTTGCAAACAGAACGCCCCCGAGAAGGCCTCCGCATTTTGATATGGGAAAACGATATTCAAGCTCTCCGTACACATATTATTCCCTCGGAAGCGTCCCTGCGTATATCCACGTGCACTTCGTCCGGTCTGGTCATATGCTGTGGCGGGTAAAATCATGTAGGGTAAAGTCCCCTCCTCGGCGAAATTTCCCATGAACCAGAATGCCAGGAGGTGTGCAGGGTTTCGTTTTGACAATCCGTGATAGCTTCTCCACTCAAGTTGATACTGGTTTGATTTTCTGTCATTGCCGGTAAATTTAAAACCTCCCTGCCAGTTAAATGAAAAATAATAACCTGTATGTGCCTGGATCATGTTGTCGCGCTTATCGACAACAAATCTCGCACTTAAAGCAGAGTTAAAGTACTTTTCGGTACTGAAGCCATAATAGCTATTGTATGCATAATGACTGGTTATTAAAGAATCGGCCGGATCAAGACTCAGCTTTGTATCATCTATTTTAAAATAGGAATCAAAATTGTAACCCAGGCCAAGGTAAATGCCATCTACAAGTTCAAACATAATGGACTGATGCAGCCTTCCAAAATTGTAGGTCATGGGCTGGGCCAGTGAATCGGTGGAGGTTTCGGTTCTCGCAAGGCTGAATTGGTAGTCAAGAATACCCCCTTCGGGAGCAGTTGTTCCTAATCCGTAGGTTGATTGGGAATAGATCAGAAACCTCCAGTCGCCACTTAAAAAGATGCGGTTGTTGTCGGTGTAGATATTATTCTTTAGCAGGAAAAGAAATTGGTTCTTTGTGGTATACTGAAGGCTTCCTGAAATTAGGGAGTAATTTGATTGTTCGGATATTGTAAACGCATACTGACCCCCGACACCGAACATAAATCCGGTGGCCGGGTTAGAACCAATGATGGGCATAAGCATTAAACTGCTAGCACCTACGGCCTTATTTTTAGGTGGTTTATTTAAAGCGCCCCGGATTAGGTCCGAAATATCACGATCGGGGCATAGGGAATCGGAGGGAACGCTTAAGGAATCAGGAACCACTAGTGAATCCTGAGCTGAAACTATCGCCGGGCTTAATAAAGCTATCGTAAACCATAATTTTAGTAGAAAAATGGTATTTTGTTTGTTGAACGAACTCATGCTGCTTTAAAATTATTTCGTATCAACGGGGTAATGCCATCCCCCTTCAGGATTCAATTGAGTTGCAAGCTCAGGAGGTCCCCAGGTTTGCAGATCATATTCATACACAGGGGAATCTGAACTGAGATAGGGATCAACGATGCGCCAGGCCTCTTCCACATAGTCCTGACGGGCAAAAACTGTAGCATCCCCTGCCATGGCGTCGGTAAGGACAGTTTCATACGCATCTTTCTGTTCCGCGTAGGGATTGGGTGTTCCCATAATTTCCACCCTGGCAGCCTCCATCTTCTCTCCGGCTACCATATTGAGCATGCCGAAAGCAAAACTCACATCGGGACTGATCCGGAAACGTAAATGATTTGGAGCTATGACCAGTGACGAGTAGGCCGATGGTATATGTTTGAGCCTAACCAGTATCTCTGTACAGGTCACGGGAAGATTTTTTCCGGCCTGTATGTAAATGGGAACGCCAGCCCAACGTGGAGAATCAATACTCATTTGCATGGCAGCAAAAGTCTCTGTTTTTGAATCAGGTTTTACTCCTGCTTCTGAACGGTAGCCCTTAAACTGTCCGCGCACAACATCCTTAGTTTCAATTGTCGTTATTGCTTTAAGAACCTTTATTTTCTCATCCCGAATCGATTCGCTGTCGATTCCGGCTGGTGATTCCATGGTAAGATTGACCAGGACCTGAAAGAGGTGGTTCTGAATTACATCCTTGATGGCGCCCGTGGCATCGTAAAATGCCCCACGCCCCTGTACTCCAAAATCCTCAGCCATGGTGATCTGGATATTTTCAATATGGTCGCGATTCCAGAGCGGTTCAAACAATGAGTTTACAAAGCGAAAAAAAAGCATATTGTTAACGGCCCTTTTCCCCAAATAATGATCGATGCGATAAATGGAGGATTCATCGAAGACTTTTGACAATATTTGATTTAGTCCTTTTGCCGAAGGAAGGTCCGTTCCAAATGGTTTTTCAACAATTATGCGTGCCCCCTTTGCACAGCCAGAATTTTCAAGCTGTGAAACCACAGTACCAAACAGAACCGGTGGAATTGCCAGATAATGGGCCGGATTTTTAGCAGATCCCAGTTCTTTCCTGATCTGCTGAAAGGTTTCAGGGTCGTTGTAGTCGCCATCAACGTAACGTAAGAGGCTGATGAGCTTTTCGAACGAAACAGGATCAAGCCCACCGTGTAATTCAAGGCTTTCTTTGGCTCTTGCGCGAAGCTGCTCCAGCGTCCAGCCGGCTTTAGCAACTCCAACCACAGGAACAGAAAGCGTTCCACGCCGGACCATCGCCTGAAGGGAGGGGAAGATTTTCTTATAGGCCAGGTCGCCGGTGGCACCGAAGAAAACCAGTGCATCTGATTGGGTAAAGTTCATAGTAAAATCTTTAGTAATTTATTGGATTCTAAAGCCCTTAGGCACTAATTTAGTAAGGTACAAAATTAATTCTCCTTATCCCCTGTATCAATAGTTATCGGTCAGTATGTTTTGTCAGTTCTATTTTTCGTAAATTTGAGCATTATTTCATTATGAATGAATATATAAAATCATGAATAACAGAATATTATCATATTTGATACTGGCCGTAAGCCTGGTAAGCCTTCCAGCCATTTCTCAAACAGAAAGCGATACCACATTACTGGGTTTGCCAGGGGATAACCTGGATCTTTTTGGCGTGTTGAACCTGTTTCAACAGTCGCCCACCATCGAAGAGTTTGAAAAAACAATAAACCTGGAGGAGACAGGAGTCAATAACCTGGATCTGGACCTGGATGACAAGGTTGATTTCATAAAGGTGGTGACTGAGCAGGATGGGGATGATTTTGCATTTGTTCTTCAGGTGGATGTCAGTGAAACGGAGGTGCAGGACGTTGCGGTGATTTTAGTATCGAAGGATGCAGATGCGAAGATTACGATGCAGGTGGTCGGGGATCAGGATCTCTATGGTGAAGATTATGTAATTGAACCGGCACCTCCAGCTCCAAAAGTTACAGCTAATCCAGCGTATACGGGTGATGATCCAGTTGCCAGTACTCCGGCAACAACTACTGTTGTGGTTGTTGAATCTGCACCCATCGTACAATATGTTTATTCACCGGTATATGTGCCCTATTATCCCCCATATACTTATGCATATCATCCCCCCTATTTTGCAGCTTTTACTGTAATGGCTGTTGGTATTTACCGTCATAATAATTATTATCATCACTATGGTTATCACGGTGGTTATCACGGTGGTCATGGTAACACCGTGGTGATTCACAACAACAATACCTATAACAATTACAATAATAATTCCAGGAACAGTTCGAATACCGTGAACCGCAATAATGCCAATGGAAATTATAATAACAACAGATCTTCCGCATCAACACGTCCATCAACCGGGAACTCTGCAGCAACACGTCCATCAACGGGAGCATCCGCTTCTCAACGTCCTTCAACGGGAGCTTCAGCTGCAGCACGACCTTCTACCAGTCCATCGACCAGTCAGGCCAGGCCATCTACCTCTACGGCAAATCGGGCTGCATCGCCTTCGGCCAGTCAGTCAAGATCAGCATCACCTTCTCCGTCGGCGGGTTCCTCCTATTCAGGTGGTGGATCAAGATCAATGGGAGCTTCTCCGTCCAGGTCAGGGGGAGGAGCGCGTCCATCGGGAGGCGGGGGTGGAGGCAGAAGGCGTTAGTCTACCCCGTCTTATGACGAGGCATCAATATTTCTTTATTCAAAAGGCATATCCGACGCGTCCATCTCTCTTACACAGACATACTGGCCGTCTCTTTTTTCAAACAGGCACATATAGTTCCCCGTGTTAATGGGAGCATTTGTGGTATCCACCACTTCATAATGGCCGATCTCCAACACCATATTTCCATCATTTGATACAAATACTTCCCTGGTGGTAAATGAAATTTTATCGGTATTGGATTCAATATCGGCAGATAAGTATTCTATAATTGCTTCTCTGCCTGCTATAGGTGCCCTGTTTTGCGCATAGATGGTTGCATCTTCTGCGTAATAGCCTATATTTTTCAATTCGCCTGAATTGTAGATCTCTGCAAACTGATTTTCCCTGGCCTGAATCTCTTTCTTTATCTGTTCTTTATCTACCACCACTTCTGCGGGTGCAGTTATTTTCGTAGTACATGCACTTAATAGTGTCATTACATATAAAAATAACAGTCCTTTTCTAAGCTTATGTTTCATGGGAATTGAAATTTTATTTAAAGGTGCTTTCTATGTAAATATAAAGTTTTTTTTAAACCTGGGTCACCCGATCCGGTGACATCAGAGGAAACCGGTTCTTCGTGGAAATGGTCATAACCGGCTGCGCTAAAATATAATACAGCAAATATATACAAGTGGGCACGGGCTCAAGATCCAATGTTCTTTCAAATTCGACATGTCTTTGAAGGATATTTTGGGAGCGCTCTCATCATTTCTCCTTTTCTTCGATGCCTGCATCTTTTATGAAAGAGGCCTTCTTTCCAACTTTGAGCAGTTTCTCCGGGTCCAGGCTGCCATAGAGCTGTATTAACTTGGCGACAACTCCGCTCCAGCCCGTCTGATGACTGGCGCCCAGTCCGGCTCCGTTGTCGCCATGGTAGTATTCGTAAAAGAGTATATAATCCCGCCAGTGGGCATCGGTCTGAAACTTCTCCGAGCCTCCATATACAGGACGCTTACCTTTCTTATCACGTGTATATGTGCTGGTTAAGCGTTCGGACAGCTCCCTGCTTACCTCAAACAGGTTCATCAGCTTACCCGATCCGGTGGGGCATTCAATCTTAAAATTATCCCCGTAATAGAGGTAGTACTGCTGCAGTGCACGGACAATCATGATGTTCACAGGCATCCATACCGGACCGCGCCAGTTGGAGTTCCCCCCGAACATTCCCGTATTGGACTCGGCAGGAAGGTAATCCACCCGGTAATCCTGCCCATCGACCTGTAAGGTATAGGGGTGTTTTTCGTGGAATCTGGAGATGGAACGGATGCCATGAGGACCGAAAAACTCGTCCTCATCCAGCATTCTCGTAAGTATCTTTCGCAAGCGTTCGGGATTCACCAGGGCAAGAATTCCTCTTTCTGCCACGCCGAAATGGCCCGGTCCTGTGGGGTGGATGGAAGAACTGAGTTCCGGAATCCTGCGCCCGCGCTCCTGGATCTGGGCCATGGCAACTGGATTTTTCTCCCGCATTTCCTTTTCAATGACGGTGACCGCACACAGGGGCAAAAGGCCCACCAGGGAACGCACCTTTAGCCTCTTGGCACTTCCATCGGGCAGACGAAGCAGATCATAATAGAAGCCGTCTTCTTCATCCCACATGCCATCTTCTCCTGGCTGATTCATGGCAGCAGCAATAAAATAGAAATGCTCGACAAATTTGATGATCATATCTTCATAAGCCGGGTCGTGAAGGCTCAGTTCTGTAGCCATTTCCAACATGTTCTGACTGAATAGTGCCATCCAGGCAGTACCATCGGCCTGTTCAAGATTGCCTCCGGTGGGCAGGGGAGCGCTTCGGTCGAAGACTCCTATGTTGTCCAGACCCAGGAACCCCCCTTCAAATACATTCTTCCCGAAGCGGTCCTTGCGGTTCACCCACCAGGTGAAATTAACCAGCAACTTGTTAAAAATGGACTTGAGGAAATCCACATCTGCTTTTCCTTCCAGGGCCATTTCATTGTGATGCAGAAATAAGCTTGCCCAGGCATGCACCGGGGGATTTACATCACTGAAATTCCACTCATAGGCGGGCATCTGACCATTGGGATGCATGTATAAGGCCCGGAGCATCAGTTCCATCTGATCCTTGGCAAAGTCAGGATCCACAATGGAAAGAGGAAGGGTGTGAAAAGCAAGGTCCCAGGCTGCATACCAGGGATATTCCCATTTGTCGGGCATGGAGATAATGTCTTCATTCAACATATGGTACCACTCCGAATTCCTCGCGGCACGGAAACCCGAGTGCAGGGGATTGGAATTATGTTCATCCAGCCAGTTGTCGCCATCGAAGAAGAAAAATTGCTTACTCCAGAGCATTCCTGCAAGGGCCTGGCGCATCACATTGGCCTCATCTTTACTCACCGAGGCAGGGGTAAGTGCCTTGTAAAACTCATCGGCCTCTTTTATCCTGTCGCTAAAGATTTTATCGAATGCTTCCCCAAATACGGATCCCTTACTTTCCGGGGATTTTTTACTCAGCCGCAACCTGATTTCACACTCTGACCGGCACCGATCTGCATTTGAAAGTGTGCGGCAGCCTTTGTGCCCTCCAATGCCGGATTCACTGCCTGCTGATTGCCCCGAACCACAAAGTCGTTGATGCCATCCTTCACATGGGCACTTTCGTTCTTCTGTCCCGGGAAAAGCAGTTCGTGGTTGGTTTCATTTTCGGTGAACAGCAAGGGGATATCTCCGTCGCAGGACAGAACAAATTCACCCAGCAAGGGGTGTTTTACGCTAAGGGCACTCAAACCTTTCGGAGACTTGATTTTCTTTAACTGCGGTTTTTTGGCTGCCCTGTTTGAATCGGCAATCCAAGCCGACCAGTCGTTGCGGAACCAAAGGGTAGGCAAAAGGTGGAGGTCGGCCACCTCGGGTCCCCGGTTAACAGCGGTGATCTTCACCAGGATATCTTCCGGACCCTTCTTGGCATACTCAATAAATACATCGAAATAACGGTCTTCATCAAATACCCCGGTATCGAGCAGCTCATACTCCATCTCTTCGCGCGAGCGCTGACCATTGGTTCGCACCAGGTCATCATAGGGGTATTCTGCCTGTGGATATTTGTAGAGGTATTTCATATATGAATGAGTGGGGGTGCTGTCGAGGTAGAAATAATACTCTTTCACATCCTCACCATGGTTGCCCTGGCTATTGGTCAGTCCAAAGAGCCGCTCCTTCAGTATGGGATCTTTTCCATTCCACAGTGCCAGAGCAAAACACAATCGTTGTTTGTCATCTGAGATCCCGGCAATACCATCCTCGCCCCAGCGATATGCCCGTGAGCGACTCTGATCGTGGGTAAAGAAATTCCAGGCATCGCCGTTTACGCTGTAGTCCTCCCGGACCGTTCCCCACTGGCGTTCGCTTAGATATGGGCCCCACTTTTTCCAGGGCTTCTTGCTTCCCCGGGACTCGCTTAATCTCTTCTTTTCCATGGCCTTCCTTTATTTTAATTTAGTTTTATTAAATGTACCTAATAGTGTGACCATAGTCAATACTTAGTTATAGGGATATTATAGTGCCTGCACCACGCAGCCGCCTGGAAATTAAAGGATTAACTTTCGTTTATTTAAACCATCCCTTTCCACGATAATAGAAGTACATGCTCCCGGTAATGAGTATCATCACAGCAAGTGCGACCAGATAACCAGACCTGATGCTTAACAGTGGCATGAACTGGAAATTCATACCCCAAACCCCCGCAAGGAAAGTAATTGGCATAAAGATCATGGTAACAACGGTGAGCCTTCCCAGCCTGCGGTTGGTTTTTTCCTGGGCATTCATATCAATAAGGGTCCGCATGATCTCAATTCGATGCTCCATCCAGTCCAGTTTTTTATCTGCGGCTTTCAGATTTGCAGCCGTCCAAACCAGATACTCATAGGTATTTTCCGAAATAATGGCAGCCCTTTTGGAAATTATAACCGCCTCAATGATGGGCAATTGCCCCTGAACAATGGATTCAAGTGTCAGCAATTCGGCCCGTTTATGGGAAATTTCTTCAATCAGGACCGAATCAGGATCGCGATCCATTTGTTCTTCCAGGGAGAGGATAATGTCACTTAACTTTGCAGCTTTTCTCAGAAAGTCAAGTGACAGACCCATCAGCAGGGTAGAGATGATTCCTGCGATACTCCTGTCGGGCAGCAGGTCCAGAGAATCTTTAAAATTGATGGTTTTCTGAAAGCGCGCCATCTTACTGCTGCGTATGGATATAAGAAAGTCTGTGGTGAAGAGAAGGGCAAGGTACTCCACTTTTTCTGTTGCCTGAACCTCCATCTGGACAGGTATGACCATCAGAGCCAGCGGATGCATTGGGAAAAAGCCCGGATGATCGCGCGATTCAAGACAAAAACCCCTGATCAGTCCCTGAACATGGAGATCATCCAGAATCTTTTCTAAATCAGAGCTTTCAGCGTCCTGTATATCTATCCATATTCTTGCACTCTGTATTTTGATGGCATCGATGGCAGAACCATATTCAACAGGCTTGAGTTGAGGTCCATCGGTAATCTGAAGACAGTTTGCATTCATTTTATAATTGCCAGTATTTTTCCACGTGGACCTGACCGGGTTCGCTTTTGGTATCTTCTTTAAATCCCTCCCGGGTCAGTATACGTATCATTTCTTCGCTCATTTGCGGACTACCACACATAAAAACGTGGGTATTTTCCGGATTGGGTTGAGTACCCCAGGCCGTTTGGAGAGCTCCACTCTTCCAAACATCCTGCACATAACCGGTGGCCCCCTTCCATGGTGCATATTCTTTATCGGGTTGACTTATAACCGGTATGTAAGTTACATTGGGGCGCAGGTGCTGCATGGTCATCAGGATGGAACGGTAACCCAAATCCCATGAGTGCCGCGCACCATGGATGATGGCAACCTTTCGTTTGGGTTGTGAGCTCAGGTAAGTGCTCAGCATACTGATAAACGGTGCAAGCCCAGAGCCTGTGGCAATAAGCACCAGATTTGCTCCCTCCTGCACTTTCGAATCGTCGTAGGTAAATTTGCCCCCTATCTTTGGTGAAAGCCAGACGCGGTCACCAATCTTCAGATCGAAAAGCCGCGGAGAGAGCGCCCCCCCCGGCACCAGTGCTATGTAGAATTCCATATATTCGCGGTTCACCGGTGACGAAGCGATGCAGTAGATACGCTTAATCAACTTGCCCGGATCGGGAGGTGAATTTTCAGGCTCGGCCTGGTGGTAACGAGAAGCTGAACCAGGCAGGCCCAGAGAGGTAAATTGTCCGGCTGTATAGTCGGGGAGTTCCCAACCATCGGGCACCACCTGCAGGATCATTAGCCAGGGCGAAACTTCATTGCGAAGGGTTACGATCGCATTTAATATTGGTTCATCCATCTGCATTCGGCTTAATAAAAATGATTTCTTAGTTAACCTTACCCATATTTCGAATTCGTGCCTCCTCCCATCCAATGAAACTCGATGGTACCTGAACCCATTCCTCTTCCGAAACCGGCTCGAGGTGAAGCGCTCCAGAAGGACATCCCAATCCACATGCTCCACATCCCACACATTTGTCCCTGTTATATACCGACATCCGGCCGTCTTCGGCCTTTTTCCATTTATGAGCAAAAAACTGGCAACGTCTGATGCATTCTCCGCAGTTGGTGCACTTGTCGTAATCTTTTACAACACGGTAGTTCGACCGTTCGACTGTTTCTGTCAGTTTGCCCATTCGTCCCCCTTGCAATATAGTACAACAGCATCCGCAGCAATGACAACCACCAACAAACTGAGGTTCTTCCGCTCCCATAGTGAATCCATAAAAACCTTCAATTACCATTGTGCCCATAGCATCAAGTTCAGCCCATCGTTTCGAAGCTTCTTCCCGAGTAAGCACATTCTCCGAGAGTGGTGTTTGTGGCGGAAGGCCAACAAAACCACAACGCTTATTAGGCAATTCGCAACTATGGCCATGCAGGGCAGCTTTCTCCTTTTTACAGACACAATCTATCACAAGGAAACGCTCATGTCGCTGGAAGTGCGCCTCAATGTCGTTATGTGGCTCCTTTTTAAGCCATTCAGGTTTGAGCGAACCGCGCATTGGGATAACACCCTGGGAACCGGGCCTTGGAGCAAATATTTTCTCACCACCGCCTTCAATTACATATTGTTCAAATATCTCAGCAAATTCTTTGGTCGATGGTCGGGTCTCCTGCAGAAATGATTCGTACCAGCCTACCAGAAAAGGGAACAGCCGGTACTTCTTCACCTTAACTTCTTTTGATTCACCAGGTTTAGCTTCCACTTTTCCAAGTCCTTTTACACCGGTTTCAAGGGCCAGAGTGTCGGCTTTGACCATACGCCTTGGTATCATGCTTTCGAGTAATATGGTTACCTCTTCCTCTGACATACCCACACGTACTGCTATTTCCGCGGCAGTTTCAAGTTCACGGCTCAGTGTGCTGGCTACCAGTGCTTCTTCGGGTGAGAAAACCAGTTTAATCAGTTTTATTTCGGATTTGGAAGGTGTTCTTGTAAATCCGGCAGGGAGTGCATCAAGCGCATTGGCCAGTTTTTCGTATATATCTTCGGAAATCTCAATATTCTTCATAATGGTCATTTTCACAGGTTTTGTATTTATCAGAAATGGTTATAAACCTTGCCCTAAATAAATGCCCAGTGACTGTGCGATTCTCATAAATTCGCTGTCTGCAGGTACGGTTCTTACTTTGTCAACAGCATCCTTAAGTGGCACAAACCTGATGTCGGGTGGCATAAAAGAGACCATCACTCCGTTTTGTCCGGCTTTCAGAACCTGAATAGAACCGGCGCCGTATGCCATACCCAACTGATGGTCAGTTGCAGTGGGATTTCCACCCCTGGCCCAGGAACCAATTACCAGGGGGTAGGTTTCAGTGGTTAACAGTTTTTGAAGCCTGTATGCAACAGTTACTGCTACCTGCCCGGCTGCCATTGTTTCAGGTGGATTTACACTCGATTGGCCGCCCCGGATTTTCGGGGAGTCACCAAGTTTTGCCCCTTCGGCGACCATAACCAAACCATAAGGTCTGCGGATTGAGATTTTGTCTTTTAATCTCTTTGCCAGATTTTTAATATCACAGGGAATCTCAGGCATCAAAACAGCATCAGCACGAACGGCAATTCCTGCCTGAAGTGCAATCCATCCGGCCTGTTCGCCCGGCACCTCAACTACGGCAATTTTACTTGCCGATTTGGCTGCCTGATAAGCCTTATTAAGCATTTCGATGGTAACACTGAGTGCACTGTTGAACCCAAATGAAATGGAAGTAGTAGCGATGTCGTTTTCGATGGAGCGTGGAATACATACCGTATGAAGCCCTTTGTTATGGAGCTTTTGAATAATGCCAAGCCCTTGTCCGTTTACAATGGAAATTAAGGCATCAATGTCCTCTTCCTTGAGCCTTTTTAGTATTTTATCGGAAAGGTCAATTTCTCCTCCACTTTTAGAAGATGCATGAAAAGGATCGATCCTGGGTGCCTGACCCAGAATACCACCCGTAGACGGATCGAGGTTCTCTATAAGGTCAGGGCTGAGAGTGATAAGCCCACTTTCGGGATAATGATCAGGGAATAAGAGCCCTTCGAAGCCGTCCCTTATTCCGAGCATTTCCCAGCCCAATTTTCCCCCGGCAATTGCAGCACCCATTACCACTGCATTTGTACCGGGAACAAAACCGGACCCTACATTAATTGCAACACGCCTGTGTGTACCAGCGTGACCTAACGATTTGATCATAATTTTTCTTTAGTTCTTCCAAATGCACCACCCGGAACCAGTGCGACATAAAATTCCAAAAACTCGCGGTTTGCAGGCGACG